>CAVRVK010000020.1:0-460424 GCA_963724565.1 uncultured Alphaproteobacteria bacterium
GGTCTATCAAAAGGACACGCAGCCCGGTGGAGACGCGATCCCCAAGGAATTGATGAACCATATCGGCAGTGCGATTTCTTCTTTCTGTTCATGAGCGATGCTTCCGTCAAATCCAAATGGGTTCAGGCCGAGATCGGGTACGCGTTGAGCCTGATCGATAAGCGGCAGCAGGAAGATTTCGAGCAATGGAAGCGACACAATCCGGAACTGGCCGAAAAATTCGAGGCCAACTCCGGCCGTTCCCGGCCAACGGACGAGCTGCTGCCGAGGCCGATCATCATCCCGATATGGGTAACTAATTCTGAGTGGCGGCAGGCCAAGGACAGCGACGCGCAGAGGCCCAAATTTATCCCAACGAGGCTTTCTCTAAAAGGCAAGCCGACGGGCAAATTCGACCTCACAGCAAGAGGCTTCGATCCAACGGCGTGCCTGACCGACACGGATGCATCCCTTATCGAGCAGCTGACCCCTCGCTGCATGTTTTCGGGCTGCCGGGCGACGTACCCGGCTCTATGGACCCTGAAACCATGAGCGAAACACGTGTATTCACTCTCTACCAAACACTTTTTCCCAACGAGGAGCAGGACAGCGAGCAGGATATCGTCACTTGGATATTCTATGAGAACAACGGAGAGCCCGTCCATCATTCCATCCCGAGGCAAGGTCCTTCCGGCATTGTGCCGTTCAAATTTGTAAACCAGTGGGATTCCTGGTTTCCGGTTCTGACGCTCAGGGGCAGGGCGATTGCCTTCGCCTATATTGAATACGCTGCGCAGCGCAGGCTGTTTTATGGGAATTTCGTCGGCGTGCAAAAGGCTTGGCGCCCTGGTTCCATTGCCGACATTTTCTGGAACCGGCTCCAGAAGCGCTCGCTCGATATATACCCTGAGTGCAGGGGCATGATGTTCGAGGTTGAGGAATTCGATCTGGATGAAGTGGAGCGGATTATCTCTTATCTTGAAGAGCAGGCGGCTCAAAACACCAGACAGCAGAGGGATGGCCGCCGCCGCTCGGATGATGGGGCTGCCAGGGGCTTCTGGGGTTACGCGCGGCGCGCTTACCACCGCGCGATGCCGTTCGCCGGCAGAGGCGGTGACGGAGCTAAGGACAGCGAAGAGTGGCAGGCACCGGCCTACCTCTTCAAACCCAACCCCAATTCGGAGCTTCCGGATGAGACGGTCATCCGGCGCTTCCTGCGCTTCATGTGGTATGATCGCCGGCGCGTGAAAGTGTTCAAGGACAAGCGCGGCCAGGCGCTCACCAACCGCTATCCCTGTGTGGAGCCCGAGGGCAAGGCGGAGGAGGACTGGCCAAACTGGGAGGTGGATTTCTGGCCCGGCTGGTTCACCGCGCGCACGCACGACCATACCGCAACGCCCTATTGGGAGGAGGTCGTTACCTTCTCCTCAACCGAATGCCTGTTGCTCGCAAAGGCGCCTCATTTCGACCACCCGGACCGCTATCTCACCTACGGCGAGCGCCTTGTGAAACGCGTGATCGCTAAGGCCCCAGGCACGGAGTCCATCGCCGCGCCGCTCCATAACCGCAAGACGATGAGCCAGCTCTTCATGCGCTGGAGGGCATTGAAGACCCCACTGGCGATTTGACCAAGGACTGGGACAAGAAGCGCGCTCCTGAGACAGCGCAAGGCGCTGCTGCCGTGTCAAAGGCCGGCGTCTCAGCGATTTGTGATTTGGGGTACTAGTGCTGATTTGGCGTATGTCCACTCGTGGCAGATTTTGTTCTCTAATTCCGGGATGGGCGTCAAGCTCTCCGCGATCATCCTTGCCGGGTCCACGGTTCTCTCCGCGGTAGGGGCAAGCCCTCCGCATGATGGCATAGGCTGACGCTGGCGGATCAATGTTGCAGACGCAGTACCCAAATCGAGCCTTGCGAAAAATCGGACGATCTCGCCACCGCCATCGTCCCGGCAGGGACATCTGACCCGCTCCTTGTGCGGGAACTCGGCTGCACTCCTCTGTTTAGGCAGCGGCCTTGTCGGCCGACCACTGGAAGTCGGTTCCATCTATCCACATGCGGTGCATGATCACGGCGAGCTTGCGCGCGACGGCGACTTTCGCCTTGCGTAGACCGATGCGCTTTGCCAAGCGCGTGCCCCATGCTTTCAGCGCGCACCATTTGTGGACGCGTGTCAGGAGCACGCCAGCCGCCTCGAACAGATAGCTGCGCAACATCGCATCACCGCACTTGGAGATGCGACCCGTCCAATCGACCTCGCCCGACGCATAGCGCCTGGTCGTCAGCCCCACATAGGCACCGACACTGCGCGATCGTCTGAAGCGCGATGGCTCATCGATTGTAGCTCGGTAGCAAAGCGCAGTGACCGGGCCGATGCCGGGCACCGTCATGAACGAGCGAGCTTGGTTGTCGTTGCGCGCCAGCATCAACACTTTGCGGTCGAGATCGGCGATCTGCCGGACGATCCCGTTGCGCGTCTCGAGCAGCGGCAGGACTGCAACGGCGAGGTAAGGCTTTCCCTCGACAAGCTCCTGGACACGAGCATGGAATGCGTGGCCTCTCGCCGTGCCGATCAGCAGGCCGAGGTTCTTCAGCAGTCCACGGATCTGGTTCTCGAGATCGCGCTTCATCTTGACCAGGAGGGCGCGGCTCTCCAGAAGCGCACGCATTGCATGGCTATCGACCCTCTTGACGCGAACCTCCTTGTACCAACCGCACTGCATGATCCGCGCGATGCCAAAGGCATCATTGCGATCGCTCTTGTTGATCTGCATCTTCAACGCGGCCCTGGCGTGCCGGGCATCGATACAGATGACTGGCAATCCAAGAGCCTTGATCTCGGTCCACAACCACGTCGATGTCGGCCCCGTCTCCAGGCCGATGCGGACCGCACCGGCAGCCTTCGACTTCACAAACTCGACGATCGCCTCTGGGGTCGAATTGACCACACCCTCGAACAAAATCTTGCCCGTCTGATCGACGACACAGATCGAAGTCTGTCTCAGCGATACGTCCAGTCCGACATAGCTTTCCATTCAACCTCTCCGTCGCTGCGAGGCCGATAGCCTCATTGCTCTTGGAGAGCTGATTCCCAAGCCCCATGGGTGGCTTGATCCCGGAATTATCCCATGTTGCAGAAGTCCGTTGCCGTAGGCGGCGAACGGTAATTCACCGGCGCTGAGGTGTTCTACGGCGGGGGCTGGCGATGATGGGGCGGCTCAATCACGACCAGGGGCAGCTGTTCTATTCGTTTTGCCTCGATGAGGTCGTTCCAAGCGATCACCGCGTGCGCGAGATCGCCGGCGTGCTGGACCTGTCCTGGGTGCACACCGAGCTGGCGCCGCACTACTCGCATCTCGGCCGGCCTTCGATCGATCCGGTGCTCATGATCCGGATGCTGATCCTCGGCTACGTGTTCGCCATCCGCTCGGAGCGGCTGCTGTGCCGCGAGGTGCAGGTGAACCTGGCCTATCGCTGGTTTTGCGGCCTGAGCATCGAGGACAAGATCCCTGATCACTCGGCGTTCTCGCGCGCCCGCAACGAGCGCTTCCGCGACAGCGATATCTTCCGGCGTGTGTTCGAGCGGGTGGTTGAGGCCTGCATCGCGACGGGCCTCGTCGGCGGCGAAGGCTTCGCGGTCGATGCCAGTCTGATCGTGGCGGACGCCAACAAGCAGCGCTCGATCCCTGGCAAGGACTGGGACAAGAAGCGCGATCCCGCAACGGCCAGCCGGGCCGTGAAGGAGTATCTGGCAACGCTGGACGACGCGGCCTTCGGCGCGGCGAGCGACGTGACGCCGAAGTTCGTCTCACCGTCCGATCCGGCGGCGCAATGGACGGGCGCCATGCGCGGGCCGGCCTTCTTCGCCTACGCCGACAACTACCTGATCGATGTGAAGTTCGGCATCATCATGGATGTGGAAGCCACCCGCGCCATCCGCCAGGCCGAAGTGGGCGCCGCCAAGACCATGCTCGAGCGGACCGAGGAACGCTTCGGCCTGAAGCCGGAGCGATTGGCGGCCGATACGGCGTACGGCTCGGCCGCAACGCTCGACTGGATTGTCAACGACAAGGGGATCGCGCCGCACATCCCGGTGATCGACAAGTCCAAGCGCAAGGACGGCACGCTCTCACGCGAGGACTTCATGTGGGACAAGCAGAAGAATGTCTATGTCTGCCCAGCCGGCAAGACGCTCACCACGACGGGGCATGCCAGCACCGACCACACGATCCGCTACAATGCATTGGTTGGCGATTGTAGAGCCTGCCCGCTCAAGCCCAAGTGCTGCCCCAACATGCCGTCGCGTCGCATCTTGCGCGACGTCAACGAGGACGCCCGCGACGTGGCTCGAGCGGGCAAGCTCGGCACACTGGCACGGGTGCGATGTAGCGCATCGCATGGTCGGTGCTGACCGTGCCCGTTGTCCTCAGAAGCTCGCCCGCTGGGCAGATGTAGACGTCGCGCCCCTTGTCGAAAGTGAAGTCGTCCCGCGAGAAGGTGCCGTCCTCTCGTTTGGACTTGTCGATCACCGGGATGTGCGGGGCGATCCCCTTCTCGTTGACCAGCCAGTTGAGGTTCGCCGCCGAGCCGTAAGCCGTATCCGCCGCAACCCGCTCCGGCTTGAGCCCGAAGCGCTCCTCGGTGCGCTCAATCATGGTCCTGGCGGCGCCCACCTCGGCCTGGCGGATGGCGCGGGTGGCTTCCACATCCATGATGATGCCGAACTTCACGTCGATCAGGTAGTTATCGGCGTAAGCGAAGAACGCCGGCCCGCGCATCGCACCCGTCCACTGCGCCGCCGGATCGGACGGCGAGACGAACTTCGGTGTCACCTCGCTCGCCGCACCGAAGGCCGCGTCGTCGAGCGTTGCCAAGTACTCCTTCACTGCCCGGCTCGCCGTTGCAGGATCGCGCTTCTTGTCCCAGTCCGTGCCGGGGATCGATCGCTGCTTGTTGGCGTCCGCCACGATCAGGCTGGCATCCACCGCGAAGCCTTTGCCGCCTACCAGGCCTGCCGCGATGCACGCCTCCACCACCCGCTCGAACACGCGCCGGAAGATATCGCTGTCGCGGAAGCGTTCGTTGCGGGCACGGGAGAACGCCGAGTGGTCCGGCACCTTGTCCTCGATGCTCAGGCCGCAAAACCAACGGTACGCCAGGTTCACCAGCACCTCGCGGCACAGCAGCCGCTCCGAGCGGATGGCGAACACGTAGCCGAGGACAAGCATCCGGATCATGAGCACCGGATCAATCGAGGGCCGGCCGATTGAAGGATAGTAAGGAGCCAGCTCTGCGTGCGCCCAGGAGAGGTCCAGAACAGCCGCGATCTCGCGCACCAGGTGATCGGGTGGAACGACCTCATCCAGGCAGAACGAATAGAACAGCCGCCCTTGGTCCCGGTTGAGCCGCCCCATCATCGCCAGCCCCCGCTGCCACCTCGCCTCGCCCGCGGTAAATCACGGTTCGCAGCTCACGGCAACCGACTTCTGCAACAAAATCAGAGCACAACAGACTTTGCTGGCATGCGTGCGTTGGGCCAACAACGACAAATCCGCTTAGCCCCAGATCGAGCCGGCGGCCTCGACGATCAGGCCGAGCTTGGCGCGCTCGTCGTCCTCGGTGAGGGGGTTGCCGGCGGCGGTGGAGGCAAAGCCGCACTGCGGCCCGAGGCCCAGCCGGTCGAGGTCGATGAACTTGGCGGCTTCGCCGGTGCGGCGCTTCAGGTCGTCGATGGTCTCCAGCACCGGCGTCTTGGTGCTGACGAGGCCGAGCACCACGCCCTTGCCCTTGGGCACGAAGCGGAGCGGCTTGAAGTCGCCGGCGCGCGCGGTGTCGTACTCCAGCAGGAAGTGGGTGACCTTGGTGTTGGTGAAGAAGCGCTCGGCGACCGACTCGTAGCCGCCCTCCGAGAGATAGCGGCCGCGGAAGTTGCCGCGGCACATGTGGATGCCGATCACCATGTCGGCAGGCGCGCCGGCGACGCAGTCGTTGATGCCCTTGATGTAGAGATCGACCAGCCGGTCGGGGTCCTGGCCGGCGCCCGCGATCTTCTCGCGGATGGCGGGATCGCACAGCATGGCGACGGCCACCTCGTCGAGCTGGATATAGCGGCAGCCGGCCTTGGCGAGGTCGGCGATCTCCTCGCGGTAGATGCGGGCCAGATCGGCGAAGAACGTCTCGGCGTCGGCGTACGCCTTGTGTCGGCGAAGTCGCTGCAGCGGTAGAAGTGCATGGTGGACGGCGCCGGCATGGTGATCTTGGGCGTCACCTTGGTCACGCTGGCGCAGGAAGGCGAACTCGTCGGTGGCGAGCGGCTGGTTGCGGGCGAGCTTGGCGGTCGCATAGGTGGCGGTGAAGTCCACCTCGTGGCCGTGGTCGTCGCGGAACTTGAACACCGCCGGCTTGATGACGAAGCCCTGCAGCGCTCGACGAACCGGCCCCAGTAGGAGCTGCGGCGGAACTCGCCGTCGGTGACGACCTGCAGCCCCGCATCCTCCTGCAGCCGCACCACATCGCGGATGGCGCGTTCTGGACCTCGGCGAAGGCTTCGGCCGACAGCTCGCCCGGCCGCGTGCCTGCGGAACGCCTCGCGCAGCGCCTTGGGCCGCAACAGGCTGCCGACATGGTCGGCGCGGAACGGCGGGCGCTGCGTGGTCGCCTGGGCCATCGGCGGGTTCCTCCGATGTGCAGGGAGCTTTTCGATAGACGTATAGATTCTATAATTGTATAGATCAAGCGGGATTGGTTCGGACCGCGTCACGCGATGACTACGCACACGCCGCGCGCGCGCCTCGTCCGCAACAGCCGGGTGCTGCGCCGCTCCGACGAGATCATCGATGCGGCCGCGCGCGTGTTCGCCGAGCGCGGCTATCACGGCACCTCCACGCAGGCGATCGCCGACGTGCTCGGCATGCGCCAGGCGAGCCTCTACTACTACTTCCCCTCCAAGGAGGCGGCGCTGGAGCTCGTGTGCGTGCGCGGCACCGACGGCTTCGTGGAAGGCGGCCGAGGCGGTGGTGGAAAGCGCCGGCGAGCCGCTCGACAAGCTCGCGCGCCTGATCGCCGCGCATCTGGCGCCGATCGAGACCAGGCGCGACTACGTCAAGGTGTTCATCAACGAGCGGCGCTACCTGCCGGCCGCCAGCCGCCGGCGCATCGGGCGCAAGACGCGGCGCATCGAGCGCTGCTTCGAGCACGTGATCCTGGCCGGCATCGCCGACGGCAGCATCGCGCGCGACATCGACGCGCGCCTCGCCATGCTGGCGGTGCTCGGCATGTGCAATGCCGTGATCAACTGGCGCGCCGGCGGACCAGGGCAAGGACGTGCAGCGGCATCGCCGCCGAGTTCGCCAAGCTGATCGCCGACGGTCTGGCCGCCGAGCAGCGCGGCACGCGCGTCGACGGACGGGCGACGGTCGTGTGATGCGTCAAGCTGCCGACACGCTGCGCTCCTGCCGACGACCTGCGCCGCACCACGGCGCCGGCGCTGCTGCTGGAGCGGGCGCGGTCGCATCCCGGCGCGATCGCCTTCCGCGCCAAGACGCTCGGCATCTATCGCGAGCGGACGTGGGCGCGACTACGCGCGGCATGGTGGCGCGCACCGCCAAGGCCTTCGCGGCGCTAGGCCTGCAGGCCGGCGAGCGCATCGCCATCATGGCGGACGCCTGCGAGGAGTGGCTGATCTGCGATCTGGCCGCCCAGTCGCTCGGCGCCATCGTCTACGGCATCTATCCGACGGCCTCGGCCGAGGAGGTCGAGTACCAGATGCGCGACGGCGGCGCGGTGCTGTTCATCGCCGAGGACCAGGAGTACGTCGACCGCATCCTGCCGCTCGTCGAGCGGCTGCCGGCGCTGCGCCGCATCGTGGTGATCGACGACACGGCGCTGTTCGCCTTCGCGCACGACAAGCTCATCGCCTACGATACGCTGGTGCGAGGCCGGCCGCGATGCCGATCTCGCCTGGCTGGAGGCGCAGGTCGCCAAGCTGCGAGCCGGAGCAGCCGGCGTTCATCGTCTACACCTCCGGCACCACCGGCCATCCCAAGGGCGCGCTGATCACGCACGGCAAGCATCTGGCCGCCACGCGCTCGGTCGCCGCGCAGTATCCGACGCTGGTGGAGAAGGAGCACCGCACGGTCGCCTACCTGCCGCTGTGCCATGTGCTGGGCCGCGACATCGCCGTGACCCTGCCGCTGATGACGCAGCTCGTGCCGCACATCGGCGAGACGGTGGAGGACCTGCCCGAGACGCTGTTCGAGACGGCGCCGACGGTGCTGTTCACCGTGCCGCGCTACCTGCAGAAGCTCGCCGCGCAGGTGCTGGTGCAGGCCGGCAGCAGCTCGCGCGCCAAGCGCTTCGCCTACGAGCGCGCCATGGCGTTCGCGCGCGGCTACGTCAAGCGCCGCTGGGCCGGCACGGCAACCGGCGCTGGCGCGCTGGCGCACGCGGTCTGGAGCGCCGCCGTGTTCCGCCCGGTGCTCAACAAGATCGGCTTCGACAAGCTCGAGCTGGTGGTCTCGGGCGGCGCGCCGCTGCCCGCCGAGACGATGGCGGTGTGGCACATGCTGGGCGTCAACGTGTGCGAGATGTACGGCCAGACCGAGACGGCCGGCGGCATCATCGCCGGACAGCGCGGGCCGTTCCCGCGGCCGGGCGACGTCGGCACGCGTGCCGGAGGGCTTCGAGGTGAAGCTCGCCGAGGACGGCGAGATCCTGGTGCGCTCGCCCGACCTGTTCGACGGCTACTGGAACAACCCGGAGGCCTCGCAGGCCGTGCTGGGCACCGACGGCTGGATGCGCACCGGCGACGTCGGCGAATGGCGCGACGGCCACCTGCGGCTGGTCGACCGCGCGCGCGACTTCCTCGTCACCTCGGGCGGCAAGACCATCTCGCCGTCCTTCATCGAGAACGCGCTGCGCGCCAGCCCCTATCTCGCCGAGGCGATCGTGTTCGGGCACGGCCGCAAGTATCTCATCGCGCTGATCGAGATCGACTTCGAGACGGTGGCCGACTGGGCGCGCCGCAACGACGTGGCCTACACCGGCTTCACCAGCCTGGCGCAGCACCCGCGCGTGCAGGGCCTGATCAAGCGCGAGATCGACAAGGCCAACGCGCAGCTCGCCCGCGTCGAGCAGATCAAGGCCTTCCGCATCCTGCCCAAGGCGCTCGATCCCGAGGAGGAAGGCGAGCCGGTCACGCCGACGCGCAAGGTCAAGCGCAAGCCGATGTACGAGCGGTTCAAGCCGCTGGTCGAGGAGATGTACGACGACCGGGAGGAGAAGCTGCTGGCCGAGAAGCGCCGCCGACGCGCTGGCTTGAGGCTCGACGGCCTGACGACAGAACAATGCAACCAAGCATTGGGAGGAAACGATGCTTCGCAAACTGGCTGCCGCCGCCGTGGCGGCGATGATCGCTGGCGCCCGGCCGCGGCCCAGGACGCCTACACCATCGGCCTGACGGGCGCGCTGACCGGTCCGCCGGCCAGCACCTACGCGCCGGCCGTCGAGGCGCTGCGCATCTATATCGAGCGCGTCAACGCCGCGGGCGGCATCAACGGCAAGAAGGTCAACCTGATCCTGCAGGACGACTCGGCCGAGCCCGGCAAGGCCGCGGCCAACGCCAAGAAGCTGATCACGCAGGACAACGTCATCCTGCTGCTCAACGCCAGCCTGTCCTCGACCTACGCGCCGGTGGTGGCCGAGGCCAAGCGCGCCGGCGTGCCGCTGCTGTTTGCCAGCTCGGTGTGCCCGAAGGACGTCTATCCGCCGGCCGACCCGCTGCAGTTCTGCACCACGGCCTTCGCCTCCACCTACGACAGCCGCGCCACGCTCGGCTTCATCAAGGAGACGGCCAAGGAGCCGGTGAAGATCGGCTTCTCGGCCATGGCCATTCCGCTCTCGCGCGGCGAGATGGACTTTGCCGAGGAGCAGGCGCCAGACCTCGGCATGACGGTGGTCGACAAGGAGGTGATCCCGCCGCCGACGCCCGACTACACGCCGTTCGCCACCAAGCTCAAGGATGCCGGCGCCAACTGGGTGTTCTCGTGGGCGCCGTGGGTGACGCAGGTGCGCACGCTGGAAGCCCTGCGCCGGCTCGACTGGAAGGGCGACTACATCGCCTGGTCGCACATCGAGGCCGAGGGCGAGCTGGCGCGCCTCAAGGACGGCAAGTTCTACGTCGTCGGCGCCAACGCGCTGTTCCAGGACGAGCTGCCGATCCACAAGGAGATCGCCGATGCCGCCAAGAAGGCCGACGTGCAAGTATCCGCCGCAGCAGATGGCCGAGGGCTGGATCGCCGGCATGGTGATCGAGGCCGCGCTGAAGGCCACGGGCTGGCCGGCGACGCACGGAGAAGCTGGCGGCGGCCATGGCCAACCTCAAGGTCGACACCAAGGGGCTGCGCGGCGGGCCGATCGAGTGGACCAAGGACAACCACTTCCGCACGCGCCAGTACTACCGCGTCTACCGCTGGGACACGGGCAAGGGCGCGATCGTGCAGGTGAAGGACTGGACCGCGTTCGACGTGAAGTGAGCATTCCCTCTCCCCACGCTTCTTCAGCGTGGGGAGAGGGTTAGGGTGAGGGGCAGCCACGGGTCAGCGTTGGGTGTGCCGCTGCTCCTCACCCCGACCCTCTCCCCGCAGGCGGGGAGAGGGAGACCGCGGGGCACCTGCATGCAGCTCGCCGTCAACATCGTCGTGCTGGCCGCGATCTACGCGCTGATCGCGTGCGGCTACGTGCTGATCTATCGCGTGAGCCGGGTGCTGAACCTGGCGCACGGCGAGCTGATGATGCTCGGCGCCTACCTGCTGCTGCTGACGGCCTCGCAGTTCGGCGGCCACTCGGCGGTGGCCATCGCCGCCGCCGTGGCGCTGAGCCTGCTCGTCGGCGTGCTGGTCTACCTGTTCCTGATGCGCAAGATGACGGGCGAGATGGTGCTGGCCGCCGTGCTCACCACCGTGGCGCTCGGCATCCTGCTGCGCGGCGTCATCGTGCTGGTCTGGTCGGCGCAGCAGCAGTATCCCGCGCAGCGGCTCGAGATCACCAACTTCGCCATCGCGCTGCCGGGCGGCGCGCGCATCTCGCTGTGCGCGGCGCTGCTGGTGGTGACCACGGCGCTCGTCTACGGCAGCCTGCTCGCGTTCCTGCGCTTCGGCCGCTGGGGCGTGCGCATGCGCGCCGCCGGCCAGAGCCCGCTGCTGGCCGCGCAGCGCGGCATCAACCTGCATGCCATCTATGCGCTGGCCTGGGGGCTCTCCACCCTGACGGGCGCGCTCGCCGGCATGCTGATCGCGCTCGACTCCGGGCTCGACCAGACCATGGCCATCATCGGCCTCAAGGCGTTTCCCGCGGCGCTGGTCGGCGGGCTCGACAGCCTCGTCGGCGCGCTTGCTCGGCTCGCTGATCGTCGCCGCCGCCGAGGTGCTGCTGATCCACTACGTCGACCCGCTGCTGTCCGAGGTGGTGCCGTTCCTGGTGCTGATCGCCATGCTGGTGGTGCGGCCGTGGGGCCTGTTCGGCACGCGCGAGGAGCTCGACCGTGTCTAGGCGGCCGCGCGCCAGCGGCTACTTCCGCACCGGCTATGCGCAGGACCTGGCGCTGATCGAGACCCGCACCGAGCGGGTGGCGCTGGCCGTGCTGCTGGTCGCGCTGGCGGCCTTCCCGTTCTTCGCCTCGCCGTTCCTGCTCGATCTCGCCAACCAGGTCTTTCTCGCCTGCATCGGCGCGCTCGCGCTGATGCTGCTGACGGGCTACGCCGGCCAGGTCTCGCTCGGCCATGCCGGGCTGCTGGCGGCCGGCGCCTTCACCGTCGGCATCCTGTTCAAGGAGCTGCAGGCGCCGTTCTGGGTGACGCTGCCGGCCGCGGCGCTGGTCGGCGCGCTGCTCGGCGTCGTCTTCGGGCTGCCGTCGCTGCGGCTGCGCGGGCTCTATCTGGCGGTCAGCACGCTGGCGCTGCATTTCCTCGTCGTCTACCTGGGCGGCGAGTACGAGACCAAGCGCGGCTTTTCGACCGGCATCGTCATCGATCCGCCGACCATCGCCGGCAAGGCCATCACCAGCGGCCGCGCCTGGTATTTCATCCTGCTGGCCGCCGCCGCGGCACGCTGCTCCTCTGCCTCAACCTGCTGCGCAGCGGCACCGGGCCGCGCCTGGGCCGCCATCCGCGCCAACGAGACGGTGGCGGAGGCGCTGGGCATCGGCGTCGCCGCCCACAAGCTGCTGGCGTTCGTCATCTCCTCGTCGCTGACGGCCGTGGCCGGCGCGCTGTTCGCCTACTACCGCGGCTTCGTCTCGGTCGAGGCGTTCTCGCTGTTCCTGTCGATCCAGTACGTGGCCATGATCATCATCGGCGGCATGGGCTCGCTGCTCGGCGCGATCCTCGGCGCCATCTTCGTCACGCTGTTTCCCTACGCCATCGAGGCCGGCTTGCGCGCGCTGCCCGGCGCCCAGCGCTACGCCGGCATGCTGTTTGCCGTGAACTATGCCGCCTTCGGCGTCGTGATGATCCTGTTCCTGGTGCTGGAGCCGCTGGGGCTGGTCGGCATCTGGCGGCGCGTGCAGAGCTACTTCCTGCTGTGGCCGTTCAAGCACCGGCCGATGGCGGGGCGGCGCCGATGAGCGAGCCGCTGCTGGCCGTCGACAAGCTCGAGGTCGTCTATCAGCGCGCCATCACGGCCGTGCAGGGCATCTCGCTCGCCGTGCCGCCGGGGCAGATCGTCGGCATCCTCGGCACCAACGGCGCCGGCAAGACCACGCTGCTGCGCGCCATCTCCGGCTTCCACGGCATCGACGACGCCCGCGTCACCGAGGGCACCATCCGCTTCAAGGGCCAGCGCATCGACAACGGCGAGCCGCACCGCATCGCGCGCGCCGGCATCGCCCTGGTGCCCGAGCGCGACAAGGTGTTCCCCAACCTGACGGTGGCCGAGAACCTGATGGTGCCGGCCGCGCCGGCGCGCACGCGCGGCGCCGAGCGGCGCCGGCGCGAGGAGCAGGTGGTGCATTTCTTCCCGCAGCTCGGCCGACCTGCGCCAGCGCATCGCCGGCCTGCTGTCGGGCGGCGAGCGGCAGATGCTGGCGATCGCCCGCGCGCTCGTCTGCAAGCCGGAGCTGCTGCTGGTCGACGAGCTGTCGCTCGGCCTCGCCCCGGTCGTGGTCGACGACCTGATGGCGCGGCTGCTGCAGATCAAGCGCGAGCTCGGCATCACCATGATGCTGGTCGAGCAGAGCGCGGCGGTGGCGCTGGACGTCGCCGACTACAGCTACGTCCTGGAGAACGGCCGCATCGTGCTCGACGGCGACAGCGCGCGCCTGCGCGGCCATCCCGACATCCAGGAGTTCTATCTCGGCCAGTCGAGCGGCGGGAAGCGCCGCAGCTACCGCGACGTCAAGCAATACCGCCGCAGCCGGAGGTGGTATGGCTGAGCTGGAGGTCGAGAGCCTGAGCCTGCGCTTCGGCGGCCTCACCGTGCTCGAGGGCGTGTCGTTCGCGGTCGAGCCGGCGGAGCTGTTCGCGCTGATCGGCCCCAACGGCGCCGGCAAGACCAGCGTGCTCAACTGCATCAGCGGCATCTATCGCGGCGAGGGACGCATCCGCTTCCGCGGGCGCGACATCTCCGGCGCTGCGCCCGCGCGCCGTGGCGCGGCTCGGCATCGCCCGCACCTTCCAGCACGTCGAGCTGTTCCCGCACATGAGCGTGCTCGACAACATCATGGTCGGCCGCCACGCGCGCCTTGCCACCAACCCGCTGCAGCAGATGCTGTTCCTGCCCGCCGTGCGCCGCGAGGAGGTGCGCCATCGCGAGGCGGTGGAGCGCATCATCGAGTTCGTCGAGCTGGAGGGCGTGCGCCACGCGCATGCCGGCGCGCTGCCCGTTCGGCATCCAGAAGATCGTTGGGCTCGCCCGCGCGCTGGCGCTGGAGCCCTCGCTGCTGCTGCTGGACGAGCCCTCCGCCGGCCTCACCCGCGACGAGCGCGACGACCTCGCCCGCTTCATCCTGCGCATCAAGCACGACCTGAAGCTGCCGATGATCTGGATCGAGCACGACATGCAGATGGTGGCCGACCTCGCCGACCGCATCCATGTGCTCAACTACGGCCGCACGCTTGCCACCGGCACGCCGGACACCGTGCTGAAAGACCCCGCAGTCATCGCCGCTTATCTGGGGACCAGAAAGTGATTTAGTCCGAGATTGGACTTATTTGACGATTTGTGCGATATTGGATTGAGGAGGTTGACAAATGAGCCGGGCGATTGGGCGAAAGGCAGTGCGGGCTTTGCTCAGCAGGGACCAGTCCTGGCGCGCCGCGGCACCCGATCGCGACGCCTTGGCTGCCGGCATGCGCGCCTTCTTCAACATCATGGACAAATGGGGTCTCGGCTACGAGCAGGCGAGCACGCTGCTGGGCCAGCCTGGCAGATCCACCTTCTACAGTTGGAAGCGGGGCGACATCGGCAACGTTGTGCACGGCTTGGACCTGGCAACGCGCATCAGCTACGTGCTCGGCATTTATCAGGCGCTGGAGGAGATTTACGAACAGCCCGAACAGGCCGACAGTTGGGTACACAGGCCCAACGATGCCTTCGGAGGCCAGTCGGCGCTCGAGCGCATGCTCGGCGGCCAGATCGTCGACCTGGCCCGTGTGCGCGAATATCTGGACAGCCAGCGGAGCTGAGGCGGCGCTTGCCCAAGGCTTCAGTCCTGACCTTCGATCGACGGCGGCTGGAACAGATCCCGTCGCGGCGCATCCGCTGGAGTACCACCTATCGTCTGCAGTCGGCCCGCCACCCGCCGGTCGCGCTGTTCGAGCGCATCGCCGCTCCCAACGACCGCGAAATCCTCGCCGAGCTGGCGAGCCTTACCGATCCGGCCGCACGGCAAGCCATCGGTCACGTCAGCCTGGTGCCGGCAAACAAGCGCGTATTCGGGCCGGGCGCTTCCGCCCTGATGGGGCCTTTCGTCCACGCCAGCCGGGACCACCCAAGCCGCTTCAGCGACGGTTCCTACGGCGTGTACTATGCGGGGCACCAGTTCGAGACTGCCTTGCGCGAGGTGGCGTTCCACCGCGGCCGCTTCCACGCCCGCACCCGCGACCCCGCGACGAGGACGACCTTCAAGACCATCACCGCCGGTGTCGACAAGGTCATGCACGACATTCGCAAGGGGAGCTGGGCCGAGTTGCTGCAGCGGGACCCCGCTCACTATGCTCTGCCGCAGTCGGTCGGCTCGCGGCTGCGCGAAGCAGGCAGCAGCGGAATCGTCTATCCCAGCGTCCGCCATCCCGGGGGCGAGTGCGTTGGCGCCTTCTGGCCAACCGTCATGACCAAGCCCGCGGAAGGCAAGCGCATCGCTCTCCAATGGGATGGCAGCAAGATTGCCTCTTGGTTCGACTTCGAGACCAACGCGTGGGCAGACTTGTGATCGCCAGCCCGACTTCGCGGTTGAGTTGAGCCGACGGCTGACGGTGGCGGCCCTTGCACTTGCCCCTGCACCCCGCCATGATCGTTGCCTGCGCACGCGAAATGGGGAGCGCCAGATGGCCGTCGAAGCTGCTGCCGGTCCGATGCAGGGCAAGCTCGTCGTGCGCAACATCGGGCTGCTGCTGTCGGGCGACCTGGCGAAGCCGATCCTCGATGCCGACACCATCGTTGCCGTCGAACGGGCGCATCACGGCCATCGGCAAGGCCAAGAGCGTCGACACCGACAAGCCCGACCTCGTCATCGACGCCAAGGGCTGCGCGGTTGCGCCCGGCCTGATCGACAGCCACTGCCATCCCGTGTTCGGCGACTGGACGCCGCGGCAGAACCAGCTCGGCTGGATCGACTCCTGCGTCAACGGCGGCGTCACCACCTTCGTCTCCGCCGGCGAGGTGCATCTGCCGGGCCGCCCGAAGGACCCCATCGGGGTGAAGGCGCTCGCGATCACGGCGCAGCGCACCTTTGCCAACTTCCGCCCCTCCGGCGCCAAGGTGATCGCCGGCGCTCCGATCCCCGAGAAGACCATGGGCGAGGAGGACTACGCCGAGATGGCGCGCGCCGGGGTCAGCATGATCGGCGAGATCGGGCTCGGCACGGTCAACACTGGCGCGGAAGCGGCCAAGCATGTCGCCTGGTGCCGCAAGCACGGCCTGCAGACCATCATCCACACCGGCGGGCCGTCGATCCCCGGCTCCAACCTGATCAGCCACGAGGTGGTGCTGGAGGCGAACCCCGACGTCGTCAGCCACATCAACGGCGGCCACACGGCGCTGGCCACGGGTCACATCTGCCAGCTGTGCGAGCAGGCCAAGGGCGCCATCGAGATCGTGCACAACGGCAACGAGAAGGCCGCCATCACCGCGCTCAAGACGGCGATGGAACTGAAACGCACGCACGAGGTGATCCTCGGCACCGACGCGCCGGCAGGCTCGGGCGTGCAGCCGCTCGGCATCCTGCGCACGATTGCGTTCCTGGCGAGCTTCGGCGGCGTGGCGCCGGAGACGGTGTTCTGCATGGCGACCGGCAACACCGCGCGCGTGCGCAAGCTCGACGCCGGACTGATCGAGAAGGGCAAGCCGGCCGACTTCGTGTTCCTGGACCGGGCGCAGCACACCGCCGGCAAGACGCTGCTGGAATCGATTGCGCTCGGCGACCTGCCCGGCATCGGCATGGTGGTGATCGACGGCATCGTGCGCTGCGGCCGCTCGCGCAACACGCCGCCCGCCGACCGCATTCCCGAGGTGGTAGGGCACTGAGGGCGTCGCCATGAAAGCGAAGATCCGCAAGATCCTCACTGTCGTCGACGAGACGCAGATGGAAATGGGCAGGCCGGTGTCGCCGCCGGTGCGCCGGGCGGTGGCCTGCGCGGTGATCGAGAACCCGTTTGCCGGCCGCTACGTGGAGGACCTCACGCCGCTGATCGAGATCAGCGAGGAGCTCGGCGAGCTGCTCACGGAGCGCTGCGTCGCGGCGCTCGGCATCCCCGGCGGCAAGGCCGAAGGCTACGGCAAGGCGGCCATCGTCGGCGAGGCGGGCGAGCTGGAGCACGCCGCGGCGCTGCTGCATCCCAAGCTCGGCACGCCCGTGCGCAAGGTGCTGGAGAAGGGCGCAGCGCTGATCCCCTCGGCCAAGAAGAGCGGCGGTCCGGGCACGGCCATCGACGTGCCGCTCGGCCACAAGGATGCGGCCTACGTGCGCTCGCATTTCGATGCCATCGAGGTGCGCGTGCCCGATGCGCCGCGCGCCAACGAGATCGTGGTCGTGCGTCGCCGTCACCGACGGCGGCCGCCCGCTGCCGCGGGTCGGCGGCTTGAAGAAGGACGAGATCAAGGGAACGGATGGGTTGAGATAAGGCGCTCCGGTGTCATCCCGGCGCTTGTCGCCGGATCCATCCACAACTTGCTCCGGCGCTTGCTGATCGCTGGATACCGGGGACAAGCCCCGGTATGACAAGCAAAGGTCGGAAGCAGAACGCCAAAGGACATCGGCGCGAAGGATGCGCATCATCATTGTGGAGAGTCGTCATGAAGATCAATCGTCGAAAATTCGTCGCCGGGTCGGCTGCCGCTGCAGCGGCAACGGTCGCGGCCCCGTCTGTGCTGCGCGCGCAGGCCGGCCGCCATCAAGATCGGCGAGATCAACAGCTATACGGCGCAGCCCGCGTTCCTCAATCCGTACCGCAACGGCTGGACGCTGGCGCTGGAGCAGATCAACGCCAAGGGCGGCGTGCTGCGGCCGCAAGATCGAGACCATCCACCGCGACGACGGCGGCAAGCCGGAGGACTCGGTGCGCCACGCCGGCGAGCTGATCAACGCCGAGAAGGTCGACCTGCTGGCCGGCGGCTTCCTCTCCAACGTCGGCCTCGCCATCGCCGACTTCGCCAACCAGAACAAGCGCCTCTACGTCGCCTCCGAGCCGCTGACCGACGCGCTCGTGTGGGCCACGCGGCAACCGCTACACCTTCCGCCTGCGCCCCTCGACCTACATGCAGGTGGCGATGCTGGTGGAGGAGGCGGCCAAGCTCAAGACCAAGACCTGGGCCTGCGTGGCGCCCAACTACGAATACGGCCAAGTCTGCGTGAAGTGGTTCAAGGAGCTGCTGGCCAAGGCCAAGCCCGACGTGTCGTTCGTGGCCGAGCAGTTCCCCGCGCTCGGCAAGATCGACGCCGGCGCCACCGTGCAGGCGCTCGAGGCAGCCAAGCCCGAGGGCATCTTCAACGTCACCTTCGGCGGCGACCTCATCAACTTCGTGCGCCAGGGCAACACGCGCGGGCTGTTCGAGGGCCGCGAGGTGGTGAGCATGCTGACGGGCGAGCCGGAGTATCTCGATCCGCTGGGCGCCGAGGCGCCCAAGGGCTGGATCGTCACCGGCTATCCGCATGCCGAGATCAAGACGCCCGAGCACACGGCGTTCTACGACGCCTACAAGGCCAAGTTCAACGACTACCCGCGCCTCGGCTCGGTGGTCGGCTTCGACACCATGAACGCGATCGCCGCCGCGCTCGCCAAGGCCGGCAGCACCGACAACGAGAAGCTGGTCGGCGCCATGCGCGGGCTGAAGTTCGCGCAGCGCCTTCGGGGCGGTGGAGTTCCGCGCCATCGACCATCAGTCGACGCTCGGCGCCTATGTCGGCCGGCTCGACGTCAAGGACGGCAAGGGCGTGATGGTGGGGTGGAGCTATCGCGACGGCGCCCACTACCTGCCCTCCGACGACGAGGTGAAGACGCTGCGTCCGGCGAGCGCTTGAAGCTCGGCGTAGTTCCCCTCTCCCCATTCTTCTTCAGAATGGGGAGAGGGTTAGGGTGAGGGGCAGAAGCATGCTCCGACGTTGAAGCTTGCCGCTGCCCCTCACCCCGACCCTCTCCCCGCGCTGGAGGCGCGCGGAACGGTTGACGTTGCGCGGGGAGAGGGGGACTACCGCACATGGACCTCATCCTCATCCAGACGCTGAACGGGCTGGCCAGCGCGTCGTCGCTGTTCCTCGTCGCGTCGGGGCTGTCGATCATCTTCGGCGTGACGCGGGTGGTGAACTTCGCGCACGGCTCGTTCTACATGCTGGGCGCCTACATCGCCTGGTCGCTGGTGACGCGCATCGGCGCCCGCGAGCGCGCTCGGCTTCTGGGGCGGCGTGATGCTGGCGGCGCTTGCCGTCGGCGTCATCGGCGTGCTCGATCGAGATCGTGCTGCTGCGGCGCATCTACCAGGCGCCCGAGCTGTTCCAGCTGCTCGCCACCTTCGGCGTGGTGCTGATGGTGCAGGACGTGGCGCTGGCCACCTGGGGGCCGCAGGACCTGCTCGGGCCCGCGCGCGCCGGGCTTCCGCAGCTTCGTCACCATCCTCGGCAATCGCTTCCCGACCTACGAGCTGTTCCTGATCGTGCTCGGGCCCGTCGTGCTGGGCGCCCTGTGGCTGCTGTTCAACCGCACGCGCTGGGGCACGCTGGTGCGCGCCGCCACGCTCGACCGCGAGATGGTCGGCGCGCTCGGCGTCAACCAGCGGCTGCTGTTCACGTCGGTGTTCTTCCTCGGCTCGTGCCTCGCCGGGCTCGGCGGCGCGCTGCAGCTGCCGCGCGAAGTCGGTCAACCTGCACATGGACCTCTCCATCATCGCCGAGGCGTTCGTGGTGGTGGTGGTGGGCGGGCTCGGCAGCGTCACCGGCGCGTTCCTGGCCGCGGTGCTGATCGGCGTGGTGCACGCCTTCGGCATCCTGATCTTCCCCAAGATCACGCTGGTGCTGGTGTTCCTGATCATGGCGGTGGTGCTGATCGTGCGCCCCTACGGCCTGATGGGCCGCAAGCCGCCGGCGCAGCACAGGCGGCAGCTGCGGCGCGCGAGCCGCTGCTGTCGCCCGCCGGCCGCGACACGAAGATGCTGGGCGCGGCGGCGCTGGCCGTCGCTGGTCCTCGCGCCCCTGCTGCTCGGCACCTACGGCGTGAGCCTGCTGACCGAGCTGGTGATCCTCACCCTGTTCGCCGCCAGCCTGCATTTCATCATGGGGCCCGGCGGGCTCGCCTCGTTCGGGCACGCCGCCTACTTCGGCCTCGGCGCCTACGGCGCGGCGCTGGCGGCGAAGTGGCTGCGGCGTCCCGATGCTGGCGGGGCTGGTGGTCGCGCCGCTGCTGGCCGGGCTCGCCGGCGTGCGTGTTCGGCTGGTTCTGCGTGCGGCTGTCGGGCGTGTATCTCGCCATGCTGACGCTCGCCTTCGCGCAGATCGCCTGGTCGGTGGCGTTCCAGTGGGTGGAGCTGACCGGCGGCGACAACGGCATCCTCGGCGTGTGGCCGTCGGCCTGGGCGTCGGGCCAGCATCGTCTACTACTACCTGGCGCTGGCCCTGTGCGCTGGCCGCCGTGCTGGCGCTGCGCGCCATCATCTTCTCGCCGTTCGGCTACGCGCTGCGCGCTGGCCGCGACAGCCCGGTGCGGGCCGAGGCCATCGGCCTCGACGTCACGCGCATCAACTGGGCGGCGTTCGCCATCGCCGCGGTCGCAGCGGGCATCGCCGGCGGCCTCTACGCCTACTTCAAGGGCAGCGTGTTCCCGACCTACATGGCGATCTCCAAGTCGGTCGATGCGCTGCTGATGGTGCTGCTCGGCGGCGTGCAGACGGTGAGCGGGCCGATCGTCGGCGCCTTCGCCTTTGCGTGGCCTGCAGGACGGCTGGTGCGCGCTATCCCCGAGTACTGGCGCTTCGTGCTTGGGGCTGGCCATCGTCGCTGCTGGTGCTGGCCTTCCCGCAGGGGCTGGTCGGCGGCTTCCTCAAGTGGCGCGAGCGAGCGGCCGAGGACGATCCGCTGGCGGAGGCGGCGCGATGAGCGGACCAGTGCCTGGAGGCGCGCGGCCTGGAGAAGGCGTTCGGCGGCGTCAAGGCGGTCGACGGCGTCACCTTCGGCGTCGAGGCCGGCCGGCTGCTGGCGCTGATCGGGCCCAACGGCGCCGGCAAGACCACCTGCTTCAATCTGCTGAACGGCCAGCTCGCGCCCGATGCGGGGCGCGTGTGCTCTTTGCGGGCCGCGACATCACCGGGCTCAGCCCGCGCACGGTGTGGGCAGCTGGGCGTGGGCCGCACCTTCCAGATCACCGCCACGTTCCCATCCATGACCGTGCGCGAGAACGTGCAGATGGCGCTGATCTCGCATCACGGCAAGGCGTGGAGCCCCACCGGCCGCGCCCGCGACGCCTTCACGTCCCAGGCCGACGCTCTGCTCGGTGCAGGTCGGCATGAGCGCGCAGGCCGAGCGGGCGTGCGGCGTCCTCGCCTACGGCGACCTCAAGCGCATCGAGCTGGCGGTGGCTCTGGCCAATGCGCCGAAGCTTCTGCTGATGGACGAGCCGACGGCCGGGATGGCGCCCGCCGAGCGCCTGGAGCTGATGGAGCTGACGGCCCGCATCGCCCGCGAGCAGGGCATCGCCGTGCTGTTCACCGAGCACGACATGGACGTGGTGTTCGCCCACGCCGACCGCATTCTGGTGCTCGACCGCGGCCGCCTGATCGCCGAGGGCAGCGCGGAGGAAGTGCGCGCCAACCCGGCGGTGCAGGCGGTGTACCTCGGCGCCGGCACCACCTTCGGGGCGCACTGATGCTCGAGGTGGAGGGGCTCAACACCTACTACGGGCGCGCGCACATCCTGGCCGGCGTGGCCTTCGCGGTGGCGCGCGGCGAGGTGGTGGTGCTGCTCGGGCGCAACGGCGCCGGCAAGTCGACCACCATGAAATCGATCATGGGGCTGGTGCCGCCGGCGGCGGGGCGCATCGCGTTCGAGGGCGCGGAGATCGCCGGCAAGCAGCCGTTCGAGATCGCCCGGCTGGGGATCGGCTACGTGCCGGAGGAGCGGCGCATCTTCGCCGAGCTGACCGTGACCGAGAACCTGGAGGTCGGGC
Source organism: uncultured Alphaproteobacteria bacterium (assembly GCA_963724565.1). Classification (GTDB taxonomy): domain Bacteria; phylum Pseudomonadota; class Alphaproteobacteria; order Rhizobiales; family Hyphomicrobiaceae; genus AWTP1-13. The sequence goes on from CAVRVK010000020.1 coordinate 21,840, forward strand.
GGCAGCCGCCCCGCGGCGGTACGCCGGAGTGGACGCCCGACAAGCTGTTCGCGCTGTTCCCGAACCTTGCGCGTATGCGCGAGCGCCCGGGCGGGCAGATGTCGGGCGGCGAGCAGCAGATGCTGACGATTGCGCGCACCTTGATGGGTAACCCGTCGCTGGTGCTGCTGGACGAACCATCGGAAGGTTTGGCGCCGGTGATCGTCGAGCAGATGGCCAAGACCATTCTCGATCTGAAGCGCGAGGGGCTCACCGTGCTGCTCTCAGAGCAGAACCTGCACTTCGCCCGCGCGGTGGCCGACCGCGCGCTGATCATCGAGAAGGGCCGCATCCGCTTCACCGGAACGATGGCGGAGCTGATGGCGGATAAGGGTATGCGGGGGAAGTATTTGAGCTTGTGAGTCAGTGCGTCACAGCAGTCTGCATCAGACTGATGGTCAGCCTGACGACAGCGTCCTTGTGTTTTGGATCGCTTTCGGCGATCAGCAGAGCAAGTGCAACCATGGCATTCTGCTCAAGAAGCGGACGTTGATTTTGCTCAAGTAGTGAAGGAACAGCAGACTGCCTATACGCTTGTTCCCATCGAAGAATGGATGGTTCTTGATCACCATGTAGAGGAGGTTTGCCGCGCGCGTTTCGACGTTGGGGTAGAGTGGTTCTCCTTCGAATGTTTGCTCCAGATTTCCAAGCAGACTGGCGAGACCATCGTCCCGGGTCTTGCCGAAGAGATCGGTGGCTTGTCCACTGTGCGCCAATGTTTGCCTGAAGCGATCGATCAACTTGTTCGCTTGAACGAGCGTCAGTCTCTGCATACGCTTGCTGGGCAGCGTCGGCGGAGGCGGAAGCTTGTTCTCGTCGTACTGTAAGAGAAGACGCCAGGACCGCGCATATCGCCCGATCAGTCCCAAGACCGCAGAAGCATCCGCCTCGGACGCTTGGTGCGCGAGCAGCTCAACGTTCTGAAAGCCGGCAAGGTACTGCTCGGTCAGTGCGTTCCGCCTTTGGTAGTCGGCTACAAGTCGTTGGCGCAGTACCGCGGTGGCCCACTGGCGAAACGCGACGCCACGCTTTGAGTTTACGCGGTAGCCTACGGAGATGACGGCATCCAGGTCGTAGTGAGCGATATTGCGTTCAACCTGTCGTTTGCCCTCCTGCCGAACTATTCGGAATTTCCTAATAGTTGCCCCGCGGTCAAGCTCCTCCTGATCATAGATGTTGCCAAGATGCTCATTGATCGTTGGGACAGAAACGCCAAACAACTCAGATAGTTGCTGCTGCGTCAACCACACCGTTTCACCCTCGATGCGGACGGCGACCTGCACGTCAGCATCAGGAACGATGAAGACAGCCCTCTCAGCAGGGACTAAATGGCTCGTCATGGCTCACCATACCACGTGACTTCGCTCATCATGCCGCTGCCACCTCGGACTGCTTGCCGGATCCCGCGATCTCGAAGCCGAACACCTGCCACCATCGTTGGAATCACACACCGGTGCCGATGACAAAAGGTATTGCCCCCAATACTACAGGTGTACCTACGATGCGCCATTCGCCGCCGAGCGTGAGGAGCGCGGCTTCGATCAAGCCAGCGCGGCGCATGTCCTCCGCGCGGACAACGCCCGCGTGCAGGGCGGCCGCCACCTGCTCGGGCGCCAGCGGGCCCACATCCATCGTGACGAGAAGGTCGCCCAGGTCGCTGTCGGGGTCGAGATCGCGGGCAGGGCGGCGGAGAACCGCTGGATCGTCGATGTTCACTGCGTTGGCGATGAGCGTGGCAGCGGCGTCGGCGGCGGGCGCGTCGCGTGCAAGCACGGTCACGGCATCGGCGATGCCGAGCGAGAACGAGCGGCCGTGGCGGCCACTGGTGGCGATGCCGCGCACGGGCATATCGTAGGTGATCGTCACCTCGCCCTCGGGCACGGCCTTCTCCAGCGAGCGCACCACGCCGATGGAAAGCGACGTGCCGGGCGTGAGGTGCAGCGCGATGTCGCCGCCGTCGTTGACATAGGCGCGCGCGAGCGGCGCGGCGGTGGTCATCGCCGCCAGCACTGCCTCCGCCACCGCACCGGCAACGGCGGCCATCGGCGTGATGTAGTGCGCGCGGTGCGGCCAGCAGGCCTGCGCCATGCGCCGCGCGATCGGGCCTTGCAATTCCCTCTCCCCGCTTGCGGGGAGAGGGTTAGGGTGAGGGGCGGCAGGCAGATTCCCACGTCGGAGTGTGCTCTCCCCACGCTTGTGGTGGGTGTGGAGCGGTATGTGATGCGTGGGGAGAGGGAGGCCCCAGCGGTGTGCGCAGCAGCGGCAACTCGGCGACGAGCTCGGCCAGCAGCCCGTCGAACCGGCGCTCCGCGGCACGGTACGTCTCCCGCACCGCCGCCGGCTCGCCGTCGGCCCAGATGATGAGGTCGATGGGACCCTCGTGCAGGTGCAGACGGTTGCCGGGGAGGGTGGAGATCTGATAGGTCGCGGCCATTCCAGCAGTATTGCGCAAAGTCGGGCCAGGGGCATCCGGCTGGCTGCGTCGATCAGGTTGAAGGCTCACGCAAAGTCACCCTAGGAACGTCAGCCTTCTTGCCCACGTAGCAGGACTTGCCGGGTGGGTTGGAGCGATTGACTCCCGCAAGGGTACCGACGTTCAATGTGGCTTCCTCTTTGCGGAGGCGGACAATTCATGCAGCTATCGGTCAAACCCGCGCTGACCTCGAAGGTCTACGACGTCGAGGATTTCGCGGCTGCGCAGGAGCTCTTTCACAGCAACGGCTGGACGGACGGCCTGCCCGTCGTGCCGCCGACGCGAGGCGGCCGTCGAGGCCTGCCTCGAGTGGGCCGGCATGTCGCCCGGACCAGCTGCTCGGCATCGAGCCGGTGCGCGAGCAGCCGATCACCGCCGAGAAGCTCGCCATCAACGCGGTCATGGCCGGCTGCCTGCCGATGCACTTTCCCGTCGTGGCGACCGCCTGGCAGGCCATGATGAAGGAGGAATTCCTCCTGCACGGGGTGACGTCCAGCACCGGCGGCTGCGCCGTCCTGGTCATCATCAACGGGCCGATCCGCCTCGAGATCGGCGCCAATCGCCACGTTCAACGCGCTCGGCAACAGCGATCGCGCGACCGCGGCCATCGGCCGCGCCATGCGGCTGGCGCTGATCAATCTGCTGGACGTGCGCCCCGGCGGCATCGACCGCTCCACGCTCGGCCATCCCGGCAAGTACTCCTACTGCCTCGCCGAGGACGAGGAGGACACGACCTGGCAGCCGCTGTCCGTCGTGCGCGGCATGCCCGCCGGCGCCTCCGCCGTTACCGTGATGGCGGCCATGGCGCCGCGCCAGATCATGAACGAGTGGACCACCGACCCGAAGGAGATCCTCGAGACGTTCGCCGCCGAGATGCGCGCCAACCAGCTCCACTACTCGATCTACGGCGGCAACTACGTGATCGTCATCCCCAAGCAGCTGCGCGAGCACATCCAGGCCGCCGGCTGGACCAAGCGGGACATCGCCGAGTTCCTGTTCGAGCGGGCGCGGGTGCGCCGCGGCGAATGGGCCAACGTCGGCAAGGGCTCGGTGGTGCGCGACCGCGCCGACAAGGTCCATCCGGCGCTGCAATCGCCCGACGATCTGCTGGTCGTGGCCGCCGGCGGTCCGGCGGGCGGATTCGGCGCCATCATTCCGCCGTGGATGGGCAGCAAGACCAGGGCCGTGACTGCGGCCATCGGCGCCTGCGTCGATTGCGAGCCGCCGAAGCGCTGCCGCAAAGGATGAGGACGATGACCCATGCGCGTGCTCGATCCCACCAACGAGATGAAGGCAGACCGGCGCCAGCCTGGCGCCGCGGCTCGCCGTCGCTGCAGGGCAAGACCGTCGGCATCATCACCAACGCCAAGGAAGGCACCAAGGGCTATTTCACCCATCTCGAGCGCCTGCTGCGCGAGGAGATGGGCGTCGCCGACGTGGTGTGGCGCACGAAGTCCAACTACAGCGCGCCGGCCGACGCTCATATCGTCAAGGAGATCACGAACTGGCATGCGGTGTTCGCCGGTGTCGGCGATTGAGGCAGCTGCTCGTCGTGCAGTCTGCATGACGCGGTAGTATCGGAACGGCAGGGCGTGCCCGCCATCGGCGTGATGACGTCGCGCTTCGTGAGCGCGGCCGAGCTCATGGCCGGGTGCTCGGCATGCCGGACTACAGGTTCGCGGTCATCGACCATCCCATCAGCAGCGCCTCGGACGAGCGCCTGGCCGCAGTACGCGCGCGCAACCATCGAGCAGGCGCGCGAACTGCTGCTGCGCACGTAGGTTGGGTCGAGCGGTAGCGATGACCCAACCCGGCTGCGCATGCCGTCCGCTTGTGTTGGGTCTGCGCTTCGGTTGACCCAACCTACGATTTATCCAGTGGCCACGGGTTGGCGCTCTGCCACGGCTCCACGCGCGCCTGGGCGCGGTAGGCCTTCACCACCTCTTCGACCGGCACGATCTCCTCGGCGTGGCCGCCGGTGGCGAGATAGAGGTCGCGCGGCAGGGTGAACTCGATGGGCGCGACGATGGCCGGCGTCGGCACGTAGCCGAAGGCGTTCTTCGGCAGCCGCGTGACGTCCACCATCACGGTGATGCCGCCGCCGGGCCACAGGTACGCTGGCGCGCCGCCCAGCGTCACGCGCGTCTGGCCCGACTGCACCGAGCGGGTGAGCAGCACCGGGTTCTCGGTGACGCCGGCGCGCAGCGAGCCGCCGGCGCCGGCCATGAACATCACCGTGCACAGCGACGGCTCGCAGTTCTCGCCGATGCGCTCCACCACCGCGCGTACCGGCGCAGGCATTTCTGCCGTCACCGGCTTCAGGCTCTCGTCCAGCACGCAGTAGAGCGCGTCCTCGCCGGTGGTGGAGGTGAACAGCAGCCGCAGGCCCGGCCACGCCACCTTGGGGTCGATCTTCTGGATCAGCGCCAGGGGATCGGTGATGTCGGTGCCGCCCCAGCCGAGCCCTGGATTGGCCACCTGGAAATAGCGGCCGGGCGTGGATTTGCGCCCGCGCACGCGGATGCCGGCGGGCGGCCATGTCGAGGCAGCGGCCGGCCTGGTGCTCGGTCAGCACGCCGGTGATGTGGTCGTCGACCACGATCACCTCGTCGACGTGCGGGCGCCACTGCTGGGCGAAGATGCCGACGGTGGCCGAGCCGCAGCCCACGCGCATGCGCTCCTCCTCGCGGCCGTCGACGATGGGCGCCTTGCCGGCCTGCACCACCACCGCGTGGCCGCCGTCGATGGTGAGCTCCACGGCCTCGCCGGCGCACAGCTTCAAGAGCGTGTCGCAGGTGACGTTGCCTTCCTTCTTGCTGCCGCCGGTCAGGTGCCGCACGCCGCCGATGCGAGAGCATCTGCGAGCCGTACTCGGCCGTCGTCACGTGGCCGACCATCTCGCCGCCGGCGCGGATCGCCGCCTGCTCCGGCCCCAGATGGCGGTCGGTGTCGATCTTCACCTTGACGCCGCAGTAGCTGAAGATGCCCTCGGTCACGACGGTGACGGTGTCGACGCCGGCGTGCTGGCTCGACACGATGAAGGGTGCGGGCTTGTAGTCGGGATAGGTGGTGCCGGCGCCGATGCCGGTGACGAACGTGCGCTCCGGGGAGAGGATGCGGCCGTCCCAGTCCTCCGCCTGGCCGGCGAAGGCCACCAGCGGCGTGCCGTGCTCGGCCGCGCGCTCCATGAACACGACGGGTCGGTGCGCACCAGCGTGCCGTCCGACGTTGGCGTAGCGGTCGCAGGCGCCGGCGCGGCCGGGGCGGATGCGGCACAGCACCGGACAGGCATCGCAGCGCACGATGCCCTCGTCGCCCTCGGGCGCGCCGAACTTGCGGGCGCGCTCCAGCTCGGCGCGGGTGTAGGCATCGTCGGCCATGGCCCGAGTCTGGCCGATTTGGAGGCTGCGGGGAAGGGTGGTCGCTGCGCGAGCGGGGGGCCAGCCCCCGCGTCCCCGCTGGCGGGACACCCGCCAGACCACCCGTCCTTCATACCAAAAGGGCGGGGAGTTCGAGGGGTGTCCCCTCGAGCGGGTTGAAGGGCGGCAGCCCTTCTCGCGTAGCGACTGCTTCCCATGCCGTGGCGCCCTGGCCCACCTGGGATGCCTGGGATAGGCTGCCGCGCAAAGAGGCAGATGCTTTACAGCGGAGGAACGGACATGGCAGTGGCAGCAAGCAGGCCGCAAGCGGCCGCGGCGGGCAAGCGCACGCAGATGCTGATCGACGGCGCCTGGGTGGACAGCGTTTCGGCCAAGGAGATCGCCATCGAGGCCCCCGGCACGCGCACGACCATCGGCAGCGTGCCGCGCGGCGATGGCCGAGGACGTAGACCGCGCCGTGCAGGCCGCCACGGCCGCATTCCCGGCCTGGAGCAAGGTGCCGCCGCGCGAGCGCGGCCGCGCGCTGCAGCGCATCGCCGACGCCATCGAGGCGCGCGTCGAGGAGCTCGCCCGCATCATCGCCGAGGAGACCGGCAACGCCATCCGCACCCAGGCCCGGCCCGAGGCCAAGAACGCCGCCGACATCATGCGCTACTTCGGCGGGCTCGCCAGCGAGCTGAAGGGCGAGACCATCCCGCTCGGCGAGCACGTGCTGAGCTACACGCGGCGCGAGCCGATCGGCGTGGTGGGCGCCATCATCCCGTGGAACGCGCCGGTGCTGCTCGGCGTGCTCAAGATCGCGCCCGCGCTCTGCGCCGGCAACACGCTGGTGCTCAAGGCCGCCGAGGACGCCCCGCTGGGCGTGCTGTGGGTGGCCGCCATCGCCCAGGAGTTCCTGCCCAAGGGCGTGCTCAACGTCGTCACCGGCTACGGCGAGGAGGCGGGCGCGGCGCTGGCCGATCACCTGGGCGTGCGCAAGCTCTCCTTCACCGGCTCCACCGAGGTCGGCAAGCTCGATCATGCGCGCCGCCGCCGACCGCATCGTGCCGGTGTCGCTGGAGCTGGGCGGCAAAAGCCCCTCCATCGTCTATCCCGACGCCAACGAGGACTGGGTGGTGGACGGCATCATCGCCGCCATGCGCTTCACCCGGCAGAGCCAGTCGTGCACGGCGGGCTCGCGCCTGTTCCTGCACGCCGACATCTTCGACGCCTTCCTCGGCAAGCTGGCGGAGAAGGTGTCCAAGCTCAGGATCGGCGACCCGCTGGACGAGGCGAGCGACATCGGCGCCATCATCAACGAGAAGCAGTTCAAGAAGGTGTGCGGCTACGTCGAGGACGGCATGAAGCAGCCAGGCGCCAAGATGCTGTTCGGCGGCCTGCCGCCCAAGACCGGGCCCTTGGCGCAGGGCTATTTCGCCATTCCCACCGTGTTCGCGCACGCCGCCAACGACTGGCGCCTGGCGCGCGAGGAGATCTTCGGCCCCGTGCTGGTGGCGATCCGCTGGACGGAGGAGGCGGAGGCCATCCGCATGGCCAACGACAGCCACTATGGCCTGGCAGCCTACGTGTGGACGCACGACATCGGCCGCGCCTTACGTGCCGCACACGTCGATCGAGGCCGGCTGGGTGCAGGTGAACCAGGGCCTCGGCCAGTCGCCGGGGCATTCCTACGGCGGCATCAAGCAGTCCGGCATCGGCCGCGAGTTCTCGCTGGAAGGGATGCTGGACAGCTTCACGCAGCGGAAGAACGTGACAGTGAACTTGGCGGTGTAAGCGGGGCCACACCCGTCATCCGGGCACCGTGCGAATCCCCTCTCCCCGCTTGCGGGGAGAGGGGATTCGCGAAGCGCCGTCCCCTGCCAAGTCCTCACCCCACCCGCGCCGTCGCCTGCTCCAGCCACGCGCCGGTCCGCCGGGCCGAGCTCGGGCCCGATCACCTCGCGCCACGCGCGCGTGATAGGCGTTGAGCCAGTCCAGCTCCGCCGCCGACAGCATCTCCGGCCACCACCAGCCGCCGGTCGATCGGCACCAGGGTCAGCGTCTCGAAGCTCATCACCTCGCGCTCGCCGCCGGGCACCTTCGCGGGCTCCGTCACCAGCACCAGGTTCTCGATGCGGATGCCGTAGGCGCCGGTCTTGTAGTAGCCGGGCTCGTTGGAGACGATCATGCCGGGCTCCAGCGCGACCATGCCGCCCTTGGAGATGCTCTGCGGCCCCTCGTGCACCGAGAGGTAGCTGCCGACGCCGTGGCCGGTGCCGTGGTCGAAGTCGAGCCCCGCCTCCCACAGCGGCGCGCCGCGCGAACGGGTCGAGGTCGATGCCGCGCGTGCCCTTGGGGAAGCGCGCCGTGGCGATGCGCGATGTGCCCCTTGAGCACCAGGGTGAAGCGCTCGCACATTTCGCGCGTCGGCTTGCCGATGGCGACGGTGCGCGTGACGTCGGTGGTGCCGTCGAGATACTGGGCGCCGGAGTCGACCAGGTACAGCTCGCCCGGCTTGAGCTTGCGGTTGGTCGCCGTGGTGACGCGGTAGTGCACGATGGCGCCGTTGGGCCCGGCGCCGGAGATGGTGTCGAAGCTGATCTCCTTCAGCGCCTGCGTCTCGCTGCGCATGGTCTCGAGCTGCTTGGCCGCCGCGATCTCGTCGATGCCGCCCTTCTCCGCCTCGCGGTCGAGCCAGGCGAGGAAGCGCGCCATCGCGGCGCCGTCGCGCTTGTGCGCCGCGCGCGCGCCCTTGATCTCGGTGGCGTTCTTGCGCGCCTTCGGCAGGATGCAGGGATCGCTGGCGCGCACCACGCTGCCCTTGCCGCCCTTGAGCTTGCGATGGAACCAGACCGCCGCGCCCGGGCTCAGGCGCACGGTCTTGCCGGCCTCCTTCAGCGCGCGCGAGGCGCTCCTCCAGCGGCCTTGTCGGGCTCGCTGATCTTGGCGAGCGGCGCCAGGTGCGCCTTGGCCTCGGGCGCCGACCTTGGCCGGATCGATGAACAGCTCGGGCTTGCCGCTCGCCGGCACGATCGCGAACGCCAGCACCACCGGATTGTGCGCGACGTCCGAGCCGCGGATGTTGAACAGCCAGCAGATCGAATCCGGAAAGGTCAGCACCACCGCATCCTGGCCGTCCTTCTTCAGGGTGGCCTGCAGCTCGGCGATCTTCTCCTCGGCGGACTTGCCCGCGTAGCTGCAGCGGATGCGGGACACCGCGCCCTGCGGCGGCGGCGGGCCGCTGCTCGCCCCCAGACGCGGTCGATCGGATTCCTCGCCAGCGCCTTCAGCTTGATGCGCTTGGCTCCCAGCTCCTTCGCCAGATCGTCGAGACGGCTCGGCGCATGCAGCCTGGGATCGAAGCCGACCGTGGCGCCGGCCTTGAGCGTGCTTGCCGATCCATTCCGCGACCTTGGCCGGCGGGAGCCTGCAGCACCTCGAAGATCTTGGTGTCGACCTGCTTGGGCGCCTGCAGGATGTAGCGGCCGTCGACGAACAGCGCGGCGCTGCCTGCGCGTCACCACCGCCATGCCCGGCCGAGCCGGTGAACCCGGTGAGCCAGGCCAGCCGCTGCGCCGAGGGCGGCACATACTCGTTCATGTACTCGTCGGCGTGCGGCACCAGCACCGCGTCGATCTTGAGCCGCACGAGCGCCTCGCGCAGCCGCGCCACGCGCCCGCCCGTGTCCTCATCCGTCTCCGGGGCCTCGTAGCTCTGAAACATGGCGCAGTCATAGGCCGCGTCGGGGCGTCCACGCAACCCGCACCGCTCGTCACCGCGGCAAGCGGTGCGTCGCTCTCGCGGCCTTCCTCGATGACCATGTCGGGCAGCTGGTCGAGGCACGTGTCCCACAGCTTGTCGATGTGGAGCGCGGCTTCGTGCGGCGGCAGCACCTGCAGGGTGCCGTCGGCCAGCTCGGTGACGATGCCCTCGTCCTTGAGGCGCTGCAGCGCGTCCTCGACGTCGAAGTTCGACGTCGACGCTGAAGGTCTTGGACAGGTAGTGCTCGATCTCCTCGTCGATCGGCCTTGAGGTCGCGCACGTTGACCCGCCGCCTCGCCAGCATGCCGTAGAGCAGCATCTCCTCCTTGATGTCCTCCTCCGCCGCGCGGTCGGCGAGCAGCGTCATCACGCCCCGGTTGTCGGCCATGGAGTGGAAATAGAGGTTGCGCGCCATCACCACCATGTAGCGGTTGCGCTGGTTGACGAAGTTGCTGGCCTGGCGCACGGCCACGCCGCCGAGGCCCACCAGCGCCATCACCAGCGTGTAGGGATTGCTGGCGATGGCGATCTTGCTGGCACGTGCCGACCACGCCCACGCCGAGGCCGCTGCCGGCGGTGACGCCGAACTTGATCTTGTCGAACAGGCGGAAGCGCACCTTGGTGTTGGGGAAGATCATCTCCACGTCGCTGCGCGGCATGTTCTTGAACAGCTTCATGTAGACGTAGTCGCTGCGTCACCGTCTCGGGCAGCAGCTGGCGCAGCGCTGCGCACGATGCTTCTCCGCCTCCTTGCGGTCGACCTTCTTCTCCTTCATCACCTCCTCGCACGCGCTTGTCGAAGGGCTTCAGCTTGAAGAGGATGAACAGGCGCTGGAACACCGGCACCTTCACCGTCTTTCCAGCCGATGTAGGCCTTCTTGATGTCGCGCCGGTGCTCGGTTGATGGTGGTGGCGCCGCGATAGAAGATCAGCGATCTCCTCGAAGGCGTTGATGTCCACCTGCAGGTCGAGCCCGTAGTGGGAGTCCTTGGTCAGGATGATGTGGAAGTCTGGCGGGTCGACGCGCGTGAAATTGCGCCTGCTCCAGCAGCGTCGATCATCTGCGCCACCAGGCCGCTCTGCAGCATCGCCTGCGCTCTTCCGCGCTGAAGGTGCGCGTCTGCAGCAGGTCGGTGTCGGGACTGAACGGCTCGTAGGTCTGCTCGAGGTCGAGCAGCTTCATGGTGTAGGCATGGCGGCGCCAGTAGTCGAGGTAGCGCAGGAAGCGGCGCGCCTGTGCGGCATCGCCGTCGGGCCACAGCTCGGCCGCGGTCAGGCGGTCGAGCACGGCGTGGCGCGTGACCGGCAGGAACTTCTCGCGCACCATCTGGGCTGCGCCTCGTCGGAATGCGGGTCGGCATCCCGGCCGGCTGCGCGCGGAGTTGCGCAGGGGCCTCGCCCGCCCGCTGCCGTCGATCGTCGTGGACACGTCAGCTGCCAGTGCCATGCACCTCGCCCGTTACTCCCCCGACGCGCGATATCTGAGGAATGCCCCACATGGCGGCGACAATTGAACGGCGCCGCTCGTAGCTCAATCACACGTGTCAATCGTGTTGCGCAAGGCCGTACAACGCCTTGCGCTTGTCGAGAGCGTGTTCCGTCGAGATCGGGACGACAATGTGGCGGCCGGCGGCACGGGCCGTCAGACCTGCGCTGGCGCGCGCAACGAAGCTGTCCACCACCCGCTTGCGGCCCGCCTTGTCGAAATCGATGGTCAGCTTGTTGCCGTCCACCTCGGCCACCAGTGCCGTAGCCGAACTTCTGGTGGAACACGCGCTCGCCCAGCGGCGTAGCCCGAGCCCGGCGCCCGTGGACGAGCGCCACCAGCTCGCCCTCGATCGTCATGGGTCCGCGCGACCTCTGGCGGTCCTCGCGGCTCCACTGCTCCTTGGCCGCGCTGCCAGCCGGGCGTCGCATAGCCGCTGGCAGAAGCCCGCCGCCGGCTCGTCGAAGCGGCTGCGGCCGTAGGGATTGAACCGGCCGCCGCCGCCGCCGCCGTACTGGCTTGCGCCTCCACGACCTCCACGTGCTCCTCCGGCAACTCGTCGACGAAGCGCGAGGGTGCCGCCGCCTGCCACAACCCGCGGTTGCGCCGGTTCTGCGCGAAGCTCACCTTGGCCCTGCGCTTGGCGCGCGTGAGGCCGACGTAGGCGAGCCGCCGCTCCTCCTCCAGGCCCGCCTGTCCGCTCTCGTCGAGGCTGCGCTGGTGCGGGAACAGGCCCTCCTCCCAGCCGGGCAGGAACACGACGTCGAACTCCAGGCCCTTGGCGGCGTGCAGCGTCATCAGCGAGACGCGCTCCTCGCCGTCGGCCGTGTCGGCGTCCATCACCAGCGAGACGTGCTCCAGGAAGCCCTGCAGCGTCTCGAACTCGTGCATGAAGCGGACGAGCTCCTTGAGGTTCTCCAGCCGCGACTGCGCCTGCGGGCTCTTGTCCTGCTGCCACATCTGCGTGTAGCCGGACTCGTCGAGGATCAGCTCGGCCAGCTCCGTGTGCTTCATGCCGTCGATCGCGCCGCGCCAGCGCTCGAAGGCGGCGAGCAGGTCGGCGAGCGACTTGCGCGCCTTGCCGGCCAGCTCCTCGGTCTCCACGATCTCGCGCGCCGCCTGGTAGAGCGGGACGCCGCCGCGCGCCCGCGCCAGCTCGTTGATGCGCCGCAGGCTGGTATCGCCAAGCCCGCGCTTGGGCACGTTGACGATGCGCTCGAACTTGAGGTCGTTGGCCGGATTGAGCGTCACCTCCAGGTAGGCGATGGCGTCCTTGATCTCCTGGCGCTCGTAGAAGCGCGGGCCGCCGACGACGCGGTAGGGCAGCCCCAGCGTGACGAAGCGGTCTTCGAAGGCGCGCATCTGGAACGAGGCCCGCACCAGGATCGCCATCTCGTCGAGGCGCGTGCCGGCCTTGCGCAGGGCCTCGATGTCGTCGCCGATGGTGCGCGCCTCCTCCTCGTCGTCCCACACGCCGGCGACGGCGACGCGCTCGCCCATGGCGCCGTCGGTGAACAGCGTCTTGCCGAGGCGGCCCTTGTTGTGGGCGATGAGGCCCGACGCGGCCGCCAGGATGTGGCCGGTCGAGCGGTAGTTGCGCTCCAGCCGGATCACGGTGGCGCCGGGGAAGTCCGCCTCGAAGCGCAGGATGTTGTCGACCTCGGCGCCGCGCCAGCCGTAGATCGACTGGTCGTCGTCGCCGACGCAGCAGATGTTGGGCCTGGCGGAGCCGCCGGCCAGCAGCCGCAGCCACAGGTACTGGGCGACGTTGGTGTCCTGGTACTCGTCGACCAGCATGTAGCGGAACCGGCTCTGGTAGTCCGCGAGCACGTCCGGGTTGTCGCGGAACAGCCGCAGCACCTCCAGCAGCAGGTCGCCGAAGTCGGCCGCGTTCAGCTCCTTCAGGCGCTTCTGGTAGGCGGCATAGAGCGCCGCGCCCTTGCCCTCGGCAAAGGCGAAGGCCTCCCCGCGCGGCACCTTATCGGGCGTCAGCCCGCGGTTCTTCCAGCCGTCGATCAGGGCGGCCAGCTGGCGGCCCGGCCAGCGGTCCTTGTCGAGGCCCTCGCTCTCGATCACCTGCTTGACGAGGCGGACCTGGTCGTCGGCATCGAGGATGGTGAAGCCCGACTTCAGGCCCACCAGCTCGGCGTGCCGGCGCAGGATCTTGACGCCGATGGCATGGAAGGTGCCGAGCCACGGCATGCCCTCCACGGCGCCGCCGACCAGTGCGCCGATGCGGTCCTTCATCTCGCGCGCGGCCTTGTTGGTGAAGGTGACGGCCAGGATCTGCGAGCCGCGCGCCCGACCCGAGCACAGGATGTGCGCAATGCGGGTGGTCAGAACGCGCGTCTTGCCCGTGCCAGCGCCGGCCAGCACCAGCACGGGCCCGTCGAGGGCCTCGACGGCTGCGCGCTGCTCGGGATTGAGATCGGCCATGTAGGCGGCGGCGGACAGCCCAAGTGCCCGCGCCGAAATGGAGGTCTTCGGCCGCGTCGCCCGCTGGCCATGGCGGCTGGGATGTCCTTCGACTCGCAGTCATCGCTTGCCACTATAGCACCCGCAATGGGCCCGCAATCTGCCGCCATGGGCCTTCCCACAAGGCCCGAAATGATCGGCGGCAGAGCCATATTCCCGGTCCAAACTTGGGTGCATCTGTGTGATAATCTGTCCAGCAGCGCGGTAGCGGCATCGAGGGTGGGCTTGGCCCAACACGCCTCGAGATCGCTTCGAAGGGGCCGGTTCATGCGTTGTTGCGGCGAAGGATTGGCGGGCCTTCCAGCTTGATGAGTGCGCGACGGCACGGCCCTGAGCCCTGGCCGCAATGGCTCGGTGCATCGGAGCTGGCCGATGAACAACCTGCTCGTCGCCATCGCCGTCTTCGTCATCACGGTCGTCGGCGCTCTGTTCGCCGTGCCCTACTTCGTCGACTGGAACAGCTATCGCGACCACTTCGAGGACGGAGGCAGCGCGCGTCGTCGGCCGCGAGGTGCAGGTCGACGGCGATGTCAAGCTGTACCTGCTGCCGACCCCCTATTTCCGCCTCGAGAAGGTGCGCATCGCCGATACCTCGCGCGAGCGTCACCTTCTTCAAGGCGGATAGCCTCAGCATCAAGCTTTCCATTCCGCCTCTGTTCCGGGGCATCGTCGAGGCCAACGAGATCGAGTTTCAGCGGCCGTTCGTGCGTCTGGCGCTCGATGCCAAGGGCGGCTTGGAACTGGCAGAGCTTTGCCAAGTCGCTGGCCTCGGCCGGTTATATGCCGTCCAACGTCACGCTGACCTCGCTCAAGATCACCGACGGCGTGCTGGCGCTGCACGGCCCCGATGGGCTGGAGCGGACGAGGCTGGAAGGCGTCAACGGTGAGCTGTCGGCGCCGGCGCTGGAGGGGCCATATCGCTTCCGCGGCTCATTCGTCTCCGGCGGCATCGAGCGCGAGCTCAGGCTCGCGACGGCGACGCCGGAAGCCGACGGAACGATGCGCGCCTCCGTGCGCCTCACGGATGCCAGGACGACCTACCTGCTCGACGCCCGCCTGGTCGATCTGATGGGAAAGCTGCGCATCGAAGGCGACCTCACCGCCCGCGTGCCGATGGCTGGGTTCTGGCAGCCTTTGCCGCGTGGCGGCTCGGCGGCGCGCAAGCCGGCTGCGGCCGAGGATGATCCCAAGGCGGACAAGAACGTGGCTGCATTCGAGGTGAAGGCGGCCGTCAAGGCCGATGCCGACGGCGCGCAGCTTCAGGATCTGTCCGTGACATTCGACCAGGACGGACGGCCCCAGATCGTCACAGGCTCGATGCGGGCCGACTGGCGCAAGGACGTTGCGTTCGACCTCGCCCTTGCCTCGCGCTGGCTCGATCTCGATCGCATCACCGCCGCTGCGGACGACTCCGGCCCCATCGACAGCATTGCCAAGTTCGCCACGCGATTGGGCGATGTGATGCCGGGGCAGGGCGAGGCCAAGGCGACCTTCCTCATCGACCAGGCGCATCTCGGCCACGAGACGATCGGGCCGTTGCGGTTGTCGCTGACGCGGTCGAACGAGAAGCTCGAGATCAAGGAACTGCGCGTGGGCCTGCCCGGCGGCAGCCGCGGCGAATTGCAGGGCTTGCTGTCGGGACCAGCCGGTCCCGTCGTCTTCGAGGGCATGCCTCGGGCTGCGCGGATCGAGCGTCGCGCGGTTCCTTGCGTGGGCGTCGGCCGGCTCGCTGCAGGTCGACGCCAGGGGCGACGGCCCGTTCGGCCTGCGAGCGCGACTGCTGGTCGGCGACGGCAAGGTTGCCGCGCGAGATATTGTCGGCACCCTGTCCGGCACCACACTCGGCGGCACGGCGCACTACCGGTGGGAGGGCCGACCCGAGCTGGCAATTGCCCTGGAAGGCCCCCAGATCGACGCTCGCGCATTCATTCCGTCCGGCACCAGCCTGGCCGACATTTACGGCTTTCTGCTGCATGGGCCGCAGGCCAAGCAAGACGACCCCCGCCCGCGCACGGCCGGCAAGGCGCGCTGGCGGGCCGGGCAGTCCGACCTGGCGCTGCGCCTCTATGCCGGTCAGCTGACAACCGCCGCTCGCGTCTATCGCGATGCCGTCGCCCAGTTGCAGATCAAGGACGGCCAGCTGACCGACCTGCAGCTGCAGGCTCTCCGGCGATGGTTTCAACGTGGAGCTGCAGGGCAACGTCGCCGACGCTCTGGCGAAGCCGAAAGGCAGCGTGCGCGGCTCCGCCACCGCCGATAGCGTGGCCGGCACTCGCCCCACTGATCGAGCTGTTTGGCGTTCCCGCGCCCCTGCGGCCGGCCGACGACCGTGGTCAGGCGATGGTGCCGCTGCGGCTTGCCGGTTCCATGACGTTCGGCAACCGCACTCCCACGTCGGCCGATCTGCTGGTCGACGGCGAGGCCAGCGGAGCCGCAGTAAGACTCAACGCCCGCTTCGACGGTGCCGCCGCGGGCTGGCGCAGCGGCAAGGCGGACGTGACCGCCACGGTCGATTCTACGGACGGCGGCAGGATCGTCGCTCTGCTGCTGGGGGGCGCCGTCCCCACAGGGGCTGCGCCAGGCACCGTGCTCGTCAAGGCGACAGGCGTGCCCTCGGAGGGCCTCTCCACCATCGCGTCAATCGGATGCGGCCGGTACGGCACTCGCCTTCCGCGGGAAGGTGGTTGCGGCCGAGACCGGCACAAGCGCCGCGGGAGACCTCGAGTTTCGGGCCCGCGACGGCGCAAGGCTGTCGGCGCTCGCCGGCCTGTCGCCGCCGCTGAAATGGGACGGGCTGCCGATCAGCGGCAGGCTGAAGCTGGCGCACGGCGATGGCGCGCTCGAAGCTCGAGAAGTTGGCGCTGAATGTCGGCGGCAACCGATTGGCGGGGCAGCTTGCCATTCAGCAGGCGGGCGATCGCCGCCGCATCGACGCAAGTCTGGAAGTGGAAGAGGCGAGCGTGGCGTGGCTGCTGGCGCCGTTGCTCGATCAGCGCCTCGCCATCGCCGGCGTGGCCGAAGCCGCCCTCTCCGGCCGTCAGGCGTGGCCGGACGAGCCGTTTAGCGGCGCTGTGCTCGATGCCTTCGAAGGCAACATCCGCTTCAGCTGCAAGCGTCTGACGCTGGCGGATGGTATGGCCCTTGACGGAGCCAAGCTCGATATCGTTCTCGGCGGCGGCAAGATCAGCATCGACGAGATTGCCGGCAGCGCGCTCGGCGGGCAGTTCAAGGCGAAAGTGCAGATTGCAAGGGCGCCCGCCGGCGTGGAGCTGCGCGGTGGCCTCAGGTTCAATGCAATGCTGGAAGCCTTCGCCGCCGGCGGCGCGCCGCGGGCGAGCGGGCCGGTAAGCGGCGTGCTCGAGTTCACCGGGCGCGGGCTCAGCCCGCGTGCGGCGATGTCGACCTTGCAGGGCCAGGGCAAGCTCCAGTTCGGCGAGGCCAAGCTGCAGACCTTGTGGCCCGGCGCCATCCCTCTCGCCGCCGACGCAGCTCTCAAGGCAGACCCCGAAAGAATGGCAACGGTGGTCAGGCAGCGTGTCGCCTCGGGCCTGTCGACCGATGGCATTTCGCTGGCACAGAAAACGATCGCGGTCGAGATCGCCGACGGTCAGTTGCGGGTCAAGGCGATCGCGTTCGACACCGCCGAAGGGCGCGTCACCGGCTCGGCCAGCGTCGACCTCAAGGGCTTGGCGTTCGAGTCCCAGTGGCGGCTGGAGGCCAAGCCTTTGACGCCGCCCGGCGGTGCCGGCAAGCCGCTGCCCCCCGTCACCGTCTACTACCGCGGGCCGCTTGCCTCTCTCGGCTCGGTCGAGCCGCGCATCGACACGACCGCTCTCGAGCAGGAACTCTCGGCGCGCAAGATCGAGCAGGACGTCGAGGAGTTGGAGCGGTTGCGCCGCCTCGACGAGCAGCGCCGCTTGATAGAGGCGGAGCGCTTGCGCAAGCAGTTCGAACAGACGCCGCCGGCCAAGAGCGCCCCGTCGCCGACGGGTGCGCCGTCGCCGACGGGCGCGCCGATTGCGCCCACGGCGGAGGCCTGCGGCTCCCGGCTGATAGTCGCGCGGGTCATCAGGTGCCGCGCGTTCCCGCACTGTTGCGGTAGTAGGCGAGCAGCCACACCCTGACCGCGCTCGAGAGCCCGCTGCCACCCCGCCCGTCGTCGATGCGCGCGATCAGTCGCGATACGGGAACGTTCTCGCGCGCCGCCGCAGCCTTGAGCGCGTCCCAGAACGGAGCTTCAAGCGAGATCGAGGTGCGGTGACCGCCGATGGTGAACGAGCGTTTGACGGGACGGCTCATTCTGGCGCGCAGACATGGTCGCGGTTGGCGCGGGTAACGTCTAGCGGAACGGCCAGGCTCAGTCCTCGCGCTCGCCCCCGCGCTCGTCGCGGCGGGCGCCATCGAGGCGGCGCGCTTCGAGCATGCGTTCGGCCGTGCCTCTTGGCGCGCTCGCTCTTTGGTATGCCGAAGCGCATGCGCTTCTCGTTGGCCCGGCGTTCGCGCTCGCGTTGCTGCTTCTGCTTGCGGTAGCGGTTGAGATTTATGATGTCGGCCATCACGCCTCCGGTCCGATCATTTTCTTGGGGTCGACGAGCCTGTCGAACTCCTCAGCAGATACATAACCTCCCTTAACGGCTTCCTCCTTGCAGAGTCGTGCCGTTCTTGTGGGCCGTCTTAGCGATCTTGGCGGCGTTGTCATAGCCAATTTTCGGTGCGAGCGCGGTGACCAGCATCAGTGAGCGATCCAGTGATGCCTTTATGTTGTCCTCGCGCGCGATGATGCCCACCACGCAATTGTCCGTGAAGCTCATGCTGGCATCGGCCAGCAACTGCACGGACTGCAGGAAATTGTAAGCCATGACCGGGTTGAACACGTTGAGCTCGAAATGACCTTGGCTGCCGGCGAACGTCACGGTCGTGTGATTGCCGAAAACTTGGACGCAGACCTGGGTCAGCGCCTCGGACTGCGTGGGATTGACCTTGCCGGGCATGATGGAGGAGCCGGGCTCGTTCTCCGGCAGCGCCAGCTCGCCGAGCCCCGAGCGCGGGCCGGAGCCCAGGAAGCGGATGTCGTTGGCGATCTTGAACAGCGATGCAGCCACCGTGCTGATGGCACCATGGCTCATGACCATGGCGTCGTGGGCGGCCAGCGCCTCGAACTTGTTGGGCGCGCTGGTGAAGGGCATGCCGGTGATTTCGGCGATGCGCTTGGCTACCATTCTCGGCGAAGCCTTTGGGCGCATTGAGGCCGGTGCCGACGGCCGTGCCGCCCTGCGCCAGCTGCATCAAGTCGGGCAGCGTGGATTCGATCCGCTTGATGCCGTTCGCCACCTGCGTTGCATAGCCGGAGAATTCCTGGCCGAGGGTGAGCGGGGTGGCATCCTGCGTATGCGTGCGGCCGATCTTGATGATGTGCGACCACGCCTCGCGCCTTGGCATCCAGCGCCTTGTGCAGGTGGTGGAGCGCAGGCAGCAGGCGGTGGTGTAGCTCCTCGGCGCAGGCGATATGCATGGCCGTCGGAAAGGTGTCGTTCGACGACTGGCTCATGTTGACGTGGTCGTTGGGATGCACGGGCTTCTTGGAGCCCAGCACGCCGCCCAGCATCTCGATGGCGCGGTTGGAGATCACCTCGTTGGCGTTCATGTTGGACTGCGTGCCGGAGCCCGTCTGCCACACGACCAGCGGGAAGTGCTCGTCGAGCTTGCCGTCGATCACCTCTTGCGCAGCCGCGACGATGGCCTTGCCGAGGGTCGGGTCGAGCCTGCCGAGCGCCATGTTGACCTCGGCGGCCGCGCGCTTGACGATGCCGAGCGCGCGCACGATCGACTTGGGTTGCTTCTCCCAGCCGATCTTGAAGTTGCCGATCGATCGCTGGGCTTGCGCGCCCCAGTACTTGTCGGTGGCGACCTCGATGGTGCCGAACGTGTCGGTCTCGGCGCGAACCTTGTTGGAAGACGCGGGCTTGTCGGCGGTCATCGATGCTCTTCCCTGGCCCCGAGAGTGCGATCAAGAGTGCGATGAAGGCTGACCCCTAGCACGGTCGCCGGAGCGTCTCCAGAGCAATAGCGCACATGGCAGCGCGCCCTGCGCGAGAGCGTAGCAAAGCTTCAGCGTTGCCGGCGTGAACTTTTAGAAAGGTGCCACCATCAGTCGCAACAAAGGTTGCGTGTGCAGCCGCAGCGTCAATGCACCAGCAGGTTGGCGGCGCCTATCAGGGTGGCAGCCAGCGCAAGTGCCGCCGGGATGAGCAGCACTTGCAGCCATGCGCTGGCGCCGGTGAGCATCTCTGTCCAGGTCTCGACGCGCGAGGACAGGAAATCGCCCTCAACTGCAGGTGCGCGCGAGCGATGTTTTGCCGTCACATACACCAGGATGGGCAGGGCAAAGAATACGAGTGCCAGCACTATCACGAACGACAAGGCCAGATCGGCATCGCCGTCGCCCGCGAATGCCACCCATGAAGCAAGCAAGATCCAGGCAAACGCTGCCAGCACCGACACATAGACGGCGGGTGGCAACTCCGAGCCCGGCACGGTGCCATAGCCGGAGCGGGCTTCCTGGCCGTCGGCTGGGGCGCCAACTTGCTCGCTCACTTGGCTTTGCGCCGTGGCGCCAGCGGCTTGTTCACTGTTTGCGGGTTCCATGCCCTGCTCCAACTGGTCCGCCCGTCAACCGCTTATGCACATGGTGGGCCGCAGCATCGGCCTTCAAGGCAAGGCCGCTCACAACTGCTTGAACCGTCGGGCTGTCGGGTGACGCCCGAGTTCCCGCGATGTCTCGCTAGACGATCGCCGCCAGGCGTGTATCGAGCGACAGCACCAGGCACCAGTGCGGCTCGAAGTCGGCGCCCATCGGCCACACGTTGGCCTTGTAGGCCTCGAGCAGCTTCTCCTCGTAGCGCTTGAACCACTCCGTGCGGCAGAGCACGAACTTGGTGGCCGCCACCACCGTCTCGCGGTCGATGATGGCGAGCACGCACATCTCGGGGTGGCGGGCGAGATACTCGTGCACCGCCACCATCAAGGTCGGGTAGCCGGGGTGCAGCATGTCGTCGAGCACGATGACGCCGGCTCGGGCGCCAGCACCGCGGTGGCCAGCTCCAGGTCGCGGGTCGAGCGCCGCGCGCGAGTGCTCGCCGTCGATGTGGATGAAGCGCGGGCGCGCGCCGCCGAGCTTGGCCAGCAGCTCCTCGGGTTTCATGCTGCGGCTGTCGGCCTTCCAGACGATGCGCCGGTCGTCGGGCACGCCGTGCTTGGCGGCAGTTGGCCTCGAAGCGGTCGATCACTTGCGGGTTCGGCCAGTCGAACAGGTCGATGCCGAGCGCCATCTCGCCCGGTGCCAGCGCATGCGCCAGCGCGATGAAGAAGCGGCCCTCGAACGGGCCGATCTCGGCAACCGGTCCCGTCACGCCAAGCTCGCGTCTGGATGCGCAGCAGGCCGCAGCAGATGGCGGCGGCGAAGCGCGAGGACATGCCGGGCACGGTGTCGTAGCCTGCGTCGAGGTAGCGGTCGACGGCGGCGATGCCGGAGCGTGATGGCGGCACTGGGGGGCGTGCCTGGTCGGACATGGCCCGCTCTATGGCGGAGGGATCGGGCGGGCGCAAGGCGCAAAGGGGTGAGTGGTCAGTGGTGAGTGGTCAGTGGTAGGTAGCAGTTCGCGCCTAGCGCCTGGCCATCGCACCACTCACCATTGACCACTCACCACTCACCTGTCTATGCGCATCGAATACCACCGCACGCTGCTCGCCGACCGGGTCCGCAACGCCGCGTTCCACGCGGGCGCTCGCCGGCGTGATCGTCAAGGGCGAGACGACGGTGGCCGACATCGGCGCCGGCACCGGCTTCCTGGGCTTCCTGGCGGCCAAGCTCGGGGCCAAGCGCGTCGACCTCTACGAGACGGCCGACATCGCCGCCGTGGCGCGCAAGCTGCTGCGCCACAACCGGCTCGGCCAACTGCCGCATCGCCGAGGTGCATTCGACCGAGGTCGCCGAGCCCGAGCAGGTGGACGTGATCGTGTCCGAGACGCTCGGCAACTACCCCTTCGAGGAGAACATCGTCGAGACGCTCAACGACGCGCGGGCGCGGTTCCTGAATCCCGGCGGCGTAATCATTCCGCGCGCGGTGGAGCAGTTCGTCTGCCCCGTGACGGGCGAGCGCTTCTTTCGCGAGCTGGCGGCCTGGGACGACGTCGGCTTCGGCCTCGACTTCGCGCCGGCCAAGACCATGACGCTCAACAACATCTATGTGCGCACGTTCGCGGGCGGCGACCTTCTCGACGACGCCGCCGCGGCGCGCTCGTGGGACAAGCTCGCCTTCGACCGCGCAACAAGACGACACGGGCCGGCGAGGCGAGCTGGGCCGTCGGAAGAAGCGCACCACGGTCTACGGCCTGGCGCTGTGGTGGTCGGCCGAGCTGGTGGACGGCATCGCCCTCGCCACAGGACCGCTCGATCCCAGGACGCACTGGGAGCAGCTCTATCTGCCGGCGCTGGCGCCGATCACGCTGGAGCCGGGCCAGACCTTGACCGCGCGCCTGCGCTCCACGACCTCCTACGAGCGCGGCACCAACGTCACCTGGACGCTCATCGTGTCGCGACGCGTCGGGGCGCGAGGTGCTGCGCCAGGCACTCGACCTCGAGAAGGGCTTCCTGCCGTAGGCTTCAGCGATGATCACCTATGTCTGCCTCCTGCGCGCCATCAACGTCGGCGGCACCGGCAATCTGCCGATGTCGGAGCTGAGAGCCATGTGCGAGAAGATCGGCGGCAGCAACGTGCGCACCTACATCGCCAGCGGCAACGTCGTGCTTCAAAGCAGCAAGACGGCGGCTGAGGTGAAGAAGGCGCTGGAGGCCGAGCTCGAGCGCCGTGCCAAGAAGCCCATGGGCGTTGCCGTGCGGACGGCCGAGGAGATGGCCAAGGTGCTCGACGGCAACCCGTTCCCAGATGCCGCTCCCAACAAGACGGTCGCGATTTTCCTCGACGAGGCGCCGCCAAAGTCGGCCTTGGACGGCATCAAGGGCGCGGACCGGGAGGAGGTGCGGCTCGGCAAGCGCGAGTTCTACGTGCACTACCCCGACGGCCAGGGGCGGTCGAAGCTCAAGATCCCGGGCGCCGCTGCCGGCACGGCGCGCAACATGAACACCATCGCCAAGCTGGTGGAGATGGCCACCGGGGATCGGGACTAGCAGTGCGCGCCGTGGCGGGACCTAGTCGTGGATGCGCAGCACGGCCTCGATCTCGACCGTGATGTTCATCGGCAGCGAGCCCATGCCGACGGCGGAGCGGGCGTGGCGGCCGCGCTCGCCGAGCACGGCGACGAACAGGTCCGAGCAGCCGTTGATCACCTTGGGATGGTCGGTGAACTCCGGCACGGCGTTGACCATGCCCAGCACCTTCAGCACCTCGATCCTGCCGAGATCGCCGGCCGCGGCCTTGGCGGCGGCCAGCAGGCCGAGGCCGACCAGCTTGGCGTGCTCGTAGGCCTGCTCGGCGGTGACATCCTTGCCGACCTTGCCGGTCATCATGGTGCCGTCGTTGCGGCGCGGCCCCTGGCCCGACAGATAGAGCGTGTTGCCGCTGACCTTGAAGGGCACGTAGTTGGCGACGGGCTTGGGGATCTGCGGGCAGCGACAATCCCATCGATGCAAGCTTGGCTTCCGGCGTCATGCAATGGTCCTCCCACTGCTTGCGGCCCATAGGCGCCGGAGACGTTCTACGTGGGTTTGCCGCATGATGCCAACGAATGCCGTCGGGCAGCATCCGCAACCGCCGCGGAGCTCTCATGGGGTCATGGAATGCCGCAGCTCCGCTGCTCGTTCATAAGGGTGCACCTTGTTCACGAGAGACCGCAAGAAACCAAACGACAGCATGAGGAAGCCCATGACCAGGATCGGATTGGCCGTTCTCGCGGCAGCAACGCTGATGTTTGCCGGCAGCGCCGCCGCGCAGCAGCCGGCCCCCGCCGCGCCGCCGCCACCGCTGATCGACTGGGAGCAAGTCCAGATCAAGACGACCGACCTCGGCAACAACACCTACATGCTGCAGGGGCAGGGCGGGAACATCACGGTCGCGGTCGGCTCCGACGGCATCATCATGGTGGACGGCCAGTTCGCGCCGCTCTCCGAGAGGATCAAGGCGGCCATCAAGGAGATCTCGCCGCTGCCGGTCAAGTACCTGGTCAACACCCACTTCCACGGCGATCACACCGGCGGCAACGAGAACTTCGCCAAGGACGGCATCGTCATCGTCGCGCACGACAACATCCGGATCCGCCTCGCGGCCGGCACCATCGTCGGGCTGACGGGCGCCAAGACGCCGCCGCGACCTGCCGAGGCGCTTCCCAAGCAGACCTATTTCGGCGGCTCGATCAGCGCTGGAGGTGGGCGGACGCAAGGCGCAGCTCACCCATGTCGCCAACGCCCACACCGACGGCGACACCTGGGTCTATTTCGCCGACGCCAACGTGCTCGCCACCGGCGACACCTTCAACAATCTCAAGCGCTACCAGAACATCGACTTCGCCAACGGCGGCGACGTGCGCGGCATGATCCGCGCGCTCGACACCTATCTCAAGGTGGCCGACGACAACACCAAGATCGTGCCCGGCCACGGCCCGCTGGCCAACAAGGCCGATCTTGCCACCTTCCGCGCCATGCTGGTGACCTCGCACGACCGCATTCTGAAGCTGTTCAACGAGGGCAAGACCGAGGACGAGGTGGTCGCCCTGGCGCCGCTCGCCGATCTCGACGCGACCTGGGCCAACAACCCGCAGCACGCCGTCGGCCACACGCGCAACGTCTACAACTCGTTCAAGCGGTTGTGACGAAGCCGTCCTGGCCGCGAAGCCTGGGTGCCGGCTTCGCCTACTGCCAGTAGGTGGCAGTAGGGCTCCGCTTGCCCGCTTCACAACGAGCATGCTCCATAGGAAACTGCCAGGCGGCCAACGCTTGCGATCGGGAAGAAGAAAGATGGAAGGCGGATGCACATGCCGGCAGTTGCGGTATCGGCTGACCGGCGCGCCGCTCATCGTTCACGCCTGCCATTGCCGCTGGTGCCAGCGCGAGACCGGAACGGCCTTCGCGCTCAACGCCCTCTACGAGGCCGACCGCGTCGTACATCTCGCGGGCGAGCCCGATATCGTGGTGACGCCGTCGCTGAGCGGCAAGAGCCAGCGCATCGCCCGCTGCGGCTCGTGCCGGGTGGCGATCTGGAGCAACTACCCGCAGGCTGGCCCTGCGGTGCGCTTCGTCCGCGTCGGCACGCTCGACGAGCCCGATCGGCTGCCGCCGGATATCCACATCTTCACGTCCTCGAAGCAGCCGTGGCTCACGCTGCCGCCGGGCGCGAAGGCTCGTGCCCGAGTTCTACGACCTGGCGAGCACCTGGTCGGCGGAAAGCCTCGAGCGGCGGCGCATCATGCGCGAGAAGGCAGCAAGAGCCGCTGACTGCCTGTTCAAGGGGCATATGCTGCACACCGGCGACGTCGCGACTGGGCGCAAGCGGCGATCGGGAGTTATCCCCGCCAAAACGGGAATGTTCAAACCGGCCTCTTTGCGGCAGGATGCGGCCAGCCACACCCACAGTTCGCACAAGAGGTTAGCCCCATGTCGCTCAAAGGCCGGACCGCCGTCGTCACCGGATCCACCTCCGGCATCGGCCACGGCATCGCCATGGCGCTCGCCAAGGACGGCGCCAACGTCGTCGTCAACGGGCTCGGCACGGAGAAGGACAACGAGAAGGCCATCCGCGAGGTCGCCGCGCTTGGCACGCGGGTCGCGTTCGACCCGGCCAACATGCTGCGCCACAACCAGATCGCCGACATGATCGCCAAGGCCGAGAAGGATTTCGGCTCGGTGGACATCCTGGTCAACAACGCCGGCATCCAGCACGTGGCACCGGTGGAGGAGTTCCCCATCGAGCAGTGGGATTCCATCATCGCCATCAATCTCACCTCGGCGTTCCACACGGTGCGCGCGGCCGTGCCCGGCATGAAGAAGCGCAAGTGGGGGCGCATCATCAACATCTGCTCGGCGCACTCGCTGCGGGCCTCGCCCTTCAAGAGCGCCTACGTGTCGGCCAAGCACGGGCTCGCCGGCTTCACCAAGACGGTGGCGCTCGAGCTGGCGGAGCACGGCGTCACCAGCAACGCCGTCTCGCCGGGCTTCGTGTGGACGCCGCTGGTGGAGAAGCAGATCCCCGACCTCGCCAAGTCCGAGAACATCACCGAGGAGCAGGCCAAGCGGGAGATCCTGTCGCGCCAGCCGACCAACCAGTTCGTGACGGTGGACCAGGTGGCAGCGCTGCCGCGTTCCTGGCAAGCGAGGCCGCGGCCTCGATCACCGGCGCCAACTACAGCATCGACGGCGGCTGGACCGCGCAATAGCGACAAGCCGGCGAGCGCGTTCACGCCGGGCGGCTGACGTGCCGGTTTCGACCGGCGTCTTGTCTTGGTCGGACATGTCACCTCGCCACCATGGCCGCCGCGATGAACACGACAGCGGCAATGGTGAGGAGTGCGGCAAGCAGCGACCTCCCGGCTCCAGCGCTGAGCGCGGAGCCGTGGTTATTCGCTTGCCGAAGATTAGAGCCGTTTCTCCATCGCGAGATAAAGACGCTGACAACATGGTATTGCCAGGGCGCCTTTGGCCGCGCGACAGAAGGGCACACGAAGTGTTCGGCCCGAGCTGCCGCCGTCGGACTTCTACAGACCGCGCATGATGCAGCCGAACAGCAGCACGATGTAGGCGGCCATCATCGCGTAGAACTGGGTGGTCTCGCCGGTGAGCAGCGGCACGCTCGAGCCGAAGATACCTGGTGAACAAAACTCCCAGCGACAGGATGATCGATAGCAGTGAAGATCAGGATGCCCGGAGCTTTCAGAGCCATAAGTGTCTTCTCCCTCCTCGACCCGGCGCGATGAAGCAGCTCGCACCGACGAATTGCACGGACGAGACGCTCGCGGCTTTTCGCAGCGCACGCAAGAGCAGCTGCGGCGCGCGACGCAAGCTTGTGTGGGTAATTGCGAAGCGTGCGCACCTGGCTCAGCCGGCTTCGCCCGTGAAGCGGAAGCCGGTGCCCGTCACCACCACCTCGATGGCGCCGCTGGTGATGTAGGGGTGCGAGATGCGGATGCCGAGCACGCCGTCGTAGCCCTTGGCCCGCGCGCGCGCTCGGACAGCCCATCGAGCGCGCGGGCGATGGTCTTGTCGAGCAGCGCCTCGTACTTGGTCATGTGGCCGCCCAGCGTATTGACCACGGCCTCGCGCATGTCGCGCAGGATGTTGGCGCCGCTGATGGCGACCGCGTAGACGATCTCGCCGCGCTCGATCGGCCGGTCGACGGTGTCGCTGGTGAGGAGCAGCATCAGCCGCCGGCCCCCGCGAGACGTAGACGTGCTGCACGACGATGCGCGGCCGCGTCCCGAACATCAGGCGTTTCAGGATCAACAGCAGCATGAGCGCCAGCAGCGCTGCCGCGCCGAGCACGAGCGCCGTGCTTCTCCCACAGCAGCAGCGGGCTTACCCGGCCGTCCAGCACCAGCCGCGACATGCGCGCATCATCGTGCCGGGATCGGGCAGCGAGGTGACCTGCAGCATCATGCCGAGCGGCGGCCGCCTGGTCGCGGCTGGCGATGATGGCCTCGCGCACGCGCGGGCTCGACAGCTCCGCCATGCGGGCCGGGCGACTGGCCGACTACGCTCAGCACGCGCTGGGCGGAGCCTTGTCCAGCGCGGTCAGATAGCGCGACAGGCTGGCGAGCTGGGCCTCGTCCAGGTTGCGCGCCAGCCTGACCAGCGCGGGCCGCTCCAGCTCGAACAGGGCCTCGCGCGCGGCCGGGCTCGCAGCGCGGCCAGCCGCGTGATGGCGAGCCGGTCCTGCAGGGCCGAGCAGGCGCTGCAGCCCGGCCTTGGTGAAGGTCGTCGGGCGCGGTCCGGCGATGCATCTCGTAGTCGACGACCTTGGGGCAGGCTGTCGCCGGCGATGGCCGACCATTTGAGCGCCATCTCCAGCGAGCGCGTCTCGCGGGCGATGTCGAGCGCAGCGGGCGGCAGCGCCGGCGATCGGCGAGGTTGAGCGTGCCGTCGCCGAGCCGGCGCGATCACGCCCGCCTCGCCCTCGCTCGCCAGCACCAGGGCCACCACCTCGTCGAGCCGCGACAGGTCGGAGGGCCGGATCGTGTCCAGGAAGCGCTTGAACGCCTCGTTGCGGTCGGCGAGCTCGACGCACCTTGGCGTGGGCGCGGCGGAACTCGAGCCAGATCTCGACCACGCGCTCGGCGGTCTTGTCGGCGATCTCCCTGAGGCTCTCGTTGATGTGCTCGGAGATGGTCTTGGCAATCTCGTCGCGCACCTTGTCCTTGGTGGCCTTGGACTTCATCTCGCTCGGCGACGATCGGCAGCACGCCGTGGCGGAAATCCCAGATGTCCTTGGCGATCAGCACCAGGCCGATGCCACCCGCCACCACCGACACGAGCCGGCTCAGGATCGCGCCGACGACGCGCTGGCCGATGCGCGCGGCCATGCTGGAAAGCTGCCGCCGCACCACCAGCACCACCGTGCCGGCGATGCCGCCGCTGCCTTCGATCAGGACCTGGCCCGGCGTCGACCTGGCCGCCGCCCTTGGCCGGGATCGACGCTGTACGCCTTGCCGGCATCGGTGCTGACGACGCCGGCGACGGTCGTCCCATAGCGGCGACCGAGGAAGAGCCTGCATGCACTGGGTGGCGGGCCCGGCGGTATCGACCACGGCCAGCTCGATGCGCTTGCCGATCTCCTTGCCGACGCCGGCGGCGAGCCTGCTCGATCGCTTTCTTGATGGCGTCGGAGCGGTACACCCGCTCGGCCGCCGTGGTCGCAAGCTCCTGCGCGCGCTCGCGCGAGGCCAGCGACGACCACAGCTGCAACCAGCTCGACTCGTCGCGCACCTGGCCGATGGCCTCGTCGACCTGCCGGTCGATGATGTCGTCGAGATTGCCGCGCCGCCATTCGTCGGCGACGAGCGCGCGGTAGTCGAGGTTGGCGAGACCGGTCTCGAGGCCCCTGAGGGTCAGCGCCTCGATCGCCCGGCGGAAGCCCTGCTCGTCGCTGCGCCTGACAGGCCTCGTACTCGGCGCGCGACATGGGCGTGGCCGCGCGGCACGCAGCGGACGCTTGCGCAAGAAGCAAGCGCTGCGGCGGTGAGGCAGGAGACGGCGGATCTGAAGAGATCGGGCGGCTTTGCTCACGAAGTGCTCGACTGACGCTCATGCCGGCGGGTCCGGCCTTGCCAGCATATAGGGAGCGCCGCCGGATTTGCTCACATGTGAGCTAAAGCATAAGAAAAAGGGCGAAAAGCGGCAGGCAAGCATGTCGAAACGGTAATGTTGGCCTGCGCGGTGCGGGGGACGAGCGCGCCGCGGCGCAGGTGGCGCGGCGCGGGCCGACTGGGGATAGGGACAGCATGAACTGGCGTGCTCGTGGCGATCGTCGCCTATGTGCTCGTGCAATTCGCGATCGGCGCATGGGTTTCGCGCCGCATCACGAGCGCCAACGACTACATCCTGGCCGGCCGCCAGCTCGGCGTCGGGCTGGTCGCCTTCTCGGTGTTCGCCACCTACTTCGGTGCCGAGGCGATCGTGGCCTCCGGAGGCGCGGTGTACGAGAACGGGCTTGCAGCGGGGCCCTCGTCGATCCGTTGGCTTACGCGGCGGCCATCATCATCGTCGGCCTGTTGTTTGCGAAGGCGCTGTGGTCGCGCGGGCTCACCACGTTTGCCGACCTCTTCCGGCAGCGCTATTCGCCGGGCGTGGAGCGGCTGGTGGTGATCGTGCTTGCTGCCTGGCTCCGTCATCTGGGCCGCGGCGCAGATCCGCGCCTTCGGCCAGGTCATGGACGCCAACTCCGGCATGGGTCTGCGAAACGCCATCGTGCTGGCCGCGGTGCTGGTGGGCGGCCTACTCGGTGATCGGCGGCCTGCTTGCGGACTCCGTCACCGACGTCATCCAGGGTGTCGTCGTGCTGGCGGGGCTCGTCATCCTCGGCGCCATCGTCGGCACGGACACGTCGGTGGCATCTCCGGCAGGGCTCGCCGCGGTCGAGCCGGCGCGGCTTAGTGCTCTCCGATCCTGAGGACGGCGTGCTCGGCACGCTCGAGAAGATTGCCGTCCCGATCTGCGGAACCATTGTGGCCGTGGAGCTGATCTCGCGCTTCCTCGGCGCGCGGTCGGCGCAGGTTGCCGGCGCAGGCGACGGTGCTCGGCGGCGCTCATCTATCTGACGATCGGCCTGGTGCCGGTGTTCCTCGGACTCGATGGGCGCGCGGCTTCTGCCCAATGTTCCGGATCCTGAGCAGATCGTGGCACAGGCTGGCCGAGGTGCACCTGCCGGGCCTGCTCTATATCGCCTTCATCGGCGCCGTCATCTCGGCAATCCTGTCGGTGGTGCATTCCGCGCTGCACGCACCGGCGGCACAGATCTCCCACAACCTCATCGAGCGCGTTGACCCCGCGCTTCACGCGACCGCGGCAAGCTGTGGACGGTGCGGCTCACCGTGCTGGCGCTCAGTGTCGTCGCTTTCGTGATCTCGTTCAGTTCCGAGGGCATCAAGCGAGCTGGTGGAGACGGCCTCCGCCTTCGGCAGCGCCGGCGTGTTCGTCACCACGCTGTTTGCCCTGTTCACGCGCTTCGGCGGGCCGCTCAGCGCCTACGTGTCCGTGGCTGCGGGTATGCTGGTGTGGGCCGGCGGCAAGTATGCGCTGGGCCTCGGCACGCCCTATCTGCTTGGCCTGCTGGCCGCGCTCGTCGGCTATCTCGGCGTGGCGACGGTCGAAGGGCGCCACGAAACATCAGCCACCGCACGATTAACCGCAAGCTCGTCCGTAGTCGCTGCGAACATCG
Organism: uncultured Alphaproteobacteria bacterium; assembly: GCA_963724565.1. GTDB lineage: Bacteria > Pseudomonadota > Alphaproteobacteria > Rhizobiales > Hyphomicrobiaceae > AWTP1-13. Next base: position 52,311 of record CAVRVK010000020.1, read on the forward strand.
TTTAGAGGCGCACACCCGACCTCCTGCGTGCGGCCATGTGTCTCGGACCCATCGACATGCCACTGTCGCGCGCCAATGTGACGATAGCGCTATTTTCCGCTGCAACGGGCGCAGGTTGGGCTGACGAGCGACATTCGGAGGGCAGCTATCGGTGCAACCGATAGGTGTGGCCTCCTAACGAAAACGTGAACCAAAGGCATTGGCAGCGGCGTTGACCGGCCGCTAAAGAGGCTCGCAGCACATGACCTTCCGGCCAGAACTGCGGCAATTCACATCAACGGGTTCTGTTAACGTGTCGAGTGCGCGTGTGAAGTGTCGTGTGTTCGTCGACTTCGACGGCACCATCGCTCCAGTCGATACGACGGATCTTCTTCTCGAGCGGTTCGCCGCTCCCGCGTGGCGCGACATCGAGGAGGAGTGGAAGGCTGGCCGCATCGGCTCGCGCGAGTGCATGGTGCGCCAGATCGATCTCGTGCGCGCCACGCCCGCCGCAGATGGACGCCTTCATCCGCACCGTCGAGATCGACCGCGGTTTCGCCGGCTTCGCCGACCTGCTTCCGGCGGCTCGGCCACACGCTGATCGTCGTCTCCGACGGCCTCGACCGCACCATCCGCACGGTGCTGGATCGCAACGACGTCAACGTGCCCTATTTCGCCAATCACCTGCAGTGGCGCGGCGACGATCGCTGGCGCTTGACGTTCCCGCACGCGAAGAGCGACTGCAGCACGCTCGCGGGCAACTGCAAGTGCAGCTTTGCCGAGGGCCGGCCGGCGCGAGCTCAGCATCCTGGTGGGCGACGGCCGCTCCGACTTCTGTCTGGCGGGGCGCGCCGACCTGGTGCTGGCCAAGGCCTCGCTGCTCGAGCACTGCCGCAACGGCCGACCTGCCCCACATCGCGTTCGAGAAGTTTCGACGAAGCAACGCGCGCTGCTGGCGGGATGGCTCGAAGAGCGCGGTGCGGCAACGCGCCGACCGGGCGGCGCGCGCCGTCGATGAGTAGGTAACAAGAAAGAGCAGGTCTGGGATGCAAAAGCCAGTACGGTGGCCGGACGGGCCACGCCGCGCGCGCGCGACGGCGATCGAGCGCGAGCTGTCGGCAGGCGGAGCTTCTGGCGCTGGAGGACAAGTACTGCTCGCACGGCGACACGGTGCACTACACCAACCCGCCCAAGATCTTCGACAGCTGCGATGGCTCCTTCCTGTTCGACGCCGAAGGCCGCGCCGTATCCTCGACCTGCAGATGTGGTACTCGGCGGTCAACTTCGGCTACCGCAACGCCCGCCTCGACGCTGCCGTGCGCCGCCAGCTCGACCGGCTGCCGCAGGTGGCGAGCCAGTATCTGCACCGCGAGAAGATCGAGCTCGCCGCGCTGATCGCCCAGGATGCCGAGAAGAAGTTCGGCGAGAAGGGCCGCGTGCACTTCAACGTCGGCGGCAGCCAGGCGGTCGAGGACAGCCTCAAGCTCGTGCGCAACTTCAAGAAGGGCAAGAGCCTGATGTTCGCGTTCGAGGGCGGCTATCACGGCCGCACGCTCGGCGCCTCGGCCATCACCTCGTCCTACCGCTATCGCCGCCGCTACGGCCACTTCGGCGACCGCGCGCAGTTCGTTCCGTTCCCGTACCACTTCCGCGGCCCCAAGGGCATGACCAAGGAGGAGTACGGCCACTCACTGCGTGAAGCAGTTCGAGCGCCTGTTCGAGAGCGAGTACAACGGCGTGTGGGACCCCAAGGTGGGCGAGGCCGAGTACGCCGCCTTCTACGTCGAGCCGATCCAGGGCACCGGCGGCTACGTCATTCCGCCCAAGAACTTCTTCGTCGAACTGAAGCACGTGCTCGACAAGCACGGCATCCTGCTGGTCGTCGACGAGATCCAGATGGGCTTCTATCGCACCGGCAAGCTGTGGTCGATCGAGCACTTCGGCGTGAAGCCCGACATCATCGTGTTCGGCAAGGCCATCACCAACGGCCTCAATCCGCTGGCCGGCGTGTGGGCGCGCGAGGAGCTGATCAACCCGACGATCTTCCCGCCGGGCTCGACGCACTCGACCTTCAACGCCAACCCGATGGGCACGGCGGTCGCGCTCGAAGCCATGAAGATGATGGCCGAGACCGACTACGAGGCGATGGTGACGGAGAAGGGCGCCTATCTGCTCGAAGGGCTGCAGGATCTGAAGCGCCGCCACAGGATCGTCGGCGATGTCGACGGGCTCGGCCTGGCGCTGCGCATGGAGATTCTGCGAGCCGCACGACAGCTTCACGCCGTCGAAGGCGATCGTCGACCGCATGGTGGACGAGGCGCTGAAGGGCGATCTCGAGGTCGACGGCGAGCGCTACGGCCTCGTGCTCGACATCGGCGGCTACTACAAGAACGTGGTCACGCTGGCGCCGAGCCTGCACATCACCAAGCACGAGATGGACTTGGCGCTGAAGCTGCTCGATCAGGTCATGCGGCGGGTGACTACCAAATAACCGACGGCCGCAGACAGAGGGTGACTTAGTAGGAGCTGGCCGGCTCGACCGGCAAGCCGTGAGAAACACAAAAGACGGGTGATCATAGCGTGACGATTGTTCAAGAAGACGGCGGCATCGAAGACCGCAGCCAGTTCATCCCCGGCGGCCGCGTGGGTGTGCTGTTGATCCATGGGCTCGGCGGTACGCCGGTCGAGCTGCGGTTCATCGCCAACGGCCTCGCGCGTGCGGGCTGCACGGTCTACTGCTGCCAGCTGGCGGGCCACTGCGGCACGCCGGAGGAGCTGCGCCGCTCGACCTGGCAGGAGTGGTACGCAAGCGTGGAAGCGGCCCACGACAAGCTGAAGGAGCATTGCGACGTCGTCATCGCCGGCGGCCTCTCCATGGGCGGCATCCTCGCCATCCATCTGGCGCAGAACCGGCCTGCCGGCGTGCACGGGCTGCTGCTGTTCGCGCCGACGCTGAAGCTCGACGGCTGGTCGATGCCCTGGCACTCGGTGTTCCTGCAGTATGTGCGGCCCCTGCCGGTCAGGCTCGAGTTCGATCTCGCCGAGCGCGATCCTTACGGCATCAAGGACGAGCGCGTGCGCAGGCTGGTGGTGGCGAGCATGCAGAGCGGCAATACCGGGGATGCCGGCATCTTCTCGACGCCGATGCGATCTTTAGCGCACTTCAACTCGCTGGTGGCGGTCGTGAAGCCCAACCTCGGCAAGGTGCGTCAGCCGGCGCTCATCGTGCATCCGCGCGACGACGACATGGCGAGCCTGAAGAACGCGCAATACCTGCAGGCCAACCTGGGCGGCCTCGTCGACACGCTGATCCTCGACGACAGCTATCACATCGTCACGCTCGACCAGCAGCGCCACATCGTGGCGGAGCGCACGCTTCGCTTCGTGAGGTGGGTGGAAGCCGATGCGGCCGCCAAGAGCGAGCGGGCAGCCCAGGTCAGCAGAGGCGCAGCGGTGGAATGAGAGGTGCGCGACCCAATACGCAGCGCGAGCTAGGTCGGCCGGTTGGCCGGCCGCGCAGCGATCGAGTGGCGCCATCGATCTCCTCCAGGTGAACGTCTCGCCGAGCAGCTTGATGCCGAGGTAGCCGGTGACGATCAGCGTGTTGGCGTTGGCGAGCTTCAGCGCGGCGTTGAAGCGCTCCTCGTCCTCGGGATTGTAGATCCAGCCCTCTTCCCAGGCGTTGTCGGACCGCGGCTGCAGGTCGCCAAGCACCTGCGTTCCGCAGATGCGCTTGCCGCTTTTGGACTTGTGGTCGGGGTTCTTGAGCCAGACCACGCGGCCGCAGACGCGGCTGCCGCAGTGGACAATCTCCACGGCGCCCTGACCAGTGTGGTCGATCCACAAGCCGGTGACATCGGGGGATGGGGCTTGTGCGCAAGGCGACACCGGCTATCAGCAGCGCGCTGCAGGCGAGTGCAGCACGGCGAAGCTGGGACATCGCCAAGGGTTTGTACGGATGACGCATGGGCGCTCCATGCTGCAGGGTTACGTTGCGTTGGCTGCGACATGCAACCCATATGCGGAGAAAATGCGGCATCGGCGCGCGGGCGCCAATTGCCCGACAGATGCCGCAAATGTTCGAGCAGAGCGCATGCGCTGGCGGGCCTGGATACCTACATAGCGGTATCGGCTGCAGCTTCACTGGGCCTCGGTTCGACAGTGCAATCGGGGGCCTCGCGCGCGGAAGGAATAACGGCCTCGCCATGACACTCACGCTGGCCTTTCGCAACCTGTTCCACGATCGCGTGCGGCTGACCGTCACGCTGGTCGGGATCCTGTTCTCCATCGTGCTGGTGGCCGTGCAGCTCGGCCTCTATCTGGGCGCGCGCGGCATGATCATCGCCATGATCGATCGCGCCGACGGCGACCTGTGGATCATGGCCTACGGCACCAAGAACTTCGAGGAGGCGCAGCCGATCCGCGCGCGCGAGCGCTACGTGGCGCTTGCTACGCCCGGCGTCGAGAGCGCCACGCCGCTCGTCACCGCCTTCACCGACTGGCGCAAGCCCACGGGCGGCTCGACGCTGGTGGTGGTGATCGGCGCCGACTACGAGGACGGCGGTCTGGCGCCGTGGAACGTCGTCGAGGGCGACGTTTCTGGTCTCGGCGCGCGCGACGCCGTCATCGTCGACAAGACCTACCTTGAAGAGCTCGGCCTCAAGGGCGTCGGCGACACCGCGCAGGTGGGCTCGTCGCGGGTGCGCGTCGTCGGGCTGACCGAGGGCATCCGCTCGTTCACGGTCACGCCGTTCGTGTTCACCACGCTCAATCGGGCACGATCGCTGATCGACATGCCGACCGACAATATCACCTACGTGCTGGTCAAGCTCACGCCCGGGGCCAACGTCGAGACGGTGCGCGCCGACATCGCCACCAAGCTGCCGGACAGCGAGGTGCTGACGCGAGCGGAGTTCCGCACACGCAGCCTCAATCACTGGCTGTTCGCGACGGGTGCCGGCGTGGCCCTGATCGGCGGCGCAGTCCTGGGCCTGATCGTCGGCACCGTGATCGTCGCCCAGACGCTCTATTCGAGCACCAAGGACCATTTACCGGAATTCGCTACGCTGAGGGCGCTCGGCTCTTCGTCCGGCTACATTCACAAGGTCATTCTGGCCCAGGCGGGCTTGAGCGCGCTGCTCGGCTATGCGCTTGGCATGTCGATTGCGCTCACCATCGTCTATCTGAGCGAGCACACGGCATTGCCTATCGTCATGACGCCGGGGCTGGCAGGGCTGCTTCTCGCCCTGACTTTCGCCATGTGCGCCATATCCGCGCTCTCGGCCATCGGCAAGGTGATGCGCATCGATCCAGCCATGGTGTTCAACCGATGACCGCTGTCGTAACCGCGCAGGACGCGCCCGTCGCCGCCTCCACCGAGGCCAAAGTGGTGCTGGAGGCGCGCGACATCGTCAAGGACTTGGGCCACGGTGCGGGCCGGGTGCGCGCGCTCAAGGGCGTGAGCATCAAGCTTACGGCCGGGGAGCTGACGCTGTTGATGGGCCCGTCGGGTAGCGGCAAGACCACGCTGCTGTCGATCCTGGGATGCATCCTGACGCCGACCGAGGGGACCTTGACGATCGCTGGCCACAGCACCGCGGGTCTCGGCGCCGAGGCGCTGGCGAAGCTGCAGGCGGCGCTACGTCGGCTTCATCTTCCAGTCCTACAACCTGTTCCCTACGCTGACGGCCGAGGAGAATGTGCGCCTCGCGCTCGACGTGCGCGGCGACCGCGGCTCGGACGCAATCGTGCACGCCCAGCGCGTGCTGCAGCAGGTGGGTCTGCGCCACAAGCTCAAGTCCTATCCAGCGAAGCTGTCGGGCGGCGAGCAGCAGCGCGTCGCCGTCGCCCGCTCGCTCGTCGGCGCCCCCTCGGTGATTCTCGCCGACGAGCCGACTGCCGCGCTCGACAGCGAGAACGGCCTCGCCGTCATGGCGCTGCTGGCGCAGATCGCCAAGGACAAGAGCCGCGCGGTGCTCGCCGTTACTCATGATCCCCGCACCGTTCCTTTCGCCAACCGCATCCTGCGGATCGAGGACGGCCTGATCGTCGGCGAGGAACGCCGGGCGGAAGGCGTCGAGACCGTGCACGAGCTTGCACGCAACCGGAAGAGGAAGGCCAATGCCTAAAGCCAACTCCTCGTTCAACATGCTGATCGTCGCCGCCGTGGTGGCGCTCGGCATCGGCTATTACGTGCCGCAGACCTTCAGCCAGAAATCGCCCGAGGCGAGCAAGCCGGAAGCGCCCAAGGCGCAGGCGAAGCCGCAGACCAAGGCAAAGTGGGCGGCCTCCGCCCCCGGGCGCGTCGAGCCGGCGGGCGGCGAGATCCGCATTTCCGCGCAGGCGCCCGGCCGCATCGTCGAGATTCTGGCCGGCATCAACGACCGGGTAGTGGTGGGCGATCTGCTGATAAGGCTCGCCGACGAGGACCTGGTCGCGCGCGTGCTTGCGGCCCGCGCCGAGGTCGCATCGCGCAAGCGCGATCGCGACGCCGAGACGGTCGCCAGGCCCGCCCAGGATCGAAGGACGGCGGAGGACAATCTCGCCAATGCCGAGCGCGCGCTCGCGTTTGCGCGCGAGGAGCTCGATCGGGTGCTCAGAGCGCGTCGCAGCGGCACAGCTTCCGCCGACGTCGACAAGGCCCGTGAGGGCGTCAAGCAGGCGCTCGAGCGGCAGGAACAGACGCGCACCGCCTTGCGCAAGGCGGTGGGGGCGGATGCGCCGGTGCAGACGCGGCTCGAGGCCGGCCTTGCCGCGGCGCGTGCCGAGCTCTCGCTTGCCGAGGCCGCGCTGGAGCGCGCCCGCATCAGAGCGCCTTCCAACGGCAAAGTGCTGCAGTCGAGCGCACGCGTCGGAGAGACGGCGGTGCCCTCGCCCGAAAGCCCGCTGCTCGTCATCGGCGATGTCAGCTCACTGCGCGTGAGGGCCGAGTTCGAAGAGCGCGACGTCGGCAAGCTCAAGCTCGGACAAGCCGCGATCGTGCGTTCCGATGCGTTCGCCGGCCAAGACTTCGAAGGCACTGTGAGCTCGCTTGCGCAGGCGCTGGGCCCGAGCAAGCTCGGCCAGCGCGGTCCGCGCCGGCCGACCGATGTGGATGTGCTGGAGGTTATCATCGACCTGACAGGCCAGCCGCCGTTGCTGCCGGGAATGCGGGTCGATGTCTTCCTCAAGGCCGACCTGCTGCCCGGCCAGCCCGCCGCCGCGGCAGAGCTATTGCGTCCAACGGCCAAGCCGAACTAACTGCGATTGCCGGCGCTCGCATGCGCCGGTCCTAGACAACCTCTATACGACGCCCCAGCGCTCGAGGTGCCGCCCGTCCTAGCGGCGGCCTCCGCTCACGTATCGATCCACAGCCTCGTCCCCGCCGAGACCCGCGCGAGTTCGATTCGCGCTCAAATTGGTGTGGCAAATGCGCAACCGTGAGGTGCAATTCCGCCAGCATCCACGTCCATGGGCGCAAGGGATCTGCTATGCGGAGTAATCGGTGAGAACAGCCCCGTGGTGCGGGCTAGCTCATCGGGATGTGATCACGTCTTTTTCGAGACGAGGTTCTTCGGGTCCAACGCACTGTGCACTGATGTTGTTGTGACTCCTGGGTCGCGCCAGGAAGTGCGTCAAGAGGGGTAAGTGGAATGAGGTACGTGGGTTTGGTTCTGCTGTTTGCGATTGGCGTGGTCTTCGCCGGGCCCTCGCAAGGTGGCGACGACGGGGACGGATACTCAGGCCACAGGCACCACTACCACAAAAACCGCTGTGCGACGGACTTCTGGGGCAACTGCACATACGTGGCGCACAATCGCTATGCCTACCGCTGGCGCTACTACCACCATCGCCACAATCGCTATCGCCGCTACGGTTCCGACTACTACTCTTACGCCTATCCGGGCGCCCGTGAGCGCATCGACCATGGCCTGCAGTGCCATGCGCGCCGCCGCGTCATCGGTGAGGAGAAGTCTTCGCGCGCCCGCGCGCAACGCGCCGCCGACAACGCCTGGATGGGATCGGTCCGCTACGACCACGGCGAGCGTTTTCAGGACCTGAACTACGCCAAGGACGTGCGCCACAACTGTGGTCCGAGCTCGACCACGACCATCCTCAAGCGGACGTTCTTCAGGTGCTCGATAGAGGCAACACCCTGCCGCGCACCTCTGGGAGATACCACGCGGGTCGAGCGCAAGTACGAGGACGACACGCCCGACGAAGACTAAAGGTAGGACGGGGGACGGGAGGCGAGGGCCGGCGTGTGCCCTCCAGCAGCGGTCGCGCATGCTTCGGTATGCGCGGCCGCGGCGCCTTTGGGCCCAGCTCCGCCTAGGCCCAGGTCATTGATCCCATTGGCGGGCCGAGTTAAGTCTGTTGCAGAATGAGGTGGTCCGCACACCGATTGTGCTCTGCCTGCTACATGCAAATACCGTCTACCGAACTAAGCTGAAAAACGGGTCGGGGACGTGGTGGCGTCGTGAAGCGTGTTCTGTCAATGCCCGTCGCGGCTTCGCTGGCATTTCTGTCGGCGTGCGCGATGACGCCCGATCTCAATGCGCCTGCCGCCAAGACACCCTTGAAGGCTGCAGGCGGCGGTCTCCCCGTGCAGTGCATCAAGGACTTCTGGGGCAACTGCAATCCGATCCCCAACGAGCCGAACCCGTCTTCGGTCAAGCCGCCCCCCAAGGCCGCCCAGGCTCCGGCAGCACCGTGCCAGAAGGATTTCTGGGGCAACTGCACGCAGACGACGACTGCCCTGCTCCCACCATCCATCCTTGCGCCCGCCGCCAGCGCGCCGACCAAGCAACCCGAGAGTGCGGCCGCTCCGTGCGAGAAGGACTTTTGGGGCAACTGCACCCAGGCGACCCCAAATCTGCTTGCGCCGTCAGCACCCAAGGCGCAGGCGAAAGCGCCCAATGACGCAAACGCCAAATGCGTGCGGGATTTCTGGGGCAATTGCACTCCAGTGGCCGAAAACCGCCATCCCTACCGTTGGCGCTACGTCCGCCCCGGTCACCGGAACCAGACGCCCCCAACAGCCTCGGCTGGCGGTGGTGGCGTCGAGCATGCGGGCCCCACGGTGGTGTGCCACCCCAGGCGGCGCGTGATCGGGGAAGAGCAGCCTTCGACCGAGCAGGCGCAGTTGTCGGCGGAGCAGGCCTGGATGGGCTCGGTGCGCTACGACTATGGCGAACGCTACCAGAACCTCTCGCTCGCCAAGGAGGTCCGCTACACCTGCGCGCCGAGTTCGGCCTCGTCCGGCCTCAAGAGGGCGATGTACCGTTGCGCCACCGAAGCGGTCCCCTGCCGCTCGGCGGGCAATTGAAGCGTCCAGGATCGGACCAGCCAGCTGGCCTCTTTGCTCGGGACAGGTTTCCCACTACACTTGTTGCTTTCGAGAAACTGTTTTCCACAGCTTTGCTAAGGGGGCCCAAATGGCCAGCACAAGGAACCTGGTGATCGTCGTCGCGCTCGTGGTGATCGCGGTGGCTGCCTATTATTTCTGGCCCGGCAAGTGGTGGTGATGGCGCCCTGACGGGCACGTCCCGACCGCGCCTAGTCACTGACCTGATTGAGTTTTGCCACTGCTTTGTGCCGAATGCGCAACACAGGGCAGCGGTCTCCTCTTGTAAGATGCCCCCCGAGTTGAGTTTGGAGGGAGTCATGAGGTTGCTTAAGTTCGCAGTTGTTTTTGCTGCGTTGCTGGTGGCGGGCTGTGCCAGCGATTACAGCTGGCAGCGGAGAGATGGCGGTCGCCTGGGCGAGGATTTCCAGTGGGCAATCTCGGAGTGCCGGCGCATTGCCTCGCGCAGCGATGAAGAGGTCATGCGCCGCTGCATGTACAGGCGGGGCTACATTTGGGCGCAGAATGCCGTGTACGCTGAAGATGATTATGACTACCGCCCGCGCCGTCGCCACCGCCACCACCATGACGACGACTACTGAGAGGGAGCGTTCAAGGGGCCGGTGAGCAAGCAATCGAAGGCGGCATCCAACGCTTATTCGGCCTTGGCCCTGATGTAGGCCACCATTTTGAAGAAGTTGTCCGCTCCCCATAATCCGGCGATGCGATCGACCTCGCGGCCGTCCTTGATCAGGACTGCGGTGGGGACCATGCTGATCGGCATCAGTAGGCCGTAGCGGCTCGTATCCGAACGGGTGATGTCGACGAAGCGCAGCGGCGCTTCGGCTGCCTGCGGCGAGCTCCGGTAGCGCGGCGCGATGCTGTTGCGGAAGGCGGGGCAATAGGCGCAATCGGGATGCTCGAAGACGACGAGTTCCATCGCCGGTACGGCGCCGGCGCCGTTGTCGGCCGCGCTGCGCGCAAGACCGTGCCCCACCAACCAGGCGGCGATGGCGGCAAGTGCGGCAATGAAGATGGGACGCAAGCTGCTTTTCTCCTGGGATCGCTCGCGGCGAACCTAGGCGCCGGCAGCGCAAGCCAGAAGCAAAGGTTGCACGATAGGTAAACCGGCGTCCCGAACGGGGACACCGCAAGCAAGCTTAAACCCTGTCAGAAGGGCTGCATCGAGCCGAGCGAGGCGACGAAGAAGACGAGCCCCAGGACCAGCACGAGGCTGGCGCCGCCGACGCCGGCGGCGATCTGTACTCGATCGGCCCATTTCGACGTTCCACTGCTGCCCGCAATCCGTTTGGCCAACTCGCGCGAGCCGACAGCCAGCGCCGCCAGCGTCGATACGGTGATCGCGGTGCCGAGCGCCATCGCCAGCGTGGAGAATACGCCGGCCCACCACAGTCCTTGGCCGATGGCAAACACCAGCACCAGGATGGCGCCGGTGCAGGGGCGGATGCCGACCGCGAACGCCAGCGCGAAGGCGCGCCGCCACGACCAGTCGCCCTGCAGCTGCTGTGGCGCGGGCAGGTGCGCGCACACCTCGCAGCCGGCATCGTGAGCGTGCGTGTGGGTCTGCGAATGACTATGGGCGTGCGCGTGGTTGTCGCCCGCATGGTCATGGTGCACGTGACCGTGGTGGTCGTGCGCGTGCCCATGTGCGTGGTCGTGCGCATGCTCATGTGCATGATCGTGTGCGTGGGCCGCATGCGCATGTCCTGCCGGTGCGCGCACGCGCAGTGCGCGCAGCTGGTAGTACAGCGAGCCACAGCGCCGACGAGCGCGACCAGTCCCCAGCTCAGCGTCTCCAGCCAGGCCTCCATGACGCGGATCTGCAGTCCCGTCGAGCGCAGCACCAGGATCAGCACGCCGACCAGCACCAGCGCCGAGAGGCGCCTGGATCAGCGCCGCCATGAACGAGAGCAGAATGCCGCGCCGCACGGTTTGCCCGTCCGCCACCACGTAGGAGGAGATCACCGCCTTGCCGTGGCCGGGCCCTGCGGCGTGCAGAACGCCGTAGGCAAAGCTGATCGCGGCCAGCATCAGCGCGGCGCTGAAGGGATCGGACGATCTTGAAGCGGCGCACGGCCGAGGCGAGCTCGCGATGCGCCAGCTGCCTGCTTTTCCATGAGCCAGCTGGCCGATCCGCTGCAGCGGGCCGGCCGGCTGGGCCGAAGGACCAGGGGCGGCGGCGACCGACCTGTCGCTCATCGGCGGCCCCACTCCGAACGGGCTCTTGGCCGGCGGGCCCTGCTGCGCCAGGGCGGACCAGCGCCATCATGACGGCCAACGCCAGACCGCAAGCCGCAGGAGCCGCAGATCCGTCGCATCGCATCGCCTCATCATGGGCCGTTGCATTCCACGGACGCGGTCTTGGCGACGCTGACGCCAAATCCGGTGATCGCCGTCAGCTGCTCGCCGAGCGCGGAGGCCTCGCGCGGCGTCGCGCTCGGCTGCGCCGATCTTGAGCGAGCAGCCCTTGGGCGCGCCCTCGCCGAGACGCAGCGGGATGGTCGGTCTTGGCGAGCTCGAAGGCGATGAAGAAGCTCGGGTCGTACACCGCCGAAGGTGAGCCCCTTCGCCTCCGCCAGCACGGGGGTTGCGAACGGCAGCATGAAATGCAGCGTCAGGATGCCGTCCTTGTGCTCGAGCCAGTAGTCGCGCGGCTCGCCGAGCTTGACGGCCTTGCCGGCCAGCTGCGGGAAGGTGAAGTAGCTGAAATCCTTCAGGCTCGTGACGTTGACCTTGGCCAGCTCGGCCAGCTCCTCGCGGGAGTATTTGCCGTCCTTGTTGGTGTCGAGGCCCTCAACCGCCATGGCCGAGTAGAACTCGTCGAAGGTCCACTTGTGCCTGAAGCCCGGTGAACGCGCCACGCTCGTAGAGCAGCGTCGTCTCAACCGTAACCCACACGTGCGGATGGGCATTTGCCGGCACGCAGAGCCCCAGCAAGACGGCGATCGCCGCCAGGCCCGGCAATAGCCTCAGAACCTTTGCGCCCATTCCTATGACCTCGCGTGCCGCTCGCGCACCCAGACAACGTGCCTCTCAGCCGAAGCCGTCCAAACGGGCCCCCGGCATCTCTGCGCGGCTCCTCACGTCCGATCGCCCCACCAATGGCCCGTGCCGCCGAGCATATATCCTCTTACCCGGACGGCCAGTAAACGGCTTCCGCCTTTTTGTTGCTACAGTATAACATTACGCATATGTGGCTATAATGAGGATCCCGTCCCGCCTGTGCGAGATGGGGTGCTGGCTGCACAAGGGCAAGCGGAGGCTTCACATGCATAAAGGGCTGAGAGGCGCGTGTCGCGGCGCTACTTTCGCTGCCTTTGGGCTCGCCGCCGCCGCCGTGCCGGCCAGAGCCGAGCTCAAGGTCGTGGTGACGATCAAGCCGCTGCATGCCCTGGTGGCCAAGGTCATGGGCAAGGCCGGCACGCCGGAACTGCTGGTCACGGGTGCCGCCTCCGCCCACACCTACGCGCTCAAGCCCTCCGATGCGTCCAAGCTCGGCGAGGCCGACTATCTTCTTTCGCATGTCCGACTCCATGGAGCCCTTCACGGCCAAGGTGGTGAAGTCGCTGCCCAAGCGGGTGCAGGTGGTGACCCTGCAGGATACGCGGGGCCTCAAGCTCTATCAGCGCCGCACCGGCGCCACCTTCGAGGACGAGCATGATCACGGCCCCGGCGACGACCACGATCACGACCACGATTCGATCGACGGCCACGCCTGGCTCGATCCCGTCAACGCCAAGATGATGGTGGACCGCATCGCGCAGGTGCTGAGCGCCAAGGAGCCGGCGAACGCCGCCCTGTTTCGCGCCAACGCCGACGCCCTGAAAGCCAAGCTCGACGCGCTCTCGGCCGAGCTTGCGGCCGACCTCACGCCCATCGCCGGCAAGCCCTACATCGTCTTCCACGACGCCCTGCAGTACTTCGAGCGCCGCTTTCGCCTGCGCGTGGTCGGCTCGATTGCGATCAGCCCGGAGATGGCGCCCAGCGCCAAGCGGCTCTCCACGCTGCGCAAGCGCATCGCCTCGCTCGGTGCGCGTGTGCGCCTTCGCCGAGCCGCAGTTCGACACGCGGCTCGTCGACACGGTGATCGAGGGCACCAAGGCGAGCACCGGCACCATCGACCCCGAGGGCGCCAGGATCGAGCCCGGCCCCGAGCTCTATTTCACGCTGCTGCGCAACCTGGCGCGCGACCTCAAGGCCTGCCTCGCCCCGCCGGCTTGACGCGCGTCCGCGCTGCCCGGCACGCTACGCGTCCGGCGACTGCCGGCCGACCGGACCTCGTGCGGGCCCCGATCATGCGAAAGGAGAGGCCGTACACTACTAGGTGATCGCGCCCGCCCAACGACTTGGCGCGGTCGATCCACCCCCGTTATCTGCCGTCCCCACAATTTGGCATCGCACGGGCAGTTCGTGCCAGGAGCAGAAATGCGCGGCCGTCATCGCCAGCGCACCCTGGGCGGCGTAGTCAGCCACTCGACGTTCGCGAGGCGGCGATTATCACTTTGCAACTCCCTTGGGCCAGATGTTGGTCTTACTCGGCCCAATGCCGGCCTCCTGCACTATGGTTTCGCCGTCTTTCGCCGCGGCAAAATGCGGCGCGTTGGCAGGAATGATGATTGTTGTGCCCGATTTCAGTGGCTTCAGCTTGGATTCGTCAAATTCGGTGCCCTCTCCTGCGTAATATGTTCCCGAAATAATCGTGACACTTGCCGTTTACCAACATGAGCGGCGGCGCCGATCAAGATCATATCGCGGACGGCATCGTTGAAGACATTACGACCGAGCTATCGAGGTTCCGCGAGCTGTTTGTCATCGCTCGCAACTCGAGCTTCCACTACAAGGGGCGAGTCGTCGACATCCGTACGGTAGGGCGCGAGCTTGGCGTGCGGTACGTGCTGGAAGGCAGCATTCGCCGCGACGGCGACCGCTTGCGCATCACCGTGCAACTTGTCGACGCGGCGACAGGCGCCCATCGGTGGGCTGAACGTTACGATCGGGACGTAACGGATATTTTCGCAGTGCAGGAAGACGTCGCCCACACCGTGGCGCCGCTCTTGGCAGTTCATGTAGGCAAAGCCGAGGCAGAGCGAACGCTACTGAAACCTCCCAAGAGCTGGCAGGCCCATGACTACTACCTGCGTGCCTTGAGTGTTTTGGACTTCTACAGCTCATCGTCCAAACGGGGAGACCTGCGTAAAGCTCGGCAGCTCCTGCAACAGGCCTTTGCAATCGACCCCAACTATGCCCGGGCGCATGCCGCACTCTCGATGATCTACGTGTCCTTCTGGGTCCATCGATGGGACGACGATTACCCGTGGCCCGAGGCGCTTGATCGCGCCTACCAATCAGCCAACAAGGCCGTGCAGCAAGCCCCCAAGCTGCCTGAAGCACATGTTGGGCTTGGTTGGACTTTGCTTTGGATGCGTCAACACGAAGCCGCCATAACCGCATTCGAGCGTGCGGTTGCACTAAATCCCAATTTCACAAACTGGCGCTATGCATTCACTCTGGTTTTTGGTGGAGAACCGGCGAGAGCCATCCAAACCCTTGAGGCGCACATGCGGCTCGATCCGTTCTATGAGCCCTTCGCACCCGCCGTGTGGGGGCTCGCTTGCTACATGCTCGGCCGCTACGCCGGAAGCGTTGTCACACCTGCGAGAGTGCGTCTCGCGGGCACCGAATATGAGGGCGGTACGGGTGTGGTTAGCCGCTACATACGCTCAGCTGGGGGAGCTTCAAAATGCCAGGACGGAGGCAGCTGCAGTGTTGCGGATAGACCCCGCTTACACAATCGCGGGAACCCCACCTGTGACGGCGCTGAAACGTCCCGAAGATATCGAGCATATCTCTGAGGGCCTGCGAAAGGCAGGCTTGCCTGTGGCGTGAAGGACCGTTCCGGGTCACAAGCACGCCTGCCGGCGTGGACATAGCTCCGGCAGCTTTGCTTCCGACTTCTGCCGGACGCGAGCGCGATCGGTTTGCCATGGATCGCCCGACGTGGGCGGGCTTGGGGGACGCGGCAGGGCTGACAAGGTTCCTCTTCCACCTGCCATTGAGGCTATGCCTCCTACACCAAAGTGTGCCTTGCCGAGGTCGCTGTAGTAGCGTCCATCAGTCGGAGCCGAGCCCGGCTGCTCCCTCGTGAGGTCAAGGATGCCTGTGCCAACGCCATCGATCATCGACACGCGACGCCACCAGATGTTTCCGATCCTGGAGCCGGCGGAGATCGAGCGCCTGCGGCGCTTCGGCGTGGTCCGCTCCTACGCCGCCGGCGAGGCGCTGGTCAGAGTCGGCGAGGTCGGCCAAGGCCTGACGATCATCCTGGCCGGCGAGGTCGAGATCACCCAGCACGATCATCGGGGCGCCGCGAGCTGATCGTCACCCACGGGCCCGGCGCGTTCATGGGCGAGCTGGCGCAGCTGTCGGGCCGGCCGGCGCTGGTCGATGCCCACGCGCAGGGCCCGGTGGAAGCCCTGATCATCGCGCCCGAGCGGCTGCGGGCGCTGCTCGTCGCCGAGGCCGAGCTCGGCGAGCGCATCATGCGCGCCCTGATCCTGCGCCGCGTCGGCCTGATCGAGACCGGGGCCGGCGGGCCGGTGATCGTCGGCCGCGCCGAGAACGGCGACGTGCTGCGGCTGCAGGGTTTCCTGTCCCGCAACGGCCATCCGCACCAGACGCTCGATCCCGAGACCGATGCGGAGGCGAAGGCGCTGATCGAGCGCTTCCACGTCGACCCCGGGCAGCTGCCGATCGTGCTGTGCCCGAACGGCCAGCTGCTGCGCAATCCCGGCGAGAACGAGCTCGCCCGCTGCATCGGCCTGGTCGGGCCGATCGATCCCGATCGGGTCTACGACGTCGTCCATCGTCGGCGCCGGACCGGCCGGCCTCGCCACCGCGGTCTATGCCGGCTCCGAAGGGCTGTCGGTGCTGGTGCTCGACTGCCGCGCCTTCGGCGGCCAGGCCGGCGCCTCGGCGCGGATCGAGAACTATCTGGGCTTTCCGACCGGCATCACCGGCATGGCGCTGATGGCGCGCGCCTACAACCAGGCGCAGAAGTTCGGGGTCGAGATGGCGATTCCCGACGAGGCGGTCGGCGCTGCAGGCGCCGGGCGAAGCGGGCGACGGCGATTCGTCCTGCGGCTGGTCAACGACGAGCGCGTCGCGCGCGCGCTCGGTGGTCGATCGCCAGCGGCGCCCGCTACCGGCGGCTCGACGTCGCCAACCTCGACGAGTTCGAGGCGTCGAGCGTGCACTATTGGGCCTCGCCGCTCGAAGGCAAGCTCTGCGCCGGGCAGGAGGTCGCGCTGGTCGGCGCCGGCAATTCCGCCGGGCAGGCGACGGTCTATCTCGCGAGCCAGGCTGCCAAGGTGTGGCTGATCGTGCGCGGGCGCGACCTCGAGGCGAGCATGTCGCGCTATCTGGTCGACCGCATCGCCGGCCTCGCCAACGTCGAGGTGGTGACGCAGGCGCAGGTCAGCGGCGCTCGAAGGCAGCAACGGCATGCTCGAGGCGGTCCGCTGGCGCGGCGGCCTCGGGCGACGAGGTGCGCCGGCCGATCCGGCATCTGTTCCTGTTCATCGGCGCCGAGCCCAACAGCGACTGGCTGTCGGGCTGCGTGACGCTCGATGCCAAGGGCTTCGTCCTGACCGGCGAAGGCTGCCGGCGCCGAGCCGCCAGCTCCTGGAGACCAGCCGCCCCGGCGTCTTCGCCATCGGCGACGTGCGCTCGGGCTCGGTCAAGCGCGTCGCCGCCGCGGTCGGCGAAGGCGCCCAGGTGGTCGCGATGCTGCACGGCTTTCTGGCCAAGGCGCCGGCATAGGACCGGTGTGGCGTCCTTCCCGCTGCGTCCCCGGCCGCAGCGCACGCGCAGACCTGAGGCGTCGGCGCAGTCCGTCGGGCGAGTTGGGTGATTAAGCGGGAACGTAGGTCAGTCTAATCGCGTCCTCGCCAATTCGATCGTTGGCCACAAGGCGGAGCGGCGGCCGGGGGCCGGCGAAGAATGGCTTGCCGCGACCAAGCACGACGGGGCGGAAATACAGTCGATATTCATCAATCAGACCAATGTCGGTCAGGCTGCGTGCCAGGTCTGGTCCGCCAACATCAATCTCCCCAACGAGCCGAGCCTTCAGGCCACGTATCACCGCCTCGATGTCATCCTCGACAAGTGTGGCGTTGGGGCCGACTGACTTCAGCGAGCGCGACACGACCCACTTCGGTTGGCTCCGCCACGCCGCCGCGAAGTCGCGCTCCTCCGCGCCCCACTCAGGATGTTCCTCGTCCCAATAGCGCATGACCTCGTACAGGCGGCGACCGTACACACTGCCGGTCAGGCCGCGCACTTGCTCGATGAAGTGACGAAAGAGCGCGAGACCTGGCGCAAATTCCTGGTGGTCGACATAGCCGTCCAGGGACAGGTTCATTCCGAAGACGAGCTTCGCCATGCTGCAAAATCTCCATCCGAGGTTCTTCAGGATAGCTTGAGCCGCCGTTACACGTAAGCGAGGTTGGGCACAAACTGCGCGCCGCTTTGCGTAGCCGAAAGTGTGGGCACGGTTGTGTGGCCCGCAATTGAGTGCACGGCCTAGCGGGCCGCCGGCAACACCACCCGGATGCGGCTCGGCCGCTCGGGCGTGCCGACCCACAGCGCGTCGCCGCCGTGCTGGCGCGCGATCTGGCGCACCAGCGTGAGGCCGAGGCCGGTGCCCGATGCGCGTCTGCTCGCCGGCGATGCGGAAGAACGGCGAGAACACGCGCTCGCGCTCGCTCTCGGCAACGCCCGGGCCGTGATCGCTGACGGTGATCGCGCCTGCGCTCCCTCGCGCGCAACCTCGACCTCGATCGGCGGCGCGCCGTGGCGCTCGGCATTCTCGATCAGGTTGCGCATCATGCGGCGCAGCAGCGCCGCGGTCGCCGCTGCACGATCGACGGGCGTGCCGGTGACCGAGCAATGCTCGTAGCGCGCGCCTTCCTCGGCGGCCAGCGCCAGCAGGTCGACCTCCTCGCGCTGGTCCAGGCCCTTGACCGCGTCGAGGCGGCTCGAGAGCAGGATCTCGTCGATCAGCGCGTCGAGCTCGGCGATGTCCTTCTCCAGCTCGCGCTTGCGCTTGGGATCGGCGCCTTCCTTCAGCAGCTCGACGCCGAGGCGGATGCGCGACAGCGGCGTGCGCAGCTCGTGCGAGGCATTGGCGAGCAGCAGCTTGTGCGCGCCGACCAGCTCCTCGATGCGCGCGGCGGCACTGTTGAAGCTCTCCGCCAGCCGCGCCACCTCGTCCTTGCCTTCGACCTTGACGCGCGCGCCGAGGTCGCCGGCGCCCGAGCGACTCGACGCCCGCCTGCAGCCGCTCCAGCCGGCCGCGTCAGCCGGCGCACCAGCGGGATAGGCGCAGATCGCCACGGCCAGCGCGATGCCGCCGAGGAACGCGACGATGCCGAACACGGGCGGCCCGCTGCCGCGCCCGGCACGCGCGCCACGATCCAGCGCTCGTCGGGCAGGCGGATCGCCCAGGCCGGGCCGCCGCGCCCATAGAGCCAGCCGCCGCTCTCGCGCCGCGGCGGCGGCAGCGGGCCGGCCGGCCGCGGCGATGCGGCGCAGGTTGCGTCGAACAGGGCCAGATCGATCTTGAGGCGCTCGTGCAGGCGGTCGATCGCCTGCTGCTGCGCGGCCACGCCTGCGTCGGCGGGCGGCAGCAGCGTCGCGACCAGCTCGCCCGCCATCTCGAACGCCTCGCTCGGTCGGGCGCTGGCTCGGGCGCGAAGCGCCACAGCGCGCCGCCGAACAGCACCACCAGCACCAGGCTGGCGATGATGGTCAGATAGAATTGCCGGTAGAGGCGGCGCATCGGCGCGATCAGTCCTGCGCCTTGGCGAACACGTAGCCGGCGCCGCGCACCGTGATGACGCGGCGCGGCTTCTTGGGGTCGTCCTCGATGGCGGCGCGGATGCGCGAGATGTGCACGTCGATCGAGCGGTCGAAGGCCTCCAGCGGCTCGGCCTTGAGCGATGTCCATCAGCGCGTCGCGCGACATCACGCGGCCGGCGTGCTCGGCGAGCGCCAGCAGCAGCTCGAACTGGTAGCCGGTGAGCGGCCGCGCCTCGCCGTCGAGGCGCACCTCGCGCGCGTCGCGGTCGATCTCCAGCCGGCCGAAGCGCAGCACGTCGGCTCTTCGCGCTCGGCCTTGCCGCGCCGCAGGATCGCTTTCAGCCGCGCCAGCAGCTCGCGCGGCTCGAACGGCTTGGGCAGGTAGTCGTCGGCGCCCATCTCCAGGCCGACGACGCGGTCCATGGCGTCGCCGCGCGCGGTCAGCATCAGGATCGGCGTGGCGGCGCGCGCGCGGATCTGGCGGCACACGTCGAGGCCGTCCATGTCGGGCAGCATCAGGTCGAGCACGATGGCGTCGAAGGCCTCGCGCGCGTGCAGGGCGAGGCCCGCGGCGCCGTTGGCGGCGCGCGAGACGCGGAAGCCCGCCTCGCCGAGATAGTCGCGGACCATCTCGGCGAGGCGGGTGTCGTCTTCGATCAGCAGAATGCGGTCGGTCACGGGGCTATTCTAGCCGCGATGCCAGCCGCGCCAGTAGCTCCTGCGGCGCATTTCGATGCGCTCGGCGATCTTGCGCCGCTGCTCGGGGGTCAGCACCTCGGCGGCATCGCCGAGCGCCTGGGCGAAGCGCTTGCTGGCGGCCTCGGCGAGCGCCATCTGCTCGGCGCGGAACGCCTCGATCGCGGCCCGGTCGAGCGTGGGCTGGGTCAGCAGGGTCGCGGCGCGCTCGCGGGCAGCCTTTGCCTTCTCGCGCATCGGCAGCAGGTCCTTGACGGCGGCCTTGGCGATCGCCGCGCAGCTTCTCCTGCTGCTCGGGGGTGGCGTCGAGCTCGATGGCGGCGTGCCGGATGCACGCGGTCGGCGCGGTCCTCGATCTCGGCCGGCGTCAGGGGCCCCGCCATGAAACCGCGGCCATGCCAGCCGGGGCCGAAGCCCTGCGTGACGGCGCGCGTGGTGAGAGCGCCGGTAAACGCTGCCGCCAGCGCGATTACGGTGATGAACAGCCAGCCTCTGCGGCGGCGCTGCCGCGGCTGCTGCTGATTTGCGGGGGGGCCTTGATTTGATTGTTCGCTCACTTGGCTCTCCTTCGATTGCGGTTGTTTGCGGTGTCGCCACCTCGCTGCAATTTGGGAGAGCGCGGTTTCGCGCCCATCTCCGTCATGTAAAGTTGCGTAAAGCTCGGCAGAGTGCGCGCGTCAGGCCTGCGGCTGTGCACGCGCTGACGAAACCGCCGCCGGTCGCGCGCGAGCCTGCAATTCGCGCTTGCAGGATGAAATAGGTCAGCTATGCTGTCCTATTGTGGGCGGTCGCGACCACGGCGGCGCGGCGGCCTGGATTTTGCACTGCGAAGATTCGTCCGAACCGGGAGACGAAGCAAAGTGCGACGGAACGGTAGCGGCGGCGACGGCAGCGCGTGATCATCCGGCTCCAGCCCTGAGCAGGGCAGGCGGTTGAGGCGAGGCGCTGAGCCGGCCCTTCGCTAGATGCTGGGAGATGCCCATGACTGCGCAGCGCCCGGACGCTGGTGTCGCGATCCCCGAAGCCAGCGGGCTGTTCGATCCCAAGCGCGAGTACGACGCGTGCGGCGTCGGCTTCATCGCCGACCTCAAGGGCGGCAAGTCGCACCAGATCATCAAGGACGCGCTCTACATCCTGGAGAACCTCGAGCATCGCGGCGCCGTGGGCGCCGACCCGATCGCGGGCGACGGCGCCGGCATCCTCATCCAGATCCCGCACGCGTTCCTCGAGGAGGAGTGCGCGAGCCCTCAAGATCAAGCTGCCGAAGCCCGGCCACTACGCCGTCGGCCATCTGTTCATGCCGCAGGACGAGCGGCTGCGGGCGCACTGCGAGCGCGTGTGGATGCGCATCATCCGCGAGGAGGGCCTGGAGTTCCTGGGCTGGCGCTCGGTGCCGGTCGACAACTCCTGCCTGTCGGAGATGATCAAGGCGGTCGAGCCGGTGCACCGGCAGATCTTCATCGGCCGGCCGAAGGAGATGAAGGACAGCCAAGAGTTCGAGCGCCGGCTCTATCTCATCCGCAAGGTCGTCTCCAACGCGCTCCACTACGCCTACAAGGACCGCGACATCGGCCACTACACGGTGTCGCTGTCGAGCCGCACGCTGGTCTACAAGGGCATGTTCCTGTCCTACCAGGTGAAGGCCTACTACAAGGACCTGTCCGATCCGCGCGTCGCCTCGGCGATGGCGCTGGTGCACCAGCGCTTCTCCACCAACACCTTCCCGTCGTGGAAGCTGGCGCACCCCTACCGCATGGTCGCCCACAACGGCGAGATCAACACGCTGCGCGGCAACGTCAACTGGATGGCGGCGCGGCAGGCGTCGGTGTCGTCGCCGCTGTTCGGCGAGCGACATCTCCAAGCTGTGGCCCATCTCCTACGAGGGCCAGTCGGACACGGCGTGCTTCGACAACGCGCTCGAGTTCCTGGTGATGGGCGGCTACAGCCTGGCGCACGCCGCCATGATGCTGATCCCGGAGGCGTGGGCCGGCAACCCGCTGATGGATTGCAAGCGCCGCGCCTTCTACGAGTATCACGCCTGCCTGATGGAGCCGTGGGACGGCCCCGCCGCCATGGCCTTCACCGACGGCCGCCAGATCGGCGCCACGCTCGACCGCAACGGCCTGCGGCCCGCGCGCTATCTCGTCACCAAGGACGACCGCGTGATCATGTCGTCGGAGGCCGGCGTGCTTCCGGTGCGAGGAGAACATCGCGCGCAAGTGGCGGCTGCAGCCCGGCAAGATGCTGCTGATCGACCTGGAGAAGGGCCGCATCATCTCCGATGACGACCTCAAGGCCGATCTCGCCTCGCGCTATCCCTACGAGCAGTGGCTCAAGCGCACCCAGATCCAGGTCGGCGACCTGCCGCTGCCCAAGAAGGTGCCGCGCAAGAAGACCAACGTGGCGCTGCTCGATCTGCAGCAGGCGTTCGGCTACACGCAGGAGAGCCTCAAGTTCCTGATGGCGCCGATGGCGCACACGGGCCAGGAGGCGGTCGGCTCCATGGGCAACGACACGCCGGTGTCGGTGCTGTCGAACAAGCCCAAGCTGCTGCACACCTACTTCAAGCAGAACTTCGCGCAGGTGACGAACCCGCCGATCGACTCGATCCGCGAGGAGCTGGTGATGAGCCTCGTCTCGTTCATCGGGCCGCGGCCGAACCTGCTCGACCTGGAAGGCACCGCCAAGCTCAAGCGGCTGGAGGTCTACCAGCCGATCCTCACCAACGAGGACCTGGAGCGCATCCGCCAGATCGGGCTGGTCAAGGACAACCAGTTCTCGTCGATCACCATCGACATCACCTATCCGGTGGAGAAGGGCGCCGCCGGCATGACGCCGGCGCTCGACGTGGTGTGCGCGGAAGCCGAGGAGGCGGTGCGCTCCAAGGACTACAACATCGTCATCCTGTCGGACCGCGCGACCGGCCCCGACCGCATTCCCATCCCGTCGCTGCTCGCCACCTCGGCCGTGCACCATCACCTGATCCGGCAGGGCCTGCGCACCAAGGTCGGCCTCGTCGTGGAGACCGGCGAGGCGCACGAGGTGCACCAGTTCGCCGTGCTGGCCGGCTACGGCGCCGAGGCCATCAACCCCTATCTCGCCTTCGAGACGCTGGAGCAGCTGCTGCCCGAGCTCGACGAGAAGCTCACCTACAAGGAAGCGCAGAAGCGCTACATCAAGGCCGTCGACAAGGGGCATGCTGAAGGTGATGTCCAAGATGGGCATCTCGACCTACCAGTCCTATTGCGGCGCGCAGATCTTCGACGCCGTCGGCCTGCGCTCGGCGTTCGTGAAGAAGTACTTCACCGGCACGCACACGCAGGTGGAAGGCGTCGGCCTGCGCCAGATCGCGCGCGAGACCGCCGAGCGGCACCGCCAGGCCTTCGGCGACGTGCCGGTGCTGGAGCATGCGCTCGACGTCGGCGGCGAGTATGCCTACCGCATCCGCGGCGAGGCGCACATGTGGCGGCCGAGCGTGGTGGCCGACCTGCAGCACGCCGTGCGCGGCAACCTGCCCGACAAGTACCGCTCCTACGCGCAGCAGATCAACGACCAGTCCGAGCAGCTGATGACGCTGCGCGGCCTGTTCCGGCTGAAGAGCGCGGAGGAGATGCGGCGCAAGCCGGTGCCGCTGGAGGAGGTCGAGCCGGCCGCCAACATCGTGCGGCGCTTCTCCACCGGGCGCCATGAGCTTCGGCTCGATCTGCGCGCGAGGCGCACACCACGCTCGCCATCGCCATGAACCGCATCGGCGGCAAGTCCAACACCGGCGAGGGCGGCGAGGAGGCCGACCGCTTCAAGACGATGCCCAACGGCAATTCCATGCGCTCGGCCATCAAGCAGGTGGCGTCGGGCCGCTTCGGCGTGACGGCGGAGTATCTCGTCAACTCCAACGTGATGCAGATCAAGATGGCGCAGGGCGCCAAGCCCGGCGAGGGCGGCCAGCTGCCCGGCCACAAGGTCGACAAGACCATCGCCAAGGTGCGCCACTCGACGCCCGGGCGTCGGCCTGATCTCGCCGCCGCCGCACCACGACATCTATTCGATCGAGGACCTGGCGCAGCTGATCTTCGACCTGAAGAACGTCAACCCGGCCGCCGACGTGTCGGTGAAGCTCGTCTCGGAGGTGGGCGTCGGCACGGTGGCGGCCGGCGTCGCCAAGGCGCGCGCCGATCACGTGACGATCTCCGGCTTCGAGGGCGGCACCGGCGCCTCGCCGCTCACCTCGATCAAGCACGCCGGCTCGCCCTGGGAGATCGGCCTCGCCGAGACGCACCAGACGCTGGTCGCCAACCGCCTGCGCGGCCGCATCGCCGTGCAGGTCGACGGCGGCGTGCGCACCGGGCGCGACGTGGTGATCGGGGCGCTGCTGGGCGCCGACGAGTTCGGCTTCTCGACCGCGCCGCTGATCGCGCTCGGCTGCATCATGATGCGCAAGTGCCACCTCAACACCTGCCCCGTCGGCGTGGCGACGCAGGACCCCGTGCTGCGCGCCAAGTTCAAGGGCCAGCCCGAGCACGCCATCAACTATCTTCTTCTTCGTCGCCGAGGAGGTGCGCGAGATCATGGCCGCGCTCGGCTATCGCACCTTCAACGAGATGATCGGCCAGTCGCAGTGCCTCGACAAGGAGCGCGCGCATCGGCCACTGGAAGGCGCGCGGGCTCGACTTCGAGAAGCTGTTCCACAAGCCCGAGGTGCCCGAGAGCGTCGCCATCTACAATTGCGAGCGCCAGAACCACGGCCTCGACAAGGTGCTCGACAACAAGCTGATCGAGCTCGCCAAGCCGGCGCTCGAGGAGAAGAAGCCGGTCAAGCACGAGCTGGCGATCTGCAACCGCGACCGCACGACCGGCGCCATGCTCTCGGGCGAGATCGCCAAGCGCTACGGCCACGCCGGCCTGCCCGAGGACACCATCTGGCTGTCCTTCAAGGGCACGGCCGGGCAGAGCTTCGGCGCCTGGCTCGCGCACGGCGTCACGCTCGACCTCGTCGGCGAGGCCAACGACTACGTCGGCAAGGGTCTCTCCGGCGGCAAGCTGATCGTGCGGCCCGATCCCGACGTCCGGCATCGTGCCGGAGGAGAGCATCATCGTCGGCAACACGGTGCTCTACGGCGCCATCGCCGGCGAGTGCTACTTCCGCGGCGTCGCCGGCGAGCGCTTCGCCGTGCGCAACTCGGGCGCCGTGGCCGTGGTGGAAGGCACCGGCGACCACGGCTGCGAGTACATGACCGGCGGCGTGGTGGTGGTGATCGGCCCGACGGGGCGCAACTTCGCGGCCGGCATGTCGGGCGGCATCGCCTACGTGCTCGACGAGGACGGCACCTTCGAGCGGCGCTGCAACCTCTCCATGATCGACCTCGAGCCGGTCGAGGCCGAGGAGGAGGTGATGCGCCAGCTCTCCAACCAGGGCGGCGACCTGGAAAGCCACGGCCTGGTCGACGTCATGGGCGACATGACCAAGCAGGACGCCGAGCGGCTGCATCAGCTGATCGCCCGGCACGCGCACTACACCAACTCGGCGCGGGCCAAGACCATCCTGGACAACTGGGCCGTCTATCAGCCGAAGTTCAAGAAGGTGATGCCGGTCGAGTACCGCCGGGCGCTGGCCGAGATGGCCAAGCACCAGGCGGCCGACCCGACCGGCCTCGAGGTGATCGAGATCGGCATCAGGGCCGCCAAGGGATAGTGGCAGCCGGCGCGTGGTTCAAACCGCGCGCCCGGCGCGCGAGAGGACGAGCACGTGCCATGAAGATCTACGGCGACCTGGGCTCCGGCAACTGCCTCAAGGTCAAGTACACGGCCGACCATCTGCGGCCTGCCGTACACCTGGGTGCCCATCGACATCATGAAGGGCGAGACGCAAAACGCCCGAGTTCCTGGCCCGCTTTCCCATGGGCCGCATCCCGGCGGTCGAGCTCGCCGACGGCCGCCGGCTCGCCGAGTCCAACGCCATCATCCGCTATCTGGCGCGCGGCAGCGCTCTGCTGCCCGACGATGGCTTCGCCCAGGCCAAGATCGACGAGTGGCTGTTCTGGGAGCAGTACAGCCACGAGCCCTACGTCGCGGTGTGCCGCTTCCACATGGTCTATCTGGGCCGCCCCAAGGACAGCCCGCGAGCCCTGGCGCGTCGAGCGCGGCGAAGCGCGCTCGATCTCATGGACCGATCGCTCGCAGGGCGCAGCTGGCTCGCCGGCGAGACGATGACCATTGCGGACATTGCGCTGCTGCCCTACACGCGGCTGGCGCACGAGGGCGGCTTCGACCTGTCGAGCCGGCCAACGTGCGCGCCTGGATCGGGCGCTGCGAGACGGTCAGACTTGACGGACTGGACAAGCACAACGGTATGACGACGCGTAGACAGTGGTCGGAGAGACTGGTCAAGATTCCACAAACACACGCGACCCTGCAGAGGCGACGATGGGCAAGATCACGGGCTTCATGGAGTTCGACCGCCACGACCGGCACTACCGGCCCGTGGACGAGCGCGTGAAGCATTGGCAGGAGTTCGTCGAGCCGCTGCCGCCGGCCGAGGTGAAGACGCAGGCCGCGCGCTGCATGGACTGCGGCATCCCCTACTGTCACAACGGCTGTCCGGTGAACAACCAGATCCCGGACTGGAACGACCTCGTCTACCGCGAGCAGTGGAAGACGGCGGCGCTCAACCTGCACTCCACCAACAACTTCCCCGAGGTGACGGGGCGCGTGTGCCCGGCGCCGTGCGAGGCCTCCTGCACGCTCAACATCGACGACAACCCGGTCACCATCAAGACCATCGAGTGCGCCATCGCCGACAAGGCCTTCGCGGAAGGCTGGGTGGCGCCGGAGCCGCCGGAGAACAAGACCGGCAAGAAGATCGCCATCGTCGGCTCGGGGCCCGCCGGCCTCGCCGCCGCCCAGCAGCTGGCGCGCGCCGGCCACGAGGTGCACGTCTACGAGAAGCTCGCCAAGCCCGGCGGGCTGCTCGTCTACGGCATCCCCGACTTCAAGATGGAGAAGGCGCATCGTCGAGCGCCGCGTGAAGCAGATGGAGGCGGAAGGCGTCGTCTTCCACTGCAACGTGCACGTCGGCAAGACCGTCTCGGCCAAGGAGCTGGAGGACAAGCACGACGCGCTGCTGCTGGCGGGCGGCTCCGAGCAGCCGTTCGATTTCTTCGCCAAGTCGCCCGGGCGCGACCTCGACGGCATCCACTACGCCATGACCTTCCTGCCGCAGCAGAACCGGCGCGTCTCGGGCGAGCCGCAGCAGCGACGAGCCGCAGATCACCGCCAAGGGCAAGCACGTCATCGTCATCGGCGGCGGCGACACGGGCAGCGACTGCATCGGCACCTCGTTCCGGCAGGGCGCCAAGTCGGTGACCCAGCTCGAGATCATGCCGATGCCGCCGGAGAAGGAGAACAAGGGGCTGTCCTGGCCGCACTGGCCGCTGAAGCTGCGCGTCTCCTCCAGCCAGGCCGAAGGCGCCAAGGTCGAATACTCGATCTCGACCACCGGCTTTGCCGGCAAGAACGGCAAGGTCGAGAAGCTGCTCTACACGCGCGTCGACAGCGCCCTGAAGCCGGTGCCCGGCAGCGAGGGCGAGCTGCCCGCCGACCTCGTGCTGTTCGCCATGGGCTTCTCGGGGCCGGTCGAGAGCGACGTCGTCAAGGAGCTGGAGCTCGCCGTGGTGCCGCGCGGGCGCTTCAAGGGCCTCGACGCCAACGAGAGGGACTACCGCCTCAAGGCGCGCAGGAAGGTGTTCGCCGCCGGCGACATCCGCCGCGGGCAGAGCCTCGTGGTGTGGGCGATCCGCGAGGGCCGCCAGGCCGCGCACGCCATCGACCGCTTCCTGATGGGCAAGAGCGACCTGCCGCGCTAGCAGCGGCGGCCCTTCGGTCAGTGACTGACGAGCCGTACGTGCCGCGAGGCCTCGACTTCCCGTTCGCGCTCGCGGGTGAGGCGGGTGGCCTCCGCCTGCCAGCGGCTGGCTTCCGCTGCGCGATGCCGCGCACTGCGTCGCCACCGCGCCTGCGTCAGCCACACGGCCATCCCGCCGATGATGACGCCGACGAGCAGCATGCCGAACAGGTAGGCGTAGAACGGCAGCACCAGGGAGACGGTAGGATCGCCCGGCCGGAAGGGATCGAGCGCCAGGCGAACCGGATGCCGGTTCGCAAGCGCCAAAGTGACCAGCAGCAGCGCTGCAGGAAGTGCCACAACGAACCAGATCAGGCGCCGTAACACACCCTTCACTCCGATGGTGAATCGACGAGATGGCGACGGCCGACCGCTGCCGCCGGCTCGGCTCGCTTTTCGACCGGCTAGTGTTTCGCGGAGTTGAGACGCTCGCGCAGGTCTTTCCCGGTCTTGAAGAACGGCACGAACTTCTCGGCCACTGCAACCGCGGTGCCTGTGCGCGGGTTGCGGCCGATGCGCGGGGCGCGATGCTTGACGGTGAAGGCGCCGAAGCCCCTGAGCTCGACGCGGTCGCCCCGGGCCAACGCGTCGACGATCTCGGAAAAGATGACGTTGACGATGCGCTCCACGTCGCGATGGTAAAGATGTGGATTAGCGGCCGCGATCTTCTGGATAAGCTCAGATTTGATCATGCTTCGCCCCCTTGTCCCAATAGAAATCATTGGAATTCCTCATCTTTCAGCACCGTGCCAAATGGACAGCAGGCCGTCAAGCCGCAATGCGGCGAAGCGGTCGTCGGCCACCACGCGGGCCAGATCGTTCAGGGCGGGAATACCGGTCATGCGCGCCACCGCCAGGGTGGCAAACCGCACCAGGCTCCAGTCCGAGTCGCGGGTCGCCTTCCAGTCCACGATCTTGAGACCCTTGGGCAGGTTGCGCTGCTCCTCCAGGTAGCGCACGACCTCGGGCTCGCCGCCGATCTGATCGATCAGCTTGTGGCCGAGCGCATCTCGACCCGAGAACACCCGCCCCTGCTCCAGGCCTTGCACGCTCTTGGTGTCGATGCCGCGCCGGTTGCGCACCAGCCCTAGGAACCAGCGCTGCAACTCGGCCACCATCTCCTCCGTTGCCGCCCTGCCCGCTTCGTCGAGCGGCTGGAACATGGAAGGGTTGGCCTTGAGCGGGCCGCTCTTGATCTCATTGACGCGAATGCCGAGCCGCTCGAGCAGCTGAGAGAACTCCGCCCACTGGAAGATCACACCGATCGAGCCGGTGATGGTGTTGCCGCGGGCGATGATCTGGTCGGTGGCGAGACCGACGATATAGGCCGCCGAAGTGGCGATGGTGCCGAACTGCGCTACCACTGGCTTCACCTTGGCCAGCTCGCGCAGCGCCTCGAAAAGCGCCTCGCCGCCGGCGGTAGTGCCGCCTGGGCTGTTGACCACCACGATGACGCCGGCGACGTGCTTGGACTCGGCCAGCTTGCGCAGCAGCCGCAGCAGGTCGCGATCCTCTGTGATGATGCCTTGGACCGTGACGCGCGCGATCTGGCGCGTCTCCAGCAGGCCCGTCCTTTCGGCAGAGGAGAAGAGGATCAGTCCCAGCGCCAGCAGCGCGGCAATCACCGCCAGCACTCGCCAGAACGACAAGCGCCGGCGCAGCCAGCGGCGATCGAGAACGGCCTCAGTCTCAAAGGTCATTGCGGTTCAATCCGCTGCTCGGACCCTATGCGGTCTCTCCGTCCAGTCTCGGACCGGGTGGCCGCCCGGCAACGACCTAGCACTCCTGGGAGCCCAAGCCAACCGGCCTGGCGAGGGTGGCGCGAGAAGATCGACCAAACACGGTTGGCACCTGAAATAGGGGCAGGCCTCCCACCAACGTGGTGAGAGGCCTGCGCGTTGCACCACACTTGCCGATCCCGGCAGCTATCAGCTGTCGCTGTCGCTGTCGTCGCCGCCTTCCTTCTTCTTGATGGCGGCCTTGAAGATGTCGCCCAGCGACGCGCCGCAGTCGGACGAACCGTACTGCGCGACCGCCTGCTTCTCCTCGGCGATCTCGAGTGCCTTGATAGAGACGGATATGCGGCGGCCGTTCTTGTCGACGTTGGTGATCGCCGCATCCACCTTGTTGCCGACGTTGAAGCGCTCGGGCCGCTGCTCGGAGCGGTCGCGCGACAGGTCGGAACGTTTGATGAAGGTGGTGATGTCGGTGTCGACGATTTTCACCTCGATGCCGTTGTCCTGCACCGCCACGACCTCGCAGGTGACCTGGCTGCCCTTCTTGAGGGTGCCGATGCTCTCCATCGGGTCGCCGGCAACCTGCTTGATGCCAAGGCTGATGCGCTCCTTCTGCGCATCCACGTCGAGCACCACGGCCTTGACGTTGTCGCCCTTCTTGAAGGCTTTGATGGCCTCGTCGCCAGCCTTGTTCCAGTCGAGGTCGGACAGGTGGACCATGCCGTCGACGCCGCCGTCGAGACCGATGAACAGCCCGAACTCGGTGATATTGCGAACCGGACCCTCGACCACCGTGCCCTTGGGATGCCCGGCCAGGAACACCTCCCAAGGATTGTCCTGCACCTGCTTGAGGCCGAGCGAGATGCGCCGCTTCTGCGGGTCGACCTCGAGGATCTGCACCTCCACCTGCTGGCTGGTCGACACGATCTTGCCCGGATGCGTGTTCTTCTTGGTCCAGCTCATCTCGGACACGTGGATCAGGCCCTCCACGCCGGGCTCCAGCTCCACGAACGCGCCGTAGTCGGCGATGTTGGTGACGGTGCCCTTGAAGCGGCTGCCCACGGGATACTTGGCCTCGATGCCGGCCCAGGGATCGGCCTGCAGCTGCTTCATGCCGAGGCTGATGCGCTGCGTCTCGGGGTTGATGCGCACGATCTGCACCTTGACCGTGTCGCCCACGTTGACGATCTCGCTCGGATGATTGACGCGGCGCCAGGCCATGTCGGTGACGTGCAGCAGACCGTCGATGCCGCCCAGATCGATGAAGGCGCCGTAGTCGGTGATGTTCTTGACGAGGCCGTCGATGACCTGGCCTTCCGCCAGCTTGGCGACGATCTCGGAGCGCTGCTCGGCGCGCGTGGCCTCCAGCACCTCGCGACGGGAGACGACGATGTTGCCGCGGCGCCGGTCCATCTTCAGGATCTTGAACGGCTGGGGCGTGTTCATGAGGGGGCCCATGTCGCGCACAGGCCGCACGTCCACCTGGCTGCCGGGAAGGAAGGCGACCGCGCCGTCGAGGTCGACGGTGAAGCCGCCCTTCACCTTGTTGAAGATGACGCCTTCCACCTGCTCTTTGTTGTTGAACTTCTGCTCGAGGCGTACCCAGCTTTCCTCGCGGCGCGCCTTGTCGCGGGATAGCACCGCCTCGCCGAGCGCATTCTCCGTGCGCTCGATATAGACCTCGACCACGTCGCCGACCTTGAGCTCGCCCGTGCGTCCGGGGGAGGCAAACTCCCTCAGCTGCACGCGGCCCTCCATCTTGAGGCCGACGTCGATCACGGCGAGGTCTTTCTCGATCGCCGTCACCGTGCCCTTGACGACGCTGCCCTCGAAGACTTCGTCCTCCGACATCGTCTCACCCAGCAAGGCGGCAAAGTCCTCGCGGGTCGGGTTGAGTTCCTTGTTGGTAGCTACGTTAGTGCTCATCTGTGCTCCTTCAGTCCTGCGTTGGTGTCGGGGCAACGCCGCCAGGGCTCGCAGGCGCGCATTGCATGCGCTCCAGGCCCAAGCTCGTGCCCATGATGCTTTGAGTGCCGCCGGCTGTGGGTCTATTCGCCAACCTGATTGGAGCGCACTTTCAGGTGCGCCCGCGTTGGCCAACCTTCCTCAGGATCACGCCGACGGCGGCATTGAATGCGGCTTCTATATCCAAATCGGTGGTATCCAGCAAGAAGGCGTCGGCGGCGGGAAGCATCGGCGACACCTCCCGGGTGGCGTCCCGGGCATCCCGCTCCCGGATATCGGCCAGCACGGCCTCATAGGTTGCGGCCTCGCCGCGGCCCTTCATCTCCAGGCAGCGGCGCTGGGCCCGCACCTCGGGCGTGGCGGTTACGTAGATCTTAACGTCAGCGTCAGGGCATACGACGGTGCCGATGTCGCGTCCGTCCAGCACGGCGCCTTCGGGACGCCGGGCAAACGTGCGCTGGTAGTCGAGAATGGCAGCGCGGACGGCAGGGATGCGGGCCACCACCGAGGCGGCCTCGCCCACGCCAGGATCGCGCAGGTGAGGGTCGACGAGCGTCGCAGGGTCCAGCTTGCGCGCCGCCGCCGTGGCGCTCGTGGTGTCGTCGAGCCTACCGCCCTGTTTGCGCACATCGCGGGCGACGGCGCGGTAGAGGAGCCCCGTGTCGAGGTGCGCCAGCCCGAAGTGCGCCGCGATCCGCTTGGCCAAGGTGCCCTTGCCCGATGCAGCCGGGCCGTCGATCGCTATGATCATCGCGCCTGCTCCGGTTCGGCGAACCCGGCGCCCAACCCCTCCATGAGGGGGCGGAACTCGGGAAAGCTGGTGGCGATGATGCCGGCATCGTCCACCGTGACCGGCCGATCGGCGCCCAGACCGAGTACCAGGAAGGCCATGGCGATGCGGTGGTCGAGGTGGGTCGCAACGGTGCCGCCGCCGCGCACGTCCCTGCCGCCCTCCACGATCAGCGCATCGCCGTCGACCCTGGCCACCACGCCATTGGCGAGGAGGCCCTGAGCGGTGGCCGCCAGCCGGTCGCTCTCCTTCACTTTCAGCTCGGCCAGCCCGTCCATGCGCGTTTCGCCAGCGGCATAGGCTGCAAGGCAGGCCAGCACGGGGTACTCGTCGATCATGCTCGGCGCCCGCGCGGCCGGCACCTGCACGCCCTTCAGCTTGGAGTGGCGTACGCGAATGTCCGCGACGGGCTCGCCGCCCTCGTTGCGCTCGTTGAGGAAGGTCACGTCGGCGCCCATCTCCCTGAGCGTGGTGTAGAATCCCGTGCGCGTGGGATTGACGAGCACGCCGCTGATCGTCACCTCCGACCCAGGCACGATCAACGCTGCGGCGGCGAGGAAAGCCGCCGAACTCGGGTCGCTCGGTACCTTTACGCCGGTTCCAGTGAGCTCCCCGTCGCCTTTGATCGAGATGGCGCGCACGCCCTGCCGCTTGGTGGCGGTCAGCTGGGCGCCGAAGTGGCTCAGCATGCGTTCGGTGTGATCGCGTGTGGCTTCCGGCTCGATCACCGTGGTCTCGCCTGCGGCATGCAGCCCGGCGATCAGCACAGCCGATTTGATCTGGGCCGAGGGGACAGGCAGCCGATACTCGATCGGGATCAGATCGGGGGTGCCGCGAATGGTGAGGGGCAGCGTTTGCCTGCTTTCGGCCACCTCCAACCCCATCTGCTGCAGGGGTTTCAGCACCCGCCCCATCGGTCGCCGCGACAGCGAGGCATCGCCGGTAAGGCGCACGCGCATATCGTGGCCGGCAAGGACACCGAACATCAACCGCACCCCGGTGCCGGCATTGCCGAAGTCGAGGTCGCCGGCGGGTTCGGTCAGCCCACCCACCCCCCGACCGAGCACCTCCCAGGTCTCTCCCACTTTGGCTATCGGGCACCCCAGGGCCTGCAACGCGCGGGCGGTTGCCAGAATGTCCTCGCCCTCGAGCAGGCCGGTGATGCGGGTGCGACCGGTCGCCAGCGCCCCGAACATGAGCGCCCGGTGCGAGATCGACTTGTCGCCCGGCACGCGCACGGTTCCCTTCAGGACCTTGGCCCGGTAGGCGGAAAGCGGCGCTGGCGCTGAATGCGACACTTGAGAATGGGGCCTCGGCAAAAGGGTTGCGCCGGGCGTTCCGGCTTGGGTCACGCGGCCGTCATAGAACACGAGGGGGGGCCGTAAACAACCCCCTGCGCGCATCCGGGACCGGCGACTTGCGGACGCTGGGATTTGCTTTTGACAGCTGCCTTTTCGCGTGGCAATGAGCGGGCAAAATTCTGGCCTCTCGAAGGATTGCCAATGTCGACCAAAGCCGAGCGCGGCACCAAGCGCACGTGCCAAAATCCCGAATGCGGATCGCGCTTCTACGACCTCAACCGCGATCCGGTCGTCTGCCCCATTTGCCAGACCGCCTACCAGATCGCGGCGGCTCCCGGCGCACTGGCGGCCGTTGCGCCGGCGCCCGATAAGGCCGCCCAGCGCAAGGCGCCGAAGAAGCCCGCCTACCCGGTCGAGGAGGTCAAGACCGAAGACGCGCCGGAGGCCGACGCCGATGCCGCGCTTGCCGCCATCGAGGGCGAGGAGGAGCCGGCAGTGGCCGACGAGGACGAGACCTTCCTGGAGGCGGAGGAGGAGGACGGCTCCGACATGTCCAACATTATCGGCGGGCCGGTGGCGGAGCCCGACGAGCCGCAATAGGCTGGCTGTGCGCTGGCCCGCTAGGGCCTTGCGCAAAGCCGCGCACCGGCCTACTTAGGCGTCCGGCCGGCGCGACGCAGGCGGAGTTCCCAATCCTTCGGGGCCGTAGCTCAGTTGGGAGAGCGCGTGAATGGCATTCACGAGGTCACCGGTTCGATCCCGGTCGGCTCCACCAATACAAATCCCCAATAAAGTTAGGCAAATATCGGGAGTTGCGCTTCGTTAGGTCGATTGCGCTCACGCATACTGTCTCCAAACTGTCTCCAAAGAAGCGCGAAACGTTGCGTGTGTCGAAGCCTTCAATTGATTTTTTGGCCGCTCGACGTGGGATCGTTGCACGGAACGACATTGAACCCCTTTTGCCCCCCATTGTTGCCCCAGCACATGCCAACCCCTTGTGGCCCCTTCTTTGCCGCTTCGTTCGAGTTGGCACCAGGTGGCGCCTTTGTTTTTGGGGCCGTTGCGCTGGCCTTGGCCACACATCGGCCTTCCTTCTCAATTTCTGCAGTGCCGCAGTGCAATGGGCAGACCCGTTCCTTTTGCTTCTTCACCGCATCCAGCGCGGCATCAGTCGGCTCCTCACTGGGGATGGCGGCTTTGGTGAGGCGTATGAATTCGCCGAGCGCCTGCCGCGTCTTGCCGCTCCAGCCCCCACTTACCGGGCCAGGGTCGCAACCGACCCTTTTCAACTCTGCTTGCAGAGCGCGTGTGAGCACGGATGGGTCGGGCGCAACCGGCTGGGCGGGCGCCGATGCAGGCGGTGGTATAGCTGCAGTTTGTTGGCTCTTCAGCTCTTCGATCCGCGCACGCGCCAGATCGGCGTAGAAGCTGTCCTTGAAGCGCGCAATGAATGCTTCCAACGCCGTCACGCTCTTAGTGTTCTGGGCCGCGGCCCACGCGCGTTCGGCCTCGCTGACCTGTGGCAGGGGTGCTGGTGGCGACACGGCCAACGCAACAGGTGGTGGCACGGGCTTGACTGCCGCCACCAATGCAATCTCGGAGCCGCCAAGGGAGCCATAGACGAAAGGCTCCTGTCTATTGGCGGTGACCTTGAGCACGTCGTCGCGCACGCGCCCGAACGCCAATCTCAGGTCGAGACCTGGGGTGGTCAGATGCTTGACCAGGGCGGTTGTGTAGGGGCTATTCGCTCCATCTCCGTCCGATGCTGTCGATCCGGCCTTGGCCGCGAACGCAATTAGGGTGTCCGAGGTCAATACGTCGACCCGCGCCAGCCCACGGCCGATCGAACGGTTGCCAATCGTTCGTTTCATGGAGCGGGCGAACGGATTGTCGCGGCAGGCATCGAGGATCACGAGCCGCAGGCGTTTTGCAGGTTCGAGAACCTGCGTGAGGCGATCGAGCGGGACGGTCTCATCCTCCACGTCGATATCGCGCTCCAGCGCAGCATCCACCGGTATCAAGTAGTTGGTGCCGTTCACCTCGATGCCGTGACCCGCATAGAAGATTACAGCGATGTCGGCATCGCGTACTTGGAAAGAAAAGTAGCGCAGTGCACGGCGCATCGCAAGCGCGCCAAGGTCCCGCCGAGCTTCAACGGTGTCGAAGCCAGCTGCGCGTAGCAACGTCTCTACAGCAGTGCTATCGCGGGTCGGGTTGGAAAGCGTGCCGGCACTTGCGTAGGCGGAGTTGCCAATGACCAGCGCGACGCGCTTCTGGGCGTGAGCGGGTAGCAGCAAGGCAAGCAGAGCCAAGAGTAGAACGAAAGCCCGCAGCACCATGGAAATGCCCCAACAATTCCAAATTCTGGAGGAGCATACTTGGAGCCGGGCTAGGCGGGCAATGAACTTCCTCAGTACACGATCCCAGTGCTCACTGCCCCACCAAAGCTGCCTCGCGCCGACGTCCTTGGTCGCGCACGGCGCCCAACTTGCGCGCCGCAGTGCGCATAGTAGCTGCTGAACAGCTTATTTCCCGGTCCAGCAGGGCCTTAGTGTGATTGCGTTGGGCTCCCACGCGACGTTGGTCGAGACCGTCCGTGCGGCCCTTTTGTCACTCACGCACTGCAGCACATTTTCGTCACGCGTATTGGCGCTCTGGAACGGTGGGGCTGCATCTCGTGCGCTGCCTCAGCATCTCGGATGGCGGGGGTCGTGTCAGGGGATCAGTTGTTGTCTGACGGCTTCCGCCGCCGCTTGCACCCTGTTGCGAGCCCCGAGCTTGGCCTGCACCTTCTTGAGGTGACTGCGGACCGTCTCCTCACCGATCTCGAGAGACTTGGCGATGTCCTCGGTGCTCCTCCCTGTAGACGCCAGCCGCAGGACGGCGAGTTCTCTGGCTGTTATGCGGGCTCGCTTTCCCATCCACCTGGGATCATGGGCGATCAACTGCTCCAGCCGCAGGGCCGCAAAGCTGGCGGCAGCGAAAAGAACAATCCGCATAGGCTGCGTCAGGACGTTGCTGAGGACTTTGGGGGACCAATAGGAGACCAGCCATCGCCGTCCGACAGCACACGTCAGGGCGTCGCGCATACCGTACTTCAGAGCAAGGTCGTAAGGCCATCGGTCGATACCGACAGGGTCAAGCATCTGCATGGTCTCGCTCCACGAGCAGGCCATGAGGCAATACCTTGCCACCATCACCCCTGGGTCCTGTTCGCGTTTTGCCATCGCGACATACTCTTCCCACCAACCCTGCGGGGCCGACGAGTGAAGAAATACGTCTCGCCCAAGGCGAGTGGAGCGCCAATCGGAGGTGCGAATTGGTATTCTGGCAGCCCCCAGAACCGACAGCGATGGGAGACCGCCCTTCTTGACCAGCATGTCCAGGGCATCAAGGACCTCTCCTGGCGTTGCTCGCCTGGCCACGTTGTCGGTGAACTCCGTCAGATGCGGGGTGACGGGGAAGGTGGCGGGTCTTAGCTCGTGAACTTTTGCTTCGGCGACCATCGGCTTGCTCCTTAGCCCGGAAGGGCGGTGCGAGCCTGCAACGATTTTTGGTCGTCGCGACATCGGTGCAAACTCTGATGGTCGCGTCAAGGCAGCCCACATGACCCTGCCTTTGTGACACGTCGTCCAAGGGACGCGCCAAGACGGCCATGGCGAAGGCTGCCGAGGTGGAGAGCCTTCTCGCGGCGGGGGTCAGCCCGACTGAGTTGCTCGCAGGCTCAACATACACAGAAGCAGTGTCTACAGGGCCATCCGGCGTAAGCCGACGGCCTACGGACGCGCATGGGTTGTGGCCGCCAGAGGCCCCCAGTGTTTTTGCACCCGCACACTAGGGTTTCCCTGGATAGATGTCGGTTGCTGCGTGTGGGTAACTACACGTGCAGGGGCCACGCTACCATCCCCACTCGACCGTTCCCTCCGAGGGTGGGAATTTCCTCCGCCGCGATCCGTTCCCCCAGATCGCAGCATGTGAGATGTGCCCAGCGTGGTCCCTGCTGCTTTCCCTCCCTGCTGCCTCCGGTTCGATCCCGGTCGGCTCCACCAATGGACCGGAACGCCCGCCAAGTCTTTAGCGGCTCCATCGCCCCCCTTGTAGTTACCAAACGGTGCGACGGCGCTTGCTTGCCGGGATAGGCGCAGGCACCGTGGCGTTCGGACCCTGTAACGAGCCCACTCTCCGGTCTGAACCGGTGGCACGGCCTGCAGCTGACACATGTTCGAGGAAGCATTCGGCTTGCCGCAGACGGCAGCCCTGCTGGTGTTGGTACAGCGCGGGCTGGAGGAACTTTATTCGCAGCGCAACACGCGGCGGCTGCTGCAGCAAGGCGCCTATGAGGTCGGCAGAGATTTCTATCCGATCGTCGC
This sequence comes from uncultured Alphaproteobacteria bacterium, assembly GCA_963724565.1. Classification (GTDB taxonomy): domain Bacteria; phylum Pseudomonadota; class Alphaproteobacteria; order Rhizobiales; family Hyphomicrobiaceae; genus AWTP1-13. Next base: position 90,249 of record CAVRVK010000020.1, read on the forward strand.
TACCGCGCACCTTTGTTGGATAGCCGGCGTTGCCTTCCTCATACCTCCGCAAGCCCCCACGTACACGCCCCTTCTGTTCGCGTTCCTGGCGCTGCAGCCCCTGCGCTACTGGATCATAGCGACGCTCGGCCCTTACTGGACCCACCGCGTCATCACGCTCGGCGGCGCACCGGTCGTCGATCAGGGTCCTTACCGCTTCGCTGCGCCATCCCAACTATGCCGTCACGCTGGCGGAGACGCTGCTGTTGCCGCTGGCCTTTGGCCAGGTGGCGCTTGGCGTCATCTTCACTGTGCTGTGGGCCGCCGTCCTGCGGTACAAGATCGGCATGGAGGATCGGGCGCTCGGTGTGCGCCGCACCGCGCAAGCCGTCCCGACGTGCGATTGATGCTGGCGTTGGGCAACAATGCGTTGCCGGTGATCGCAGTCGGTGGGGGAATTGCTGGGGCGGCATTCGCACTCGAACTTGCCCGCAACGGGCGCCGCGTCACTCTGCTCGAGCGCACGCGCGGTCCCCACCACAAGGTGTGCGGCGAGTTCCTGAGCGAGGATGCCCAGGTCGCGCTCGCCTCGCTCGGGCTCGACTTGCAGGCGTTGGGCGCGACCTCGATTTGCCGCTTCCGCCTCGTCAAGGGCGAGCGTCATGCAACCACTCCGCTGCCGTTTGCCGCCGCGGGACTTTCTCGTTTTCGGCTCGATGAGGCACTGCTCGCCGCGGCGGAGCGTGCGGGAGCGACGATCGTCCGCGGCGTTGCGGTGGCAGGCATCGAGCCGGGAGATGGCACGGTCCTCGTGCGGACAGAAAGATCGGAGTGGCGCGGCGCAGCCGCCGCGCTCGCCACCGGCAAGCACTCGCTGCGCGGGCATTCGCGACCGCTCGGTGAAATGGTGGGCTTCAAGCTGCACTTCGAGGCGACCAAGGCGGCCCGCGAACTCGCCGGGATCGTGCAGCTGGTTTTCTTTCGCGGCGGATACGTCGGTGCCTGCCTGGTCGAGGGCGGCGTCTTGAGCGTCGCGTGGGTCATGCAGCAGTCGCTCGTCCGCACCGTGGGAGCGAGCTGGCCAGCGCAGAGAGAGCACCTCGCGCGACAATCCAGCCTGATTGGCGACCTTCTCGCTGGCGCTCAGCCGCTTCTTGCAAAGCCCATAGCGGTGGCGGCCATCCCCTATGGCTTCCTGCGCGCCACGCCGATCGCACCGCAGGTGTTCCCGGTCGGAGATCAGCTCGCTGTCGTGCCCTCGTTCACCGGCGATGGCATGGCGATCGCCCTTTGTTCCGGCGCGGCGGCTGCACGCGCTTTGCTGGCCGGGCAGTCGTCCGAGACTTATCAGCGCGATCTCATCAGGCTGCTGAGGCCACAGTTTCGGCTAGCTGGCGGAATTGGCCGCTTCCTCGAAACGCCGATCACGTGCGGCATGAGCGTTGCGGCGGCGCGACTGCTACCGTCGCTTGTTACCGGACTGGCGGCGGCAACCAGACTGAAGGGACTGCGGATCCCATGTAGTGCTGCCCCCGACCGCTCGATCAAAGATCAAGCACGATGAAATAAGCCGAGAATCCTGGACCGAAGGCGGCAAGCAGATGGCGCCCGCGAGCGCCGGAACGCAACGCACGATCCAAGATGAACAGTGCCGTTGCCGACGACATGTTGCCGTACTCGCGCAGAACCTCCCAGGAAAGCAGGAGATCGTCTTTCGTCAGGCCGAGGACAGCCTGCGCCGTATCCAGCACGCGCCGGCCGCCAGGATGCAGCAGGAAGCCCTGAAAATCGCCGAGCTCAAGCCCTTTGCGAGCCAGGAAATCGTCGAGCACCGGGCGCAGCTCGCGGCGCAGGAACGATGGCAGCTCCGGGCTCAGCACGACGCCAAAGCCGTTCTCTTTCACGTCCCAGCCCATGATGTGGCGCGTGTTCGGCCAGCAATGCTCGCCGATCGCGACGATGCGGCCGCGCGACGTTGTGGCCGAGGCGCCGTCGCTCGAACTTCGCAACAGTACAGCGGCCGCTCCGTCGCCGAACAGGGCGATGGAGACGAAATTGGCGATGCTGGCGTCGTCGCCGCGAGCGCACAGACTGCACAGATCTACCGTGAGGAACAAAACGTACGCATCTGGCATGGTCTCGGCGATCCTGATCGCACGCGCGAGCCCGCCAACGCCTCCACCGCAGCCCAAGCCGAAGATCGGCAAGCGCTCGACCCTGGGCGAGAAGGGCAGGCGGTTGATGAGGTGCGCTTCGAGGCTCGGGACGGCCAGGCCGGTGATCGTGTTGGTTACGATGGCCGCGATGTCCTCGATGCGAATGTCGGCCTCGGCTACGGCCCTCAGCGTTGCTTCCTCCAGCAGCGCCGTCGCGTGGTGCTGGAAGGATGCCGTCCGCTCCTCCCAGCCTCGGCTCTCAAAGTACCATTCGGGCGGCTCGCAGACGTAGCGGCTCTCGATGCCGGTATTGGCAAAGAGGCCGCACGAGCCCTCCAGACGTGGGAAGAACCGCTTGGCCTCCTCGGCGATGGTCTGCTGAGAGACCTTGTGCTTCGGGACCACGCACGCGACCGACGCTATCTGGACGTTGAAGGTCGCATTGGCTCTGGATTCGCTCTGGCCCAATCGCTTCTGCATGGTTTGCTCCGAGAAAGGGCCAGATTCGTGCCAGGGTCGGCCGTTGGCCATCAGCGACCGAGTGGGCCTTGCCTCAGAAGCAGCGAGTGGTTGTGCAGATCCCCTTGCGGGCCCACCAGTCGTAGCAGCAGATTTCGCTTGCTTTGCAGACCCAGGTCGACTTCGCGCCGACCATCGTCGAGGAGGCGATGCACCTCTTGTGCCCGTATCTGGCGGCCTCGGCCTCATTGCCAAACGGCACGACCAGCGCGAACGTAGAAGCGCATACGACGGCCACTACCCAGCGGTTCATGATTCTTCCTCCTTGTTCGGACGAACTCCACAACCCAACCTTTGCATTGATGCGGCTCGCCGCTCAGCCATGCACTCAGGCCAAGACCTGATCTGCGGGGTGCTGAATGTTGATGTCGTTTCGATGAGGTTGGGGATCGCCATCCGCCCATCGGCATTGCGCAGCGCGGCGCGCGATCGCATTAACTTTGTTTGGAACTTTTTTTGGCCTGCCAATTTGGACTGGGTACGGATTAGTGCCGGGTCACCACCCGGCATCGGATGCAAGGAAGAAGACATCGACCTGCATTCCCGACATGAGCCGGGCCGAGTTCGGCAACCTCGACCAGGACTTCGACGACCCTGGCCTCCTGCGGGCGCCGACGGCCGCCTGAAGCGGTCTGGGCAGGACCCAGGGCCGGAGCAATCGCGACGACCTTGCCCTTGAACGGGTCCGCAAAGCTCTCCGAACGGACAAACGCCGACTGGCCGACGCGGACCTTCTCCCAGTTGCGCTCGTCGAGATCCGCGCGCACTCGCAGCTGCGAAATATCGGCGAGCACCGCCAGCGGGCGCTCTCGTTGGGGGGCGACTACCTCGCCGGCGCGCACGGGCAGTTGCAGGATGGTGCCCGCGAAGGGGGAGCGGACCCTGGTTTTCTCGAACACTGCCTCGGCCGCGGACAGCTCGGCGCGAGCCACGGCCAGGGCCGTGTCGAGCGGGCCGGGTATCTTGGCGACGTTCGCTTTCGTGCGTGCAAGCTCGTCTCGCGCGCGTTCGAGCCGGCGCTTCGCTTCCGCGACGTTTGCACGTGCTTCGGCCAGCAATGCCGGGGCGGCGTGGCCTGCAAATAGCCGGTCGAGGCGTCGCCTCGCTGCGCCGAGAGCTCGCTCTGCGGCCGCAACCTTGTCCTCGGCTTTGCGCTGGTTCGCCAGCGGGCCAGTCACCGTTACGCCGTCACGCTCGCGCTCTCGCATGGCGGCTTGAGCTTCGACGGCGGCCAGACGAGCCATTGCCTCCTCGTCCTCGAGCCTGACCAGAAGGTCGCCTTGGTCGACCCGGTCGTTGAGGTTCACGAGGACTTCCGCAACGCGGCCGAGAATGAGCGCATCGACGCGCACCTCGCCCGACAACGGTTCGACCCTGCCGGGCGCGGACGCCACCCAAGCTGGCCCCGCCGATCCGCCTTCGGGCGGCAGAGGTGGAGATGGTGCCGACGGGCGGAGTTGGCCAAGCCAGCCTGCGAAGTCGGGCCTTGTCGCTCCGTAGAGGACGGCTGCCGCACCGATAGCTGCGCATAGCACCAGGGCGGCCCTGGCACGCATCCGAACGGCACGCGGTGGCTTGCCTCCTGGCAGTACCATTGCGCCGCCGTCTCTGGGCGCGTACTTGAGCCGATACCTCATTCGCGTCCGTAGCGTCATCGGTTGAACACGCTTGCCGGATCAAGGCGCGTGACCTTCATGATTGCGGAGATCGCCCCCGCAGAGCACATGGCGAGGGTGATGAGGAGAATGAGCAGCGCAAGCCACGGTGTAACAACGACCGGCATGGCGGTCTCGGCGCTGAACCAGACGGCAAGCTGGCCAAACAAGGCGCCGAAGGCACAGCCGATCGCTGCACACAGGAACGCTTGCGCCAGAATGACCCGGTGGATGTAGTTGGCGCTGGAGCCAAGCGCGCGAAGGGTCGCGAACTCGGCCAGATGGTCGCGCGTGCTGGCGTAGAGGCTCTGGCCGACGATGACTGCACCCACCAGGACGCCCAGGAATGCGCCAGCAATCAGCGCGGCGCCGGCGCCAGTGCCAAACAGCCAGTGGTCCACCGTGCGGCCGCGGAACTCGGAGGTGGTCAGCACCTCCGCCTGTCGCAGCCTCGGCGTCAGCGCTGAACGTACATCGTGAAGGTCGGCGCCGGGCCCCAGGCGCACCAGGACATAGGTCGAACGGTGCCGTTCGAGCCCCATGTAGTCGCGTGCCGCCGCCAGGGACGTGAATACATAGGGCAACGTGGTGAAAGAGCGGATGCCACGCGTTACGGCGGCCACGCGCGCCCGAAGGTCGAAGATGTCGGCTTCGTCGCCTAGTCCGCTGACACCAAGGTCGCGAAGGTAGGTGCGGTCGACGGCGACCGCATCGGGAGTTCGCATTGCTTCGAGCGAGCCATGCACGATATCCCACAGCGTCGGTCCGCCCGCACCGGGATCGGCCCCGACAAGCACGATCGGGATGCGGCCGCCGCTGGGTTTGCGCCATTCGGCAAAGCTCACCATGATCTCCGTTGCGGCCATCACCCCTGGCGTCGAAAGGGCGATGTAGCGCTCGCGGCCCTCGAGTACGGTGCCGTTCTCGAAGCTGCGGGTTTCGAGGGGCACGACCCAAAGGTCGGCCTGCGCATGGTCGATCAGTGTCGCGATCATACGCTCGGAGCTCACGTAGAGGCCGAGTTGGATCGTTACCAGCGATGTCGAGAAAGCGATGCCGACGAGCGTTGCCGCAAGTCGGATGCGGTCATGGAACAGGTTTCGCAGAGCGAGCCTGAGGATCATGCTGCACGATTGCTCGTTGGCCTACGGCAGCTGCCGACCGCTCCCGGGCCGGGAAGGTTCGAGACACCCTAATTGATCATCCAAGGCGGCCAACGCCCGATAAACCGAAATGGTTAGCTCCGTTCGCGGCGGGGAGCGCCACCGCCAGCGGCTCGCCCTCGGGCGCGGAGAAGCGGAACTGCCGATCACATGTCAGTAGAGCAGGTACTTGGCGCGCAGCCGTTCGAAGGCCTGCAGCCCATCGCGCCAGCGCTTCAGCGATGGCCGCGGGGTCCTCGCCGGCCTCGATTGCCGCGAGCGTCTGCCGCGAGCCCAGCAGGGCCAGCATGTCGCGCACTGTGAACGTTTCGGGATAGAGGCGGCGCAGAGCGGCGGCGAGCTCGATGCCCAGTACGGGGCGCGTCCAAGGCGCTTCTGTCTGTCAGTTTGATGCGCACGCCGTTGCAGCGCTTGCCGGCGTGCTTGTCGGCAGAGGGCGTGAAGCTCGCGGGCTCGAATACAACGCCGGGGATTGCGCGGCGCTGCAGGTGGGCGGCCAGCGCCTTGCCGTCGATCCACGGCGCGCCGACCAGCAGGAATGGCGTGTCCGTGCCGCGGCCGACGCTGACATTGGTCTGCTCGATCAGCGCGACGCCCGGATAGAGGATGGCGGCTTCGGGGGTGCGCAGGTTGGGCGAGGGATTGACCCAGGCGAGGCCAGTTTGGTCGAACCAGATGTCGTGGCGCTAGCCGCGGGCCTGCACCACCTTGAGATCGGCGCCGATTTTGTTCTCGGCGTTGAACAGGGCCGCCAGCTCGCCCATCGTCATGGCGTGCTGCACCGGCATCGGGAAGTAGGCGACGAAGGATTTGAGGTCCGGACTCGAGCATGGGCCCGCGCACGCCGGCCGGCGCCAATCGGGTTGGGGCGATCGAGCACGATCACCTTGATGCGCCGCTTGGCTGCCTCCTCCATCAGGTAGGCCATGCTGGTGGCGTAGGTGTAGAAGCGCACACCCACGTCCTGGATGTCGACGACCACCGCGTCGAGGCCATCGAGCATGGCCGCGCTCGGCCGGCGGCTCTTGCCGTAGAGGCTATGGATGACGAGGCCGGTGGCGGCATCGCGGCCCGAGGCGATGTTGCCCTCGCGGTCGGCGCCGAGCCCGTGCTCGGGGCTGAACAGCGACCACGAGCGTCACGCCCGGCGCCTTGGCCAGCACATCGATGCTGCGACGCCCCGTGCCATCGCGGCTCGCATCGTTGGCGAGCAGGCCGACGCGCAGCCCCGCCAGCTCGGCGAAGCCGCCCGCCGCCAGCACGTCGATGCCGAGCTGCACCTTGGCGATTTGGCTTGTTCTGAAGGCATTGTCGTCGCCGGACCCCGCTGCGCCTGCGCCCACAGTACAGGTGAGCCGCAGCAGCTCAAAGCCGTGCCAAGCACCATTGCGGCCCACGCGCTCGCTGGCTTCATCCGGGAGCGGCACGCCTAGGTGCGCCGTAAATCGTAATACCGATTTGGGCTCGCATGCGACCAATCATAGCAATCGCTTCTTCGGATACGTCAAATTGAGCTTGAAGTGGCGTCGTTGCAGCCTGGATCCCTATGTTCACACATCGTGACTTCACAGCGGTCCCAGATCAGGCGAGCGCTTGGCTCCAGACTGTTAATCAGGTCGAAGAAAAGTCGGACAGCCTCATCTATTGTTCTTGGCTGCGTCGCTTTTATTTCGACCGACAGGAGCCGCTTTGGCTGAAAACTCGAGTACAGTTACAGTGGGTTCCATGGCCGTTAGAAGCGTGCGCAAGCCAGACTTGGCTCGGATATCGAGATCCACGTTTAGGAAGCGCGTCCGGTCTGGTCTATGTTTCGGCATAAGCCCGATGATCCAAATTGCAGCGGCGGCGAGTGCCGCGAGGACGGCGCGCGCCAATCTCCCTACCCGCAAGCTCGCGCGCACTCTGCTGCTCTCGATATGGCGAACTTCGGGTTGGAAGGAGACACTAGAAATGCACGGGTTGCTAGTGCCCCGCCTCTGATGCTCAGTGCCCGCGTTGACCGACGCATTCGCTACGCGAAAAGGGCTGCCGCCCTTCAACCCGCTCGAGGGGACGCCCCTCGAACTCCCCGTCCTTCATGAACTGAAAGGCGGGTGGCGCCGCCTCAGCGCGCGTCGGCGTAGCATCTCCGCATGGCTGTGCAACGTTCCGCACCGCTGCCGTGCGCGGCGTCCGCCTTGGCGGGGGTGATGAAGCGGCAGATTTCATCTAGCCCCTTGGGGCGTGAGCCATTTCTCCTCGCGTCCGCGCTGGACCGCAAAGCAGTCCGCGGCATATTCGTCCTTGCCGCGATACTGGTGGCCACATTCATGGCCGTAGATCCACAGCTTCACGGTCGTGCTCGTGGTGGTCAGGAGCTTGGGATTGAGGATGAGGAAGCCGGGGTAGGCGCCGCCGTAGTCATCGAGCCGGTCGTCGAAAATGGTCGGCCGCGCTCCGCACATCGGCTTGTGGCCGTCGAGGTCGAGTTGGCCGGAAGGGATGATCTTCGCACTGCCACCCACTTTTTGCAGGTACAGCTCGGGCGTCGGCGGTGCGTTGGAGCCCTGCCCGCCCGCACAAGCGCTCAGGATCAGGCCGAGCCAACACAGCGACAATAGACGCAGGTGCGATGATGAAAGCCGCAGCAAAACGCGCCCCCGATACACAACAGCCGACCGTGTTTAGAGGGTGCCGACGCAGCGAGCAAGTGGCCTGGGCCGGTGCGGTGGACAACGCGGGCGGCGGCGTCGCAGGGCATTAGCGTTGCGCAGCTGCCCGCATCACTCGACCTCGCCTACGGGCTGGGAGCGCCTTGCTGCCAACGGATGAGATCGGACGGGCTGGCCGCGCCTACTTCTTGGCGCGCGCATCCATACATTTGCGCGTCTTCGTGCTGAAGTACATGTACGTGCCGCACGAGCCAGGGCGCCTTGCTTCTTCTTCGCCTTCACGACATGGGCAAGATTTTCCGTCCCAGGCTGCGAGCCGGGGTTGACGAGCATCGCCGCCTGCAGGTCGGGCAGCGGCGAGAACGCAATGGCGATCGCCAATGCGAGCATGGTCAAGAACGTATTGGTCATTTCGAGTTCCTTCGAATTCGGTGCCGGCACGCGAGCTCGCGTTACGCAAGCGGCGCTCATGTTGGTAGCGTGCCTGCGACAGGTGCTGACATTCAATCGGTAGCACCACTGAGTTCGCAAGGTGATGACTCAGTCGCCCGGGTCAATCGCGCCACTTCGACGATGGCAGCCGGTGGCTTACCCGAACCTCGCAAGGCAAGGCCGCATGGGTGCGCTCAGCCGCACCCGAGAGCAAGCGGTCAGCTGCATGGGTCCCGGCCGAGTCCCGAAGCGAGCGAGTGCCGCGAGGACGGCGCGCGCTGGTGTGCGGATTCCTCGCCAGAATTGCCTGATTTCGATGCAGGCGGGGATGCAACGGTCGAATAAAAAATTTGCCGCCGTCAGGTTGGTGTCAGCATGGAGGCGTAATTGCAGGTCTGTCAGGTGCTACTTTGGGGAATGTTAGACCATGAAGATACATTCTGTTGGGCCACTGGTGCTGGCCTCTGCCATGGCGCTCGGGCTGTTGCATGGATGTGTCGCTGATCCTGGAAACCTAACCCCGGCGTCAAACAACAAGACCTTCACCTACGGCAGTCCGAAAGCCGAGAATTTTCCGAGCGGTTCTCCGGGATGGTGGCAAGCCATGGAGCGCGAAGGCCGCACCGGCGGGAACAAACAGTAGGGCAAGGCTTAGTTGCGCGGCCGAAAAATAGGCTAGTCCAACCACCAGAACGCCGGCGGGAATGTCGTGCAGCATCGGAACGGGCCGCGCGCAATCGAGTGCTCAGCCGCACCCGAGTGCAAGCTGTGAGCTGCATGGGTCCCGGCCGATTTCCGCTCGCACGCGGGCGTGCGAGCGGCGCTGGGATGACGGGTGTCAATTCGCCCCTTCGAGCAGGCGGCGGGCGATCACCTGGGCCTGGATCTCGGCGGCGCCCTCGAAGATGTTGAGGATGCGCGCGTCGCACAGCACGCGGCTCACCGGGTATTCCAGGGCGAAGCCGTTGCCGCCGTGGATCTGCAGCGCGTTGTCGGCATTGGCCCAGGCGATGCGGGCGGCGAGCAGCTTGGCCATGCCGGCCTCCAGGTCGCAGCGGCGGCCCTGGTCCTTCTCGCGGGCAGCGAAGTAGGTGAGCTGGCGCGCGATCATGGTCTCCAACGCCATCATGACGATCTTGTTGGCGACGCGCGGGAAGGAATAGATCGGCTTGCCGAACTGGTTGCGCTCGAGCGCGTATTTCAGCGCCAGATCCATGGCCGACTGGGCGACGCCGATGGCGCGCGCCGCCGTCTGGATGCGGGCCGCCTCGAAGGTGGTCATCAGCTGCTTGAAGCCCTGGCCCTCGACGCCGCCCAGCAGCTGCGCCGCCGGCACCTCGAAGCCGTCGAAGGAGATGTCGAACTCCTTCATGCCGCGATAGCCCAGCACCTCGATCTCGCCGCCCGTCATGCCCTTGGCGGGGAACGGTTCGGTGTCGCTGCCGCGCGGCTTCTCGGCCAGCAGCATGGAGAGGCCCTTGTAGCCCTTCTCGTCGGCGTTGGTGCGCACCAGCAGGGTCATGAGATCGGCGCGCACGGGGTGCGTTATCCAGGTCTTCTGGCCGGTGACTTTGTAGACGTCGCCGTCCTTGACGGCGCGCGTCTTGAGCGAGGCGAGGTCGGAGCCGGTGTTGGGCTCGGTGAAGACGGCGGTGGGGAGCAGCTCGCCGGAGCCGATGCGGGCGAGGTACTTCTGCTTCTGCTCCTCGGTGCCGTTGCCGAGGATCAGCTCGCAGGCGATCTCGGAGCGGGTGCCGAGCGAGCCGACGCCGATGTAGCCGCGCGAGAGCTCTTCGGAGACGAGGCACATGGCCTCCTTGCCGAGGCCGAGCCCGCCGTAATCCTCGGGTAGCGTGAGGCCGAACACGCCGAGCTCGCTCAGCTTGGCGATGGTCTCGAGGGGGATGTACTCGTTGGCGAGGTGCCATTCGTGCGCGTAAGGCAGCACCTCGCTTTGCGCGAAGCGGCGCATCTGGTCGCGCATCTCGGAGAGCGTCTCGTCGAGGCCGGTGTCGCCGAAGGTGGTGACGCCGGGCTGGTCGGCGATCAGCTTGGCGAGCTTGCTCTTGGTGCTGTCGGCGCAGCCTTCCGCGATCAGGTCGGCAACCGCGTCCTCGAAGCGGCGCAGCTCGGCTCTGGCGACGCCCAGCGCGGTGACGCGCACCGTCTCGCCCTGGCTCATGGGGATGCCGCCCGCCATCTGCGCCAGGTACTCGCCGAACGCGGCGCTGAGCAGCAGGCGCTCCATCTCGCCCAGGCGGCCCTCGCCCTCGAGCCGCTTCGCCCAGCCCAGCATCTGCCGCAGCGCTTCGACGTAGGTGGCAAGCCACGCCAGCCCATGGGCCGAGGCCTGCACTGCATCCAGCCCGCCGGCCGCATCCACCTGCACGCGCGTTGCAATCCTGGCGTGGTGGAGCAGGCGCTCGGCCGCGGCCACCGCCTGTGCCTCGCGATCGAAGGGCTGGGTGCCGGTGCTCGCTGCGGCGCTTGCTGCCTGGCCAACCTGCGTCATGTGCCGCCTTTCTTTGCGTACGCGAAGGCAATTTCGCTGCACTGCACAATAGCGCCATTCCAACAGCGCGCGCAATGCGGGAAACGCGCTTTCGCAACGACGAGGTGCGTTGGATGCTCGCTTGGCAGAGAGCTTGCCAGGCTCAGCTTCTCGTGAGCGATCGCAGAAACCTTCGCATGGGGCCCCGCTTGAAGAGGTGGCTTTCGACAATGTGGGCGCGGCCGTTGCCGGGCTTGATCACGACGACCTCGGCCTCCTCTGCGCGGCTGTTGTGGGGGACGTAGCCCTCGTTGCGGCGAGTGTCGTGTGTCGCTTGTTTCGGTTGAGCGGGAACGGCTGTCGCCGTTGCCGTCGCGCTTGCCGCCGGCGGTTCGCTGCGCTCGCGGATGACGAAGCTCACCGTTGCTTCCTCAGTGTCGAAACCCATCTCGTCCGCTTTGCGAAGCCTTCGCCGTTCCTCCTCCAGACGCCTGGCCCGCTCGGTCGCATCGGTGTTCACATGCGAGGAAGCGGCAACCGTGGGTATGCGTGGCCTTTGCTCTGCCGCGTGCGCGACTGCGGCACCTGCATCCGCCACCGGAGTAGGCGCCGGCTCGATGGCGGGCACGGAAAGCGAAGGCGGCGGCTCTCGCTGCGCTTCCACAGCGAGCGGAGGCTGTGCGAGCTCGACGCCGGCCGGCGCATCCTGTGGTGCGGAGGCTTCATCGACGGCGATGGCCAAGGACGGTTCGTCGTCGCCTGCGGGGGCATCGACGCGGATCGCCTGGAGAATGTCGGCAAGCTCGATCTCGCGCTGGCGCACGGGCCCGGCTTGGTCGGCGGCCTCGTGATCGGCAGGCGTGCTCTCGCCGTTGCCGGAGCGGAGACTTTCGATGGCCGCGTTCACCGCACACAAGGACCGATAGAGGGGATTGCCCGCCAGCCCCCGCTCGTACTGCTCGCGGGTAGGGCGGTCGGCCGACGCGATCAGCGCCTGCCACAGCGGATTGTCGCCCAAGGCGGCCTCGAGCTCGGCACGGGCTGCCTGCAGCCTGGCGATCCCAGGGGCCGATATGCCGTCACTCACGTTCACGCTCCCCCAATGCACGATGCAACTTAGCATGCCGGCCCCCACGTGCGTGCCTGTCCGGCGCCCCGCATCGGCGCGCAGGGTAAAAATTGCTGCGTTTGCGGGGCCCTATCGGTCCCCCGGCACCGCGTGGAGGCGGGCGCTCGACGGCCCCGGGTGGGGTGGGTATGTTCGCCCGATCATCGACAGGATCGTTGTCGCGGGCGCGGGGCGCCGCAGCCCCTCCGGAGTGGCTCATGGTCGTACGGCAGAGCAGGACCATCGCGGGCGCGTTCTACGCGCTCTATGCGGACAGCGGATTTGCCATGGCGGGTGCGGTCGCGTTCGCTTTCGTGCTGTCGCTGTTCCCCTTCTGCATATTCCTGGGCGCGGTCGCAGGTTTGTTCGGCGGCGAGGCTCTCGCCAAGGAAGGCATCGAGCGCTTGTTCGAGATCGCGCCGGCACCGGTGGCTGAGGCATTGGCGCCGGAGGTCATGGCCGTCATGGGCCGCAGCCGGTTCGATCTGCTCACCTACGGTGCGCTCATCTCGCTGTTCTTCGCCACCAGCGCCATCGAGAGCCTGAGGGCGGCACTGAATATCGCCTATCGGCAGAAGGAGAGGCGGCCCTACTATTTGTGCCTGCTGGAGAGCTCGCTGTTCGTCATCCTGAGCGCGGTGGGCGTGCTGGTCCTCACCTGGGGCGTGGTGGTGGGGCCGCAGATGGCGGCGCGCATCAAGCCCGACTGGCTGCTGTGGCTCGCCGATGAAGGCTGGCTGGCACTCATCGTGCGGTTTGCCATCGTCATTGCCGCCATAGGCGTGCAGCTGCTGGCCTATCACCTCTGGCTGGCGGCAGGGCGCCGAACCCTTGCCGATGTGTGGCCGGGCGTGCTGTTGAGCGTGGTGCTCTGGCTTCTCGCCGCACGCCTGTTCGGCTCGTGGCTCAACTTTACCGACTATTCGCGCTTCTACGCGGGCCTCACCTCGATCATGAGCGCGCTGGTGTTCTTCCAGGTGTCGGCGATCGTGGTGATCGTGGGCGCCGAGCTCAACCGCGGGCTGCTCGAGATCAAGGAGCGGCGCGTGGGCAACGGCGGTTGAGGCAGCGCTGGTCCGTTCGGCCTTCAAATCCTGCCGTGGCCGTTACGGCACGCCAGGACGGGACGGGCGAACAAGCCAGATCAGAGCCGTTCCAAAGGCCCCAGCTGTTTCTCCAGCATTGGGCGAACCTTAGTGGCGAATTGCTCGATCGACCGCAGCGCCGTCTTCTGCGGCGAGGCGCCGGCCTGAAAGTGCAGCAGCATGTGCTTGGGGCCCGCCGCGCCGATTAGCGCGGCCATGCGCTCCGCGACCATTTCCGCATCGCCGATCAGCACGTGCTTGGCGAACTCCTCCATCGGCGGCTCGCCCTTGTAGGGCTTCTCCACCAGCATGGTGCCGTCGATCAGCTCCTCGCGGAAACGCAGGCTCTGTGAGAGGCGGATCTGGTGGCGCGCGTTGTCCATGAAGCTCGCCGCCTCGGCTTTGCTGTCGGTGATGCACACGTGGCGCAGGGGCGCGATGGCGACATCAGTCGGGTCCAGGCCCTCGGCGCGATAGATGCCGGCCAGCCGCTCGCGCGCGCCGAGCAGCTGCGGCACCGAGGCATGCCGCGGGGTGAGCATCACCGTCCAGCCTTTGCGGGCGGCCAGCGCATGCAGCGCCGGGTTGTCGCCGGCGACCCAGACCTCAGGCAGGCCGTTGATCGGGCCGCGGTGCGATGTGGGTCTCGGGCAGCGTGTAGTGCCTGCCCTGGTAGCTGAAGACGTCGCGGGTGAAGGCGAGCTCCAGCATGTCCATGAACTCGAACAGCTTCGGCACCGAGTCCGCCAGCTCCTCGCCGAAGCGCTCGAACTCGTAGGGCTGGTAGCCGCTGCCGACACCCAGCACCAGGCGGCCGTGGGTGAGCGCGTCCACCATGCCGATCTCGGAGATGAGGCGCACGGGCTGGTAGAGCGGCGCCACCACCACGGCGGAGCCGAGCTTGATGCGGCTGGTCTCGCCGGCAAGCCGTGCCAGCATCATCAGCGGCGAGGGGCAGACGCAGTAGTTGGAGAAGTGGTGCTCGGCGAACCAGGCGATCTCGAAGCCGTTGGCCTCCGCGGCTTTCACCTGCTCGACGGCGTTGTCGTAGATCTCGTGCGCCTTGGTGCCCGGCGTGCGATAGCCCATCAGGTTGAATTGGCCGAAGTGCATGGCGTTTCCTCAGATCCGGTGCAGCCGGTCGTCCGTTTCACACATTGCCACACCGCCGGCGCGCGCGGGCAAGCGGTTTCGGAACATACCAGTCCTTCCGCGGGCGATATTGGCCGGCGCACACGATTTGTCTAACGTCGCACCGCAAAAACAAAGCATGCCGGGGAAACGACGGGGAGGAGCGGGGCGATGCAGACGCGCTGCGCGGCGGATTGACCGCGCACTATCGGCCGTCGGTATTCGCGCCCTTCAGGGTGCGCGGCTTCCGCATCCAGTGGCCTTCCGACCTCCTCACCTCCTGCGCCTTCGAGATGGAGACGCTGATCCTGGGCTGGTACGTGCTGGTCGAGACCGGCTCGGTGCTGCTGCTCTCCCTGTTCGGCGCCCTGCTGTACGTCGGCACGCTGGTGGCGCCGATGTTCGGCGTGGTTGGCGACCGCATCGGCCATCGCAACCTGCTGTGCATCATGCGGGCCTTCTACACCGTGCTGGCGCTGACGCTGATGACGTTCGCGCTCACCGGCGCGCTGACGCCGGCGGTGGTGTTCGTCGTCATCGGGCTGGTAGGCCTGGTCCGTCCGTCCGACCTCGGCGTGCGCGGTGCGCTGGTCGCGCACGTCGTGCCCGCCGACCAGCTGATGGCAGCCATGGGCATTTCCCGCACTACCTCCGATGCGGCCCGCATCATGGGCGCGCTGGCGGGTGCCGGCCTGTTCGCGCAGTTCGGCATCGGCGTGGCTTACATCATGGTGGTGAGCCTCTACGCCGTGGGCCTGCTGCTGGTGCTGGCGATGGGTGCGCCGCCGCGCGCTCCTGTCGCCGCGCCGGCCGAAGCTGCGAGCGTGCGGCCATCGCACTGGCGCGACCTCATGGAAGGGCTGGCGTTGGTGTGGTCGACGCCGGCCCTGCTGGCCGGCATGCTGCTGGCGGTGCTGGTGAACCTGGTGGGCTTCCCGCTCTCCAATCAGCTGCTGCCCTACGTGGCGAGGGAAATCTATCGCGTCGACGAGACCGGGCTCGGCTATCTGACGGCGAGCTTTGCCCTCGGGGGGCTGGTGGGATCGGTGACCGTGAGCCTGCATCGCAGCGCGGCGCCGGCACGGATCGTGATCGTCTCGGGCATCGCCTGGTTCGCATTCCTGCTGGGGTATGCGCAGATGCGCACGCTGTGGAGCGGTGCCGCCATGCTGGCGCTTGCGGGCTTCGCCCAGAGCCTGTGCATGGTGACGCTTGCCGTCGTGCTGCTGCGCATCGCCGGAGCCAAGTTCGGCGGCCGCATCATGGGCGTGCGCATGCTGGCGATCTACGGACTGCCGCTGGGCGTGCTGGCGGGCGGCGCGCTGATCGAGGTGCTCGGCTTCCACGCCACCGGCACGCTGTATGCGGCGTTGGGCATCGCGCTCACGCTCCTGATCGCCTGGCGCTGGCACGCCGACCTGTGGCGTGCCGACGCATCGGCTAACGGGCGATAGATGCAGCGCGTTGCGGGCGTCTGCGAGTATCGGAAGCGCGGCTCGGCGAGCGCCTCAGCCGACATGGCGGGGTCGATGCGCCGCTCGATGACGAGCTTGTTGGCCTGCGCGGTGCGACTGCAGGGAAGCCCGTTAACCGTCCAATTTCTGCCGCCATCGGTTTTTCCCACGGAGCCCATCATAGTCTTGACTGTAAGCTTTGCGCCGGGACCGTCCCGCAAGCGGTGGCGAGGGGTGAAGGACCACATGCGCCACCCGAGCGTGAAGCAATGACACTACAGCGTTGGATGGTCGTGTCCGGAGAAAGGTCGCTGCACGCGGGGGACTCGTCGAGAGACGAGAAATGCGGCGTGCGCGGCTCGATCGTCCTGCCGTCGCTAGTGATAGCCTGCGCGTTTGCGCTCTATTGGTTGTCGTCCGTCGCGCTACAAATGCGCCATGCCCCGCCGTACTTCGGGGCCGACCCTTGGTACTATGTGAAGCTGGCCGATCCCGACGTGTTCGGGCGGACGCTCAAGGACTATCACCTCGACCGGATCGCCCGCTTTCACCCGACAACCGTTGCCCTGGCGGTGGTCTGGATGAAGTTGGTGAGCCCCCTGTCGGCCTGGTTCGACCTGCCGACGCTTCTGCGGGCCATGTCTGCCGCCATCGGGGCAGCGGGTGTATGGGCGGCCATGTCCGCCTTCGGCGCCGTCCTGTCGCGCCGTTATGCCGTTCTGTTCGGCGCCATCTACGCGCTGTCCTTCGGCGTCTGGTATTTCTCCAGCATCGAAGAATCGAAGATCGTCACCGCGACCCTCTCGAGCCTCTACATCGCCGGCTACATGCATCTGCGACTGAGCTGGAGCAAAGCTCGCGCGGGGCTCCTGCTCGCGATCTTCCTGCTCGGGTGCCTCAACGAGATCGTCTCCGGCTTTCTGGTGGTCATACCCCTGGTCGACGCCATCATGCAGCGGCGCCTCGACCTGCGCTGCTTCAAGTGGATTGCGGCCCACGTGGTCGCCGGCGCGGCTGCGCTCTTGATCCTGGAAGGGGTGCTGAACCGCTTGCTCCTGGCGGGTCCCAAACTTATCGAAGAAGCGTCTCACTTCTCGATGATGATCACCTATGTCCTCAAGAATGAGTATGGTGCCGCAAGCCTCCATCAGATGCTGGCGAACTGGCTGTTCTTCAACATCGCGGCCCCTGCCGCCAAGGCCGAGCATGCGTTGCCCTTATGGCCGCTGTACAAAGGCTATTTCGAGCCCTCGCTGGCGAGCTATCTTGCCTCGCCGCTGACCGTTGCGCTCGCCGTTCTGCTCGGCCTGATGGTTGCGGCGAGCCTTCTGCCTCGATACCGGGCCAAGACCTTCGGCGACGCCTCGGGCATGCTCGCGCCGCTGGCCGCCTATACGGCGGTGCGGGCGCTATTCTTCTTCGTCTTCAACCCAGCCGAAGCCCTGCTCTTCAGTCCTGCAGTCACGCTGGCCCACTTGCTCATCCTCGGCGTTCCGTTCGCGGCGTCCAGCTTTCCCGCCAAACGCGTGCTGCTGGCGGCCTTCGCCGTGCTGCTGCTGCTCGTCAACGGCAGGTTCATGTTCGCGCTGTGAGGCAGCGTGAAGCGACGGATGGCGGAAATCGCGACGGTTCCCACAGTGCCAGAGGTCTAGCCGACTCAGCCGAAGCGCTTGCGGCTTTCCTCGATGGCGTCCTCGAAGGTGCGCAAGCCTGTGGTGGGTGCGTTCACCAGCACGGCCATGTTGCCGGGCTTGTGCTCGTTCTTCCACATGCGCGTGTGCGCCTTGGGGATCTGCGCCCAGGGGAACACCTCGGACATGGCAGGGTCGATGCGCCGCTCGATGACAAGCTTATTGGCCTGCGCGGCCTGCAGCAGGTTGGCGAAGTGCGAGCCCTGCACGCGCTTCTGATGCATCCACAGATAGCGCGCGTCCATGGTCAGGTTGTAGCCGGTGGTGCCGGCGCAGATCACCACCATGCCGCCGCGCTTGACCACGAACACCGACACCGGGAAGGTCGCGGCACCCGGGTGCTCGAACACGAAGTCGACGTTGTTGCCCTTGCCGGTGATCTCCCAGATGGCGGCACCGAACTTGCGCACCTCCTTGAACCAGGTGTCGTACTCGGGCGTGCCGACCTTCGGCAGCTCGCCCCAGCAGTTGAACTTCTTGCGGTTGATGACGCCGCGGGCGCCGAGCTGCATGACGAAGTCGCGCTTGTCGTCCTCGGAGACGACGCCGATGGCATTGGCGCCGGTGGTGGCGATGAGCTGCACGGCCATCGAGCCCAAGCCCCCCGAGGCGCCCCACACCAGGATGTTGTGGCCCGGCCGGATGACGTGCGGGCGATGCCCGAACAGCATGCGGTAGGCGGTGGCGAGCACCAAGGTGTAGGAGGCGCTCTCCTCCCAGGTCAGGTGCTTGGGCCGCGCCAGCAGCTGGCGGTCCTGCACGCGGCAGAACTGGGCGAAGGAGCCGTCCGGCGTCTCGTAGCCCCAGATGCGCTGGGAAGGCGAGAACATCGGGTCGCCGCCGTTGCACTCCTCGTCGTCGCCGTCGTCCTGGTTGCAGTGGATGACGACCTCGTCGCCGACCTTCCAGCGCTTCACCTTGGAGCCGACGGCGTAGATGATGCCGGCCGCGTCGGAGCCCGCGACATGATAGGGGTTCTTGTGCACGTCGAGCGTGGAGATCGGCGTGCCGAGCGCGGCCCACACGCCGTTGTAGTTGACGCCGGCCGCCATCACGAGCACCAGCACGTCGTGGCTGTCGAGCTCCCAAGTGGGCAGCACCTCGATCTGCATGGCCTGATCGGGGGGCCCGTGCCGCTCCTTGCGGATCGTCCACGCGTACATCTTCGGCGGCACGTGACCGAGCGGCGGGATCTCGCCGATCTCGTACAAGTCCTTGTACTGTTCGGTTGCGATTGCCGGCGCGGCGACGGCGGTCGGCATGGACACCACGTTGGTGGTCTCCGCAGAAGAAACCGAGCCTCGAGACCGATCGCTTGCACGCGCTGCCATCTTAGTCGCCTCCCCGGGCTCAACCGCCCCAACCCGGGCAAGGGTCCGATAGTTCCTTGCGCCGCACAAGTGAATTTTTGCATTGCACCTTGAGCAGCCCTTAAGGCCCTCTTAGGCCCTGTCCGCTAGGGTGCTTGGCGCGGATACCCGGTAATCGGGTTGTCGTGGCCACGCCAAGTGATGCGTCATGGACGAAGTCCTCAAGCACCTCAGCAATATCTACGCCATGGATCGGGCCACGCTCGGCGTGATCGGCGCGTTGTGCGCTGTCGCTGCGTTTACCCTTAAGGATTACTTGGCCAATCATTTCATGGCCCTGTTCGTCCTGCCGGTGCTGTTCCTTTTCTCCGTTCTTGCCAAGTACTTGTTCATCCTGGGAGAAATGTACCCCCCCAACAAGCTGGACCAGTGGCTGATGTGGACGGTAACTGCCGCCATCATCGGCAATATCATTGGCATCGTGCTCGTCGCAGCGCTTGGGCGGCTCCGCGAGGCCATGCGCCCGGCCCCTTCCGTCGGCCACACCACCCCCGAAGCGCAAGACGGGCGTTCGCACCAGGTCCGCCGCCTAACAGCGGCTCTTGCGCTGCGCATGGCGTAGGATACGCTGGCGTTATCTCGCGCTTGCGAAAGGATCTGCTGCCATGACCCGCCGCGCCCGCCAGAGTACGCCCATTGGCGGCTGGCCCCGAGCGGGACAAGCCCTGGCTGATCCGCACCTATTCGGGACACTCGACGGCCGCCAAGTCGAACGAGCTCTACCGCAAGAACCTTTCCAAGGGACAGACCGGCCTCTCCATCGCCTTCGATCTGCCGACCCAGACCGGCTACAACTCCGACCACGAGTTGGCGCGCGGCGAGGTGGGCAAGGTCGGCGTTCCGGTTTCGCACATCGGCGACATGCGCATGCTGCTCGAGGGCATTCCGCTCGAGCAGATGAACACATCCATGACGATCAACGCCACGGCGGCGTGGCTGCTGGCGCTCTACGTCGCGGTCGCCGACGAGCAGGGCGCCGATCGCGGCAAAGCTCACCGGCACGATCCAGAACGACATCATCAAGGAATACCTCTCGCGCGGCACCTACGTGTTCCCGCCCGAGCCGTCGCTGCGGCTGATCAAGGACACCATCCTGTTCAGCTGCGCCGAGGCGCCGAAGTGGAACCCGACCAACGTCTGCTCCTACCACCTGCAGGAGGCAGGCGCGACGCCGGTGCAGGAAGTGGCGTTTGCGCTCGCCACCGCGCAGGCGGTGCTCGACGCCGTGAAGGCGTCGGGCGAGGTGGCGCCCGGAGACTTCGGCCCCGTGGTGGGGCGCATCTCGTTCTTCGTCAACGCCGGCCTGCGCTTCGTCACCGAGATCTGCAAGATGCGCGCCTTCGGCGAGCTGTGGGACGAGATCACCGCGACGCGCTATGGCGTCAGCGAGGCCAAGCACCGGATGTTCCGCTACGGCGTGCAGGTGAACTCGCTCGGCCTCACCGAGCAGCAGGCGGAGAACAACGTCTATCGCATCCTCATCGAGATGCTGGCGGTGACGCTGTCGAAGGACGCGCGCGCCCGCGCGGTGCAGCTGCCGGCCTGGAACGAGGCGCTCGGCCTGCCGCGGCCGTGGGACCAGCAGTGGTCGATCCGCATGCAGCAGATCCTGGCCTACGAGACGGACTTGCTGGAGTACGCCGACATCTTCGAGGGCTCGACCGCCATCCGCGCCAAGGTCGACGAGCTCAAGGCCGCCGCGCTGGAGGAGCTTCAGCGCATCGATGCCATGGGCGGTGCCGTTGCCGCCATCGACTACATGAAGCGCGCTCTGGTCGACAGCAACACCGACAGGCTGCGCCGGATCGAGGGCGGCGAGCAGATCGTGGTCGGCGTCAATCGCTGGACCGACACGGAGCCCTCGCCGCTGTCGACCGGCGACGGCGCCATCCAGATCGTCGATCCGGCAATCGAGAAGGAGCAGGTCGAACGGCTGCAGGCCTGGCGCGCTCGCGCGACGCCAAGGCGGTGAAGCAAGCGCTGGCGCAGCTGGAGCGCGCGGCGAAGGAGGGCCGCAACGTCATGGAGCCTTCGATCGCCTGCGCCAAGGCGGGCGTCACCACCGGCGAGTGGGGCGCCACGTTGCGGGCCGTGTTCGGTGAGTACCGGGCGCCAACGGGCGTTGCGCGTGCCGTCGCCATGTCGGCCGACGGCGACATCGAGGAGGTGCGCGCCGAGGTGGAGCGCGTATCCTCGCGCCTCGGCCGCCGCATCAAGCTGCTGGTCGGCAAGCCGGGCCTCGACGGCCACTCCAACGGCGCCGAGCAGATCGCCGTGCGCGCGCGCGATTGCGGCATGGAGGTGGTCTACGAGGGCATTCGCCTGACCCCGGCGCAGATCGTGCGTGCGGCAGGCGACGAGGCCGTGCACGTGGTCGGGCTATCGATCCTGTCGGGCAGCCACGTGCCGCTGGTGAAGGACGTGGTGGAGCGCATGCACAAGGATGGCCTCGACGACGTGCCGCTGGTGGTGGGCGGGATCATTCCGCCTGCCGATGCAGCGCAGCTGAAGGGGCTCGGCGTGGCGGCCGTCTATACGCCCAAGGATTTCCAGCTCAACGCCATCATGCGCGACATCGTGCGGCTGGTGGATGGCATGGCGGCGGCGTGAGCACGTACCCAATAGCACACCGCGGAAATGTGCCGCTGGGCTCGACACCGATGGCGATGTGGCACAACTCCGCCGTGGGCGCGTGATCTACGGCAAGTTCACCCCGAAAGCTGCCGAAGGAGCGACTGGGCGAGATGACACGTAGCGGTCATTTGTGACCACCGGTCAGCGTGCTAATGCTACGCAATGGCGCCAAAGACCGTCCTCATCTCGGGTGCCGGCATCGCTGGTCCGACGCTCGCCTACTGGCTGCACAGGTCAGGCTTCAAACCGACTCTGGTTGAGCAAGCGCCCTCACCTCGGGCCGGCGGCTATGTGATCGATTTCTGGGGCCTCGGCTACGACATCGCCGAACTCATGGAACTATCCGGCGACATCGAGCGCCTGGGCTATCACATCCGGGAGTTGCAAATTGTCGACGACGAGGGCAGACGCCTGACGGGGTTCGGCACAAGCGTGTTCCGGGAGCTGGCCGGAGGCCGTTTCGTCACCATTCGCCGCAGCGACCTTGCCCGTCTGCTGCTTGAACGCGCCCAACTCACCACGGAAATCCTGTTCGGCGACAGCATCAAAGCGCTCTCTCAGGATGGGGATGGCGTCAAGGTCACGTTCGAGCAAGCGCAGCCGCGGAGTTTCGATGTTGTCGTTGGTGCTGACGGGTTGCATTCCAAGGTTCGCCAACTCGCCTTCGGACCGCAGAACCAATTCGAGAGATCGCTCGGCTACACAGTGGCCGCCTTCGAGGCTTCGGGATACCGGCCGCGCGACGAAGACGTCTACATCATGCACAACGAGCCGGGGCGCATGCTCGGGCGCGTTGCCCTCCGCGACGACCGCACCCTGTTTCTCTTTGTGTTCGCCGGCTCCACGCCCCAGTCCGACGCAACACCGGACGCCGAGGCACAGAAAGCAGTCCTGCGGCAGCAGTACAGGGGCGGGGGTTGGGAAACATCGGGTATCCTCGATGAGCTGGAGCGTGCGGACAATCATTATTTCGATCGCGTAAGCCAGATTCGACATGCAGCACTGGTCTCGGGGTCGTGTCGCTCTTGTCGGCGATGCCGCGTTCTGCGTTTCGTTGATGGCGGGTCAGGGGTCGGCCCTGGCCATGACGGCGGCCTATGTCCTTGCGGGCGAACTCGGCCGATCAGGCGCCTCGCACCCTGAAGCCTTTCAGCGATACGAGAGCCTTCTGCGGGCCTACATCGAGACAAAGCAACAGGCCGCCGTGAGCTTCAGCTCCGCTCTTGCGCCGAAGACCGCTCTAGGTTTGAAGTTTCGCAACGTCGTTGTCGGGGCTACGGCGATCCCGGGCCTGGCGCGGCTCACCTTCGGCCGCGATATGACCGACAGGCTGACTTTGCCTCAATATCAGTGGCGCTGATTCAACGGGCAATTGCAGTTAGATGTCCGGCCCCGGCACGCCTCTGCCCTAGGAAATTGTCTTTCCGGCAGGTCTCCTCGGGAAAGCTGCCGAACCGGGCTGCGAGAGGGTTCAGTGCAGTTGCCGTCAGCCGGTATGACACCTCACCACATCCACGTGGCGGGGTCGGGCACCGGCTGCCCTTTGCCAGCGAGCTGCAGCCCCTTGATGCAGCGCACGACCCACCAGATCAGCACGAACAGCAGCACCAGGAAGCCGATGATGATGAACGTCAGCGCCAGGCCGATGACGCTGTAGAGCAGCCCGATCCAGAACGTGCGGATCTGATAGGTGTAATGGCTGTCGAGCCAATCCGCCCCGGGCCCGCGGTTCATGTAGGCCATGATGACGCCGACGATCGCGGTGAGGCCCACCAGGATCGACACAAGATAGAGATAGTAGACGACGTTGACGTTGGTAGCGCTGCGATCGAATGCGCCGTCAGTGCTGGCCATTTCTGCCCCCCGCGAACCGTTGCCCGATGGCGCAAGCTACACTATGCGCTGCAGCAATGGCACAAGGCCTTTCCTTGCGTGTTCGTCAGATGCCGTTCAGCGCGGGCGGGGAATCGCGGGGTGCAACTCGCCAATGGCGGCGAGCAGCGCCGCGAAAGCCTCGGCCTCGGATTTTTCGGACGTGTTCACTTGAAGGTCGGCTTTGGCGTAGAGAGCGGCGCGGCTTTCCAGGATGCTCTTGAGATCGTCCATCGCCTGCGGCCCCTCGGCCATGGGCCGCAGATCGCCCTGCGCCAGCACGCGGCCCATGTGCTCGTCCGGCTTGGCGCTCAGCCAGACCACGAAGCAGGTCGACAACAGAAGATCATAGGTGGCCGGCTCCGTCACCAGGCTGCCGCCGGTGGCGATCACGGCGCGGTCGAACCGCTCGATGACGGTCTCGAGGCACTGGCGCTCGAGCCGCCGGTACATGGCTTGCCCGTGCGAGGCGAAAATCTCGGAAAGCTCCATGCCGCTGGCGCGCTCGATCTCGCGATCGAGCTCGACGAACGGCACCGACAGCGCCTGCGCCGCCAGCTGGCCGAGCGTGGTCTTGCCGGCGCCGCGCAGGCCCACCAACGCAACACGGCCCTTGGAGGAGGCGCCCGGCTTGCCGAACCGCTGGGCCAGCAGCCGCCGCGCCTCGGCCAGCTCTCCCGGCGCGAGGCGCTCGAGCTGGTGCAGGATGAGGGTGAGGTCGATCGGCCGCTCGGGATGATCGGCGATCAGCTCGGCGGCCTCCAGCCCCAGGGCGTCGGCGATCTGGCGCAACACCAGAAGGGAGGCGTTGCCGGCGCCTCGCTCCAGCTCGGCGAGATAGCGTTCGGAGACGCCCGATGCCTTGGAGAGGATCTTGCGGGACATGCCCCGTCGCGCGCGCCCCAAGCGCACGCGCTCGCCGACCCGCTTCAGATAGGCCTCCTCGGCCGGAGCGTTGCCCCGCCGCTGCTCTGAAACCGTCTCGACAGGACCGGCCATGCCACCCTGCGCAGATACCGCACACGTGCAACATACTACATCGATCACGTCGAAAGGCGCAAAAGTGACAGCTTTTCTCGGCTCAAACTTGCAGTATGATGCAGGTTCAACGCTTGTGGCTCCGTCGCCGCGGGCCAACAAAGCGACGACCGCGCAAAAGCGGCCCCAGGGGAGGACGCATGGAATATCCGCGCATCTACAACGCAGCGACGGACATGGTCGACCGCAACGTCGCGCAGGGGCGCGCGGCCAAGACGGCTTTCATCGACCCGGTGGACACGCTGACCTACGGCGAATTGGCAGCGCGCACCGGCCGCATGGCCAACCTGCTTGGCACCTACGGCGTGCCACGCGAGTCGCGCGTCGCTTTGCTGCTGCTCGACACGATCGATTTCCCCGTGGCCTTCTGGGGCGCCATCAAGGCTGGTGTTGTGCCGGTGTGCCTCAACACGCTGCTGACGGCGGAGCAATACGCCTACATCCTAGGCGACAGCCGGGCCAAGGCCTTGTTCGTGTCGGCGCCGATCCTGCCCGTGGTGCAGCCCATCCTCGGCAAGCTGCCGTTCCTCAAGCACGTGTTCGTCTCGGGCGGCGAGCCGCCGGCGTTTGCGCTCTCCTACCGCGGCGAGCTCGGCTTCCAGCAGGCCGAGTTCCAGGTGGCCGACACTTGCGCCGACGAGACGGCGTTCTGGCTCTACTCGTCGGGCTCGACCGGCATGCCGAAGGGCGTGCGCCACGTGCATTCGAGCCCCATGGAGACGGCGCGGCTCACCGGACAGGACTGCCTCGGCATTCGCGAGGACGAAGTCATCTATTCGGCGGCCAAGCTGTTCTTCGCCTATGGCCTCGGCAACGCCATGTCGTTTCCGATGTCGGTCGGCGCCACCGCAGTGCTGTTTCCCGAGCGGCCGACGCCGGAAGCAGTGTTCCGCACGCTCAAGACATACCAGCCGACCATGTTCTTTGGCGCGCCCACGCTGTATGCGGCGATGCTCGCCTATCCGCAGGGCACGCCCGAGAACAGCTCGCAGCGCCTGCGCCAGTGCGTGTCGGCGGGTGAGGCGCTGCCGGCTGAGATCGGCAAGGCCTTTCGCGCCAAGTTCGGCGTCGACGTGCTCGACGGCGTCGGCTCCACCGAGATGCTGCATCAGTACGTGTGCAACAGCCCGCGCGCGCTGAAGTACGGCACGTCGGGCAAGCCGGTGCCCGGCTACGAGATCCGGCTCGTCGACGAGCAGGGCCGCGACGTGCCGGACGGCGAGGTCGGCGAGATGCTGGTGCGGGGCCCAAGCGCCGGCGACGGCTACTGGCATCAGCGGGCCAAGAGCCGGTCCACGTTCGAAGGCGCCTGGACGCGCTCGGGCGACAAGTATGTGCGCGATGCGGAGGGTTTCTATACCTACCAGGGCCGCACCGACGACATGTTCAAGGTGTCGGGCATCTGGGTGTCGCCGTTCGAGGTGGAGAGCGCGCTCATCGGCCACGAGGCGGTGCTTGAGGCGGCGGTGGTGCCCAAGGAGGACACCGACGGTCTCATCAAGCCCAAAGCCTTCATTGTCCTGAAGCCGGGCAAGGCGGCGGCCAACGGCCTGCAGGAGGCGCTGAAGGAGCACGTGAAGGCCAAGGCCGGCGTGTGGAAGTATCCGCGCTGGATCGAGGTGGTGGAGACCCTGCCCAAGACGGCGACCGGCAAGATCCAGCGCTTCAAGCTGCGCGAAGCCGGTTAGCGACCTGCGACTGGCGCGCCGCGGCGCGGGGCACCACTACAGCCTCCTATCCCGGCCAGGCCGGTAGTTTCCGCGCGCACCTTCAGCGGAACCATGCGGGTCTGCCCGCGTTTTCAGTACGTGTGGGCCGCGCGGAGCAGCCGCGGCGGGCTCGATCACGTTTTCAACCAACCACAAGCCAAAGATGGAGTTGCGTGATGAACTGGGATCGCGTGCAAGGCAACTGGAAGCAGATCACCGGCAAAGTGAAGGAGAAGTGGGGCAAGCTGACCGACGACGACCTCACCCAGATCAACGGCAGCCGCGAGCAGCTGGAGGGCAAGATCCAGGCGCGCTACGGCCAGGCCAAGGACCAGGTGAAGAAGGATGTCGACGACTGGCTGAACCGCATGTAGTCGCCCATTGACGTCTGAATGAGCGCGCCCCGAGCCCATTGTGGGCATCGGGGCGCTTTGCTGTGTGACATTTCCGTTTCAGGTCACAAGCTTAGCGCGCTTCCAAAGCAGTTGAGGCGAGAACAACCCCTTGTGTGCCGGCGGCCAGCCCGCGCAACAATGCGGCATCGCAATCGGGGGGTTGCCCGCATGTCGCAAACTCAATTGTCGCGCACGTTCAAGGCGCAATCGCTGTTGAAAACGCGGGCGCGACGCGAAGAGCGCAGGCTCGAGATGACCTTCGTCGATGGGGCGGGCCGCACCCAGACGCTCAGCCTGCCAGCCGGGGTCGCAGCCGAGCTGGCAGGGGTCCTGCAGTCGCTCTCTGCGGGGATGGTCGCCGCCAGCTATGGGCAGCTCACCAAGATGCCGCGGCAGACGGCCGTCGGCAGCGCCCGCCACGAGCGATTGGTGCTCATCCGCTTCGACGACGACCCGCCATACGGCCTCCCCCTCGAGGAAGCAGAGAATTTGTGGCGGGGAGTGCGCGAGGAAGCCGAGCAGGTGTCTCAGCTGAAGCCGCCGCTGCGGCAATAGCCACGGCCAAGCGCCGGTGGTCGGCGGCGGGCGCGGGGGCTTTTTGCGCGCCACGCGTCCCAATTCCGCCGCTGCGCGCGGCTAGTGTCCTGATCGCGAAATTCGTCTCAATGTGCAGCGAGCTCGGTACGAATTTCGCGATCTGAAGGACACTAGCAAAATCATGGTGCTAGTGTGATTCAGATCGAGAAGTCCGCTCTCGACCCGAGCTCACAGCGATGTAGCGGACTTCTCGATCATCACACTAGAGCCAGGGCCAATCGGCATCCTGGGAGCGGGCACGCCCATGCGCGGTTGGTTTTCGCAGATCATCATCGGCATCATCGTCACCGTGGTCGGCACGGTGATCGCAGATACCGTCATCAAGGGCATGGGCGGTAGAGGCCTGTTTGGCGGCGGCCACTATTCCGGCTCCTGGAGGGCTGGCCGGTAGCGGCGGGAATTTCGCGCAAGACGCTCCCGAACCGGCTGATGCCCAACCGGGCCCTTGGCTGTATCGTGCTCCCGATCGCGACCAAGGCGGTGCGCAACATGCGAGGGGGAAACACGTGACCGAGGCGAAGCGCTGGAAGAAGCGGCCCGACAATTCAACGTGGGGCGACTATGGGCCAAACGACCAGCTCGGGCGTATGAACGAGCTGACGCCCGAGAAGGTCAAGCAAGGCATCGCCGAGGTGAAGGAGGGCAAGACCTTCTGCCTCTCCATGCCGCTCGACTATCCCGGCGGCAACGTGTTGAACCCGCGCCGGCATCCCCCGCAGCTGCGCCCCAGCGTGCGCGTCGACAAGCCGAACTGGCTCTACCGCACCGAATGGGAGAACCCGGGCATGACCGACGTCATCAACGACGACGTCGTCATCATGCACCTGCAGTATTCGACGCAGTGGGACACGCTGGCCCATGTCGGCGCGCTGTTCGATGCCGACGGCGACGGCAAGCCCGAGCCCGTGTTCTACAACGGCTATCGCGGCGGGGTGGACCTGGTGGGCCCGAGCGACGCCAAGGGCGCGGGCGCGATCCCCGGCACCTTCGTGGAGGCGAAGGGTACGTCGTCCGCCAAGGCGCTGGGCGCCGAGAACATGGCGGTGAAGTGCCTGCAGGGGCGTGCTGTGATGATCGACCTCTACGCCCACTACGGGCGCAAGCGGCATGCGGTAGGCTACGACGACCTCATGCGCATCTTTGCCGCCGACGGCATCACGGTTGAGGCCGGCGACTTCGTGCTGCTGCGCACGGGCTTCGACGAGGTGATCTTCGAGGGCAAGCTGAAGCCCGACAAGGAGACGCTCGAAACCAGCTGCAGCGGGCTCGACGGCGGCGACCAGCGCCTGCAGCAGTGGATCACGGAATCCAAGCTCGTGGCGCTGATTTCCGACAACTATGCGGTGGAGATCCACAATGCTCCGCTGCGGCCAGGGCAGTGCGCGATGCTGCCCCTGCACCAGCACTGCCTGTTCAAGACCGGCGTGAATTTGGGCGAGATCTGGCGGCTGTCGGAGCTGGCCGACTGGCTGCGCGCCAACAACCGCAGCCGCTTCCTGCTGACGGCGCCGCCGCTCAGGCTGCCGGGCGCGGTGGGCTCACCGGCGACGCCCGTTGCGACGGTGTAGGTTGGGTCAAGCGATAGCGATGACCCAACATTGGTTGGCGATTGCCGGAGTGTTGGGTCTGCGCTCCGCTTGACCCAACCTACGCGCCACCCGTCGGCGCGCCGCGCGAACCACGGGTTTGGCGGGCGGGGATAGCGAATTGCGTTTCATAATGTATGTAGGCGGAGGATGACGGCGCCCGCGCGCTGTGCTCTATTGCGCGTGCCCCGGAGATGGGATGCGCGGTGAACCTGGAGCCGCCTCTCAGCACAGGAGCCGGGGGCGGCAGTCCGAAGCCTCGCCTGGCATGGTGGACAGATCATCCAAGCGTCAGGTGTCCCTGGGGACAAGCCCCAGGGCAAGGGGGCCCGGATGCAGCGAAGTCGCAGACGACAAGCCTCTTCGGCAAGGTGTCTGACCTAGCAAGCGTCGAAGACGGCCCGGATGCGACCGAGCAGGGCGTTCTTTGCGCTCAGTAGCCGGCACTAACGATCACCCAGGTCATCGGGCGCAGCCCGAACGCCCTGCTTCTCCTCCCCAACCCTCGAGCGGAAACCGCTGCGAGGACAAAGGCGTTTGTGCGCGCGGGCGCCGCTATCCCCGCGGTGAAAGGCGCGCATATACTGATCGGCCGCGCCTCCAACCGGAATGCCAGATGCGCTCCTGCCAAGGCTCGGCGCGCGCATTGGGATGACGGAGGGGCAGCCGTGCATCACGAGTCGTTGCATTGGCAGGGGCTCCCGCGGTTTAATCCTGGCAACCAACGAAAAGCCGGGAGCCGAGACGCATGCACTCCAAGGGGAAGCCGCTCGCCTGCCTCGAGGGCGTGCGCGTGCTCGATCTGTCGCAGTTCGAGGCGGGCCCGTCGTGCACGGAGGCGCTGGCATGGCTCGGCGCCGAGGTGGTCAAGGTCGAGAACCCCAAGGGCGGCGACCCCGGCCGCAGCATCTTCGGCGACCCAGACCGCGGCTCGTTCTATTTCCTCACCTTCAACGCCAACAAGAAGTCGCTGACCGTCGACCTGAAATCGGGGGCCGGCCGCAAGCTGGTGCTCGATCTCGCCAAGAAGGCCGACGTCTTCGTCGAGAACTTCGCGCCCGGCGCCGATCGAGCGGCTGGGGCTCGGCTACGACGTCGTCTCCAAGATCAATCCGGGCATCATCTACGCGCAGGTCAAAGGCTTCGGCGAGGGCAGCCCGTACGAGAACAATCTGGCCTTCGACATGATCGCCCAGGCGACCGGCGGCATGATGAGGATCAGCGGCGATCCCGACGGCCCGCCGGTCAAGCCCGGGCCGACGCTGGGCGACACCGGCACCGGCATGCTGCTCGCGATCTCCATCCTGGGCGCGCTCTACGAGAAGAAGACGACCGGCAAGGGCCAGCGCCTCCAGGTCGCCATGCAGGACGCGATGCTGCACTACATCCGCCTCGCGTTCGCCACGCAGGCGCGCAAGGGCGGGCCGCTGCAACGCGCCGGCGACCAGTCGATCTCGGGCGGCAATCCGCCGTGCGGCATCTATCCCTGCAAGGGCGGCGGGCCCAACGACTACGTCTACGTCTACACCAGCCGCACCAATCCCGAGCATTGGAAGCGGCTGCTCGGCGTGATCGGCCGCGAGGACCTGATCGGCGACCCGCGCTTTGCCAGCACCGAGACGCGCACCCAGCACGAAGCCGAGATCGACACGATGGTCTCGACGTGGACCAAGCAGCACGACAAGCACGAGGCCATGCGCAGTGCTGGGCGATGCCGGCATCCCGGCCGGCGCCGTGCTCGACACCAAGGAACTGGTCGACGACCAGACTTTCTACGAGCGCGGCATTCTGCAGGTCATGGATCACCCGGTGATCAAGGACTATGCCATGCCGGCCTGGCCGGTGCGCCACGACGGCACGCCGCCCGCGGTCGCAGCCTCGCCGCTGCTGGCCGAGCACAGCGGCCGAGGTGCTCAAGAGCTGGCTCGGCCTCGACGAGCGCAAGATCGAGGGGCTGGTGCAGGAGAAGGTGATGTCGCGGCGCTAACCGTAGGTTGGGTCGAGCGGAGCGATGACCCAACAAGCCAAACTGCAAACCTTGATGTTGGGTCTGCGCTTCGCTTGATCCAACCCACGAATGAAGGAGACGACCATGGCGGAGCTGACAGGCTCGGAAATCCTGGCGAAGGCCCTGAAGAAGGAGGGCACGGACAACCTGTTCTTCATCATGGGCGGGCCGATGCTGCTCGCCGAAGCCTCCTGCATCAAGGAAGGCATCCGGCCGATCGACGTGCGCCACGAGCAGGCGGCCGCGCTGATGGGCCAGGCCTACAGCCGGCTGCTGCAGAAGCCCAGCGTGTGCATGGCGGCGAGCGGGCCCGGCGTGATCAACCTGACGACCGGCATGGCCAATGCGCTGATCGACTGCTGCCCGGTGGTGGCGATCGGCGGCTCGAGCCCGATCTTCCAGTTCGGCCGGCAGGTGTTCCAGGAGATCGACCAGGTCGCGATCATGCGCGGCTGCGTGAAGTGGGCCGACCGCGTCTACAACCTGAAGCGCATCCCCGAGCAGGTGAACAACGCCTTCCAGAACGCGATGAGCGGCAAGCCCGGGCCGATCTATCTCGATTTCCCCGGCGACATCCTCTACGCCAAGATCCCCGAGGAGCAGGTCGACTGGTCCATGAGCGGCCGGCCGATGCTGAATGCGCGGCCGCTGGGCGACCCCGAGCAGGTCGACGCGCTGATCCTGGCGCTGTCGAAGGCCAAGAAGCCGGTGATCATCTCGGGCAGCGGCGTGATCTGGTCGCGCGCCTGGAACGAGATGCAGCAGTTCGTCGAGAAGGCCGGCATCCCGTTCTACACGACGCCGCAGGGCCGCGGCGTGGTGCCCGACGACCACCCGCTCTCCTTCCTCACCATGCGCTCCACGGCGTTCAAGGATGCCGACCTCATCATCGTGCTCGGCACGCGCATGAACTACATCATCGGCCACGCCGCGCCGCCGCGCTTCAACGCAGCCGCCAAGATCGCCCGCATCGACATCGACGCCGACGAGATCGCTACCGCCGCGCGCAAGGTCGACATCGGCATCGTCGGCGACTGCAGAAGCGTGCTGCAACCAGCTGCTCGCCGCCATGAAGGGCAAGGTCGATCCCGACCGCTTCAAGGACTGGCGCAAGACGCTCGCCGACGGCGTGGCGGCCAAGCTCAAGGCGCCCGGCGCCAACAAGTCCGTCGAGGACGGCGACATCCATCCGCTGCGGCTGTGCGAGGAGGTCAAGAACTTCATGCAGCGCGACGCCATCCTGGTGGTGGACGGCCAGGAGATCCTCAACTACGGCCGCCAGTCGATGCCGACCTTCGCGCCGGGCCATCGGCTGAATTCCGGGCCGTTCGGCACGATGGGCGTGGGCCTGCCGTTCGCGCTCGGCGCCAAGCTCGCCAAGCCCGACAAGCAGGTGATCTGCGTGCACGGCGACGGCTCGTTCGGGCTCAACGCGATGGAGCTCGACACGGCCGTGCGCCACAAGCTGCCGGTGCTGGTGGTGATCAGCCTGAACGGCGGCTGGACGGCCGACCCGAAGCGCAACAAGCCCGGCCGCGACCTCGGCTACACGCGCTACGACAAGATGGCCGAGGCGCTCGGCTGCTACGGCGAGTACGTCGACAAGGCCGAGGACATCCGCCCGGCGCTGGAGCGGGCGCAGAAGCAGGTCGACAAGGGCAAGGTCGCGGTCGTCAACGTGCGCACCGACTACCGGGCGCGCGCAACGACCATGCAGTTCGCGCAGTATTCGACGTAGCGGAGTTGGTGCAACGAGCCGCGGGGCGCCGGTCACGATTTTGGGACTGGGCGTCCCGGTGGAAATATTTTCCGGCTTTCCTTGACGCCGGGTCGGCGGCCAGCGACAAGCTTGGGGATCGCGCGCGTTGCGCGGGATTTTCGGGTTCCCGCCCGTTATGGTGGCACAGACTTCTCCCAACCCCCCTTGGAGGACGCCATGGCCCAACCCCCACCCTTTGAGTTTCCCCAGCAATTGCGCGAGCTGACCGAGAAGAACCTGGAGCACGCCCGTACCGCCTATGGCCAATTCATGGACGCTATGACCAAGACGATGGGTATGTGGACCAGCGCCACCCCCGCCAATGCCATGACCGTGGGTTTCAAGGCGGTGCAGGATCGCGCCGTCAAGTTCGCCAAGCAGAACGGCGATGCGTGCTTCAACATGGCGACCGAGCTCGCCAGTGCGAAGGACCTTACCGACGTGCTCAGCATCCAGAGCCGTCATGCCCAGTCGATGATGCAGTCCTACTCGCTGCAGGCTCAGGAGCTGAGCCGGCTGATGATGGAGGCCGCCCAAAGCGGCATGCAGAAGTAGCCGCCGCCCTGGCAAGCTCTGGCCTGCTCGCCCCGAGGCAAGGTCGCTCGCAGATCCGGTCTCAACGCCGATCGCTCATGCCTGGCGCAGCCCAGGCGCGATACGGCTGCGTGCCGGCGCGAGCGTACAATGCTGTCCGCATCGTGCTGGCAAGTGGCAGCGCAGCTGTCCGGCTGCGCAGCGACATATCGAAAGTTGCCGACAGGCCCTACAAAGACGGTTCGCAATCGCACCAAGACGTCATAATGTGACAGCAAAACACGAACTCATCCGGGAGGCGCTTATGGAGAAGATTTGGATCAAGAACTATCCGCCCGGCGTGCCGGCCGAGATCGACGCTTCGCGATATTCCTCCCTGGTTGCGCTGTTTGAGGAAAGCTTTGCCAAGTACCGCGACCGCGAAGCCTACGTCTGCATGGACAAGAAGCTGACCTTCGGCCAGCTCGACGAAACGTCCCAGGCGCTGGCGGCGTATCTGCAGAGCAAGGGCCTGCAGCGGGGCGACCGGGTCGCCATCATGATGCCGAACGTGCTGCAGTATCCGGTGTGCATCGCCGCCATCCTGCGCGCCGGCTACACGGTGGTGAACGTCAACCCGCTCTACACGCCGCGCGAGCTCGAGCACCAGCTCAAGGACTCCGGCGCCAAGGCCATCATTCATCATCGAGAACTTCGCCAAGACGCTGGAGCACGTGCTCGCCAAGACGCCGGTGCAGCACATCGTTCTCGCCAGCATGGGCGACCTGCTCGGCTTCCCGAAGGGCACGATCGTCAACATGGTCGTGCGCAAAGTGAAGAAGATGGTGCCGCAGTTCTCGCTGCCCAGCGCCGTCAAGTTCAACGACGCCGTCGCTGCCGGCCGGCGCACGAGCTTCAAGAAGGCCGAGATCAAGCCCGACGACGTGGCCTTCCTGCAGTACACGGGCGGCACCACGGGGGTGTCCAAGGGTGCCACGCTGCTCCACCGCAACGTCGTCGCCAACACCCTGCAGAACGAAGCCTGGCTGCAGCCCGCGCTCAAGAAGGGCAAGCCGGTCGAGCAGATAACCATCGTCACCGCGCTGCCGCTCTACCATGTCTTCGCGCTCACGGCCTGCGGCCTGCTCGCCATGCGCATCGGCGGCAGGTGTCTGCTCATTCCCAACCCGCGCGACATCCCGGGCTTCATCAAGGAGCTCTCCAAGCACGATTTCAGCATGCTGCCGGCCGTGAACACGCTCTACAACGGGCTGCTCAACAACCCCGCGTTCGCCAAGCTCGACTTCAAAGGGCTGAAAGCTGCCAACGGCGGCGGCATGGCAGTGCAGCGGGCGGTGGCGGAGCGCTTCTTCAAGCTCACGGGCGTCCCCATCATCGAGGGCTACGGACTGTCGGAGACCTCGCCGGTGCTCACCTGCAACCGCGCCGACAACACCGAGTACACCGGCACCATCGGCCTGCCTGTGCCGTCGACCGAGATTTCCATCCGCGACGAGGAAGGCAAAGAACTGCCGCTGGGTGAGCCGGGCGAGATTTGCGCGCGCGGGCCGCAGGTGATGGCGGGCTACTGGCAGCGGCCGGACGAGACCGCCAAGGTGATGACGGCGGACGGCTTCTTCCGCACCGGCGATATCGGCGTCATGGATGCCGCCGGGCAGGTCAAGATCGTCGACCGCAAGAAGGACATGATCCTGGTCTCCGGCTTCAACGTGTATCCGAACGAGGTGGAGGATGTGGCCGCGAGCCACCCGGGCGTGCTGGAATGCGCTGTCGTCGGCGTGCCCGATCCCGCCTCCGGCGAGGCAGTGGTTTTGTTCGTGGCCAAGAAGGACCCGGCTCTCACCGAACAGCAGCTGATGAAGTTCCTGGCCGAGCAGCTGACGGGCTACAAGCGCCCGAAGCACATCGTATTCCGGCAGGAGCTGCCCAAGACCAACGTCGGCAAGGTGCTGCGGCGCGAGTTGCGCGATGCGGCCGTGGCGGCGGTCAAGCAGGCTGCGTGAAGGGACGAGCGGAGGATTTGCTCGGCGACCGCCGTCACGTCCTCTCGCCCCGCAACGCACCGACACCGGGCTGGCGCTCGATCGACATCAAAGCGTCGAACACCGCGCGGGCTGGCAGCCTGGGGTTGCCGACCGACAGGCAGTCGGAGAACTTCGCCCATAGCTCGTCGGCCGACAGAGGCTGATCGGGCGAGCCGCGCTCGGTGTGGACCTGCTTCTCGAGCATGCGGCCGTCGCGGGTCTTGATCGCCACCATATCGAAGGGCGCCGAGCCCGCCCGGGCGGGATCCTCGCGCTCGTCGGCCTCGACGCTCACTTTCTGGATCAGCCCCTGGACGTCTCGGCGCTGGACGAAATTGTCGGTGAGCTCGCCCAGGCCGACGCGGCCCGCGACCACCGAGCTGGCCATGGCGAACTGCATGCTGAACTTGGCCTCCAGTCCGGTTTGCGGGCGGCTGTTGCGCAGCACGGCGACGTTGCGGCGCCCGGTCGACACTGTGATGCGCTCCACGTCCTCGGGCCGCACCGGCTCGGCGGCGAGAAGATCGAGCGCCCCGTCGATGGCGCGGTGCGTGCAGTAGCACAGCGGGTATTTCTTGACGCTCAGCCCCTGCTTCAGGATTTGCCAGTCGCGACCGACCCTGGAGGGCGACTCCGTGTCTGCACCGCCCTTGGGTGAGACCGCCGCCAGGAAACCCAAACGATGCTCCAACGCGTCCGGCGATGCCGTAAAGCCGGCCGCGGCGAGCCGCGCCGACATGACGCCGGAATGCGCCGCGCGGCCGGCGTGATAGGGCTTGGTCATGGTGCCGAAATTGGCAACCACGCCCGAGCTGTGGGAGGCCCCCAGCGCGATCGCGTGTGCGGCCTTGTCGGCATCGAGGCTGCGCAGCGAAGCGCACGCCGCTGCAGCCCCGATGGGCCCGAATATGCCCGTCGGGTGCCAGCCCTTCTCGTGATGCTGCGCGGGATCGCGGCCGGCAAGCTCGGCCCAGACCTCGTAGCCTGCCACGTAGGCGGTCGCCATCTGCGCTCCGCTGGCGCCGAGCGACTCCGCTTCCGCAAGGATTGCAGGCACCAGCACCGTGCTCGGATGGCCGCGCAGCGCCACATCGTCATAGTCGAGCGCATGCGCCGCGGTGCCGTTGATCCACGCTGCCTCCGGTGCCGGAACGCGCCGTCCGCTCAGGTAGAGGCTGGCATCGCCGGCGGGCGGCGCCAAGGTCTGAAGCAGGATCGCCGGGGCCTCCTCGATGCTGCCGGCGATCATGGTGCCGACGCAGTCGGCATAACCGGTATGGACCACGGACATCGCCTCGGCAGGAATGGCGGAGAGACGCAACTCGGACACGAAGGCGGCAAGGGTGCGGGTCAGGGCGTGGGGCATGGCAAGACCTCCCGATGGTTCTCCAGATATCGCGCAGGTTCCCAGGGCGGCGGCATGACCTGTGGCTCGGCAGTGTCCTGCAGACGCGGTTGCGCGACATCGTAGGCTGCAACCGGCCCGTAGGCGAGCCGGTTGAACGGACAACGCTTCGCAATCGCGAAATCGATCGCACGGCGCCGACGTGTGACGCGCATCACCTTCCAGGCTTTCGCCCCTTGTGATGAATTGTCAGATGCGTGACAATGGCTGCTATCGACAGCAGGCACGCGGCGTCGCATCTCGCCTGCGGCGCGTTTGATCCAGGCGGGGCAACCGCCACAGGCTCTTGCTCAATCGGCTGCTCGTACTGAGCCGGCAATAGATTCTCGAGTTCGTTAGGAGGTCGCCAATGCCGAAGTGGACCCCAGATCCCAGTTTCTACCCTTCTCCGCGCATGGCCATGAAGGCGGCGCCTGAGACGCTGGCATACGTGGCGTCCTTCGATCCTGACCGGAAGGTGCCGGACGCACTGGCGGTCGTCGACGTCGATCCCAAATCGAGCACCTATTCGCAGATCGTCGGCACCACGGCGATGCCCAATGCCGGCGACGAGCTGCACCACTTCGGCTGGAATGCCTGCTCGTCGTGCCTGTGCCCCAACGCGCCGCACGCCCACGTTGAGCGACGCTACCTGGTGGTGCCGGGCCTGCGCTCCTCGCGCATCCACATCCTGGACACCAAGCCCGATCCCAGGAAGCCCAAGATCGTGAAGGTGATCGAGCCCGGCGAGGTGGCCGACAAGGCCGGATACACGCGGCCGCATACCGTGCACTGCGGGCCCGAAGGCATCTATGTAGCCGCACTCGGCAACCGCGAGGGCAAGGGCCCGGGCGGCGTGTTCCTGATGGACCACGAGACCTTCGACGTACTCGGCCAGTGGGAGATGGACCGCGGGCCGCAGCATCTCGCCTACGACGCCTGGTGGCACCTCGGCCACGACACGCTCGTCACCAGCGAGTGGGGCACGCCCGACACGTTCGAGAACGGGCTGATCCCCGAGGTGCTGCTCGGCGGCAAGTACGGCCACCAGCTCCACTTCTGGGACCTGCACAAGCGAAAGCACCTGCAGACCATCGACCTCGGCCAGGAGCACCAGCTGGTGTTCGAGCTGAGACCCGCACACGATCCCACCAAGGCGCACGGCTTCGTCAACAGCGTCGTCTCGCTCAAGGACCTGTCTGCCTCGATCTTCACCTGGTACCGCGACGGAGACAAATGGGCGGCGAAGAAGGTCATCTCGATCCCGGCCGAGCCTGCCGAACCCGATCTGCTGCCGCCGGTGCTGAAGGGCTTCAAGGCGGTGCCGCCGCTCGTCACCGACATCGACCTGTCGATGGACGACAAGTTCCTCTACGTCGCCTGCTGGGGCACCGGCGACCTGCAGCAATACGACGTCTCCGACCCGTTCAACCCCAAGCTGACCGGCAAGGTGCGCATCGGCGGCATCGTCTCCAAGGCCACGCACCCCGGCGCCAAGAACGGCAGCTTGAGCGGCGGGCCGCAGATGGTGGAGATCAGCCGCGACGGCAAGCGCGTGTATTTCACCAATTCGCTCTACGGCGCCATCGACCCGCAATTCTACCCCGATGGCATCGAGGGCTGGATGGTGAAACTCGACGCCAAGCCCAAGGGCGGCATCGCCTTCGACAAGAAGTTCTTCGTGCAGTGGCCGGCCCCGCATCGCCCGCACCAGGTGCGGCTCGAGGGCGGCGACTGCTCGTCGGACTCCTATTGTTATCCGTGAGGCGTGCATGCGTGTAGGTTGGGTCGAGCGAAGCGACGACCCAACACATGATGAGCATTGAACCTCGCTGTGTTGGGTCTGCGCCGCCGCTTGACCCAACCTACGCAAGAATGGCGTAGGCAATGACCGAAGCCGCACCCTGGTTGGCGCTGGCCGGTCTTGGGGCCTTCCACGGCCTCAATCCGGGAATGGGCTGGCTGTTTGCCGTTGCGCTGGGCCTGCACCGCGGCGACAGGCGGATCGTGTGGCTGTCACCCATCCCGATCGCACTCGGGCACGCGCTTTCGGTTGCGCTGATCGCGGGGGCCTTCGTGTGGGCCGGCCTGGTGCTGGATGGGCGCCTGGTGCGCGCCGGCGCCGGCCTCGCGCTGATCGGCTGGGCCCTCTATCACTGGCGCTACGGGCATCGCCATCGCGTGCGCTTCGGCATGCAGGTGGGCCTTGCGGGTCTCGGAGCGTGGTCGTTCCTGATGGCCACCGCCCACGGCGCCGGCCTGATGCTGTGGCCGGCACTCATGCCCCTGTGCCTGTCGGCCTCGAGCGCGGCGACCGGCGGTCCCTTGCCAACCGCCGCCATCGGCGTCGCGCTGCACAGCGCGAGCATGCTGGTGGTGACGGCGGCCATGGCCGTTGCGGTCTACGAATGGGCGGGTCTGGAGGTTCTCCGCCGGGGCTGGATCAACGTCGATGCGATATGGACGCTGGCATTGATCGCCGCGGGAGGGCTATTGCTGCTCGCATGAACCTGCATTGGGCGGCGGCGATGCCTTCGCCCTGGCATTTTCCCGACCCGCCCTGCGCACACCCTCGAACTCGTGCTGCAGCAAATCCAGTTCCTCGTCCGTGCAATGCTCCAGATCGATGAAGGTGTTGCGGGCGTGACGCACGCTGCGGATCACCTCGTCGAGCTTGAGGTGCAAGGCCTTGGCGTCGCGATTCTGCGTGTTCTGGATCAGGAACACCGTCAGGAAAGTGGCGATCGTGGTGCCGGTGTTGATCACCAGCTGCCACGCATCGGAAAAGTGGAAGAAGCGGCCCGCGATCAACCACAGGACGACAAACAGGCAAGCGACGAAGAACGCCCACGGCGTTCCCAGAGCATCGGCCACCAACCGTGCGGCATGTCCGAAGTCGATTGCACGCGTCCTCCGGGGGAGCGCCTACATGGTCGCCTGACGATCCACCCCGTTGCCGGCCCGCCGGTACTCGCGCGCGACCGCTTCGTCAGGTAGCGGGTGATCGCCTTCGGCACCCGCAGCAGCGCCATCGGCTGCCGTTGGCTGCGAGGGCCAGAACAACAGGCCGATGAGGGCCAGCAAGAGCACCAGCGGCAGATTGCGAAGCACCATCTTGGCTCCTCCGGCAGCGACCCCAGGCCCGAGCGGGGTAGTCAGCAGCGTGCCGAGCAGTGCCAGGGGAAGCTGCACCGCGGCCTGAGCCGCAGCGTCGGTGGCTACATCGGCAGTGTCGGATTGCTCCGCCCGCGTGTCGGCGACCTCTTCCTCCTGCTCCTTCACGGTCACTACCAGCGACGCGATGCAGGCCGATCGCGGCAAAGCCGCCGGCCATCAGGCCGTAGGCCGCCAGAGCGCCGAAGCGCTCGATCAAGCAGCAGCGTGATGGCGGCCGTCGCGAAGCCTGCCGCAACGAGGAACGGAACGGCGACCGAGGCGCGGATGGCATATTTGCCGATGACCGCGCCTGCGGCCGTCTTGGCGTCGTTGATCAGCGCGCGAAACACGGGAGTTGCCTCTGCCCGAGGAGTTCAGACTCAGCGACTTCCACAACGCGCCGAGCACGAAGCCCAGCGCGGCGACCACGGCAAGCGTTGCCATCGGCTGATCCTTCACGGACTTGTCGACGGCACCCTTGATGTTGCCGGCGACCTCTTGCACCTGCTCGCCGGCGGCGCGGCCCTGCTCGGCCACGCGCGCAGGCCACGTTCTCGACCGTGTCGGCGGCACGGCTGAATTGATCGGTGGCCTTGTCGGCGAGCCGCTCGAACTGGTCGGTCGCCTTCGCTTTCAGGTCGGATCTCGGCGTTGCCGGTGTGCTCCGGCCGACGATACTGCGTGCTCTGCGCCATGTTGCTGCTCCTTGCCAAGGCAAAGCTGATTGCTGATCAATGGACTAACGCGCAGCAGCCAGTTTGGTTCAATGCGGCAGCTCGGGCTTCTCCTCCGCGAAGGCGTGGCCAAGGGTGACGGTCAGGGCCATCAGCAGGGGCACCGCCAGGAACGCGCCGATCGGGCCCAGCAGCCAGGTGCAGAAGGCGATGGCCAGAAACACCGCAAACGGGTTGAGCTCGAGCCTGCGGCCCATGAACGCGGGGGTGAGAAAATGCCCCTCGATGGTGACGACGCCGATGAAGATCAGCGGCGCGACCAGCGCCTCTCCCAGCGTGGGAAAGGTGAGAAGGCCGACTACGGCCAGCGTCGCGATCACGATCGCCGGGCCGATGTAAGGAACGTAGTTGAGGACTGCCGGCAAGCACGCCCCACAGCAACGGATTGGGCAGCCCCACTGCCCAGGTCAGCAGCACCGTCACGATGCCGAGGCAGATGTTCACGACGGTGAACGTGCCGAAGTATTTCGTCATGTTCTCGTCGACGTCGTTCAGGATGCGCAGCGTCGTCAGGCGCGCTTCGCGATCGCCGAGACAGCAGCACCGCCGTGTTGCGCAGCCTGGTCTGGTAGACGAGGTAGAAGATCGAGCGCGCCGATGAAGAGGATGAACTGGCTGACCGCCGGCGTCAGCACGGCGAACAGGGTGGTGACGACCGTGGCCGACTCCTGCTCGACCTTCAGCGCCGGCTGCGCACCTCCCGCCGCGACTGGCATTCAGCGCCTTGCGCGCCTCGTCGAGCAGGGCCAGCGGCTGGCTCATGGTCTGCAGCTTCTGCTTGATGAGCACGCTCAGCTCGGTGGCGCGGCCCAGCCAGAATGTGAGCGGCGTCGACAGGAAGAACAGCAGGCCGACGATCATCGCCACCAGGGCCAGCGTCACCGCGACCACGGCGACGACGCGAGGCACCTTGTGGCGGTGCAGCCAGGTGACGATCGGCAGCACGATGGTGGCGATCACCCAGGCGAGCAGTACGGGCACGATGACCGGGCTTGCAACGTAGGTGCACCACAGCAGGGCGATGACGAAGAGCCCGACCAGGGCGACGTGACTGGCGCGCGCCCAGGGATCGAATCGGCAGCAGCGCCGCGGCGCCATTCCGCTGCGGCGCAACGGTCTGCGCAATGATTGGCGCCGGATCTGCCGCTGACCGGCGCGCGGTGTTGCCGGCTTGGTGGTGTGGCTCATGGCGCCGGTGCTCCGGCTCAGGAAGGTGCCCTCGATGACGCGGCCCGCGTTGGCCGCCTGCGACCAGATCGTCGCCCAGGCCGAGGCATTCCTGATGTCGCCAAGGTCCGCAGCAGACGCGCGCGTTGCGCGTCGGGCACCAGCTCGATGATCTTGGCCCACAGGGCGTCGATGTTGTAGGGCGCCACCGCAATGTCGACGCGCACCGGCACGATCTCGTTGGCGCAAAACCGAGATCGGCGCCGGCGGCCTCCATGGCGCCGAGGATCGACTGCGCCTTTGCGCTGAGACAGCGGCTGTCAGGTCGTAGGGCGGGTCCCATTCGTTGAAGGGGCGCAGCCGTCGATGTGCGTGAGCACGAGCAGCATCGGCG
The DNA here is from genome assembly GCA_963724565.1 of uncultured Alphaproteobacteria bacterium. Classification (GTDB taxonomy): domain Bacteria; phylum Pseudomonadota; class Alphaproteobacteria; order Rhizobiales; family Hyphomicrobiaceae; genus AWTP1-13. The sequence goes on from CAVRVK010000020.1 coordinate 132,125, forward strand.
GCCTGCGCCGGTTGGGCTCGGCGGAGAAATGCTGCGAATGGCGGCCAGCGCCTGCCGGTCGATCTCGCGGGCGGCGCGGGTGGCGGACGACGACCCACAGCACCATGTCGGCCTCGGCGGCGCTTTCGAGTCAAGGCGTCGATGGAGTTCTGCGTCGGCGAGGCCCGGGCTGTCGATCAGCAGGGCGGCAGGCAGGCCTTCGTGCGTCAGCTTGTAGGCGGTGACGCGGGCGGTCGCCGGCACGACGCTCACCTCGGCTTCGACGGCGTTGGCAAGAGCGTTGAGCAGGCTCGACTTGCCGGCCCCGGTCTGGCCCGCCGAGGAGAATGCGCAGCGGCTCCGCCTCGCGGGCTTCGGCTGCCGCCAGGTCGCGCCGCGAGCTTGCCGTGACGTGCTGGCTGAGCTCAGCCGGCGTGACGCGCAGACTGCCGCCGTAGAGATCGATGGCCGCGCGCCCGACCTCCCTGACGTAGGCGCGCGCCAGGCGCCGGGCCAGGTGCTCGCGGCCCGATGTCGTAGATCTGCCGCGTGAAGCGTTCGCGCAACTCCTGCGTGGCGGCCGAGACGGGGTTGAGCAGGCGCACGATGCGCCACAGGTCGTGGCCCTTCTCGACCAGGTGCAGCGCGCCGCGCCAGCGGTACACCCACATCAGCTGCGCCACCGTGATGCGGTCGCCGAGCGGGAAGCGTCTTGGTGACGAAGTCGCGCAAGCCCTTGCTGGCGCGTTCGATCACGGCCAGCGCCTCCGGAACGGTAAATTGCAGCAGCGGGTCCTTGCGCTCTGGATGCAGGCGGCGAGCGACGGTCTCGATCGTCTCCAGCCCCAGGTTCAGCACCGCGTCCCGGCTCGACAAGCGCTCCGCGCTTGACCGTGGAGGCGAGCGCCATCACGTCGTCCCAGGCCGCGGCTTGCAGCGCTCGGTCCAGTTGGGATCTGCCGGCGGCATCGGCCGCCTCTTGAGGGGCTCGCCGTCGAGCACCGGAGCAGGTCCCGCGATCAGGCGCTTCTGCAGGTAGTAGAGGCCGGTCACGACAATGCAGGCTGGCGATCGCCCAATACACGACATAGCCCGTGCTGCCAGAGCCACAGGCCGCCCAGCGGGATCAGGCTGGCGGTCGGCAGCAGCAGAGCGAGGATCAGCAGGACCGCAGCGCGAATAGTCGGGACGCTGGCGTTGCTCCTTCATGGCGCCTGCTTCCAACCCTCGCGTTCCTTGGCGAGGCGAAAGGCGTTCTGCAGCGTCTGGCGATAGACCGTGGCCACTTCCTCGGCGCGAATGCCGCGCTGGCGGCGTTCGAGGAAATAGGTCGGCCGCCTTGCCGATGGCGTAGGTGGTGGCGAAGCTCGCCGCCGCGGCCGCCGCCGCGCCGATCGGTCTGGCCGTAGCCGGGAACCAGCTTGACGAGTTGGCGGATGCCGAAACGTAGACGCCGTGCGCACCAGGGTGCTGGTGCCGAGCGCGCCGAGGAACTCCGAGTAGGCGCGCCGGTCCCAGTGCACGCCGTGCAGCTTGGCGAGCTGGCGCAGCATCGCCGCCTGCACCATCGGCACGGCGACGATACCGGCGACCGGAACGGCATCGCTGGCGCCCGCCGCGACGGCAAAGCCCAGGATATGCGCATTGTGCCGGCGCGGTCGGTCTGACATTGCGCGCCGGGCAGCTCGGCTAGCGCCAGCGCAACGGCGCGCGGGCGCGGCCGCAATCAGGGCGTTGACCAGGGCCTCGCGACCGTAGTCGGTCGGGTCATAAGCCGTCGCCCGGCTGGGTGAAGTCGATGGGCACGAAGGCTCAGCCCGCCCTTGCCCGGCAGCTTATTGAACTGCGCCTGCTGGTGCGCCAGCGCTCTGGATAAGCTGGCTCGGGCACGGCTGGATCGCTGTAGGGCTGGACCGCGAAGGGATAGGGCAGGGCGTGGCCGCGCCCGTGCGGATAGCCTTCGTGAAGGCTCGTTTGCGCCACCACGACAGGCCAGTCCGGGTGGCGCCGCCGCGCCTGGCGCAACGACGTCGAGCACGGCCTGCTGCTCGGAGTCGAGCGCCTTGACCACGGCCAGCGATCAGGTGCGCGCGGCCCTCGCAAAAGGCAATATCTGCGGCGGGATCGTAGCCGGCCTCGCCCAGGCCGCGGGTGTCGAGGAAGCGGATGATCGGCGCCTCGTCGGGAAAGTCGAACACGCGCGCGGTCCTGGTGCAGGCGCCGGAAGCCGGCCCCGATTTCCGCATCGGTCGCCTGGGTGAGGGCCCGGATGATGGAGGTCTTGCCGCTCTGCACCTTTCCGACGAGCCACACCACGGGCGCCAACTGGCGCGCCTTGTCGGCGATGGGCGTGCTGCGTATCGGTGGACTGGCCCATCCCTCAATCGCCAACATTGGTTCAGGCGGTCAAACCGGAACAACGCATATCTCAGGCACCTAGTTGCACCCAAGCTTGCGCTTTTCCTACTAGGGCTGAATATGGGTGGGCGTGCGGCGGCAATCCACTGGCGGTGCTAGTCGGATGGCTCCGTTTCTACTGCCGCGCAGGGTCGCGGCCCGCCAGCGGCGGCCGGCGTACCGCACGGCGCGCGGGCGGAGGAACTGGCTAGGCGCGCACAACCCGATTGCGCAGCACGCCGATCTTCTCGATCTCCAGCTCGACGACGTCGCCGTGCTTGAGCTGGCGCCCGAGCTCCAAGCCGCAGCCCGTGCCGACGGTGCCCGAGCCGATCACCTCGCCGGCGTAGAGCGTCTCGGACTGCCGAGATGTGCGCCAGGATTGCCGGCCACTTGTGGTGCATCTGGCTCGAGTTGCCGCCGCCCCAGCGCTCGCCGTTGACGCGCGCATCCATGGCGCAGCGCGTGCGGGTCGCCGATCTCGTCGAGCGTGACGATCCAGGGCCCGAGCACGTTGCCGGTGTCGAAGTCCTTGCCCTTGGCCGGCCCGAGCGAGGCCGCCATCTCGGCCGCCTGCGCATCGCGGGCGGAGAAGTCGTTGAAGATGGCGAAGCCGAAGATGTGCTCCATCGCCTTGTCCGGGGCGATGTCCTTGCCGGTCTTGCCGATGACGCAGGCGAGCTCCAGCTCGTAGTCCATGTAATTGCGAGTACGTCGGCCACACCACGTCGGTCTCGTGGCCGACGAAGCTGAAGCGGTTGGCCTTGTAGTAGATCGGCTGCTTGAACCAGACCTCCGGGAACGGCCGCTTGATGCCGGTGCGCTTCTCGGACTGGGCGATGGCGTTGCGCAGGTGCAGCTCGAAGGTGAGGCAGTCGCGCATCTGCCGCGGCTCGGGGATCGGCGACAGCAGGCGGACGGACCTCGAGCGGCAGCGAGGCCGCCGTCGGCCATTGCGCCGGCGAGCTTGCGCGCCTTCTCGAGGCCGGGGCCGGCCGCGTCGATCAGCGCCAGCATGCTGGCGAAGGTCGGATCGGGCTCGCCGCCGGAGGCGAGGGCGGAAGCCTTGGCAAGGTCGAGGATCTGCGCCCGCGCGCGGTATCGACGGCGCCGATGCGACTTGTGGCCGCCGCGAGAAAAGGTGGCGAGCTTCATGGTGATCCCTACTCCTCGAGATGGCGACCGCGCGCGTCCAGCCGGCGGAGGCGCCTTTGATCTTGACCGGGAAGCAGGCGACCTTGAAGCCGTTGCGGCGGCAGCGCTTCCAGGTTGTGCAGCTTCTCGATGTGGCAGTAGCCGATCTCGCGGCCCGACTTGTGGCCCTCCCAGATCAGCTTGGCGTTCTTGGTCTCGGCGAACTTCTTGGCCGTGTGCACGAACGGCGCGTCCCACGACCAGGCATCGGTGCCGGTGATCTTCACGCCGCGCGAGGTGAGATAGAGCGTCGCCTCGCGACCCATGCCGCAGCCGGTCGGCACGTAGTCGGGCTCGCCGTAGCGCATGCCCGGCCGACGGTGTTGACCACCACGATCTCCAGCGGCTTCAGCGTGTGGCCGATGCGCTTCAGCTCGGCCTCCACGTCGGCGGCGGTCGCCACGTAGCCGTTCGGGGAAGCGGCGGAAGTCGAGCTTCACGCCGGGCTGGAAGCACCACTCCAGCGGCACCTCGTCGATGGTGAGAGCGCGCTTGCCGCCGTCCATGGTGGAGGCGAAGTGCCAGGGCGCGTCGAGATGCGTGCCGTTGTGGGTCGACATCTCGACCCGCTCCACCGCCCAGCCCTCGCCGTCGGGCAGCTGGTCGGGCGTCAGGCCGGGGAAGAACGCGCACACCATGGGCGCGCTCTGCTTGTGGTCGATGTAGGTGATCTTGGGCTCGTTGCCGGGCGGGTCGGAGGCGATGTCGCTCTGCAGCGCGACGGAGATGTCGATGATGCGGGTGGCCATGCGCTTCCTCCATCTTGTAGTGTTATTGTTGCTGCCATGTTTGTCCGCAAAATGGATTTTGTCGATAAAATTATTTGCAGGCCACCTGCTCGCCCTGTAGGTTCCAGGCCGAGGAAACGACACCGAGATGGCCGCCAAGACGGCAATGGCGATACCGCTCGACCATCCCGCGCGATGAGAGCGCGACGCGGCACCGACGCGACCGCGTCGGAGGTCGCCATCAGGCTGCTGCGGCGCGACATCGTCTCGGGCGCGCTGGAGCCCGACAGCAAGCTCAAGCTGCGCGTGCTCAAGGAGCGCTACGGCATCGGCGGCAGCCCCATGCGCGAGGCGCTGGCGCAGCTCGCCGCCCAGGGCCTTGTGCACCAGCTGAGCCAGAAGGGCTTTCGCGTCCCCCCGCTCGAGCGCCGCGCATCTCGTCGACATCACGCGCTCGCGCCAGCTGGTCGAGGTGGAGGCGGTCAAGCTCGCCATCGACCACGGCGGCGCGGACTGGGAGGACGAGATCGTCACCAGCTATCCACCTGCTGGAGCGCCTGTATCACCGGCTGCGCGGCGCCGAGCGGCCGGACGTGCACGAGTTCGAGACGCGCCACCAGCGCTTCCATCGCTCGCTGATCGCCGCCTGTCCGCTGCGTTCGGTGCAAGGAATTCTGCGACCAGCTCTACGTGCAGGCGACGCGCTACCGCCTGCTGCTGCGGCGCTACGCTTTCACCCGCGAGGTGGTGGTGGCCGAGCACCGCATCCTGATGCGCGCCGTGCTCGGCCGCAACAAGACCGAGGCCGCCAAGGCGCTGAAGGCGCACATCGGCATCACCGCCGACGTGCTGCTGAGCGAGCTTGCCGAGCCGCCAGCCAGGACGGATCGCGCAAGCGAGAATACGGCGGGCCGCAAGGTCGCGCGCCAAAACTCGAGCCAAACCTCAGGGAGGAAGACGCGATGAGACGATCGAACTTGCTGGCTGCGCTAGCTGCGCTGGCGGCCGCTGCGGTGCTGGCGATGCCGGCGCCATTCGCCGCTGGCGCAGGGCGGCGCGAAGATCGTGGTCGGCTACACCGCCACGGCCGACTTTGCGCCGGGCTTCATCGCCATGGACCAGGGCCTCTTCAAGAAGCGCGGCCTCGACGTCGAGTTCAAGATCGTGCCGCTCAATTCGCAGCTGCCGGCGGCCGTGCAGTCGGACTCCATCACCTTCGGCGGCACGACCGTCTCGGTGCTGCTGCAGGCGATCGACGGCGGCCTCGACCATGTTGCCGTCGCCGGCTCCGGCGTCACCGACAAGGACCAGACACTCCTTCGGTGCGGTCGCCAAGGCGGACCTGCCGATCGTCAAGGCCGACGATTTCATCGGCAAGAAGGTCGGCGCGCCCGGCATCGGCGCGTTCCTGCACGTGCTGTTCCGCAACTGGCTGATCGACAACGGCGTCGACTACAAGAAGGTGACGTTCGTGGAGGTCGGCTTCCCGCAGATGGCCGACGTGCTCAAGGGCGGCAACGTCGACGCCGTCGTCACCGGCGAGCCGGTCATGGGCCGCATCGTCTCGGCCGGCATCGGCAAGAAGGTCACCTCCTTCACCGACAATCTGAAGGTGCGAGCTGCCGATCATCGTCTACTCGGCAACGCGCAAGTGGGTGGACGCCAACCCGGCAGCCGCCAAGGCCTTCCGCGAGGCCATCGCCGAGGGCACGGCCATCGCCAACAAGGACCACGCCGCCGTGCGCGCCTCCACCGCCAACTTCATCAAGATGCCGCCCGAGGTGATCGCCAACATGAAGCTCGGCCGCTGGCAGGCGGAGGTGACCGAGGCCGGCATGGGCGGCTGGATCGACATCATGAAGAAGCAGGACATGCTGCGCACCGCGCTCGACGTCAAGAAGATCATCGCCAAGTAGCGTGAAGTCATCCCGGCGCTTGTCGCCGGGATCCATCGTGCGCAAGCACTGTCCTTGCGGATGACTGGATCCGGGACAAGCCCCGGTATGCAGAGGGTCGCGGATTGCTCGATCAGCCCAGCACGGCAGCAGCACCGCCTTCGCGTTCGAGGCGTCGACCTCGATCTCGGGGCCGGCCGATCCTGCGCGACATCTCCTTCACGGTGGAGCGCGGCGAGTTCGTGTGCGTGATCGGCGCGTCGGGCTGCGGCAAGACCACGCTGCTGCGGCTGCTGGCCGGCCTGCTGTCGCCGACCAGCGGCAGCGTGCGCCTCGGCGGCCAGCCGGTGAGCAGGCCCGTCGCGCGACGTCGCCATCGTGTTCCAGGACTACAGCCGCGCGCTGCTGCCCTGGCGCACCGCCACCGGCAACGTCAGCCTGGCGCTGGAGGCGCATCGGGCGTGCCGGCCGCCGAGCGCGACGCAGCGCATCGCCCCGCTGCTCGCCAAGGTCGGGCTTGCCGACCATGCCGAGAAGTATCCCTCGCAGCTCTCGGGCGGCATGCAGCAGCGCCTGCAGATCGCGCGCAGCCTGGCGCAGGACCCCTCCGTGCTGCTGATGGACGAGCCGTTCGGCGCGCTCGACGCCATGACGCGGCAGTCGCTGCAGGACGAGGTGCTGCGCATCGCCGCCGAGCGGCAGGCGACCGTGCTGTTCGTCACCCACGACCTGGAGGAGGCGCTCTATCTCGGCGACCGCGTCATCGCGCTCTACTCCAATCCGGGCCGCATCGCCCGCGTGGTGGACATTCCGCTGCCGCGGCCGCGCGACCAGCTCGCCACGCGCGAGCATCCCGAGTTCCTGCGCCTGCGGCGCGAGCTGTTCACGGTGATGGAGGAGATCCACGCGTGACGCGCTGGCGCGGCATCCTCGTTCCGGTGGCGCTGCTGGTGCTGGCCGAGGTCGCCTTTCGCGCCATCGGTCGGCAGCAGCGACAGCCTGGCGCCGCCGTCGCGCGTAGTTGCGGCGCTGTTCGGCGCGCTGACCGACGGCTCGCTCCTGGTCGGCACGGCGCAGACGCTTGGCACCATGCTGGCCGGACTGGCGCTCGGGTGCGCTCGGCGGCCTCGCCGCCGGCATCGCGCTCGGCTTCTCCGAGACCTTGCGCCGTGCCGCGTTCCTCACCATCGAGATGCTGCGGCCCATCCCGTCGGTGGCGCTGCTGCCGCTGTCGCTGCTGATCTTCGGCTTCGGCTATCGCATGGAGATCGCGGTCATCGCCTTTGCCACCTTCTGGCCGTCGCTGATCCTGACGCAGAGCGCGGTGGCGCAGATCGAGCCGCGCCTGATCGAGGTGTCGCGGCTGCATGGGGCTGACGCGGCTGCAGACGGCCTGGAAGATCGTGCTGCCCGCCGCCGCGCCGCGCCTGATGACGGCGCTGCGGCTGGCGGCAGGCCTCGCGCTGGTGGTGGCGGTGACGGCGGAGATCGTCAGCAACCCGCAGGGGCTCGGCCACGACCTGATGATCGCGCAGGAGACGCTTGCGGCCCGAGCGCATGTTTGCCGTGCTGTTCTGGGTCGGGCTGATCGGCTGGGGCAAGAACGCGGCCCTGCTGCGGCTGGAGCGCTGGCTGTTCGCCCACCGCGGCGAAGTCGACACGAGCATCGCCACATGACGCGCAAGCTTGCCAGCCCCGGTGCTAGGCGTGGCGGGGCTCGCCCTGGTCATCGTGCTCTGGCACCTGGTGACGGCGGGCGGGCTGGTGTCGAAGGCGTTCCTGTCGTCGCCCAGCGCGACCGTCGGACGCGCTGTTGCGGGGGTTGGGCGGAGGCGATCTGGTCGGGCAGCTCGTGGGCCACGGTGCTGCGCATGCTCAACGGCTGGCTGCTCGCCAGCATCGTCGCCATCGCGCTCGGCAGCCTGATCGGCATCTCCGAGACGGCGCGCGCCTACCTGCGCCCGACGCTCGCCTTCGCCCGCTCGCTGCCGGCCTCTGCCGTCATCCCCGTCGCCATCTCGCTGGTGGGCTTGAGCCCGTCGATGGTGCTGGGCGTGATCGTGTTCGGCTCGGTGTGGCCGACGCTGCTCGCCACCGTGCAGGGCTTCGCCACGGTCGAGCCGCGGCTGAAGGACGTGGCGCAGGTGCTGCATCTCTCGCGCGCGTCCTTCATCTGGAAGATCGGCCTGCCGAACGCGGTGCCCGACATCGTCGCCGGCATGCGCCTGTCGCTGACGGTGTCGCTGATCCTGGCCGTGATCGGCGAGATGCTGTCGGGCCAGGAGGGCCTCGGCACCGCCATCCTGCTCGCGGCGCGCGCCTTCCGCGCGCCCGAGCTCTACGCCGGCATCGCGCTCCTCGGCCTGATCGGCCTCGTCAGCAGCTCACGGACTGCTGATGGTGGAGCGCCGCATCGCCAGATGGCGCGCCTGACGCGCTCGGCCCGGTTTGAGACAGCGGTTGGCGGGAAAAGGGGAAGCGCCCACGACCCGGGGCCGGGGCGCCTCCACAGGCGCGCACTCGGGAGGAGATGCGGCCCACTTGGGGGGTTCAACGTCGCGGGCTGGTGCCGGTTCCGGCTTATCAGGCTTGCGGCGCAGCCGCCCTCAGGGACCAGGAACGTACGGGAAGCTCCTCACCCGTCGCCGCCAGCGCCCCGGCGATCGCCTCGCGGGAAAGCAGGCCGGTCTGGGTATCGATATGGCCGACGACGGACGCCGCATTGATGGCGGCCGCACGCAAGGCGTCCTCCGGCCTTCTGCCGAGTGCAATGTAAGCGGTGAAGGTGGCGTTGAAGGCATCGCCGGCGCCTGCCGTGCCGGCGACCTTGGTCTCGCGCACGGGGCAGAAGTGGATGGCATCCTTGGTGCCGAGAAAGGCGCCGTGGCGCCCGTCGGTTACGAGCACGAAGCGCGGGCCCATCTGGCGCAGGGCGTCGAAGAAGGCGGCGAGGCTCATCTCATGGCCGCCGCCCAAGAAGCCGCGGGCGAGCAGACGCGGCGGCTTCTCGCCGGGCTCGAGCGGCAGGGTGCCGCCGCCCTCGCCGAAGCGGGCGACGAGGCCCGGCACCAGCGTCTCGGCTTCCACGCGGTTGATCGCAAGAATGTCGATCTGGGCGAGCGCTTCCTGGAACACGGGCCCGCGCGAGGAGAGCTGGCGCACGCGCGGGTTGGTGGCAACCAGCGCGCCGTTCGCCTTCGCCATGCGGACGATGGCGGGAAAGGCATCGGCCGATTCGTTGCTGAGCGAGGAGACGTAGACGACGTCCGCGGCGAATGCCTCGGGGCGCAGGTCCGCCTCCTCCAGCAGGGTGTTGGCGCCGCGGAAGGTGAAGATGGCGGCGTTGCGGTCGTGCGACGACACCAACACGGACGCCCCCGTCGGCGCCCTGCCGTCGCGCAGCGCCCAGCGGGTGGAGATGCCCTCCTGTAGCAGACGCGACAGCACCGCCTCCGCACGCTGGTCCTTGCCGAGCTTGACGAGCGTGGCGACGTCGAGGCCGAGGCGGGCCATTGCCACCGCGGCGTTGACGGCGCCGCCACCGACGTGGGTCGAGATCTCGCGGGCCTCGGTTTTGCGCCCCTCCTCGAGCAGCAGAAACGAGCTGTCGGCATTGAGCATGGTCATGCGCTCGATGCGATCGTCGGCGATGATGGCGATGGTGTCGATGGTGGCGCCGCCGACCGTGAGAACCTTCATTGCGACCTCTCCGGCAAGGCGCGCCGTTGCGCGTTGGGCTCGCCCTCGAACAGCTCGTCGAGCTCCGCCTCCCACAGCCGCACGCCGCCCGTGACGCCTGCCGTGTTGCTCACGATCTTGACCTGCGGCGGCAAAGAAAGGGTAATGCGCCGAGCATTGCCGCCGCCGACATAGAGCCGATCGCAGGACGTGAGCTGCATGACGGTAGAGATTGCTTCGCGGACCCGCACATTCCAGGCCTCGGGCCCGATGGCCTCCAATGCCTTCTGTCCGATGAACTGATCGTAGGTCTCGTCACCTCTGGCGTGCTGGCCGAGTTCGAGGTGCAAGAGCAACCGGCGGTTGCGAAAGAGGGCGCAGCCGATGCCGGTGCCGAGCGTGATCACGCAGGCGAGGCCCCGGCCCTCCACCACGCCGAGCCCATGCACCGCCGCATCGTTGAGCATGCGCACCGGGGTGCCGAACTCTCGGGCCAGCGCATCGATCAGGTGGAAGCCGGCCCAGTGCCCGGTGCCGAGATTGGGGGCGGTGATCACCGTGCCGCCCTTCACGACGCCCGGGAAGCCGACGGAAATGCGATCGAAGCGGGGGAGCTTGGCTGCCAGCGCCGCGATCGCCTGCAGGAGCGCCGCCGGCGTGGCGGGCTTGGGTGTGGCCACCCGCGTGCGCTCCGCAGTCAGGGCCCCGTCGCTGTCGAGCACCGAGGTCTTGATGTTGGTGCCGCCGATATCGACGCCCAGGGTGAAAGGCCCGCGCCGGCTGTGCCGCGCTTCGCAAGGCTCTGAGCTGGTCGATGCCCGGGGCATGGGACGATCAAGCTACCACGAATTGCTTGGGCACCGACCGGCCGGGCCGTACGCTGCTCTCAGCAACCACATGGTAGAGTGCCCAATGCCTTGCCGCGGTCAACGCGTTATGCTGGGCACGGGCGGCCGCGGCGCGAGGCTCGCCTCTTCCGCCTTTTTGGATTTGGGCCGGCGCGTGGACTCGTCGAGCTTCTCGAGCGCATTGCGGATGGAATCCGGCTGCGGCCAGCCGGCCGGCCCGCGCGGCGCCCACGCGCGATCGAGCGTGCTGAGGAACGTCTGCGCCCAATACATGACGTCGTATTTTTCGATGACCGCCATCAGCGCTTCATAGCGCGCGCGCCGCTCGCTCAAGCTCATCTCGAGCGCTATGCGGATCACGTCGGCCATGGCCTCGATGTTGTACGGGTTGACGATCAGCGCCTCGCTGAGCTCCTCGGCGGCACCGGCGAACCGCGAAAGGATGAGCACACCCGGGTCCTCGGGGTCCTGCGCCGCCACATACTCCTTGGCGACGAGGTTCATGCCGTCGCGCAGGGGCGTGACCAGCGCGATGCGGGAGGAGCGGTAGATGCCGGTCAGGCGGCGCCGCGGGGTGGAGCGGTGGATGTAGTGGATCGGCACCCAGTCGAGCTCGCCGAAGCGGCCGTTGATGGAGCCGGCGAGGCTCTCGAGCTGCTGGCGGATGTCGAGATAGGCTACCAGGTCCTCGCGCGTGGGCGGGGCGATCTGGGTCAACACCACCTGGCGCCGGTACTGGGGATACTTGTCCAGAAAGCGCCCGAAGGCCTTGAACTTCTGCGGCAGGCCCTTGGTGTAGTCGAGCCGGTCCACGCCGATGATGCGGCTCACCCCGCGGCCTTGCACCAGGCTCGCATCGCGCCTGGCGCCGACGAAATCGGCGGTGCTGATGCCGATGGGGAAGCTGGCAACCGTCACCAGCCGGTCGAACAGCCTGATGCGGCCGTCCGACACGATGCTGCCGAACACGCCGTTGGCCATGTAGTCGATGAGGTTGGAGACGTCCGACTTGGTCTGCAGGCCGATCAGGTCGTAGGCGGCGAGCCCGCGCGCGAGCTGCTCGTGCTCGGGGATCGCCATGAACGTCTGCCAGGGCGGGAAGGGGATGTGCAGGTAGAAGCCGATGCGGTTGGCGACGCCCAGCTCGCGCAATTGCGCCGCCAGGGGAATGAGGTGGTAGTCGTGCACCCAGATGACGTCGTCGGGCCGCAGCATGGGCTGCAGCAGCTGGGCGAAGCGCCGGTTCACCTCCACGTACAGGTCGAAATGGCCGGCCTCGAACTGGGCGAGGTCGAGGCGATTGTGGAACACCGGCCACAGCACCGAGTTGGCGTAGCCGAGATAGAAGCGGTCGTACTCGTCGGGCGACAGCGGCACGGCGGCCACACGGCCGTCGCGCGCGACCTCGGAGGTCTCTTCGGGGAGCTTGATATCCCCGCTCCAGCCGAACCACAGGGTGGGGCGGGTCTTGGCGATCGACGCAAGGGCAACGGCAACGCCACCCGCTTGCGCGGCCTGGCGCCGGTCCAGCACGCGATTCGAAACGACCACTAGGCGGCTCATGCTTTCTATCCCGGCGAACCGCGGTCGTGCCCGCCATGCAAGCATTTCGCTATTGCGAAACGCGCAAGCGGGCAATGGGTTCCAACCCTGAGGTGGGCCAGGGTGGCGCAGCAGGAGCCGCCGTCGACAACGCTAAGTGTGATGATCGAGAAGTCCGCTACATTACTGGGCTGGGGTCGAGAGCGGACTTCTCGATCCGAATAACACTAGGATGCCACCGCGATCTGCTCGGATGCTTGTCTGCCGCGGCGCCAGGCGCCGGGCGGCGCGCCCGCGTACTTCTTGAAGGCGCGGTTGAAGGCCGCTTCCGACTCGTAGCCGACCTCGGCTGCCACCTGCGCCACCCCGACGTTGGGGCGCTCGAGCAGGCGCGTCGCCAGCTGCATGCGCCAGCGCGTCAGGTAGTGCATTGGCGAATCCTGCACGAAGTGGGCGAAGCGATCCGCGAACACGGAGCGCGACATGCCGACCTCGTGCGCGAGGCGCTCGATCGTCCACGCCTCGGCGGGCCTCCCGTGCATCAGGGCGAGCGCCGCGCCGATATGCGGGTCGCGCAGGCCGGACAGCCAACCGCCTGCGTCTTTCGGCAGGCTCTCGATGTGGCGCCGTACGACCTCGACGAACATCAGCTCCGCCACCTTGGAGAGTACGGTCTCGCCGCCGGAGCGGCGCGCCGCGGATTCGTCGATGGCCATACGGATCAGCTGCGGCATGCTGCCATGCCCGTCGGCGGCGCGGGCATGGATAATGCGCGGCAGGGCCCTGAGCACAGGGTTGAAGGGCCGCAGGTCGCAACCGAGGTAGCCGCAGGCGAAGCGGGTGCGCTCCCCGCCGCCGCCGAGCTGATCGATCACGAACGGCAACTGGTGGTCCGTCGGCCGGTAGTACATGCCCATGTTCGGCGCCGCGCGCATGCCGGGCTTGGAGCACAGCACGTGCGGGTCGGCCATCGGCGCCATCACAATATCGCCGGCGGCGACGCGAAAGGGGGGCGCCGAGCCGTCCTCAAGCTCCGCCCAGCATCCGCCCTCGGTCACGGCGTGGAAGGTGATCACATGCTCGGCCTCGGGCATCACATGCCCGGCAATGGCGGCACCCTTGGGGGTTACCGCGACCCAAGGTGCGTTGGCCTCGACGTCGAAGAAGACGGCGCCCGTCAGGCGAACCGCGCGCAGAACATCGGACAGAACGTCCACGGGACCCTCCTAGGATTCACAGCAAACTGTTCCGGACGAATGAACAAGTCTTCGGACGAACAAGCAACCCAGCCAGACGTCCTGTCAGGCCCAGACTGAAGTATTGCACCTTACATACTTCGCCCAAGCCCAAGGCGCTCATGCCGATATCGTGAAGGGAGAATTGCCATGCAAGACCTGGCGAAGATTGCCGCTTTCAAGACCGCACTGCGCGGCCAGCTCATCGAGCCCCAGGACCAGGGCTACGACGAGGCCCGCGCCCTCTACAACGGCATGATCGACAAGCGCCCGCGTTTCATCGCGCGGTGTGCGGATGTCGCCGACGTCATCAGTGCGGTGAATTTCGGGCGCGACAACGGCCTGCTGATCGCTATCCGCGGCGGCGGCCACAACGGCCCGGGACTCGGCAGCGTCGACAACGGTCTGGTGATCGACCTCTCGGGCATGAAGGGCGTGCGGGTCGACCCAGCTGCCCGCACGGTGCGGGTCGGCCCCGGCTGCACACAAGGCGACGTCGACCATGCATGCCACGCCTTCGGCCTGGCGGTGCCGGCCGGCATCGTCTCCTCCACCGGCATCGCCGGCCTTACCCTCGGCGGCGGCACCGGCTACCTGACGCGCAAGCACGGGCTCACCGTCGACAACCTGATCGAGGCCGACGTGGTGCTGGCCGATGGCCGCTTCGTCACCGCCAGCGCCAAGGAGAACGAGGATCTGTTCTGGGCGCTGCGCGGCGGCGGCGGCAACTTCGGCGTGGTGACGAGCTTCCTGTTCAAGGCGCATCCGGTGTCCATGATCTATGGCGGCCCGATCTTCTGGGACATCAAGCACGCACGCCAGATCATGCAGTGGTATCGCGAGGCGCTGGCGAAGATGCCCGCCGAGCTGTGCAGCTTCGTGGGCATGAAGACGGTGCCTTCGGGCGAGCCGTTCCCGAAGGAGCACTGGGGCAAGAAGGTGTGCGCCCTGATCTCCTGCTACAACGGGCCGGCCGCTGACGGCGAGAAGGCGTTGGCGCCGATGCGCAAGGAGCTGCCCGCGCCGCTGTTCGACTGGGCCGGGCCGATGCCGTTCCCCGCCCTGCAGGGCCTGTTCGATCCGCTGCTGCCCAAAGGCCTGCAGTGGTACTGGAAGGGCGCCTATTTCAAGGAGCTGTCCGACCGGGCCATCGACACGCACATCGAGCATGCCATGCAGACGCCGAGCCCACTGTCGCTGGTGCATCTCTACCCGATCGACGGGGCCGTGCATCGCGTCGGCAAGGGCGACACCGCCTGGAGCACGCGCGACGCCACCTGGTCGATGGTGATCGCCGGCATCGATCCCGATCCGGCCAAGGCGGCGCAACTGAAGCGCTGGGGCCGCGCCTACTGGGATGCCGTCAATCCCTTTACGACAGGCGGCGGCTACGTGAACTTCATGATGGACGACGAGGGCGACGCGCGCATCAAGGCGACCTACGGCGACAACTACGAGCGCCTAGTGGCGGTGAAGCGCAAGTACGACCCCAACAACGTGTTCCGGGTGAACCAGAACATCAAGCCTTAATAGCAGGTGTGCAAGGCGGCGATCCCCGCCTTGCACACCTGTGAACCGTGCGGCAGCCACTACACTTGGTGCTGCCGCCTCAACCACTTCTCTGCGACGGTATACGTGAACACCGACTGATCGCCGAGCACAGACGTGTTCTGCTGCAGCTCGCCGGTCTCGGCATCTCGAATGGTGACGCGGCCTGGACCTGCCCAAGCTGCGCGCTCCATCACGTAGCCCTTCTTCTTGGCAAGTGTCTCGATTGAGGCAATCCACGCGGCGTACTGGCGGACCCGCAAAGCCTCATGTCGTTGCGCTTGTAGCCTGCGGTCCGGTTTCGGTGAGGGCTTGCTCTTGCGGGTCATGCTCCAATGATAGCTGATTTGCGGGGCCTGGGTGTTCGATGCGACCAGCGGCGCCCTTTCACAGGCTCGCTCACCCGCAACTACTGCTGGCCGTCGCGCTTCGCAATCTGGTCCTTAGCCCCCTGGGGAACCTTGGTGTCGAAGAGCGCCTGGACTTCCTTCGGGTGCGTGATCATGTCGTAGGCGATCCGGTTGACCAGCACGAACAGCTTCTCTGCGGTCTGTCTATCGTCACGCAGATCAAGCTCGCCCGGATGAACGGCGTTGTTGCCTATCACGCGAACCACATCGAGGGCCTTCGCTACATCCGCGTGCAGGTTCTTCTTGACCAGTGCGCCGATGTCGTCGTTGAGGTTCTTGCCCGGCTGACCCAGCTCCTTGCACAGCTTCTGGATGCACAAGCGCAGCAGCGCGGAGGCTGACCGTGGCGAGAGGGCAAGGACTGCGCGAGCTTCCTCGAAGTCGACGCGCACGTCCGCTGGCAGGTCGGGGCCGGGCTCGATCTCATAGCGAGCTGGCGGGTAGATGAAGTTGTTGTGCAGCCAAATCGTCACGTCGTTGCAGCTCTAGCAGCGGCTGACGAAGATGTTCTCAAGGTTATGGTCGACCCACTTGGCATCGGAACCGCTGCCGCGATACCTGAGTTCCGGCAGACCAGCAGCAAGCTTCTCTAGGTGGGCTTGCGCGTCCTTGAAGGTCTGCTCGTCCTGGGTGCGACTGGTCTCCACATTGCGCTTCCAGTTGGCAACGACCTCCTGCGTGACCACGAACGGCACCTTCTCGTCCACCTCTTCGGCGAACACCTCGAACCACGTCTGGTCCGCATGCGCGCCGCATCGAGGGCAGGAGAAGGACCGTAAGTCGATTGCTGGTGGGACGTGCTTCGGTGCCATGGCGAATGATACGACGTGGGTGCGGCTGCGGGAGTGGCGGCAGCCCGGTAGTCCACAGCCATGGCGAAGGTGTGTCAGCGTAGGACCCGCCCCCGGCGGTACGCTGTAGCCTGCGGCGGGATGTTGATCCAAGAAGGCGAGCCCAGCGGAGTGTTCACAGCGCGAGCCGCCCGGCCCCAAGGTCAGGGCGCGGTCTTTGGGCAGCAACCCTGTGTTTCGAGGCGGCGAGGGTCAAAAATGCTGGCAGCCCAGTTGATCAAAAATCGACCGCCTTGCCGGCGGCAGCGAGCACCGCGTGCACGCGGTGCGGCAGCGCCGGCACGTGGCGGATCGTCACGCCGGTGGCGTGGCGGATGGCGCCCGAGGATCGCCGGCGCGGTGGGGATCAGCGCCGGCTCGCCGATGCCCTTGGCGCCGTAGGGCCCGAGCGGCTCGCTGTCCTCGATCAGGATGATGTCGATCTCGGGCATGTCGCCGAAGGTGGGGATCAGGTAGTCGTGCAGGTTCTCGGTGCGGCCGGGGATGAACTCCTCCATCAGCGCGAGGCCCAGCCCCTGGGCGATGCCGCCGTGGATTTGGCCCTCCACCAGCGCCGGGTTGATGGCGCGGCCGACGTCGTGGGCGGCGACGATGCGGCGCACCTTGACGGTGCCGAGGCCGAGATCGACGTCGACGGCGGCGATCTGCGCGGCGAAGCCATAGGTGGCGTAGGGGATGCCCTGGCCCTTGGCGTCCAGCGGGGTGGTCGGCGGATCGAAGGTGCCGACGCCTTCCAGCACGATGCCGTCGCCGAGATCGGGGAGCTGGGCGAGATCGACAACCGTGTGCTGACCGCCGTCGGAGACGCGTGAGGCGCGATCCGTCGAGCGCGAGGCGCGCGTCAGGACCCGGCGTTGGTGAGGCGCAGGATCTTGGCGCGCAGTGCCTCGCGCCGCCAGCTGCGCGGCCTTGCCCGACACGAAGGTCTGGCGCGAGGCCGAGGTCTTGCCGGCATCGAAGGTGCGATCGGTGTCGCCGACAACCAGATGGAAGGCCGAAACCGGCAATCCCAGCGCGTCGGCGGCGATCTGGGTGAGCACCGTGGTGGAGCCCTGGCCGATGTCGACGGCACCGTTCCAGAACGTGAGGGTGCCGTCGCGGGCGAGCGTCAGGCGCATGGTGGAGGGGTTGGACAGGGCGGTGTTGCCGATGCCGTACCACATGCAGCCGATGCCGACGCCGCGGCGCATGGCGCGGGCGACCGGCGTTGAGTGCCGCGGCTTGCGCCAGCAGGCCCTGCCAGTGGGGCTTCAGCGCATCGAGGCAGGCGGCGAGACCGGCGCTGGCTTCGAGCATCTGGCCGCTGTGCGTCGTGTCGCCGGCGCGCAGCGCATTGATGTGGCGGAACTCGAGCCGGTCGAGGCCGGCTTTCTCCGCGAGGTCGTCCATCAGCGCCTCGTGCGCGATGGCGGCCTGCGGCACGCCGAAGCCGCGGAAGGCGCCGGCCGGCGTGTCGTTGGTGTAGATCGCGCGGGCATGGTTCTTGACGTGCGGAACACGGTAGGGGCCGGCGGCGTGCACGGGCACGCGGCCGGCCACCGTCGGCCCCCAGGAGGCGTAGGCGCCGGTGTTGAAATCGCCGTCCGAATTCGTAGGCGACGAGCCGCCCGTCGGCATCGCAGCTGGCGCGCGCGCGGATGCTGGCTGGATGGCGCTTGGTGGTGGAGGCCATCGACTCGATGCGCTCGTAGACGCAGCGCACGGGGCGGTCGAGGTGCCAGGCGGCGACCGCCAGCATCGGCTGCAGCGACGACGTCGAGCTTGCCGCCGAAGCCGCCGCCGCAGGCCGTGGGCACGATGCGGACGCCTTCGCGCGGCAGGCCCGAGCACGCGCGCGATCTCGTCGCGGTCCATGCTCGGGCGCCTGCGTGCAGGCGTAGACCTCGATGCGGTCGCCGACCCGCTGGCCCAGCCGGCCTCGGGCTCGATGTAGGCGTGCTCGACGAAGGAGGTTTCGAACGTGCCCTCCGCCGTATGCGCCGCGGTTGTCAGAGCTCGCGCACGGCGTCGCCCTGCTCGAGCGACGCCGCGCGTCAGCATGTTGTCGGGCTTGCTCGGCGTGGATGGCCGGTGCGCCGCGGGCCAGCGCCGCCTCGATGCCGTGGAGCGCCGGCAGCGGTTCCCAGACGATCGGCAGGTCGGCCGCGTGCACCGCCTCGACAGCCTCGCGCGTGCCGGCCAGCGCCAGCACCGGCTCGCCGCGATGGCGCACGTGGGCTTCGCGCGAACACCGGCTGGTCCTTGAGGTCGGGATAGATGCCGAACGAATTCTCGCCCGGCACATCGTGCGGCCGTGAACATGCGCACGATGCCGGGATTGCGTTGCCAGGAACGGCGCAAGATCGCCGATGGCGAAGCGCGCGTGGGCGTGCGGCGAGCGCACCGCCTTCAGCCACAGCGCGTCCGCCGGCGCGCCGTCGTCGCCGTAGACCGGCCGCGCCGGTGAGCTTGGGAGCAGCCATCGAGCCGCAGCACGCGCCGGCCGACGCTGGTCGAAGACGCGGCATCGTGCCGATCTCGGTGGCGCACCAGGTACCGCAAGTCGCGGTCGCGGCATCGAGCACCGCATCGACGATCTTGAGATAGCCCGTGCAGCGGCACAGCACGCCGCCGAGCGCATCCATGACCGCCTGGCGGCCGGGCGACGGATTACGGCTGAGTAGATCGGCGGCCGCCATCAGCATGCCGGGCGTACAGATGCCGCACTGCGCCGCGTCGTGCGCGTGGAAGGCCGACTGCAGCGCGCGGCCCAGCGGCAGCGTCGGCAAGACCCTCGACGGAGACGATGGTTCGGCCCTGCGCCTGCGCGGCAGACACCATGCACGCGCACGCCTGCGCGCCATCGATCAGCACCGTGCAGGCGCCGCAGTCGCCGGCGTTGCAGCCGACCTTGGTGCCGGTCAGCCCCAGCCCGCGCCGCACCACCTCGCTCAGTCGCTCGCCCGGTGCGCACGGACGATGCGCTGCGCCTTGCCGTTGAGGGTGAACGCCAGCGGCACCTCGCGCGCATGTTGGCGCGCTCGTTCATGCGGCGGCCTCGATGCTGGTCGCCAGGCACTGCGCCAGCGCGCGCCGCACCAGGATCACGGCGCGCGTCGCGCCGGTAGTCGGCCGAGCCGCGCACGTCGTCGATGGGGGCGAGCGCGGCGCGCACATGCGCGGCCGTGACGACGCCGCTGCGGCTTCGCCGGCGGACGCGCCCGCGAGATCTGCTCTCCAGCTGCGGCCAGCCGCCGCGGCACGGCCGAGCAGGCGCCGACGGCGATGGCCGCCTCGCGCTATGCGTCCTCCGCGCCGAGATCGACGACGATCGGCCACCGAGACGATGGAGATCACCAGGTAGGCGCGCGCGCCGAGCTTGAGGAACGTCGCGCGGGCGCCGGGCCGCGGCTTGGGCACGCGGACTGGCGGTCACCAGCTCGTCCGGCGCCAGGACGGTCTTGCGATTGCCCGTGATGAACTCGCGCCAGCGGCAGCGACCGGCGCCCGCGCGGGCTGGCAATCTCCACCGTGGCATCCAGCGTCAGCAGCGGCGGCACGCCGTCGGCCGCCGGCGAGGCATTGCAGACGTTGCCGGCGATGGTGCCGCGGTTCTGCACCTGACTGCCGCCGACCTCGCGCGCGGCAAGCTTCAGACCCGTCGAAGGCCGCGCGGCAGCGGCGCGTCGCGAATCTCCGCCCAGGTGCGAGCGCCCCGAAGGTGACGCCGCCGCTCGTCCTGGCGGATGCCCCTCAGCTCGTCGATGCCGGAGATGTCGAGCATGTTGCGCGGCGTGGCCTCGAGCCAGGCCGTCCGCGCCGTCTGCGCCGGATAGAAATCGGTGCCGCCGGCCAGCACGGTCAGCCCTTGGCCGTTGAGGTTGCCGGCGTTGCCGCCAGTGAGCTTGGCGTCTGCGAGCGCCGCCAGCGCATCGGCCAGCGCAGTGGGCCTGAGGTAGTCTCCCATCGCGGCACGATGGCAGCTCATCAGGTTCGCCGCAAGGGAACGGCAGCGCTACAAATTCGCTTTGTTGGGGCAGACCCGCCTGCTAGCCTCGCGACTTGCCGGCTCGATGCCGGTGGGGGATCCCTCGGGGCGGAAACAGTATGATTTTTCGAGTAGCGTTCTTGCTGTGCGCTCTGTTGGCAGGCGCCTGTACGACCAACCAGGACGGCGACCAGCTTGTCACCGGCTCGAACGGTCCGGGGCTGAAGGAGAATGCCAAGGCCGAGTTGCCGCAGTGTACGCAGCCGCTGGGCACTGTGGCGCTGGTCGAGAAGCAGATCTCGATGCTGGACGAGTTGGGCCTGCCCTCGCCGCTGCCGATGCTCAACACCATGATCTCGCAATCGGGCTGCTTCCAGATCGTCGACCAGGAGGCGGTGAAGCTGGCGCGCGGCAAAGGTAAGGGACCGAAGCCAGACTACCTGCTCTCGGCCGACATCCTGGCGCAGAACCCGGATGCGGGGGGCGTCAACACGGGTGTCCTCAGCTCGTTCCTCCCAGGCATCGGCGGCTCGGTTGCCGGCTCCGTGTCGGTGAAGGTATCGGAGGTGCGCACGGCGCTCTTCCTCAGCAGCACAAAAACCGGGCTGCAGGTGACCAGCGTGCAGGGGTTTGCACAGACGGCGGACGTGGGCGCGAACATCAGCCGCATCGCCAAGACCAAGGTGAAGCTCGGCGCCTACACCGACACGCCGATCGGCCAGACCACCACCGCCGCGTTCCTCGACGCCTACGTCAAGCTCGTCAACTTCGTCAAAGCCTCGCCTGGGCCCGTCAAAGCCTCGCCCAAGCCCAAAGAGGTGGCCAAGCGGTAGGCCCCTCAAGCATCGGATTCCAAACGATGGAGCGATGTTCTTGGAGCAGCACCTGAGCGAGCTCGCCCGACAGCTATGGGACGCGCGGCGGCTTGGCCACACCGTGGATGCTTCCGCCTGCCGATTGCCGCTCACCAAACAAGAAGCATACGCGGTTCAGGATGAAATCGTCGCCATCAGCGGCCTCGAGCGGCGCGGCTACAAGGTCGGGTCAACGAGCAAGGAAGCGCAGCTGCTGCTTGGAACCGATGAACCGGGCGCGGGCGTTCTGCTCGCACCCTATGTTCTCGCAAGCCCCGCCCGCGTGTCCATCACCCCGGCCCACCTGCCGGCGGTCGAAGGCGAGTTCGCGTTCCGGATGGCGCGCGATCTGCCACCCCGGCGCACCCCCTACACGCTGGCCGACGTCGCCGGGGCAATCGAATGCGTGGCCGGCGCCATCGAAGTGGTCGGCACAAGGTTTGCGGGAGGCCTCAAGGGCAAGGGGAGGTTTCTCACCACCGCAGACTGCGGCGTGAACATCGCCCTGGCGACGGGCACCTGGTTTCCTTGGACCTCACAAGATCTGCGCTCCCAGAAGGTCACGATGACGATCAACGGAGCCAGAGCGGAGAGGGGACCGGCAGCCGGGCCCTGGGCGACCCACTCAATGTTCTATTGTGGCTGGCCAATCATCAATCGGCGGCGGGACGCGGACTGAGAGCAGGCGAGATCGTCTCGACCGGCACCTGCACGGGACTCGATGCGGTCCATCCCGGCGACGTAGTCCGCGCCGACTTCGGGGCCCTCGGAACGGTCGAGATCAGCTTTGAGAAGTAGCGATCAGAAGCCGTGACGGGGGAGCCTAGGCCATCGAAGGGTGCGCAGGGCGACAACGGCATGTGCGAGGGTATGCGAATAGAACCTTTTCCCCTCAAGCACGATTTCTGACCTTCCAAGAATTTGCACGATCGTCGTGTGTCGGCTGGCGCCTTGGCGCACCAGGCATGAAGCCACATCGACTGTTGTGGTGCCGTGCAGAATGATCCCATGACGACTTGTAGCAGTCACGCAACATCACCCCGGACTGGGCCAATGCCGCGCATGACTATCGGTTGACTCTAGACTAGTTCCAGAGTGAGTTGATTTGCGAGGGCGGTGCTGAAAGGGGTGCTCTTTATGGAAAAGAAAGTGAAGTCTCCGGCCAAGCCGACTGTCAGTCTTTCCGACGCGGAAATTGCGTCGGCACGAGTGACCCGGCGATCTTTGTTGGGCACCTTGGGGCTGGGTGCCGGGGTTGCCGCGGCAGCCGTCCTTGGCGCGACGTCGCCGGCCCATGCAGCTGATGCCGAAGGTCGCGGCCGTCGATGCCGCTTCCGCGATGGGGACCGGGGCGACACCGTGAGAGTGTTCTGCGGTCTTACGGACAACGACTAGAGCATAGACCCTGCAGAAAAACTTGCCTTGAGGCGGCCGGCGGCGAGATGCTTGGCTGATGGAGGCCGTGTGCTCTCGCCTTGCAGCGGCCCGTCACAAGCGCCGTCGGATGGAGATTCATGTATTCGCTCGAGTGGTTGCTCCATCCGATAAAGCCGGAGGTCTTCTTCCAAGAGTTCTACGAGCGCGCGCCGTTGCTGGTCGAGCGTAGCGATCCGGCGCGCTTCTCGCAGCTCCTCTCAATAGAAGCCATCGACAGATTCCTCGCCACCACCTCGCCGGGCGCGGGCCAGTTCTTTCTTGTCGACGCTGCGCGGGAGCTGAACCCGGAAGACTACACCCGCGCTGGATCCAATCCACCCGGCCTGATCGACCTGCCCCGGGTGCACGAACTCTTTCGAACCGGTGCGACGATCTCGGTGTCTCACCTGAATGAGCGCAACACTGAACTGGCGGCGCTGTGCGAAGCTGTCGAGAAGACGTTCAGCCATCACTTTCAGACGAACATCTATTTGTCACCCCCGAATGCCCAGGGGTTCAAGACTCACTATGACAACCATGACGTATTCGTGCTGCAGGTGGCGGGCTCGAAGCTTTGGACATTGTACGACACCGGCGTCGAGCTGCCGTTGCAAAGCCAGGGCTTCGATCCGGAAAAACATGTCGCTGGGCCGCCCACGCGCGAGTTCACGCTTCGCGCTGGCGACATGTTCTATTGCCCGCGCGGCCTTTATCATTCCGCCCGCGCCACCGACCAGACCTCGCTTCACATAACCCTGGGACTGATAGGAAAGACCTGGGCCGATGCGCTCGTCGAGGCCCTGTCGGAGGCGTGCCTTGTTTCGCCAGCATTCCGGCGAAACCTGCCGATCGGTTATGCCAATGACGGCTTCGATCCAGGCCCGGCATCCAAAGTCTTCGCTTCGCTGCTCAAAGAGTTCGTCGACGGCGCACAGGCTGCGCAAATTCTTGCGCGGTTCGCGGATGATTTTGTCTCTTCGCGGCGCCCCATCATCAACGGCGACCTGGAAGGCTACGGATCGTCCCATCCCATCTCGTTGCAGACCAGGGTTTCGCCACGGCCCAACCTGATGTGTCGGCTCAGTCAGGTCGATGACAAGATCAAAATTCTTTTCGGCTCCACCGAAATTACGCTTCCCGCGGCAGTATCGGAGCAGTTGAGGTTTTGCTTGAGGGGGCCATCGTTCCTGGTGAAAGAATTGCCTTGCGAGCTGGATGATCCGGGCAAGATTACGCTGGTCCGGCGTCTCGTGCAGGAGGGGCTGCTCGTCAGGACAAACTGAGGGCCGCTTCCGCACCGCCGATCCGCGACGCCAGCGACATGGTGTATGTCGAGATCAACAACGCTAACCAATGGCACGTTCGCGTGCGGTGCTGGCTGGCGCGTCGTCAGCTTTGAGGGCAAATCAACCGTGGCAAGTCCGTCGGCAGAAAAGGGACGCGCCTGATCGTCCAGGAATACATGACCTACGGCGTGTATTCAAAGTCGAGATGCAGTCGCGCGCCCACGCGAAGCCGTGCCACGCTACGGCAGTTGACGCCCCGACGACGGACGTGGGCGGCAATCGGGCCACACGAGGCAAGAGGCCAGGAGCTGCCGTTCACTTCATTCCGGCAGGCCTGCCTTTCGCAAGCCCGTCTGCCCACCTGGCGAAGTCTTCGGGTCGGCGTAGGGGATACCAATCCTTGAGGTTGGAAATGCGCAGCGTGGGATCGATCTGGCGCACGCGTTGCATGGCTTGCCGCGCTTCGTCCAGCCGTCCGCAAGCGCATGGCTTGCCGCGGTGACAGCGGCTGCCTGCAGGTACTTCAAGTCGTTCTGAAATGGCTGTTCCACCCATGACGACGCCTCGTCATAGCGGCCGGCGAGCAAATGCGCGAACGCGGTCCCGGTCTGCATGTTATAGAGGGCCGGATCGAGCGGGCTCAGGCGCATGGCGCGGGCAAGTGCTCGATCGCCATATCGGGCTTGCCGAGAAAGATTCTCACCCAGCCGCTGAGATACCACGCCGTCGCCTGATTTGGATTGAGAACGAGCGCCCGATCGATGGCGGCGACCCCAGCGTCGAGGTCGCCGACGAGAAAAGCGAGCGCGTGTCCGCCCCTGGTGAGCGCCACCGCGTCATCCGTGCCCAATTCCACCGCCAGCCGAGCCAGCCGTACCGCTTCGGCAGTCTCTTGGGCGCGGTCGATCATCCAGCCATTCAGCTTGCGCCACACGTAACACCACGCGGCCATGCCGTAGGCTGATGCGAAATCGGGATCGAACTCGGTCGCCTTGGAGAATTGACGCAGCGCCTCGCTGTTAGCCTCGTTCGTTCGCCGATAAAAACTCGCCATTCCGCGCAGAAAGTAGTCGTAGGCGTCGAGGCTCTCCGTCGGCTTGCGCTTGGCACGCTCCATTTCCGCCTGCTCCAGCCTCCGAGCGATCGCGCCAACGACGCTCGCGGCGACCTGATCCTGCAGGTCGAAGATGTCTTCGAGGCTACCGTCGAAACGGTCTGCCCAGAGATGTGCTCCACTCGAAGCATCGATGAGCTGCCCCGCGATGCGAACCCGGTTCGCGGACTTGCGCACGCTGCCTTCGAGCACGTAGCGCACGCCCAACTCACGGCCTACTTGCTTCACAGTCCACCGCTCGGCCCTTGTAGGTGAAGCTCGAATTGCGTGCGATCACGAACAGCCAGCGCATACGCGAGAGCGCCATGATGATGTCTTCCACGATGCCGTCGGCAAAGTACTCCTGCTCCGGGTCGCCGCTCAGGTTCTGGAACGGCAGGACGGCAATCGACGGCTTATTGGGGAGCGCCAACGCCGTGGTCGGCTTCGCGACGTGCGCACTCGCGTCTTCAAAAGCGTGGCCCTGCTCTTCTTTGACCTCACCGACGAAGCGGAACCCCTTGCGGGCAACGGTGCGGATCAGGCGCTGCTCATCGCCACTATCGCCGACGGCCTTGCGCACGGCATTGATGTGGCTGGTCAATGTCGATTCAGAGACGATCCGCCCGCCCCAGACTGCTTCAATTAGGTCGTCCTTGCTGACGACACGCTCGCGATTCCGGACGAGGTAGACCAAGAAGGTCGAAGACCTGCGGTCCAATGGAAATCAGCTCAGACCCGCGCTTAAGCTCCCGTCGGTCAATGTCTAGCCCGTAGTCTCCGAACAGAAATTGCACGACGGCACTCCATCAACCTCGTGGTCATCTGCCGCGCAAACGGGTCAAGCGGTTGTCCCGGCCGCGTAACCCATTGATAGCACAGATCAGACAGATTCGTGTCAGCTACATCAAGGTCGGTTTGGTGCCCTCTTGGACGAGATAATCAAGGCAATTTCAATAGCGAATCCAAGGTTCTCTGCAAAGTCTTTCGCGAGGCTTCCCGGCATTCTGTCCTCACGTCGATCGCGATGGACGTGATCGACATAGAACTGGAGGATACCATGCTCAAGCACCTCTCGATTTGCGCCGCTCTTGTTGCGTTCGGGACGGCTACTGTCGCTGCCCAGCAGCAGGAGGCAGTGCTGCAAAGGGTGGAGGTAACAGGCACCGGTTTCGACATCGTGCTGGCTATGCCGAAGTCTCCAGCCCGTCCTGTGTACGACCTCAGCGAGTCGCCAGACGCCCTCATTGTCCATCTGGTAGGTGGCGAACTCGTGCTTGTGTTTGACGATGCAGAGAAGATGCTGAAGGCTGCGGAGTTCTTGGGATCACCGGTTGGCGCCTCTCACGTGGTGAGCAAGGACGGAAAATCCAGCATCCCCTTCGCGGTCTACGTCGCGCCAAAGGCCGAATAGCTCATCTCCACACAACGCCATCGCAAGCAGGTACCACGGCAGTCGGCCACGCCATCGTCGAATGATGTGGCCGACTTCTCATTCGGGTCACGAACCAGCAAGTCTATGAGTGAGCACAATCTTTCCGATGTGCATCCAACAGCAGACCTGGGGCCCAACCAACCCGTTCGGTACACGATCTAGCGGATGAACCCGCGCAGGCGCGCGGCGTGGCTCAGGCGCACCTCGGGCCGCGCGCCGATGACGCCGATGATCTCCGCCGCGGCGAAGCTGCCGAGCCGGCCCGCGGCCTCGAGGCCCATGCCGTGCGACAGGCCGTAGAGGAAGCCAGCGGCATAGAGGTCGCCGGCCCCCGTCGCGTCGACCACCTTCGACACCCGCTCCGGCGGCACCATGATCGCCTCGCCGTTGGCGACGATCACCGATCCCTTCTCGCTGCGCGTCAGCACGGCGAGCTTCAGGTCGCGGCCCGCCTGGCGCATGGCATCCTCGAAGCTCGCCACCTCGTAGAGCGCCTTGATCTCGCTCTCGTTGGCAAACAGCACGCCGATGCCGTCGTGGATCAGCCTGAGGAACTCCGGGCGATGCCGCTCCACGCACAACGAGTCCGATAGCGTCAGGGCCACCGTCTTGCCGGAAGCGTTGGCGACCATTGCGGCGCGGCGGAACGCGGCCTTCGCCTCCGGCCGGTCGAACAGGTAGCCTTCGAGCAGGACGATCTTGGAGGCGGCGATGGCCTCGGCATCAATGATGTGGTTGTCGAGCTCGGTGCTGCAGCCGAGGAACGTGTACATCGTGCGCTGGCCGTCCGGCGTCACCAGGATCAGCGAGCGTGAGGTTTCCTTGCCGGGCGCAGCCGTCGCCGCGGTGGCAAACGTTACGCCGATCCCGCGAATGTCGTGGCGGAAGATGCGGCCAAGCTCGTCGTCGGCGACCTTGCCGACAAATGCCGCCCGGCCGCCGAGCGAAACCACGCCGACGGCCGTATTGGCGGCGGCCCCGCCTGCAACCTCGATGCCGCCCCGCAACCTGTCGCTGATCGCCGCGATGGAGGCGGAGGCGGTCACCAGGCTCATGTGACCCTTGGGGCCGCCGACCTTGTGCAGAAAGGCCTCGTCGCAGCGGCGAATGATATCGACGATCGCGTTGCCGATCGCCAGCACGTCGTACTTTGTGGTCGGCACGGTGTCCTCCCGCGGTCGCTCCATCGTCCCTATGGAGCGTGGACTAGAAGTCGCTCCAGCCGTCCTCGGCGGGCGCGGTGTCTGTCTTGCGCAGCGCAGTTGCAGCGCCGCGGGTGGAAGCCGCTTTCTGCATGCGCGCGGTCTGGTGCGCAGGTGCGGACTTGGCTACGGCCGGCCGAACCGGCGCGGCCGTTGCCGCCCGGCCCACCGCAGGCTCCGGCGCCTGGCCGACCTGGAACTGGCCGATCAGGCCCGACAGCCGCTGCGCCTCCTGCGACAGCGACTGGCTGGCCGCGGTCGACTGCTCCGCCATCGCTGCGTTCTGCTGTGTCATCTGGTCCATCTGGTTGATGGCGGTATTGACCTGGTTGAGGCCGGTGGATTGCTCCTGCGCGCCCGCGGCGATGTCGGAGACCATGCGGTTGATCTCGCGCAACCTGCGCGATGATGCGCTCGAGCGACTTGCCCGTCTCGCCGACCAGCTGCACGCCCTGGCCGACCTGGGTGGTGGAGGTCGAGATCAGGCCTCTTGATCTCCTTGGCGGCCCCGGCCGAGCGCTGGGCGAGCGCGCGCACCTCGGCGGCGACCACCGCGAAGCCGCGCCCCGCGTCGCCGGCGCGTGCTGCCTCGACGCCGGCGTTGAGCGCCAGCAGGTTGGTCTGGAAGGCGATCTCGTCGATCACGCCGATGATCTGGCCGATCTGGCGCGACGACTTCTCGATGCCGCCCATGGCCTCGACCGCCTTGCGCACCACCTCGCCGCGACTTCTCGGCATCGTTCTTGGCGTGGGCGACGATGTCGCGTGCCTCGCTTGCGCCTTCGGTGGCCTTCTTCACGGTTACCGTGATCTCGTCGAGCGCGGCCGCGGTCTCTTCCAGGTTCGCCGCCTGCTGCTCGGTGCGGCGCGACAGGTCGTCAGCCGCACTCGACAGCTCCTCGGTCCCAGAGCCGATCGCCCGCGTGCTGTCAACCACGGCCAGCATGATCTCTTTGAGCTTGTCGACTGCCGCGTTGAAGTCGGCACGCAGCTTCTCGGCATTCGGCGCGAACGGTGTGTCGATGTGGCAGAGCAGGTCGCCGTGGGCGAGGCGGTCGAGGGCCTCGGCCAGTGCCGTGATGGTCGCCCGCGCCTGGCGGGCCTCCTCGGCCTTCTCGGCCTCGCGGGCGGTGCGCTCCGCCTCGGCGCTGAGGCGCGCGGCCTCGGTTTCCTTCTCGAGTTGCTGCTTGGCGATCGCGTTCGCCTTGAAGGTCTCAACTGCGCCGGCCATGTCGGAAAGCTCGTCGCGGCCGCCCTTGGGCACCTCTACGTCGAGATTGCCGGCGGCGAGACCGGTGATCGCACCGTTGAGACGGCGCAGGCGCCGGATCACGCTGCGGCTGATGAATATCCAGCCGCCGAACAGAGCCAGGAAGCCAACCGAGTTGATGCCGATGAGCGTCAGCTTGCTGTTGGAGATGGCGGTGCTCGATCCAGCGACCGCGGAGGACATCTGCTCGCGCGCCTGGCGCGCTGCCTGCTCGACCTCGGCGGTGAGCGCCAGCGACTTGGCTCTGGCGGCGGCGACCAGCTCCCAGCCTCGGGCGATGGTCTTCAGCTCGCGCTCCCGTTCGGCGGGAATGCCGTTCTTGACGTCGCCCAGGGCCGCCAAAGCTTGCAACGCAGCTTTGAGCTCTGCGGCATGCTCCGTCTTCTGCAGCTTGGCGACGGCCTTGCCGGCGCGCACCTGGGCGGCGAGCAGACGGTCGCGCAGCGGCGGCAGCAGCTGGGCCGAGGGCGCCAGCGAAATCTCCGTCATGATCCCGAGCAGCAGGTTGCTCTCGATGCGCAGCTCGGAGATGCCTTCGAGGATGACGATCTCCTCGTCCGCGATGCGCTCCACGTCCGCCTTGTTCTTGTCGATGTCGGTGCTGTCGCCGATCGAACGCAGGCCGAGGGTCAGGTTGAAGTTGGCGTCGTCGGCGAGGGGTGCCGTCTTCGCCGCGAGCTTGCCGTGCACCTCGATCGCATTGGCGACGAGCTCGCGCGCGCTTGGCGCTGATCTGAAAGCGCTCGCCGACCGAGGCCGCGAGCCGCTCGGCGCTTTCGCCGAGGTTGCCGACTTCGCGCCGCAAAGCGTCGACCCGGGTGCGGCCGATAGCGGTAGCAGCCAAGCCGTTGAGGCTCGCCTCGATCGCCTGGCGAGTCTTGGCAAGCGCTGCCTTTGCGTGGTCGAGGCCCTCTGGGTGCTCCGCCGCAGCGATCGTTGCCGATACGGCCGACAGCTCCGCCACTTGCCGGGCGAGCACGAAGGCATGCGTCATGCCGGGCAGGCTTTCCGCCTCCACCTTGTGTAGGCTGTCGCCGAGAATGCTGTAGGAGATGAAGGCGACGGCAGTCGCCACCACGGTCGAGCTGGCAATCGCCGCAAAGCCGGCGACGAGCTTGAGTCGGATGCCCGCCCTGGCAGTCCTTGGCGCCGAGGCGACACCCGGCCGAGCGCTGTTGGGCATCGCGTCCGGCTCGACAAGGGAGGCCTCTCGGCCTTCGCCTGCCACCAGCGACGTGGCGTCAACACGCTTCAGCACGGGTGTCTCCTTGGTTCTCTTCTCGTTGGCAGGTCGGGAGGCTAGTGTCCTGATCGCGAAATTCGTTTCACTGTGCGGCGGGCTCGGTACGAATTTCGCGATCTGAAGGACACTAGGCAAATCATGTTGCTAGTGTGATTCAGATCGAGAAGTCCGCTCACGAACCTAGCCTCACGCGAGGTAGCGGACTTCTCGATCATCACACTAGCCGCCGATCTGCTTCAGGCTGGTGGCCGGCTTGAAGGTGCCGTCCGGCTGAATGACGGTCAGGAACACCTCGTCCATGCCCTGATTGTCATTCGGGCCGTACACCAGCTTCACGCCACCGAGGTCGAAGGTGTTGGCGAAGATCGTGTCGAGCAGCGCACGCCGTGTCGGCTCGCCTTGCAACTTCTCCAGCGCCGCGATGACGACGCGGCCGACCATGTAACCCTCGAGCGTGCCGAAGCCCGCCTGGGTGTCGGGGTTGACCGCCTTCAGCGCCGCCTGGTAGCGGGCAACCAGCGGGATCGAGGTGTCGCCCGGGAAGGGCACGACCTGCGTGACGACCACGCCGGCGCCTGCGGCACCCAATTCCTTGGCCAGCGCGTTGCTGCCGACGAAGGAGATGTTCACCATCACCGCGTCCAGCTTGACCTGGCGGGCGAGCTTGATGAACTCGGCGCAGGGTCGGTAGGGGCCGACCATGATGATGGCTTCCGGCTTGCCCTTCTGGATCGACAGCAGCGCGCCTTTCACGGCGACGGTGTTGCGCTCGAAGGTGCCTTCGGAGGCGAGCTGCATGTTGCGCTTGGCGAGCGCCTTCTGCACGCCGGCGAGGCCGGCGCGGCCGAACGCGTCATCCTGGTAGAAGATGGAGATGCGCGAGATGCCGCGGTCCTTGGTCAGGCGCTCAATCATCTCCTCGGTCTCCTGGAAGTAGGAGCCGCGGACGTTGACGACGTTGGGCTGGAACGGATTGCGCAGGAACTCTGCACCCGTGAACGGTCCGATGAACGGCACGCCGTCCTGCAGCGCGATGGGCTGGGTCGCGGCCGACGTCGGCGTGCCGACCGGGCCGATCAGCGCGAACACCTTGTGCTCATCGAGAAGCTTCTTGGTGGCTTCGATCGACTTGTTGGGCTCGTAGCCGTCGTCGAGAGAGACGAGGTCCAGCTTGCGGCCCTTGACGCCGCCGGCCTTGTTCACCTCTTCAAAGGCCGCGCGGATGCCGGCCTGCATGTCCAAACCGAGCTGGGCGGCCGGCCCCTCCAGAGGTGCGGCCTGTCCGAAAACGATTCTGTCGTTGCTGACGCCCTGCTCCGCTTTCGCTACCGATGGGAAGCCCACCAGAAGGAACGCGGATACCAGAGCCGTGGTGCGGCGTAGTGCCATTGGTAACCCCCGAGTTAACTGCACACAGCAGAGGCCGGGAGTGTTGCAAACGCCCATTGGAATTCGGTTAATGCGGGTACGGATTGCATGGTAAATCGGTAGGCTGACTGGTTGCTTACGGGCGACTGTCGCTTGCCGCTGGCCGGTTTAGCGATTGGTTCACCACGGCGCGCGAAATGCCCGCGGGACGCGCGCCATGCGCGCCTTCGGCGAGCTGGTGACCGTGATCACATCGCTCTCGCGCCGGTGCTGCCGTCCGAGCTGATGTCTGGGGATCTGCGAGCCGGGGGGAATAGCGTCCTTCGACAACGTTTGACAGTGTCTCAACGTGTCGCGGAACGGGACGGACGCTAACGTTGTCGCCGCAATTCATCGGCCGCTCCAGCACGCCGTGGTGCGGCCGCGACGCAACGGCAGTTGCTAGTCACTCGAAGGGATCGAGCGCCGCCTGTGCCTTCCTGGTGAGACTGGCGCGCACCAGCTTGTAGGACTGCGTCAGGCGGTGGCGAAGCTCGTCCTCCGGCGTGCCCCAGGGCAGGTTCACCCATGAGCGGTGGAAGTAGGGCGCCTTCACGCCGACGCCTGCGTCGATCAGCATCTGTGCGGTCTCGACGCTGTCGGTCTTGACGGAGACGCCCGGCATCACGGCGCCGATGCAGGCGAACATCTTGCCGCCGACCTTCCAGGCGTCGTGACCTCCGCCCCATGGATCGGAGACCTCCGCACCGGGAAAGGTCCTGCACATCGCGTTGACTTTCTTGCGGCTCATCGCATCACCCTCGAGCTGCCGCGCGCATTCTGCCTGCCGAGCGTGTCATGGCAAGCATGCCAAGCTTGGCCGCTGCAATTGATGGCAGGCGGAGCATCCGTAGGAATACGGGTCTCTGGTCGAGCCGAGAGTGCGCCAGCCAAAATTTGCGCTCGCCGGCGACGGATCGGCGGCGCATGCTACGTAAGCGGAACCAAGCAGCCGATCGCCGGTTCAGCGATGGCGAGGGCTGCTTGGAGGCTTCGGCAGTTGAAGGGGAGGACGCATGGCAACAAGCGCAATTGATGGAACCTACGCAAACCGCGCGACCCGCTTGCTCACAACCGTCGCTCTGGTCTGCATGTACCTGTTCGGCACGATCGCAGGTACCAGTGCCGCCTTGACCTTCAGTGCATCGCCTGCCGAGGCGCATCGCGGCGGCCGCGGACGCTGGCGCGGACATCGCGGACATTGGCGAGGGCGGCGCGGAAGGCGCGGCTGGAGAGGATGGCGGGGCCGCCGCGGTCGTTGGGGACCCGGCTTCTGCTTCTACATCCACGGCGTCGGCTTCTGCGGGCGCTAGGACCTGGCGAGCCCAACCGCGGCCGATCCGATCCCTCACATAGCACGGCGGCGCCGCATGGGCGCCGCTTGGCATGCCGCGTACCGTGCGCATTCGGCCGGCCGCAGGCACGTTTCCGCAAGCGTCATTCGTCTTTAGTCTGGACCCTGTCCGCTATGCGGACGGGTGTGCCGTCGCGATCGGCGGGTGCTTCGACTTTCCACAAGAGACCAGGGGAAATTGTATAAGACTGCGGGACAGGCCGAGCAGACTGGGGCACGCTGTCAAGGTCAAGCTGCACTTGGGGGTAGCGAGACGATGATCCGGGTCCTCGCGTTTGTACTGGCTCTCGCGGCCGCACCCCAGTTCGCCCAAGCGCGCGCCCTCGCCGACTCCGCAGGCCGCCTGGTGGAGGTGCCCGACCGGATCGGCAAGGTGTTCGCCGCCGGCCCGTCGGCCTCGGTTCTCCTCTACATGTTGGCGCCCGAGAAGATGTCGGGCTGGCCCAGTCCGCCGACGGCCGAGGAGCGATCCTTCATCGCTCCGGCCTATCGCAGACTACCGGCGCTGGGACATCTCACCCAGCGCGGCGGCACTGCCAATCTCGAGGCGGTGCTCAAGGCCAAGCCCGACCTCATTCTGGATCTGTGCCCCGTAGGCGACACCTACGTCTCGCTTGCGAACACCGTGCAGCAGCAAACCAAGGTCCCATACATCCTCATCGACGGCCGCTTCGAGGCGACGCCGGCAGCGTTGCGGCTGCTGGGCGATATCCTGGGGGTCAGGGCACGCGGAGAGGAGCTTGCCCGCTACGTAGAATCGACGTTCGCCGCAATCGGCTCCGTTCTCAAATCAACCCCTGAGGACAAGCGCCCCCGCGTCTACCTGGCACGCGGGCCCGACGGGCTCGAGACCGGCGTGGTCGGCTCCGTCAATACCGAGATCATCGAGCGCGCCGGCGGACGCAACGTCATGGCGGCCCCCGGCCAGAGCGGGCTGGTGCGCGCGTCCCTGGAGCAAGTGATCGCGGCTGACCCGGAGATCATCATCACCTGGGACCGCACCTTCTTCGAGCAGGTCGGCAGGGACAGCATGTGGGCCGGCATTCGCGCCGTGCGCGAGAAGCGGGTGTACTTGGCTCCCACCGCTCCCTTCGGGTGGATCGACCGGCCACCCTCGCTCAACCGCGTGATCGGCTTGCGGTGGCTTGCCGGGCTATTCTACCCGGACAAGCTGGCGCACAATCTGCGCGCCACCACGCGCGATTTCTATCGGCTGTTCTACCACGTGACCCCGGGCGAGGCCGAGCTCGACACCCTGATCGCCTGGTCGAAAGGCGAGGCGGCGGGCGTGCCTGCCAGGCGATGAAGCCGCCGCGCGGCGGCGGGGGTCGAACTCCCCACCGAACCATAACGGTTAGCGCAGGCTTTCCGCGAACAGCGGCTGCAGCGCCAGCATGCCGAACTGCGGCACCCAGTGGCCGACGCCCTCGTAGCTGCCGCGCCAGAGCGCCGGCGTCTCGTAACTCTCGCGGAAGTGGGCGAGGTAGGCCGCCAGGTAGGCCTCCTTGGCGCTGGCCGACCCGCTCGCCGCATAGAGCTGCCACAGCCCCCAGGCGCGGCTGAAATTGAGGCCGTGATGGTGCCAGTTGATGGGCTTCGTCACCGGCCGGGGCATTCCGGGTCGCTTGAAGAAGCCCTCGGCCCAGAGGTCGAACTCGTGCCCTGCCAGCACCTTGCTCACCAGCCACGCCCAGTTGGTGCAGACGCCCATGAACTCGCCGGTCTCCGGCGCGTAGTCGCAGCCGCCTCCCTGCCGCACGAAATGCCCGTTCACCTGGGCGTCGATTGTGCGTAGCGCCGATGCGTTCCCGGTGAGGGCGGCGTACTCGTGCATGTTGATGAGCGCCCAGGAATCGCTGCCGTAGCTTCCGCGGCGCGGATCGGGGGGCTGCCGCCGATAGTGGTCGAGCATGGAGGAAAGCACCTCCTCGGCCATGGGTGCGAGCGCGTCGCCGCCGTACGCAAGCGCGTGCTCGACCGCGAGGCGCAGGAACCATGCGCGTCCGTAGGGCATCTCGAAACCGGGCTGCGTGCGCAGCAGTCGCTGCTCCGCCTCGATGTTCGCGGGCGTGAGCGCGCTCGCGATCAAGGCCGCGTCCCGCTTGTCGCCGGTCATGCGCGCGTATGCGACAAGCGCCCAGGTCCCGTGCACGGCCGAGTGCCAGTCGATGCAGCCATGGAACGCGGCGTGGCCCGTATCCTTGCGCACGACGCACTGGCGCACCGTCGCCGCTAGCGCAGCGGCGATCTCGGCCTTGCGCCCTCTCAGCGCGGCCAGCTCCCGTTCGGTCTCCGAGGCGCTGCCTTGGTTCATGGCTGCCATCGCCAGCAGGCTGACGGCTAGTGCCGCCGCCAGACCCCTTACAAGTGCCTTCATGTGACCGGAGCCTATTTGAAACTTCCGGCCAGGGCGAGCCGGGTGGCCGCTTTGCGCGGCCTTGGCTGGCCGCTGCACTGGTTTCGGGACGCCTACAAAGAGATGGGGTAGGATGAGAACGTAGTACTCCGGAGTAAGGAGTTTGTGTTGTGGCGGAAGCGAACAACCCCGCGCAACCGAGAATGCGCGATTGGCCGATGTTTCAGGTTCGCGCAGGCAAGGCTCGACGCGAGCGTGATGGACGACCGTTACCGCGGATAGCAGACCTGGTGATGGCGCATATCCAGGGTTCGCCATCGGAAAAGCTGGCGTGGCTGCAAGCGCAGAAGGCGGCCGGCAAGCTCGTCAGCGACGATCCCGAGGAAGTTGCACAGGCTGAAGCGCTGCTGGCGATGCTCGCACGGCTTGCCGGAACCAAGGCAAGGGGTCACCTGGAAGAGCTGCTCGACGAGGGTTTGAAGGAAACATTTCCCGCGAGCGACCCGGTATCGGTTGGGCACTTCACCAGTACCGAGCCGCCGAGCCGGCCTATCGACACAGCGGTGGTCGATGTGACCCGTACGGCACAGGCGAAGAGCCGTCGGACACAGGTGCGCGCTAGGCGGTATGGTTGAAGGCGAGGTGCGATGCAGTTCACGGTTGGGTTGAAGGCGGACGGAAAATCACATCACACCGTCGTGGATGCCGAGGATGCGCTCGTCGCTGCGTTGAAGGTGAAGATGCAGAGGCCGCAGGCGGAGATCCTGTACGTGCGGCGCGCGAACAAGCGGGGAGATGCGCGGCACCCGGCAGGCGCGCTCAAGAAGGAGCGATAAGGCGACGTTGGCGGCAGAGCCTCGCCCTACTTCACGGGCGACACCACGTTGCGCCTGACGAGCTCAATCAGCGCCGACCGCGGCATCAGATCGACCTGGCCCGAGAACGGCGGCCGGTCGTTGATGAACGAGCCGACGATCGCCGCCCGCGTATCCGAGACGGCGATGTTGGTGACGTACTTCGTCGCCACTGGCACCTTGCTCACCGCGCCGTTGGCGGCGACCACCATCATCTTGCCCGAGCCGTAGACGGGGATGAACGTGTTGCCCTCGAAGTCAACCTCGATGCCGTCCGGCCCCGTTTCACGGTAGGCAACCTCGTCCTCGTTCAAGTAGCGGTCGACATCGAGAAACACCTTGCGGTCGGAGATGGCGAGATCGGCGCCGAGCTGGAACTGCCATACCTTGCGCGCTAGATGCTCCGAAACCAGCAGTCGCTTCTTTGGGAAGTCGACGGCGATGCCGTTGGTGTACTGCATCCCGTCGAGGAGCTTCACCATCCGGCCAGCAGCGGTGAGGTGGTAGACCTTGCCCGTGGCCGGCGCGCCCTTCATGAATATACCGGGGTCGGTGAAGAACACGCCGCCGCGCCCGTCGATATGGCAGTCGTTGGGGTCGCGCAGCGGCTCGCCGTTGGATGACGCCGCAAACTCGCCGATCTTGCGGCCGTTCTGGTCGAGATGCACCAGCTTGCCCTGGAAGTGGCACAGCACGATGAACTGTGAATCGCGGAACTGCGCGATGGCGGTAGGCCCGCAGCCGGGCTCGCTCCAGAAATCGCGCCGCTTGCCCTCCTTCCATTCCACCACCCGATGCAGCGGCATCTCCACGTAGAGCAGCCGTTCGCCGACCCAGATCGGCCCTTCCGGATACGACGCCTCCCAGCTCGAGCGCTCGGGCTCCGCCGCGCTGGCCGAGGCGGCCAGCAGGCACAGGCAGAGAACGAATCCCGCCACCGCCCTCGTGCTCAAACCTCTGCTCAAGCCGCGCTTGCTCACGTAAAGCAGCACGGCGACTGCAACCAGCGCGACGCCGAAGGCAGTGGTGATGGCGCGCGTGCCGAAGTTGGGTATCAGGTAGAAGGTCGTCGCCAGCGTGCCCGCGACGTTGCCGAGCGTCGACACGCTGTAGACGAGGCCCGCGGTCTTGCCGCCGGCCTCGAGATCGACCAGCAGCAGCCGTACGACGAACGGCGAGCAGGCGCTCAGGAAGGCCACCGGCACGAACGACAGGGCCATGGAGGCGATGAGCACGCCCCAGAACCCGTCGCCCAGCGTGCGGATCAGGAACTGCAGCACCGCGTCGGCCGTCGGCGGCACGATCAGGATGGCGGCCGCTGCCGCCAGCACGCAACCGGCGAACAGGTCGACGCCGGGATGCGCATCGACGGCATGGCCGCCCGCGAAATATCCGACCATCATGGCGAACAGCACCACCGAGATCAGGCACGCCCAGGTGGTGATGCCGCCGCCGAAGTAGGGGTTCAGATAGCGGCTGCCGAGCATCTCGAAGCCCATCAGCACGAAGCCGATGGCGAACAGTGCCGCCAGCAGCCCGACGCTCGCAATGCCTCGCGTACTCGTCATTTGCCCACCGGCTCGGCGATATCGTCCAGCTTGCGATTGTGCTTCTCGATGGCCAGCAGCGATTCCACCGGGGCGAAGTCGTCCGACAGCACCTTGCCGGGCACCGTGCGGTTGACCATGCGGCGCTGGCTCAGGATATCGGGCAGCGGATAGCGGAAGTTGTACTGCTTCTGCAGCGCACCGGCCCGGGCGAGCAGGGCTGCCTGCGTCTGCTTGGGCCCGTCGTAGGCAACGGCGACGACGTTGCCGCCGGCCTCATAGAGGTCGACGTTGGCGAACACGCGCTGGATGGTGGCTACCGCCGAGTCGAACATCATGGTGCTCGGCTCGATGTTCTGCACCGCCACGCCGCCGGGCTTCAGCTTGGATTTGACGAGCCTGAAAAATTCCTCGGTCAGCAGGTGGAACGGCACGAACGGTCCGCGGTAGGCATCGACCATGACGATGTTCCAGGTGGCGGGGCTCTTCACCATGTAGTTGCGCCCGTCGGCCACCTCGACCTTGAATTTATCCTCCGCGCGGATGCCGAAATGCTTCTTGGCGAGATCCACCACCGCGGGGTCCAGCTCGGCCGCCGTGATATCGAGCGTCGGCACGTGCTTGTGCAGGTACCAGGCGGTGCGGCCGCCGCCGAAGCCGATCTCGAGCAGATTGTCGAGGCCGCTCGCATAGGCGAGGCCGATCGTGGAATAGCGCGTGTAGGTGACCGGCAGCGACAGCTCGTCGGTCGTGTCGTAGATGGTCTCGGTATAGAAGCGCTTGTTGTGCCCGAAGGTCATGATCATCTGCGGGCCGTCTTTGTAGACGTAGATGTTGTTGTAGGTGGAGGCTCTCTCCTCGACCAGCTTGGGCTCCGCGAAGGCGGCGCCTGCGAGAACCGTGCTGGAGAGGACGAATGCGGCAAGCAGGCGAGAGCTGGCTTGCATCACGAGGCACCGATGCTGCATGACA
The DNA here is from genome assembly GCA_963724565.1 of uncultured Alphaproteobacteria bacterium. Lineage (GTDB taxonomy): Bacteria > Pseudomonadota > Alphaproteobacteria > Rhizobiales > Hyphomicrobiaceae > AWTP1-13. The sequence goes on from CAVRVK010000020.1 coordinate 170,686, forward strand.
ACCTTGTAATCATTGGGATTTGCGGGCCGCGTCACTGTTTGATCAACGAGAAACGGCCGGATTGTGTTCCTATGCGCCACACTCCGGTGATGCCCAGGTAGTCCGAGGCGATCTCACCTTCGTAGTCGACGCTGTGCGACTGACCGCCCGTTCCATCATAGGTTTTGCGAAACATCAATCGGGGCGGACCGCCGCCGTTCAGAAGCCGGCAGTCGGTGTTGGCATAGAGCCGCGGCGCCGAGGGGAGGCCGAAGGTATTGGGCTCCTCGATGCGGCCCTGACAGGTGTTGCCGACGACGCGCATGTCCATGGCGAACTCCACCGGGCGCTTGGTCCGGTCCGCATAGGAGTACATGCCCCACCACATTCCATCGAGGTCGCGCAAATCGATAGCTAATGCCGATGCGGCGAGGGCGAATTGCAGGGCGAGGGCGATCACTCCTCGTCTCACGTTTACCATCCGACCCTCCCCGACCCATCGCCCATGTGGGCCCGCCTTCTAGCACACCGGCACGGTCGTGGTGGAGCGGCTTGCGGCGGCCAGGTGGTGTGCGCGCCGGACCACTCGGCCACACGCCAGCCGGGCTGGCCAAGACGCCGCCCGCCTGTCACAAAGACCTGCAACAGCGCAGGCATATTCGCCATTGCATATTCGAGGGTTCGCATGCCGGCTTCGCGCATAATTGCCCTGGTTTCGGTGATTGCGATCATAGCCATCGGCGGGGCTTCGGCTGCCTACATCCTCTTCGCCAATGCGAACTCCAATCGCGGGTTGCACCTGCTGGTGTCCGTAGACACCGCCGAGCTGCGCAGCTCTCAACTCGCCGAGCTTGTGAGCGACGCGCACCAGCGATTGCGCGACGCCAAGATCGCCTTCGAGGGCCTCGGGGTGGTCGACGGGGCCATCCAGCTTCGCGTTGTCAAGCCCGAGGATGCCGACGCGGCACTCTCGGCTTTGCGTGCGATCGGCAGTGACGTCGAGGTCGGAAGCAGCGAAGGCGGCAACATCATTGTTACGCTCCCCAAGGCTGGGCTGGACGAGCGAATGGCCAAGGGGGTGCGCACAGCCGTCGAAGTCCTACGCCGCCGTTGCGATGCCGCAGGCGTCGCGTTGCGGCGCATCGAGCCCGACGGCCTCGACGGGATCCGCATTCTCGCGGCCAACCCGGCTGACGCGGCGCAGCTAAAAGGAGAGATACTGAACCGCGGCGAGCTCACCCTCCACGAGGTGCACCCGACGATAACCGCCGATGCGACACAGAACAGCGCCGCCCCCGCCGGCTATCGCCTCTTCCCTACTGCCGAGCCGGCTCTTCCCCCAATGCTGCTGCGCATCGCTTCGGCCGTCCGCGGCGACGAGCTGGCCGATGCCCAGGCCAGCTTTGATGCCCGAACCAACGAGCCCGTGATCACCTTTCGGCTCAACAACTCCGGCGCCCGCAAGTTAGGCGACCTGACCCGCACCAATGTGGGACGCCCTATCGCAATTGTGATCGACGGCAAGGTGCTGTCGGCGCCGGTGGTGCGCGAGCCGATCTTGGGTGGCTCCGGCCAAATCAGTGGCAACTTCACGCCCGCCGGCGCTCAGCAGCTCGCCCGGCGACTGAGGTCGGGCGCCCTGCCGGCCAAACTGACTATCATCGAGGAACGGGTCGTCACGCAGAACCAGTAGATAGCTTCACCGGTTCGTTGGTTGAGTTCATTAATATAGAAGAGTTCAATAGAGTTTCTGCAGGCCAGAGGTTGGCAGGCTGGCCGTTTTTGTGTCAGATGGCTGACGACATGCCCCATGTCGTCGGCGCTATGGTGGTGGCGGCAGGAACGCCGGGTGGGCGGAAACGTGGAGGCGCGCATGCCTCGACGCGTGAAGAACCCGGGCGATTACAAGACGGCACGGGAAGCGCCGGCCGAGAAGGATCTCGCTGCGCGCTTGTTGGAGTTCGCGACGCACTCGGTCGAGCTTGCCACCCCCAACGATGTCTTGGACGCACTGCAGACCGCCATACGCCCGTTCCTGCCGCTGCACGTGCTCGTCGCTGCGCGCTTTCCGCGCAAGGTCGGCGACTGGAAGGCGATGAAGGTGGGCGAGACCGTGTTCGTGCACAAGGACGCCCCGCAAGGGTGGTGGCGCGACTACTCCGAGTACAGCCAGCAGGCCTACGACCCCGCCATCATGATGGCGCGAATGAGCATCGCTCCGTTCACGTGGACCGAGGGCCGGCGCATGATCGAGCCACTCGGCGCCGACCGCTGGGCCTGGGACCTCGCCATGAAGTACGGCATGCGCGACGGCTTCACCTGTCCCGTCGGCGGCCGCTGGGTGCTGGCGTATTGGTCGCGCAAAGTGCTGACGGACATCCTCACGAGCGAAGCGCGCGCCGCAACCTTCATGGCATCGTGCTTCGCCATCATGCGCATCGAAAAAGGCATCGAGGCCGATCCCGACCAGTTTCCCTCGCGCCCGCAATTGACGCCGCGCGAGCAAGCGGTGTTGCAGATGGCCGCTGCAGGCCGCGACATCAAAGCCATTGCCGAGGCCCTCGGGCTCGGGGCTGAGACCGTCCGCACCCACTTTCGCAAGGCCAAGCAGAAGCTTCACGCGCAAAATCGCACGCAGGCCGTCGCCGAAGCCATTCGGCAGAACATCATCTCCTGAATCTGGGTAATCTCCTGAATCTGGGTATCGAGCCGAGGTTGGCTCGTCTCCCCCTAACCGGGGATGTCGCAAGGTTTTCGCGGAACCTATTTCTTTCAGTACGCAGGAATGCAGACGGTTGATGCCTAGCCCGCACCGGGCATCGACCGTTTGCGGGCCGCGTCTGTGTCGTCCCGGAGCTACGTGCACGAGGGACGTGCGGGCGCGGCCCACTTCTCTCCACCCAGTTCCGACCTTGCAGTTCCGCCATTCGAAAGGGCCACATCGCCGTGCCTTCGTCTGACCTTGCTCGACACATCGCCGACGTGGATGCGGAGATCGCCGACCTCGAGAGCCGCATCTTCCAGCATCAGAAACGTGTGGAGAACTTGCAGGCCAGCGGCGGCGATACGGCCGAGTTGCAGTCGGCGATCGCGTCGCTGGGCAAGGCCCTCGCCGATCTTGAAGCCCAAAAGGCCAAGCTTCACCGGCAACTGCAGAACGGGTCCGGCAGCCGATAGCCAGCGTGCGGGGTGCGCTGTCGGTCCCGGCCGCGCCCGCGTAAGTGCAACCATTATTTAACCGCAATGGCTGCAAATAGTCGGACAAGCACGGCCGTGCCCGGGCCTCCTGCATCTTGCTCGTGCGACCGCCCACAAGGAAAAAAATCATGCGCCCGAGGCCTCCGATCCTTATGAGCGTCACTAGGCGTGCGGAGAAGGAGCAAAGGCTCTACGAGTTCGTGGGCGCGTATCTCTCCGAGGCGAACCGCGGCCGTCGCCCGACCAGCAACGACATCCTGTTGATCGCGCGCTCTGTGGAGAGCCCTGTCGTGCGCGCTGTCGCTTCGCTTGCGAGCGAGATCGCCGCGGCCGGCATCTATGTGCGCATGATCATCGCCCAGGCGGACCTGCAATCGCCGCAGCGCGACTGGGTGCTGTCGCCTGACGCCGAAGTCGACTGCGAGGTGCGCTGGGCCAGGCGGCCGCGGCTGATCGAGGCGCACGAGCAGCTGGTGCTGGGGCCGCAGACCTGCTGGATCGGCGATTCGATGCGGCGCGAGCCCGCCAAGTGCGACGCCTACGAGAGCTACGTCGACGTCTGCTTGGCGACAGCCGGCGCTGCCGCCGTGTCCTTCGAGCGGCTGTGGGCCGCCAGCGAGCCCTTGCTCGGACATGCGCCGGTCGCGCCCGTCGGCGGCGAGCCGCCTGGTCTCGCGCGCCGGCACTAACCCGCATCTGCCGCCACAAGAAGCCTCCGCAGCCGCTGGCCGCAGGCGATCTGCCACGCCCGGAAAACAGCAGAAAAAGGGCGCAACCGCTTGCAACTTGGGAGAACTGGGCGACTTCCGCCACGGTTCAGTCACGCGTGCCTGATTCAGTCTTGGTCGCCGGCCGGATAATGCCGGCCTGATTGCGGGATTTCTCTACCCAGGCCAGGGGTTTCATCCATGCTAGTCGCTCTTCGAGTGCTCGGCTGCCTTCTCGTCGCGCTGGCAGCGGGCATCGCACACGCCCAGGACTTCAGGAGCTTGGGAGTGCAGGACGCGGCCAAGCGCTACGAGGATTACCTCAAGGCGAACTGGCAGCCGGGTACCAAGCAGGGCCGCGAGCTCAGGGCCGAAGGCAACCGGCTGTTGGCGGCAGGCGCCGATTTCCGCGCCGCTTCGCGCGCCTTCGCGCAGGCCGTGGTGTTCGACGGCAACGACGCGGAATCCTGGCTGGGTCTGGCCCGAACCCTCCTCGCCATCAAGTCGGATCAGGGCGGCGAGCGTTACGAGCTTCCCATCAATGCGTCGGGTGCCGCTTGGTACGCCTACGAGCGCACCCAGAGCCCTGCCGCCAAGGCCGCCGCGCTGTGGGTGCTGCACGAGGCTTTCAAGCGGCGCTCGTACTGGCGTCCGGCAATCGATGCGCTCAGGGCCTCCATCACGCTCAACCGCACTGCCGAGGCGGAGGAAGCATTGGAGAAGCTGGTTGCGGAGTACGGCTTCCGCATCGCCGAGTACAAGGTGGACACCGAGGCGGCACAGCCGCGCCTGTGCATCCAGTTCTCCGAGCGGTTGGCGCCGGGCACCGTCGACTGGGCACGCTACTTCAAGGTCGACGGCAAGGATCCGCAGGCGGTAAACGCCGAGGCGCGCCAGATCTGCCTCGACGGCTTTGCCCACGGCAAGCGCTATGAGGTGCAGGTGCGCGCGGGTCTCCCGTCGGCGATCGCCGGCGAGAACCTGCTCAAGACCGCCGAACTGTCGATCTACGTGAAGGACCGGGCCGCGTCCGTGCGCGCCACGGGGCGCGGCTACCTGCTGCCGAACAGGGGCCAGCAGGGTATCCCGCTCGTCACCGTCAACACCGACAAGGTCCACGTCGAGGTCTACCGCGTCGGCGACCGCAGCATCACCCAGGCACTCACTGGCGGCGACTTCCAGAAGCAGATCTCCTCCTACGACATCTCCAACCTCAAGAACCGCACCGGCGCACAGGTCTACAAGGGCGATATGGCCGTCGCCTCCCGCCTCAACGAGGATGTCACGACCGCTTTCCCGGTCGCGGAGGCCATGCCCCGCTTGCAACCTGGCGTCTACGTGCTGAGCGCCAGCGTCTCCGACAAGGAAAGCGATCAGGACAACGGCCGCGGCGCCACGCAGTGGTTCATCGTCTCCGATCTCGGCATCACGGTGCTCAGCGGCGACGACGGCATCCACACCTTCGTGCGCTCCCTTGCCACTACCGTCCCGGTGGTGAACGCCAACGTGCGCCTGTTGGCGCGCAACAACGAGGTGCTCGCCACGGCCAAGACCGACAGCCGCGGCTACGTGCGCTTCGATCCCGGCCTGCAGCGCGGCGAGGGCGGGCTGGCACCCGCCGTGCTCGTCGTCGACACGTCGGGCGGCGACTACGCCTTCCTCGATATGGCGACGGCGGCGTTCGACCTGACCGACCGCGGCGTTGCCGGCCGCATCGAGCCGGGCCCCGTAGATGCCTTTGCCTATACGGACAGGGGCGTCTATCGCCCGGGAGAGGCCGTGCATCTCACCACGCTGGTGCGCACCCGCACCGGCGCTGCTGCAACTCTACCCGTGACGCTGATCGTTTCACGGCCCGACGGCGTCGAGCACTCGCGCATCGCGCTTACCGACGCAGGGATCTGGGCGGACGGGTGCACAAGCTGGCGCTCGCCGCAACGGCCATGACCGGCACCTGGCGGGTCAAGGTCCACACCGATCCCAAGGACAACCCCATCGCTCAGGCCGCCTTCCTGGTGGAAGACTTCGTCCCCGAGCGGCTCGAGCTGAAGCTCGAGGCCGCCACGCCGGCGCTCAGCGCCCAGGCGCCGGGCACGATCAAGGTCGCGGGGCGCTACCTCTACGGTCCGCCTGCCACGGGCTTGAGCGTCGAGGGCGAGATCGCGGTCAGGCCTGCCAGGGGGGACCTGCCGGGCTTCGCGGGCTTCAAGTTCGGGCTCGCTGACGAGCAGATAACGCCGGTGCGCAAGCCGCTGGAGAAGCTTCCCGTCACCGGTGCCGACGGCAAGGCCGAGATCCTGCGTCGAGTTGCCGGCCATCGCCGAAGACCAACCGGCCGCTCGAGGCCGACGTGATCGTGCGGCTGCGGGAATTCGGGCGGCCGCACCATCGAGCGCACCATCTCGCTCCCCGTCGACATGAAGAGCGCCCGCATCGGCATCAAGCCGCTGTTCAGGGGCGGCCAGGTCGAAGAGGGCGACCCGGCAGGTTTCGAGGTCATCGTGCTCGGGCCCGACGGCAAGGCAGTCGCGGCCAAGCGGGCTCAAGTGGGAGCTGTTGCGCCTCGACCAGCGCTGGCAGTGGTACAGCCGCGACGGCTCCTGGGCCTACGAGCCGATCACCAGCACGCGGCGCGTCGCCTCGGGCACGGTGGACGCCGCGCCCGGCGCACCCGGCAAGATCGAGGCGCGCGTCGACTGGGGCCGCTATCGCCTCGAGGTGAGCGATGCAACCGGTCTCATTTCCAGCACCCTGTTCAACGCCGGCTACTGGTCGGCAGGAAGGTGCCGACAGTCCCGGAGGTCCTGGACGTGGCGCTCGACAAGCCGAGCTACCGCGCTGGCGACATTGCCCGCGTCAAGATCACCTCGCGCATGGCGGGCCGCGCGGTGATCGCCGTGCTCAACTCGGGGCTGGCGTTCACGCAGGAGGCGGACCTGCCTGCCGGGGGCGGCGAGGTACCGATCCGCGTCGCCAACGACTTGAACCCCGGCGCCTACGTCACCGTGACCCTCTATCGCCCGATGGATGAGAAGGCCAAGCGCATGCCGAGCCGCGCCATGGGCTTGCGCTGGCTCGCCATCGACCAGGCCGCGCGCACCCTGGGCGTCAGCCTCGACGTGCCGGAGAAGCTGAAATCGGGCGGCTTGCTCACCATACCCATCAAGATCACGGGCCTCGGCGCCGGCGAGGAGGCGCGGGTGACGGTGGCGGCAACCGATGTCGGCATCCTCAACCTCACGCGCTTCGAGACCCCCAAGCCCGACAGCTGGTTCTTCGGCCAGAGGCGAATGGGCATTGAGATCCGCGATCTCTACGGGCGCCTGATCGACGGCATGCGCGCCGAGCGCGGCAAGCTGCGCTCCGGCGGCGACGGCGGCGGTGGCATGGCAATGCAGGGCAGCCCGCCGGTGGAGGAGACGCTGGCGCTGTTCTCGGGGCTCGTCAAAGTCGGCCCCGACGGCACGGCAAAGATCGAATTCCAGCTCCCGGACTTCAACGGCACCGTGCGCCTTGCCGCAGTGGCATGGACCGCCGACAAGGTCGGCTCGGCGTCGAAAGACCTGATCGTGCGCGATCCCGTCGCCATGACGGTGTCGGGCCCGCGCTTCCTCACGGTCGGCGACCAGGCTCGCCTCGAGCTCGCCCTGCACAATGTCGAGGGCCAGCCCGGTGCCTACACGGTCACGGGGCAGTACGAGGCGGAGGCCGGCGCGCAGGCGCAGGCGGGCTTCGAGCGGTCCGTGACTATCGGTGCCGGCGAGCGCAAGCGCGAGAGCTTCGAGCTCAAGCCTACGGAGGTCGGCCTCACCAAGCTGATGGTGCGCGTTGCCGGTCCCGGCGGGGTCGACGTGCGGCGTACGCTCACCTTCGACGTCAAGGTGCCGGCGGGCGACATCCGACGCATGACGGTTGCCACGCTGGCGCCCAAGGGCGGCAAGATCACGCTCTCACCCGACCTGGTGCAGGATTTGATCCCGCGCCGTACCAAGGTGACGCTGACGGTGGGCCCGCAGGGCGCGCTCGACGTCCCCGGCCTGCTCGCTTCGCTCGACCGCTACCCCTACGGCTGCGCCGAGCAGACGACCAGCCGGGCGTTGCCGCTGCTCTACGTCAACGACGTCGCCAAGCGCATCGGCCTTGCCTCCGATACGCAGCTGCGCGAGCGCATCGACGGCGCCATCGCCCGCGTGCTCGAGATGCAGGACGCCTCCGGCGCCTTCGGCATCTGGGGGCCTTCCGACGGCGACATGTGGCTGACGAGCTACGTCACCGACTTTCTGACGCGCGCCAGGGAAGCCAAGTACGCGGTGCGCCAGCAGTCGTTCGACCAGGCGCTGGACCGGCTCGCCAACTACATCAGCTACGTGCAGGACTTCGAACGAGGCGGCGAAGCCAGGGCCTACGCGCTCTACGTGCTGGCACGCAATGGCCGCGCCCCGATCGGCGAGCTGCGCTACTACGTCGACACCAAGCTCGACGACTTCGCCACGCCACTGGCGCAAGCCCAGCTCGGCGCGGCGCTCGCCATGATGGGCGACAGGCCGCGCGCCGAGCGCGCACTGCGCGCGGCGTTCCGCGGGCTCACCGGCAAGGATGACGACGTCACCCGGCGCGACTACGGCACCTCCATGCGCGACGGCGCGGCGCTCATCACGCTGGCGGCCGAGACGGGCGTCGCCAAGGCCGACGTGCCGCGCATGATCGAGCTGGTGGCCAGAGCCTACGCGTCCCGGGCCTATACCTCGACGCAGGAGCAGGCGTGGATGGTGCTGGCGGCGCGCGCCTTGGCCGAGGAGGCCAAGAGCATGTCGCTCGCCGTCAACGGCGCCCCGCATCAGGGCCAGCTCGTGCGCGGGCTCACAGCCGCGGAGCTGAAGGCCGGCCCCGTCACGGTGGTGAACACGGGCGATGCGGCCGCCGGCGCCGTGGTGTCGGTGGTCGGGGCGGCGCTCACCCCCGAGCCGCCGGTCTCCAGGGGCTTCACCATCGAGCGCAGCTACTATTCGCTCGACGGCAAGAAGGTCGACTTGAAGAGCGCCACTGGCGGCCAGGGGCAGCTCACCCAGAACGATCGGCTGGTGGTGGTGCTCAAGATCGAAGCGATCGAGCCGGGCGGGCGCATCCTGCTCGTCGACCGGCTGCCGGCGGGCCTGGAGATCGAGAACCCGCGGCTCGTCGACTCCGGCGACATCAAGACGCTCGACTGGCTGAAAACCACGCCGGCGCAGCACACCGAGTTCCGCGACGACCGCTTCGTCGCCGCCTTCGACTTCTTCGGCGGCTCGGACGGGCGGCGCCGCGGCTGGCGCGGCAACAATGGCGGGGACAACAGCGGGCCCAGCTCGACCGCCACCGTGGCCTACATCGTGCGGGCGGTGACGCCGGGCTCCTACGTGCACCCGGCGGCGACGGTGGAGGACATGTACCGCGCCGACCGCTTCGCGCGCACGCCGTCCGGCAAGCTCGACGTCATGGCCAAGAACTGAGGTGCGCGGTGCTCGAGCCCCAATACGTCATGGCATGCGGCCGCATCAGCGGCCGCGCGCCTACTTCTTCTTCGCTTTCTTCGCCTTGGCCGCCGTCTCGGCCTTGCTCTTGCGCTTGATGTCCTGCCCATGCGCCCGCTTGTAGGTCTGGATATCCTTGAACTTCCCTTTGCTGTCGCGCACGGCATAGAGCTTCTTGCCGGCGGAGCTGCGGAGCGTAGTGCGCTTGATGGGCATGGTCTCTGTTCCTTCGATTCGCGATGACACACTATTCCAGCGCATCCCGCCAAGAGCAACCGGTCGCAGCCGGTAGGGCTTCGGTAGGCTTACCGCGATTTCGCCGCCGCGGGCTTCTCGTACTGCGCGCGCTGCTCGCCGGCATCGTGTTGGCCGTCTGCGTAATCGCTGCGCTCGTCGCGTGGGTCTGGGTGCGGCTCGAGCCCTTGTCGCTGGCGCGCTCCGAGGCTGTCTCCGTCACCGTGCTCGACCGCAACGACCGCCTGCTGCGGGCCTATACGGCGACAGATGGCCGCTGGCGGCTGCCCGCCGAGGTGAAGGACGTCGATCAGCGCTACCTCGCCATGCTGATCGCCTACGAGGACAAGCGCTTCCGCCGCCACCGTGGCATCGACCCCTGGGCGATAGCCAGGGCGGGATGGCTGCTCGTAAGGCACGGGCGCCCTCTCTCGGGCGGCTCCACTCTCACCATGCAGGTGGCGCGCCTGCTGCTCGGCGAGCACGAGCGTTCGCTCACGGGCAAGATCCGCCAGATGCTGCTGGCCCTCGGCCTCGACCGCCGGTTCTCCAAGGACGAGATCCTGCGCCTCTACCTGAGGCTTGCTCCGTTCGGCGGCAACCTGGAAGGCGCACGCGCCGCTTCGCTCGCCTATTTCGGCAAGGAGCCCAAGCGGCTGTCGGTTGGGGAAGCGGCGCTGCTGGTTGCCATCCCGCAGTCGCCCGAGATGCGCCGCCCGGATCGCTTCCCGCAGACAGCCAAGCGGGCGCGCAATCACGTGCTGGCCCGCATGCAGGCGGCCGGCGTGATCTCGGCCGAGGATGCCGCCCGCGCGATGACCGAGCGTGTTCCGGCAGCCCGGCGCGACTTTCCCATGCTGGCGCCGCACGTTGCCGACAACGAGGTCGAGCGGCACAAGGGCCGTACCGTGCATCGCCTCACCCTCGACTTTGCCGCGCAAGCCAACATCGAGCAGCTGGTGCGCGACTACGCCTCCAGCCTCGGTGGCCGCCTGTCGGCGGCTGTTGTCGTCGTCGACCATCGCACCGGCGAGGTGATCGCCCAGGTCGGCTCGCCGGGCTTGCTCGACGAGAGCCGGTTCGGCGGCGTCGACATGACGGCCGCCATCCGCTCGCCGGGCTCGACGTTGAAGCCCATCATCTATGGCCTCGCCTTCGAGCTGGGGCTCGCGCACCCCGAGACGCTGATCGAGGACCGGCCCTCGCGCTTCGGCATCTATGTGCCGAAGAACTTCGACCACGACTGGCACGGCACCGTCTCGATCCGCACGGCGCTGACGCAGTCGCTCAACATTCCGGCGGTGAAGGTGCTGGAGGCGGTCGGCGCGGGCCGCCTTTACACGCGCCTGCAGCAGGCAGGGGCAAGCCCTGTGCTGCCGAAGGGCACGGATCCCTCGCTTGCCATCGCGCTCGGCGGCCTGGGGCTCAAGCTCACCGATCTTGCCGCCCTCTACGCCGGCCTGGCACGCGGCGGCGAGCCCGTGGCGCTGAGATACCGGCTCGACACCGCGGCACCCAAGAGCGCCGCCGCCGGCCAGCGCCTGCTCAGCGAGATCGCCGCCTGGTACGTCGCCGAGATTCTATGCCAGGCGATCCCGCCGGCCAACGCCAAGCCCGGCAGCGTCTGCTACAAGACCGGCACCTCCTACGGCTTCCGCGACGCCTGGTCGGTGGGCTTCGACGGCCGCTTCACGATCGCCGTCTGGGTGGGCCGGCCGGACGGCGCTTCCACGCCGGGCCTGTCAGGACGCGCCAGCGCTGCGCCGCTGCTGTTCGACGCCTTCGCCCGCGTCTCGCCACGTCGCACGCCGATGCCGCCGGCCCCGGCCGGCGTGCTGCGGGTCGCCAACGCGGACCTGCCGCCGCCGCTGAAGCGCTTCCGCGAGAGCACCGCGGAGGAGGGGGCCGGCACCTATCTGGAGCCTGCCGTCAAGATCGCCTTCCCGCCGGACCGCGCCGAGATCGAGATCGAGGAGGGCGATGGCAGCGTGGTGGCCAAGGCCGAGGGCGGTGCCCTGCCGCTGACCTGGCTCGTCGACGGCGAGCCCATCGCCTCGGACCCTGGCCGGCGGGAGGTGGAGCTGCCGCAGGCCGGCCGCGGCTTCTTCAGGCTCTCCGTGATCGATGCCAGGGGCCGCACCGATCGCGTGACGATCCGCGTCAAGTGATTGACGTGGCAGCCGGGGTGGCTCCGCGCGGCTCAGTCCTGCCCAAGAATTGGCCAGGCGACGTCCGGCCCCGGAGCGGCATTTCGCGATCACTACACTAGGCACAGCGGCAACCGCGCCGTTGCAAGACTGAACTTTCGATTGGATTTCGTCGCAGGGGCCCAATCGATGGGTCCGGCATAGTTTCTCTTGGAGATGTCGTGACTATTTTGGCATGGTTGCGCCTTGGCTGTTTTTTGAGTGATGTAATGATCCGCTTCTTGTCGTTCTTGTTAGTCACGTTGGCAGTCGTGACTGCGGCAGGTGCCGAGCCCGTTCAACTGACTGTGGACGGTCAGGCGCGCACGTTCCTGCTGTACCAGCCCGAGGAAAAAGGGCCCCACCCGACAATTCTCATGCTGCACCGTGGCAGTGGCAAAGCCGAGGAGGAGCTACGTTTCTCGGAGCTAGCTCGGCGCGGGCCGCAACACGGGTTTGCGGTAGTCTTCCCGCAGGCGGTCGGCGGGTATTGGAACTTTTTTCCGCCGGGCAAAGAGACCGCCCAGTACAGGCGTTTCTCCCAAATGCATGGCGGCGTTCCCGACGATGTCGCCTTTGTGCAGTCGATCGTGACCGAGCTCGCGCAAAATGGTATTTCCGACCCGAAGCGTATCTACATTGCCGGCCGATCGCTCGGCGGTGTCATGGTGCTGCGGTTGGTGTGCGCCCACGCCGAGATGTTTGCCGCAGCGGCCCTGCTTACCTCTGCAATGCCCACCGTCATGGGCTCCGATTGCCAGCCGCCCATGCCTACGCCAATTCTGATCATCAGCGGCAGCGAGGATCGGGTCCTGCCTTACAAGGGATCGCGAGCCGCGTGGGGCGAAATGCTTTGGTCGACGGAGCGCTTGGTCGCTTTCTTTCGCCGGCTCAACGACTGCGTCGAACCCGGCGAACAGTCGTTGGTGCAACGCGAGCGAGCGCCAGACATTGCCATCGAGAGCTCAACGCGCTGTTCGGGCGGACCGGTCGTTCTCTACACCCTTGTCGGTGGCGGGCACGACATGCCGGCGCCGCTCGATGAGAGTCAGACACTGTTGGACTTCTTTCAGGAAAAATCGAGATAGTCGAACGGTGGCTTTCCCTCTGAGTGGCACAACCGAAGCCTGCCGGCCTTCGCCCTCGGCGGAGCCTTGAATCATCGCACTTGCTTCGGAATCCTCGGCGATCCAACCAGAGTTGAATTTCCCGTCAAGTCGGATGCAGGCCGACCTTGGCCGGGATGCTCCGCTGCGGCGGAGCTTTGCGCGTTGCGCCGTTGCCGGGCTTGGCGCGCGCATCGCGGAACCACTCGGTCAGGAAGTCGAGCAGCACGCGCATGCGCGGCAGCATGTGCTTGACGCTCGGATAGAGCGCCCACACGGCGGCCTTGCTGGTTATCTCGTGGTCGGTCAGCACCTCGACCAGCTCGACCCGACGCCAGCTCCGCCATGACCTCGAGCTCGGAAGCGCGGATGAGGCCATTACCCTCGAGCGCGGCAAGACACAGCAGATCGCCGTTGTTGGACTTCAAGGGGCCGCTCACCCGCACCGCAACCTCGGCGCCGTTCCTGGCGAACGACCACTGCGACCGCTCGCCGAGCACGAGACAGCTGTGGCTGCTCAGATCTTCCGCCCGCGTGGGCCGCCCCCGGCGAGCCAGATAGGCTGGCGAGGCGGCGATGACGTGCCGGTCGGGAGCGAGGCGCTTGGCGATCGCCGAGGAATCGGAAAGCTCGCCGGTGCGGATCGCCAGGTCGTAGCCGTCCTCCTGCAGGTTGATCGGACGGTCCTGCAGATCGAGCTGAGCTTCGATGTCGGGATAGTTGTGCAGGAACACGCTGAGCGCCGGCACCACGTAGCGCCGCCCGAGGCCCGCGGGCGCGGCGATCTTGAGCTTACCCTTCGGGTTGCTCACCTTGTCGTCGACGCTTGCCCGCGCCGACTCGATCTCTGCCAGGATGCGCTCAACGTGGCCGAGGAAGGTGACGCCTTCCTCCGTGATGCGGATCGAGCGCGTGGTGCGGTCGAACAAGCGGGCACAGAGCTCGTCTTCGAGAGCCTGGATACGCTTGGAGATGGTTCCGGGGGTCAGGCCCAGCTCGGTGCCGACGGCTGAAAGGTTCTGAACAGCAGCCACGCGCGCAAAAATGCGCATATCCTGGATGTCCATCCTCGCTCCCACCCCGCCGCGACGCAATGATCCCCTGGCGGGCCCCCGCCCGCAGTCTTGTATAGTACTGGGATGCCACGGACCTTAGTCGTGGAAGAACGGTATTTCAACAGAAGTGAGATACCACGTCCCAAGACCCCGCGGCCGGCGTTGCCCGGAGGACAATTTGGCACGCCGCGCCCCGAACGGACAAGCCGCTCATCCGACTGGCTGCATTGGCTGAGGCGAATGAGGGCGCCGACCGCTCAGAAGCGCTTGAGGAGCCGTTCCAGGTACTCGAGCTCGATCGGCGGCCTGGTGGTCTCGCCGACGCGGCGGCGCAGCTCCTCCAGGATCTCCCGCGCGCGCTGAATATCGATCTCGTCGGGAACCCTCACGCCGGTGCCCGGGATCCGGGCCATCGGTGCGCTGCGGCGGCCGGCCCATGGGGTCGAGCTCGCCCCGGTTGTCGTTGAGCCCGTAGCGGGACGGCATCTGGCGCAGCATCTGCTGGGCCAGCTCGCGCGCGCCCTGGCGCAGCTGCTCGAGCGCGCGGTTCTCCTGGTCGGTGGCGCCGTTGAGATCGCCGTTGCGCAGTGCACGCTCGGCGCGCTCCATCGACTCCTCGGCGCCGTTCAGCTGTCCCGGCGACTGCATGCCGAATTCGCGCATGCCGCGCTGCAACCGGCCCAGCCGCTCGCGCAGCTCGCTGCTGGCGATCGCTCGAGGCCGCCGCCCTGGCCGCCCTTGTCGCCTCGCCCTCGCCTTGCCTGACCCTTGTCGCCCTTCTGGCCGCGCTGGCCTTGGCCCTCCTGCTTGCGCTGCTGGCCGAAGGTGTCGTCGAGCAAGCTCCTGCTGCTTGCCGATGATGTCGCCGAACTCGTCCATCATCTGGCCGAAGCGCTGGCTCTGGCCCTGGTCGGCCATGCGGCCCGACTGCAGGCGATCGAGCAGGTCGCGCAGCTGGCTCAGCATCTGCTGCGGCCATCTCGCGGTCGCCCGAGCGTGCCATGTTCTCGAGATTGCGCAGCATGCGCTCGAGGTCCTGCTGCGACAGCATCTGCTGGTTGGGATTGATGCCCTGCATCGGCTGCTGGCCGTCGGCCTGCCGGTTGAGCTGATCGAGGAACTGCGCCAGCGCCTGCCGCAGCTCCTGCATCAGGCGCTGGATCTCCTCGTCCGACGCGCCGTCGCGCAGCGCCTGCTGCAGCCTGTCCTGTGCGGCGCGCAAGGCGCGCTCGGCGTCGGTGAGATCGCCGTCCTCGATGCGCAGCGCGACGTTCCACAGCTGCGCTATCACGCTGTTGCGGATGGCGCGCGTGTCCTCGCGCTGCAGGCGCCAATAGGCCGACCGCAGCCCCAGGAAGACCTGCAGATCGTCGATGAACTCTTCGCGGCTCCAGCGTGAGGGCGTCGATGGCCTTGGCCACCATCAGCCGGTCGCGCGGGTCCTCCACCAGGTGGCGGCGCTGCTCGACCACCGCACGCGCCAGCGGCTTGGTGAAGCGCCGCTCCGGCAGCGTGATCTCGATCGTCTCGCTCTTGCCGGTCTGGCCGGCGAGGTCCTTGGCAATGAGGGTGAGCTCGACCCGCATGCCGGCCCAGGGATGATCGCCGATCTCGTGCAGGCTGTGGCCCTGCACCTCCTTGGCATAGGAGCGCGGCAGTCTGAGCGCCATGACGGGCGGGCGCTCGTAGGGCGGCCGCGCGCCCTTCTTCGGCTCGCGTGCCCAGGCGGTGGACGAGGTGTCGGCTTTGGGCGTGAGGCGCCGTACGCGCGCTTCCGCGGAGACGATGCCGTAGTCGTCCTCGGCCTTGAAGAAGATCTTGAGGCTGCCGCGCAGCGAGCGCTCGGGCTCTTTGGTGAGCGCGATCTTGGGCGCGTGGTCGGGTATGACCGTGAACGTCCAGCTCGCCACCTGGATGCCGCTGCTGGTGCACGCTGACGGCTCCCGAATGTCTCACCTCGTGTTTCATCTCAAGCACGTCGCCGGGATTGGCGGGCGCCGGCGCCTCGAGTCGCCGCGGCGCGCCGTTCTCGCCCGGAACGTCGATGACGAGGTCGCGCATGCCGGCGCCGCTGGCGCGCACGATCAGCAGGCTGCTGTCGGGCACCTCCATGGCAGTCTGCGGCCGCTTGTCCAGCGCGCGCGGACCGGTGATGCCGCCGTCGGCCAGCATGATGGGCGGCTTTGCCGTATAGGGCGGCGGGGTGAGCCAGGCATCGAGGCGCGCCTCGGCGCCCTTGGCCAGCGGACTGAGCCGGAAGGCGGACCAGAGGCGGTCGGCGGCGCTGTCGCCGACCACGATCAGCAGCACGAACACCGAAAGCAGCAGCAGGGCGCGAACGGCAAGGGGATCGTAGCGGTCGGTGCGCGGGGCCGGGCGGCCGACGCGCAGCTTCGCCAGCAGGGCGGCCAGGCGCTGGCGATGCGCCCGCCACAGGGCGGCAGTGCGGCGCGTCCTCGGCGCCGAGCGTCAGGGTGTCTTCGTAGGAGGAAGCGGGCCGGTGCTGGATGCCGGATACGGTCTCGACCCGGCGCATGCGCCTGCTCGCGGGTCGGCCAGCGCACACCCAGAAGAGCGACAAAGGCGCCGAGAAAACCAAGGCCGAACAGCCCCAGCGCGATCTTGTGCGGCAGCTCCGGCAGCCTCGGCCAAAGGCCTGCCAGCGACACCGCGATGAAGAGCCCCGCAAGGCCCAGCATGATCCAGGCGCGGGGCCAAATCTGCTCGAACAGCAGAGCGCACTTGCTCAGCAAGACCTTGCGCTCGAAGGCCCCCTCCGGGCCAGAGCGCGAAATCGTGTGGCGTGATGACATGGAATCCACCCTAACACGCCGCGTGGCCGTGCTGCGACGCATTATCGAAGCTTCAACGGCTTTTGACCGCAAGAAGTTGCTGAGGCATTAGGGCGGCAGCACGGCGCGGAAGTTTAGGTGTTCCTTTTTTGTTCTTGACTGGATCGGTGGAGCGCCGGCACACTGCTGCCAGCATTTCAGCCTGCGTTCAGTCCGGGGCCGCTCTGCGATGTACGGCCAGATTTCAACTGTTGCTTTTGTCGGCATCGAGGCCAAACCGGTCGAAGTGCAGGTGCGCATCTCCGGCGGCCGCCACCTGTTTGCAATCGTGGGGTTGCCCGACAAGGCCGTCGCCGAAAGCCGCGAGCGCGTGCGCAATGCGCTGCACGCGGTAGGTCTGGGGCTTCCCTTCAAGCACATCACTGTCAACCTTGCGCCCGCCGACCTGCCCAAGGAAGGCAGCCACTTCGATCTGCCGATCGCGCTGGCCATGATGGTGGCCATGGGGGCCATCTCGCCCGACGCCATCGAGGGTTACGCGGCAATCGGCGAGCTGGCGCTCGATGCCTCTATCAGAGCGGTGCCGGGCGCACTGCCAGCCGCCATCGGCGCCAACGCCATGGGGAAGGGCCTGATCTGTCCCGGCGCCAGCGGTGCCGAGGCAGCCTGGGCGGACGCGGAGATGCAGGTGCTGGCGCCGCCGCACCTGCTGTCGCTGGTCAACCATTTCGCGGGCCTCCAGACCCTGACGCGGCCCAAGCCCAACGTCGAGGCGGACCAGGGGCCGCAGCCCGATCTCGGCGACGTCAAGGGCCAGGAAAGCGCCAAGCGCGTGCTGGAGGTAGCCGCTGCCGGCGGCCACAACCTGCTGATGGTCGGTGCGCCGGGCTCGGGGAAGACGATGCTGGCGGCGCGCCTACCCTCGATCCTTCCGCCGCTGACGCCGGAGGAGATGCTGGAAGTCTCCATGGTGCATTCGCTGGCGGGCGAGTTGCTCGGCGGGCGCATCGCCACGCGGCGGCCGTTCCGCGCGCCGCATCATTCGGCCAGCATGGCGGCGCTGGTCGGCGGCGGCTCCAAGCCCCGTCCCGGCGAGGTCTCGCTGGCGCACTTGGGCGTGTTGTTCCTCGACGAGCTGCCCGAGTTCCTGCCCAACGTGCTCGATGCCCTGCGCCAACCCCTGGAGTTCGGCGAGACGGTGATCGCGCGCGCCAACCATCGCATCGCCTACCCCTCGCGCATCCAGCTGGTCGCCGCCATGAACCCGTGCAAGTGCGGAGGCAGCACGCCGGGACAATCCTGCCGGCGCGGCCCGCGCTGCGCCGACGACTACCAGGCGCGCATATCCGGACCCTTGCTCGACCGCATCGATCTGCAGATCGAGGTGCCGGCGGTGTCCGCCGCCGACCTGGTGCTGCCCGCCCCCGCCGAGGGCAGCGCCGAGGTGCGCGCTCGCGTTACCGCCGCGCGCGAGACACAGCGCGCGCGCTTCGCCGCGCTCGGCGCCAAGGGCGTGCGCACCAACGCGGAATGCTCCGGCCGCCTGCTCGAGGAAATCGCCATGCCGGACGAGGCAGGTGTCGCCCTGCTGCGGCAGGCATCCGAGCGGCTCAATCTGTCCGCCCGCGGCTTTCACCGCACCTTGCGCGTCGCCCGCACGCTGGCTGATCTCGACGGCACGGACAGGGTCTCGCGCGTCCACGTCGCCGAGGCGCTGAGCTACCGCGGCGAGACATTGCGGCAGCAGCGCGCTGCTTAGGTCGCGATCGGGCCCGACCCAGCCTCGCCCCGACTCCGGTTGAACAATCCGTGATCTGCAAGCAGGCCACGCATTAGCCATTCTGGCGTGCGATCAAGGGGCGCTGCAACCTGCGGGGAGGGTCTGTCGGCGGCGATCTCACCAACAAATTGCAAGCAGAGGGCTCGAGCATGCGTTTGGCGGCAATCCTGCTGACCCTGGCCTTTGTCACCGCGTTCAGTCCGGTGCCGGCCAGGGAGCTCAACATCTCGCATCAATGGCCTGGCAAGACGGACGCGCGCGACCGCGCCGCTCGCCTATTCGCCGAGGAGGTGCAGCTGCGCGCTCCAGGAATTTCCTTCAAGATCCACCCGCAGCTCGCCCTCAAGATCGGGGCCGAGGAGCAGTTCGATGCCCTGCAGTCGGGCGCGCTCGAGATGAGCGTTTACGTGCTGCCCTACGCGGTCAAGAAGGTGCCCGAGTTCTCGCTCGCCGTCCTGCCGGGGCTTTACCCAAGCCTCGACACCGTGCGCGATCTCAAGGGCTCCAAGGTGCTCGAGCACCTGCAGGATGTCGCGCACAACAACGGCGTGCACATCCTGGCCTGGTGGTGGGTGCCCGGCGGCTTCGTCACCCGGAACCGCCAGATCGAAGGGCCCGACACCGTGAAGGGCCTCAAGTTGCGGGGCGGCGACCGCCTGTTCGATCTGATGCTCAAGAAGGCCGGTGCCAGGCCGGTGGAGCTGCACTCCAACGAGATCCACGCGGCGATGGCGTCCGGCCGGCTCGACGGCGCGCTCACCTCCTACGAGACCTTCGTTTCGACCAAGATCTACGAGCACGGCAAGTATTTCACCGCCGGTAGTCCGGGCATCTGGATGTTCCTCAACACCCTGCTCATCTCCAAGCCCGTGTGGGACAGCCTGTCGCCCGCCGAGCGGGAGGCGTTCGAGGCTGCCGCGGAGATCTCGGAGGAGTTCTTCGCCGCCACCCAGCGCGATGCCGAGCGGCGGTTCATCGACACGTTCACCAAGGCCGGGGCCAAGTACTACAAGTTCACCAAGCAGGACTACTTGGCCTGGCTCAACGTGGCGCAGCAAACGGCTTGGCCGGAATACCTGGCCATCAGCCCCGCTGCGCGCCGGATGCTCTACGATACGATCGAAACGGTGCTCAACATTCGCTAGGTCGTGTACTCAATTGCGGTGCGATGCTGGGCATATGTCCGTTGCAGGGGCAAAGCGGAAATTTTGTGCTCCGCCCAAGACTTGCTGGTTGTGACCCTCTCTGGACTGACGGATGGCGCTGCACAATGGGCTGCGCCATCGATCGATCACGTCACAGAAACCTTGTTTACTATCAGGTGAAAGCGCCGCGGCTTGCTATGCGTCTACGGGTTTATCCTGATTGTCGCAGGATTTGAAGCCTGAGAAAGCTCACGGCGAGTTCTGGGAATCAAAGCGACGAAATTTGGGGCATCGCAAACACGAAGGGATGGCTGAGGGCCCGGACGCGCGCACGCGTTCCTTAATTCCCTATCCAACACTGCTGTTCGACTCGACCGGAAGATCGGCGTCAACATGCTTGTCGATGTAGGTGACCACAGGCGTGCCGAGACCTGCCTTGCGGAACGCAACGCGCAACTCGACCTGGCTGGAAAGATCGCGCGAATTGGCAGCTTCACATACGACCATGCCACGCAGAAGGCGGACTTCTCCCCAGGGTGTGCGGTCATTTATGGGCTGCCCGAGGGCAAACTCGAGATTTCACGCGAGGTTTGGCGCGCCCTGGTGCATCCGGACGATCTGCGGCGGCTAGACGTCGTCACGCGCCGCGCGTTGGCCAATCGCGAAACCGAACTCGTCTCGGAATTTCGAATATTGCGCCACGGCGAGGTGAGATGGATCGAGTCGCGTGCCCTCATTTCATACAATGAGGTAGGGCGGGCCTTCCGAAGAATAGGCGTCCAGGTCGACGTTACCGACCGCAAGCGGGCCGAGGACGCGCTGCATCAAAGAGAAACCGAGCTCGTCGAGGCGCAGCGACTGGCCCGTATCGGTAGTTGGCATTGGGACGCCGAGTCGGATGTGATTGTTGGGTCCGCCGAGCTACTTCGCATTTTTGGCCTTGATCCCGCCACCCAGCACCTTCCTGGGTACCGCGAGCAGCGTGGACGCTGGTATCCAGTCGAGGACTGGAAACGGTTGCTGGCGGCGATGCGAAGTACGATGCAGACGGGTGTCAGCTACGAGCTGGAGCTGCGGTCCTTCCGGACTGGGACACCGATCTGGATCATCGCGCGCGGTGCGGCCGTCCGTAATTCCACGGACCGGATCGTCGGCTTGCGGGGAACTATCCAGGAAATCACGGAGCGCAAGCAGGCCGAACTCGCTTTGGCTGAGCGCAACGCGCAGCTGGCCCTGGCGGCAAAAGCAGCCCGTGTCGGCTGCTATGCGAACGATCTTAAGGCCGGCCTAATTGCAGTCTCCGAGGGCTATGTGACCATCCACGGGTTACCAGAGGGAACTGTCCAAACGACGCTCAGTAACTGGCGATCCAGGGTACACCCAGACGACCTTGCGGCATTTGACAAGCTTCGCGAGCAAGTCTTCGGCAATCGCCAACACGAATACATGTTTGACTACCGATTAATTCGCGCCGATGGCGGGGTCCGCTGGATCGAATCGCGCGGGTGCGTTTCATACGACGAGGATGGCCAGCCACAACAATGCGTAGGCATCAACATCGACGTCACTGAACGCAAGCAGTCGCAGGTTGCGCTCGAGGAGAGCGAGGCGCGCTATCGATCTCTCTACGATGACAATCCGTCGATGTACTTCACCGTGGATGCTTCCGGCACGGTGCTGTCGGTCAACGAATTCGGAGCCCGACAGCTCGGCTACACACCCGCGGAGCTGGTGGGTCAGTCGGTGTTGGAGATGATTCACGAAGGAGACCGAGAGAAAGCGCGACGGTGGCTTGCCTCGTGCGCGGAGAGTGCAGGTGCGATCTCCAGGGCGGAAATGCGCAAGGTTCGTCGGGACGGCAGCATTCTGTGGGTGAGAAAATTGGCCCGCGCTGTTGACGGCTTCGGGGGCAAGTTGCTCTTCATCGTTTGCGAGGACATCACCGAGCGCAAGCAAGCCGAGTTGGCACTCGCCGAGCGCGAGGCTCAACTCGGTCTCGCCGGGCAAGCAGCCCGCGTAGGCAGCTTCGTCATCGACTTCGCCACAGGACAGATCCAGACCTCACCGGGCTTCGCGGCCATTCACGGCTTGGCGGAAGAAAGCGAAGGGTTGACTTGCGAGAAATGGCGAGCCTGTGTGCTTCCTGAAGATCTCGCGCACTTTGAGGCCCTCCGCAGCCGAACTCTGGCCGAGCAACGCCGCGAGCTTAACATCGAGTATCGCGTTGTCGGCGCAGACGGCGAGGCGCGGTGGATCGAATTGCGCGGCCTCGTTTCCTACGACGACGACGGATGCCCAACGCGCTTGGTTGGCGTCCACATTGATATTACGGAGCGGAAACGAGCGGAAGAACATCTGCAAGCGATGAACGCCGAGCTCGACCACCGCGTCAAGAACGTTCTCGCAACTGCCAGCGCCGTTGCCTCTCAGACACTGAACGCGACCAGCTCGTCGGAACAGTTCGTTTCCGCATTTGATGGTCGCCTCAGATCCATGGCGCAAACGCACGAGCTACTGAGCGAGCGACTGTGGCGGGGCATACCACTGGGGGAGCTGCTGCGCCGGGAACTGGAACCCTATTGCGAAGGCAACAATAGCGAGATCGGCGGCCCCGAAGTGATCCTGACCGCGGAGGCTGGTCAAACCCTGGCAATGGTGTTCCACGAGCTGTCCACCAACGCTGCAAAACATGGCGCATTTTCTTCTCAAGAAGGCCGGGTATCAGTTGAGTGGCGCCGGCAATTGAACGGCGACGCAAGTGCCGGGTTGGTCATTGAATGGCGAGAGACTGGCGGCCCCCCCGCCAAAGCCGAGTGCAAAACCGGCTATGGGACCAGAGTCATCTGCGAGCTTATCCCCCATGAACTCGCAGGTAAGGTCATTCACGTGCTCACACCTGAGGGAGCACGCTGTCAATTGGAAATTCCAGGTCGTTGGATCGACGCAAGCACTCCCAGTTGAACATACGTTCAATCGGCGGCACGAGGCCCCGCTTGGACCGGGGCCCCGGGAATCGCCTGTTGCGCAGCTGTTGATCAGCAGAGGGCTATGCGCCAGGCGGCATCTAGTCTCCAAGCCCAGTTGCCACAGCGCATGAGTCACTCCTGGCACAAATTGACCGAGCGTCAGGCGCAGACATCACTTCTGCATTTGGCCGTGAAGCAGACATGATCAGCGTCTTCGACCGCATATAGTTGCTGCCATTTGAGTACACCCCTAGGCCGATTCAGATCGACAAGTCCGCTCTCACCCCAGCCCAAAGCGATGGTGCGGACTGCTCGATCATCACACTAGCCCCGGGTCAGGACCGCCAGCTGGCGTCGTAGGGCCGCTTACGGTCCTGCCACTTGCTGTAGACGCACGATTCGATCTCGCTCGGATTGATGCCGATATCGTGCAGGGTGCGGTCGTCGAGGGATTGCAGGATGAGGACGGTCGCTTGCCGCGCCCGGCGGTCCCAGTAGGCGCGCCACCACCACCGCGCCAGGCGGCCGAAACGCCCTGCGAGGGTGGTGGCGGGGGGCTGAAACCCATGTGAAATACGCCGCTGGGGGCATGTGGTCGCGGTGCGCATGTTGGCCTCCTGTTGTTGGAGGCGCACCATGCCGCAGCCAGACTGACAACCTGCTGTCAGCAGCCTGCCAACCTCCTGACATGGTGGTGTCAGGAGGGCTAAACTAACCTGCCGCTACCAATCTCCCGCCAGCCAGCCGAGGGTGAGCCCGTGCGTCGCGCCGACCGACTGTTCGAGATCATCCAGTTCATGCGCCGCAAGGACCTGGCGCGCGCCCGCGACCTCGCCGAGGCCCTGGAGGTGTCGGAGCGCACCATCTACCGCGACATCCAGGACCTCACCGCCAGCGGCGTGCCGATCGAGGGCGAGGCCGGCGTCGGCTACGTGCTCAAGGCCGGGTTCGACCTGCCGCCCCTGATGTTCAAGGAGCAGGAGATCGAGGCGCTCGTGCTCGGCGCGCGCATCGTGGAATCGTGGGCCGATCCCGAGCTTGCCGCCGCCGCCAGCAACGTCATCGCCAAGGTGGGGGCCGTCATCCCAGACCGGCTGCGCGAGTACATGGCCAACACCGCGCTGGTGGCGCCGCCGCACCATTTCATGGAGCCCATCACCTTCGATGTGGCCGAGCTGCGCCGCGCGCTGCGCGGCCGCCTCAAGGTGTACTTCCGCTATCGCGATGCGCTGTCGGAATCGTCCGAGCGCACCGTGCGGCCCTTGTGCCTCGCCTACTTCGGCCCCGTCTGGCTGCTGTCGGCCTGGTGCGAGCTGCGCGACGATTTCCGCACCTTCCGCCTCGACCGCATCGATGGTTTCGCGGTGCCGGGCGAGCGGTTCCGGGCGGAGCCGGGCAAGACGCTGCACGACTTCCTCAAGCGCGATCAGACCTGGACGCGCTCGCGCGCCACGCCCAACGGCCACGATCAATGCTGAGGAAGCAGCCTTGAGCCGCTCCGGGTTGACCGGCACGATCCGCGCTGACTCCGATCATAGGAGGTCTG
Source organism: uncultured Alphaproteobacteria bacterium (assembly GCA_963724565.1). Lineage (GTDB taxonomy): Bacteria > Pseudomonadota > Alphaproteobacteria > Rhizobiales > Hyphomicrobiaceae > AWTP1-13. Next base: position 194,890 of record CAVRVK010000020.1, read on the forward strand.
CGCACAGGGGCGGGCTGTTGCCTTGACCCCACGCGCCGGCGTGGAGACAGTGCGCATTGCACCGCGCCCGTCCTTTCCCCGCCGAGACCAGCCGCAAATGCCGCCGACTGCCGATCTCGCAGCGCCCAACCGGACGCTGCTCGGCATCCTCTTCATGCTGGCGGCGAGCTCGCTGTTTCCCGTCATGAACGGGCTCGTGCAGGTCTTGAGCGAGCGCTACAGCACCGAGCAGATCGTGTGGGCGCGCGCGGCCTCGCACTTGGTGTTCATCACCGCCCTGTTCGTGCCGCCCATGGGACGTCGCGGTGCTGCGCACGGCCGTGCCCAAGTGGCAGATCATCCGCTCCATGGTGCATCTGATGTCGATGCTGTTCTTCTTCACCGGCGTGAAGTACCTGCCGCTGGCGAAGGCCGCCTCCATCAGCTTCACGGCGCCGTTCTTCGTCGCCCTGCTGGCCTGGCCGATGCTCGGCGAGCGCATCACCGCCAACCGGCTGCTGGCAGTTCTGGTCGCCTTCGCGGGCGTGCTGGTCGTCATCCGCCCCGGCACCGACGTGTTCCAGTGGGCCTCGCTCTACATGCTGGGCAGCGCCGTCTGCTACGGGCTCTACCAAATCCTGACGCGCCGCGTCGCCGGGCACGACTCGGCCGAGACCTCGGCCGTCTACAGCGCGCTGGTCGGCACGGTGGTGATGTCGCTGGTGGTGCCGTTCGTGTGGACGCCGATCGCCTCGTGGGCCGACGCCGCCCTGCTGTTCTCGCTCGGCATCATCGGCGGGCTCGGCCACTACTTCGTGGCCCGCGCCATGGTCTACGCCCAGGCCAGCATCATCGCCCCGTTCGGCTACTGGCAGCTGATGGGCTCGGTGGTCGTCGGCTACATCATCTCGGGCTATCTGCCCGACGCCTTCACCTGGATCGGCGCCGGCATCATCGTCTGCGCGGGCTGCTACATCGCCTGGAGCGAGACGCGCGTGCGTTCTGTTGCGAGCCCGCAGCGCGCTCAGGCGTAGCGAGGTGCTTACTTGCGCGCGTCGTCGCGACAGCAGTAGCGCAGCGCCCTCAGGGCGGCTCCAGGACGGCCGCTGCCGCAGTCCGGATTTCCGAGGGGACTGCCGAGACCTCGATGATCAGCTTCTTGAACACCGCCGCTGCGAAGGCCTCGTAGGACGTCGACCGCGATCACGAACGCGTTGGGGCCGCCGACCACGTTGGTCCAGTAGTACTGATCGAGGAACGGCTCCAGCACCAGGATCGGCAGGCCGTTGATGCTGACGCCGGCGCGCACCGCCTCGTCGCGGGCGTCCGCCGCGGGCCGGCCGCGATTGTTGGCGCCGTCGCCCGACACGTCGATCACCCGTCGCGTGCCCTTGAACGGGGCCTTGGCAAACAGCGTCATGGCGTGGTCGATGGCGCCGCTGATGGAGGTGCCGCCGCTGAACAGCTGCCGCGGTGCCTTCTCGATGGCGTCGGCGAACGCCAGGATCGAAGTCCTCATCCTTGACGAGGGTCCACGGCACCACCTGCAGCTGCATCTCGGGGCCGGTCCATTGCGTCATGGTGACGGCGATGGCCTGCGCGCCGCCGGAGCGGATCACCTGCAGCAGGCGCGGGTCGCGGAAGGCGGCGACGTAGCCCTGCTGCTGCAGGATGAACCGGTCCTGGCTGACGCTGCCCGACACGTCGACCGCCAGCACCAGCTCGAGATCGACCGCAGTCTGCGCCCGCACCGATGCGCCGGCTGCCATCAGCGCCGCAACCAGCGTGCAGAGCTTGAGCGCCCACACCCGCCAGCATTGCGCTTACCCTCCGGCAATCTGCGGCAGAATATGCACCTCGCTGTCCCTGCCGATCTTCTGCAGCAGCGCGTCCTGATAGATCTGCCCGTCGATGGCCACGGCGAGGCCCTGCTCGAGGTGCGGCGCCAGCGCGGGGTACCGCTCGCCGAGCGTGGCGAACAGCTGGCGCACGTTGGCGACATCGACTTCGAGCTCGGTCACACCGCCGGTGTACTGGCGCAGCGTGCCGATCAGGGTGACATGGGCCATGCGGGTTGCTCACAGCGGCGGAGGAGGGGAAATTGCTAGTTGTCTGCAGCCTTCTTCAACGCAAGCCCGACATCGTAGGCGCGTCCCTTGGCGACGCCAAGCGCATCGGCCACGGCCTTGGCGGCCTCGCTGAGACTCATCTCGCCAAGCAGCGGCGCGAGCTTTTCCGCGATCGCCTCCTCCGTCACCGCCTGCGCCGAGGGCGGACCGACGAGCACGACCATCTCGCCCTTCGGGTGGTTCTCGTCCGCCCACTGCGCGAGCTCGGCGGGCGTGCCGCGCCGCACCTCCTCGTGCAGCTTGGTGAGCTCGCGCGCCACGGCGGCCTCGCGCGAACCGAGCACCTGCGGCGATGTCGGCAAGGCTCTCGGCCAGCCGCGACGGCGCCTCGAAGAACACCAGCGTCGCCGGCACTGAGCTGCAATTCGCTAAGCCGCTCCCTGCGCGCCCCCTGCCTGCGCCGGCAGGAAGCCCGCGAACAGAAACGTGTCGGTCGCAAGCCCGGCGCTGCCGATCGCCGCCAGCAGCGCGCTCGGGCCCGGCAGGCTCGTCACGCGATGGCCTTGCGCGAGGCACGCGCGCACCAGCTTGTAGCCGGGGTCGGAGACGAGCGGGGTGCCCGCATCGCTGATGAGCGCCACCGACTTGCCGGCCGCCAGCTCGGCCAGGATGCGCGGACGCTCGCGTTCGGCGTTGTGCTCGTGATAGGGCCGCAGCGGACGGCCGATGGCGTAGTGGGCGAGCAGCGTGCGGCTATGGCGGGTGTCCTCGCAGTAGACGACGATCGGCCTGCGCCAGCACGGCAAGCGCGCGCAAGGTGATGTCGGCGAGGTTGCCGATCGGGGTCGCGACCAGATAGAGCCCTGGCGGCAAGGCTTGCCCCAGCAGGCCCTCGAGCACGGCGGCGGCACGGCTCGCAGCCGGATGGCTCGCTCCATCGTCAATGCGCTGACCCACGCCGGCCTCGCTCAACCCGTGCCACCGGCTGGCACTCTAAAGCGCTCGTTGTTGCCCCGATAGCCGTTGAAATTAAGGCTATAGGGGCGGCTTTGCCCTGGCTCTCCAGTGGTTGGCGCGCTAGGTATAAGCGACGACTCACATTGGCCAGGGGGCCGATGGCCTACGTCTCAATCAGTTCCCGCGCTGCGCTGAGAGCCTGCGGCCTTGCCGCTGGGCTGCTCGGCGCCGTGCTGGTTGGCGCCTGCACCGACGGGCGGGCCGGACGCGCAGACCGGCTCGCTCAGTCCCGACCAGGGCAAGGACCGGCCGCTGGTCAAGGTGGCGGTGCTGGTGCCGCTCTCGGCGCAGGGCCAGCCCGGCGTGATCGGCAAGAGCCTCAAGCAGGCGGCCGAGCTTGCGCTGTTCGAGCGCGACAATCCCAACCTGCAGCTGATCGTCAAGGACGACAAGGGCACGCCCGAAGGAGCCAGGGCCGCGGCCGAGGACGCGCTCAAGAGCGGCGCCACTCTGATCATCGGACCGCTGTTTGCGAAGTCGGTGGCGGCGGTGGCACCGGTGGCGCGCAAGGCCGAGGTGCCGGTCGATCGCCTTCTCCAACGACCGCCAGGTGGCCGGCAACGGCGTGTATCTGCTGAGCTTCCAGCCCGCGCCGGAGGTCGAGCGCGTCGTCGCGCTACGCTGCGAGCCAGGGCAAGCGCCGCTACGCCGCCCTCATCTCCCAGGATACCTTCGGCAAGCTCGTCGAGCCGGTATTCCGCGAGCGCAGTCGAGCCCGCAACGGCGGCACCGTCGTCGCGCTCGAGACCTATCCCCATGGCTCGGCCAATGCCATGCTGGAGCCGCTGCGCAAGATCGGCGCGGCGATCACGGCGGCGGAAGCGGAAGGCGCGCCCATCGATGCCCTGTTCATTCCGGGCGGGCAGGAGCATCTGGAGATGCTGGGGCGCCTGCTGCCGCAGGCCCAGATCAACACGCAGCAGGTCAAAGCTGATCGGCACCGGCGGCATGGACTATCCCAATGCCGGGCGCGATCCCGGGCTGGTCGGCGCCTGGTATCCCGGGCCCCGATCCGCGCGGCTGGACGGACTTCGCGCAGAAGTTCGCCAAGAGCTACGGCCAGGCGCCGCCGCGCATCGCCAGCCTGGCCTACGATGCGGTGAGCATGGCGATCGTGCTTGCCGGCGGGGCCGAGGGGCAGCGCTACACGCAGGCCGCCATCACCCGGCCGAGCGGTTTCACCGGCATCGACGGCGCCTACCGCCTGCTGGCGGACGGCACGGCCGATCGCTCGCTGGCGATCCTGGAGGTGCAGCGGTTTGGCGCCGCGATCGTCGAGGCGGCGCCGAGCGCACCGAGTTCACCGCCGGCCGCGCGTTTCGGGCGCTGGTTTCAAAATCTTCAATTTCATGAACTTCCAGCAACCTGCTGGAATCTGCGGGCCGCAAAGACGCCGCGAGCTCGGCGACGACCTCGTTGAGCACGATGCGCCCGGCAGCGGTGGCGGCGATGCGGCCGGCTGCGGACCGGTGCATCAGCCCGAGGTCGACCAGCCGCTCCACTTGGTCATCCTGCGAGCACGAGCCCGGTCAGCTCGGCAAGCCGGTCCAGATCGATGCCCTCCGCCAGCCGCAGGCCCATCAGCAGCGCCTCGTCGGCTTCCTCGGTCTTGGCTGAGCGCTGTCGCTTCGATAATGCCGTGCCCGTCTGCCTCGACCAGACGCCGCCCAGCGCTCCGGATTGCGCTCCGTCACGGTGGCCCGCCGCGCACCGTCGACGACGACGCGGCCGTGCGCGCCCGGCCCGATGCCGGCGTATTCCCCGTAGCGCCAATAGAGCAGGTTGTGCCGGCTCTCCTCGCCCGGCGCGGCGTGGTTGGAGATCTCGTAGGCCGGCAGGCCCGCGCGCTCGGTCATCTCCTGCGTCAGCTCGTAGAAGGCGCGCGCAGCCTCGCCGTCGGGCACGACGAGCTTGCCGCGCGCATTGCAGCTCGGCGAACGGCGTGCCCTGCCTCGATGGTGAGCTGGTAGAGCGACAGATGCGCGCCCGGCGAGCGCCAGCGCTTCGCTCAAGCTCCGCGCGCCACGCGTCCATGGTCTGGCCGGGCCGCGCATAGATGAGATCGAACGAGAAGCGATCGAACGTGTGGCGCGCGATGTCGATGGCCGCGCGCGCTTCCTCCGACGGTGTGCAGCCGCCCGAGCGCGCGCAGCTCACGCATCGTCGAGGGATTGCACGCCGAGCGAGACGCGGTTGACGCCCGCTGCGCGATAGCCGCGGAAGCGGCCGGCCTCGACGCTCGACGGATTGGCCTCGAGCGTGATCTCCGCGTCGGCATCCACGCGTCCAGTGCCGCGCGATCGCCTCGAGAAGGGCGCCGACCGTGCCGGGGCTCATCAGCGACGGCGTGCCGCCACCGAAGAAGATGCTGCCGACCGTGCGGCCGGGCGCCAGCGCCGCCCAGTGCTCCAGTTCCCGCAGGTAAGCGGCGAGAAAGCGTGCCTCGTCGATGCCGCCCGCGCGCACGTGGCTGTTGAAGTCGCAATAGGGGCACTTGGAGGCGCAGAACGGCCAATGCACGTAGACGCCGAAGCCGGCGCCGTCAGGCGCGGCGTGCTTCGAGGCAAGCGGCGACGAACTTGGCAAAGGCGCGGGCGCGGTGGCTGATCGCATGCTTGGCAGCGGGCTCCATCTCGCCGAAGGTCAAGGTCTCGCCGTCGGCGACGAACATCGGATCATAGCCGAAACCACGCGTCCCGCGCGGCGGCCAGACCAGATGGCCGAAAACCTTGCCCTCGAAGACATCGCAGGCCCCGTCGGGCCAGGCCAGGCACAGGGCGGCGGTGAAGTTGGCGCGCGGCCCGGGCTCAGCCTGCCACCCGTCGCGCTCGCGCACCTCGTCGGCCACCCATTGCATGGCGAGCTTGAAGTCCTTGGTGGGGCCGGCCCAGCGCGCCGAATAGATGCCCGGAGCTCCGCCCAGCACTTCCACCTCGAGCCCGGAATCGTCTGCCAGAGCGCGGGCAGGCCCGCCGCTTTGGCCGCGGCCAGCGCCTTGATCTCGGCATTCGCACTGAACGTTGCCCCGGTCTCCTCGGGCTCCGGCAGCGCGAGTTCGGCGGCCGACACCACGGCCAATCCGTGCGGCCGCACCAGGTCGGCGATCTCGCGCACCTTGCCGGCGTTGTGACTGGCAACCAGGAGGCGCGTGCCGGGCTGCAGGCGGCGGGTCATGTGAGCTTCCAGATGCGCGGCTCGGCGAACTCCAGGCAGTTGCCGGCGGGGTCGCGGAAGTAGATCGAGCGGCCGCCGCCGGGCCATTCGAAGTCGGCTTCGATTGCAACGCCCTGTGCCACGAGGCGCGTGCGCCAGGCGTCGATCTCAGCGGCCGAGGCGCGAAAGCAGATATGACCCGGGCCCGTGCGCGCCGTGCGGCGGCACCGGCAGGGCGTCGGGGGGCGGCGGAACGCTCGGTGGCGTCCGGATTGAAGATCAGCAGCACCTGGTCGCCGCAGCGGTAGAAGAGATGCCGGCCGGCGACCTTGACGAACGGATCGAGCCCCAGCACGTCGCGATAGAACGTCTCGGTGGCGGCCAGGTCCTTGGCGTAGAGCACCGTTTCGAGAATGCCCGCCGGACGCATTTCCAAATACCGCCTTTTGGCCTCACGTCACCGTCAGCTTCTGCAGCGAGATCAGCTCGGCGATGCCGTTCCTGGCCAGCGCCATCAGCTGATCGAAGCTCTCCTGCGAGAACGGCTTGGTCTCGGCCGTGCCCTGCACCTCGACGATGCCGCCCGATCCGGTCATGACGAAGTTGGCGTCGGCGTCGGCCTCCGAATCCTCCGGGTAGTCGAGATCGAGCACCGGCGTGCCCTTGTAGATGCCGCAGGAGACGGCCGCCACGTGGTCGCGCAGCACGCCGTCCTTGCACCATGTCGCGCGCCTGCATCCACTTGAGGCAGTCGTGCAGGGCGACCCAGGCGCCCGGTGATGGCCGCCGTGCGCGTGCCGCCGTCGGCCTGGATCACGTCGCAGTCGACCGAGATCTGGCGCTCGCCGAGCTTGGGCAGGTCGACCACGGCGCGCAGCGAGCGCCCGATCAGCCGCTGGATCTCCTGCGTGCGGCCCGGAGGGGTGGCCCCTGGGTCGCCTCGCGGCGCGTGCGCTGCGTGGTGGCGCGCGGCAGCATGCCGTACTCCGCCGTCACCCAGCCGCGGCCCTGGCCCTTGAGCCAGGGCGGCAGCCGCTCCTCCAGGCTCGCCGTGCAGTGCACGTGGGTGTTGCCGAACTTGATCAGGCACGAGCCTTCCGCGTGCATGGACACGGCCCGGTCGATGCTGACCGGGCGAAGCTCATCGGGATTGCGTTTGGAAGGCCGCATGGCGTGCGTAGAGCCTATGGTTGAGGGGTGCCGGCGGCACACTAGTGTGATGATCGAGAAGTCCGCAACATCGCTCTGAGCTGGGTTCGCTAGCGGACTTCGCCATCTAAATCACACTAGCACCATGATTCTGCTAGTGTCCTTCAGATCGCGAAATTCGTAACGAGTTCGCCGCACAGTGAGACGAATTTCGCGATCAGGACACTAGGCGACCGCCCTGCCGCCTTCAACCCACAAAGCCCAGCGGCGTTTGACGCTGCGCGAGGGCTGCCACCCTAGAATTTGACGCCGCAACAATCCCACAACCTTGCGCATGAGTTCCGACAAGTCTCTCGGCCAGCCGGCGGCGATCAGCATCTCCGACCTGCAGAAGCTCAACGAGCGCTCGCGCACCATTTTCCGCGAGATCGTCGAGAGCTATCTGGCGACGGGCGATCCGGTGGGCTCGCGCAATCTGGCGCGGCATCTGCCGATGACGCTGTCGCCGGCTTCGGTCCGCAACGTCATGTCGGACCTGGAGGCCCTGGGCCTCATCTATGCGCCGCACACCTCGGCCGGGCGACTGCCGACGCGAGTCGGGCCTGCGCCTGTTCGTGGACGGCCTGCTGGAGGTCGGCGACCTGACCGAGGACGAGCGGCGCGCCATCGAGGCGCAGATCGGCGTCAGGCGCGAGAAGCGCTTCGAGCAGGTGCTGACCGAGGCCGGCGAGATGATCTCGGGCCTTTCGGCACTGCGCCGGCGTGGTGCTGGCCGACAAGCAGGTGGGCAAGCTCAAGCACATCGAGTTCGTGCAGCTGGAGCCCGGCAAGGCGCTGGTGGTGCTGGTCGGCGAGGACCAGGACGTGGAGAACCGCGTCATCACCCTGCCGCCGGGCCTGACCCAGTCGAGCCTGACCGAGGCCGGCAACTATCTCAACGCCCACATTCGCGGCCTCAGCGCTCAACGAGGCCAGGGCCAGGATCGAGAAGGAGCAGGCCACCGCCAAGGCCGAGCTCGACGAGCTGACCCAGAAGGTGATCGAGGCCGGCCTTGCCACCTGGTCCGGCGCGCTCGACGGCAAGCAGAGCCTGATCGTGCGCGGGCAGGCCAACCTGCTCAAGGACGTGTCGGGGCTCGAGAACCTGGAGCGCATCCGCCAGCTGTTCGACGACTTCGAGACCAAGCGCGACCTGGTGCAGCTGCTGGGGCTGGCCGAGCGCGGCGACGGCGTGCACATCTTCATCGGCTCGGAGAACAAGCTGTTCTCGCTGTCGGGCTCCTCGCTGATCGTTGCGCCGTTCAAGGACGAGAGGCAGAAGATCGTGGGCGTGCTCGGCGTGATCGGGCCGACGCGCCTCAACTATGCCCGCATCATTCCGATGGTGGACTACACCGCCAAGCTCGTCGGGCGCGTGCTGACTTGATTTTTGCGACGCCTTGCCCGATATGCGGCGTGGCTTGACACCCATCGCCGGCCGCCGTGTCTGATCAGGGCCGCCATTTGCCGGGCGGCGCGGCAATCCTGAGCGCGAAAGTGACGATGGCCAACACACCGCCAAACGATTCCGATCCCAAGAAGACACCGCCAGGCGATCAGACGGCGCCGGGCCAAGCGGGCAGTCCCGGTCCGTCGCAGGCGCCGGGTGCTGCCGCGGAAGGCGGTCGCACCGTGCACGACGTCATCGCCGCCTGCAGGCCGAAGCGACCGACTTCAAGGACAAGTGGCTGCGGGCGCACGCCGAGATCGAGAACATCCGCAAACGGGCGGAGCGCGAGAGGGAGGAGACCGCCAAGTACGCCATCACCAAGCTGGCGCGCGACATCGTCAGTCGTCGGCGACAACTTGCAGCGCGCCATCGGGGCGATTCCGGTGGGCGCGGCCGAGCAGGACCCCGCTCTCAAGAGCTTCCTCGAAGGCGTCACGCTGACCGAGCGCGATCTGCTCAATGCGCTCGAGCGGCATGGCATCAAGCGCCAGCAGCCGCTGAACGAGCCGTTCAACCCGCATCTGCACCAGGCGGTGATGGAGATGCCGCGCAGCGATGTGCCCGAGGGCACCATCGTGCGAGGTGTTCCAGCCGGGCTTCACCATCGAGGACCGGGTGCTGCGGCCTGCCATGGTGGGCGTGGCCAAGGGCGGACCGAAGCCGCCGCCTACGCCGGGCGACTGGGCGGCGCGCCGCCGCCCGCCAACGAAAACACCCCGCCCGGCTAGTGTGATGATCGAGAAGTCCGCTGCATCGCGCGAGGCTGGAGTCGAAAGCGGACTTCTCGATCTGAATCACACTAGCATCATGATCTTTCTAGTGTCCTTCAGATGGCGAAATTCGTTCGGAGTTTGCCGCACAATGAGACGAATTTCGCCATCTGAAGGACACTAGCGGGCGGGGTGCGGTCGAGACAAATCCCGGCTGACGTCAGCGCAAGAACTCGTCCGTGAACAGGCCGTCGTAGCTCTTCAGCGCATCCTTCGGGTCGAGCAGCTTGGCATCGAGACTGACCTTCTGCGAGTTCTCGAGCTGCTGCACGGTCACGCGGATGTCTTTGGCATGCGCCTTCTGTGCCACCTTCCAGGCCTCGGCCAGCAGCATCGGGTCCATCTTCTCGAAGCGCTTCTTCAGGATCTTCTCGAACACCTCGTCCGGCTTCTCCTGGATCATCTTGGCTGCGCCGGCGTAGGCGCGGGCCATGCGTGCACACAGGTCGCGCTTCTCCTTGCACACCTCGGGCCGTGTGTAGATGAGGCCATAGGCGAAGGGCAGCGAGCTCGGGTGCATCGAATGTGGCGCTCGCCAGCATGATGGCAGAGCCCTTGACGATCGCTTGGGTCGTGAAGGGCATCGACGTGGCGTAGCCATCGACCGACTTGTTCTCGAGCGCGGGGTACATGGCCGGCGGGTCCATGGGAGCAACGCGCACGTCCTTCTCGACGTCGAGGCCTCCGCGATTGACCACATAGCGCTGCCAGGCGTGCACGATGCTGCCGATGCCCTGCACGGCGATGGTCTTGCCCTTGAGCGCCTTGGCGCGATCCACCGGCGACGTCTTGTCCGTGATGCCCGCAGCGTCCGCGACGTCCTTGCGCAGAACCAGCTCGACCATAGGCCGGTCGACCATGTTGGCAATGGCGAGGAACTTCTGTCCCTGCGCTGCTGCCCGCAGGAATACCGGTCCAGTGCCAATGGTGAATTCGGCGCTGCCGGCGAGAACCGCGTTTGGAGATGCCACGCCAACCAGGTTGCGCGTGTTCATCTTGAGCCCCTCCTTCTTGAAGAAGCCCGCATCCTCGGCCACGAAGTGGGCCGTGAACGTAAGAGTGAGAGCCGGAATCGCAAACACGACTTCCGTCTCCTGTGCCCGTCCCGCGGTGGGACCGAGCCCAACGGCAATGCCGAGGCTTCCCGCCGCTAAAACTCTTGCCCATTTGAACATTTCGCTCTCCCGAACTATCGTTGCCGCCCTGAACTCCTGTAACAAAAAGCGTCGTAGCCCACAACGCGGCACAAGGAATTACCGCCGTCGCTCGGCGGCACGTGGAGAGGAAATGGCAACCTGGGAGCAGTCTGGCGAGCCGCCACCCGCGCGCATCGAACCCTCGCGCTTTGCCGCGTCGCTGCGGGCGCGCGTCGACCAGGTGCTGGTGCTGGTCGTGCTGTTCGCCATCTGGCAGGTCCTGAGCCTGGCGCTGGGCACCTATTGGATCGGCTCGCCTTGGGGCGTCGTCACGCGCCTTGCGCACGGCGTGGTCCAGGGCGACCTGCTGCAGCACGCCTCCTACACCCTTATCGAAGCGGTTGCCGGCTTTCTGATCGGCGCCATCCCTGCCGCCGCCCTGCCCTTCGCGCTGCGCCGCCTGCCGATCGTCACCGCCATCCTCGACCCGTTCATGGTCGGCGGGTACGGCGCGCCGAAGCTGGCGCTGGCACCTCTCTTCATCCTTTGGTTCGGCATCGGCATCGAATCCAAGATCGCTCTGGTGGCGATCACGGTGTTCTTCATCGTCTACTTCAGCGCGCTGGGCGGCATTCGCGCGCTCGATGCCAAGCTCGTGCAGATGGCGCAGGTGGCGGGCGCCAACGAGCGCGACGTGGCGCGGCATATCGTCTTTCCCGGTGCGGTGCCGCACATCTTCACCGGCTTTCGCATCGCCATGCCGTATGCCATCGGCGGGGCGGTGATCGCCGAGCTGATCTCGGCCAACCGCGGGCTCGGCTATCTGATCCAGCTCAGCGCCATGAACTTCGATACGACCGGGGTGTTCGTGGCGCTCGTCACAACCACGTGCATCGTCTTTCTCGGCAACTGGAGCGTGAACGCGGTGGAGGGGCGCCTGTTGCGCTGGCGTCCGCCCGCTGACGCGAAGGCGGGGGGGTGATCTTGAACACGCAGCCGCTGCTCGAAGTGCGTGACTTGAGCAAGCGCTTCGCCGCGCGCGCCGGCCGCGATCCCCAGTCCTGGGTGATCCGCGACCTGAGCTTCTCGGTCAACGACGGCGAGTTCCTGACCATCGTCGGACCTTCGGGCTCGGGCAAGACGACGCTGCTCAACATGATCGCCCAGATCGACGCGGCGAGCGGCGGCGAGGTGCGCTTTCAGTCGGTCTCGGCACCGATCAACGATCCCAAGGCGCTCAGCCCCGGCCTTTCCTGCAAGATCGGCTACGTGACGCAGGAGGACAACCTGCTGCCCTGGCGCACCACCATGCAGAACGTGTTGTTCCCGCTCTCCGTGCAGCGCCGCCTCAACGCCGAGACGCGCGCCCGCGCCGAGGTGCTGATCCGCGCCGTCGGGCTGGCGGGCTTCGAAAACCATTATCCGCACGAGCTCTCGGGCGGCATGCGCAAGCGCGCCTCGCTGATCCGCACCCTGGTGTACGACCCGCCGGTAATCCTGATGGACGAGCCGTTCGGCGCGCTCGACGCCCAGACGCGCATGCAGCTGCAGGACGATCTGCTGCGGCTGTGGAACCTCGGGCGCAAGACCATCATCTTCGTCACCCACGACATCGCCGAGGCGATCGCGCTGGGCGACCGCACTTTGGTGCTCTCGCGCGCGCCGGCGCAAATTGCCGGCGAGCATGTCATCGACATTCCGCGACCGCGCGACATCCGCAGCATCATGACCCATCCCGACTTCGCCACGCTCTACCAGCGCATCAGGGCGCAGGTGCAATGACGAGCACGAGCAGCCAAGGCGCGGTTGATTTCGCCGAGCCTGGGCCGGTCAAATGGCGCCAGTACGCCGTCACCGCGGGGCGCATCGCTCTCGTCGTGCTGCTGCTTGCCGGGTGGAAGCTGGGCGCTGACGCGGCCGGCCCGGTATATGCCGCCGACCCCGTCAAGGTGTTCCAGCGCATCGTCGGCGACACCATGTCCGGGGTGCTGCTGCGGCACATCTACGTCACGCTTCGCCTCGCCGCGATCGGCTTCGCCATCGGCTGCTTCTTCGGCGTCGCGCTTCCCTTCGTGCTGCGCCGCCTGCCGCGGCTCACCAATGCCATCGAGCCCTACATCATGGCCTCGGTCGGCGTGCCCAAGTACGCGCTGGTTCCGCTTTTCATCCTGTGGTTCGGCATCGACGATGCGCCCAAGCTCTGGCTGGTCGGGCTGCTCGTCTTCTATCCCGTGTTCATCGCCGTGTTCGCGGGCATCAGGAACGTCGACCGCAGGCTCGTCAACATGGCCCGCGTGGTGGGCGCCAGCGAAGCGCGGATCTCGCGCGAGGTGATCTGGAACTCGCTGCTGCCGTTCTTCTTCTCCGCGCTCAAGATCGCGCTGCCACGCGCGATCAGCGCCGCCATCATCGGCGAGTTCCTGGTCGGCAACGAGGGCCTCGGCTACATGATCGAGTACTCGCGCCAGAACTTCGACACCACCGGCGTGTTCGCCGGCGTGGCGGTGGCGACTGCGCTGGTGCTGGTGATCAATGCCGTGCTGGTGCGGATCGACCGCCGCATCAACGCCTGGCGGCCGACCGAGCGCGACATGGAACTTTAGATCGGCATCCCGCCTTGGGTCCTGGTTAACATCTCGTGCATGGCCGTCGCGGCTTTCGCTGCCAATCCCGCCTTGGAAAAAGTGGCCGGCGCCCTTGTCCGGATACGGACTCATGTTGGGCTGGTTCCCAGCGCTTCGCCCATGCACCCATTCGCAATGTGCGATGCACCTGTGCGATGCGCGAAGTTGGCGCGCGCCTCAAACTTGGCTCATAGTGGCGAGCCGCGAGATCGCTCGCGAGGTGTCCAATGAACGGGCTCACGCGTGAAAGTGCCATTTGAAGGCGCGATCGACTGCGATCTGCATCCTTCGATGCCGAGCGTCCGGCGAACTGCTCCCCTACCTCGACGCTTTCTGGCGCGATCAGCTGGCCAACCGCCACATCGACCAGATGCCGTTCGCGCTGTCGAGCTATCTGCCGACGTCGCCGATCACGGCGCGGGCGGACTGGCGGTCGCCGTCGGGGGCGCCCGCGGCCGACCTCGATGCCATCCGCCGCAACGTGCTCGACCGGCTCGGCATCCGCTACGCCATCTGCAACCCGCTGCACGGCGCCGTCGCGCTCTTCAACGACGACATGGCGGCCGCGCTGTGCTCGGCGGTCAACGACTGGATGGCAAAGGAGCTGCTCGACCGGGAGCCGCGGCTGCGTGCCTCGATCCTGGTGTACGGGCAAAACCCGGAGCTGGCGGTCAAGGAGATCGAGCGCGTGGCGCCCGACAAGCGCTTCGTGCAGGTGCTGCTGCTGGCGATGGGTGAGTCGCCGCTCGGCAGGCGCAGCCACTGGCCGATCTATGCCGCCGCCGAGAAGCATGACCTGGTGATCGGCGTGCACGCCGGCAGCACGTATCGCGTGGCGCCGACCTACTCGGGCTGGACCTCCTATCGGGTGGAAGACTATGTGGCCCAGTCGGCCGCCTTCGAGACCCAACTGCTGAGCTTGGTTGCCGAAGGCGTGTTCCACAAGTTCCCTGCGCTCAAGGTTGTGCTGATCGAGTCGGGTTTCACCTGGCTGCCCGTCCTGGCTGTGGCGCACCGGCAAGACCTGGCGCGGGGTGCGGCCGGAGGTGCCGTGGATCGACCGGTCGCCGGCCGACATCGTGCGCGAGCACGTTCGGTTCACGCTGCAACCCGTGGACGCACCGGACAACGACCCCGGCATGCTCGTGCGCACCTTGGAGCATGTGGGCTCGGACCGGCTGCTGCTCTTCTCGACGGACTACCCGCACTGGCAGTTCGAGGGCGACGACGTCTTGCCCGCAGGGCTGCCAGAGGACACAATACGCAAAATGCTGATCGGCAATCCGCTCGAAACCTACCCGCGGCTGGGCGACGCCGTCGCTGCCCGCGCGCGGTCGGAGCAGACTGCGAAGGAGTTTCCATGAACGTCGTCGTCAGGCAAGTGAAGGCCAGACTCCCGGCTGAAGGTCGTCGACTGCGACATTCACCCGGTTTATCGCACGGTCGCGGAGTTGTATCCGTTCATGTCGGCGCGCTGGCGCGAGCACATGGCGACCTTCGGTCCCCACATCCGCCACGGCCTGACCGGCCAGCTGCCCTATCCGCGCATGACGGCGTCCGGCATGCGTGTGGATTCCTTTCCCGAGGACGGCCCGCCGGGCTCCGACCTCGAGCTGATGCGCCGCCAGCATCTCGATCCCAACGGCGTCGAAGCCGGCATGCTGATCGCGCTGGGCCGCGCCGGCATGGAGGAGCGCAACCTCGACTTCGCGGCGGCACTCTCCAGTGCCGTCAACGACTGGCAACTCGAACGCTGGGTGAAACCGGAGCCGCGGCTGCGTGCGGCGATCGTTGTGCCCCAGGAGAACCCCGAGCACTCCGTCGCCGAGATCGAGCGCCGCGCATCCGACCCTGCGTTCGTGCAGGTGCTGCTCTCGCCGCGCACCAGCGACCCCCTCGGGCATCGCCGCTACTGGCCGATCTTTGCCGCAGCCGAGCGTTGCGGCAAGCCGGTAGGAATGCACGTCGCCGGCTTCAGCGGCGGCCATTCCTCGACGGGCACCGGCTGGCCCACCTTCTACATTCAAGAGCACTACGCGATGTCGACGGGCATGCAGAACACGCTTACCAGCCTGGTGTTCGAGGGCGTGTTCGAGCGCTTTCCGAAGCTGAAGGTGGTGATGATCGAGGGCGGTTTCGCCTGGGCGCCGGCGCTCTGCGCGCGCATGGACAAACACTGGCAGCACATGCGGGCGGAGACCCCGCATCTGAAGCGCCCGCCGTCCGAGTACGTGCGCGAGCACGTCTGGTTCACCACCCAGCCGATGGAAGAGCCGGAGACGCCCGAGCACCTGGCCGACATCGTCGGGTGGCTCGGCTGGGACCGCTAATGTACTCGAGCGACTATCCGCACTGGGACTACGACGATCCGAGACAGACCTTCAAGTTCCGCCTGACCGAGGAGCAGAAGGCCAAGCTGTTCCGCGACAACGCCAAGAGTTTGTACGGGCTGCAATGAGCCGCCGCGTATTGGCCCGCGCCAGCGAGGTTGCCCCTGGCACCTGCAAGATCGTCACGGCCATGGGCCGCGAGATCGGCCTGTTCAATGTCGGCGGCGAATACTTCGCGCTCTCCAACCGCTGCCCGCACCGCGGCGCCGAGCTTTGCCGCGGCACGATCGTCGGGCTGGTCGGCTCGGAGGGACCTGGAACCTACACCCTGTCCAAGCCCGGCGAGTTCATCCGCTGCCCCTGGCACGGCTGGGAGTTCGACATCCGCACCGGGCAATCCTGGTGCGATCCGAAGTCGGTCAGGGCGCGCAACTTTCCCGTCAAGGTCGAGCCCGGCTCCGACCTGCTCAAAGGGCCCTACGTGGCCGAGACGTTCCCCGTCGCCGTCGAGGAAGACTACCTCGTCATCGATCTTTAGCGATAGTTCCGGTATTACCCCTGGGAGCCGCATGACAGCCGCCGAACCCACCAAATCCACCCGCACCGTCAAACGCGGTGCGCGCACCAATCCGCGTGAGCTGAGCGTCGATATCTGCGTCGTCGGGGCCGGCATAGCCGGCACGGCGGCGGCGCTGCAGGCGGCACGGTTGGGCCGGCGAGTGGCCATCGTCGACGGCCTGCCGGCCCTCGGCGGCCAGGCGGTCAACTCCATCATCGGCACCTTCTGCGGCCTGTTCTCCAACGGCACGCACGGCTACCAGTTCACCTACGGTGTCGCCGACGACATCCTCAACGACCTGGAGAAGCAGGACAAAGCCCTCTACTACCGCAACGGCCCCATCACCACGGTCGTCTACTACGATGAAATTGCGCTGGGCCGCTGGGTCGAGCGCGCCATCGAGGCCGCCGGCATCGTCACCTTGGTGGGTGCGGTGCTGCGCGAGGTGACGGTGGAGGGCCGCCGCATCGCCAAGCTGCACTTCGCCACGCGCTACGGCGATGTGACCATCTCCGCCACGGGCTTCGTCGATGCGACGGGAGACGCGGCGCTGGCATGGAATGCGGGACTCGCCTGCCGCGAGCCAGCCGACGCGCGCGTGTTCGGCACGCAGATGGTGATCCTGGAGAACATCGACGAGGCGAACGCCCCCTCCAAGCCCGAGATCTCGCAGCGCATGGCCGAGAAGGCGGAGGCCTACGGCCTGCGCCGCCGCGAGGGCCTCGCCTTCATCATCCCCGGCCGTGGCGTGGCGGCGATGAACATGACGCACGTGGAAACCCCGCTCGATCCGCTGGAGGCGTCCGCCAAGGCGCTCGAGGGCAAGGACCAGGCCGACCGCGCGGTGGCCTTCCTCAAGACCGAGTTTCCGAAGTGCTTCGGCGCGGCCAAGATCCGGGCCTACGGCTTCCCCGGCATCCGCCAGACGCGCTGGATCGCCGGCGTGCACCAGCTCACCGAAAGCGAAGTGCGCTCCGGCACCAAGTTCGAGGATGCCATCGGCCGCACCGCCTGGCCGATCGAGTTGCACGACCACGCGCAAGGGCATCACTGGCACACGTTCCCAGAGGACCACGTGCACTACATTCCCCTGCGCAGCCTCGTGTCCCCCGACGCCGACAACCTGGTGGCGGCGGGGCGCTGCATGGACGGCGACGCCGCCGCGCTCTCCAGCGTGCGCGTCATGGGGCCGTGCATGGCCATGGGCATGGCGGCGGCGCACGCGCTCGACATCGCCGGCAGCGGCAGCGTGCATCAGATCGATCCGGCAGCCCTCAAGGCGCGCGTCAAGGACAACGTGGAATCCAAGGTCTATCGCTGGAAGTAGCGGCCGTAGCCGCGGCAGTTCTTTCAATACTTCCCAAGGTACGTCCGCTTTGCGATGTGCGGCTGCCGTGCAGGGACGCCTGCCAGACCGGTGAATTTTGACCCAACCGAGACATTCACTCCGCTGTGCGGCGATGCTGGTACACCAATGGTGCCAGCTATCACGCGACGCGATCTGCCAGATGCGGGGCCCACCTGCCGGCAGCTCTCGTTAGTGTGACTGCGGCAGACGTCACCAAGGCTGTTCCTTGTGGATCCGAGATCTGCGCGTGGGAGGTCGAGGAGGCCGCGCGGCTCAATAAGCGCGTCTTCCCCGTCATCTGCCGGCCGCTCGACGGGATGGACCCGCCGCACCGACTGCCGGATCTGAACTACATCTTCCTCTACGCTGAGCCCAAAGCGTCGGGCAGCACACCCGCCTCGCCCAGCGCGCGGCGTACTGGGAGGCCGTCGCGCTGTTCGTGTAGTTCAGCATGCTCATGGCCCTGCATCCTCTCACCTCGCGGGGCAGCGAGCCGCCTGGTGCCTGGTCGCCGCGATGGCGGCGGCGAGGGTGAAGTGCCGTGGGAGCGGACCTGCTCCGCCTGAAACCGGGCCGCTAGGGCCGCTTCAACCCCGTGGCGGCAACAACGGCCCTCCAGCGAGCGGTTTCTTCGGCGATGGTGCGCCGGAAATCTTCGGGGGTGCCGCCCAGGGTAGCGATGTACTGCTTCTGGAGCGCCTCCCTAATCTGCTCCGACTGCAGCGCCTCGTTGGCCGCGCGCGAGATCGTGTCCACGATCGGCTGCGGGGTTCCGGCGGGCGCCATCAGCCCGAACCACAGCGCCGCCTCGAAGCCCGGAATGCCGGCCTCGGCGATGGTCGGCAGCTCCGGCAGGAACGCGCTACGTTTGGCATCGGTGACACCCAGGGCAACCAGCTTGCCCACGCGCACGTGCTCCATTACCGAGGATGCCGGCGCGAAATAGGCGTGGATGCGGTTTGCCAGGAGGTCGGTGACGACGCCAGGACTGCCGGTGTAGGGGACGTGGGTGATGTTGACCTTGCCGCTGGTCTTGAACAGTTCCAGCGCTAGATGGGTGGAGCTGCCGACGCCGGACGAGCCGAACAGCAGCGGCTCCGGCCTGTCCTTCGCCAGCTGCAACAGATCCTTGACGCTCCTGGCCCCCACCTCGGTGCCCGTCACCAGCACCACCGGCGTCGATGTGAGCAGCGTTATCGGCTCGAAGTCCTTGGCGAAATCGAAGGGCAGGTCGGACTTGACCGCGGCGTTGATAACGTTAGCGATGGAGCTGACGAAGAGCGTGTAGCCGTCCTTGGATCCGCGGGCGACGGTGGCGGCCGCCGTCGACGACGCCGCGCCCGGCCTGTTCTCGACGACGAAGCGCTGGCCCAGCTTGTCGCTCATCTCGTTGGCAACCGCCCGCGCCGCAATGTCCCCAGTGCTCCCGGCCGGGAAGCCGAAGACGATCACGACGGGCGATTTCGGGTAGTCTTGCGATTGTGCAGGGTCGGGGGCGAGTGCGCCGGCCGATGTGAGCAAGAGGGCGATGACAGCACGACAAAGGGGGGACATGATCACTCGCTGGGATTGCAGATATGATGAACTGCAACCTTTAGTCTGACCTCCTTTGCCCTCTCAAGCTAGCCTTTTCTGACGGCGGCTCGCAGACCGTCAGACCCTACTAGGCCAGCACCGCCATCCCGATCGGTAAGCCCCCGCGTCACGTTCGGCATCCGCTCGCCGGACTCCGCTGACGACCTATCCAACGGCCTCGGCTGGGCGCCACCGCTCTGTCCACAAGACGGCCTGCACCGTCTTCGCCACGGTGCTTGGGCCGGAGGCCAACAAGGCTCCACAGGAAGCACTTTCACCTCGACATGGCAGAGCGCAAGAGCACCAGGCTCTGCGCGTGAATCTGCGGACAACGTAGGGACGACGTAGGGTGCACCAGCGCGTTTGACGCGCATTTGCACCGTCCGCGTCAGCCAGAAGCGGCATGGCCTTCCCCGGCCGGTCGTTTGCGGCTCTTGCCGATGCGGCCAAGCCCCCTCGCGCCGCGTTGCCCGCCCACGCCAGGTCGTCGCAGCCTCGGCAGCCGCTCAGCGCCGCGTGAAGCCGAGCTCGCTGCCCGGTCCGGTCGTGCAGCACGGATCGGTGCGCAGCTTGCCGTAGGCCACCATGAGCTTGTTCGCGAGCTCCCCGCCCTTCTGCATATAGTCCACGATCATCGCCGCGCTGCAGGCGCGCCACTCCGAGACCTGATCGGGGCTAATGTCGGCCACCCTCACGCCCTTGCTCGCTGCGAACGCGAAGGCATTGGTCTCGAACTCCGATGCCAGGTCGCGCATCTCACGCTCTACGATCCTTGCCGCCTTCACCACGGTGGCTTGGTGCCCTGGGGGCAGCGACTGGAAGGTCTTCTCGTTGATGGCGAGCAGGAACTCCGTAGGCGCATGCCCGGTGCGGGTGATGGTATCCACCACCTTCCAGATGCCCCGCCCTTGGAACGCCGCGAGCGCAACCAGGGCCATGTCGAGCTTGTTGTCCTTGATGCCCCCTGCCATGTTCTCCATGGGGACGATATTCGCCTTGCCGCCACACAGAGCAACGAACTCTCCGACGCTGCTCCCCGGGACAGCGACCTGCTGATCCTTCATTCGCTCCGGGTCTGCGATATCCCGCCCGTTGGAGTAGAACACGTTGTCGCCGATCGACTGCCACCAGAGAATGCGTATCCCCATCTCGGCCAGGATGGCCTCATCGATCAGCTTCCTGATCTCGCTTTCCGGGCGGACTGCCGCGCGCACCAGGGCTGCGAAATTGAAGAGGAACGGTTGATCGATGATGGCCGCAGCGGGGACCTTCTTGGCAAAGTTGTGCACGGCCGTGGTGCCGATGTCGATGGCGCCGGACGACACCGCGCCGACGACCTGATCGTTGGTGAAGAGCTGTCCGTTGTCGAATATCTGGAGAGCGATGGCGCTCTGGGACTGTTTCTCCAGCTCCTCCTTGAAGCGCACCATGGCCTTTCCATAGAACGGATTAGACACCGGCGTCTGCAAGGTTGCCCTGAGCGTGACCTGTTGAGCCTTGGCATACCCCGCCGAAAGCAGGAGCGACATAACCAGCAGGTAGAGCAAGCGTCCCATCGTGCGCCTCCAATGGCCACGTACCCAATCCTATTTGCCTCCAACCCCGCTGTCTTGCACGAGAAAACCTCAAGAGCTGCGCGCTTACTCCGACCTCGTCGACCGGTGCGGCCCTGTCCCGCCGCGACAGCTCCTTCTTCTGCCGACGGCGCCGGACGCGACACCGCTCGATAAACTCAGCGAGGTGGCTCATTCCTCTTCAGGACGTTCGCCGGCTGCCCCCGGCGCAGGAGACCCGGTCGGTTGCCGACACAATCTCCGCCGCATAGACCTGCGCGTCGCGCGCCTCGTTGCTCACCCACGCGCTGGCAATCGTCGCGCGAGGCGAGTCATCGCCGTGTCGGGTCATCGAACCACGGCATGTGGGACAGACCTCGACAGAGTAGCGTGCCATTCATGCACCCCGTCAACGGATCAACGCCATGGCACGATGCCCGAACGTGGCACATGACCACCGGAGGTGTTCGGAGCAATGGACGGCGAATGTGCGGTGGAGGGCGGACGTGCTGCGGATGGACTGCGAGTGGCGTAGGGTGGAATAGCCGAAGGCGTATTCCACCGTTTGCGTGGGCGGCCCGGCTACGGATCGGCGAGCTTATCCCCGGGGGGTGCGGGCCGTGCAATGATCGCCGCGTCGCCTGTTGCGACGGGACGTGGCATGCGCATCCGCCTCCCATGTGCAGGCGACCGGCGCCTGGAAGGAGAGCGAGATGGCTCGAGATCCGGGAGGCCTGCTGCGACCGTTGCCGTCGAAGCGCCAGCAATGGCTGCGGAGTGCGGCGACCGCCGAGAGGCACATGGCCGGCTAGCCGCTCATCCGAGCGAGCCAGCCGGCTGCAGCTTGCAGCGGTGCCCAAAATCGCCGCAACGCGGGTGCCGCAAGGCGACCCAGGGGACCCCAAAGGTCCCGGAGGGCCCTCACCAAGGGCCCTCGAGCAGGCCCGGCCGGGTCTGCTGGGGCCGGAGGACAACCGGCCCTCGGGTCGCCGAGAGGCGCCCGCGTACCCGTCGCGCCTCGCTCCGCCCCCGGCGGCGCGGGAAAGAAACGGCGTGTGGGGAATGGGGAGCCTCGGCGCGATGTACAAGAGGCGATGGCGGGCGCTACTCTCGCTTCCAACCCAAGATGGCGGCATGAACTGACATGAAGCTCACCGACGCCGAGAAGGCGATGCTCGACGGCGCCGAGGGCCGCGCCAAGGCCCGCGCCATGGACCTGCTGGTGCGTTACGGCGAGGCGCTGGGGGCGGAACGCCTGGTCGAGACCAAGAACGTGGCCGGCACCTGGGCCGCGACCCCTTTCATGAAGGACTTCGTCGCCCGCGGCTACGACGCGGTGTTCTCCGAGTTCAACCTCGACAGCGACGAGGTGGTGGAGACGCCCAACACTGTGGTCTCCACCTGCCAGCTGATCGCCGGCGTCGACCACGAGAAGTGGCGCACGCAGGGCGTCTCCGAGGAGGTTGCCCGCGTCCAGGCTGGCGCCGAGGAATTCTTCGGCCGCCGCGGCGTGCAGAACTTCGCCACCTGCACGCCTTACCAGGTCGGCAACGTGCCGGTGCGCGGCGAACACTGCGCCTGGATGGAATCCTCCGCCGTTGTCTACTGCAACTCGGTGCTGGGCGCGCGCACCAACACCGAAGGGCGCGAGAGCACGGGTGCCGCCAGCATCACCGGGCGCATTCCCAACTGGGGCTATCACATCCCCGAGCGGCGCTACGCTACGCATATGGTCGACGTCGAGCTCGAGGTCGACGACATGATGGACTGGGGGCTGCTCGGTTATCACGTGGGCGAGGTGGTGCAGGAGGAGATCCCGCTGCTCATGGGGCTTCGCCACACGCCGAGCCTGATCAAGCTCAAGCATTTCGGCGCGGCGGCGGCCTCCTCGGGCGGGGTGGAGATGTACCACATCCCCGGCACCACCCCGGAAGCGCGCAACGTGGAGGAAGCGACCGGCGGCAAGGCGCCGCGCGAGCGCCTGAAGTTCGGCGCAGCCGAGCGGCGCCAGGCCTACGAGAACCTCAACACCTCGGCGCGCGACCGCGACATCGACTTCATCATGCTGGGCTGCCCGCACAACTCCATCGAGCAGATGTGGCTGATCGCCAGTCTGCTCGACGGCAAGAAGATCAGCGCCAACACCCAGCTGTGGGTGCACACCCCGCACGCCATCCGCGAGGTTGCCAAGCGCAGCGGCTACACCAAGATCATCGAGGACGCCGGCGGCCATGTGATGAGCGACACCTGCCCGGCCATCTCGCGCTTCATGCCCAAGGGCACGCGCGTCACTGCCACGGATTCCGCCAAGCAGGCGCACTATCTGCCGGCGCTGACAGGCGTGCAGACCTGGTTCGGCTCGCTCCAGGACTGCGTCGATGCGGCCGTCACGGGGCGCTGGAACGGGGGACTGTAGGTAGCGTATCGCTAAACTTAGCGACCAAGCGAGTGAATGCGCATTGCTTTGGGTGTCAAGAAAGCCACCGCTTGCGGCGCTTGTAGTGCTTCACGTCGCGATAGGATTTGCGCGAGCCTACTTCGTTGAGCCCGAGATAGAACTCGCGAATGTCGGAGTTCTCGCGCAGGGCCGTCACGTCGCCCTCGAGCACGATGCGCCCATTCTCCATGACATAGCCGTGGTCGGCAACCTCCAGCGCCATAGTGGCGTTCTGCTCGACCAGCAGCACGGAGAGCTGCTCCTGGCGCACCAACCGGCGCACGATGGCGAAGATCTCCTCCACCAGCATGGGAGCAAGACCCAGCGAGGGCTCATCGAGCAGCATGACCTTGGGGCCAGACATCAGAGCGCGGCCAATGGCCAACATCTGCTGCTCGCCACCGGAGAGGTAGCCTGCAAGCTGGTCACGCCGGTTCTTCAGGATCGGGAAATAGGCATACACCCGTTCGATGCCGCTGCTCACCTTGCTCGCGCTGCGCTGGGTGTGCGCCCCGGCAATCAGGTTCTCCTCCGTCGTCAGGTGCTCGAACACTTGCCGCCCCTCGAACACCTGCGAGATGCCGAGCCGCGTCACGTCGAAGGCGCGCATGCCGTCAATGCGCTTGCCGTCGAAGGTGATGCTGCCCTTGGTCACCTCGCCGCGCTCGGTGCGCAGCACGCCGGACACCGCCTTGAGCGTGGTGGTCTTGCCGGCGCCGTTGGCCCCGAGCAGCGTGGTGACCGAACTCGCCTTGACTTCGAGCGACACGCCCTTCAGCACCAGGATGACGCTGTCGTAGACGACCTCGATATTGTTCAGCGACAGCATGGGCGCAAGGTCCTGCCGGCCTCAAAGGGTGCGGGCGGCATGACGCCGCCCGCCGGCTCATTCTCTCTCTCGTCCCTCAGCGAGGGCGGAGGATGCTAGTTGACCGCAGCGAGATGCTTTCTGATCACGTCGCGGTAGGCTTGGAACCAGTCGGTGGTCTTGACGAGCTTGCCGCCCTTGACCGACCACACTTGCACCCAGCCTCCTCCTTCGTGGTCCTCCGGCGTCACCGCCATCGGCGGCACCATACCCCCGAGGGTAAAGCCCTTGATGGCTTCCATGCCGTTCTTGACGTCGACGGTGCTCGGTCTCGCGCCGCCCTTGGCCTTGATGGCATTGCGAGTCGCCTCGACGTGCATCGCCGCAATCATAACGCCCCGGTTATAGAAGACGCTGGTCTCCTGCTGCGGGGGGGGCTCCTTGCCCTGCGCCTTGTACATGGCGTTGATGTCTTTGATCACCTGGAAGTCCGTCCCTACGCCGGCGAACTGCATAGTGTGGTAGCCCTCGGCCGCCTCGAATCCTCCGGCGGCTTTGATGTCGGCTTCGGAGGCCCCCCAGACCATCGCGACGACCTTGCTCAGCGGATATCCCTTGCCCTTGAGCTCCTTGATCGAGACCGACGGGGAGCGGCCGAACAGGTGCGTCACGACGTAGTCCGGCTTGAAGCGGCCGGTGATGTCGATGACCTGGGCGCCCATCTCGACCCCAGGCGACGGCACCGCGAACGTCCGCATTTCGAAGCCTTCCAGCTTCGAGAGGTCGGCAAGCACCTCCAGCGGCTCCTTGCCCGCGGGGTTGTCGAAATACAGGTAAGCGATCTTCTTGCCCTTCAGGCTTCCGCCAAGCTGCTTCTTGGCGAAGTCGATGGCGCCGGCGGCCTGCGACCAATAACTGGCGGCCAGCGGGAACACGTAGGGGAAACGCTTGCCGTCGGCGGCAGCGGCGGTGCCGAAGCCGGGCGAGGTGCCGAGGATCTTGTCCTCCTCCAGCTTCTTGGTCAGCGCAGCCGTCTGCGGGGTGCCGTAGAGGCTCTCCAGCACCGCCCCTTCCTTCTTGAAGCGTTCGTGCGCCTCCATGGCCGGCGGCACCTTGTACTCGTGGTCGATCTCGAGCACGCGGATCTTGTAGCCCTCCACGCCGCCCTTGCTGTTCACGAGATTGATGTAGTCGTGGTAGCCCGGGCACAGGAAAACGCCGACAGTCTGCGTCGCGCCCGTGCGGTCGCACTGGAGGCCGAACACCAGCTCCTTCTCCTGGGCGCTTGCGGCGCCGGTCGCCATCGCGACCGCGCCGGCCGCCGCTGCGATGCGCAGCCATTTCATGCTAGTCCACATTGTCGTTTCCTCCTTGTTGGTTTCTTCCCTTAGTCAATATGAAAATGGCCAAACCCGGAAGTAGTTGCGGATGTTGCGCCACAGCCGGTTCAGGCCTTCCGGCTCGACCACCAGAAAGAAGATGATCAGCCCACCGAAAAGGACCAGGCGGGTGCTGGCGACGATGCTGGAGAGCTCGCCCGAGCTGAAGAACAGGCCTGCCAGCGGCTCCATCAGCAGCCTGATGACGATCGGCAGCATGGTAACGAACACGGCCCCCAGCACGGAACCAAGCACCGACCCCAGGCCGCCGATGATGATCATGGCGAGATAGTCGATCGACACGCCGATCTGGAATTGCTCGTAATTGGCGATGCCCAGATAGTAGGTGTAGAGCACCCCGCAGACACCGGCGTAGAACGACGAGATGGCGAACGACAGCAGCTTGTAGCGGTAGATGTTGATGCCGATGATCTCGGCGGCGATGTCCTGGTCGCGGATGGCGACGAAGGCGCGGCCGATGCGGCTGCGCACGAGATTGAGCGTTGCCAGGATGGCCAGCGCTGCAAAGAAGAGCAGGAAGAAGTAGAGCTGCCCCTGCGTTCTGAACTCGTATCCCCATAAAGCTGGCCGCGGCACTTGGATGGAGGCCTGCGCGCCGCCGGAGATGGCCGGTGTGTGGTTGATGATCCATTCGATGATGAGCTGTCCCGCCAGCGTGGCAATAGCAAGGTACAAGCCCTTGATGCGCAGGCTGGGGATGCCGACGATGGCGCCGATCAGCGCCGCCATCAGACCGCCCGCCGGCAGCGTGACCCAGAACGGCAGGTCCAGCTTCACCGCCAGATTGGCCGCCGTGTAGGCGCCGACCGACATGAAGGCGGCGTGCCCCACCGAGATCTGCCCCGTGTAGCCGACCAGGACGTTGAGGCCCAGTGCGCCAACGATGGCGATCAGCGACAGGTTGATGATGGACAGGTAGTACTCGTGCAGCGACAGCGGCAGCACCACCGCGAACAGGAAGAGGATGGCCGCCACGGTCCAGCGCGCGATCGGCAGCGGATAAAGCGCCATGTCCGCGGCATAGCTGGTCTTGAACACCCCTGACTCGCGATGCAGCATGGCTGGCGCCGTTCCTAAACCCGCTCGATCCTGTGTGTGCCGAACATGCCGTAGGGTTTGAACATCAGCGCGATGATCATCAGCACGTAGGGTGCGAAATCCTTGGTGCCGCCGCCGACGAAGGGATCGAGGTAGCCGGCGGCCAGGCTTTCCACCACCCCGACGATAAGCCCGCCGATCACTGCGCCCAGCACCGAGTCGAGGCCGCCCAGGATCACAACGGGGAACACCTTGAGGCCAACCAGGGCCAAGTGCACGTCGACGCCCAGCATGCTGCCCCAGATCACGCCCCCCAGCGCCGACACCGTGCCGGCCATGGCCCAGGCCAGCGCGAAATAGCGCTCCACATTGATCCCCATGGCCATCGCCACCTGCTGATTGTCGGCCACGGCGCGCATGGCGACACCCATGCGGCTTTTCAAGAAGAACCAGGTGAAGAGGCCGAGGAACACCAACGTCACGACCACGCCCAGGATCTGGACGGGCGGCAGCGAGGCCGCGCCGATGCCGATCGGTGCGTCGCCGATGTTGAGCGACACCGCCCGAGTCTCACCACCGACAGTGATCGGCGGCAATCCGCGCAACATGGCGCCGAGGCCTATGGTGGCCATGATTACGGCGATGATCGGCCGGCCGAGCAGTGGCCTCAGCACGATGCGCTCGAGCGCGAAGCTGAACGCCACCATGATGGCCACCGCAGCACCGATGGCGACGATAACAGGCAGCTTCGCCGCCAGCGCGATGGCCGCAATGAAGCCAGCCAACATCACGAACTCGCCCTGCGCGAAGTTGATGGCATCGGTGGCCTTGTAGACAAGCACGAAACCAAGGGCGATCAGCGAGTACATGAGCCCGATCGACAGGCCGCTCACCGTTAGAGCAAAGGCGAATTGCAGCTCTTCCCACATGATCGGCTCCAGCTAGGCGGCCATGCGCTTGTCGCTGCGCGCCGCCGGTCCGACGTCGTGCACGGCGAGCGTCGACGTCAGCGAGGTCTTGCGCCCGTCCTCGAAGGTGATGTCCATGACGAGCCGAGCCTCCCTGGCGCCGTCGTAGAACGCTGCAATGACGGGCGCGTATTTCTCGGCCACGAAAGCGCGCCGCACCTTGCGCGTGCGCGTCACCTCGGCGTCGTCGGCATCGAGCTCCTTGTTCAACAGCACGATGCGCGCCACCTTGGTGGTTCCCGGAAGGGTGGCGTTGATCTTGCCGACCTCCTCGATGATGAACCGCGCCACCTCCGGCTTGGCCGCAAGGTCCATGAAGCTCGTGTAGGCAAGGCTGTGCGCCTCGGCCCACTTGCCAACGGTGCTCATGTCGATCGCCACCATGGCTGCCACAAACGGACGCCCGTCGCCGAACGCCACCGCCTCGCGGATGTAGGGGCTGAATTTCAGCTTGTTCTCGATGAATTGCGGCGCGAACGGCGTGCCGTCGGCGAGCTTGCCCACGTCCTTGGCGCGATCGATGATGGCGAGCTGACCGTGCGGGTCGATCAGACCCGCATCTCCGGTCTTGAGCCAGCCATCCGCCGTCATAGTCTCGCGCGTCGCCTCCTCCTGCTTGTAGTAGCCGACGAACACGCCGGGTCCCTTCACATGCACCTCACCGCGCTCGCCGATGCGCACCTCGGTGCCGGGCACGGTGCGCCCCACCGTGTTGGGATCGGCCTCTTTGTCGCCCTGCAGGGAAACGAGGCCGCAGCATTCGGTCGCGCCGTAGACCTGTTTCAGGTTGATGCCGAACGAGCGGAAGAAGCGGAAGGCGTCGGCCCCGAGCGGCGCGCCGCCGGTCAGGCAGGTGCGGGCATTGCGCAGGCCCAGCTGGTCGCGCACGGGGCCGTAGACGAACACCTCGCCGAGCCGGTAGCCGAGCCTGGTCATCGCCGGGATCGGCTTGGCGTCGGTCTTGAGCAGCTCGCAGCGCTCGGCCAGCGCGCGGAAGTATTCGAACACCCGCCGCTTGAGCCAGGAGGCGTCGGCGGCCCTGACCTGCAGCCCCGTCAGCATGCTTTCCCAGATGCGCGGCGGCGCCAGGAACATGCTGGGCCCGAGCTCGCGCAGATCGCGCTGCACCGTCTCGGGGCTTTCGGGACAATTGCAGGTGGCGCCCGACACCATGCTGGTGCCGAGCGAGTAGGTCATGTCGCCGACCCAGCCCATCGGCAGGTAGCACAGCCAATTGTCGCCGCGGCCCAGCGGCTCGACGGCGGCGAAGTTCTCGGCGGTGACGATCATGTTGGCGTGGCTCAGCAGCACTCCTTTGGATCGGCCGGTGGTTCCCGACGTATAGACGATAGCGGCGATGTCGGAGCCGTGGCCCCGATCCACCTCGCGCTCGAAGTAGTCGGGTTGCTCCTTTGCGAAATCGGCACCCATCGCCTCCAATTCCGCGAACGACTTGAGGATGGAAGGCGCATAGCCGCTCATGCCGCGCGGGTCCTCGTAAACAACGAGGCGCAGGTTCGGCAGCTCGGGCGCGAGCGACAGCACCTTGTCGACCTGCTCCTGGTCCTCGGCCACGACCACCGACACCTCGGCGTGGCCAAGCACGTAGGCAAGCTCGCTGGCGATCGAGTCCTGATAGAGGGGCACGGAAATACCGCCCAGCGCCTGCGCGGCGAGCTGCGCCCAGTACAGGCGCGCGCGGTTGTCGCCGAGCACGGACAGCTTGTCGCCGCGCTTGAAGCCGAGCGCCGCCAAGCCCAGCGCAAAGCTGCGCACATGCTCCTGGCACGCGCGCCAGCTGTAGGTCTGCCAGATACCTCGGTCCTTCTCGCGCATGCCGGGCAGGCGGCTCGACGTCTTCGCGTTCAGCCGCAGCAGCTTTGGCAGCGTGTTGGTGTCGGCATCCCCGCTCAGCGTCATGGCCGGGCCCCTTTGCTGGTGCCAAGATAGGCCGCGATCACGGCCGGGTTGCTTTGGACTTCCGCTGGCGCTCCGGACGCGATCTTCTGCCCGCGATCGAGCACCACTACGTGGTCGGAGATATCCATTACCACGCCCATGTCGTGCTCTATCAGCACGATGGTGACGCCGCGCTCCTGGTTGACGTCCAGGATGTAGCGCGCCATGTCCTCCTTCTCGTCCTGGTTCATGCCGCCCATGGGCTCATCGAGCAGAAGGATGCTGGGCTCCTGCGCCAGCGCGCGCCCAAGCTCGACACGTTTGCGCAGGCCGTAGGGAAGGGCAGCCGTCGGCTGCTTCCTGAGGTCCTGCAGCTTGAGAAACTCGATGATCTCCTCGCAGGCGGCCCGGTGGCGGATTTCCTCCCGCTGCGCCAGGCCCCAGTAGATGACGCTGCCGAGCACGCCGGCCCGCATGCGCACGTGTCGCCCCAGCATTAGATTGTCGAGCACGGTAAGGCCGCTGAAAAGCGCGATGTTCTGGAAGGTGCGGGCCACACCCAGGGCGGCGATGGCGCTCGGCCGCAAGCCGGTGATATTGCGGCCATCCAGGGTGATGCGCCCCGCATCGGGCCGATAGAAGCCCGAGATCATGTTGAGCAGCGAGGTCTTGCCGGCGCCGTTGGGGCCGATAATGGAGAGGATGCGGCTTTTGAGGATATCCAGCGATATTCCGTCGACTGCCACCACGCCGCCGAAGCGCTTGAACGCGCCCTCGATCGACATCTGCACGGCCGCGCCGGTGATCTGGGCTGCGGTCTGGGTAAGGTTCATGCGGCCGCCTCACACGCGGCTGCCGCCGGCGCGAAACCGTCGCCACAATGGCTGCAGGACCGATCGGCCCACATGGCGCTGCCCCTCCCCAGGGTGCCGCCGTGCACGGATACTGCCGGCACCGTCACTCTTGTCGTTGACCGGCGCCGGCCGGCGGCTCGAGCGATGTTAGTGCAGCAAGCCGCGCAATGCCATGCCCTAGTGGCGATACGCCGAAAGCTGGCCTTTCCCGGCCGGTGCGCTAGAAGCGGAACGGATTTGTGGCCAAACTAACCCCAGACCCGCCGCGCCGTATCGACAATCAACTCCAGCTTGGCCCATTGCTGGTCCTCGGTCAGGAGATTGCCGCCGGCAACGCTGGCAAAGCCGCATTGCGCCGAGAGCGCCAGCCGCTCGAGCGGGCAGTGGTGGGCGGCCTCCTCGATGCGCCGCAGCAGGCGATCCTGGTCCTCGAGCTTGGGCGTTTTCGACGACACCAAGCCAAGAACGACGCGCTTGCCCTTGGGCACGAAGCGCAGCGGCGAGAAATCGCCGGCGCGCTCGGTATCGTATTCGAGGAGGAAGGTGTTTACGGGCGTGTCGTTGAAGAGCCTCTCCGCTACCGGCTCGTAGCCGCCCGAGGCCATCCAGCGGCCGCGGAAATTGCCGCGGCACAGGTGCATCCCCGTGGTCATGGCGGCTGGCCGGTCGGCCAGAATGCGCGTGACAAGGCCAATATAGGTTTCGAGCAGGACAGCCGGTTCGCCACCCTCGGCCGCGGCCTGGCCGCGCACGTCCGGGTCGCAGAGCATTGCCAAGGGCACCTCGTCCAGCTGCAGATAGCGGCATCCGGCCTGCGCCAGCTCGGCCACCTCCGCGCGATAGACCGTGACCAGATCGTCGAAGTAGGCAGACGCATGGGGGTAGGCGGCGGCATCGACCGCCTGGCCCATGCGAAAGAAATGGAACGCGCTGGGCGTCGGCAGGGTGGCCTTGACCGTGGCGCGTCGCGCGTGCCTGCTCGCCCGCTGGAACTCACGCAGCGCGATCGGGCCCCGGCGCGCGATGCGCCTCTCCGCCACGCAGGTGGGCCACTCGAAGGCGTGCCCCTCCGCGTCCTTGAACTTGAAACGCGAGGGTGCCAGGCGGAATCCGTCGAGCCCTTCGAAGAAGAAGCCGAACCACGAGGAGCGCCCGAACTCGCCGTCGGTCACGACCTCGAGGCCGAGATCCTCCTGCCTGGCGATCACCCGGCCGATCTCGGCGTCAAGCTGGGCTTCGAAGGCTTCGGCCGACAGGCGGCCCTCGCCGAGCGCCCTCCTAGCTTCCTTGAGCGTGTGCGGCCGCAACAGGCTGCCGATCACCTCGGCGCGAAAGGACGGCGCGCTTCCGGCGGCCTTTGTCATCGGTCAGGTCCTGCTTCGTCGGCTTCCCGGGGCCTGGGCAGCTGCAGCTCGTAGAACACACCGAATTTCATTGATCCCTCGTCGCCCGCAGATGCACGCTCGGCACGCCGATACTGCCGGGCTGCACAGCAAAACCAAAGCGTGTTCTTGCCGGTCGTCTCGATATCGGGGGACGTCGAGGGCTCACTTAGGCGCAATCCATGGGAAATTCCGGCGAGAAGGCAGTGATTCCGGTTGCCCCCGGCGCTGACCAGCTGTCGCCCTTCGACAAGACGAGACCGCCCCTCCGTTTCGTGACAGAATGGGTGGGTTCTGGGAGGTCAATTCCCAGCGCGGTCGCGGGGCTGGCCCCGTGTCGCCTAGCGACAAATGACGGCGAGGCAGAGCACCCGATGGACAAGATCATCCTCAAGGGCCGCAAGGTGGTGGGCGGCGTGGCCGAAGGCGAGGCGATGGTCACGCGCGACACCATCTCGGGCTGGGGCGGCATCGACCACAGGACCGGCACCATCGTCGAGATGCGCCACGAAATGCGGGGCAAGAGCTTCAAGGACAAGGTGCTGGTGTTTCCGGGCGCCAAGGGCTCGTCGGGCTGGTCGCACTATTTCCACATGACGCGGCTCGCCGGCGTAGCGCCCAAGGCCATGGTGTTCAACACCATGACGACCAAGGTGGCGCTGGGTGCGGTGGTGACGCGGGCGCCCGCCGTGACCGATCTCGACCAGGACCCGCTCGAGGTGATCGAGACCGGCGACTGGGTGCGAGTCGACGGCGACAAGGGCATCGTCGAGGTGACGAAGAAGCGCCCGCAGAGCTGATCACATCGCCTGGTCCGTCACACAGGACGAGGCCTTGGCACGCTGCTGTCGCGCGCGGCGAAGACGAAGATCGCGTTGACGATGAACGACGCCACCATGCTGCAGAGCGCCATGATTACGTAGTGGTGGCCCGAGAAGCCCTGCCGGGCGGCGTTCGTCAGCTTGAGAGCACCCGGCAGCCCCGAAGCGCTGAGCGCATCGAGAGACAACCGCCAGACCCAGTCGGCGAACCGCAGCAGGCCGGCGTAGGCGTCGGGAAACATCGCATTGAAGCTGAACAGAATAACGGCCAGAACCACCGTGGAGGGGATGGTGGTCAGCGCGATGGCGATGCGCTGCAGCCCGCTGCGGGTGCCGCCGAGCAGCCGGTTGAATGGAATGCCGAAGAAGATGGTGGCGATGATGATGGCCGGAATGGACAGCACGACGTGGGTCAGATTGACCCGTTCGCGCAGGTGATTGACGGCCACCTGGCCCCAGTGGCTGCCCGAGACCAGGGTATCCAGCGCGTTGACGATGCCGCGGCCGACATCGAAGGCGAACCTGATGACGGGCTCGAGCTCGCGGTCGTACACGACCGAAAGCACCATGATGCCGATCATGATGATGTAGCTCACCCCGCCGATGCCCATCGACACGACAAGGCGTCGGAGCCATCCGAGCAAACCCATGGTGCTCTCCCTCACCGGCAATCGTCCGTCCCGCGAGTGGCAATGGGCAACCCACGCTGGCACTCTGCGTATTCTTTTATACAGGCCATCCAGTTTGTCGAATACCGCTCGCAGGACACACAAGCCCGGCGATTCGGGCGTATTGCGCCGATCGATCCGGCTGGGGCGCAAGCGCAACGCCACGCGGGGAAGACGCGCCGCACGGTTTCGCTGCGAGCGGCAAGGCACTAGGAGGGCCCTACAGCATGCGCAAGCGCCGCATCGCAGCATGGCCGTTGCCGGCGGTAGCTATGCCGCGTCGCTCGCCGGCAGCCGCAGTGATACGCTGCGATGGATTGTCGTCGCGTGCCCTTGCTGCGCGCGCACCGTGCGGGGGAGCCATGCACATGCCAGGCATAGTCGTGTCTCCGAGACATACCGTTGCTGCCATGCTGTTGCTGGCGGCAAGCGCGTGCGCCTACGCGCAGTCGCCGGGGTCGCTGAGCATAGGCGGCGAGTTCTCCGGCCCCGCCGTGGTCGTCGACGGCAGCACCATCGACATCAAATCCAACCGCTTTCGCGTCTGGGGCATCGACACGCCCGAGCGCGGCTCCTGGTGCTACAGCTTTGGCCGGCGCTGGAAACCCTTGGAGGATTCCACCATCGCGATGCGGCGCTGCGTGCAGGGCAAGACCGTCACCTGCCGCACCCAAAGTATCGAGCGCGTCTGGTTCCGCCAGCGCCACACCGCGGAATGCTGGACCGACGACGGTCAGGACGTCGGCGAGTGCATGATCCGCGCCGGTTGGGCCACCGACTACACCTGCTACTCGGGCGGCTACTACCGCGACCTCGAGACGGAAGCGAGGAACAAGGCGCTGGGCCTGTGGGAGTGCGACAATGGCCCGCCGACCAGGCGCTGGGGACGTCGCGGGGCCGGGGTCAACTGCGAGACGCCGGTGTATCGCCCGCGGGGGCCCGGCCCCAAGTGAGGGAGCGCCCGCTTCCCTTGCGCGCCCTCGCCTGATGGCTAATGTGGCCTGCATCCAAGGTGCACAGGGCGGAACGCAACCATGGTCAGCTACCTCAAGAAGGCCGAGCCGGCTTCGCGCCAGGACACCCGCGCGCTCACCGAGCGCGTGCGCGCCATGCTCGACGACATCGAGGCCAACCGCGACGAGGCTGTCCGCCGCTATGCCCGCGACCTCGACAAATGGGAGCGGCCCGAGTTCCGCGTCAGCGTCGACGAGATCGCCGCGGCCCGCAAGGCCATGAGCGAGACGTTCAAGGACGACTTCGCCTTCTGCAAAGCCCAAGTCACCGACTTCGCCAGGCGCCAGCGCGAGTCGCTGCACGAGTTCGAGACGCAGGTGGGCGAGGGCATCACGCTGGGGCAGAAGATTATCCCCGTCGAAACGGTCGGCTGCTACATCCCCGGCGGCAAGTATCCGCTGATTTCCGCTGCCATCATGAGCATTGCCACCGCCAAGGTGGCCGGCGTGCCGCACGTGATCGGCGCCGCGCCGCCGCGCGCCGCGCGCGGCATTTTCCCCGCGACGCTCTATGCGCTGGCCGAATTCGGGTGCCGACGAGATCTACTCGATCGGAGGCGTGCAGGCCTTCGGCGCCATGGCTTACGGCTGCGTCGGCATGCGCCCCGTCGACATGATCACCGGCCCCGGCAACCCCTACGTGGCGGAGGCCAAGCGCCAGCTGTTCGGCCTGGTCGGCATCGACCTGCCAGCCGGCCCGACCGAGATCCTGGTTATCGCCGACGACAGCGCCGACCCGGCACTGGTGGCGACCGACCTGCTGGGCCAGGCCGAGCACGGCCCCGACAGCCCGGCGTGGCTCGTTACCACCTCGGAGAAGCTCGGCCGCCAGGTGCTGACCGAGATCGAGCGCCAACTCGTGACCCTGCCGACGCGCGACATCGCCGGCGTTTCTTGGCAGCGGCTCGGCGAGGTGGCGGTGGTTGAGGACGACGACGCGGCCATCGCTTTGAGCGACAAGTATGCGCCCGAGCACCTGGAGGTGCAGACGCGCCGCAACGACTATTATCTCGCCAAGCTCAAGAACTACGGCAGCCTGTTCCTCGGCGAGGAGAGCACGGTGGCCTACGGCGACAAGGGCGTCGGCACCAACCACACGCTGCCGACCGGGCGCGCTGCCCGCTACACCGGCGGGCTGTGGGTCGGCAAGTTCCTGAAGACCGTGACCTATCAGAAGCTCACGGCCGAAGCGAGCCAGCGCATCGCGCCCGTGATCGGGCGCATGTGCGCGGCCGAGGGCATGCTGGCGCACGAGTTGACGGCGACCGTGCGGGTAGAGCGCTACGCGCAGCGCCGCCGCGGGTGAGGCAATGCCGCAAAGTTCTGACGGCAAAGTGCTGTGGCACTCGGTGCTGATCTCGTTCCGTGACACGGCGCCGGAAGCCGTGAAGCGCGAGATATACGAACGCTATCAGACGCTCGGAAAGGATTGCGGCGGCAAGGATGCCGGGATTCTCTTCTGGCAGGTGGACTGGAACCTGGACCAGCGCAAGAAGGTGCACCTGGTCGAGTTCGCGATCTTTCGGGACAACACGACGTTCCAGGCCTTCCGGGCGCATCCCAAGCACCGCGAGATCACGGACATGCTGTTCAAGGTGGCGGATTGGCAGGTCGGCGATCTGCTGGTGCCGATGGGGTTTCATTCCCTGTAAACGGTAGTTGGATTAGTGCGCAGCGCGTAACCAAGCGCGATCGGGTGCTACGTCAAACCACCGCCTGATACCGCGCCACGCAGGTGTCCAGCACCTCGTCGGCCGGCGTGCTCCACCAGCGCTCCGAGAAGATTTCCACCTCGGCAAACCCCGCGTAGCCCACCGCCTCCACCCAGCCGCGCACCTTCTTCAGCTCGATGATGCCGTCGCCCATCATGCCGCGGTCGTTGAGCAGGTCGCGCGTGGGCACCAGCCAGTCGCACACGTGGTAGGCGAGCAGGCGTTCGCGTCCGGCGCGGGCGATCTGAGCCTCGAGCTTGGGGTCCCACCACACGTGGTAGACGTCGAGCGCCACGCCGAGCGCGCCGGTGCGGCCGGGGTCGAGCGCGTCGCACAGGTCGAGCGCGTGCTCCAGCGTGTTGACGCAGGCGCGGTCGGCGGCCTGCATGGGATGCAGCGGCTCGATCGCGAGCGGCATGCCGACCTGCCGCGCGTACTCCAGCGAGGCGGCGATGCCGTCGCGCACCTGCGTCGCGCGCCAGGCCGATGTCGGTGAAAAGCGGCTTGCCGGCGAGCGCGCCGGGCAGTGATCCCACCACCAGCACCAGGCAGGGTGCGCCCAAGCGTCTTGGCCTCGTCGATGGCGCGGCGGTTGTCTTCCAGCGCCGCGGCGAGGCCAGCGGCGTCGGCGGCGGGGAAGAAGCCGCCGCGGCAATAGCCGGAAAGCACGAGGCCCGCGTCCTTGATCTGCCTGGCGACGGCGGCGAGGCCGGCGGCCGCGACCTGGTCGCGCCACGGATCGATGGCCGGAATGCCGCGCCGCGCGCAGGCCTCGATGATGGCGGGCAGCGGCAGCTGCTTCCTCAAGGTCGCGGTGTTGATGGAGAGGTGCTCCACGCCTCGCGAGAAGTCGCGCATGGTCACCTCGCGCAGGCGTAGGTTGGGTCAAGCGAAGCGCAGACCCAACACTGGCGACTGCAATCCGAATTGTGTTGGGTCATCGCTGACGCTCGACCCAACCTACATAGTGCTGACATCACGCGATCCCGTGCACGGCCAGCACCTGTCTCATGCGGCGGCGCGCGAGCTCGGGATTGCGCAGCAGGCCGGCGCGGTCGGCGAGGCGGAAGAGCTCGGCGAGGTGGGCAAGCGAGCGCGCGCTCTGCTGGCCGCCCACCATGACGAAATGGTCCTGCAGGCCGTTGAGGTAGGCCATGAACACGACGCCGGTCTTGTAGAAGCGCGTCGGCGCCTTGAAGATGTGGCGCGAGAGCGGGACGGTGGGCTCCAGGATGTCATCGAAGCGCTTGCGGTCGCCGGCTGCCAGCGCCGCGAGTGCCGCGGAAGCCGCCGGCGCGATGGCATCGAAGATGCCGAGCAGGGCGTCGCTGTGGCCTTTCTCGTCGCCGGCGATCAGCTCGGCGTAGTTGAAGTCGTCGCCGGTATACATGCGCACGCCCTTGGCGAGCGGCGGCGCATGGCGATCTCCTTGTCCTTGTCGAGCAGCGAGATCTTGACGCCGTCGACCTTGGCGGCGTGCGCGTTGATGATGCCGACGGCTGTGTCCATGGCCGGCCATGTGGTCGGCCGAGCCCCAGTAGCCGGCGAGCGCGGGATCGAACATCTCGCCCAGCCAGTGGATGATGACGGGCTCCTTGGCCTGGCGAGAGCACGCGGGCATAGACGCGCTCGTAGTCGGCCGGCGATTTGGCGACGCGGGCCAGCGCGCGGCTGGCCATGACGATCAGCCGCCCACCGGCTTTCTCGATCGCCGCCATCTGCTCCTCGTAGGCGCGGATCACCTCGTCGACGGAGCGCACGCTCGGCGGGATCGAGATGGTCGGTGCCGCAGCCCGAGGCGATCAGCGCGGGGCGTCCGTTCTGCGCCTCCCACGCCTTGCCGGCTTTCACAGCGCGCGTGATCAGCTCCAGCGAGGTCGGCCAGTCGAGCCCCATGCCGCGCTGGGCCGTGTCCATCGCTTCGGCGACGCCGAGGCCGAGGTCCCACAGGTACTCGCGGTAGCGAAGCGTCTGCTCCCAGTCGAGCGCGCAGTCGAGCCAGGGATCGTTCGCCGCACGCGCGTCGGCCACCACGTGCGCGGCCGAGAAGGCGACGCGGTTGAAGGCGCCCTTGGCCTTGTCGGGATAGGCGCGCGGCTCGGAGAGGACGAAGGTCTCGAGCCTCCCCGCATCGGTCGGGAGCTTGATCTTCAGGGAGGAAAGGATGGGTGCGTTCATGGTCACCTCCTTGGCCGCGACACCGCCCTCTCTCCCGCAAGCGGGGAGAGGGACATATCGGGTCACACCTTCAGCTCGGGCACATCCACCCAGCGCCGCTCCTTCCAGCTGCGCAGGGCGCATTCTACTAGCTGCACGCCCTTGGCGCCTTCGATCAGGTCCCACTTGTAGGGCACGCCCTCCACCACGTGGCGAATGAAGGCCTCCCACTGCAGCTTGAAGCCGTTGTCGTAGCCTTGCGTCTCCGGCACCGGCTGCCAGCCGGCGTAGAAGTCGATGGTCTGCTTCACGTCGGGGTTCCACACCGGCTTGGGCGTCGCCATGCGCTGCTGGACCACCACGTCCTGCAGCCCCGCCACCGCCGAGCCATGCGTGCCGTCCACATGCAGCGTGAGCAGGTCGTCGCGGCGCACGCGCGTCGCCCACGAGCTGTTGAAATGCGCGATGACGCCGCCGTCGAGCTGGAAGGTAGCGTAGGCGGCGTCGTCGGCGGTGGCCTTGTAGCGCTTGCCGGCCTCGTCGATGCGCTCCGGGATGTGCGTGGCGCCGAGGCACGAGACCGACTTCACGCCGCCGAAGGTGTTGTCGAGCACGTAGCGCCAGTGGCAGAGCATGTCGAGGATGATGCCGCCGCCGTCCTCGGTGCGGTAGTTCCAGGACGGGCGCTGGGCCGGCTGCAGGTCGCCCTCGAACACCCAGTAGCCGAACTCGCCGCGCACCGACAGCAGCCGGCCGAAGAAGCCGGAGTTGATCAGCATCTTGAGCTTCCTGCAGGCCCGGCAGGAACAGCTTGTCCTGCACCACGCCATGCCTGATGCCGGCGGCCTTGGCCTTGCGCGCGATGCCGAGCGCCTCCTCCAGGCCGGTGGCGACCGGCTTCTCGCAGTAGATGTGCTTGCCGGCGTCGATGGCCTTGGCCAGCAGGGCGCGGCCGCATCTGGGTGGTGGCGGCGTCGAAGAAGACCGTGTCGTTCTTGTCGGCCGAGCGCCTTGTCGAGATCGGTGGTGACCAGCGCGCGATGCCGTTGGCCTTGGCGAGCTCGGCCAGCTTCGCCTCGTTGCGGCCGACCAGGATCGGGTCGGGCATGACCCTCTCGCCGTTGGCGAGGGCCACGCCACCCTCGTTGCGGATGGCAACGATGGAGCGCACCAGGTGCTGGTTGGCGCCCATACGCCCGGTGACGCCGTTCATGACGATGCCGAGTCGCTGCAAACCCATGCCTTTCCTCCCGTGAAGCGTGATTGCAGCCAGTTACCGGCAGCCCAAAGGCGCTGTCAAATGCGACCGGTCGGCGGCACGTCAGTCGGGCTCGCCAATGCGCTCGAGCTTCGCCACATCGCAGCTGAGCTTCCTGCCCGCGCGCTTGATGGCGCCCTCTTGCTCGAGCAGGGCCAGGGCCGCGTTGACCTTCTGCCGGCTAGCGCCCAGCAGCAGGGCCAGCTCGGTCTGCGACATCCCGAGCTCGAAGGCTGTTGCGGGGGCGTTGCCCTGCTTCTCCCGCTCGTTGCACCGCAACAGCAGAAATCGCGCGAGCCTCACCTCGATCGGATGCAGCGCGACCGCCTCGAACTGGTCGCTGGTCTCGCGCAGGCGGCGGCACAGGAAGGCGATCGCCGCTCGCGCCACCCTCGGGTTCTTCTCGATCAGGGCATTGAGCCGCGCTTGCGGCAGGCTCATCGCCTCCACGCGCGTTAGAGCAATTGCATCGGCCGAGCGCGTGCCACCATCCAGAACGGCGATCTCGCCGAAGATGTCCCCCGGATTCGCATGCTTGAAGGAAAGGGACCGTCCATCCAGCGAGAAGACGTACAGGCGAACGCATCCCTGCAACGACCAGGAACACCTCCTCGCCTGGGTCGCCCCGCGCGAAGATGCTTTGCCCGTTCTTGAAGGCGACGGCACGCATCTGATCGGCCACGTCCAGCCGGTCGGCGTGCGCGAGGGAACCGAACAAGGCGGTCCTGCCGAGCAGGGCCGCGACCGAGCTCTTGTGCACCATGTGCCGACCACGCGAGAAACACCGCCGGCAGAGATACTAGAAAGTTGCGATGCTGGGTCGGCGAATAGAGGCGCTGTGGTCGGCATGGGCCACAGGGAGCCTGGGGATTCCCTGTGGCCCAGCAGCGGCATCGGACCACTGCTCCCGCACCGGGGCTTCCGGGAGGCAGCTGCTGGCCTCGGCGTTAGGGACGCAGTTGCTTCTAGCAGCGGCACTATGGGGCGACATGTCCCGTAGGTGACAGGCTACCGAAAAGTGCTGCTTGCCAGTTACAGTCGCCAACAGCGCGATGCATGGTGCTGGCAAAGCGCTGGCGGAGCTGGTCGCGGCGCACGTGACGTCCCTCGGCGACCACGTGGCGGCCGCCGGCGAACACGTCGCGCACTGCGCCGTCGCCCGCGGCGAACACCCACGCAGTCGATCAGCTGATCGTCACGGCGCGCCGACGAGGGCCGGGTGAGCGTCGTCGAGAATGACGATGTCCGCCGTCTGGCCCACGGCCAGCGCGCCCGGTCGCTAGCCCCAGCGCCTGCGCTCCGCCACGGCGCGCGCGTGTCGAATAGGTGCCGGCCGGTGGAGGCGCCGACCGGTCCCAGCCGGTTGCGCTTCTCCTCGCGCAGGCGTTGGCCGTATTCGAGCGTGCGCAGCTCCTCGTTGAGGGCGATGCGCACGTTGCTGTCGGTGCCTATCGCAAAGCGGCCGCCGGCTGCGGCAAAGGGCGGCGCAGCGAAGATGCCGTCGCCGAGATTGGCTTCGGTGATGGGGCAAAGGCCGGCCACGGCGCCCGATCGCGCAAGGCGCGTGCTCTCGTCTGCCGTCATGTGCGTGCAGTGGATCAGGCACCAGCGCGGGTCGACATCCATGTTGTCGAGCAGCCATTGCACGGGGCGCGCGCCGGACCAGGCGATGCACTCCTCCACCTCGCGCGCTCTGCTCGGCGGCGTGGATGTGGATCGGGCCCGGCGCTCCATCGCTCAGCGAGCGCGCGGAGCTCGCGCGCGTCGACGGCGCGCAGCGAATGCGGCGCGATGCCGAGGGCGGCGCCGTCGAGGCGCTGCCACATGCCGGCGGCTTGCCTCGAGCAGCCGCCAGAAGCCATCGAGGTCGAACAGGAAGCGCGCCTGCTGTGGCGTCGGCGGCTTCCCGCCGCAGCCGCCGTGGGCATAGAAAGAGGGCAGCAGGGCAAGTCCGATGCCGCTCGCCTCTGCAGCGGCCACGATGCGGCCGCCGGTCTCGGCCGGATCGGCGTAGCGCGTCCCGTCCGGCGCGTTGTGCAGGTAGTGGAACTCGCCGACGCTGGTGAAGCCCGCCTCCAGCATCTCCACGTAGGCCCAGGCCGCCACCGCCTCGATGTCGTCGGGCGTCATGGCGGCCAGGAAGCGGTACATGACCTCGCGCCAGGTCCAGAAGCTGTCGTCCTCGGGCCCGCGCCGCTCGACGAGGCCCGCCATGGCGCGCTGAAAAGCGTGGCTGTGCACGTTGGCGACGCCGGGCACGGCGACGCCGGCGAGGCGCTCGGCAGCCGGCGGGCGCGAGCAACGCCAGCCTCGATCGCCGTGATGGCGCGGCCCTCGATGCTGAGCAGCACGTCGCGCTGCCACCCCGTTTCCAGCAGCGCATTGCGGACGTAAAGCTGGGGCACGCGCACTCCTTGTGGATCGATCGCCGGGTGGTCCACCGGCCGGGCGCAATAGTATAGACTGGGGCGCCATGAAGGTTGATCGGCTTTGGACGAATGCCCGCATCGCTACGCTCGATCCGGCGCGACCCGGTCTCGGCATCGTCGAGGATGCCGCCATTGCCGCGAGCGACGGCCGCATCGCCTGGGTCGGCCCGCGCGCCGAGCAGCCCGCGCTTGAAGCCTCAGAGCGCGTCGATCTGGAGGGCCGCTGGATCACGCCCGGGCCTGATCGACTGTCACACCCATCTCGTCTACGGCGGCAACCGGGCGCACGAGTTCGAGCTGCGGCTGGCCGGCGCCACCTACGAGGAGATCGCCCGCGCCGGCGGCGGCATCATCTCCACCGTCAAGGCCACGCGCGCGGCAACCGAGGACCAGCTGGTGGCCCAGGCGCTGCCGCGGCTCGATGCGCTGATCGGCGAAGGTGTCACAACCGTAGAGATCAAGTCGGGCTATGGCCTGGACATGGAAACGGAGGCCCGCCAGCTGCGCGCCGCCCGCCGCCTGGCCGAGGAGCGGCCGGTGTCGGTCGCGACCACGTTTCTCGGCGCGCACGCCCTGCCGCCGGAGGCCGACGACAAGGATGTCTACATCGCCCGGCTGTGCGCGCAGACGCTGCCAGCCATCGCCGAGGCCAAGCTTGCCGATGCGGTGGATGCTTTCATGGAGGGCATTGCCTTCAGCGGCGGGCAGACCGCGCGCGTGTTCGAGGTGGCGAAGCGGCTGGGACTGCCGGTGAAGCTGCACGCCGACCAGCTCTCGAACCTGGGTGGCGCCAATCTCGCTGCGCGCTATGGCGCGCTCTCCGCCGACCATCTCGAATACACCGACGAGGCCGGCGCCGCTGCCCTGGCAAAGGCGGGGACAGTGGCGGTGCTGCTGCCCGGCGCGTTCTATTTCCTGCGCGAGACGCAGAAGCCGCCGGTGGAGCTCTTCCGCAAGCACGGCACGCGCATGGCCATCGCCACGGACAGCAACCCGGGCTCGTCGCCGCTCACATCGCTGCTGCTCACCATGAACATGGCCGCCACGCTGTTCCGCCTCACCGTCGAGGAGATCATCGCCGGGGTGACGCGCGAGGCGGCGCGCGCGCTGGGCCGCTTGCCCGAGGTCGGCACGCTGGAAGCGGGCAAGTGGTGCGATCTCGCCATCTGGAACGTCGAGCGGCTGGCGGAGCTGCCCTACCGCATGGGCTTCAATCCGCTGCATGCAGCGGGTGTGGAGAGGCCGGTGAGCCCTGCGTCCGGCGACATCACCCTGCAACCGGGCGCGGTGAGCCTGGACGACTGGCGCGCCATCTACCGCGGCGCCGGTGCCAAGCTCGATCCAGCCTGCCTGCCGGCAGTCGAGGCGAGCGCGCATGCGGTCGAGGCCATCGTGGCCAAGGGCGAGCCGGTCTACGGAATCAACACGGGCTTCG
Source organism: uncultured Alphaproteobacteria bacterium (assembly GCA_963724565.1). GTDB lineage: Bacteria > Pseudomonadota > Alphaproteobacteria > Rhizobiales > Hyphomicrobiaceae > AWTP1-13. The sequence continues at coordinate 237,920 of CAVRVK010000020.1, forward strand.
GCAAGCTCGCCAGCGTGCGCATCGAGGCGGCCGACCTGGCGCGGCTGCAGACCAACATCGTGCTGTCGCACGCGGCAGGTGTCGGCGAGCCGGCGCCCGTGCCCGTCGTTCGGCTGATGCTGACGCTCAAGCTCGCGAGCCTCGCCCAGGGTGCCTCGGGCGTGCGCCCCGCCACCATCGCCATGCTGGAGGCGATGCTGGACAATGGCCTGATGCCAGTGGTGCCCTGCCAGGGCTCGGTCGGCGCCTCTGGCGATCTGGCGCCGCTGGCGCACATGGCGGCGGCCATGATCGGCGTCGGCGAGGTCGACACCCCGCATGGCCGCAAGCCCGCCTCCGAGGCCCTGGGCAACGCCGGCCTGGCGCCGCTGACGCTCGGCCCCAAGGAGGGCCTGGCGCTGCTCAACGGCACGCAGTTCTCCACGGCCTACGCGCTGGCCGCGCTGTTTGCGGCAGCCACCCTGTTCCGCAGCGGCGCTTGTCACCGGCGTGCTCTCCACGGAGGCCGCCAAGGGCTCCGACGCACCCTTCGACGCGCGCATTCACACGCTGCGCCGGCATCGCGGCCAGATCGACTGCGCCGACGCCTTGCGACGGCTGATGGCCGGCAGCGCCATCCGCGAGTCGCATCGCCTCGGCGACGACCGCGTGCAGGACCCCTATTGTCTGCGCTGCCAGCCGCAGGTGATGGGCGCCGTGCTCGACACGCTGCGCCATGTTGCGCGACGTGCTCGGCGACGAGGCGAATGGCGTCTCCGACAATCCGCTGATCTTCGCCGAGGACGGCATTGCGCTCTCCGGCGGCAACTTCCACGCCGAGCCGGTCGCGCTGGCCGCCGACATGATGGCGCTCGCCATCTGCGAGATCGGCTCGCTCGCCGAGCGGCGCATCGCCATGCTGGTCGATCCGGCGCTGTCGCGCCTGCCCGCCTTCCTCACGCCCAAGCCTGGTCTCAACTCGGGCTTCATGATCCCGCAGGTGACGGCGGCGGCGCTGGTGGCCGAGAACAAGCAGCGCGCAGCGCCGGCCAGCATCGATTCCATCCCCACTTCCGCCAACCAGGAGGACCACGTCTCCATGGCCGCGCAGGCCGCGCGCCGGCTGCTGCCGATGGCCGAGAACCTGACGCAGATCCTGGGCATCGAGCTGCTGGCAGCGTGCCAGGGCTGCGATTTCCACGCGCCCCTGCTGTCGAGCGAACCCGTGGAACGCGCGCGCCGCATCGTGCGCGGGCGGGTTCCGCATCTCGACGATGACCGCTACCTTGCCCCCGAGATCGCCGCAGCGGCGGACCTGGTGCGCTCCGGCGCCGTGGTCGACGCGGCCGGCATCGCGTTGCCGGAGGTGTGGGAATAGTGGCATGGCTGCCAACCTGCCAGTCTGGCTCACCGTGGAGCGCCGCGAGGCGCCGCTGATCGTCAGCTTCCCGCACACCGGCACCGAGATCCCGCCCGAGATCGAGGCGCGGTGCGTCTCGCCGTGGCTGGCGCGCAAGGACGCCGACTGGTGGATCGACAAGCTCTACGATTTCGTGCGCGACATGGGCGCCACCACCATCCACATGGCCATTTCGCGCACCGTCATCGACGTCAACCGTGACCCGTCCGGCGTCTCGCTCTATCCCGGGCAGAACACCACCGAGCTGGTTCCCACCACCACCTTCGACGGTGAGCCGCTCTGGCGCAGCGGCCAGGTGCCCAATGCCGACGATATTGCGCAGCGAAAGCAGGCCTATTTCGAGCCCTATCACGTTGCTCTGGCGGCCGAGATTGCTCGCCTGCGCGGCCAGCATGCCTGCATCGTGCTCTACGATTGCCATTCGATCCGCTCGATCATCCCGCGCCTGTTTCCCGGCGAGCTGCCGGTGATGAACATCGGCACCAACGGCGGGACGTCCTGCGACATGGACCTTGCCGAGCCGATTGCCTCGATCGCCGCGGAAAGCCGCTTCTCGGCTGTGGTCAACGGCCGCTTCAAGGGCGGCTACATTACTCGCCGATACGGCGCGCCTGACCAGGGCGTGCACGCCGTGCAGATGGAGCTTGCCTGCCGTGGCTACATGCGCGAGCCCGTCGGGTCGGTGGATGATAGCAACTGGCCCGCCCCCTACGACGCCGCCTACGCAGCCGAAATCCGGCGCGCGCTCACCGCGATCCTGGAAACCTGCCTGCGCTTTGCAGGCGAGGGCAACGCGAGGAACTTATGACCCGCATCGACAACGCCCGCCGCATCAGCGCGCCGCGCGGAACGGAGATCTCGGCCAAGAGCTGGCTCACCGAGGCGCCGCTGCGCATGCTCATGAACAACCTCGACGCCGAGGTGGCGGAGAAGCCGGGCGAGCTGGTGGTGTACGGCGGCATCGGCCGCGCCGCGCGCGACTGGGAGAGCTTCGACCGCATCGTGGCGGCGCTGCGCAAGCTGGACGGCGACGAGACGCTGCTGGTGCAATCCGGCAAGCCGGTCGGCGTGTTCCGCACGCATCGCCGATGCCCCGCGCGTGCTGATCGCCAACTCCAACATCGTGCCGCACTGGGCCACGCTCGAGCACTTCAACGAGCTCGATCGCAAGGGCCTGATGATGTACGGGCAGATGACGGCGGGCTCGTGGATCTACATCGGCAGCCAGGGCATCGTGCAGGGCACCTACGAGACGTTCGTGGAGGTGGGCCGTCGCCACTACGGCGGCAGCCTGGCGGGTAAATGGATTCTCACCGCCGGCCTCGGCGGTATGGGCGGGGCGCAGCCCCTGGCCGCTGTGATGGCGGGCGCCTCTATGCTGGCGGTGGAATGCCAGCCGAGCCGCATCGAGATGCGGCTCAAGACCAAGTATCTCGATGTGCAAGCCAAAACGCTCGACGAGGCGCTGGCGATGGTCGAGCAATCGTGCAAGGACAAGAAACCCCTGTCCGTCGGACTGCTCGGCAATGCCGCCGACATCTTCCCCGAGCTGGCGCGGCGTGGCGTGCGCCCCGACGTGGTGACCGACCAGACCTCGGCGCACGATCCCATCAACGGCTATCTGCCCAAGGGCTGGTCGCTGGCCCAGTGGGAGAGCGAGCGCCAGGCACGATCCCGACGACGTCAAGAAGGCCGCCAAGCGCTCCATGGCCGAGCACGTGCGCGCCATGCTGGAGTTCCACAAGCGCGGCATCCCCACCGTCGACTACGGCAACAACATCCGCCAGATGGCCAAGGACGAGGGCGTGGCCGACGCCTTCGACTTCCCCGGCTTCGTGCCGGCCTACATCAGGCCAATGTTCTGCCGCGGCATCGGCCCGTTCCGCTGGGCGGCGCTCTCTGGCGATCCCGAGGACATCTACCGCACCGACGCCAAGGTGAAGGAGCTGCTGCCCGACAACACGCATCTGCACAACTGGCTCGACATGGCAAGGACCCGCATCAAGTTCCAGGGGCTGCCGGCGCGCATCTGCTGGGTGGGCCTCGGCGACCGGCACCGGCTGGGCCTCGCCTTCAACGCGATGGTGGCGAAGGGTGAGCTGAAGGCGCCCATCGTCATCGGCCGGGATCACCTCGACTCTGGCTCCGTCGCCAGCCCCAACCGCGAGACCGAAGCCATGCGCGACGGCTCGGACGCCGTCTCCGACTGGCCGCTGCTGAATGCGCTGCTCAACTGCGCCTCGGGCGCCACCTGGGTGTCGATCCATCACGGCGGCGGCGTCGGCATCGGTTACTCCCAGCACGCTGGCATGGTGATCGTGTGCGACGGCACGCCCGAAGCGGCGCGCCGTATCGAGCGGGTGCTGTGGAACGACCCGGCCACCGGCGTCATGCGCCACGCCGATGCCGGCTACGACGACGCCATCGCCTGCGCCAAGGCCAACGGGCTCGATCTCCCCAGCATCCTCGGCTGACGGAGGACACCGCAAGTCGGTTTGAATTGACGTGGATTAAGGGCGAGGACGGAGCATCCGTCCAGAGCCTGTATGCCTGTGGTCATCTTTGCTGAGGAGATTGCGATGCCCGATTTCACGTGGAAGGCTGAGATTGGCGTTGGCGACGTCATTACATTTTTCGGGTTCTTGGCCGCTGCTGTCGGACTCTTTTGCACCGCCATCCAGATGCGAATTGGTTCACGAATACATCGAGCGCAATTCTTGCTGGAAACTACCGAGCGATATTTTGCTGATAGCGACGTCAGACGTCTCTATTACGACATCGACTACGGCCACTTTAAGCTTGATTTTGCTAACGGCAATCCGAGTACTGTAAAGTGCGGTGACCGCCCCGCCAAACAGTTCATCGGGAGCGACGAGGAACGTTGGCTTGACAGCCTACTCTATACGTTCGATGTGATTGGCCGCGTGGCTGAACTTGGTGCGCTGAGCCGCACCGATGCTCGCATTTTCGCGTTCCAAGCCGGTCGAGTGTTCAAGAACCCGGAAGTCGTGAAATTCCTGGAGTGGCTTGACAATGAACGGAAGCGGTTCGGAGGCGATCTGCCATCCCATCGAGCGGCGCGCAAGTTAGTCACCAAAGCGTAGTCGGTTAGGCGGATGCGCGAGGTGGGCGGCCTCCTGCTGCCGCAGCGACAGCGACGCAGTTGCCGTTCAGTCGAGCGTATCCTAAGGGAGCGGGTAGCCCAGACCAAAGGCGTCGAGGTCGCGAAGTCTCCAAAGGCCCATGCTGCACATCAACGACCTCACCTACCGCATCGAGGGGCGCCTCATCTTCGACAAGGCCACGGCCGGCATCCCGGCCGGGCACAAGGTCGGCCTCGTCGGCCGCAACGGCTCGGGCAAGACCACGCTGCTGCGCCTGATCGCCGGCGAGCTGCAACCCGACGACGGCGGCATCAACGTGCCGCGCTCGACCCGCATCGGCTGGGTGGCGCAGGAGGCGCCGGGCGGGCCCGAGAGCCTGATCGAGTTCGTGCTCGCCGCCGACAAGGAGCGCGCGCGGCTGCTGGCCGAGGCGGAGACGGCGCACGATCCCGGCCGCATCGCCGACATCCACGAGCGGCTCGCCGACATCGGCGCGCATGCGGCGCCCTGCGCGGGCCGCGCGCATCCTGGCCGGCCTCGGCTTCGACGAGGCGGCCCAGCAGCGCCCCTGCTCGGAATACTCGGGCGGCTGGCGCATGCGCGTGGCGCTCGCCGCCATGCTGTTCACCGAGCCCGACCTGCTGCTGCTCGACGAGCCCACCAACTACCTCGACCTCGAAGGCACGCTGTGGCTCGAGGACTATCTGCGCGACTATCCCCACACCGTGCTGATCGTCAGCCACGACCGCGAGCTGCTGAACCGCTCGGTCGACGTCGATCCTGCACCTGGCGCAGGGCAAGCTCACGCTCTACACCGGCGGCTACGACCAGTTCGAGGAGACGCGGCGCGAGAAGCAGCGGCTCGACCTCAAGCTCAAGAAGAAGCAGGACGACGAGCGCCGCCACATCGAGGCGTTCATCACCCGCTTCAAGGCCAAGGCCTCGAAGGCCACCCAGGCGCAGAGCCGCGTCAAGGCGCTGGCGCGCATGCAGCCGATCGCCGAGCAGATCGAGGAGCGGGTGGCGCCGTTCCTGTTCCCCAACCCGGCCAAGGCGTTCGCCAGCCCGCTGATCCGGCTGGAGGGCGCCGCCGCCGGCTACATCGCCGGGCCAGCCGGTGCTGCAGGACCTGGATCTGCGGCTCGATGCCGACGACCGCGTCGGCCTGCTCGGCGCCAACGGCAACGGCAAGAGCACGTTCGCCAAGCTGATCTCCGGGCGCATGGAGCCGATGGCCGGCCGGCGCTACGCCTCCGACAAGATCGTGGTCGGCTACTTCGCCCAGCACCAGATGGACGATCTGCCCGCGGGCAAGACGCCCTACCAGCACATGCTCGACCTGATGCCCGACGCGACCGAGGCGCAGCGGCGCGCCAGGCTCGGCACGCTCGGGCTTCAGCATCGGCAAGGCCGACACCAAGGCGGAGAACCTGTCCGGCGGCGAGAAGGCGCGCCTGCTGTTCGCGCTGGCGACCTTCCACGGGCCGCACCTGCTGATCCTCGACGAGCCGACCAACCATCTCGACGTCGATGCGCGCGAGGCGCTGGTGCGCGCGCTCAACGACTACGAGGGCGCCGTGATCCTGATCAGCCACGACCGCCACCTGATGGATGCCTGCGCCGACCGGCTGTGGATCGTGCGCGGCGGCACCGTGCGCACCTACGACGGCGACATGGACCAGTACCGCGCCGAGTGCCTGGCCGAGCGCGGCGCCGATCCCGATGCGCCGCGCGCCAAGGTCAAGGGCAACGGCGCGGCGAAGCCGACCGCGCAGGAGGCGCGCCGGCAGGCGGCGGAGCGGCGCGCCGCGCTGGCGCCGCTGAGGAAGAACGTCACCGGGAGGCCGAGATCGAGCGCCTGACCCGCAAATCGCGGCCATCGATGCCGCGCTTGCCGACGGCGGGCTCTACACGCGCGACCCCGCGCGCGCCCAGGCGCTGGCGCGCGAGCGCGGCGAGCTGATCCGCGCGCGCGAGGAGGCGGAAGCTCCGTGGCTCACCGCCAGCGAGGCCTACGAGGCGGCGCAGGCGGAAGCCGAGACGCAGGCTGGCGGGTGACGCCTTAAGAACTCAGCTCTGCGCCCTGGCAGGAGTGCCGATGACGCCGCTTTGCTGGAGGGCGGCGATCTCGCCGGCCGCGAAGCCGAAGTCGCCGAGCACGGCCGCCGTGTCGGTGCCAGGCTTCCTCGGTGAGCTGCCCATCTCGGGCACCGTGCGGGAGAAGCGCGGCGCGGGCGCGGGCTGTAGCACGTCGTCGCGGCGGGAGAAGGTGGCGCGCGCGGCGTTGTGTGGGTGATCGGCAACTTCCGAGAGCGCGAGGATCGGCGCCACGCAGGCATCGCTGCCTTCGAAGATGCGCTCCCACTCGTCCCGCGTCTTGGTTGCAATGGTATCGGTAAAGTGGCGCGTCAGATCCGGCCAGCCAGAGCGGTCGTGCTGCTTCGGCAGCTCTGCAAGCTTCAGGCCCAGCCGCTCCACGAACTCCTCGTAGAAGCGCGCCTCGATGGCCCCGACCGACAGCCACTTGCCGTCCTTGGTCTTGTACGTGTCGTACCAGGGCGCGCCGGTGTCGAGCACGTTGACGCCGCGCTCGTCCTTCCAGGTGCCTTGCGCGAACATCCCGTACATCAACGCCATCAGGGTGGCCGAGCCGTCGACCATGGCGGCATCTACCACCTGGCCTTTGCCGGATTTCTGCGCCTCGAGCAGCGCACACACCACGCCGAAGGCGAGGAACATGCCGCCGCCGCCGAAGTCGCCCACCAGGTTGAGCGGCGGCACCGGCGCCTCGCCCTTGCGGCCGATGGCATGCAACACGCCTGCAAGCGCGATGTAGTTGATGTCGTGGCCGGCGGCCTGCGCCATCGGGCCGTCCTGGCCGAAGCCCGTCATGCGGCCGAACACCAGCTTGGGATTGAGAGCGCCGAGCACGTCGGGGCCGAGCCCCAGCCGCTCCATCACGCCCGGGCGGAAGCCTTCAATGATGGCATCGGCCTTCGCCGCAAGGCGCTTAACCACGTCGCGTCCAGCTTCGGCCTTGACGTCGACTGCGATTGAGCGGCGGCCGCGATGCAGTACCTCGAATTTGGGCTCGCGGCCGGGCAGGCCGAGGTCGGCGGCCTCGCGCCGGTCGACCCGGATCACCTCGGCGCCCATGTCGGCGAGCAGCATGGCCGCAAACGGCGCAGGTCCGATGCCGGCCATCTCGATGATGCGGTATCCCGCGAGCGGGCCCATCGTGGTTAGCCTTTCATTACCGTGTGTTACGCGGCTGCGGTGAAAGCGGGCGCTAAGCGATTCTCAATGCGCGTGTGCTTGCATCGCCCCAAAGGCGTCAACGAAAACCGAGCGTCAGTCAAGCGTGTCCCACCTCGGATCCCTCCCGGGCCGGCTGAAGGGCTGGCTACGCAGTTTGCGCCTGATGTGGGACGCCTGCGGCACGGCGCGGCCTCGGCGGAGGCGTCCTGCGAGCCGCGATCTCGGCGCCGAGTTCGAGCGCTTCGCCCGCGTCGGCGAGAGGCTGGAGCAGAGGCTCGAGGAGCTCAAGGATCTGCAGTGGCAGATCCGCGAGAACGAGGCGCGCTATCGCGATCTCCTCGACAACCAGGCCGACGTGATCCTGCGCCGCGACGCTCAAGGGCGGCTCACGTTCGTCAATCAAGCCTTCTGCCGCGTGTTCGGGCGCGAGCGCGCGGCCGTGCTGGGCAAGCCCTTTCGCCCTGCCGTGTTCGCGGGCCAGAAGCCGCGGCTGCTCACTCCCGGCGCGGCGATCCGCAACCAGCGCTACACACAAGAGATCGAGACCGCTGCGGGCCCGCGCTGGTTCGAGTGGGAGGAGCACATCGTGGCGACCGGCGAGGGCGCCATGCCGGAGGTGCAGTCGCAAGGCCGCGACATCACCGAGGCGCGGCTCGCCGAGGCCGAGCTCACCGACGCACGCCGGCAGGCGGAGGCCGCCAACCGCGCCAAGTCGCGCTTCCTCGCCGCCATGAGCCACGAGATCCGCACGCCCATGAACGGCATCTTGGGGATGGCTGCGCTGCTCTCCGAGACCGAGCTGTCGCCGGAGCAGCGGACTTACGCGGAGCGCCATCGACCGGTCGGCGCGCACGCTGCTCTGCTCTGATCGACGAGATCCTCGACTTCTCCAAGATCGAGGCCAACAAGCTGACCTTGAAGTCCGAGCCGCTCGCCATCGAGGACAGCGTGCAGGGCGTGGTGGAGCTGCTGGCGCCCAAGGCCTACGAGAAGGGCATCGACATCGCCTGGGCGATCGACCCCAACCTGCCGCGGGCGCTGATCGGCGACGAGGTGCGGCTGCGCCAGATCATGACCAACCTCGTCGGCAACGCCATCAAGTTCACGGACAAGGGCGGCGTGCTCGTCACCGTCAGCCGCCTGGCGGAGACCGGCCGGCCCGCGAACGGCGACGAGGTGCCCGTTTCCATCATGGTGGAGGACACAGGCATCGGCATCGCGCGCGAAGCGCTGCCTCTTCTGTTTCATGAGTTCGAGCAGACGGAGGCCGCCGTGCGGCGCCGTCAGGGCGGCACGGGTCTCGGGCTTGCCATCTCCCGGCGTCTCGCCCGCGCCATGTCGGGCGACATCTTCGTTGCCAGCGAGCCCGGCGTCGGCTCGACGTTCACAGCGGTGGTGCGCCTGCAGCGCGCGCGGCAGAAGGCCAATGGCGTCGCCGCCCCGGTCCCGCCGCCCATGTCGCACGTGCTGCTCGCGCTCGATCGCCCGATCGAGCGGCGGGCGCTTGCGTCTCGCGCTCGAGGGCGCCGGCATCCCGGTCGAGGACGACTACGCTCGCCGCCGCGGGCGGCCTGATCGATGCGGCCGCGGCGGCGGGCGAGCCGTTCACGGCCATCCTCGCCGATGCGGTGGCGAGCCAGGAGGCAGCTGCGGCGCTGCTCGCACGCGCCAGGGCGGCGGCTCGCAGCGGGACCGTGCGCGGCATCGTCGTGCTGGACACGGCGGCCAAGGCGGCATTTGCCGAGCCGCGTACTGCAGGCTTCGACGCTTACCTCGTGCGTCCTGTGCGACCGCAGTCGCTGCTTGCGGCGCTGTCGGCGAGCTTTGCCAGCAAGCCGGAGCCTGCGTCTGCAGTGCTGCCGCAGGAGCCCGGCGAGCGACCAGGCAAGGCGATCTCCGTGCTCCTGGTGGAGGACAACGACATCAACGCGCTGCTGGCTGAGCGGCTGCTGGAAAAGAGCGGCAGCAAGGTCGAGCGCTGCCGCAACGGTGCCGAGGCAGTCCAGGCCTTCAAGCGCATGCTGAGCGGGGACCAGCCGATGGTCGACCTGGTGCTGATGGACCTGCACATGCCGGTCCTCGATGGGCTCGAGGCGCTTTATGCCATCCGCGCGCTCTACGCGGCGGACGGGCGCAAGTGCCCGCCGATCGTGGCGGTTACCGCCAACGCCTTCGAGGAGGATCGCCGCCAGTGCCTCGACGCCGGCATGGACGACTATCTCGCCAAGCCGTTCGACCGGGACGATCTCAACCGGGTGCTGAAGCGCTGGTGCGGTGCGGATCGTGCGACGCGGGCGGCGTGAGCTCCCTCTTCCGGTCCTTACGGGGAGAGGGAACTCCGCGTCACCCGTTGACGTCGTAGGCGGCGAGGGCTGCCATGTTGACGATGTCGGTGTCCTTCGCTCCCAGCGGGCAGATCTGCACCGAGTGCGTGAGCCCGACCAGCATCGGGCCGATCAAGGTCGCGCCGCCCAGCTCCTTCAGCATCTTGGTGGAAATGGAGGCCGAATGGAACGCCGGCATGACCAGCACGTTGGCGGTGTCTTTGAGGCGGCAGAATGGATACTGCTTCATGGTCTCTCGGTTGAGCGCCACGTCGGCCGCCATGTCGCCGTCGTACTCGAAGTCGACCTGGCGCCTGTCGAGGATCGACACCGCCTCACGCACGCGATCGGAACGCTCCCCGCGCGGGTGGCCGAAGGTCGAATAGGCGAGCAGCGCCACCCGCGGCTCCATCGCCAGGCGCCGCGCCACGCCCGCTGCTTCCTCCGCAATATCGGCGAGCTGCTCGCTGGAGGGCATGTCTATGACGCTCACGTCCGCCACCAGCACGGCGCGGCCGCGTATGAGAGCGATAGATACGCCGATCACGCGCCGGCTGGCCCTGGCGTCCAGCACTTTGCGCACGTCCTCGTAGGCCGTGTACCAGTTGCGGGTGACGCCGGTCACCATGCCGTCCGCGTGCCCCATGGCCACCATGCAGGCGCCGTAGACGTTGCGGTCGTTGTTGACGAGCCGCTGGCAGTCGCGCAGCAGGTAGCCCTTGCGCTGCAGGCGGCTGTAGAGGAACTCCGCATACTCGTGGCGCCGATCGTCGCGACTCGTGTCGTGGGTTTCGATGGCATCGGTGAACTCGATGCCGGCCGTTGCGAAGGCGTCCTTGATCGGCGCCAGCCGGCCGATCAGCACCGGCTGGCCGAGACCCAGATTGAGGTAGGCGTTGGCGGCACGGGCGATCTGCGGCTGCTCGCCCTCGGCGAAGATGATGCGCTTGGGCGCATTGCGGACCTGCCCGATGATACTCGCGAGCCAACCCGCCACCGGGTCGAGCCGGGCGGAGAGCTGGCCGACGTAGCCGTCCATGTCGACGATCGGCCTGCGCGCCACACCCGTCTCCATGGCGGCCTTGGCCACTGCGGGAGGCACATGGGTGATGAGGCGCGGGTCGAACGGCGCCGGGATGATGTAGTCGGGGCCGTACTTCACCTGCCGGCCCATGAACGCGGCCGCCACCTGGTCCGGCACATCGGCGCGCGCCAGTTCCGCCAGCGCCTTGGCGGCGGCGATCTTCATGGTTTCGTTGATGGTCGAGGCCTGCACGTCGAGCGCGCCGCGGAAGATGAAGGGGAAGCCCAGCACGTTGTTGATCTGGTTGGGGTAGTCGGAGCGGCCAGTGGCCATGATGGCGTCCGAGCGCACCTCGGCCACCTCCTCCGGCGTGATCTCGGGGTCGGGGTTGGCCATGGCGAAGATGATGGGCTTGTCGGCCATCGACCGCACCATGTCCTTGCTGACGGTGCCGGCCGCCGAGAGGCCGAAGAAGGCGTCGGCGCCCTTCATCGCGTCGGTTAGGGTTCGCGCCTTGGTCTCCACCGCAAATGCCGACTTCCACTGGTTCATGCCCTCTTTGCGGCCGCGGTAGATCACGCCCTTGGTGTCGCACAACAGCATGTTCTTCTTGGGCATGCCCATGGAGGCCAGCAGCTCCATGCAGGCGATGCTGGCCGCACCCGCGCCGTTGACCACCAGCTTGAACGACTTGATGTCGCGGCCCGTCAGCTCGAGCGCATTGACCAGCCCTGCGGCGGCGATGATGGCGGTGCCGTGCTGGTCGTCGTGGAAGACGGGGATGTCGAGCAGCTCCTTGAGCTTCTCCTCGATGATGAAGCAGTCGGGCGCCTTGATGTCCTCCAGGTTGATGCCGCCGAAGCTGGGTCCTAGGTAGCGCACGCAGTTGATGAAGGCATCGACGTCGGGCGTGTCGACCAGGAGATCGATGCCGTCGATGTCGGCAAAGCGCTTGAACAGCGCGCCCTTGCCCTCCATCACCGGCTTGGCGGCCAGTGCGCCGCGGTTGCCTAACCCCAAGATGGCAGTGCCATTGGACACCACGGCCACCAGGTTGCCCTTGTTGGTGTAGTCGTAGGCGAGCTGCGGGTCTTCGGCGATCGCCAGCACCGGCACTGCCACGCCCGGTGAATAGGCGAGCGACAAGTCGCGCTGAGTGGTTAGCGGCTTGGTCGGCGTGATCTCGAGCTTGCCCGGCTTGCCCTGGCTATGGAACTGCAAGGCCTCTTCCGCCGTGAAGCGGGCAGCGTCGAACTTGAGCGGCATGGGTGGCCCCCTGGCGGGATTCTCCGTTGAGAACAAACGCCCTTTCACGATAGAGGCCGCGCCTGCGGGGCACAACCGGCGGCTTGGCTTTCGTTGTCGAGCGCAGCTCCGGCCGCTATTCACCGGGCACGTCGGAAGTGGGCTGCGTGGTCCTCGACCCGCTGTATGTTGTCCTCTTTGCCGATGCCCGTCAGCTCTCGAACTTTGGCCAGAATCCGGTCGTAGCGCGCGTAAACGGGGGTCTCGCCGTAGAGCTTGATGTTGCGCCCCTTCTTCAGGCGTATCACGCCCCGATACGAGAAGGCTCTGGTCTCCCGATCGAGGACACCGTCGAGACCGATCGAATCTATCTCGTGCAGCGGGATCACCTCGAGGGTTCGGCGCAGCGGCGTGTTGCGGATCACCGTCATCTCGCGCCGCCCGAGGTTGAACACGGCCTCCATCAGCCAGCGGAAGGAAATGAGCTTGGTGGACGTGGCCAGGATGGCGAAGCGCCCCTCGACATAGAGCCCCATGCCGCGCTCGCTCAGCATGCCCTTGCCGTCCTCGAACGGCGCCCGCGCGGCGTTAGGGCTGCCCTTGGCGATGCCGGTCGCCGCGCACACGGCGGTGATCAGCCTGTCCAGTTGGGGGAAAGTCTCATGCGCATAGCTCAGCCGCTCGGATGTGCCATCGCGCAACTGCAGCTCGACGACGCAGCCTTCCGTCACGGCCAGTGCGTCGATGACCCCGAACGGATAGCTGTGTACGGAACGGCCGCACAGGCACAACTTCTCGACGGTCGCCCGGCCCACATCGCCGTCGAACGTCGTGCGGAAGCTGCGGGCACAGCCGATCAGCCCTGCGGCAACGCCCGCCGCCAGCAGTCCGCCCGCAACCAGATACGGCCCCGGCCCCAGGATGCGGGCGGCGATCACGCCCACAATGACGGTCACCAGCAGCGCTACGCAAGACAAATCCAAGCGCGGCGCCGGGCTCAACAGCGTCGCGCAATGCGGGCCGATGTCGGCCCTTACGTCGGAAACCCACGGCATCGCTTCTGTCCGCCTGCGGGTGGCGCCGCAACGATCGCGGCGCTTGTCGCTACGCTAACGCGGCCTTCACTGCGGCCTTGATCTGCTCCAGCGTGAACGGCTTGATGAGCACGCTCGAGACTCTTGGACTTCAGCTGGCCGGCGCGGCCAAGCTCGTCTGCGAAGCCCGACATTAGGATGATGCGCAGCTGGGGGCATGCCAGCCAACGCCTGCTCGGCGAGCGCGATGCCGTCGAGCCCCGGCATCTGCACGTCCGTGATCAGCAGGTCGTAGGCGGTCGGCGCGCTCCTGCAGCTTCTCCAGCGCCTCTGCGCCGTCCTGGTTGGCAGGTCGACGGTGTGGCCGTCCTGTCGCCAGGGCGCGTGTGACGAGGTCGCGTGTGGCGGCGTCGTCGTCCGCCAGAAGGATGCGTGCCATCATGCCCTCCTTCGCGGCCCGCAAGGGCGACAGGCGCCCCGCGAGCGCCAGCTTCGATGCGTCAAAGCCTAGCACGGATTGGGGCGCTTGCCTCACGCGGGTGGGGATCGAGACTGCGTCGAGCCGGTGTGCACGAGCCCCATCAGTCCGCCACAATCCTGACCATTGATCCCACTTCCCCCCTGCCGCGATTGAGGGTAATGACCCACGACTTCCGGAGGGCACGAGAGCTTCTCGCGTGATCAGACTGAACGCAATCGGGTTGCGATACGACCGCGGCAGCGAGGTGCTGCACGATGTGACGTTCCATTTGCGGCCGGGCTCGTTCCACTTCCTCACCGGGCCGTCGGGCTCGGGCAAGACCTCGCTGCTGCGGCTGCTGTTCATGTCCATTCAGCCGACGCGCGGGGCGATCCATGTGCTGGGCCAGGACATCGCGCGCGTGACGCCCGTCGAAGCGCGCGCAGCTGCGCCGCCGCATCGGCATCGTGTTCCAGGACTTCCGCCTGCTCGAGCATATGACCACCTGGGAGAACGTCGCCATGCCGCTGCGCGTGAGCGGCAAGCGCATTTCCGACTACAAGGAGGACGTGACGGATCTGTTGCAGTGGGTGGGTCTCGGCGACCGCATGCACAGCTATCCCTCGATCCTTTCGGGCGGCGAGAAGCAGCGCGCGGCCATCGCGCGCGCCGTGATCAACAAGCCGGAGCTGCTGCTCGCCGACGAGCCGACCGGCAACGTCGACCCGCAGATGGCGCGCCGCCTGCTGCGGCTGTTCGTCGAGCTCAACCGGCTCGGCACCTCGGTGGTCATCGCCACCCACGATCACCAACTGATGCGCCAGACCAAGGCGCCGCGCCTGGAGCTGCACGACGGCCATGTCCGGATCGTTTGACAGACCGACGGGGCGACCGCGTGCAGACGCACCCGCACGCGCGGCTCGAGTCCGGATGCGCACGACCGCGCGCGCCGCTCGGGCCGCACGCGCACGGGCCGGCGCGCGGGCGGTTCGACCACGGGCCGACGACACGCAGGGCCGCACGCGGCGGACCGCCCGCAATCTGACCAACGCGCCGATCGTGCCGGCAGGCTCGGTGACGGGGCGGTCGCTGACCGTCGTCATCACCATCATGTGCTTTCTGGCGTCGCTGACGGCCGGCGCGGTCTACATGATGAACCAGTCGGCGTCGGCCTGGCTGCGCGACATCGCCAGCGAGGTCACGGTGCAGATCGAGGCCAAGGAGAACGCCGACCTCGACAAGACTGTCGCCGAGGTGACCGATTTCCTGTCGCGCCAGCCCGGAATCGCCCGGGTGCGGGCGCTGAGCGTCGCCGACGCCGCCCAGCTGCTCGAGCCGTGGCTCGGCCAGTCCGACGCGTTCAAGGCACTGCCCGTCCCGCGGCTGATCGCCATCGAGCTCGATCGCGGCGTCGCCGCCCGACTTCGACGCTCTCAGGGCGTCGCTCACCAGCCAGTACCCCGGCGCCAGCATCGACGATCACCGCCGCTGGCAGCAGCAGATCCGCACGATCACCCGCTCTTTCGCGCTGGGCGGCCTCGCCATTCTGCTGCTGGTCGGCGCGGCCACGACCGCCATCATCGTCTCCGCCACCAAGAGCGCCATGGCGTCCAACCGCGACATCGTCGAGGTGCTGCACTTCGTCGGCGCGACCGACCGTTTCATCGCCCGCGAGTTCGAGCGCCACTTCCTGCGGCTCGGCGTGCGGGCCGGCGTGGTCGGCGCCGCGTGGGCGACCTTCGTATTCCTTGCCATGCCGACGGTCGTGGAGCTGATGGGCGGCGGCGCGGTCACCATCGCCGAGATCCGCCGCCTGATCGGCATCGCCTCGCTCGATCTGCCGGGCTATTTCCTGCTCGGCATCGTCGTGCTGGTGATCGCAGCCCTGTGCATGCTGACCTCGCGCATCGGCGTTTATCGCATCCTGAATAGTCAGCATTAACCGTTCCTGAGCGATTTGCTCCGGGCCGGAAATTCCATTTGTACCCTTGATCCTGGTATCGCTACGGTGCGTAGTTCCGCTAGGTTGCTATCGGCCTTGCCCACGCCGGGGAGACCTTGGGAGAGGTTGCGTGGCACGACCTGCTAGATGGTTCGCCCTTGTGGTGGGCGCGGCGGTGCTGGCGTTTGTCGCCGGCTTCGTGTTGTTCGCTCGCGCCGTTGCCCACTACGTGCCCGCCTCCAACGAGCGCGCGGACGCCATCGTCGTGCTGACGGGCGGTGAGCAGCGAGTCGGCGCCGGGGCACGGCTGCTGATCGAGGGACGCGGCGCCAAGCTGCTGATCTCCGGCGTCAACCGCCAGACCAGCCCCGACGATCTTGAAGCGCATCAGCGGGCTGCCGGACCAGCTGTTCTCCTGCTGCGTCGACATCGACTACGAGGCGCTCACCACCAGCGACAACGCCGATCAGGCCAGTGCCTGGGCGCGGCACGGCCGCTTCAACCGGCTGATCGTCGTGACGTCGAGCTATCACATGCCGCGCAGTCTCACGGAGCTGCGCAGGACGCTGCCGGGCGTGAAGCTCGTTCCCCATCCCGTCTTCTCGCACAGGCTGCAGACCAGGCGCTGGTGGACGGATGCCTTCACGGCCCGCGTGCTGTTTGCCGAGTATGTGAAGTTTCTGCCTTCGGCCGCGCGCTACAGCGTTGGCCCGCCTGCTGCGGTGGGACAGCGCTGCGCACGCCGGGGCCAAGCTGCACGGCCTGTTCTAGAGCAGGTTCGCTTCAGATTGGACCACGTGGATCCGATGCCGACGTAGTGGCTGAAGCTTGAATCCTGCTCTACATCTTGGCTAGGGCGAGCTTCACGGTCTTGCGGAAGCCGAAGCGCTTCCATCGAGAACGATCTCGCTCTAGCGCTTGAGGGTGCCGTTGTGCTGCTGCTTCGGTCGCTTGTCTTTTTCGCCGTGTTCTACATCAACACGGCAGTGTTCCTGGTGCTCGGCAGCTGGCTGCTGCTCGCCCCGCGCCGCTGGGCCATGGAAGGGCTGAGGCTGCACGGCCTCGCCAGCCTGTGGTGGCTCAAGGTGATCTGCGGCACGCGCATGGAGGTGCGCGGGCGCGAGAAACTTCCGGCCGGCG
Organism: uncultured Alphaproteobacteria bacterium; assembly: GCA_963724565.1. Taxonomy (GTDB): domain Bacteria; phylum Pseudomonadota; class Alphaproteobacteria; order Rhizobiales; family Hyphomicrobiaceae; genus AWTP1-13. Next base: position 254,850 of record CAVRVK010000020.1, read on the forward strand.
CCTGCCTCGTATGCTGCAAGCACCAATCGGCCTGGGACACGTTCGCGTTGATCCCGGTGTTCCGCGATCCGGCAATGGTGATGAAGGCGGAGCTCGGCCACATTCCTCTCTACGGCTGGTTCAGCCACAAGTTCGAGCACATCTTCGTGCGGCGTGAGCGGGGCCCGAGCGCGCTCAAGGCGCTCATCCGCGATGCGCGCGACCGGGCAGCGCAGGGCACGCGAGATCGTCATCTTTCCGGAGGGCACCCGACGTCCGCCGGGCGCGCCGCCCGACTACAAGCCGGGCTTTCTCGCCCTCTACGAGGGCCTGGGCCTCGATTGCGTGCCGGTGGCGCTCAATTCGGGACTGTTCTGGCCGCGCCGCAGCCTGCTGCGTTACCCCGGCACGATCGTGATCGAGGTGCTCGACCCGATCCCGGCGGGACTGCCGCGAGCGGAGGCGCGCAGGGTGATCGAGGAGTCGATCGAGACCGCCAGCGCGCGGCTGATCGCTGAGGCCTGCGCCAAGCCCAATCCGCCGCCGCTGCCGGCACCTGTGGAGACGCGGCACGCAATGCCCGCCCGATAGGTGGCTGCGCTGCCCGTCGTGGGTCGTGGGCCGCGGGACTCGCGCTTTGGAGCCTTCCCAAAAAAAAAATCAGAGCGCCTCGTGCGGGGTTGAGGCGCCCTGATCACTGACCCACTGGTGCGGGGTTGAGCGGGTCAGTGGGACAACGGTTGGGGGCGGAGGTTAATCCCTGGCTCCGCGATTTCTTTCTTTTTGCGAATCGATCGGCGAGTAAACGCACAAGTTGCGGGCACCCGTCAGGTCCCCCATGCGCTAGCAATATCAAGTACTTATCCGAGATGATCGCAGCCGACTGCGTCAACCCTTGGAAGGTATTCCGATTCTGGCCACCTGCCATGCGCAGTTTCATCCCGTGAAATTTCCCGTGATCAAGAGAGTTTCCACTCCGCGCTTGACGACGAACAAATAGAGAACATATAGTCTGCTTGTAATCTCGGTCCCATCTATCCTCGCAGCTTCTGCCAGGTCCCCTTTGCGTGCGTAGCCCGCTTCCACTGCCCGCCCTCTCCCAGCACATCTGGGAGATGAAATACCGTCTCACGGCGGCTGACGGCTCGCCCGTGGACCGCGTGCTCGCCGACACTTGGGAGCGTGTGGCGAAGGCGGTGGCCGAAGCCGAGCCCAAGCGGGCGCGGGCGCGCTGGGCCAAGGCCTTCAAGGAGGCGATGGCGGATTTCGCCTTCCTGCCGGCGGGCCGCATCCTGGCCGGCGCCGGGCGCGGGGCGCGCGGTGACGCTCTTCAACTGCTTCGTCATGGGCCGCATCGAGGACGACCTCTCCTCGATCTTCGACAACGTCAAGCAGGCCGCGCTCACCATGCAGCAGGGCGGCGGCATCGGTCACGATTTCTCCACCCTGCGCCCCAGGGGCGCGCCGGTGAAGAGCATCGGCGCCGATGCCTCGGGGCCGGTGAGCTTCATGGACGTGTGGGACGCCATGTGCCGCACCATCATGTCGGCTGGCGCCCGGCGCGGCGCCATGATGGCGACGCTCCGCTGCGACCATCCCGACATCGAGGCGTTCATCGACGCCAAGTCGGATCCGGCGCGGCTGCGCAATTTCAATCTGTCGGTGCTGGTGACGGACGCGTTCGTCGAGGCAGTGCGGAAAGGCGCGCCGTGGGACCTGCGCTTCGAGGGCAAGGTCTACCGCACGGTGGAGGCGCGCGCCCTGTGGGACCGCATGATGCGCGCCACCTACGAGTATGCCGAGCCGGGCGTAATCTTCATCGACCGCGTCAATGCCGAGAACAACCTTGCCTATTGCGAGCAGATCAGTGCCACCAACCCTTGCGGGGAGCAACCCCTGCCGCCGCACGGTGCCTGCCTGCTGGGCTCGATCAATCTTGCGCGCCTGGTGGAGGAGCCGTTCACGGCGCGGGCCCGGCTCGACGAGGCGCGCCTTGAAAGCCTCGCCGCCACCGCCGTGCGCTTCCTCGACGACGCCATCGACGTCTCCAACTACCCACTGCCTCAACAGAAGCAGGAGGCCAACGCCAAGCGCCGGATCGGCCTCGGCGTCACCGGGCTCGCCGACGCGCTGATCCTCGCCGGCGTGCGCTATGGCTCGCCCGAGGCGGTGGCGCTGACCGAGCGCTGGATGGCGGCGATCGAGCGGGCGGCCTACCTCGCCAGCGCCGAGCTGGCGCGCGAGAAGGGCGCATTTCCGCTCTACGAGGCCGAGCGCTTCCTCGCCGCCCCGCATGTTCGGCGCCTGGCCGAGGACGTGCGCGCAGGCATTGCCCAGCACGGCATCCGCAACGGCCTCCTCACCTCGATTGCACCGACCGGCACCATCTCGCTGCTGGCGGGCAACGTTTCGAGCGGGGTCGAGCCGGTGTTCGATTTCCGCTACGAGCGGCGCGTGCTGGAGCGCGACGGCGCGCATCGCACCGAGACGGTGGAGGACTACGCGCACGCGCTGTTCCGCGAGAAATTCGGGGCTTGCGGAGCCGCTGACCGGCGCCTTCGTGCGGGCCGAGGAGCTCACCCCTCGCGAGCATCTGGAGATGCAGGCGGCGCTGCAGCGCCACGTCGACAGCTCCATCTCCAAGACCATCAACTGCCCGGCGGACCTGAGCTTCGAGGCCTTCAAGGACGTCTATCTGCAGGCCTACGACCTGGGGCTCAAGGGCTGCACCACCTACCGGCCCAACGCGGTGACGGGTGCGGTGCTGAGCCGTTCGGCGCCGGAGGAGCCTGGGGAGGCGGCAGCGGGCGCAGCCGTTGCGGTGCCGGCGCCCGCCGAGGAAACGGAGACGCCGTTGCTGCCCGGGTTGAGCCTGCCCGACCACCAGGGCGAGGTCGTCTACATGACGAAGCCGCTCCAGCGTGAGGGCGTGCTCTCGGGCTTCACCTACAAGCTCAGGTGGCCCGGCAGCGACCACGCGCTCTACATCACCATCAACGACATCGAGCTGAATGGACGCAGGCGTCCGTTCGAGGTGTTCATCAACACCAAGAACCTCGAGCACTACGCCTGGACGGTGGCGCTCACGCGCATGATCAGCGCCATCTTCCGCCGCGGAGGCGACGTCGCCTTCGTGGTGGAGGAGCTGAAAGCCATCTTCGATCCGCAGGGCGGGCAGTGGGTGGGCGGCCGCTACGTGCCGAGCCTGCTTGCCGCCATCGGCCAGGTGATCGAGGAGCACATGATCCGCATCGGCTTCCTGAGCCGCCCGGGTGAGCCTGGCCCCGAGCAGGAGGACCTGCGCAAGGCGCTGGCCGCAGCCGAGCCGCGCGCGGAGGTGCTGCAGGCCTCGGCGCGAGAGGTGGGCGCCGGCAGGCCTTGTCCGCGCTGCGGATCGCGCTCGTTGCATCGCCGGGAGGCGTGCTGGGTGTGCAGCGCCTGCGACTACTCCAAGTGCAATTGAGCCCCGGCTCGGCTGCCGGCGTTAACGGATTTGTGAGCCCCGCCGAGGTGTAGCAGCCCTCCAAAACCTTGATATCACAACGCTTTGGCCACATTTCCGCTGGAAATCGCGCCTACTTCTCCTCTGCGGCTTCAAAACCACGTACCACTGCTTCTCGGTCCCATGGCCAACGCCATCGTCAGACCCGCCCGTAATTCGCAAGCGCCGGCCATCCCGGCGCCGCTGGCGCTTGGCCTGCCACAGCAGGTCCCGGCGCGGCAGCATTTGTGGCGCGGCGCCTCGGGTCGGGCCTATGTGCACAGCGTCTACAGCCTGATCGATTGCCCGCCGCTGCCCAAGGCTAGCTTCCTGCTGGTGCGGCGCGAGGCCAACGGCCGGCGCGTCGCTTTGCATGTGGGGCTCGGGCGCAGCGACACGGCAACCCTCAACCTCGCGCAGGTGCGCCAGCGGGGCGCCCGGCTCGGCGCCAACGAGGTTCACGTGTATTTCCCGGCGCTGTCGAGCGCAGAGCACGCCCTGGTGGCCTGCGACCTGCGTGCCGGCCAGTTCGGCAGCCTTGCCGGCGAGCCGGCGCGCCGCGCCGCCTGATCGCCGCTCGGCGAGGCTGGCGTCAACCTCGGCAATTGTTTCACGTGAAACGTATGAACTTGTTTCAAATCAATCACTTGGACTTCCAAACCGGTCCAAGGGCTCTCATTGTCTTGTAACGGGTTTCTCAATAACTCCAACCCCAAGCGTGGGGGTGTGGCCCGGCCGCGCAGGTTCAAATCGGGGGCTCGAAGCCACCTATACCGAACCGAGATCGTCGTGGGGGCAAGGCGTTGACCACCAGTAGCGATCAATGCAGCCTTCCAAGCCCTTGGTTCGTGCTCGCTGATGCGCGGCGTAGCCTTGTTGCTCTTGGGCACGGTAGTAGCCATCGTCTACAGCCTGACCTCGGAACTGAGCATCGCCAGCCCCCGCCGCTGAACCCCTCGGCGCCGGTGAATCACGCTTCGCAGCTCGCGGCAACCGACTTCCGAAACAAGAAATCCGCCAGAAACGGAAGTGCACGAGACCCCCTCACTTCGAGTCGTGCGGTATTTAGATTGACACTTTGCGAGAAGGGGCGCATGAAGCTCTAGCACTCTCAAACAGAGAGTGCCAAATCGCTTCCCGAAAATTCGCCTAAGGCACCCGCGCAAGCGGGCCGATTGGCATTGGAGCAACCATGAAATTTCGTCCCCTCCACGATCGCATCGCACTCCGCCGCGTCGAAGGCGATACCAAGACCCCCGGGGGCATCATCATCCCCGATACTGCGGCCGAGAAGCCCCAACAAGGCGAGGTCATTGCTGTTGGTCCAGGCGCGCGCGGTGAAGACGGCAAGATCGTCCCGCTGGAGCTGAAGCCGAAGGACAAAGTGCTGTTCGGCAAGTGGTCGGGCACCGAGGTGAAGATCGACGGCCAGGAGGTGCTGATAATGAAAGAGAGCGACGTCATGGGCGTGCTCACAAACTAGCGCACAGGCAATGGCGCTAGCACCTTCGCCCTTCCGCTTGTTGAAACATATTTCGGAGATCTCAAATGGCCGCAAAAGAAGTTCGCTTTTCCGCCGACGCCCGTGAGCGCATGCTGCGCGGCGTCGATATCCTCGCCAATGCAGTGAAGATCACGCTCGGACCCAAGGGCCGTAACGTCATTCTCGACAAATCCTACGGCGCGCCACGCACGACCAAAGACGGCGTCACCGTCGCCAAGGAAATCGAGCTCGAGGACAAATTCGAAAACATGGGCGCACAGATGGTGCGCGAGGTTGCCCAAAAGACCAACGACATGGCCGGTGATGGCACCACCACCGCCACGGTTCTGGCTCACGCGATCCTGCGCGAGGGCATGAAATCCGTGGCGGCCGGCATGAACCCGATGGACCTCAAACGCGGCATAGAGAAAGCCGTGGTCCAGGTGGTTGAGGAAATCAACAAGCGGTCGAAGAAGGTCAAGGAGTCCGCCGAGATCGCCCAGGTCGGCACCGTCGCTGCCAACGGCGAGAAGGTGATCGGCGACATGATTGCGAAGGCCATGCAGAAGGTCGGCAACGAGGGGGTCATCACGGTGGAAGAAGCCAAGGGCCTCGACAGCGAGCTCGAGGTCGTCGAGGGCATGCAATTCGACCGCGGTTACCTTTCGCCTTACTTCATCACCAATGCCGACAAAATGACGGTGGAGCTGGAGGACCCCTACATCCTCATCCATGAGAAGAAGCTCGCGAGCCTGCAGCCGTTGCTGCCGGTACTAGAGGCGATCGTGCAAACGGGTAAGCCGTTGCTCATCGTTGCTGAAGAGGTGGAGGGCGAGGCGCTCGCCACGCTCGTCGTCAACAAGCTGCGCGGCGGCTTGAAGGTGGCGGCGGTAAAGGCGCCAGGCTTCGGCGACCGCCGCAAGGCCATGCTGGAAGACATCGGCGTGCTAACCAACGGCCAGACGATTTCCGAGGACCTCGGTATCAAGCTCGAGAACGTCACGCTGCAGATGCTTGGCAAGGCCAAGCGCGTCTCCATCACCAAGGAGCACACCACCATCATCGATGGCTCCGGCAAGAAGAAGGACATCGACGCGCGCGTAAACCAGATCAAGGCGCAGATCGAAGAGACCACCTCCGACTACGATAAGGAGAAGCTGCAGGAGCGGTTGGCGAAGCTCGCGGGCGGCGTTGCAGTGATCAAGGTCGGCGGCGCGACGGAAGTCGAGGTGAAGGAGCGCAAGGACCGGGTCGACGACGCGCTCAACGCGACCCGCGCGGCCGTCGAAGAGGGCATCGTGCCGGGCGGCGGCGTGATGCTGCTGAGGGCTACCAAGGCGATCACCGTCAAAGGTGAGAACGACGACCAGGATGCCGGCATAAACATCATTCGCAAGGCCCTGCAATCGCCGATCCGCCAAATCGCGGAAAACGCCGGCGTTGAAGGTTCGATCGTCGTAGGCAAGGTGATGGATGAGCGATCGGGCTCGTTCGGCTATGACGCGCAGGCCGACGAGTATGGCGACATGTTCGAGCGGGGCATCATCGATCCGGCAAAGGTCGTGCGCATCGCCCTGCAAGACGCGGCCTCTATCGCCGGCCTGATGATCACGACGGAAGCTGGCGTCGCCGAAGCATCCAAGAAAGAGTCCGGTCATGCGGACCATGGCCAAGGCGGCATGGGCGGGATGTAGTCTATCCCGAGCCGGGACACATTCCGAGGGTCGCCTCACCTGGGCCCGGAAAGCTCGGGGCCCTTTTTTGGCAATCTGGGCAGTCCTGCCAAGTGCCAGGCTTGTGACATCCGCACGCGTGATCGCAGAGGAACAAATGACAGGGAAATGGAAGCCGATTGCGGAATATGTCGAACCGAGCTGGGAGGAGGTCGGGGACATTTCCCCGATGTTGTTTTGGCGCGCGCGCAAGGGCGCTGCATTCGGTTACATCAGGGATGGAGAGCTGTTCGACGCCAGGTGGGTCTACATATGCGATGCCAGCAAGGCCACGCACTTTTCAGAAATCAGCGCGCCAGATCCGAATGTGGTGGAGCTGGATGTGATCTATCTCGCTGCGCAAAACGCATCGGCACTGCCCGCGACATGAGGCACCTGCACTGGCCTTTCCCGTTCGGGTTGGCCGCTGAAGTGATCGTGGTGCCATCTACGGCGGGAAGACTGTATTGAAGGCCGGCGCGTCGGCAATATCAGCCCCCGAGGAAGGCTCACAGCTTGCTACTGTGATGAGGGCAATGCCCCCTAATGCAGCGCAGATCAGCATTTTTAGGGAACCCTTCATTTTGGGACGGCCATGGGCGATCTCAGTCTAACGGCACCTTGGGTCTGCTAGGGCGGGGCAACAGCTCAATCAAGCGATGAGCAATTCCCCTCGAATCCGCCTGTGTCCACTGTCCGCCAGGCAATCGCGCAATCAACGAAGCCAATTTGTGCGTGGCAATGTCCTTCGGCAGCTCGGATAGTTCAGCTGCCTCCTCCCAAGGATCAATGTCTAGTCGCGCCAACGCTGAAAGGACGCTGAGCGGCATTTCATTTCTGTCCGTGCCGATCGGCGCGTAGAGAAAGTTATCGAACTCGGGTCTAAAGAAAGAAACCGAAGCAGCGGGTGTCATTTACGACCACCGATCATATCGCGTCCACAATTAGAGCCGACAAAGAAAGCAGGCACTGCCGTCGCTTCCATCCAGATGTAAGCCATAGTGCTTGGTCGCATACCGCGTTAGATTCGCAAAGTACTCACGTTTAAACGACGTGCAGATCGCCCTTTTGGACGATGATCGATCCGTCACCTTCGATTTGACCCCTAGCGTGCTTCTTGCTCGCAATCGTTTCAAGGCCGCCCCTATGCTTGGCGAAGCGAGTGAGATAGTCGCCCGATCCTGGGGGCGACCATTCAATGTCTTGAAGAGCAGCATGCACCACCAAGACGGACACAAGCACGGTGCCATCCAGCATGGCGAACTTCACACCTCTGATGGTCTCGTGCGGTGGTTGAGCAGTCGGTGAAAGGCTCATTGGTTGTTGTGCTCGACGGGTTTTGAGGTGAGACCCTCACCTTCGGAGACACCTTTGCATTTCGCAGGTGGGTTCAACCACGTGGTTGAGGCGCCCGCGTGCATCTTATGGCGAAACACAGACGCCGCGCCTCAGAACGGCATTGAGGTCCTTTCCTCTGGCCAGGTCCCGAGCGCATCCCGGCACCTGATCAACTCCGCTGAAGGCGTCGACCCAATCGCGCCCTCTCAAGCCGTTGTAAGCTTCGATTGGCACCACCTGTCCATTCACCACGGCGATGTAGCGGTCCCGTCGGCTCTCCGTTTGCCAATTCATGGCGTACAGGTGGCCGTTTGTGAGTGCGAAACTCAGGAAGATATTGAAACAAGGGACGCATCCGACATCCATTTGGCTTTGGCCAGATTTTGATCGCTCCGCTACTCGTGTCTGGACAATGTGGGTTCCTGTCAACGCCTTCTCGATGCCGTCCGCATCGGGTGAAATTGTTACGGTCACTTGATTCGCGACCACAACTGGGCCGCTTGCGGGAGGCGCTTCCTGTGAAGTTGCGGCACCTGCGCTCGAGGCGACAAGAAGCACCGTCGCGATAAGGCCATGCATTGCGGTACTGCGCCACAGCGCCGCCCCATCTGGGCGATCGTAGGCGCCTGCTGGTCGGCTTATTGCACCTAATGGCATCTTAAACAGCTCCTATAGTCTTGGGGCTTGACCCGTTGGAAAGCTCATCGCTTACGCGGCAGGCAACGCCGAGTATCTATTGATGCCCTGGTGGCCACGCTGGTGTTGATTTCGGTCTCAAGGTGATGAGCACAACCATAGCGATCGTGATCTGCTTCTTGTCCGCGCTGACCGGCGTCTTCTCATCCTGTGTCTGCAGCGCGATTGACATGTTCGTCTGATCGGCCATCGGTGGCGAGTGGTCTAGATTTGCAGTGAGGTGCGGAGCTTGGTTCTTGAGCTGGCTCGTCGACGACTAGTTGCCGCCTTCTTTGCGCTTCGAGCGGGGTCTCAGCGAAAGGAACGGCACGACGCCCTTGCTGTCGACGATGACTATATCCGCGCTGCCGAGCACGCGCTCCATGGTTTCCAGATACAGGCGCATGCGCGTCACGTCGGGCGCCTTCGCGTATACCTCCTGCACCTTCAGGAAGCGTGCCGATTGTCCAGTCGCTTCTGCGACCGTCTGCAGCCGATAGCCTTTGGCGCCCTGCAGGATGCGCTCGGCTTCGCCGCGCGCCTCTGGAACGACACGGCTGGCGTAGGTGAATGCGTCGTTCTGCAGCTTCTCCTTGTCGGCGGCCGCCGCTTGCACGTCACGAAAGGCATCAATGACTTGGGTCGGCGGGTCGATCTTTTGCAGCTGAACCTGATCGACGCGAATGCCGGCGTCATAGTGGTCAAGCACGCCCTGCATAAGCTTCTGCACGGCCTGCTCGGTCTTCTGGCGCGCGCCCAGTCAGGATCGGCGCAATATTGGATTGACCTACCACCTCGCGCATAGCGCTCTCGGCCACATCCTTCACCGTCACCTCGGGGTTCTTGATACTGAAGAGGTATTTCAGCGGGTCCTGAATGCGCCAGTAGACGACGACATTGATGTCTACGATGTTCTCGTCGCCAGTCAGCATCAAGCTCTCTTCCCGCACGGAGCTCACCGCGCCCGGAAGACCGTGTGCCGCCGAGCGCATGCCGATCTCGATTATGTTCTGTCTGGTCACTTTCGGCAGGCGCACCTCGTCGATCGGATAAGGCATGCGGAAGTGCAGGCCGGGTGGCTCCTGGCGCGTGACCTTGCCGAAGCGCATGACAACGCCCAGCTCGTCCGGGTTTACGCGAAAGGTAAAGGCGAAGAAGACAACGACGGCGGCCACGGTCGCGGCCAGCAGCAAGGCCAGTGGTCGGGGCATGCCCGATCCCCCAGGCGCCATTTGCTTGTATTTGTCCCAATTGCGCCGGGACAGCCGCTCGAGACCGCGCATTGGGTGCGCGCCGTTCCTGTCCCCTGGACTATCGGTGTCCCAAGGCATGGGCCCCGCCTTTCGGATACTGCTAGGCGCAAGGTCGTACTACGTATGCCGCTGTCTCGAGGCTTGGCGTCATCCCGCCAAAACCATCATGGCCAGAAACGCGAAAACGCTACCCGTTAGCGCGACATGGAACGACAACATGAACCGATCAGCGTGCGCCCGGCTCATCAACCGCGTTAGCATGAGCGTCATGTCTGCTCCGCGTCCCGTTTCCGCGCCGCCTGCAGATCCAAAGGATCGATGGTCACGACCTGCCGTGACCCCGCGCCGAACTGCGCCGAAGCAAGGATGATCGTGGTCGATACGCGGCGGTAGGCGATGAACGACAGATCGCCGACCGGCTCCTCGGTCGTCTCGACGGTGTACGTCCCGGCTGGTTGCTCGCCGTCGACACCACCAAGCTCGAAAGGATGCAGGAAGGTCACGATCTCGCGCGTTACTCGATCAGTCACTGCAGTACTTTCTGTTCGATGGCGGCTGTGAGACGCCTCAGATGCCAGCTGAAACAGACCACCCCTCTCGGCAAACAGCCGAGGGAGGTGGTCCCGGCAGCTACGCAAAACTAAAGCTGCCGACCCTTTGCGAATGCCACGACGTCACGTTGGGCCTGCGCTCTGTCGAGCTGGTACTTCGTCTGCAGCTGCGCCACGAGGTCATTGTTGTCTTTGAGGGCGGCGATCTCCTGCTCGTCGAACTTGCCCCACTTCGCTTGGATTTCGCCTCTCAAGCCAGGGGCCGATGCTTGTACGTTGCCGACTGCCGGCTGGGTGGTGTTTGACACTTCTGCTATCTCCTGAACTATGTGATTTCAAAGTAAACCAAATGGTTTTCACTCAGACCACCAGATATACGCAATGAACGCAGAATAAACAAGTGATTTCAGAAATAAATCGTTGACCGGCAATGCGTAGTATAGATTTGTATCTTGCTAATACGCCAGAATATCTTCATGAACCCCGATAGAAAGATGGTATTTATTTGATGCAACTACTGAAATTCTGGAACGGACTGACCGGTTATAGTGCATTTGCATTGCCCTCGCGGGTCGAGCCCGGCTGGTTTGCCTGCGCGACAACGCAGCGCCCGAACCCGTTGCTCAGGACTTTGTCCGAACATCTGATGCGTGTGCCGTCTATGCGAAGCTCAATTGCTCTTGGTTTCGGGCAACCGCGTCGTTTTCGTTGCCGCACCTAACAAAGGACCACGCACAGGTTCGGTCGCGTAAGCATCGGCGCCACTCGCCGTGCATCAAGGCGATGCTTGGGGTTGGAACGAAATGTGGTGGCTACCACCAGCTAACCGGCGTAGGTTGTGTCCAACCTCCTATGAGCACACGCAGTGCATCGCTCATCGCACCGCGATCGGCGCGAGGTTCCGTTCATTGCGTGTGTAGCGTGTGATCGCAGCTTGAGACATCGCGATCGAATTGCGGCCAGCATCGTCGTTGGATCACAGAGCGCCGGTCCATTCGCTGGCAGCACCAGCGCCGCACTTTGCTTCGACATGCTCATCGTCGGCCGGATGAATGCATCATAGCGGCCTCACCCAAGGGGATTGCAATGATCACCTTCGATTATGACGCAGAGGCAGAGCTGTTCCCGAGTAAATCCCGAACGCCGCGGCGCAAGCCCGTCGGCTACAAGCGCTTTGCCCGCGCTGCCGACGCCGTTCGCTTCGCCATCGAGGATCTGCCGGCGGAATCCTTGACCGGGGCTTGGCTGGAGGTGGGCGAGGATCGGTTCGATGCCCAGGATATCCGCCGCCTCTATGATCACGAAGCATACCCGCTGGACCGAACCGAGCCGACCGCGCCAGGTTCGCCAACGCCAGGTGCCGTCCCTCGCAACCCCCCATCGCCGACCAAGAGACCGCTCTGGTGGTCACGATCATGACCGACCAGCCGATCACACTCGATCGCCATCGGGGCATGGCTGCTCAAAAGGCAACCGAGATTCGGCGTTTGCTGGCGGAGGTCGAGGCCAACGAACAATCCCTCCGGGCGCGGCAAGAAGAGCTGGAAACACACCTCATTGCCGTTCCCGCTGCGACCTGGCCCGAGGCTGCCGAGAAGGCGCGCTATCTTCTCGGTCTCTTTGCTGCAACGTCAATTGCACAAGACCCCCGAAGAAAAATGCTGATCGCCAACGTACTCGAGGATTTCGCGCGCCTCTCTCAGGCACCGAGTCCGAGCCAGCCCAAGACGGATGACGCACACATGAAGGAGAGCATCAACGAGATCCAACGACTGCTCCACGAGATCGCCGCGCATTTGGTCGCCGATACGAAGATGGATGCACGCAAGGCCATCGCGAAGCTGGAGCGAATCGCGGCTCTCGCATCGACCTCGGCCCTCACCATCCAAGTGCGGCGCTAGTGATGAGGCGCACTTCAAGCCAGCTCGCGCAGGATGATGCGCGCAACCGCGACCGCCTTTAGACCATCGGTAGGCATGGACATCTTTCTGATGACGCCGTCCGCCGCCGTATGCCGCACCGTTACGACGTCGCGCTCGAGGCTGTAGGTGGCCCGATAGCTCCTGCCATCCCGGGTGATGCTGACCTGTTTGGGAATGGTGCTCGGCATTTTCATCTCCCGCGCCGGGGCCTTGGGCGCTGAGCTCGTCTCAGTCGATGGATGCAAGTGCCTGGCAGGTAGACACTTCATAGCACCCGCGCCCGGGTATCAGAAACAGCAGCATTGTGCCCCGGCGGCAGCGCGTCAGTTTGGATTTTCGAGCCGCGCGATCCTTGTCGAGCGCGAGCCGCTTGAGTTGTCCTGGATCACGCTCGCGGGCATCGGCAGCAACCACTAGCTTATGGTGATCTGAGCAATGGTTGCAGGCTTGCGCGCGGCCGGGTCGTGCGAGGAAAAAGGGGCACGCGCTCTCGCCATCCCTACCAACATGGTCAGCGACGAGCTGCGATTTAGCTATCTATTTGCCCCGAAAAGGCGGCATGGTGTTCGGTGACATCCTCATCCTCCCGATCGGCTTGGTTGCCGGTGTCACCTTTGATCCCATCCTTCAGGTGACACGTCATGACGATCGAACTTGCGCGCGTGCAGGCCCTGGCAAAGCCGTGGGGTGTCGCCGATCTGCGGCCCTGGAGCAAAGCAGGCTGCTGACGGCGGCCGCCTGGTGGGCGAAATCTGGTACGAGCGACCGGCGAAGCCGCGTCAGATCCGTCGCTCCTGCTCAAGCTGCTGTTCACGAGCCAGCCTCTTTCCATCCAGGTTCATCCGGACGATGCGTACGCGCAGTCGATGGGGCTGGCATCACGGCAAGACCGAAGCCTGGTACATCCTGAGTGCCGCTCCCGGAGCCAAGGTCGCCCTCGGCCTGAAGCAGCGGCTCGCTCCCCGGCAATTGCGTGAGGCTGTCGACGACGGCTCGATCGCGGGTCTTGTCGCGTGGCGGACGGTGCTGCCGGGCGATGTTGTCTTCGTTCCCGCCGGTACCATCCACGCGATCGGCGCGGGTCTCGTGATTGCGGAGGTCCAGCAGCGCAGCGATGCAACGTTCCGCATGTTCGATTTCGGCCGCAAGCGTGAGCTGCACGTTGAAAGCGCCATCGCCGTAGCGGACGCCGGGCCGGCCGACGTTGGCCTGAAGCCGAAGCGGCTCACGGACGAACGGACGCTTCTCGTATCCAATCCCCACTTCGCGTTCGAACGGATCGATCTGGCCCCGGGCGCCGCGCTGCAGCCTCGAGGCGGAACGCGAGACCTGGCTGCTCGTGGTCGAGCGGCAGCGCCCGCGCCGGGAAGTTCGACGTCGCCATCGGCGACGCCATTTTCGCGCAGTCGGACCGCGTCGACATACAGGCCGGCCCGACGGCATGGCGTGCCTCGTGGCGTACGCGGGTGTCGGCGGATCCGGTTCCGCAGCTCCTCGCAGAGCCGGGTGCAGCCGATGCCGGCGGGCCGGAGGAGATGCCGCCGGCCACCTCCCGCACTCGAACAAAAGCGGCCCCGGCGAATGGGCACGTGGGAGCACTGCAATGAAACCCACTCAAGCGTGTTGCGCTCATCGGCAATCATCTCCCGCGCCGCTGCGGAATTGCCACCTTCACGCATGATCTGCATCGGGCGATCTGCGACGGCGCGCCCGGGTCTGGAGACCTGCGTCGTTGCCATGAACGATCCCGGCGGCGCCTATGACTATCCGGCGGCCGTGCGTTTCCAGATCCCGGAGGAGACGATCGATGGCTATGCGGAAGCCGCCGATTTCCTGAACGCCGCGCGGTTCGACGTCGTTTCCCTTCAGCATGAGTACGGGATTTTCGGCGGTGAGGCCGGCGGACACATCATCGAGCTCCTGAACCGCCTCACCATGCCGATCGTCACGACGCTGCATACCGTGCTCCCGGCACCGACGCCGGCTCAGCGCAACGTCATGGGCAAGATCATTGCCAGGTCGACCAAGCTGGTCGTCATGGCAGAAAAGGGCCGCGAGCTTCTCCGGTCCGTGCATGACGTGCCGCCACAGAAGATCGAGGTGATCCCGCACGGCATCCCCGACTTTCCATTTCTCGAGACCCACCACGCCAAGGCCAAGTTCGGGTTCAGCGGCAAGACCGTCATTCTCACGTTCGGCCTGCTGTCGCCGAGCAAAGGCATCGAGACCGTGATCGATGCCATGCCGGCAATCGTCGAATCCTGCCCGAACGCCGTCTATGTCATCCTCGGCGCAACCCATCCCAACCTCATTCGCCATCAGGGCGAGGCCTATCGCGAGAGCTTGAACGCCAGGGTGCGGGAACTCGGCATGGAGGACCACGTCGTCTTCTTCAACCAGTTCGTCGACCAGGCCACGCTGCTGGACTTCATCTCGATGTGCGACGTCTATGCGACGCCCTATCTCAACGAAGCCCAGATGACGTCCGGCACGCTGGCCTACAGCTTCGGATTGGGAAAGGCCGTCGTCTCGACACCCTACTGGCACGCCAGGGAACTGCTGGACGACGGGCGCGGCATTCTGGTTCCGTTTGGGGATGCAAAAGCCATCGGCTCGGAGATCGCCGCGCTGCTGACCAACGATGTCCGCCGGCACGCCATGCGCAAGCGCGCGTACGCGGCCAGCCGATCGATGACGTGGGCGCAAACAGCCAAGCGCTATCTGGCGACATTCGAGTTGTCGCGCGAGACGAGCCGGATCGGCAAGCGCGCTCCGGCTGGCCACGGCGACTTCTGGGGCGAAGGCAGCGCCTTCCCGGAACTGCGCATCGGGCATTTCCTTTCGATGTGCGACAGCACGGGACTGCTCCAGCATGCCGTCCATTCGATACCCGACCGCGCTCATGGCTACTGCGTCGACGACAACGCGCGTGCCCTGCTGTTGTCGAGCGCGCTCGCGACCTTCGGCGAAGCTCGATTGTCCGAACCGATGACGGCGCGCTTTGCCGCCTTCATCCAGCACGCCTGGAACCCGGACACGCAGCCGGTTCCGGAATTTCATGAGCTACGATCGGCGATGGCTGGAAGCGCAGGGCTCGGAGGACAGTCACGGGCGGACGCTGTGGGCCTTGGGCGAATGCGCCCGCAGCGATACCGATCCATCTCGCCGCAGGTGGGCAGCGGCTCTGTTCAAGACCGCCTTGCCCGCCGTCGAGCACTTTCGATCTCCGCGGGCCTGGGCCTTCACGCTGCTGGGACTGGACGCCTATTGCGCCGTGGTGGTGGGAGATCTGGCGGCGAGCCGCATGCGTGAGCTGCTTGCCGACAGGCTGGTGTCTGCGTTCCAGGCGACGGAAACCAAAGACTGGCTCTGGTTCGAGGATGTGCTCGCCTACGACAATGCACGCCTTCCGCAGGCGCTGCTTCTCACGGGCGCAGCACTCAAGCGACCACAGCTGGTCAAGGTTGGCCTCACGTCCCTGCGCTGGCTCATGGCACTGCAGACCACGCCGGATGGATATTTCAGACCCGTCGGCACGGAAAGCTTCGGTGTTGCGCGGAAAGCCCCACAAGCGTTCGACCAGCAGCCCGTCGAAGCAGCGGCGGCGATCTCGGCCTGCCTTGCGGCATGGCGCGTGAACGACAGCGCGGAGTGGACGGCGGGAGCGATGCGCGCATTCGATTGGTTTCTGGGCGGCAACGACCTCCAGACATCGCTGGTCGATCCCGAGCACCGGGAGTTGCCTGGACGGGCTGCATCCCGATCGCCCGAATGAGAACAGAGGTGCAGAGTCGGCGGTGTCCTATCTTCTCGGCCTTGCCGAGATGCGTCAGTTCGCGCGCGCTGGCGTGGCAACGTCACCCGCCGAGCTCGCACACAAGCTGGCTCTCAGCGCCTGAACTAGGCCAAGCGCACAACGAACGATCCAAGGGGACCCTCTTGTCTCAACCCATGTTCTTGAACCGACAGACTTTGTATCTGCGTCCCGACCCCGCCAGGGTCGTCGTGCGGCCCTTCAAACCGGCGATCGAGCCCAGGGACCTCAACCCGACCGACAAGACGCGCGCCAATCATATCGTCGGCAGGGTGCTGGGGCTCGAGCCTGACGCTGCCGAACAGCAATTGAAGGACGTGCTCGAGAACTTCGAGGGCCGTCACAGGAACCTGCTCGAGATCTTCGAGACGCGTGCCGTCGAGATGGAAGAGGCATTGGAGCCGCATGCCGTACTGACAAAAACACAGCGCTATCTGGTCGGTGCGTATTTCCTTCACGAGTACTCGTTCGAAGCGTCGGCCTTGTTCAATCCGAGCATCGTCCGGCACCCCGACCAGTCCGGCGCACCCGATGGAGGATGCCGGTTCATTCTGAGCCTGCGCGCGGTCGGCGAAGGTCACATTTCATCGTTGACCTTCAGGTCCGGCTCTATCGCCGCCGATGGGAGCGTCGCCATCGACCCGACGGCGCGCCTTGCGTCGGTCCCGAAAATCAGAAGCCGGACGTCGAGACCCAACGGTGACGATGTCGAGGTCATCTTCAGACCGGACGAGGACCTGAGCGAACGGGTCATCTTTCCGATCACGGACGCGCAGGCCAACGGCATCGAGGACGCCCGGTTCGTGGAATTCGAGGACAACGGGCGCAAGACATTCTACGCGACCTACACGGCCTACAGCGGCAGGGCGATCCGGTCCGAGCTGCTCGAGACGACGGACTTCCGATCGTTCCGCATGACGCCTCTCAGCGGGACAGCAACGCGCAACAAGGGCATGGGACTGTTCCCTCGCAAGATCAATGGCCGCTACGCGATGATCGGGCGGCAGGACAACGAGAACCTCTATCTGATCTACTCCGATGACCTCTACACATGGGATGGCGGTCAAGCGTTTCTTCAGCCGGCGTATCCTTGGGAATTCGTTCAGATCGGCAATTGCGGCTCGCCCATCGAGCTGGACGAAGGCTGGCTGCTGTTGACGCACGGCGTCGGGCCGGTGCGGAAGTATTCGATCGGAGCGGTTCTGCTGGACAAGAAAGACCCCTCCAAGGTTCTTGCCCGGGCCCGCGAGCCGCTGGTTCGCCCCGAGCCCACCGAGCGCGAAGGTTATGTGCCGAACGTCGTCTACACCTGCGGTGCCATGCGCCATGGCGAGCGGATCGTTCTGCCGTATGCGATTTCGGACACCTTCTCGAATTTTGCGACGATAAAGATTGCGGCGCTTTTGGAGGCTCTCTCGATGTGACGTGCAGCTGCGGGATGCGCCGTACGGGGCCCAAGCGCAGCAGGGTCAGGCAGTGCAACCCCCCACTCCTGCGCTGATGTGTGTCCGGCGAAATTCGGGTCATGTTTGCTAGTCGGCGAGTAGAGTGCTCGACGGAGCAACTGCATCCGAAACCTGCCAGTGAGAGAAACAAACTCGAATTTTGAGGACCAGCCCCAACCGCTGTCGCACTGAAGGGATGTCGCGGCTGCCCCCGCTCCCTACTCCGACCCACCACCGAGAATTTCGACCATGTGTCGTTCGATGGTCGTGACCGACGGCAGCTCGCTCTCGCCGAACTCCTCCCTTGCGCGCTTCCACGCCTCATGCGCGAGGATCTTCTTTTGCAAGTCCGGGTGTTCCTTTGCGAGCAGGCGCACAAGCTCGACAATGCGCGGCCAGGCCCGCTTCCGCGGTCGGCCCGCCGGTCGTGTGGCGCGCCTCGATGTCTCAAGGCTGCTCAGCTGGGGGCCGGCAGCCTCGTCTGAGCCTTGCCACTTGGTGCCGCCCCTCGCCGAGAACGCCGGTAAGGTCCAGCCACGCTTTGCCAACCACGGGACCAGTTTCTCTATCGGGATCAGGAGCGCCTCAAGCTCCCTACGCCCGCGCTCGGGAAAAATCGCGGAACGGAATGGTCATGAGCGCCGAAGACCCATTCTCCCAGTGAAAGGCGGAGCGCTGGCGTCCAACAGCGGCTCCCACTCGACCCACCCGCCTGGCAGCGCGTCGGTCGTAAGCAACACGCTCGTGATCGTGCTGTGATTGACGCCATACAGCTGCTTTGGGCGGACCGATAGCGCCGCCTGCTCTGGCGGCAGCATGCATCGCGGTGCCTCGATCTCCATATGCAGCCAGTTGCGGGGATCTTCCCGCGCACGTCTTCGAAAGCGCACTGCGGCCGCTCCTGTGCCAGCAGTGCCGCCACCTGACCAAAGCGCACGTAGTTGCCATCGAAGGCAGAGATCGACTCGGACATGGGTTACCCCCTGCGCTCCGTCTGGGCTCTGCGTTTCGCGCTCTTGCAGAGCAATCCACGCATTCAACAGCGCCGAGCAGTTGTCCCTCCACGCATTGAATGAAGGCATCGACGCCGCGCCCTGCAAGGGTAGCGATGCGAAAAATCGCCTTGGCGCCAGAGCCGTCAGATCGGGATGGTCAGCGAGTTATAACAAAAGTGGTTGCGGGGGCTCGATTTGACCGAGACTTGAAATGCAAATGCTGATGTCTGGTCGGATTTCAATCTGAAAAGAGGGGTTCGAACTCTCTCAGGGAGCGCCGTTTGCGAACAAGACTGCAATGACGTCCACGGCGGCGGCCGGCGCTTCGGCATCGACATCGAGCGCAACGACGTGTGCTCCCTCGTCGGCATAGCCCAAAGCAATTGCCCGTCCGATGCCAGACCCGGCACCGGTGACCACAGCGATGTGACCGCTAAGAAGCCCAGCCATCGTCTCCTCCTTCTCCAGCGTCCGGCGACCGCCCACCGGCCTCGGACAGGTGCCTGGCAACGCGGGCATTGTGGGCGGTGCGCTTGGGTCGCGAAGCCCAGATTGCGTGTATGGCGAGGCAACCAATCGTATCATGGCCGCCGACCGATCGGGCTGAAGCTGGGTCGCGCAACTCGTTGACCGACATTAGTTTGGCAAGGCATGCTCCTTTTGCGTGACCAGTCTGGTCCTCTCCCCTTTATTGGACGCATTCCAACATGATCTATGCCGTCGATCCGATCACCGTCTCGGTGATCCAGCATCGCCTTCGCGCCATCGTCGAGGAGATGGGCGAGGCCATGCTGCGCACGTCCTACTCGCAGATCCTGAACTCCAGCCGCGATTTCTCGACCGCGCTTCTGCGACCTCGACGGACGGCTGATCGCCCAGGCCGAGCACGTGCCGATCCACGTCGGCGCCCTGCCGTTCGCCGCCCGCTCGGTGCACGAGTTCTTCAAGGGCCACATCCAGCCGGGCGACGTCTACCTGCTCAACGACCCCTATCACGGCGGCAATCACCTGCCCGATCTCACCGCGTTCGTGCCCGTTTTCGACGGCGAGCCGCATGGTGTTCTGGTCGATCAACCGCTCGCACCAGAGCGACATCGGCGGCGCCACGCACGGCGCCTACAACGCCAGCGCGACCGAGATCTGGCAGGAAGGCCTCCGCATTCCGCCGCTGAAGCTCTACGAGGCGGGGCAGCGCCGCGAGGACGTCTATGAGATGATCGTGCTCAACGTGCGCCATCCGCGCGATTTCCGCGGCGATCTCGCGGCGA
Organism: uncultured Alphaproteobacteria bacterium; assembly: GCA_963724565.1. GTDB lineage: Bacteria > Pseudomonadota > Alphaproteobacteria > Rhizobiales > Hyphomicrobiaceae > AWTP1-13. The sequence goes on from CAVRVK010000020.1 coordinate 274,766, forward strand.
TGATCGGCTCGGCGCGGATCGGCGAGCGCCGCCTCGGGCAACTGCTGGCCGAGTTCGGCTCGGCGACCACGCATGCGGCGATCGAGGCCGTGCTCGACGGCGCCGAGCGGCAGGTGCGCGCCGTCATCGCCGACTGGCCGGACGGGGTCTACCCCGGCGAGGCGTTGCTCGACGACGACGGCCACGGCGCCCAGCGACATCCACATCCGCGCCCGCATCACCAAGCGGGGCAGCGACCTCGATGTCGATCTCAGCGACAGCCACCCGCAGGTCGACAGGCTTCATCAATTCGTCCTACGCCAACACGTACTCGGCGGTGGTCGTCGCGCTCTCCTACCTGATCGACCCGGACACCCCGAAGAATGACGGCGCCTTCCGGCCGCTCGAGGCTGACGCCAAGGAGGGCACCGTCGTGTGGCCGAGGCCAGGCGCGCCGGTGACGTTGTGCACCAACCACTGCGGCCAGGAGATCATCGAGGCGATCGTCAAGGCGCTGGCGCCGGCGTGCCCGGAGCGCGCGATGGCCGGCTGGGGCCGGCGCTTCCGCATCGCCATCCAGGGCATCGACCCGCGCACGCGAGAAGCCCTTCATCTGGCACTTGTTCCAGGCGCGGCCCGGCGGCGGCGCGTCGGCGGCGGGCGACGGCTGGCCGGGCGCCGGCGAGTGGCAGGCGGCCGGCGGCATCAAGTTCGGCAGCCTCGAGGTGCACCGAGGTGCGCTTTCCGCTGTTCTTCCGCCGCACGAGTTCCGCCCCGACAGCGGCGGCGACGGGCGCTATCGCGGCGGCCCTGGCGGCGAACTCGAGCTGGTGGTCGAGACGGCGGAGCCGGCGGTCGGCAACACGGCCGGCGACGGCGTCAAGTATGGCGCCTGCGGCATGCTCGGCGGCGAGGACGGCAAGCCGCACCGCTACTGGCTCGAGTCGGCACGGCCGCGCCGACCGGGCGATCAAGACCAAGGAGACCGGCATCGTGATCCGGCCGGGCGACGTGCTGCATGCCGCACTCCGGCGGCGGCGGCGGCTGGGGCGAGCCCGAGCAGCGCACGGCAGGGGAGCGCGCGCAGGGATCGCGCGCTCGGCTTCGTCTCGGACGAAGGACGCTGAGCGCGTGCTTCGCATCGGCATCGATGTCGGCGGCACTTTCACGGATCTCGTGTCCGTGGACGCCGCAAGGGCGGGTGACGATCGCCAAGGTGCCCTCCACGCCGGAGGACCAGTCGCTCGGGGTGATGGACGGCCTCGAACGGCTGGCCGAAGACGCTCGGCCTCGATCGCGCGACGATGCTCGCCCGCACCGAGCGCATCGTGCATGGCACCACGGTCGCGACCAACGCGCTGCTCGAGCACAAGGGCGCGAAGGTCGGCCTGCTGACCACCGAGGGGCATCGCGACGTCATCGAGATGCGCGAGGGGCTCAAGGACGACCGCTACAATCTGCGCCAGCCGCCGCCGAGGCAGCTGGTGCCGCGCGACCGCCGACTCGGCGTGCGCGAGCGCATCCGGCCGGACGGCCGGGTCGAGATCCCGCTCGATCATGACTCGCTAGCCGGCGCGATCGCGACCTTGAAGGGCCAGGGCGTGGAGGCGGTGGCGATCTGCTATCTGCACAGCTGGCGCGACGGCGAGCCACGAGCGCGCCACGGCCGAGGCCGTGCTGGCGCGCCATGCCGGGCGTCTATGTCACCCTTTCGTCCGAGGTGCTGCCGCAGATCAAGGAGTACGACCGCTTCTGCACCACCGTGGTCAACGCCTACGTCGGCCCGGGGCTGGAGCGCTACCTCACCCGGCTCGGGGAGCGGCTGCGCGAAGCGGGGCTCGTCTCGCCCGTGCTCATCATCCAGTCGCACGGCGGTGTGGCGACGATTGCCGAGGCCGTGCGGCTGGCAGCCGGCGGCGTGCTTTCGGGGCCAGCCGGCGGCGTTGCCGGCAGCCAGTATGCCGCGCGCCTGCTGGGTCACGGCAACCTCATCCCCTTCGACATGGGCGGCACCTCGACGGACATCTCCCTCGTGGTCGGCGGCGAGGCGGCACTGGCATCCGACCGGCGCCTCGCCGGCCAGCGCGTGGCGCTGCAGAGCCTGGACATCGCCAGCATCGGCGCCGGCGGCGGCTCGATCGCCCGCGTCGACCACAGCGGCCTGCTGCACGTGGGCCCTGAGAGCGCCGGTGCGCGGCCGGGACCAGCCTGCTATGGCCGCGGCGGAGTCGAAGCAACGGTCACGGATGCCAATCTCGTGCTGGGCTTCCTCGACTCCGACAATTTTCTGGGCGGCCGCGTGCGTCTCGATCTGGCCGCCGCCGAGCGCGTCGTCGATAGCATCGCGGCCAGGCTCGACGTCGACCGCATGGCGGCGGCGGAGGGCATCCACCGCATCATCAACACGCATATGGCCGAGGGGATTCGCTTGGTGTCGGTTCGCCGCGGCGTCGATCCCCGGCGGTTCGCCATCTTCTCCTTCGGCGGCGCTGCGGCCCTGCACGTCACCGATGTTGCGCGCCAGCTCGACATCAATCGGGTGATCGTTCCCCGGCTTTCCGCCGTGATGTCGGCGTGGGGGATGCTGGCCTCGAACCTGCGCTGCGAGATAGTGCGCACCCACATCGGCGATGCCAGTCGTCTCGACCCTGGCGCAATACGCGCCGTGTTCCGCGAGATGGAGGCCGAGGGGCGCCAGCGGCTCGTGGCCGCATCGTTCTCGGGCGCAGTGCGGGAACGGCCGTCGGCGGACATGCGCTACGGCGAGCAGGTGTTCGAGGTGGGCGTACCGCTCGACAGCATCGATTTTGACGCGCCCGACCTGCTGCAACGGATGGCCGACGCATTTCACGCGCGCCACGAGGAGCTTTACACCTATAGCCTCAGGGATCAGGAAGCCGTTCTGGTCAACGCGCGGGTGACGGTGATCGGAGAGCTGGCGGCCCTGCCTCAGGAGCCCGCCATTGCGAACCGATCCCCGGCGCCGCCCGCCAGCCAGCGGCGGATCTACCTTGGCGGATGGCGCGAGGTCCCGGTCTATGCATTCGATGAGCTTGCGCCTGCCCAGGTGATCGAGGGGCCGGCCGTGATCGAGGCTGCAACCACATCGGTGTTGTTGCGCTCCGGCGACCTTTCTCGGACCACCAGCATGGGATGGCTCGACATCATGGTCGGTTCCCCATGATCATCGCCGACGCACAAGGCTGTGGCATGGCCCTTGCGGTTTGCAGGCCGCCGTGGGAACCACGACAATCGACTCCCTAGGCTGGCCATTGTCGGCAAGACCAAAAAAAACACGCGAATAATCACGCGGCGGCCTGCCGTCGCTGCGATTGCGCCTATGCGGGCGTTGCAAGGGGGCTTGGCCATCACGCGCCGAGATAGGCGGCCTTGACGTGCGGGTTGTCGAGCAGCTCGGGGCCGCGGCCGGTCATGGTCACGCGGCCCTGGTCGAGCACATAGGCGCGGTCGGAGAGTTCCAGCGCGGCGAAGGCGTTCTGCTCCACCATCACCACCGTGACGCCCTGGGCGCGGATGCCCTTGATGATGTCGAACGTGCGCTCCACCAGGTTGGGGGCGAGGCCGAGCGAGGGCTCGTCGAACAGCACCAGCTTGGGGCGCGACATGAGCGCCCGGCTGATCGCCAGCATCTGCTGCTCGCCACCCGACAGCGTGCCGGCTGCCTGATGGCGCCGCTCGGCGAGGACGGGAAAGCGCGCGAACAGGCCTTCCATGTCGGTTGCCACCTCGGCGTGGTCGCCGCGCAGATAGGCGCCCATCTCCAGGTTCTCCAGCACGCTCATTTGCGGGAAGACGCGCCGGCCTTCCGGGCAGTGGGCGATGCCCAATTCGAGGATGCGCTTGGGCGAGGCATGCGTGATGTCCTCGCCGAGGAACGTGACGCGGCCCGCCGCGGGGGGCAGCACGCCGGAGATGGCCTTCAAGGTCGTGGTCTTGCCGGCGCCGTTGGCGCCGATGAGTGAGACCAGCTCGCCCTGGTTGACCTCGATCGACAGCTCGCGCACGGCGGCCACCTTGCCGTAGCGGCACACCAGGCCCTCAACCGTGAGCACGGACGTACCTCTCGCCAAGGTAGGCTTTGATCACCTCGGGGTCGCGCTGGATCTCGGCTGGCGCGCCGCTGGCGATGATGCGGCCCTGGTTCAGGCAGATGACGCGGTCGGAGACGCCCATCACCATCTTCATGTCGTGCTCGACCAGCAGCACGGTGATGCCGAGCGAGCGGATCTGGGCGAGCCTCTGCATGAAGCTCGCGGTCTCGGAGGGGTTCATGCCCGACACCGGCTCGTCGAGCAGCAACAGCTTCGGCTTGGCGGCGAGCGCGATGGCCACCTCCAGCAGGCGCAGTTCGCCGTAGGGCAGCGACGAGGCGAGCAGGCCGCGGCGCTCTTCCAGCCCGACGAACTTGAGGATGCGCTTCGCCTCCTCGGCCAGCGCTTTCTCCTCGCGCGCGACCGAGGGCAGCGCGAAGATGATGGCGAGCGGGTGCTGCTTGGAGGCGAGGTGCAGGCCCAGCAGCACGTTGTCGAACACGCTCTGCCCCATGAAGACGCTGGTCTTCTGGAAGGTGCGCACCACGCCCTGCTCGGCGATGCGGCTGGGTCCGAGGCCGACGAGGCTGGTGCCGCGATAGAGGATGCTGCCGGCGTCGGGCACGATGTAGCCGGTGATGGCGTTGAACGCGCTGGTCTTGCCGGCGCCGTTGGGACCGATCAGGGAGAGCACCTCGCCGGAGCGCACCTCAAAGCTCATGCCTTCGACGGCGGTGAGGCCGCCGAAGCGGATGGTGAGGCCGTCGACGACCAGCTCGGCGCCTGAGGACTGCGCGCTCACCGGGCTACACCGGAGCCAGCTGCAGCAGGCAGCGCGTCGTTAGCTTCCTGCTGGCGCCCCCGCCACCAGTTGCGTACCGCCGGGACGATGCCTTCGGGCAGGAAGTAGACGACCAGCACCATCAGCACGCCGTAGACGATCCACTGCACCTCGGGCGGGATCTCGAAGGTGCGCAGGGTCTCGGGCAGCAGGCCGAAGATGATGCCGCCGACCACCGGTCCGGCGAGCGTGCCCTTGCCGCCGGTCACCACCATGATGACCATGGTCACCGTGTAGATGAACAGGAACACGTCGGGATCGACGATCCGCACATAGTGGGCATAGAGCGTGCCGGCTGCACCGGCCATGGCGGCGGAAACGACGGTCGCCAGCACCAGGTAGCGGGTGACGTCGACGCCGACGGAGGAGGCCAGCGGCTCGTTCTCGCGCAGCGCGATCATGGCGCGGCCGGCGCGCGAGTGCACCAGGCGGCGGATGACGATGTAGGAGATGACGGCGACGGCGAGCACCAGCCAGTAGTTGGCGGGCTTGCGCAGGAAGGAAAGCTCGAACCAGCCGGGGATGCCGAGGCGCAGGTACGGGATGTTGTTGAGCGCCATCGGCCCCTGGGTCAGCTCCACCCAGTTGAGCGCGACCAGCCGGACCACCTCGGCGAAGCTCACCGTGACGATGACGAAGTAGGCGCCGCGCACCTTGAAGGAGATGCGGCCGATGGCCCAGCCGCACAGCCCAGCCACGCAGGTGCCGCATCAGCATGCCGAGCCACACCGGCTTGGGCTCAGCCGTCACCTGCCAGTCGGGCAGCAGGTGCACCGAGAAGCCGAGCGAGGTGAGCGCGGAGGTGTAGGCGCCGATGCCGAAGAAGGCGACGTGGCCGAGGCTCAGCTGCCCGGTGTAGCCGAGCAGCAGGTTGAGGCTCATGGCGGCGATGATGAAGATGCCCGTGATGATGAGCACGTGCAGGACGTAGAGATTGTCCAGCCACAGCGGCACCGAGGCCAGGAGCAACAGCCAGGCGATGGTAAGGCCGCGCTTCACCCGATCCGCTCCTTGGCCGCGAACAGGCCCGTGGGCTTCAAGAGCAGGATGACGATGATGAGCAGGAAGCCCATGGCGTCGCGATAGCCGGAGGAGATGTAGCCGGCGCCCAGCTCCTCGACGAAGGCCAGGATGAAGCCGCCGATGGTGGCGCCGGGGATGCTGCCGAGCCCGCCGAGGATGACGATGGCGAAGGCCTTGAGCGAGGCGAGGTCGCCCATGGTGGGATAGACCACGAAGACGGGGCCGAGCAGCGCGCCGGCGGCCGCTGCGAGCCCGGAGCCCAGCGCGAAGGTGGCGGTGTGGATGCGGCCGATCTCCACGCCCATCAGCGCCGCGGTGTCGCGGTCCTGGAAGGTGGCGCGCATGGCCTTGCCGAGCCTCGTGCGGTTGATGACGGCGTAGGTGGCGGCGATCAGCGCCAGCGCGACGACGAACACGAACAGCCGGTTCCAGGACACCGAGACCGAGCCCAGCACCAGCGGGGAGGACGGGAACGGCGTGTTGATCGACTTGGCAATGCCCGACCAGACCAGCTGCTCGGTGTTCTGCATGGCGATCCAGGCGCCGATCATCACCAGCATGGTGGTGTCGATGTCGGCGCCGCGCAGCCGGCGCAGCAGCACCAGCTCGATGGCCGCGCCGAGCAGCGACGCCCAGCAGCACGGCCAGCGGCAGGGCGAGGTAGAAGTTGGCGCCCAGCACCATCACCCACAGGTACATCATGTAGGCGCCGAAGGCGTAGAGCTCGCCGTGGGCGAAGTTCACCACCCGCATGATGCCGAAGATCAGGGTCAGCCCGATGCCCAGCAGCGCATAGGTGCCGCCGAGGATGAGGGCATTCAGGGCGTGCTGGAGGAGCTGGTCCACGATGCTCCCTGCTCCCCGTGCCCGGGGAGAGGGCCGGGGTGAGGGGCAGCTCGATCGCCGGTGCAAGCGGCCCCTCACCCTAGCCCTCTCCCGCGCGATGCGGCGAGAGGAGAGCCTGCGTGACGCGGGGAGAGGGGACGCGCTACTGCTTCGTCACCTTGCCGTTCTCGATCTTCACCAGGTAGACGCTCGGCACGTTCTGCGCGCTCTCCTTGCCGGCGGGGCCCTGCTTGATGAAGGCGATGTCGCCGTTGATGCCCTTCACCTTGACGTTCCACAGCGCGGCGCGGATCGCCTCGGCGTCGACCTTGCCGGCCGCCTTGATGCCCGCGACGATGGTGTAGACGCCGTCCCAGCCGCGGAAGCCCTCGGTCAGCCCGCCGACGTTGTAGCTCTTCTCGTTCCACAGCGCCACGAACGTCTTGGCGATGTCGGGATTCTTCACCGCCTCGGGGAACCAGGGCGTGAAGAACACGAGGTGGTAGGAGCCGTTGGCGGCGTCGCCGGCCTGCGCGATCAGCTGGTCGGGCGAGACCGAGCCGCCGGTGGTGATGATGCGGGCCGTGACCTGCTGGTCCTTGGCCTGCTTCAGGATCAGCGTGGCCTGCTCGACCGCGGTGGTGACGAACAGCGTGTCGCCGCCCGAGGCCTTGATCTTGGCGAGCTGAGCCGAGAAGTCGGTCGCCTTGGGGTCCATGACCTCCTTGGCGCCGATCTGCGACGCCGTCCTTCTCGGCCATCTCGGAGAACTCCTTGGAGGCGCCGAGGCCGAAGTCGTTGTTGGTGGCGAGGAAGTCGGCCTTCTTGATGCCGAGCTTCTTGACCAGCGGCGTGAAGGCTCTGGCCTCCATCTCCGAGGTCGGGCTGATGCGGAAGATGTAGGGGTTGCCCGAGGTGGTGATCTTGCCGGAGGAGGAGGTCTCGACCAGCATCGGCACCTTGTACTCCTCGAGCTTCGGCATCACGGCCAAGCGTCAAGGTCGAGCTCCAGGCGCCCAGCATCACCTGCACCTTGTCGCGCACGATCAGCTTCTCGGCGGTGGCCGACCGCCTCGGTCGGGTTGGACTTGTTGTCCTCGATGATGAGCTGGATCTTCTTGCCGAGCACGCCGCCGGCCTTGTTGATCTGCTCCTCGGCGATCTTGGCGCCCTGCGCCACGTAGTTGCCGGAGGCGGCGAACGCGCCGGTCAGCGGCTGCGTGACGCCGATCTTGATGGTGTCCTGCGCCGATGCTGTCGCCGCAAACAGCGTCGCGCCGAGCGCGGCGAGCACGGTTTTGAGGGTACGCGAGGTCATACGAATCTCCCTTCGCTTAGTCGCACCAGACGAACGGCGGAGGCCCGCCGATCTTGTTCCAATGTTGGTAAGACCATCACAGTCGAGCCTAGGTTAGCGGGCGACCACTGACAAGCGCGGCGGTCCCTGGCCGGCACCGCGGCAAATCAGTTTTGCCTGCTACTTCGCCTTCTTCTTGAGCCGCGGGATGATTTCCTGGGCAACCGCCTCCACCTGCTCCTTCTCGTACTTGTACGGAACGAAGATGATGCGGTCGATGCCGGCCTCGATGTGGGGCAAGAGCTGCTCCACGCACTCCTCGGGCGTGCCCATGATGGCGCTGTCCATGGTCGACTCCGACCAGGAGGCGTAGTCCCACTCGGTCTGCAGCCAGTGCTTCATCGGCGCCTCGATCTTGGCGCGCTGGGCCGATGCAGATGGGGAGCTGGTTGGTGGAGCTGAGCTCGGCCGGGATCGCGGCCGGCTTCTTGCGCGAAGGCGCGGATCTTGGCCCAGGACTTCTTGAAGCTGTCGACGGTGTAGTAGTAGGTGAGCCAGCCGTCGCCCTTGGTGGCGACGCGCTTGAGCACGGCATCGACATAGCCGCCGATCAGGATCGGCGGGTGCGGCTTCTGCACCGGCTTGGGCTGCAGCACGGCGCCGCGCAGGTTGTAGGGCGGGTAGCTGGCGTCGACCTTGTCCTCGGTCCACAGCCGTTTGAGGATCTCCAGGCCCTGCTCCATGAGCTTGCCGCGCTGGGTGAAGTCGGCGCCGAGCGAGTCGAACTCGCGCTTGTACCAGCCGACCGCGGTGCCGACCAGGATCAGCCGGCCGTTGGAGATGTGGTCGATGGTGGCGAGCTCCTTGGCCAGGATGCACCGGATTGCGCACCGGCATCACCAGCACGCCGGTGCCGATCTTGATCTTGGTCGTGCGCGGCGGCGATCGCCGTGAGGATGATGAGCGCCTCGTGGATCGGGAAGCTCGGCTCGACGCCGAGCAGGATGTGGTCCCAGGCCCAGATCAACTCGTAGCCCAGCTCCTCCATGCGCACGCCGTAGTCGATGAGGCCCTGCGCACTCGGGATCTCCGGGTACTTGGTGAAGTTGCGCATGGCGATGCCGAATGCAGTGTCTTTCGGTTGGCCATGTCTTCGCTCCGCTTCAGGCGGGTGCAGGAACGTCCGCCGCTTCGCTCCCTCCCCGCCTTCGCGGCGGAGAGGGGGAAAGTCACGCCGTATAGCGCCGGTCCGGATCGAGCTCGCGCAGCACGTCCAGCTCGTCCTTGCGCGGCGGCTCGACCGTCTCGAGCTTGGCAGCGAACAGCAGCTGGAAGCCGGTGTTGTCCTGCACCTGCTCGCGCGTGACGCCGTGCTGCAGCGCCAGCACCTTCATCTCGCGCGTGTCCTCGTCGAAGCCCAGGATCGCGAGGTCGGTCACGACCCGCCACATGCCGCCCTGCGGCAAGCCGCTCTCGGCGCGCGTGCGCTTGCCCTTGATCCAGCCGGGCGAGGTGATGAAATCGACATCCGCCACGAAGCGGCGCTTCTCGTGCTTCATGGCGACGATCATGTCGGTGAGGGAGGAGATGTCGTTGCCGCCGCCGGTGCCCGGCAGGCGCGTCTTGGGATTGTCGGCATCGCCGATGAAGGAGGAGTTGAGGTTGCCGAAGCGGTCGATCTGGGCGCCGCCCATGAAGCCGACGTCGACATAGCCGCGCTGCAGCAGCAGCAGCACGTCGGTGATGGGCAGCACCATGTTGGCGCGGCGCGTGCAGCGCTGCTCGTTGGTGGAAGGCGGCAGCTCGCCCGGCACGATGAAGGGGCCGATGGTGCCACCCTCGAACAGGATGGTCAGGTGCGGCGCGAAATTGCGCTGCGCCAAGGTCGCGGCCAGCAGCGGCACGCCGATGCCGGCGAATACGATCTGCCCATCCTTCAGCAGGCGCGAGGCCATGACGGCCAGCAGCTCGGAGGCGGTGTAGGTTGCGGCCGAGGATTGATGCCTAGTCATTGCTGACACTCCTGCCGCGGCGGCACGCATCGAGCACGGCGTCCATGCCGAGCTTGCTCAGGTAGTCGGACCAGGATTTCGGCCCGTAGTAGTAGTCGGCGAGATACTGCTGTGCGCCCTTCACGGGATCGCGTGACACTTCCGCGTAGTCGTCGAGGTGCGGGAAGAACGGCTCGTAGAGCCCGTAGCACTCGTGCGGGGCGCAGCCGAGCGGCACTTCGACAACCGCCTCGACGGCGAAGAAGGGAATGCGCGTCTGGTCGGGCGTGCGGCGGATCTGGTTGTTGGAGACGATGCGCTCCGTGGTGAGGATGACGCGCTTGGCCGCCATGGCGAGATCGATGTCCATGAACTGTAGGCCGTCGAGCTGAGCGTTGCCATAAGGATCGCAGCGCTGCACGTGGATCAGCGCCACGTCGGGATTGAGCGCCGGCAGCAGGACCAGCTCCTCGCCGGTGAACGGGCAGGTCATGGTCTTGATGCTGATCGCCGAGCCGCCGGCCCACGTCCGATCCGATCATGGACCGCGACGGCATGAAGGGAAGCCCCATGGCCCCGGCGCGATAGCGCAGGCCCATGGACATGTGGCTCCATTCCTCGAAGAGGGCGAGCTTGTTCTCGGTGTAATGGCGCATCACCTTCGACACGCCCCAGATCAGCCCCTGCGTGAACCAGCTGGTGATGACGTGGGTCGAGGCGCCGGACGCCAGCAGCAGGTCGCTCTCCGTCGAGGCGATGGAACGCGAGATCACCAGGTTCTTCTTGCGCGCGCGGATCAGCGCCCAGATCATGGCGAACGGCGTGCGCGAGGTGTGGCAGCCGCCGAGCGCGACGTGCTCGCCATCTTGCACCGTCGCCGCCCCTGCCTCCAGCGACATGACCTTCTCGCGCAGACCCCGGTCGCGCGCCTGCGTCTCCTCGCGCAACTGCTGGTACGGCGTGACCAATGTGTCCGTGCTCATCTCGTCGGCTATCTCCTGGCACTCACGCTGCTGCGGCCATGCCGCTGTCGCGGTTGAAGGCGGTGATCATCTCGTCCCATTGCGGGATCAGCGCTGGCAAGTCCTGCCAGAAGGCCTGGCTCCGGCGCCGCTCGAAATCGGCGAGCGCGATGCCCTGCTGCTCGACCCAGGTGAAGTAGCCGAGGTTGAAGATGCGCGCACGCTCGCGCTCGGTGGCGTCGAGCACGTTGTCGGTGCCCGCGCCCAGCAGATGCGCGCCGGTGAGCTCGGCGGCAAGGGCCTCGGTCATGGCGCCCTGGTTATGGCGGCGGGCGAGGTAGCGGGCGAGTTCGCTGGCGTACATCTCGTGTCCGTCGGTGGCGATGGTGACCACCACATCGTCGGCGCCGAGGTGGAGGTGCTTGGCCATCTTGATGGCGCCGAGCACGTTGGCGATGGAGGACAGCCCGAAGTGGCCGAGCATGCGTGCCAGCTCCGGGGCCAGGCCCAGCCGGGAGCCCAAGTAGGCGCGGCCCTCGTCGGTGTTGAACACGGCGTTGAGCCCGTCGGTCGCCTGGTCGCTGACGCCGACGACGAGATCGGTGTTCATGACGTTGTGGATCAGTGGCACGTGCTTGTCGCCGATGCCCTGGATGTTGTGCTCGCCGTAGCCGTTCATGAGGAGCGTCGGGCACTCGACCGCCTCCACCACGGCGATGCGCGTGCCGTGCTTCTCCTTGAGGTAGTCGCCGGTGGCGAGCGTGCCCGACGAGCCGCTGGCCGAAACGAAGCCAGCAAGGCGCAGGTTGGGTGACTTGGAATGAAGTGCCTCGAAGACTTTCTCCAGCGCCGGGCCGGTGCAGCGCCAGTGCACGAGGTAGTTGCCGAACTCGCTGAACTGGTTGACGATCTCATTGTCGGGATCGCGCGCCAGCTCGGCGCACCTGTCGTAGATCTCCTTGACGTTGGATTCGGTGCCGGGCGTGCGCACGATGTCTTCCGGCGCGGTGACCCAGCGCGAGAGCCAGTCGAAGCGCTCCTGGCTCATGCCCTCCGGCAGGACCGCCACGCCGCGGCAGCCGAGGATCTTGGAGATCGCCACGCCGCCGCGGCAGTAGTTGCCGGTGGAGGGCCACACCGCGCGCTGGCGCGTTGGGTCGAAGCGCCCCGAGACGAGGCGCGGGGCGAGGCAGGCGTAGGCCGCCAGAACTTTGTGGGCGCGGATCATGGGAAACAGCGCGCCGAGCGCGACGACGATCCGGGCCTGCACGCCGGTGAAAGCCTCGGGCAGCTCGACGAACAGCGGCGTTGCCGCCTGGCCAGTGCGCTGCAGGTCGTTGAACCAGTGGACGCGATAGAGGTTGGCTGAGTGAGGCGTATCGGGATCGATTTTGGCCAGGCGCTCGCGGATTGCGCGCGGGGCACTGGCTGGTTCCGCGAGCTCGGCGAAGGTCGGCAGCCGCACGCCTCTATCGCGCAAGTGCGCAACGGCCCTGGCCCGCACGGCGGCGGCGTCCACTCGGGTCGGGAAGTCGAACGGGCTCGTCACGCGCGTTTCCGTGCTGCCTCTGCTGCGCTGCCCAATCTTCCTATTGTCCTATTCTTAGTACCATTATCAATTGTCTTGCCCCCGCAAATCAAGCCACATTCCAACCGCCCGGTGCCGCAGCCGCCGGGCGCGGCGCAACCGCGCTGCGCGAACCATGGGCTAGCTGACAGTCTGGTCAAACAGTGGGGCTTGTCGCAGGCCAGAGAGGGAGATCCCTTCACAACCTCATGTCGGGCAATGGCACGATGGCAATGCCGGCGGCCTCCAAACCCTGGCGGATGGCACGAGCCACGGCCACGCCGGTCGCCTCGTCGCCGTGCACGCACAACGTATGCACGTCGATTTTCACGGTCTTGCCGTTGCGGGAGATGATCTCGCCGTCGCGCACCATGCGCACGGCCTGCTCGCTGGCCTTCTTGGGATCCTTGATCACCGCGCCCGGCAGGGATCGCGAAGCGAGGTTGCCGTCGTCGTCGTAGAGCCGGTCCGGGAAGCTCTCGCGCGCCAGCGGCAGCTCCAGCCTCTCGGCCGCCTTCTGCATCTGCGACCCGTACAGCGCGACGTAGATGATGTTGCGGTCGACGGTCTTGATGGCCCGGCCGATCGCCATGGCGTAGTCCTCTTGCTCGGCGGCCATGTTGTTGAGCGCGCCGTGCGGCTTGAGGTGGGTAACCTTCAGGCCGGCATAGCTTGCCATCGCCTGCAGGGCGCCGATCTGATAGGCCACCATGTATTCGAGGTCCGAAGGCTTCATGGTGATGCGCCGCCGGCCGAAGCCCCAAAGGTCGTTGAAGCCCGGGTGCACGCCCACGCTCACGCCCTCCTGCTTTGCCAGCAGGCACAGGCGGTGCATCGTGTTGGGATCGCCGGCGTGGAAGCCGCACGCCACGCTCGCCGACTTGATGATCTTCATGAGCTCGGCATCATTGCCGATGTCGTAGGCGCCCCAGCCTTCGGCGATGTCAGCGTTGAGGTTGATGATCTTTGCCATGCCGCCTTCCTATCCCTCCAGTTCTGGCCGCGGGAAGATGGTACTGTTTGTAGTAAGACCATACAATCTACGCTTCATCCGAGACCATCACGCCAGGTATGCAAACGCCACCTGAAATACGGCTGCTTTCCTGTGGCGACACTGCCCTCGCGGTGGAGTTCGGGGATACGATCGACCGGCATGTGAGTGCGCTTGTGCTGGCGCTATCAGAGAGACTGGCCGCGGCCCGCATCCCCGGTCTCGGAGAATTGGTCCCGACCTTTCGCTCGCTGACCATCTACTACGACCCTTGCGTGCTTTCGCAGGCCGAGCTGAAGGAGAAACTGCGCCCGCTGCTCGGTGGCCTGGAAGCGGCAAAGGGCGCCGGCCGCCTCTGGCGTATCCCGGCGTGCTACCACGCCAGCCTGGCGCCCGATCTGGCCGAAGTCGCCGGTCGGACGGGACTGATGCCAGAGGAAGTCGCCGGGCGCCACAGCGCCACAACCTATCATGTCTACATGGTGGGCTTCCTGCCGGGCTATCCCTACATGGGCGACCTGCCGCCGGAGCTGGCACTACCGCGCCGCGAGAACCCGCGCACCAAGGTGCCGCCCGGCTCCATCGCCATCGCCACCACCCTGACAGCCGTCTACACGCTGGAGAGTCCAGGCGGCTGGCACCTCATCGGGCGCACGCCCCTACCCTTGTGGGACCTCCGCCGCGATCCGCCAGCGGTCCTGGCGCCGGGCGACAACGTACGGTTCGAGTCGATTTCTCTGGACACGTACGAGGCGCTGGCAGCGCAGGCCGCGGCCGGTACGTTTCGGCTCGAGCCGGAAGCGCAGCCCGCCAGCGGGGTGCGCGCATGACGCCGGCGCTGAGGGTCATTGCACCCGGCCTGATGACAACCGTGCAGGACCTCGGCCGGCCCGGCTACCAGCACCTTGGCATCCCCGTGTCCGGGGCGCTCGACACAGTGAGCCTGTGCGCGGCCAATAGCATCGTCGGCAACCCGCCGAGGACAGGGGCCCTGGAGATCGCCTATCAAGGCCCCACGCTCCTGGTGGTGGCAGACAGCGTGCGGGTGGCCTTCGCTGGCCCCGGCACGGCGCTCGACGTGATTGCCGGCGAAACGGCGCTGACCGGCCGGCGCATTGCCCCCTTGCAAAGCGCTCTCCTGCGCCAAGGCCAGGTGCTGCGCGTTGGCGGGCTATCCGGCAGCGCAGTCGGCTACCTTGCTGTCGAGGGCGGCTTGGACATTGCGCCGGTGCTGGGCAGTCAGTCGACCTATACGCGGGCGGGCCTCGGCGGCTTGGCTGGCAGGGCGCTGCGGCAAGGCGATCTGATACCCCTGAGGCAGACACGGGCCGAAGACCGCGAGGAGCGCATGCTGCCCTCGCTGGATTTTGCCCCGCCGAAGCAATTCCGGGTCGTGCTCGGCCCCCAGGACGACTACTTCACCGAGCGGGGCAAGCGAACGCTGCTGGAGAGCGTCTACACCGTCTCGCAGGCCTCAGACCGCATGGGCATGCGGCTGGAAGGCCCGACGCTCGAGCACGGGTCTAAGGGTAACAACATCGTCTCGGACGGCATAGCGCCAGGCTCCATCCAGGTGCCTGGTAACGGCCAGCCCATCGTGCTGCTCGCGGACCGGCAGACGACGGGGGGCTACCCCAAGATCGCCACCGTTATTTCCGCGGACATCCCCGCCCTGGGACGCCTCACGCCAGGCGCCAGGGTGACCTTCCAGTCGGTCACCATCGACGACGCCGAGACGGCTCGTCGCCAGCTCGCATCGCGCCTGGCGTCATTTGCGGACCACACCGTTCCGGTCCGGCGTATGGCCGCCATCGACCAAACGGCGCTGCTGGGCGCCAATCTCGTCAGCGGCATGGTCAATGCCCATGACTTCAATATCGACGATACACTCTGGGGCCCGCCTGATGGCTGAGCAGATTGCTTGACCAGAAGGCATCCTTGCACCACAGAGCGAGACGACTGCAACGAGGATCAATGAGCAGCATGGCAAACCGCACCCGCAAGCCCATGGCCCGCCACGATGCCGACAGCCGCGTGCCACGATACCTGCTGGTGGCGTCCGTGCTGCGTCGGCGCATCCGCGACGGGCATTGGGCCGTGGGCGAGAAGATCGCCACGCTGGAGGAGCTGGAACGCGAGTTCAGTGTCGCCCGCGTGACGGTCCGGCAGGCCATCGATCTGCTGCAGGGCGAAGGCTTGGTGAAGTCGTTCCAAGGCCGCGGAACCTTCGTCACCAAGGCCATCGAGAACGACCGTTGGATGCAGCTCGCTACCGACTGGGAAAGCCTCATCGCGCCGATCCGCGACCACGTTCCCCATGTACTGCCTTCCGAGCCCGCGCCGACGCCCCGGATCGAAGAGGACGACGGCACTCCCGCGCCGGCCTACGTGTTCCTGCGCAGCATCCAGAAGCGCGGCGGCAAGCCCTACGCCTATGCGCGCGTGCACATCGCCAAGCACATCCACGCGCGAGCGCCCAAGGCGTTCTCCACTCGCGTGGCGCTTGCCGTACTGTCCGAGATGAAGGACGTTGGGATCTCGCGCGCGCACCAGACCGTTGTGGTCGGCGCGGCCGACATCGAGACGGCGCGCAGGCTCGAGATCGCGCTCAATGCGCCCACGGCCGAGGCACGCTGTGTCGTCACCGACAAGACCGGCGTCGTCATCTACGTCGGCGAGATCACCTACCCCGGCGACTACGTGCGGCTGAACATCGAGCTGATCGGGGGGAGTCGCGTAGTGAGGCCCGGTCGGTTCACGATCGCCCTCGAGCCCTCGGTCGCGCCCTCCGCCTCAACTTGTGCTAAGTATAGAATGAGTTGGGACTCGATGGGGACGAGCGGGCGTGGCAGAGCACATCGGTGAGCAAGGCATCGGCGCGCGCCTCCTGCGCAAGGAGGACGACCGCTACATGCGCGGGCGCGGCCAGTATGTTGGCGACATCCGTCTGCCCGGGATGCAGGAGGTGGCGTTCCTCAGGAGCCCCCTGGCACACGCCCTCATCAAATCGATCAGCATCCCGCCCGCCGTCCGCGACCGCGTGTTCATCGCCGACGATCTTGCCGGCGTGGCGCCGATCCGCGCCGACACCACGCTGCCGGGCTTCAAGTCCTCGGTGCAGCCGATCCTCGCCACGGGCAAGGTGCGCTACGTCGGCGAGCTCGTTGCCATGTGCGTGGCCCCGACGCGGGCCGAGGCAGAAGACCTGGCCGCCGAGATCGATGTCGACTTCGAGCCGCTGCCGGTGGTGTCCGACATGCTGGCCGGCCGCAAGCCGGGCGCGCCGCTGGTGCACGAGCACTGGGGCGACAACCTGTTTCTTACCACGGCCACCGACGTCGACTTCGAGGCCGTGAAGGCCAAGGCCGCCGTCTCCGTCACCCGCGAGCTGTGCACCGCCCGCCAGGCCATGTGCCCGCTCGAAGGCCGCGGCGTGGTCGCGCAATGGGTGAGCCGCCTCGACCAGCTGGTCGTGCACAGCTCCACGCAGCAGCCGCACATCGTGCGCACCGGCCTCGCCGAGTGCCTGGGACTGGACGAAGGCCAGGTGCGCGTGATCGCGCCCGACGTCGGCGGCGGCTTCGGCTACAAGGGCATCCTGCTGCCCGAGGAGATCGCGCTCGCCTGGGCTACGCGCCGGCTCGGTTTCCCGCTCCGGTGGATCGAGGACCGCCGCGAAGGCCTCACCGCCAACGCCAACTGCCGCGAGCACCACTACGTGCTCACCGCCTATGCCGACGCCGACGGCCGCCTGCTGGCGCTCGACTGCGAGGCCACCGTCGATTCCGGCGCCTACTCGTCCTATCCGTTCTCGGCCTGCCTGGAGGGCGGACAGGTGGGCTCGATCCTGCCCGGCCTCTACGACTTCCCGCACTACCGCTGCAAGGTCTACTCGGTGGCCACCAACAAGCCGCCGATCCTTCCCTACCGCGGCGTTGCCCGCACCGGTGTGTGCTTCGCGCTGGAGGTGACGCTCGACGCACTCGCGCGCCAGCTCGGCATCGAGCCGAACGACCTACGCTTCAAGAGCCTGGTACGGTCGGAGCAGATGCCGTTCGACAACATCGCCAAGCGCCATTTCGACTCCGGCGACTACCCTGAGGCGCTGCGCCAGGCTGTCGAGGCCATCGGCTTCGACAAGGTGCGCGAGCGCCAGAAGCAGGGCGAGCCCGATGGGAAGCGCATCGGCGTCGGCTTCGCCATGTACGCCGAGCAGGCCGGCCACGGCACCAGCGTCTACGCCGCCTGGGGCATCCCGTTCGTGCCGGGCTACGAGCAGTGCCAGGCCCGCTTCACCGCCGACGGCGGGTTGGAGCTCAGGATCGGCGCGCACAGCCACGGCCAGGGGTTGGAGACCACGCTGTCCCAGGTGGCGTATTCCATCCTCAGCGTGCCGCACGCCCGCATCAAGCTGGTGCACGGCGACACCGCCGAGACGCCCTATTCCACCGGCACCTGGGGCTCGCGCTGCATGATCATGGCGGGCGGCGCGGTGGCTGCCGCCTGCGACGAGCTGGCCGACCGCGTGCTCAAAATCGCGGCCACGCTGCTCCAGGCCAAGCGCGAAGAGGTGCGCATCGAGGGCGGCGAGGTGGTGGGCCCGTCGGGGCGCATCTCCGTCGCCGACGTGGCGCGCACCTGGTACCGGCGCCCGCAGGACCTGCCGCCCGACCTCAATCCGGGCGGGCTCGAGGTGACGGCCGGCTACAAGGCCAAGCGCGACACCGGCACGTTCAGCTATGCCGCGCACGCCGCTGTGGTTGCAGTCGATACCGAGACGGGCGAGCTGGAGATCCTCGACTACGTGGTGGTGGAGGACGGCGGCACCCTCGTGAACCCGATGATCGTCGACGGCCAGATTCTGGGCGGGGCGGCGCAGGGCATCGGCACGGCGCTCTACGAGGAGATGCGCTTCGACGCGCAAGGCCAGCCGCTGGCCTCGACGCTCTCCGACTACATGTTGCCCGGGCCCGCCGAGGTGCCCGACATCCGCATCCTGCACATGGAGACGCCCTCGCCCTACACGCGCTTCGGCCAGAAGGGCATCGGCGAAGGCGGCGCCATTGCCCCGCCGGCCGCCATCACCAACGCGGTGAACGATGCGCTGAAGGGTCTGGGCGCCGAATTGCTGGTCTCGCCGATCACGCCGCGGCGCGTCGTCGAGGCCATCGACCGCGCGCAGACTGGCGGTGCGGTTCGCAAGAAGGTGCCGGCGTAGCGATGAGCGCCCGAGTTCGCTTCGCGAGCGGGCTGCCGCCCGCACCCGCTTGGGAGGGACACCCTCCCAAACCCGCCCGCCATTCTGGGTCTAAAACAAAAACTGGCGGTCTGGCGGGTGTCCCGCCAGCAGGGGCGCAGGGGCTGGCCCCCGCTCGCGCAGCGACTGAGCCGAACCTCTCTGCAGGTGGCGCATGAAGCCCGCGCCCTTCGACTACGTGCGCCCGCGCGATGTTACGGAAGCCGTGCGGCTGCTCGGTGCGAATCCGGAGTCCAAGGTGCTGGCCGGCGGCCAGACGCTCGGGCCGATGCTGAACTTGCGTCTGGCGCAGCCGGCCGTCCTGGTGGACATCACTCGCATTCCGCAGCTCGCCTCGGTGGAAGAGGACGCGCAGTCGGTCACCATCGGCGCCGCGGTGACTCACGCTGCCATCGAGGACGGCCGGGTGCCCGATCCGACCGGCGGCTTCCTGGCCCGCGTCGCCCGCGGCATCGGCTATCGCGCCGTGCGCACGCGCGGCACCATCGGCGGCAGCCTGGCCCATGCCGACCCGGCGGCCGACTGGCTCTCCTGCCTCACCGCGCTCGGCGCCGAGGTGCTGATCGCCGGGCCCGGCGCCAGCCGGCGCCTTGCGGTTTCCGCTTTGGTGCGCGGTGCCATGGAGACGGAGCTTGCCCCCGACGAGCTGATCACCGGCATTCGCATCCCGCGGTTTTCGCCCCGCACCCGCTTCGGCTTCCACAAGATCTGCCGCAAGGCCGGCGAGTTCGCCGACGCCATCGGCGTGGTTATCCGCGATGAGGACACCGCCTTCCTCGGGGCGGTGGCTGGCGCCACGGGCGGCCGGCCGCTCGTCATGGAGATGCGGGCAGCGGTGGGACCCAGGGCGGCCATGACCGTCGACGAGGTACAGACGCTGCTTCGCCTGGCGCATTTCCCGGGCGACGCATACGAGCTCACGCTGCACGCCGTCGCGTTGAAGCGCGCCCATGACCAGGCATGTCTCGCATGAGGATCACGCTCACCGTCAACGGCCGCTCGCTCGAAGCGGAGGTTGTTCCTCGCACGAGCCTCGCCGACTTCCTGCGCGAGGAGCTGCTGCTCACCGGCACGCATCTGGGCTGCGAGCACGGCATCTGCGGCGCATGCACGGTGGAGATCAACGGCGAGATCGCGCGTTCCTGCATCACCTATGCCGTGAGCTGTGATGGCGCAGACGTGCGCACCATCGAGGGGTTCGACGCGGATGCCCTCATGCAAGCTCTGCGCGGCGCCTTCGCGCGAGAGCACGCGCTGCAGTGCGGCTACTGCACGCCAGGCATGCTAATCGCAGCCCGCGATCTCGTGCGCAGGAAAGGCCCCCTCTCGCGCGAGGATATCCGCACGGAGATGAGCGGCAACCTGTGCCGCTGCACGGGCTACATGGGCATTGTCAACGCTATCTCGCGCGTGATGGCCGAGCGACCACACGCGGAGCAGCCATTGACGCACGCTGAGCGCCAATGGCTTGGCCCAGCGCCGGGCCCGGTGGCGCTCGCGGACGCTTCCCGCGAGAAACCAACAGCCGTTGCCGCAGCAAGAGCGATGCGCCAGCAGCTGCAGCCGCAGCAGGGGTCGACAGCGCTGCAGCAGCACGCGTCGATACACGTGACAGTGGGCAAGATCGAGGAAACCGGCGGCGGCGTGCGGCTCGCCCAGTCGTTCGTGCTGGAGCACCCGCGCGACGCCGTCTGGCGCCTCATGTCGCACCCGGAAGCCGTCGCGCGCTGCATGCCGGGCGCCCATCTCGACGGCCCGCCGCAGGATGGTCGGATCACCGGTCGCATTGAGGTCAAGCTGGGGCCCATCACGGCGAGCTTCGCCGGCGAGGGAAGCGTCACGCCGTTTCCCGCCGAGTTCCGCCAGATCATCGAGGGACGCGGCGGCGATCGCAAAAGCGGGTCGCGCGTCTCCGGCAGCGTCGATTACCGTCTCTCCGCTATCACGAGTGAAGCGGGCAGCGAGGCGACGCGCGTCGACGTCGTCATCAGCTATGCGCTGACGGGCATGTTGGCCCAGCTCGGCCGTTCCGGCCTGGCGCGCGACTTGGCCGGCCGCATGGGCGAGACGTTTGCCCAGAACATCGATGCGCAACTGCGTGGCGCCGGCGCGCCCATTCGGCAAGTCCCAATCGGAGGCATGTCACTGGTGCTGCAGCTGCTCGCGGCACGCTTGCGTGCGCTGTTGAGAAGAATTCTCGGACCGTGATACGCGCGCGTCGGCCATAACGCACATGGAGGCGCCGGGAAGCGGTTCTGGCTGCTTGAAACGATCCGGGCCCGCGGCTCTCACACGAAGCAGCCGTCAATTTGAACGTATGACGAAATCTTATGTCGCCACTTCGATAACATAGGTATTCGCAGTTCAATCCTGGCCTGTGCGCCAATACAATAAAGGGGTTGACTACAGAGCACCCCAGGCCACCCCAGTGTAAGCTCCAAAAAGTGGTGACGTGGGAATGACACTTTAGCTGGTGCTCTGCTCGCCGGTCGCCCGTCGGTTCGCTCCTCGCCTCGCAAGCTCGGCTACGCTACCCCCTCGCTTTGCACGGGTAGCTCGCTATCGGCTCGGTGCCCTCGCCTCATATCCAGCAGCGTCGCCCAGTGGGGGTCGCAATTAGTGAGCTTGTTCAATTAAGGTTGCGGTCGCGCTCGACCCGTACCAGGAGGAGGCTCCTGCATCGCTGCAAGAGATGTGATTCGCCACTGCGCCAGGGCCGACCGCATCTGGACCTGTCCGACATCAGCGCCTGTGAGACAGATTTAGCGGCTTGAGGAAGGGAGGATTTCTGGCTCATCGTAGCCCTCGAGGAGCGAAGATGAGGCGGAAATCCCAGGCCAGCGACCTGTCGTCCGAAGAGATCGTCAAGGACATCCGCCGGGCGACGCGCAAGCGGTACTCGGTGGCCCCGTGCCGCCATTTCGAACGCCGCCTTCAATGCAGAGCTTGCCTGCCGATAGGCTTGGCATTGCGTGTCGACCACTACCGAGTTCGGGTGTGCCTGGCATGCCGGCAGGCAGGACCAGGACGGGAGGAACGATCGACAGGCCGATAAGGCGAGCCTTGAATCTCTCAGCCAGTGCGACCGCGGGAGCAAGGACGGCGTCGATACGGCGCACGTCATTGCAATGAACAACGATCGTCCTGTGGCTCATGAGCGAAGCTCCTGGGAACTACGAGTCCCGGAATTCACCAAACTGAGCGCCTGGCCGGAGCCCTTGCCTTGACCCGGATCAAGCGGGTTCGGACATATCCGAGCCAGCGCCCACAGGTGGCGCCGAGGGTCACCAGCAGCGGGAAGGCCGATTACGGTCAGCACCAGGGCGGTTCGCACAAGGTCCTTGGCTTTGCGGGCCACGGTGCCGTACACACCCCACCCTACCTGTGATTGTATAGCTCTCTTGACGATTGGCGCGAGTGAACAGCTTGAATGCTGCCAGACTCTCAGTAGGACCGGTCGCGCAGCTTGAGAGCGTAAAATAGGCGGGCGAAGAATACCTCTCCGACAAAGAACACGGCCACTGCCACAACAATGTCTGCTGCAGACAGATCAGCCACCGCCCGACATGCCAGAAGTGGGAACAGGGACTCGGGCACCTGATCGAGTCCTGTGGCTCTGCTGCTCGGAGGCAGATCCAGCCGTCGCTTGAAGAAGCTGGAGAAAAGGTCTCCCGCCATAGCAGCAGCGCCAATCAGGAGCCCTGTCGTCCATGCCAAGCCGATAATGGGAGCGGTTGCGACCGCCAGCGCAAGAGAAGCAACGATGCCACGCATCGTCTTTGAATTGCCAAACAGTGGGCGACCATCGAGGAACACGACGCCGCAGTCGAGTGGAAGCGCCCATCGATGTGCGAAGACCAGTCTGGCAAGGAGGGGTGCCGTATTAGCCACCGCCACGAGGCATATCAGCTGAGCTATCAGTACGTAATGCATGACTACCCAGAACCACGGAGGAAACGCCATAGCGTCGTGTGTCGTTGGCGCTCGCGTACGATGGCGTGCGCCAAGCCCTCGCTACGACGAAGGTTGATCTCGCGGTCAAAGTACTGTTCGAGGCCCGAACGGCGAGCGACGCCGATCACCGTTACGGCTGCAAGATCGGTGCGCAGGAAATCCATCATCTTTGCTTCGCTGACCTCGTCCAAGGCAGATGTGGCTTCGTCCATGATGACGATGTCCGGTGGATCGACGAGGAGGCGTGCAAACGCCAGGCGCTGCTGCTCCCCGCCGGAGAGCGTGTGCCCCCACCCATCTTGGTCATCCAAGTGGCCGACGAGACGCGATAGTCCGCATTGCCTGAGGGCCCCGTGCAGCTTCTCATCCGGCGTTCTCAGATCGGCGGCGGGATAAAGAAGCGCATGGCGCAACGTGCCGGGTGGGATGTAGGGCCGCTGTTGCAGGAACACGAGGCGCGCCTCCCGCGGGCGAAGAATGCGGCCGCTCCCCCAGGGCCACAACCCAGCCATGGCGCGCACCAGCGTGCTCTTGCCCGTTCCGGGATCACCTCGGACCAGGACGTTTTGGCCAGGCGGAATCACGATCTCGGGCCCGTCGATCATGATCCTGCCGTTAGGCTCGGCGATCGAAAGGCCTTCTAAGTGCAGCGCATCGTCTGGGCTGTCACCGACAACAACGGCGTCCTGCGCGGCAGCCTTGATTGCCGCGTCGAGGTCGTCGAATGACGCGGATAGCTCGACGACGCGGCGTGCGGAAGCCAGCCATTCCGCGATCCGCACTGTGTTGTTGGCGAGCCAATTCAGGGCCAGATGCACCTGTGCAAAGGCCGCGGCTATTTGCATAAGCTCGCCGAGCGTGAGTTGGCCCTGCAGGTATTTCGGAGCCGAGAGCAACAGCGGCACTACAGGCATCAACACGAGGTTGCCGTTGGTGAGCCACGTCACGCGCGACTCGTGCCGGACAACGGCGAGCCAACTGCGAACGACCTTCGCCAGGGTCGTGCCCAGGCCCTGACTCTCGTCGCTGTCACCGTTGATGAGGACAATATGCTCAGCGTTCTCACGCACCCTGGTGAGCTCGTAACGGAGTGTCGCTTCGCTGCCATTCCTCGCCTCGAGGCAGCCGATGAGAGGGCGCCCGACGATCCATGTTGTCGTTGTCGTGATCAAGGAATAGGCGAGTACGCCCCAGACCATGAACCCAGGCATTGATGCGGCCAAGCCATAAGGCCCGAGGTCGAGCGAGCCGCCGATGTACCATAGGATGCCGACGAAGGTTGCCGCGGACAGCACCGAGCTTGTCAAGCCGAGCACAAAGTCGACCAGCGGTTCGGTCGCCATGCGGATATCGTCGGCAATCCTGTATTCCGGGTTTTTGGCGGGATCCCCGGCGATACTGAGCTGGTAGAAGCGCCGCTCCGAGAGCCAACGGTCGATCACGCGTTCGGTCAGCCACTGACGCCATTCCACTTGCAATCGCATTTTGCACTGCACGAAGGCGGCGCCTGAAGCGGCAGCCGCCACAGCAAGTACAAGGATGAGCTGAACTCCGTAGAGGACAGCGGTTGTGTCTTTGCGTTCGAGGGCGTCGAAGAACAGGCCGTTCCAGCGGTTGATGCCGACCTGAATGAGCAGATCGGCGATCACCAGTGCCAGCACCCCGAGCAATAACAGCCACGCTCTAATAGGGTGCTCAGTCCACCAAAAACCACATGATAACTGAGCGAAATCGCGCGCCGGCCGCAGATTTGTGTGCGGAGCAGCGCTCGCGGGGGCCAAATCGACGTCTGACGGCAACAACACCACAGTGCTTCTCGCAGCCACAAGCGGTCCCCAGTTCGCCTACTCTGGGTCTGAGCGATGCCGATTGGTGATACTGAGTGATCAAATCTCAAACGATGGCGAGTGACAGCGGCAGTCACGTACGAAGAAACGACAGCAAGGGCGTGGCCGTGTTGATGTGGGTCAAGCAGAGCGCACCCGCATTGGTGCCACTCGCCGTGGCCGTCGCGCCGAGCGCGATGTACTCATGGCCCGGGCTTGGTGGGCTCACGGCAAGTGATGCTTGCCCACGGGTCGGACGGATGTCGCTTGTGGGCCCTTGTCTCCGACCGTCTCTGAGAATTGCACCTCCTGGCCGATCTCGAGATGCTCGAACTTGCCGCCGGTAACACTGTTGCGGTGGAAGTAGATCTCGCGCCCATCCGATGCGGCGATGAAACCGTGATCGCGCTCGGGAACCAGCGATGCGATCGTGCCGTGCGGCGGGGTCTCATGCGCCTTGACCTCGCCTTCGAGCTTGCGAACCTGGTCCTGCAGCTGGCGGCCGGCGGCGTCGAACGCATCCCTGATGGTGACGTGCGCATCCTCGTGCCGCCCGGTTGCCGCCGGGTCGCGACTGATGTCGATGTGCTTGCCGCCTGGCACCGCCACATGAATGCGAACGCAATAGGTGTCGCCCTTGTGGTGGCGATGCTGAGGCCGGGCAATAACCACGCGCGCCGAGGTGACGCGATCGTAGAAGTGCTCAAGCCTCTGCGCTTCCTTACGGACCGCCGCTTCTAGGGCATCAGAGTGATCGATGTGCTCGAAGACGATTTGAAGGGGCATCTGCATTGCTAGGACCTCAGGACGTAGTTCAGGCGTATCTGTGATCGGCTTTCATTTCTCATCCGCATTGGCGTAGAGCGCATCGGAGCTCAAGATGTCGTAGAGCTGTGCGACCTTGCCAATCATAGGATGACCGGCCCGGTCCAAAGTGCTGCCCTCGCCTTGGACGTAGCTTGCTGCGACTTCCAGGTCCTCGACTGAGGCTTGGCACTTGAGGATGGCCAAGACCGTATCGTCGGCAACTGCGCCAACCAGGTGCCGCACCTCGTCGGAGGACGTGACGGTAAGAATCCTTGAGTTGCCTTTCTTGCGTTTGGGCATTCGCGACCCTCTTCTTTTGACGCTTGCGATACGGCGCTGGGCCTTTTTCAGACGCACGTCTCCCGGCGACATTGACCAGCGTCAAAGTGGTTGGCGGCAGTTGTGCTCCTAAAAGTGGGCATGTCGGATTGGTGCGTGCCGAGGCGCAGTGGCACGCTCCATTTAGAAACACTGGTGGTCCAAACCATGCCCCACAAACAGGTCCTGTTCCGCTCCGTGGCCCGCGAAAAGCTGTTGCGCGGTGCCACGCAGCTTGCCGATGCGATCCGGGTGACGCTCGGACCGAAATCGAAGTCCGTGCTGATCCAGAAGAAGTGGGGGGCGCCGCTCGTCTGTAACGACGGAGTGACCATCGCCAAGGAATTCGACTTGGAGGATGCGGAAGAAAACCTTGGCGCGCAGATGCTCCGACAGGCGGCAGAGAAGACGGGTGAGACAGTGGGCGACGGCACCAGCACGTCGGTGCTGCTGGCACATGCCATCTTCGCGGACGGCGTGCGCAACGTGGTAGCCGGCGCCAGCGCCATAGACCTAAAACGTGGGCTCGAACGGGCAGCCAAGGTCGCCGTTGATCAGTTGAGAGCCCTGTCGCGGCCGGTCAAGGCGCGGAAGGAAAAGGCGCAAGTCGCGACGATCTCCGCACACAACGATCCGGTCATCGGCGAACTTGTCGCGGAGGCCATGGAAAAGGTCGGCAACGAGGGCGTGATCACTGTCGAGGAATCGAAGACCACCGAGACCACTCTCGACGTTGTGGAAGGGATGCAATTCGATCGCGGCTTCATCTCGCCCTATTTTATCACCAATGCCGACAAGATGGAGGCCGTGCTGGAGGATGCGCTGATCCTCATTTGCGATAGGAAAATCGGCACCCTCAAGGACCTCATTTCGCTGCTCGAGCAGGTGGCGAAGGCAGCGCGGCCGCTGTTGGTGGTCGCCGAGGACATCGAAGGCGAGGCACTGGCCACGCTCATCGTCAATCAGCTGCGCGGGACGCTGAAAAGCTGCGCTGCCAAGGCTCCGGGGTTCGGCGATCGTCGCAAGGCCATGCTGGAGGATATCGCCGTGCTGACCGGCGGGCAGGTGATCTCCGAGGAGCTGGGGCTCAAACTGGAGAGCGTTGCATTCGACCAACTCGGTCGGGCAAAGCGCATCGTCGTCGACAAGGACCACTCCACCATCATCGGCGGTGGCGGCAACCGTAAAGCCATCGACGACCGCGTGCAGCAGATCCGCCGCGAGATCGACAAGTCGACGAGCGACTACGACAAGGAGAAGCTGCGCGAGCGCCTCGCCAAGCTGGCGGGTGGGGTAGCGGTCATACGCGTCGGTGCCCCCTCCGAGTCGGAGATGAAGGCCAAGAAGGAAGCCCTCGACGATGCCATCAGCGCCACCAAGGCGGCCGTCAGCGAGGGCATCGTGGCTGGCGGTGGCCTTGCGCTGCTGCGCTGCTTGCAGACGGTGACGGAGGAGGAAGCCCGCAGCGAGGGCGATGAGAAGACGGGGGTGCAGATACTCAAGCGTGCCCTCAGCGCTCCGGCGCGGCAGATTGCCGACAACTCCGCCGTCGACGGCGGCGTCGTCGTGGCCAAGATGCTCGAGGGCAGAGGCAATTTTGGCTTCGATGCCGCCCGCAACTCCTACGTCGACCTGGTTGAAGCCGGCATCATCGACCCGACCAAGGTGGTGCGTATTGCCCTTGAGAATGCAGTCTCGGTCGCAGGCGTTCTGCTGCTGACGGAGGCCACGATGACCGAGCTGCCCGAGCGCAAGAAGGAAGCGGCGCCGGAGCCGGATCTGGCCATGTGAATGCCGAGGCATGCGGCTGAGCGTCGATCATCTGACTTACTTGGAGTCGTCTAGTGGGCGCTGAGGAATTTCCGCGCGGCCTCGGGATCGCCCCAGGCAATGAAGCCCGGGATGTGGAAGTTTTCGCTGCGACCGTAAGCCAGCTCGGCTCCTTCGGGCGTTGTGACAACGCCCCCGGCGGCTGCCAAGATCGCGTGGCCGGCGGCGACATCCCACTCGCTAGTCTGTGCGAGCCGCGCGCAGAGATCGACGCTGCCCTCGGCGATACGACAGAACTTCAGCGACGAACCGCAAGAAATGCGGCCGGCAATGGGCAGCCGCTTCAATAAGGCATCAGTTTGCACATCGAAATGAGATCGGCTGACCGCGGCCATGAAACCTTCTGCCTGCGCTCTCCGGGTTCGCACAGGGCAAACATCAGAGGCTTGGTGCGGCGCTTCACCGGCGGCGAGCTGCAGACGCTCCGCCCCCCGACCGGCGATGCCGCGCCAAATCGAACGAAGCGCCGGTGCAGCAATGAACCCCACCACCGGCATTCCGTCTAGGACAATAGCTATGTTTACGGTGAACTCATCGCGGCCCACCAGGAATTCACGCGTACCGTCGAGCGGATCGACGAGGGCGAAGCATTCGGCCAGCGCCGAAGGCTTTTCACGTGCTGTTCCCTCCTCTGAAACAATCGGAACGCCCGGAAGGAGCCGCAACAGGCCCTGAGTGATGACCGCATTGGCTGCCTCATCCGCCGCGCTGACGGGGGAGTGATCGAATTTCGCGTGCCATTTCGCCGTCGATTGATCGATCGCAAGGACAGCGGCAGCTGCAGCCCAGATGAGTTGCGTAAGCTCGTCGATGAGGCCTGTATGGCCCAGCGTCGCAAGATCACAATTGTAAGTCATATGGGCTTGTCCCAGAGCCGTGCCGGCCAATCATAAGGGAAACCGGTGACCGCCCGGGCATTGCGCAGCATCAAAGGCGAGCCAACGCACAGGAACTGCAATATGAGCATGCTACTGTCACTTTGGAGCCCAAAGGACCCTTTGCCGCGTGGCGCGCGGGATCGCATGCGGCTGTTTGCGCTCGGCGCGACGGCCGAACTTGGCAGGGCAATCGCTGACAGGCTCGGCCAACCCTTGTCCTTGCACGAAGAGCGCGAATTCGAGGATGGCGAGCACAAAGCGCGGCCGCTCGATCCTGTGATCGGCCAGGATGTGTATGTCGTCCAGGGCCTGCACAGCGGGCCGAGCATGAGCGCCAACGACAAGCTCTGCCGGCTGCTGTTCTTCATCGGCGCGCTGAAGGATGCCGGTGCCGCGCGGGTGACGGCCGTGGTGCCGTATCTGTGCTACGCACGCAAAGATCGCCGCACCAAGCCCAATGATCCAGTGACAACGAGATACGTTGCCAGCATGTTCGAGGCCGTGGGGACAGACGTAATCGTCACCTTGGAAGTGCACAATCCAACAGCGTTCGAGAACGCCTTCAGGTGCCGCACCGTCACGTTGACAGGCACTCCACTGTTCGTGACCTATGCCAAAGAGCTCGGGGCCGACAGTCTGTGCGTTGTTTCCCCGGATACCGGCGGGGCTAAGCGCGCGGAGCTGCTGCGCGAGACGCTGGAGGCCGCGTGCGGCCGCCCGGTCTGCAAGGCATTTGCCGACAAGCACCGCAGTGCGGGCGTTGTCTCCGGTGATCTGTTCGTGGGCGATGTGGCGGGAAGCACCGCGCTCATCATCGACGACCTGATCAGCACCGGCGGCACTCTGCTGCGCGCCGCCAAGGCTGCTCGCAAGGCAGGGGCGCGCCGGGTCATGGCGCTGGTGACGCATGGCCTGTTCATGGCCGGCTCGGCGGATGTTCTGGCCGATCCGGCCATCGATAAGGTGATCGTCACCGATACGGTGCCGCCGTTTCGGTTGCCGGCGGAGACCCTGCGCGACAAGCTGGTGATCCTGCCGGCGGCGCCGCTGCTGGCCGAGGCCATTGCGCGGCTCCACGAACATCGCTCGCTTACCGACCTGCTTGTCTTCTGAGAACTGCTTCGATCTTTGCCGCGTCGCGCGCCGCGATATCAAGATACGTGCGGGCCACGCGGGGCCACTTCTCGGGTGTGCGCGGCTGTGGCTCGAACAGGTGAGCGATCGCCAGCCGGGCGCGCAACGTGGCACGGTAGGCGCGGTAGAAGCTGAAAAGCTCGGGCGGGGAGCCCTCGCGGAGGCCTCGCTCGATACCCTTGCTAATGTATTGACCGGCGCATGCCGCACCCAACCGCTCGCACTCCACTGTCAGAAATGCAACTTCGTCCAAGGGATCTACGGCTCTAAGACTCGCGTTGAACTCAAGGCAGTCGATGATCCTCACTTGGTGATCTATCCAGATGTGCTCCGGGCGCAGGTCCCCATGGCCATCGACGATGCGCCGATGACGTATGCGGGCTTCCAGGACGTGCCTGCATTCCACAATGAATTTCTGCAGGGCGCGGTCTATCCTCCTGATGCGCCCGGACGGCAGATCAAAACGCCGATCCAGCAGAACGCGGCGGTTCAACGCGAGATTCCTGGGCCACGCTGCGAGCTGAGCGCCTGGGGAAAGCAACACGGGCCGGACCCGGCGATAGAATTGAACGAGCGTCGCAATCAGCCGGTCCAGCTGCGGGGTCTCGAGCCGGCCCTCGCGCACCATCTGCTCGAGGGACCATCGCTCGTCGAGCCGACGCATGACCACCAGCCAGTCGATGGTCTGGCCCTCTCCACCCAGCGACAGCCCCAGGTGAGAGCCGGTGAGCGGGACCACGCCGATATACACATCGGGGGCGAGGCGGCGGTTGAGACTGAACTCGGCGCGGCAGGCCGCCTCGCGGCGCGCCAGGGTCGAGAAATCGAGATAGGGAAAACGAACCGGCTTCTTCAGCTTGTAGACCCTGTCGCCGGCGAGAAACACCCACGACATGTGGGTCTCTTTGCGCACGAGGTCGTAGGCAGCATGCGAATAAGCCTCCGGCCGGCTCAGGAACGCAACCTTATCGGCAAGGGTCGGCTCTTGCATTGCTATCATCGCGGACGCGCTCAAGGCCGTTCCTGCTTCGCCAGGCGGCTGTCGACATCGCGTGCCAACTGCTGCAAAGCCTCCGTCACTGTTACCGGATAGCCAGCCTCCGGTTGCAAGCGGCGCAGAGGCTCGGGCAGGTGCTCGAGGTCGCGCGCAGCACGGGCGCGAACCTCCGTCAACGTCGGCTGGGGCTGCAAGCGGCGCCCATTCCTCATGACCGCCCGGATGAGTGGCTCACCGGGCTGGTGATCCTCCTCGACCGACAGGATGTCGCCGCGCATCCGGCCGTCGGAGCCATATTGCCGCCAGACCTGCTTGCGGCCCGGCCAGGTCGCCTTGCCGGTCGAGCGCTTGCGCCGCGGCAGCCCAGCGTACTCCTGTAGCTTGTAGGCGCAGTCGAGGGCCGGCGCGTCGAACGAGGTCGTGAGGCTAGTGCCGATGCCGAAGCCATCGATCGGCGCGCGTTCTCTCGTGAATCGCGCCAGTTCATCCTCATCGAGGCCGCCGCTGGCGAAGATGGTGATGTCACTGAGCCCGCCCTCGTCCAGGACGCGCCGCACGCTCTTGGAGAGGGCAAGGAGGTCGCCGCTGTCGAGCCGAACCCCGCGCACGGCGACACCAGCAGCCTTCAAGCGAGGAGCGAGGGAGGCAACTTTGCGTGCCGCGTTCTCGGTGTCGTAGGTGTCGATAAGCAGAATCAGGTTTTTCGGCCGGGAGTGGGCGAAGGCCTCGAACGCCGCCGTTTCGTCGTCGTACGCCTGGACGAACGAATGCGCCATGGTGCCATAGATCGGGATGCCATAGAGCTTGCTCGCCAGCATGGTGGCGGTGCCGGAAAACCCCGCCACGTAGCTCGCGCGCGCAGCAAAGAGGCCGGCCTCGGCGCCGTGCGCGCGGCGCAGACCGAAGTCGACGAGCAGCTTGCCCGGCGCGCACAGAACCATCCGTGCAGCCTTAGCCGCGATCAGCGACTGAAAGTGCAGGATGTTGATCAGGCGCGTCTCCACGAGTTGCGCCTGGGGCAGCGGTGCGGTCACGCGCAGGATGGGTTCATTGGCATAGAAGACCGTGCCTTCTGGCATCGCGTGCACGTCGCCGGTGAAGCGCAGATCGGCGAGGTAGTCGAGAAGCCCCCTCTCGAATCGCCCGCTGCCTTTCAGCCAATCGAGCTCCTCAGGCGAAAAGCGCAGATCCTCGAGGAAATCGAGCGCTTGCTCGAGCCCGGCGGCAACGAGGAACCCGCGTCTGGTCGGCAGCTTGCGGACGAAGAATTCGAACACCGCCGTCTTGGTTTCCCCATGGTCCAGGTACGCCTGGATCATGTTGAGCTGGTAGAGGTCGGTCAGCAGCGGGCTCGCAGCGATATTCATATCGGCACCAGCAGCAAACGCGCATTGGACAATGCCGATACCCGGAAACATTGACCGGCATCAATTCGTGACCCGACGCCTGCCGCATTATTGGCAGTGAGGATTTCCCCGGTCGTCGCGAGGCGGGATATGAAAACCAAGCTGGTCATCACGAAGAAAGGCGTCGCCCTGTACGAGGGCATGCACGAGATCACCGACGCAGAGAGCTTCGGGCGCGCGTTTGCGGACGTATGGGCGCAGCTGCAGGATCGGCGCCTGCAGAAGACCACCAGCATCGGCGCGCTCATGGAAGTGCTGAACGAGGACATGTTCGAGGAGTTGGACGGCGCAGAGATTCATCTGGGAAACGTGTAAGCATGCTTGGGACTGTCACTCATGTCTTCTGCGTGCGGCAGACCACCCATCAGGCTCGGCTGCGCCAGCCCAAGAACCCTAAAGGCCCCGGCGGCTAAGGAAATCCTCCCTGGGAAGATCGCCAGGAGGCCGCGAGAGTTCGACTGGAGGGTGCAGATGGCTCAAGGCAGCAGGAAATCTAACGGGTCGCCTACGCTGCTGGATTGGTTCGCGATGGCGGCGCTAGCTGGAATCTACGCGGCGCGCAGGGATACCGCCCAAGCCGGCGCGGGCGGCCATGTGCCGAGTGAAGCAGCGAAGATGGCATATGAGGCCGCTCAAGCGATGCTCAAGGAGCGAAACAACCAAAAGGTCCGCTAGCAAGGTAGGAGCTAGTGCGACATGAGCACGGGAAGCGACATGTGCGCCAACGCGTGCCGGCTCGCACCGCCAAAGACAAGCTCCCGCAGCCGCGTGTGACCATAGCATCCCATGACCAGCAGATCGGCGCTCATGTCCTTGGCGCACGCCAGCAGCGTCTCGCCGACGCCGGCACGGGGTTTCACCTGCTCGGTAGCTTGGCATTTCACGCCGTGGCGGGCCAAGGCCGCGCAAATGTCGGCCGCCGGAACGTCCTGTGCAAGATCGTGCTCCGATTGCGGATTGACCCAGACCACCTTCACTTCCTTGGCGCGCTGGAGGATCGGCAGTGCGTCGAACACCGCGCGCGCCGCTTCGCGCCGGGCGTTCCAGGCAACCAGCACTTCCTCGCCGACGCTGGCATGTGTGCCAGCATTGGGAACGATCAGAACCGGTCGCCCGCTCTCCATCGTCAATCGATCGGCAACGTCGAGCCAGTCTGTGCCCGCCCATTCCGGGTCGGTTTGCGCGGCGACGACAAGATCGACCGCCCGTGCGTATTGCAGGACCCGATCCGCCACGCCGAAGGCATCGGCCTCGTCGTCTCTCCACTCACTGACGAATGCCCGGCCGCGGGCGGCAGCCTCGAACGCGGCTTTCATGGCCGGGCTCTCTTCGCGGTAGAGCTTGCAGTGCTCGTCGACAACGATCGGCGGCCCGTCCGGTGCCCCCATCGAGATGACCGTGACGGGCGGAACCACCGAAAGGCCAATCAAATGCGCCTGGAATTTTACAGCCAGGCTCACGCTCGGGGCCAACAACGCCTCGATGCGACGCTTGTCGTTGCAGTGCATGAGAATGGTCTTGTATGACATGGCAATCTCGCGAGCTGGCCAAAACTTCTGTCAGTTCATTCCTAAGCGCTTCGGCGGTCCACAATTTGACGCCGATCAAGACCGCTCCCGCCGCGCCACGACTTACTACCCGCTGGACGCCGCCCTTAGGCTGCTCTTGTCTGAAGCCGTGCCCTCCAGCGCGGCTGCGACCGCCTGGTCCACAGTCTCGAGCCAGATGAACTCGATCGTACGCGCGCACCTCGTCGGGGATGTCCTCGAAGTCCTTGCGGTTGCGGGCCGGCAGCATCACACGCTGCGATGCCCGGCGCGCGCCGCCGCCACCACCTTCTCCTTGATGCCGCCCACCGGCAGCACCAGCCCGCGCAGGCTGATCTCGCCGGTCATGGCCGTGTCGCTGCGCACGGTGCGCTCGGTCATGAGCGAGACCAGCGCCATGAACATGGCGACGCCGGCGCTGGGGCCGTCCTTGGGAATGGCGCCGGCCGGAACGTGCACGTGGATGTCGCTCTTCTCGAAGCGGGCAGGCATCGATGCCGAAGCGCCGCCGCGCGGTTCTTGACGATGCTGAGCGCCGCCTGCGCGCTCTCGCGCATGACTTCGCCGAGCTGGCCGGTCAGGATCAGCCTGCCGCTGCCCGGCGTGCGCGTCGCCTCGATGAACAGGATGTCGCCGCCGACCGGCGTCCAGGCGAGGCCGGTGGCGACGCCCGGCACGCTGGTGCGCATCGCCACCTCGCTCTCGAACTGCGGCGGCCCGAGGATGGTCGCCGAGGTCGTCGGCATCGATGCGGATCGGCCCGCGCTGACCCTCGGCGATGCGCACGGCGGCATGGCGCAGGGCCTTGCCGATCTCGCGCTCGAGGTTGCGCACGCCGGCCTCGCGCGTGTAGCGCTGGATGATCTCGCGCAGGGCCGCGTCGGTGATCTCGACCTGCTCCGGCTGCAGGCCGTTCGCCTCCAGCTGCCGCCGCACCAGATAGCGGCGCGCGATCTGCAGCTTCTCGCTCGCGGTGTAGCCGGAGAGCGCGATGACCTCCATGCGGTCGCGCAACGGGCCCGGGATGGTGTCGAGCATGTTGGCCGTGGTGATGAACACGACCCGGCTCAGGTCGAACGGCACGGCCAGATAGTTGTCGCGGAAGGTGCTGTTCTGCTCGGGGTCCAGCACCTCGAGCAGCGCGGCGCTGGGATCGCCGTGGATGCCGGCGCCCAGCTTGTCGATCTCGTCGAGCATCATCACGCAGTTGCGCGTGCCGGCCTTGCGGATCGCCTGGATGATGTTGCCGGGCAGCGCGCCGATGTAGGTGCGCCGGTGTCCGCGGATCTCGGCCTCGTCGTGCACGCCGCCGAGGCTGACGCGCACGAACTTGCGGCCCATGGCGCGCGCGATGGATTGGCCGAGCGATGTCTTGCCGACGCCGGGCGGCCCGACCAGGCACAGGATCGGCGCCTTGCCCTGGGGCGCCAGCTTGCGCACGGCCAGATACTCGACGATGCGCCGCTTGATCTTGTCGAGGCCGTAGTGGTCCTCATCGAGGATGCGCCGCGCCTCGGCGATGTCGATCGGCGCCTCTTCGGGCAGGCTCCAGGGCAGCTCGATCAGCCAGTCGAGATAGCTGCGCACCATGCCGTGCTCGGCGGAGGCTTCCGGCATGCGCTCGAGCCGGCGCAGCTCCTTGCGGGCCTGCTCCTCGACCTCCTTCGGCATGTTGGCCTTGGCGATCGCCTCGCCGAGTTCGGCGATCTCGGCCTTGCCCTCCTCGCCCTCGCCCAACTGCCGGCGGATGGCCGCCAGCTGCTCGCGCAGCAGCACCTCGCGCTGGCGCTCGTCGATGGCGGCCTTGGTCTGCCGGCCGATCTCCTGCGACAGCCGCAAGACCTCGATGCGCTGCGCCAGCAGGCGCGAGACCTTCTCCATGCGCGCGGCCACGTCGATGGTCTCCAGGATCTCCTGCTTCTCCTCCGGCTTCACGTCCATGTAGGCCGCTGGCGAGATCGGCGAGCTGGGCCGGCGAGGTGATCGATTGGATCGCCGCCAGCAGTTCAGGCGGCGCCTGCGGCAGCAGCTGAAGGGCCTCCACGGCTTGGCGCTGCAGATTGAGAAAGCGCGCCTCGATCTCGGGACTGCGCGAATCGGGCTCGGGAATGCGCACGACCTGGGCCGACCAGGAACGGCCAGCCGCTCAGGAACTCCAGGATCTGGAAGCGCTGATCGCCCTGGCAGACGAGGTGGTGGCCTCCGTCAGGCGCGGTGACGTAGCGCACGAGATTGGCAACGCGTGCCGATGCGATGCATGGTCGGCGGGCGTGGGCTCGGCCAGCCTCTGGGTCGCGCTGCATGAGGATGCCGACCTGGCGCTGCTCGCGCACCGCCTGCTGGGCGGCAGCGACCGAGCCGGGCCGGCCGACGGTGATCGGCAGCACCAGGCCCGGAAACAGCACGGTGTTGCGCACTGGAACGATGATGAGGGCGTCCGACGGCAACGGGCGACGACGCCGCGCCAGCTGGGCGCCTCGCGCTTTGCACCTGCCTCAGCCACGGGATGCCTCCATCTTGTCGAGCGTGATCAGGAGACAGCCGTTGCTCGGCCGATCGGCGAACGTTTCGGTAGCGACCGCCGGGGAGGCGCACGCGCCGCTCGAAACGGCCCTGGGGCAGCTCCAGGCGATGAATGATGGCGGTGCGCAACTCGCGCGGCAGCAGGCGCGTCCCGGCAATCACCAGATCGGCCCCATCAATGGCCGCCTCCACCTGCTCGGCGTCGACGCCCGGCAGAGCGACGAGGACCAGCACCTCGCGCGCTGTCTCCAGGATGTCGACCGGCGGCTCCCAGGCCGGCTGATGCGACGCCGAACCGACCGGCCGGAAGAAATCCCGATGCAGGCGGTCGACCCGGGCCAGCATCGCGAACGCCTCTGACCACATCCAGTCGCGGGGGAACTCACGGTCCATGCTTCACCTTCGAATTGAGCTCGAGCGGAGCAATGCCCATCAAGATAGCCGAACTGTCGCTAACAGCCGAGATTGAAGGCACGGTGTCGCTCTGTTCCCCCCACGGCACACGGCTGCCAAGCTCCGCTTGGGCCAGGCGGCTACGTTGTGTGATCAGTAATAGCTGTTGATCCGTCGTTGGTCTGCAGTGCTCCCCCGCCTGAGGACGATTCCGCGTAGTAAACGGCACATTCCCCTTCACGACCGCGCACGACGCGGTGTCCAGCCAAGGGCCCGCGCGTTTCGGTCACCACCGTGCACTGCGCCTCCGGCTCCGTGTCTGGGTGAAAGTAGATCACAACCCAGTCTTTGATCTTTCCGAGCTCGTGAGCCTTGCGCGTGTTGGAGAAGAGTGCCGTCAGCCGCCAATCGTCTCGTGCGGCGTGGAAGACCGGGAGCCATGCCTCGCCGCCAGGGTTGAAGCGCTTCGGGGCGATCGTGCGCAGTTCACCGGCGGTTGCCTTTTCCCTGTATTCCCTGTCGACATCGAGCAGGAGAGCAACCGGTGGGGCTTTCACCGGATGAATGGACCGAATGCGTCGGTGGCCGAGCCGATCCCCAATCGCCGCGCGGATGGCGGCCGCGCGCCGGTGTCCGATACCCGAGACCTTCGCCAACGAGCCTTCGTGAGCCGCAAGCTCGAGGGCCTCGAGCGTGTCGACGTGCAGGGCATCATGGATTCGCGCCGCCAGCTTCGGCCCTATCCCGGGCAGGGTCTGAAACAGCAGCTCGGGTTGGAGCTCGCCCTGCAACCGCTCGAGCTGGCTCCAACGTCCGGTGGTCACCATCTCCATGATCGCCGAGCCGATACCGCGCCCAATTCCAGGCAGATTCTACTAGACCCGGCAGTCCGTTGACGCGGACGATCTCCTCGACCGGCTGCTTCAGTGCTTCGAGCATATCGGCGGCCCGACGATAGGCGGCGATGCGAAACCCGTCCGCCTGCTGCTGCTCGAGAACGTCCGCCATGTCTCGCAACTTTCCGGCGACAGCACTGTTTACAGGTGCCACCATGAGTGAGCTCGCCCAAGTTTGGTGGCGCGCCGTCAACGGCAGACGAGAACCGGGACTGAACTCAGGGTGACCACCTTCGTCGCTTGGCTGCCCAGCAGTGCTCTCGAAATTCCCCTGCGCCCGTGCGAGGCCATCACGATCAGGTCGCATCCGCGTTCCTTTGCGGTTTCGACAATACCCTCGGCTGGGTAGCGGTCTTTGACATGGAGTGTCGCGCACGAAGCGCCGATTTTCTTGGCCGTCTCGCTGACGCTCCAGAGGACGCGGTTTGCGGCCGCCGCCATGCATTCGTCGTAGTCCGCCACTGGATTGGGCATGCCGCGCTCGGCCAGCGCCGCCATGGATAATGCGTCCCAAGGTTCGGTGACGGTGACGGCCGTGACTTGGGCATTGAGCGCTTTGGCAAGCGTCAAGCCTGACGACTCGGCGCGCTGGGCAAGGTCGGAGCCGTCGGTCGCAATCAGAATGTGCTTGTACATCGTTGCCTCGCCCGCAATAAGACCGCCTGCGCCGTCAGAGCCGAGAGTCCTCAAAGGCTCCAACCGTGCGAGACAATCAGAAACCCTGCAACACAACCGATGAGACCAAGCGCGATCATGACCGCAGTCCTTTCCGCCTCGACGCGGGACTGCCGGGTGGCTTGGGAGATGGGTTGTTGCGAGTAGCATCGCGGCGCGGGGCGCGGGTGGACATTCGAAAACCTGTCAGGGTTGACGCGTTCAATTGTCATGGGTCGCTCCCTACTCCTCGCGATCCTCACCGTCTGCAAGGCTCTGCAGCTCGTCAATGTCGACGAGCTTCACCCAATGGCTCTGCGGCAGCTCGATAAGGCCAAGCGATTTGAGCTTGGTGAAAGTGCGGCTCACGGTCTCTATGGTCAGGCCCAGGAAGTCGCCGATGTCGGCGCGCGTCATCGGCAGCTCGAAGTCGGAAGGGCTTTGTCCATTGCGCTCACTGCGACGGGAGAAGGCCAGCAGGAAGCTGACTACGCGCTCGGTGGCGCTGCGCTGTCCGGTCGTCAGCATGAGGTCGCGGGTAGCAGCCAACTCCCTGGCCAGGGCCTCATAGAGTTTGAAACCGAGCGCAGGGTCTTTGGCGGCTGAACGATGCAACATCGCGATCGGCAGGCAGCGCAGGCGGGTAGGCTTTGTCGCCTGTGCGTTCATCACATGCTCGCCTTGCGCGCCGAGCCCTATGAGATCGCCGGGGTATGCGAAGCCCACGATTTGGCGCCGGCCATCTGCCAGGATCTTGTAGAGGGCGACAGCACCGGTTTCGACGCGGAAGACGTGAGTGGTGGGATCGCCCTCAGCGAACACGAACTCTTTGGCCTCCACCCGCCGCAACGACGCGTGCGAGAGGGTTTGCTCAAGCCCGCCCATTGATCGGGCGGCAACGGCCGGCTGAAGGGCGAAATGAGACATGGTCTGCATTAGTCGGGCTCCTCAATTATCGTGGGGCCCAATCAAGCGGTGGCCTGTCGCAGCAGTTTGCGGCCTTGGATAGAAATTGTAATGGATTGTAACTGGTATTGTTGCCCATCCGGCCGGATGAGGTCGTGCACCCCAACCGAGTTGGAGCTGTGCGCCAGAAGTGCCTGGCAGGCGCGCCGCTCGTCGGACCCTACGTCATGCACGTCAATGCCAACCGACGACCCACAGGCGAGGCCTGCCACAATAAGGACTTTCCCGAACAAAATGAGAAGCTTGCTTCATGCCAGCTCATTTTTCGTCCAGGAGTTCCTTGATCTTGCGCCTCTCCCAGTCCGCAATGAACTTGGAGCCACGGCCGAAAACCGCGAGCGCGTGGGCCAGCACACCGATGCCCCAACCAAGGAATACCCATTGGACCCACCAAGGACGGCCGATCGCGGTGTTCAAGGCGACCAAGCCCAGCATGACCGCCACGAAGACCGTGAGATGAACGTAAAAGCCCTTTATCGCAGCGACTCGGCGTTTGGCTTCTGCGAGCCTTGCATCTTCGGGCGGCGTCGGCGAACGCGTGCCGGCGGGTAGCGCGCTTTGTTCCATGGGATCCTCTGCAAGGTCACGCCACTTTGCAGCTGAACTTGTTTGGGCATCCGCCCGACCATCGCTATCGGGACTAGTCCTGAGACGGGCGCAACCGGGTACTTAGGCTAAGCCAGCTTGCGGCGATAGTGGGTCAGCGGTCCGGCGGTTCAGCGCGGCGCCGGCGCATGGCGGATGAACCCTTTTAGCTGCCGAAGTTGCTGCAGCGCGAGAACGGCTAGGGTGTGCACGCGTTTCGTTATCGAGGCAAGAAAGGGGGGGTCGTCCTACGCCACTCGACTTGGCCAGCGCGAGCACGACTTTGACTGGAATCAATAGGCGAACTCGGGAGCATGCTTAAGCTGCGGCGAAACGAAGCCGGAGTTCGCACGGGAAGTCAACATGTCCAGCCATGCTAGCGTCCAATCCTTGCTTAGCCGCGTCGGTGACTGGTGGCGCAGGCAGAACGAGCTTAGCGGTCTTGACTCCAAGGAGCTGGAGAGGGTCGCGCACGAATTGGGCATGAGCGCCAGCGCCCTCGAGGATCTGGTTGCGCGCGGTCCTGATGCGGCAAGCCATCTGTACGAACGCATGCATGCGCTGGGCCTCTCGAAGGCTGACGTCGAGCGCGCAGCTATGGATGTGCTGCGCGATCTTCAACGGACATGCGCGTGCTGCAACGAGAAAGGCCGATGCGAGAAGGACCTCTTGGACCGCCCGGATGACCCTGTCTGGAGGAACTATTGTCCCAATGCGGCCACGTTGGACACCCTCACGAGGCTGAAAGACCGTCGCATGGCGTCGTAAGTCACCTAATTCCCAGTTTGGTAACGTCAGCATGACCAATCGACAGCTGGCTTATATCGTCAAGGATCAGAGACCGCTGGTTCTGCCCGTAGACGAGTTGGTACGCCGGGCGTGCGGCCGGATGTGCGAGCGCAAAAGCGGATCGGTCCTCGTCGTTGACACGCGGCAGCGCCTGATCGGCATATTCACGGGCCGCGATGCCGTGCGGCTGCTTGCCAGGGCCAAGGACGCCGGCAGCATCCCGTTGGCACAAGCGATGACACGCAACCCCGTGACCGTAGCCCCCAAGAGCCGGGCCGTCGATGCGCTGCGTGCAATGGCCGAGGGTGGCTTCCGGCACGTGCCAGTGACCGAGGACGGAATAATCAAAGGAGTTGTGTCACGAGGTGATCTCAAAGGCATGGAACTGGAAGACTTCCGCTGGCAACAATCCGGCCCGCCGCGAGGATCAGCAAGCGCCTTCCGGAGCCTCGCAGACGTGATCAAAGGCCGGAAGCCTCTGGCGATCGCAGAGGAAAAGCAGGTTCAGCATGCCTGCCGAGGCATGTGGAGACACAAGTGCGGGTGTACACTTGTGATCAATAGCCAGCGGTGCCTTTCGGGGATATTCACGGGGCGCGATGCGGTACGCGTTTTGGCTACGGCGAAGGATGCGGGTGAGACGCCGGTCAAGGAGGTCATGACTAAGGCTCCAGTGACGCTCACCCCGGAGGGTTCCGCGATCGACGCATTGCGGATCATGAACGATGGCGGATTCCGCCATCTACCCATCATCCACAATGGGAAAATTCTGGGCGTGGTGTCCCGAAGCGACTTTACGGGGATTGAAATCGATCGGCTGGACGAGGAAGAGCATTTGAAGGAGGTCATCTGGTAAGGCCGGCTCAACCTGTTTCTTGAGGCCAAACCGGCGCCGCCGAGAGGCTCGATGCGGAGGGCTCTTACTTCAGGGACGCAAGTGTGGAACATGGCCTAGCTGGCCCCGTCCCCTGGCCGGCCAGCAGAAGCGCCTCTCGAGCATTGGGATCTTCTGCCGAAGTCGCCGCATGTCAGCGTAAAGGAGATAGACCATTCCTGAGCGCGAATCGCGATTGAGACAGATCATGTCGTCATCGGATCGAGTGATAAAGTGCAAGATTGCAATTGGGGGTGCGGGGTGACCTTTCACAAGCGAATCCTGGAATGGCAAGCAGCTCACCCCACCACTACTTGGGTAGGTTGGGGTATTGTTTGGGCAATTGTATTGGTGGTCCTCTTTTGGCCCCGAACTTTGGGGTGAATAGGATCAGAACTGCGACCAAGCTACGAGCAAGGAAGGTCTCAGGGCGAACGAGGAAGCGCTCTACTTGACCAGCGTTACGGGAAGCTTCGTCAGATGGATGACTTTGGTGGCGATAGAGCCTAAGACCAGATTTCCAACCGCGCCCATGCCGCGCGTCCCCATCACGATGGCGTCGCATCCGTGCTCTTGGGCATACCTCGCGATGGCTCCCGCTACCTCGCCGATCAGGATTTCGGTAGAAAACTTCACTCCGGCAGCTTTGGCCAGCTCCGCCGCAGGCTTCAGGATGTCCTCGCTGCGACGGCGCTGAAGCTCGCGAGCCTTCTCCTCGGGGAGATATACCGCGATCTCCCCGTATACGATGGGCGGCTCGTGGGCGTTGACGATATGGAACTCAATCGAGGGGTTCTGCTTGGCGAGCCCGATCGCATGTCGGAGTGCGCGCGTTGCGCTATCAGAACTATCGACGGGTACGAGCACCTTGGGCATGTTGACTGTTTCCTAAAACGGCTGCAATCCAGACCAAGAACTCTTGGGCGCCAGTCTGACATTGATGTTCATCAAACCGGCTCGATTCCGTTTGGTTCGGGGGGTGCTGGCAATTCTTCAGGCAGTTGTCATGCCGTTCGACGCATGCTTTTCGTGCCATCTCGGGCCGGGGCTGCGCATATATTGCAACTCGGGGCGATAGCTATCGAAGGCCGGGATCTTCAAACTGCGCCAGTATGCGGATAGCGGGCTGCCCCACGCGATCGAGATCGTGCGCTCACCATGGTCTGTCGTCCTCGGGGTTGAGCTACCCCGCTAATGGCTGTGCTGCTTGCGTTCCTCTCCTTCACATCGCTGTCTTGGCGCGCCCGCCGCCTATCGCGCGACCACAGCCTTTGAGAGCGAGAGGCGCCAATCGTGTGCGATTGGATCGACGGCCCTTCCTCAAGTCGTCGCACCGGCGTGCTGCCTTAGCTCGCCCAAGCCGAGGTGTGAATGCTTGAACGCCAAGGCCGCGACGAAGGCTCTCTGGTCTTGACGCAGATCAATGCGCACGCGCCGCGCAACGACGTCGATATCGTGGGTAGTTGTTGCAGCTTACGGGAGCAGGTCTGCGGGGGGTCTATTGGGGAGGAGCAAAGCCATGAACAGCTTTTGGATCGTCGTCCTCAGCGTGCTGACCACCTATTTGGTGTATAATTTTTACGCTCGACGCGTGGATCGGAACGTCATCCAACCTGATCCGAAACGGGCGACGCCCGCCCGGATGTACATGGATGGCGTCGACTTCATGCCGACCAGCCGGAATGTCCTCTTCGGGTATCACTTCAAGGCGATCGCGGCCGCGGGCCCCATCGTAGGGCCAATCACCGCCGCGAATCTCTGGGGCTGGGCGCCCTCGCTGGCCTGGCTGATCCTGGGTGTCAGCTTCATCGGTTGGGCGAGCGACTACTCCGCGATCATGGTCGCGGTGCGAAATGACGGCAACAGCCTGTCGGCGATCGCGCACCGGCTCATCGCTCCCCGCACGCGCACGATCCTGTTCGTATTCATTTTCTTCTATCTGATGCTGTTGGCCGGCGCGTTCATCGGCATCCTGGCGGCTATCCTTTCCGCGCGTCCGGACGTGCCATTCGGCATCGTGATGCTCGGCTTGATGGGGCTTCTCGCCGGCCAAATGATGTACCGCTGGAAGATGGGCATTGCCGGCGTCACTGTACTCGTTGTCGCCATCACGCTTGGCGCCATGGCGCTGGGACCGTGGGGGCAGCATCGGGATCCCGCTGGCGCACTAGTGCAAGGTCCGGTGGGTGGCACCGTGGCATGGGTCAACGATACGGTGGACCAAATCAGCGGCAAGCAGCCACTCGTCTCGGTCCAGGATCCCACCATGGCCGATCCGAGGATTCCGGCGCCGCGCGCCGATGGCACACGTCCGTCGACGCCCGCATATGACGCGGTTACCGGTCAGCTCAAGACGCTGCCGAATTACCTAGTCTGGATGGTGTTCCTGTTCGCGTTTAGTTACCTGGGGGCGAATTTACCGATCTGGCGGTTCGCGCAGCCGGTGAACTACATCGGCTTTTGGATCACGTTCATAACCGTGATCCTAAGCGCGGTGGGCATGATTGTCGCGCCATTACTCGGAACGACGGACTCAGCGGGCAACCTTATCGGCGCGTTTGCGCTGCCCGCCGTCAAGGACCTCGGCTTCGCAATCGAAACAGGCAAGGCGTGGCAGCCGCTGTGGCCGATGCTGTTCGTGACCATCGCCTGCGGCGCAATCTCCGGCTGGCACGCCCTAGTCGGCTCGGTCGGGACCGCGCGGCAGCTCGAATATGAGACAGATGGCCTACCCGTCGGCGCGGGCGGAATGTTCGGCGAGAATACGC
Organism: uncultured Alphaproteobacteria bacterium; assembly: GCA_963724565.1. Classification (GTDB taxonomy): domain Bacteria; phylum Pseudomonadota; class Alphaproteobacteria; order Rhizobiales; family Hyphomicrobiaceae; genus AWTP1-13. The sequence goes on from CAVRVK010000020.1 coordinate 318,696, forward strand.
TGGCCCTTCTGTCACTCACTGCCGTCTCAATCGCCGGCGCTGGCGGCGGTGGTGGCCGGTTTGCGTTAGGGGTCGGCAAGCTCGTTTACGCCGGAACCTTCGGACTCATCCCCGAGGCCTTCGGCACCGCGCTGGGATTCGGCACCTTCGTGGTGATCGTGCTCACTGTGACCATCCTGGTCTTCCGTGTGATGCGCGTGACGCTCACGGAGTGGGTCGGCGACACGATGCCGGCCGTTCGGAACATGCATGTGTCAAGCACGATCTCGATGGTCCTCACGGCCGCGCTCGTGCTCAGCGGCACGTGGGTCTACCTCTGGCAGATGTTTGGAGCCTCCAACCAGCTGATGGCGGCCCTGAGCCTGCTCGTGGTCTCCGTATGGCTCAAGTCGGAGAAACGCAACCCGAGCTACGCGTTACTGCCCATGATCTTCATGTACGTGACCACGCTGGCGGCCACCGCAGTCACAGCGCGCAACCTGTATGTGACGATCGCGGCGAACCCGAAGATAACCGGGCTGCCGGTCTACGGCGCGTGGGCCATGATCGCGGTCTCCGTACTCTTGTTCGCGGCGGCCGTCCTCATCGGCTGGGACGGGTACAAAGCTTACCGCCGTTACCACGCAATGCCCGGCCCGCGGGTTCCGCGTACGGCGCCCGCCGAATAGGCGGGTGCAATCGTGTCAGGCCAGCGCGCGTTCGGCGAGACTGTGTACGGCTTCGAAGAACGCGCGCGCGGGCTGTTGGCGATCGGGGATGTCGACATGAACCTGGAAATGAGGCTCGCTGCGGCGCGCGGACAGCCGCTTCACGGACAAGCCCGCTTGCTGGGCGAGTTTCAGCATTTCGTCCGCATCAGTGAGAGCCGCAGCGCCAGCGTGATGCACAACCAAGCCCCCGAAGGCCCCCTGGCGAACGGTCCAATTCTGCGGCACCCGGGGGAGGGCATCGCGACCAGACCAGCTCAAGGGATCGAGGGCCTCGAACTCAACCGCTGGAGCCCGTTTCAACACACCTCGGATGATCAGAATGTCGCGGCGGCCGCGGCTTCGGGTGAGCGCCCACATCCAGGGCATGTCGCGCGGCTCCAGGAAGATGATCAGCGTTGCAGTGTCGAATGGAGCCTTGCCCTCGCGAATTATCATTTCGACTGCACTGGAGCCGAGCCAGCGCACGGTTGTGCGCTCGCCAAGTACCGGCAAGCCGCCCTGCATCCAGCGCATGAGCTCGCGCCCGCTGCGGATGTTCCAGATGGTGCCGGCGGCAAACCAGGCGACAATCGCGACGGCGGCAATGGCGATGAGTTCGGTCATGGCGCGCGAGATGATAGCACGCCGGTCGCCGGTGGTTGGAGCCGGGCGGTGCGCGAATTCTTGTACGGCATGATCAGCTATGAATTTGTGCAGCAGGCGCTGGAAATGCGCGCCTCAATGCAGAAGCTGTTCATGGTCGGCGTGTTCGGCGACATGCTCGGCGTGCCGGTGCTGCCCCCGTATTACGCGCTGCGCCTGCTTCCCTGGGTGGTGCCGGAGATCGAGGCGTGGAAGCGCGAAGTTCTCCGTGAACGGCGAGCTGGGCGACAGCCACGAGCATCATCTGCACGGACTTTGAGAAAGGAGACGGCCATGACCGAGCAAGAGAAGGCAGAGGCGGAGAAGAGCTGGTTGCAGGCCATTCGCGAAACCATCTACGGCATGGCCGCCCACGACATGAGCCGCGCCGCCTTGCGAACGCGTGCGTCGATGGAGCACCTCTTCATTCTTATCACGATGGGCGACTTGCTGGGCATTCCGGTCCTGCCGCCGTACTACAGCCTGCGGCTCCTGCCCTACGTCGTGCCGCAGATCGCCACGTGGAAGCGGCGCATGTTGCGCGAGAAGGACGTCGCGGACGCGATGTTCTAGGGGGCGATGATGGGATTCAAGGACCTATTCCTGCAGCACCCCGAGCGCCGATACGTCATGTTCGGCGGCGCCGGCGGCGTCGGCAAGACCACCTTCTCCGCGGCGGCGGCGTATTGGCTGGCGAGCCAGGGCAAGAAAGTGCTCGTGTTCTCCGTGGATCCGCAGGCGTCGCTCACCGACATCTTCAAGCGCGACATCTTCGGCAAGGGGCCCGTGAAGATCATGGAGAACCTCTGGGCACAGGAGATCGACGCGGACAGCCACATCAAGAAATACCAGCAGGAAATCCGCCAGAAGATTCTGGACATGTATGGCATGCCCGCCGTGCCGGAGGAGATCGAGCGCTACATCCAGGCGGCGAGCGCCGAGCCGGCGATGGAAGAGAGCGCAATGTTCGACGCCGTCGTCGACGTCGTCATGAAGGGCGACTACGACTACTACATATACGATCTCGTTCCTCTCGGCCACGCGCTCTACTACCTGTCGATGGCCAAGGTCTACGACGAGTGGATCAACAAGGTCACCAAGCTGCGGGAGGAGATGCGCGAATACGAGGAGATGGTGAGCCGGCTCCGGCGCGAGAAGGAAACCGAGCAGGACCAAATCCTCCAGGAGCTGCTCTACATCAAGAATCGCATCAACACGTCGGCCGGAATCCTCACGGACAAGGCGAAGACGGCCTTCTTCTTCGTGGTGATCCCGGAGGCCGCGATCATCAACGACACGCAGAAGGCGGCCAAGATGTTTGCGCAGTTCGACGTGCCGGTCGCCGGCTACGTGGTGAACCGGGTCATCCCGCGCGAATTGCTGGACCAAAACATCCCGGAGTACCTGCGCCGCCGGATCGCCATGCAGGATCAGCACATGGGCGACCTGCAGAAAGCCTTCGGCGACCAGGTGTTGGCGCCGGTGCCGGAAATGGATCGCGACGTCACCGGGCTGGCGATGATCGAGAAGCTCGCCGCCAGCCATGTTCGCCTAGCGGAGATCGCCATGTCAGAGATCACAACGCCGATGGGCCAGTATCTTCGCGAGCGCCCTACGCTGAAGTACTTCTTCTTCGGCGGCAAGGGCGGCGTCGGCAAGACCGTCTTCGCCGCCGCAGCCGCCATCGGGCTCGCCCGGCAAGGACGCCGCACGCTGCTCGTGTCCACCAATCCCGTGCACAGCCTGACGAGTCTGTTCGGCCGGGACATGCTCGGCAAGCACGTTGCCATCGAGGGCGTGCCCAATCTTTGGGCCTACGAGATCGACACCCGACAGAGCATCGAGCGCAGCAAGGTGGAGATTCGGGAGAAGATCCGGTGGTTCCTCAAGTTCGCCGACATCACCACCAAGGCCGACGACTTCGTCGAGTCGGCGACGATGAACCCCGCGTTCGAAGAGTCGGCGATGTTCGAGAACATGATCGATGTCATGTTCAAGAACGAGTACGACGTCTACGTCTTCGACACCGCGCCCACCGCCAATGCGCGGCGCCTCCTCGGCATGTCCACGGTCTACTCGCTGTGGGTCAACAAGATGCTCAAGAGCCGCGAGGAGGCGCGGACCCTTCGGGAAATGCTCTCCTTCACGAAGAAGAAGACAGACGGACCCGCTGATGGACTATCTCGTCTCCTTCCGCGACCGGATGGAGAACGCGCGCAAGCTCCTCACAGACCCCGCGCTCACGTCGTTCTTCTTCGTGACGCTGCCGGAGGCGCTGCCGATCGCGGTGGTCACGCGCTTCATCCAGTGGTTCAAGGACTTCGGCATCCCCGTCGGCGGCGTCCTCGTCAACATGGTCATCGACGCTGCATCGGTCGGTCCGAGCTCCGCCGAGTTCGTCAAGAACCGCGTGGCCATGCAGCAGGAGCACATGCAGACGATCTGGCGGGAGTTCGACGACAGCGTCCGCGCCATCGTGCCGCTGTTCGAGACCGAGATCCGCGGCGTGCCGATGCTCCAGCGCCTGTGCGATGCCATCTTTGCCGCCGACGGCGCGAAAGCCGCGCCCGGCGACGGTGCGGGGCGTCAGGAAGTTGGCGCGCAAGCGTGATTGCTGCGTGCGGACCGATTGGCACTGCGTCGCGGAATTGATCCAGGTCAAAGCTGCCCCGATCTCCGTGTCCTAGTTTTTAAAGAAGTCTGACCAAGCCCAAGGCGCTGGCCATGGAATGGAAGCGGATCCAAAAACGTCCTGAAGACTACGTCGGCGCCAACCTTCGTGATTATGACGAACTCGCGCGAACGTTCTCCTGGACGCAGGCGCGTGAGCTGCTCGATGGCCTTCCCGGCGGCGGCCTCAACATTGCCCACGAGGCGATCGACCGGCATGTGAAGGCCGGGCGCGGCGACAAGCTTGCGCTGCGATGGATCGGCCGCGACGACACCATCCGCGATTTCACCTATGCCGCGCTTGGCGCGGCGGCAAATCGCTTCGCCAATGTTCTGGCGCAAAGCGGCATCGGCAAAGGCGAGCGTGTATTTTTCGCTGCTTGGCCGCGTGCCGGAGCTCTACATCGCGCGCGCTCGGCACGTTGAAGAATGGCAGCGTCTTCTCGCCGTTGTTTTCGGCGTTCGGGCCGGAGCCGATCAAAGCTCGCATGACGATCGGCGATGCCAGGGTCTTGATCACCACCGAGGCTTTCTACCGCCGCAAGATCGAGCCCTGGCGGAAGGAGCTCGCGGAGCCTGAAAGATGTCTTCCTGACCGAATGCTCAGCGACATCCCCCGCCGAACACGATCGATCTTGCCGCAGCCCTGGCGCAAGCTGGCGAATCGTTCGAGATCGTTCGGACAAATCCCGAAGACATGGCTTTGCTGCATTTCACCAGCGGCACGACCGGGAAACCGAAGGGCGCCGTGCACGTGCACGAGGCCGTCGTTGCTCACCATGTCACCGGCAGGCTCGCGCTCGACCTGCATCCGGACGATGTCTTCTGGTGCACCGCGGATCCCGGGTGGGTGACCGGCACTTCGTACGGCATCATATCGCCGCTGACGAACGGCGTGACCATGATCGTCGACCAGGCCGAGTTCGACGCCGAACGGTGGTATCGCATTCTGCAGGACCAGAAGGTCACGGTCTGGTACACGGCGCCGACCGCCATCCGGATGCTGATGAAAGCAGGCGCCGAGTTCGCCAAGCGGTTCGATCTGTCCAAATTGCGCCTGATGGCGAGCGTCGGCGAGCCGCTCAATCCGGAGGCCGTGGTCTGGGGCGTCGAGGCCTTCGGCAAGCCGTTCCACGACAATTGGTGGCAGACCGAGACCGGCGGAATCATGATCTCGAATTTCCTGTCGATGGACGTGAAGCCGGGCTCGATGGGTCGCCCACTGCCCGGCATCGCGGCTGGCATCGTCGAGCACGTCGAGGGCGGGGCCGTGCGCGAAATCACGAAGCCGATGGCCATGGGCGAGCTCGCGTTGCGACCGGGCTGGCCGTCGATGATGCGCGCGCTACCTCAACGAAGAGGAACGCTACCGAAGAAGTGCTTCGTCGGCGGCTGGTATCTCACCGGCGACCTCGCGATGCGCGACAGCGAAGGCTATTACTGGTTTGTCGGCCGCGCCGACGACGTCATCAAGAGCGCTGGCCATCTCATCGGCCCGTTCGAGGTGGAAAGCGCGCTGATGGAGCATCCGGCCGTTGCCGAGGCGGGGGTGATCGGCATTCCCGAGCCGACCGCTGGCGAGGTGGTCAAGGCCTACGTCGCGCTCAAGGACGGGTTCGAGCCGAGCGAAGCGCTGCGCAAGGAATTGCTCGGCCACGCGCGGCAGCGTCTCGGGCCGGCGGTCGCTCCGAAAGATATTGCGTTCCGGCAGAACTTGCCGAAGACGCGCAGCGGCAAGATCATGCGACGATTGCTCAAGGCTCGCGAGCTCGGCCTGCCGGAGGGCGATATCTCGACGCTCGAAAGCGAGGAACGATGACCGCGCCAGCCGACAAGCCGCGTTTGTCGCGCGAGCACATGCTGGGTCTCTTGAAGCAGATGATCCGCATCCGCCGCTTCGAGGACAAGTGCGCCGAGCTCTACACGCAGGAGAAGATCCGCGGTTTCCTGCACCTCTACGATGGCGAGGAGGCGATCGCGGTCGGCGTCATCCCGGTGCTGGAGAAGCGCGACCGTATCGTTGCGACCTATCGCGAGCACGGACATGCGTTGGTACGCGGCGTACCGATGACCACGGTGCTGGCCGAGATGTATGGCAAGCAGGAAGGCTGCAGCCGCGGACGCGGCGGCTCTATGCACTTGTTCGACCGGGCCACCAATTTCTACGGCGGCAACGCCATCGTCGGCGGCGGGTTGCCGCTCGCCGTCGGTCTGGCGCTTGCCGACCACATGCAGGGCAGTGACCGTCGTCACTGCGTGCTTCTTTGGCGAAGGCGCCGTCGCCGAAGGTGAGTTTCATGAGAGCTTGAATCTGGCCGCGCTGTGGGGGCTGCCGGTTCTGTTCGTGTGCGAGAACAATCTCTACGCCATGGGGACGGCGCTGGCGCTCTCGGAATCGGAGACAGATATCCAGCGCAAGGCAGCGTGCTACCGAATGCAAGCGGAGACCGTCGACGGCATGGACGTGGTCGCCGTCGAGGCCGCCGCCCGCCGGGCCGTGCATGCCGTGCGCGAAGCGGCAAGCCGTATTTTCTCGAATGCCGCACCTATCGGCTGCGCGCGCATTCGATGTTCGATGCCCAGCTCTATCGCGACAAGGCGGAGGTCGAGACCTGGCGGAAGAGAGAACCGATCGTGCGCTTCCAGGGATGGCTCGAGGCCAACCGCATGGTCCACGCCGACGATCTGACGCGCATCGAAGCCGAGGTCGCCGCCGAGATCGCCGACGCTGTCGCCTTCGCCGAGGCCGGCACGTGGGAGCCCGTCGAGCAGCTGACGCGCTTCACCTACTGCGGACAAGGCGGCTTGAACCCGCCATGGCAACGGCAGAAGCAAAGGCGCAGACTATCGAGCTCACCTACCGCGAAGCGGTGCGCGAGGCGATGCGCGACGCGCTGAAGCGGGACGAGCGCGTATTCTTGATGGGCGAGGATGTCGGCCGCTATGGCGGCTGTTATGCGGTGAGTAAAGGACTGCTCGCCGAGTTCGGCCCTGAGCGGATTCGCGATACGCCTCTCTCTGAGTCCGGCTTCACCGGCGCCGGCATCGGGGCGGCAATGGCTGGCATGCGCCCAATCGTCGAGCTGATGACGGTGAATTTCAGCCTGCTCGCGCTCGACCAGATCCTCAACACCGCGGCCACGGTGCGTCACATGTCGGGAAATCAGTTCGGCGTGCCGCTGGTGATCCGCATGGTGACCGGCGCCGGGCGCCAGCTTGCCGCCCAGCATTCGCATAGCCTCGAAGGGTGGTACGCGCATATTCCCGGCATCAAGGTGTTGGCGCCGGCGACCCTCGAGGATGCGCGGGGCATGCTTTGGACGGCCTTGCAGGATCCCGATCCGGTGCTGATTTTCGAAAATGTCATGCTCTACAACATGACGGGCAAGCTCGCCGCTGATGCTGGTCCAGTCGATATCGATAGAGCGGCTGTCCGCCGCCCCGGCCGTGACATCTCGCTCATCACCTACGGCGGATCGCTATGGAAGACCCTGGAAGCGGCGACGGCGCTGGCAGCGGAGAGCATCGAGGCCGAGGTGATCGACCTGCGCAGCTTGCGGCCGCTCGACGACGCGTCCATCATGACGTCGGTCGCCAAGACTCGGCGTGCGGTGATCGTCGATGAAGGCTGGCGCAGCGGCAGCCTAGCGGCGGAGATTGCCATGCGCATTGTCGAGCAGGCGTTCTGGTCGCTCGACGCGCCGATCGGCCGCGTCTGCAGCGAGGAGGTGCCGGTTCCTTATCCCAGCCATCTCGAAAACGCAGCGATCCCGCAGGCTGCGAAGATCGTCGCGGCCGCAAAAGTCGCGCTCGGGCGAGCATAAGGAGGCGCCGTGGTCGAATTTCGCATGCCCTCCCTTGGTCCCGATATGGAAGCGGGCACGCTGGTGGAATGGCTGGTCAAGCCTGGTGACTGGGTCAAGCGCGGCGATGTTGTCGCGGTGGTCGAAACGCAGAAAGGCGCCATCGAAATTGAAATCTTCCAATCCGGCCAGATTGAACAGATCCTCGTCGATCTGGATAGCAAGGTGCCGGTGGGAACCCCGCTGGCCCGGATTCGCGCCGAAGGCGAGGTCAAGCCCGGCGCTATGGCGCCGCCCCTGCCGCCGACAGCGCCGGCCGTCCCACTTGCGCCTATTCGGGCTGTAGTGCCGCCAGTCGCCGCTGCCGTGGGAGCTGTGAGCGGTGCGCGGGCGTCGCCCGCTGCTCGGCGGCTTGCCGAGGCGCACAGGATCGATCTCTCCACACTAACGGGTAGCGGCCCGGCGGGGGCGGTCACCTACGCCGACGTTGAGCGCCGTATCGCTGAGCCTGTTGGTGCGCCGGAGACGAAACGGGGGCCGTGGCTTGATCTCGAGGCGATGCGGACGGCCATCGCTGCGGCGATGGCGCGATCGAAGCGAGAAATTCCACACTACTATCTCGCGCATCAGGTCGACGTGACCCAGTGCGAGCAATGGCTGACGCAGAAGAACGTGGCGCGGCCGCCAGACAAACGGCTGCTATTCGCGGCGCTCGCAGTCAAGGCAACCGCCTTGGCGGGGCGTCGCTTTCCCGCTTTCAATGGGCTCTATCGCGACAATAAATTCGAGCCGGCGCAGGCGGTACATGTCGGCGTAGCAATTGCGATCCGCGGCGGCGGGCTGGCAGCGCCGGCACTGCACGATGCCGATCAGCTTTCGGTCGATGAGCTGATGAGCCGCATGCGCGATCTGGTGCAACGTACACGCTCCGGGCGCATCCGCAGTTCCGAGATCTCCGATCCGACCATTACCGTGTCAAGTCTCGGGGAACGCGGCGTCGAGGCACTGTACGGCATCATCTATCCGCCGCAGGTGGCGATCGTCGGGTTCGGCAAGACGGTGGTGCGGCCGTGGATCGTCGACGGAGCGATCGGGCCGCGGTCGGTGATCAGTATCACGCTCTCCGCTGACCATCGGGTGAGCGACGGACATGCCGGCGCGCTGTTCTTGACCGAGGTCGACAAGCTGCTGCAGGAGCCGGACAAGCTATGACCGACATCGACGTTCGAAAAGTGGTGCAGGAAGAACTCAACAACATCGCGCCGGAAGTCGACTTGGCAAGGGTCGACCCGGCCGCGGACCTGCGTGAAGCTATCGACATCGACTCCATGGATTTCCTGAACTTCGTCACCGCAATTCACCATCGCCTCGGCCTCGATATCCCCGAGGTCGACTATCCGAAGCTCGTAACGCTTACCGGCGCGATCGCCTATATCGAGGCAGGACTGCGATCGAACAAGAGGTAATGGCATCGCCCGACGTTCCCATGGCGGTGGTAGTCGCCACAGCGATCTGCGATGTGGCGCGCGTGTACCAGCCATTCGACGCCACACCGCATAGTCACTACGGGCGTCGCCGTGGTCCACTTCGAAAGCGATCACCCTGACGCCGTTGCGGTGGTAAACCATCCCATCGCTCTGGAACATCGAGTGACTAGGCAACGTAGCGTGATGATTGCCTGCAAATCCTCCGATTGGATTCGTGGCCGCAGCAGTCGCGGACAAGAAAGACAGGTACTCGATGAGCCTTACCAAAAATCAGCGTGCCTTCCAGGAAATGGCGGAGCGCTTTACACGCGAGAAGATTGCCCCAGGCTATATGGAGCGCGAGAAAGCCGGCCATGTTGAACGGGGGCTGGTTCGAGAGATGGGCAACCTCGGCCTGCTCGGCCCAGACCTGCCGGAGAAATATGGCGGCCTTGGCGAACCGAGTGTGACCACCGGCATAGCGATGGAGGCAGTTGCCTACGGCGACCTCAACGTCGGTTATGCGCAACTGCTCGCTTCACTCAATGGCCAAATTATTGCCAGGCACGCCTCGGCCGATCTCGCCGGCGAGTGGATTCCACGCATCGTCTCGGGGGAAGCCATCGTCTGCATCGGGCTGACAGAGCCACGCGGCGGGTCCGACGCCGCCAACCTCATGCTCTCGGCCCGCCGCACCAATGCGGGCTATGTCCTCAGGGGCGAGAAGTCGTCCATCAGCCTCGCCGACCAGGCCGATGCGGTTCTTCTTTTTGTGCGAACCGGCACGCCCGAGAGCCGCGCTCGGGGCGTGTCGGCATTTCTCGTTCCCATGCGAAGCAAGGGGATATCGACATCCCGGTATGACGATGTTGGCTCAAAAGCGGTCGGGCGCTGTTCCATCTTCTTCGACGACGTCGAGGTTCCGGTGGACCACCGGCTCGCCGAGGAGGGCATGGGTTTCGTGCAGGTCATGCAAGGCTTTGATTTCAGCCGTGCCTTGATCGGCCTCCAGGCCTGCGCCGCGGCCCAGGCTTCCCTCGATGAGACCTGGTCTTATGCGCGCGAGCGTGAGGCGTTCGGCGCACCGATCGGTGTCAACCAAGGCGTTACGTTTCCGCTCGCCGAGGGGGAAGGCCTCATCGCGGCGGTGCGCCAGCTCTGTTATCACACGTTGCGGTTACGCGATGCTGGTGCCTCGCACACGGCCGAGGCCGCCATGTGCAAATGGTTGGGGCCCAAGACCGGTGTCGACGTAATCCGCCAATGTCTCCTGAACTCACGGTCACTATGGCTGGTCGCTCGATTTGCCGCACCAGCAGCGTTTGCGTGATGTGATGGGCCTCGAGATTGGCGACGGTACAGCCCAGATCATGAAAATGATCGTCGCCAGGAACCGGATGGGCGGCAAGGCCGGGTGAAGCTTGGCTTCGACGTCAGCACCGCCAGAGCTGGATGCTGAGAATGTCGGCTCGGGGTCAAAAGTTCGCCTGCCGCTACCTCGGCGGCAACGTCGGAAATCCCTCAGATAGCAAACGAAATCGCGCAGTGCCGCGAACGGTCCACTGCCGCAGTGGAGAACGGCCATGGCGCAACCCAAGCGGGGCGGATGGCGGGGTTGGCGTTGGTCGGACCAATTCCGTCACAAGGACGGGTTTGGGACTAACGGGTCCGAATGTGGAAACAATGCAAGCACTTACGTGCGCCGAATAGTTCACGTGAAACATTTCCGGGGATAGCGACCCCGCGAAGCCAAAGCCTATCCCTCGAGCTTCAGCCTGTGCAGGAAGCGCCGCCGGTCCTCCTTGCGCGTGCGCCGCCGCACCGGCGCCGGCCGCGACCGCTCCGCCTGCACCAGCGCCGCCGCGTAGGGGGTCACCGGTTGGCCGCCGGCCCGCGCGCCAGGCCAGTCCTCCCGTCATCGCCACCAGCCGCTCCAGCTCGCGCTCGCGGATGCCGAGCTCGATCAGATGCCGCACGGTGCTCACCAGATAGTCGAGGTTGGCGCCCGACACTCCCCGCCCACCCCGGATCAGCCGCGCCTGGATGGCGAGCGGAAGGCGGTGGGCATAGCTGGGATGCGCGCGCTCGGCGATGAACGCGAGCGCCATCGTCTCGGCTGCCCCCGCTCGCCCTGCGCCAGCGTTCCCCTCCAGTTCCACCGGAACGTGCACCTCGCGGTACACGCCGTTGATGAGCTCGCGCGCGCGCAGATAGCGCAGCGTCTCGGCGACCTGTGATGCAGCAATACGATAGGCGATGCCCTCGCAGGCCCCGCCGCGGTCGAGCCCCAGCACCATGCCGAGCCGCTCCGGCGTGCCGCGGTGGTGCACCGAGTAGATGCAGAAGCAGCGCCTGTAGCCCGTTACGCGCGCGCGCCGCGCCTCGAGGTAGGCGAACCCCGGCCGCCACATCAGCGAGCCGTAGGCGAAGAGCCACAGGTCGTGGTCGCCGGCCGACATTGGCGGATCACGTGTCCGGAGGCTTCGGCGCGCGCCGGCCGAAGTCGGGCGCCGCCGTATCCTGGCCCGCCTCGATGATGCCGCGGCGGGTGGCGCGCGCCTCCACGAACAGGCGGTGGAGCGTCTCGCCGTCGCCGAAGCGGATGGCGCGCTGCAGCGCGGTCAGGTCCTCGCTGAAGCGGCCGAGCATCTCCAGCACCGCCTCCTTGTTGGTGAGGAACACGTCGCGCCACATCACGGGGTCGGAGGCGGCGATGCGCGTGAAGTCGCGGAAACCGCCGGCGGAGAACTTGATCACCTCGGTGTCGGTCACCTGCTCCAGGTGCCGCGCGGTGTTGACGATGTTGTAGGCGATGAGGTGCGGCACGTGGCTGGTGATGGCGAGCACCAGGTCGTGGTGGTCGGCGTCCATGATCTCGACGTTGCTGCCGCAGGCGCGCCAGAAGGCGGCGAGCTTGTCCACCGCGGCCTTGTCGGCGCTGGCCGGCGGGGTCAGCACGCACCAGCGCCCGTCGAACAGCTCGGCAAAGCCCGACTCCGGCCCCGAATGCTCCGTGCCGGCGATCGGATGGCCCGGAATGAAATGCACGCCGGCCGGCAGCTGCGGGCCGACCTCGCGCAGAACCGCGCCCTTTACCGAGCCGACGTCGGTGACGATGGCGCCCGCCTTGAGCGCCGGCGCCATCTCCTGCGCGAGGCGCCCGCACACGCCGATGGGGGCGCACAGGATCACCAGGTCCGCATCGCGCGCCGCCTCGGCTGCGGTGGCGTAGACCGAGTCCACAAGGCCGATCCTGCAGCGCGGTGTCGCGCGTCTTCTCGCTCTGCGCATGGCCGACGATCGCGCGCGCCAGCCCGCCGCGGCGCATGGCATGCGACAGCGACGAGCCGATCAGCCCGAGGCCGATCAGCGCCACCCGCTCGAACATCGGCGCTGCTTGGGTCGCAGTCATCGTTTGTCGTCTCGTCCAGATCGGAACTTTGCGTTTAGTACGGGCGCCCACCTGCTGTCGCTGCGCGAGCAGGGCTGCCGCCCTTCGACCCGCTCGAGGGGACACCCCTCGAACTCGCCCGCCTTTGTCTAAGACAAAAGCGGGCGGTCTGGCGGGTGTCCCGCCAGCGGGGTGCGGGGTCATGTCGAAGACGTGCCTCCTGCATGGCCCCGCTCGCGAAGCGACTTGCGCCGGCTGCGAATGTCGAGGTGCTGAACACTACCGCCCCATGAACTCGGCCAGCGCGGCCACCACGCGGCGGTTGTCGTCCTCGGTGCCGATCGTCATGCGCAGGCAGTTCGGCAAGCCGTACGCCGCCACCCGCCGCAGGATGATGCCGCGCGCCTTGAGGAACTCGTCTGCCGACACCGCGTCCTTGCCCTTCGCCTGAGGGAAATGCATCAGCACGAAGTTGCCGATGCTGGGCGTCACCTTGAGCCCGAGCTTCTCCGCCTCCGCCGACACCCACGGCAGCCACTTGTCGTTGTGCGCCACCGCCGTCTCGAGGTGAGCCTTGTCGGCGAGTGCGGCCACGCCCGCGGCGATTGCCGGCGCCGTCACGTTGAAGGGTCCGCGCACGCGGTTCAGCACGTCGGCCACGCCCGCCGGGCAGTAGGCCCAGCCGAGCCGCAGCGCGGCGAGCCCGTAGATCTTGGAGAACGTGCGCAGCATCACCGTGTTCTCGGTGGTGGCGACCAGCTCCAGCCCCGCCTCGTAGTCGTTGCGGCGCACGTACTCGCTGTAGGCGGCGTCGATCACCAGCAGAACGTCGCTTGGCAATCCCTTGTGCAGGCGCCGCACCTCTTCGTGCGGAATGTAGGTGCCAGTCGGGTTGTTGGGGTTGGCGAGGAACACGAGCCTGGTCCTCGGCGTCACCCGCGCCAGGATAGCGTCGACATTGGCGCGATAGTCCGTCTCCGGCACCGACACCGGCGTCCCGCCACTCGAGAGCGTGGCGATCCGGTACATCAGGAAGCCATGCTCGGAGTAGATCGCCTCCTGGCCGGGGCCGACGTAGGCGTGCGCGATCAGGTTGATCAGCTCGTCGGAGCCGCAGCCGCACACGATGCGGTCCGGGTTGAGGCCGTAGTGCTTGCCGATCGCCATGCGCAGCGCCGTCGCCCCGCCGTCCGGATAGCGCTCCAGGTGATCGGCCTCGGCCTTGTAGGCGGCGATCGCCTTGGGCGAGGGCCCGAGCGGCGTCTCGTTGGAGGAGAGCTTGATCGGCTTGACCCCGCCCGGCACCTCGCTCTCGCCCGGGACGTAGGGGCTGATCTCCAGGATGCCCGGCTGCGGCTGGGGCGTCGTGTTCGGCATGGGATGTCTCTGCTCTGGTGCGAGGCTAGGCCCTCGCAAACGGGCGCATTAATAGGCGCAACATGGGCCGTTGGCCAGCCCGAGCCTGCAAGTTTGCCAGGGTGAGGCCAGCGGGTCTTATGGCGCAAACGCCGGCGGCCGATCTGGCGCCTACATGTTCGCACTCGCCTGGAGCGGGAGGCTGAAATGTAAGGGGCGCGCGCCATGTGGGCGCTGCGGGCATGTGTGGCGCTATGTGTCGTAGGAGTAGTGCTTGCGGCGCTGCCAAACAAACTGTTCGCCTTCTGGCAAATTGCTGGCGACCCTGGGCGGATTGTACAGGGCGCAAAATCCATGGCGGCGCGTGTCTCCCACGTGGTCGAGGAATTCGACGAACCCGTAGACATGCAAATGCGCCTTGAACGGAAGGAATTGTGCAGCAGGGTCGCCATCGTCGCGCGTATATTTGGCGGCCTCAAAGAAATAGAGTGGCTGGAATGTGTGTTCCTCGCCGGGGTCGAGCGTCTTCCCGATCCCGACGAAAAGCGCGTTTCCATGGGAGTTGTAGTCGGGAAACTCTGGAAGGCGTCCAGTGACCATGATTGCCATCCGAGCCCGCATAAGAACGGCAGCGCTTCGGCCATAATTCTTAACGGTAGCCGTTATGATGGGCATCTGGTTCTTGTCGCTCTCCTCCCCCATCATGCGAGAAAAAACCAACTTACTCAGACGCACGCGCGGGCGGTCGGCGGCAACGGCAACCTGCACTGCTCTGCTAGCTGCGATTGCCGCCCATCCAGTGAAGTACAGCGAGCCAAGCACAAGAAATATTCCGAACCCGCTCAACCAAAGCTGAACGCGAGCAATGCACCCAGCTTCTTCAGCCGCATCTGCCATGCGCCGCTGTTCGCAAAAATCGGCAGCATCATGATCCTTGGGCTTCTGACAGTCGGCCTCGTAAACGCTGGCCTGGGTAGTCTGTTGCTGGGCAGCTTCCGCAATTCTGGCGTCATCAGCACGACGTTGCTTGGGACTGGTCTGCTTTGCTTGGCTGGCGGCGTTGCCGCCGCAGGGATATTTGACACCTGTCACTAGCAAAGCGAAGTTGAATGCCAGCAAAATACAGGCCGCTACTCCTCCTGCAATCGCAATATTTGAACGCCAATCGCTACTAGACATTCGATAAAGAACGCTGCTGTGAATCCCCCACGGCTGATCTTAATGGCGATGTTGCGATCCGTCTCCTGAGTTCCCATAGCCGTCAGCGCATCCGCCTGATCTTGCAGTCCGGCGAGGCTCTGCCGAGCCTGATTCTTGCAGTCCGCCACAATACAACACGTTTCCTCCCCAGTTGAGCCGCAACTTCGCCCAGCGCCGCCGCTACGCAACCGAAGCCGGGGGGCGCGGTGGTTGCGGGAGTTGTAAGCCGTGGATTTGCTCGAGGTGCTGAGGCGCGCAGTGCGCAGCCCGGCGTTCAAGTTCTTTCTGATCCTGTTCCTGATCCTGCTGCTCGTGGTGCCGCTGTTCCTGGTCTACGGCCTCATCTGGGAGCGCGAGAACCGGGCCAGCAGCGTGCGCCAGGAGGTCGGCCAGCTGTGGGGGCCGCAGCAGCGCATCCTCGGGCCGTTCCTGGTGGTGCCCTACACGGTGCGCATCGAGACCGTGCAGGGCGAGAAGCGCATCGAGCAGATCCAGGAGCGCCGGGCGGTGTTCACGCCGGAAGCGCTGGAGGTCTCGGGCCGCGCGGAAGCCAAGATGCTGCGCCGCTCGATCTTCGAGGTGCCGGTCTACGCCGCGCGGCTGAAGCTCTCCGGGCGCTTCAATGCGCCGCGCATGTCCGACGTCGCCGCGGAAGTGGTGGCGGTACGGTGGAAGGATGCGGCCTTCGTGCTCGGCATGTCCGGCGTCTCGGGTTTGAAGGAGGCGGCGGCGCTCAAGATTGCCGGCGCCCCCGACATTCCCTTCGCGCCCAGCGTCGGCTTCCCGGCGACGCACCTGACCGGCATCCACGCCAAGCTGGCAGAGGCCGGCGCCGCGCTGCTGCCCAACCCCGAGCAGCCGCCGCAGCCATTCGCCTTCACGGTCGACCTCGCCTTCAACGGCTCCGTTTTGCTTACCGTCGCGCCGGTGGCGCGTGAGACGCGCGTGGCGCTGACCTCGGATTGGCCGCACCCGAGCTTTATGGGCGCCTTCCTGCCCGACGAGCGGCAGGTGACTGGCGCCGGCTTCACCGCCGCGTGGAAGGTCCCTCACCTGGCGCGCAGCGTGCCCGAGGCCTGGAGCCTTGCGGAGCAGGGGCTGGAGCGGCTGCAGCCGTTTGCGTTTGGTGTGCAGATGATCGATCCGGTCGACTTCTACAGCCTCGTCAACCGCGCGGCGAAGTACGGCATCATGTTCATCGCGCTGGCCTTCATGGCCGTCTTTGTCCAGGAGCTGATCTCCGGCCGTCGTGTGCACGCCGTGCAATACCTGTTCGCCGGCCTCGCGCTCGTCTTCTTCTACGTTCTGCTGCTGTCGCTGGCCGAGCACCTGGGCTTCACGCTGGCCTACCTCGTGGCCTCTGTCGCCACCGGCGTGATGCTCGCCGCGTATGTCGGCGCGGCGATGGCCAGCAGGGCCAGGGGGCTGGTGATGCTCGGCGTGTTCGCCGCGATCTACGGCATCCTCTATCTGATCCTGCAGCTCGAGGACTACGCGCTGCTGGCGGGCGCCATTCTGGCCTTCCTCGCGCTGGTCACCGTGATGTTCGCGACGCTACGGGTCGATTGGTCCGGCGGCGGCTCACCGGGCCAAGTGCCGGCGCCGGCAGAGTAGTCGTAGGTTGGGTCAAGCGGTAGCGCAGACCCAACAGACCAGGTGACATGCTCTCGATTGGTGTTGGGTCTTCGCTTTGCTCGACCCAACCTACGTGCGCATCACCCGAGTCGCACGATCAGGTCGCAGTGCCGCCAGTCCCGGTTCAGCTCGCCAGCTCGCGCGAGCGCCGTGCCGCTGCTGCCACGGCCTCGCGCATCAGCTTGGCGAGGCCGTCCTCGCCCATCAGCACCTGCAGGGCCGCAAAGGTGGTGCCGTTGGGTGAAGTGACGTTCTGGCGCAACGTGGCCGCGCTGAGGTCGGAGCGATGCAGCAGCTCGCCGGCGCCCGCCACCGTCCAGCGCGCCAGCTGCTCCGCCAGCTCGGCCGGCAGCCCGGCGTCGATGCCGGCCTGCGCCATGCATTCGGCGAGGTGGAAGACATAGGCCGGGCCCGAGCCGGACACCGCCGTAACCGCGTCCATCAGGCCCTCGTCGGTGATCCACGCAACTTCGCCCACCGCCCGCAGCAGCTGATCGCACGTCTCGCGCTGAGCTTGGGTGAGGTGCCGGTTGCCGACCGCCACGGTGATGCCGCGGCCGATAGAGGCCGGCGTGTTCGGCATCGCGCGCACCACGGCCGTGCCGGGCGGGGTGTGCTTCTCTAGCCCGTCGATGCGGCGGCCGGCGGCCACCGACAGCACCACCGTCTTGTTGCGCGCCAGCTGGCCGAGCGGTGGGAACACCTCGTCCATCACCTGCGGCTTGACCGCCACCAGGATGACAGCCGGCGGCTCGGGCAGTGCGCGCACCTCGGCCAGCGCCTTGATGCCGTGGGCGTCGAGCCGCTGCTTGACGCGGGCCGGCGGCGCGGGGTCCTGCACGATGATGCTCGCCGGATCGAGGCCGCGCTCCAGCCAGCCGCTCAAGAGCGCAAAGCCCATGTTGCCCGCGCCCGCGAGCAGCAACGGACCGTCGAGTTTCAATGTCATGACGCTACCTACGTGGCGCAGTCAGCCGGATCACGCCCGGCCTTCGGTCTCGAACATGGAGGAGGCCAGCGCCTCGCGGCTCTCCTTGCCCGCCCACACCACGAACTGGAAGGCCTGGAAGTAGCGCTCGCAGGCTTCCAGCGCCACCTTGAACAGCGCCTCGCATTGGCCTTCGGTCGCCAGTGCGCCGTTCAGCATCAGGCCGTGGCGGTACATGATGAGGCCTTCGAGGATCCACACGTCGAAGTGGCCGAGCCACAGTTGCTCGTTGATCTGCGCCACCAGGCGGTAGACCTCGTTGAGGCGGTTCTCGGGGATCTTGGCGTCGAAGGCGGAGGCGATGTGCAAGGTCTCGAGATCGCCCCGCCAGTTGAGCGAGACGTGATAGTCGGTCCACTGTCCGGCAACCGTCAGCGTGAGCTCGTCCTCGCTCACGCGATCCATCGCCCAGTCGTGCTTGCCGGCGATGTGCTCGACGAGGTCGAGCGGATTGTTGATGCGGGTCGGGCCTGCTTCGGCGGTTGCCATCTTTACAGCTCCTTGCGAGCGCCCCTGTCGGGTGTCGGCTCGTAGTTCGTGCAGCTGGCTTTCCGGCGGCCCCGCTACGTCCGCCATCGGTCCCTAGCGAGTCATGTGGTAGTCGAGCGACGCCGCCTGTGGCAAGCGCACCCCATGAGTGTTCACGAGCAAAATGACGGCTCGGCGACACCTCTTGTGTAAAAGTAGCGATCCGCACAAAGCTGGGGAACAATTCCTCGAACGGATTGCATCCTTACTTGCGCAGCGCCGCAACGGCCGCCTCCAGCTCCACAACGCGGGCGCTCAGCCGCTCGTTCTCCTCGCGCGCCTTGGCGGCCATCTCCTTGACGGCCTCGAACTCCTCGCGCTGCACCACGTCCATCTCGCGCAGGATGCGCTCGCCCTGGGCCCGCATCAGGGTCTCGAACTCGCGGCGCACGCCCTGCGCGGCCCCGGCCGCGTCGGTCATCAGCTTGGAGAACTCGTCCAGGAGGCGGTTGCTGGTCTGTGTCATGGCAGCGCAATGCTAATGTTGCAGGCACTTTCGCCTAAGTCGTTCTTGTACTATGGGGTTTGCGCCGGAACTGATCAAGCCGACGCTAGTCTGGTGTCTCCGAAATGACTTACCACCAAGCCGGCAAACGTGAAGGCAATTCGGAGACAGGACACTAGGCGCAAGCTCAGGCTGTCAGCGGACACGTGCACATGGAATTGCTGGTCATTCCCTATCCCGTTGTCGACCCCGTCGCGTTCCAGATCGGGCCTCTGTCGGTCAAATGGTACGGGCTCGCCTATATCGCCGGGCTGGTGCTCGGCTGGCTCTATATCAAGCGGTTGCTCGGGCAGTCGCAGCTATGGAGCGGCGGCCAGCCCCCGCTCGCTCCGGCCAATGTGGACGACCTGCTCATCTATATGACCGTGGGCGTGCTGGTGGGCGGCCGGCTCGGTTATGTGCTGTTCTACGAGCCGCGCTACTTCCTCACCCACCCGCTCAGCATCCCGGCCGTGTGGATGGGCGGCATGGCGTTCCACGGCGGCCTGCTCGGCTCCATTCTGGCGATCGTCTATTTCGCGCGTCGTACCACGGCCAATGTCTGGAGCATGCTCGATGTGTGCGCGGCCGCAACGCCGATCGGGCTGTTTTTCGGCCGGCTCGCCAATTTCATCAACGGGGAGCTGGTGGGCAGGCCCACCACCGTGCCCTGGGCCATGGTATTTCCGGGCGCCGACGCGCTAGAGCGCCACCCGAGCCAGCTCTACGAGGCCTTCTTCGAGGGG
This sequence comes from uncultured Alphaproteobacteria bacterium, assembly GCA_963724565.1. GTDB lineage: Bacteria > Pseudomonadota > Alphaproteobacteria > Rhizobiales > Hyphomicrobiaceae > AWTP1-13. The sequence goes on from CAVRVK010000020.1 coordinate 338,294, forward strand.
CTCGTGCTGTTCGCGGTCCTATGGTGGCTGACGCATCGCACTCAGGCGCTGCGCCGCCCGGGGACGGTGGCCGGCACCTTCATGCTGGGCTACGGGCTCGCCCGCTCGTTCTGCGAGCTGTTCCGCGAGCCCGACCCCGGGCACGTTTTGACGTTCGGTCCGCTCACCGCCGGCATCATCTACTCGCTGCCGATGATTGCCATCGGCCTGTGGATCCTGCGCGAGGCGGCACGGCGGCCAGCTCCGGCGCCGGTAGATGCCCAACGCCCGAACTGACGGCGACAGCCCGCTGCTGAGGCGCCTGCGTGAGGCCATCGCGCCGCGATGGGCCCATGCCCATCGACCGGTACATGCAGCAATGCCTAGCCGACCCCGAGCATGGCTACTGGCATCGTGCGGCAAGCATTGGCGCTGACGGCGATTTCGTCACCGCGCCCGAGATCAGCCAGGTGTTCGGCGAGCTGATCGGGCTGTGGGCGGCGGTGGCCTGGGAGCGCATGGGCCGCCCGGCACCGTTGCGCCTGGTCGAGCTGGGGCCCGGCCGCGGCACGCTGATGCGCGATGCGCTGCGCGCCGGCCGCGCGCTGCCGGGGTTTCTCGAGGCTGCGTCGGTGCACCTGGTCGAGCTGAGCGCGCCCCTGCGCGCGCTCCAGTGGCAAGCGCTCACCCCCCTGCTTTCGCAGGGCGCCAAAGCCACCTGGCACGAGCGTTTGGGAGAGGTGCCGCCAGGGCCCGCCATCGTCGTCGCCAACGAGTTCCTGGATGCGCTGCCGATCCGCCAGTTGGTCCATGCCGGCGGCGCCTGGCGCGAGCGCGTCGTCGATGTTGCGCCAGATGGCGGGTTGCGGTTTGCGCTCGGACCAGCCGTGTCCTATCGCAGCGAGGCGCGGGCGGAGGATGGCGCCATCCTCGAGCTGCGTGCGGGAGAGGATGACGTGCTTGCGACGCTCGCCTCTCGCAGCGCGCCGCTCGCCGCCCTTTTCATCGACTACGGGCCTGCCGATGCTGCCTTCGGCGACACGCTGCAGGCGGTGCGCCGCCACGCCTACGCCGATCCGCTCACCGACCCCGGCACCGCCGACCTAACGGCGCACGTGCAGTTTGCCGCATTGGCCGCCAAGGCCCGCGCCGCCGGCTTTGCCGCCGATGGTCCTGTGACACAGGCGGAGTTCCTGCGCCGCTTGGGGCTAGCCGAGCGCGCAGCACGCCTGATGTCGGCCAACGCTGAGCGTGCCGGCGAGATCGAGGCGGCCGTCCAGCGGCTGATGTCGCCAACCGGCATGGGCGGGCTCTTCAAGGCGCTGGCGGTGCGCTCGCCCGCCCTTCCGCCGCTCGTGCCCTTCGGCTAGGACTGGCGCATGCCAACTCCTCTCCTCGCTGCCGGCCTCTCTGACGCTGCGGGCGTCGCGCACGGCTTCTTCACGCGCCATGGCGGCGTGTCGCAAGGCATCTACGCCAGCCTCAACTGCGGCGCTGGATCAAAGGACGATCCCGCTGCCGTGCGCGAGAACCGCGCGCGCGTCGTCGTCGCATCTGGGGGCGCGGGAGATCGTCTCCGCCTACCAGGTGCACGGCACGACTGCCGTGATCGTTTCCCAGGCATGGCCTGCCGACCGAGCGCCCGCAGGCGGACGCGCTGGTCACCAGCACGCCCGGCATTGCGGTCGGCGTGCTGACGGCCGACTGCGCGCCGGTGCTGTTCGCCGACCCCAGGGCTCGCGTCGTCGCAGCTGCGCACGCGGGCTGGCGCGGCGCCCTGGCCGGCATCTGCGAGGCCGCCGATCGCCGCCATGGAAGCGCTGGGGGCGGAGCGAACGCGCATCCGCGCCGCCGTCGGTCCATGCATCGGCCAGGCGGCTTATCAAGTGGGTGCCGAGTTCGAGGCGCAGTTCCTCGCTGACGATCCCGCCAACGCGGCTTTCTTCACCGCTCCGGATGCGGAGGGGCGGCCGCACTTCGATCTGTCGGCCTACGTCGCTTCGCGCCTGGCGAGCGGCCGGGGTCTCTGCCGCGGGCATGCCGGACGCTTGTACGCTTTGCCGGCGCGCACGACTTTTTCAGCTATCGCCGCTCGCGCCTGCACAATGAGGCCGATTACGGCCGCCAAATATCCGCCATCGTCTTGACTTAGCGACTGTTTTCCACAATTTTGACTGGGCTGGACCGATCGCGCGTAATGATGGTGGAGTTTTCCCCTGGTTGTATCGCGACCCGGATATTGTCAGGGGAAGGGAGTCTGCTGGGGTAAGTGCTGTCGAATCACGGGCGCGGGTAAGTAGTACGTCGACAGCTGGGGGTTCAGCGGACTTCGAGAATAGGGGGTCACAGTGACGACCACGGACGCTGCTGCGGCGCGGCGCCAACATTTGTTGGTGGCGCTTGCCGTTGTCGGGTTTGCAGGCCTTGGGTCTTGCCGGCTGCGGCGGTGGCTCGTTGTTCGACTACGCGGCGCAACAACACCACGCAGGAGCCGGCCCCGCCGCCCAAGGCGGTGGCCGAAGCGCCGGTCGCCAAGGTGGTGCTGAATTCCATCGTCGGTCCGCCCGACCCGCTCGGCAAGCAGCTGCATCAGGAGTTCGCCTCCGCACTCGAGCGCCAGCGCGTCACCGTGACTGCTGGCAACGACCAGAGCGCTGACTTCCATCTGCGGCCCTACATCCTGGCCGCCAAGGAAAAGAACGGCACAAAGGTCTCCTACGTGCTCGATGTCAGCGACTCCGGCGGCAAGCGCGTGAACCGCTTCACCGGTGAGGAGATGCGTGCCCGGCAATCCATCGCGCGATCCTTGGGCTGCGATCACGCCGTCGGTGGCGCAATCCGTCGCTGCGAAGGCAACCGGTTCGTTCGCCGCGTGGGCTGCCGAACGCGGCAACACAACGTTGCCTCCAACAACATCCCTCCGCCGGCGAGCGCCGGGGCGCCGAAGGCCGAGACTAAGAGCGACCCAGCGAAGATCGCGCGTCCCGCCGCGAAGCAGGTTGTCGCCGCCGCTCCGCCGCCAGCCGCCCAGACCACGGGCAGCATCGACCGGTCGGGCGCCGTCTCGGCCCTGGTGCCGACGGTATCCGGCGCGCCCGGCGACGGCAGCACCTCGCTCACGGCCGCCATCAAGCGCGAGCTGCAGGCCAAGGGTGTGCCACTTGCCGATCGGCCGCGGCGGCAGCGCCTATCGGGTCGAAGGTGCAGTAACGTTGGGCGAGCCGCGCGAGGGCAAGCAGGCGATCCAGATCGAGTGGGTGGTCAAGGACCCCGCGGGCAAGCGGCTCGGCACGGTCTCGCAGAAGAACGATATCCCCGAAGGGTCGCTGGATGGCGCCTGGGGCAAGACGGCCGATCAGGCCGCAGGCGCGGCCGTGCAGGGCATCTTCAAGCTGCTGCCGGCTGCCAACAAGGCCATTAACTAATGCTCCGCTGCGGCCAGCTTCTGCCGCAGCGGCTGAAGGCTCGGGCTCAACCTGTTGATGCTCCGCGAATTGCAACGCTCGGTCGCGCTTGCTAGAACGCGCCACCGAGTGAACGGAGTATCCCCGCCGATGCCCTTCGATACGCGAGACGCAGACCGCAAAAGGCGGGCGGCGCGCATGAAGCTCGTGGCCGGCAACAGCAATCGGCCGCTGGCCGAGGCCATCGCCGGCACGCTCAAGCTGCCGCTCACCAAGAGCGTGGTCAGGCGCTTCGCCGACATGGAAGTGTTCGTCGAGGTGCAGGAGAACATGCGCGGCGAGGACGTCTACGTCCTGCAGTCGACCTCGTTCCCCGCCAACGACAACCTGATGGAGCTGCTTGATCCTGGTCGACGCGCTGAAGCGCTCGATGGCGCGGCGCATCACCGCGGTGATGCCCTACTTCGGCTACGCGCGGCAGGATCGCCGGCCGGGCCCGCGCACGCCGATCTCGGCCAAGCTGGTCGCCAATCTGATCGAGCGCGCCGGCGTCGACCGCGTGATGACCGTCGATCTGCACGCCGGCCAGATCCAGGGCTTCTTCGATATCCCGACCGACAACCTGTTCGCCGCGCCCGTCATGGTGCGCGACATCCAGGAGCGCTACGGGACCGAGAACCTGGTGGTGGTCTCGCCCGACGTCGGCGGCGTGGTGCGCGCGCGCGGGCTTGCCAAGCGCATCGACGTGCCGATCGCCATCTGCGACAAGCGCCGCGAGCGGGCGGGCGAGTCCGAAGTGATGAACGTGATCGGCGAGGTCAAGGGCAAGCGCTGCATCCTGATCGACGACATCGTCGATTCCGGCGGCACGCTGGTCAATGCCGCCAATGCCCTGCTGCAGGAAGGCGCCACCGAGGTGATGGCCTACATCACCCACGGCGTGCTCTCGGGCGGCGCCATCGCCAAGATCACGAGTTCGAGGCTGAAGACGCTGGTGATCACGGATTCGATCCAGCCGACCGAGGCGGTGACGTCCGCCACCAACGTCCGTGTTCTGTCGATTGCGCCGCTGCTGGCCGAGGCCATCGCCCGCACCGCGCGCGAGGAAAGCGTCTCCAGCCTGTTCTACTGAGCGCGGCCGCGCTGGCCCCACGGCGTCCAGTAGACGGCAGCCGCCACGCTGAGCCCGAAGGCGACCATGGAAGCTCCCACCAGCGCGAATAGGCTCCACGCGGGCGCCCCGTATGCCGTCAGAGCCCAGCCGCCGAGGGCAATGACCGCAAGGCGCACGGTGCCGGCAAGCACCGGGGCCAGCACCTTGCCGGAGCCCTGGGAGGCGAAATAGAGGCTCAAGCCGAGCCCGACGAAGGCGAAGCCCGGACCGGCCCAGCGCAAGTAAAGGTTGGCGGCGGCGCGGACGGCCGGGTCGGCGGTGAACAGCCTCGACCAAAGGTCGGGCGCAATCGTCACGACCAGCCCGATCAGGCCCAACGCGGTAACGGCCACGCCGCCTGCGGTCCAGGCCACGCGCCGCGCTCGCGTCGATGTCGCGCGCCCCGATCGCCATGCCGACCATCGGCACGCTGGCAACGCCTACTGCGAACACGATCGGCACCAGCAGGAACTCGAGCCGCGCGCCGATGCCGTAGCCCGCCAGCGCCTCGGTGCCCAGGCCTGCAACCAGCCGGGTCAGGATCAGCACGGTCAGCACGACCTGGAACGGCCCCACCGCCGACACCGCGCCGACCCTGAGGATGTCGAAGAACATGCCGCGCTCCAGCGCCCCGGCGCGGAACCTGAGCGTCAGTCGCCCGCGCCCCGACCACAGGAACCACAGGATGAACAGCGCCGCCGCCGCATAGGCGATGACCAGGCCGGTCGCTACGCCCGCCAGGCCGAAACGCGGAATCGGCCCGATGCCGAGCCCCAACGCGCCGCCCAGCACGATCTGCAGCAGCGACGCGGTCAGCAGCGTCAGCGAGGGCACGCGCATATTGCCGGTGCCGCGCACGATGGAAGCCGCGGTGTTGAGCAACCACGTCAGGATGGCCGCGGTCAGTGCGATGTTGGCGTAGGCGAGCGCCTCTTGCAGCACCGGGCCGGAGCCGCCCATCGTGCGAAAGATGGGCGCGCCGAAGGCAGCGAAGATCACGCTGAAGAACAGGCCGGCCGAGGCGCCGATCACCACCGCATGCAAGGCGAGCGTCTCGGCGCGCGCAACATCGCCCGCGCCCAGCGCGCGGCTGATGGCGGAGGAAACGCCCCCGCCCATCGCGCCCGCCGAGAGCATCTGCATCAGCATGATCATGGGGAACACCAGCGCGATGGCTGCCAGCGACGTGGTGCCGAGGATACCGACGTAGACCGTCTCGCATACGGCAACCAGAGTGACGACCACCATCGCCGCCAGGTTGGGCAAGGTCAGCCTCAGCAGCGCCGGCAAGATCGGGGCCGTGAGCAGGGTGTCCCGCGGTCGGGCGGCCGGAATGACGGCTGCGGCTGCAGGCGCGCCGGTATGGCTCATCGCAACGTCCTCCTTGGTGCCCGCCGCCCACAGATCCAAGGTCGGCCCTGTCGGCCTGCGCAAGCGCCAGTCGAACTACTAGAACGATGCCTATCGCCTAGCAAGTCACTTGTCTATCGTATAGTGACTTGCTATTGCATAGCTGATCGGCTAGTTGTGATGGATGACGACGGGATATGGCCAGCGGTGCCCGGTGGCCCGGGCCCTCGATGTGATCGGCGAGAAATGGTCGCTGCTGATCATGCGGGATCTTTTCCGCAAGGGTCCGCTACGCTTTCAGGAGTTGGAGCAGGGCCTGCCGAGGGTGGCGCCCAACACGCTCTCGGCTCGCCTCAAGACATTGGAAGCGCAGGGCGTGATCGCCACGCGGCTCTACGAGCTGCATCCGCCGCGCTACGAGTATTTCCTCACCGACAAGGGCAAGGCGCTGGCGCCGGTGCTCAAGGCCTTGCGCGCCTGGGGCGAGCAATACGGCTAGGCGGCCGCCGCGCTGCACATCCGACCCCGCGATCGGATGCGCTGGGATCTCGCCCACCGGGCCTAAGCCTCGCGCGCTGCGCTGAGCTGTCGCGCGGGTCCGCTATGCGTACCCTTGAGGGGTCTCACTATTCGCGGGGCATGCTAGCTTGTCTCAAAGCAAGACGGGAGGACGGCAGGGCGATGGCAACGATCGTCGTTTGTCACGGCGCGTGGAGCGCGGGCTGGGCGTGGAAGAAGATGCGGCCGCTGCTGCGCGCTGCCGGCCACGATGTCTTCACGCCGACCTATACGGGACTTGGCGAGCGCGCCCATCAGGTGAGCCGCGCGATCAATCTCGAAACGCACATCGCCGACGTGCTGGGGGTGCTCGAGTGCGAGGACTTGCGCAGTATCGTGCTGCTGGGCCACAGCTACGGCGGCATGGTGGCGACGGGTGTCGCCGACCGCGCAGCCGAGCGCATTGCCAAGCTCGTCTACCTCGATGCGTTCGTGCCGGAGAGCGGGCAGAGCCTGTTCGACCTGCTGCCCGCCGGTCAACGCGGCTCGCGCACGGAGGACGCCCGCGTCAACGGCGACGGCTGGCTGCTGGCGCCCAACCCGACGCCGCCCGATACCTCGCCTGAGGACGTCGCCTGGGTCACGCCGCGGCGCCGCTGGCAGCCGATCGGCACCTTCACGCAGCCGCTCATTCTCAAGGGCAGCAGCGCCCACCTGCCGCGCACGTATATCTACTGCAAGCGCACCCCGCCCGACGACACATTCGGCCAATTCGCCAAGCGCTTCCGCACCAACCCGGCGTGGCAATTCTTCGAGCTCGATGCCAGCCATAGCCCCAACGTCACGGCGCCGGCGGCACTGGCGCAACTTATCGACGGGATCGCCCGATGAGCAGCGACGACAGGCGGCGCGCCAAGCCGCGCCAGGAGACGGCACATAACTTGGCTGCGCCCGAGCCGGGGCTGACGCCGGCAGAGCTGATCGCGCGCGCGGTGGCGCTGCGCCCCAAGCTGCGCGCCGAGCAGGACCAGTCCGAGGCCCGCGGCTGCCACTCTCCCGAGCTGCAGGAGGAATTCGTCAAGGCCGGTTTCTACCGGGCGCTGCAGCCCAAGCGCTTCGGTGGCTACGAGTTCGATTATCCCTCTTTCTACAAGGCGATGGTTGAGATATCGCGCGGTGACCCTGGGGTTGGCTGGTGCCTGACGCTGGGTGCCACGCACGGGGCATTCATCGCGGCGCACTGGCCCGAGCAGGCGCAGATCGAGCTGTTCGGCGCGGACGGGCACATCGTCGTGCCGCATCGTGCCGCAGGCCCCGCCGGCACCTGCAAGCGCGTCGACGGCGGCTACGTCGTCGGCGGCACCTGGAACTATTGCTCGGGCATCCCCTACGCCACCCACTTCATCGCCAACGTCATGGTGACGGGAACGGACGAGCAGGTGGTGTTCTTCGTGCCGCGCAAGGAGATCACCATCCTTCCCGACTGGGGCGGCGATGCCACGCTGGGCATGCGCGCCAGCGGCTCCAACAGCGTCGCCATCAAGCAGGCGTTCGTGCCCGCCCACCACGTGATCCCGGCAGGGGCAGCGCTGTGGTCGGCAACCGATATCTCGGAGGGCACGCACGGCACGCGGCTGCACGGCAATCCCATGTACCTCGCGCGCATGATGGGGCCGTACCACGCGTCGCTGGTCGCCACCGTGGTCGGCGCCGCCAGGGCCGCGCTCGATGAGCTCGAGGAGATCGCCAAGGCGCGCACCACGCGCTTCCCGCCGGGCTTGCCCTGGTATCAGCACGTCGACGTGCAGCGCCCCTTCGGACAAGCCTTGATGATGACGGACACGGCCGAGGCCATCCTGATCAAGGGTTGCGAGACCTACATGGACTATTGCCGCCGCTGGGCGGCAGGGGGCTACGACTTCCCTGTCACCGACAGCCTGCGGCTCTGGGGCACGCTGGTGCATGCCGGCAACCTCGCCTGCGATGCCGTCGACCTGCTGTTCCGCGCCGCCAGCTCCGCGGCGGCCAAGAAGGGCCAGAGGATCGAGCGCTACTATCGCGACTGCGCCATGTACCGCAGCCATGTGTCGGCCCAGTTCCCCAACCTGGCCTCGGGCCTCGCACGGCTGCACTTCGGCCTGCCGATGGGGATGTACGGTATTTGAAATCGAGGCCGGCGCACGCGGCGCGACTGGCCGCGGACATGGACGGATGGTAAGGGGTTCACTTACTCCCCGCGCGCGGACCGGAGCGAGCATGGCGATTGCGACACCTGCCGATTCCGGCCAGCCCGCCGACGCTGCGCTCGCCAAGAGCCGGGAGCGGCGCGCGCTCGGCGTCGCCTGCGGTGGGCACGTGCTGCACGACGGCTACACGGACCTGATCTGGGTGGGGCTGCCGATCTGGCAGGCGGAATTCGGCCTGAGCTACGCCGCCGTCGGCGCGCTGCGTATGGTCTATTCCGGCACCATGGCAAGCCTGCAGATCCCGGCCTCGCGCGTCGCCGAGCGCGTGGGGGCCGGCGCGGTGCTGGCGCTGGGCACAGCCCTCTCCGGCCTCTGCTACTGCCTTGCCGGGGCCGGCAACGGCTTCTGGTGGCTGGTGTCGGCCCTGTTCCTCGGCGGGCTCGGCGCGGCAACCCAGCATCCGATCGGCTCCGCCCTGGTGACGCGCACCTTCACGGGGGCGCGCTCGCTCTCCGCCTTCGGCACCTACAATTTCGCGGGCGATGTCGGCAAGGTGCTGCTGCCCGCTGCGGCAGCGACGCTGCTGCTCGTCATGCCGTGGCGGCCGGCCTACGCCGCGCTCGGGCTCGCAGGCATCCTCCTGGCGGTTCCGATCTTCCTGCTGACGCCCCGCCTGCCCCCTGAACGGGCGGTGCCGCAGGCGGCCCCTGCAGGCGTCACCGCGGCGCCGGCCGGGAGCGCCAACCTGCGCCTGGGGTTTCGCATCCTCATCGGCCTCGGCATCGCCGACAGCGTGGTGCGCAGCGCGCTGCTCGTGCTGCTGCCGTTCCTGCTGATCGCCAAGGGCGCGGCCGTAACCACCGCCGCATTCGCCCTGACGCTGCTCTTTCTCGGCGGCGCGGTCGGCAAGCTCGCCTGCGCCTGGGTCGCACGACGGATCGGAACGGTGGCCACTATCGCTGTCGCCCAGGCCCTCACCGGGGCAGGGATGCTCATCGTCGTGTTCCTGCCGCTCGCGGCCGTGCTGGTGCTGCTGCCCGTGCTCGGGATCGCACTCAACGGCGTGACGACCGTGATCTACGGCTCGGTTCCGACCTTCGTGGCTCCGGAGCGGCGCACCCACGCGCTCAGCGTCTTCTACACGGTCACCATCGGATCGGCCGCGCTGGCGCCACCCTTCAGCGGTCTTGCCGGCGACGTCTTGGGCGTGGCCAACGCCATCATCGTGGTGGCGCTGCTGACCCTGATGACAATTCCGCCGGCCTTCTGGCTGGCCGAGGAGCGGGAGCATTCGCCGGCGCTTTGATGCCCGCATTATGCCCGAGGGAGAGACGCCCATGCCCAAGATCGCCCGCGCCGACGTGGTCGGCAGCCTGCTGCGGCCACACTATCTGCTCGATGCGCGCAAGGCCTGGCGCGAGGGCAAGCTCGACGACAAGGGCGTGCACGAAGTCGAGGACCGCGCCGTGGCCGAGGCCGTGGCACTCCAGGAGGCAGCCGGCATCGACGCCGTCACCGACGGCGAGTACCGCCGCTTCAACTTCGTCGCCACCATGGGCGTGCGCGACGCGCGCGACGGCTGCCTGAGCGGCTTCGAGACGGTGCAGACGAACCCTGGCTGGATGCGGCTTTGGAAAAAGCCCAACGGCTCCGACGGCGGGCTCATCACCGAGGACATCGGCCCCCGCTCGCTGATCGTCGACAGAATAGGCGTGCGGCGCGACTTGGCGGCGGAGGAGTTTGTCTTCCTGAAGAAGACGGCGAAGAAGGCGCGGGCCAAGTTCACCTATCCCGCACCGAGCTGGCACCGTGTCGCCTGGGAGCCGGAGTATTCCTCGCGCGCCTATCCAACGCCGCGCGAGTTCCTGCTCGCCATGCGCGACCACACGCGCGAGGTGGTTGAAAAGCTGATCGCGCTCGGCTGCGACTACGTGCATCTCGACGCCCCCAACTACAGCCAGTGGCACATCGACCCGCGCATGCGCGCGGCGTTCGCATCGTGGGGCCGCGACCTCGACAAGGAGCTGATCGAGGATGCAGAGATCGACAACTCGGTATTCGACGGCATCACCGGCATCACGCGGGCCATCCATCTCTGCCGCGGCAACGCGCCGGGCGGGCGTTGGCTGGCCGACGGTGGCTACGGGCGCATCGCCGCCGAGCTGTTCCCGCGCCTTTCCAACTACGACACGCTGCTCTTGGAGTACGACACGCCGCGCGCGGGCGACTTCAGCCCGCTGGCGCACGTGCGCAAGGACGCCACCGTGGTGCTCGGCCTTGTCACCACCAAGGATGGCAAGCTGGAGGATGCGGCCACGGTGGAGACGCGCATTCGCGAGGCGGCCAAGTACGTGCCGCTGGAGCGGCTGGCGCTCAGCCCGCAGTGCGGCTTTGCCTCGGGCGAGTACGCCACCACCATGACCCACGCCGAGCAGGAGGCGAAGCTGCGCCTGGTCGGGAGCGTGGCCAAGAAGGTGTGGCCGAATGGTTGAGGTGCACTTGCAGCGCAGTGGTGCCTGGCCGACCGTGAGAATGGCCGCCAAGGACTTGCTGTTGGCCGGAACTTGACGAATGCTGACCGGAGGAAGTGTGCCACTGGCGGAAGTGACACGTCTTTACATTGCGGCTGCTTGTCGGCCGGCGACCGGCTCCGAAAGCGCCTCGATGACGCGACAGTCGCGCACGCGAGACCCGTGGCAGCCTTTGATCACCAGGGTCAGCGCGCGGCGCATGGCGCGTAGACGCTTCATCTTCGCACGATGAGGGCGGTCGGTTCGGTTGGTACGGCAGCGCATCCACAGAATGGAGAGGAAGGCAAATTAGCGACGTGAGCCAGCAGTCGGGAGGCTTGCTATGGCAGAACCATTGGACGAGAAGACTGGCACTGTCTCGAAGTGGGCAGTGTTCAAGGATCGGCTGGGGATCGCGGGTGTCATTCTCTCGCTTCTGATCTTGTTGTTCTTCATGTTCGAGGGCTCGATCATGAATTTCCAATGCAGCCTCACTGAATTCCTGAGCTTCAAGTGCAACAGGTATGACGCACGCCCCAAGCCGTGGGGCGAGATCAAGCACCGAGACTAGCGTTCCGGGCACCTTAACGCTCACTATGCATGAACAATGAAGGGCAGAAATGGGTCACACCTCACCGTGCTATGGGCTGCCGGTAGGCGCAATGCATCGAAAGCGGACGCAAGGCACGCTTGCCAAGCGTTGGCCCGGCCAGGGGGCCGTTAACCGAGTGAAGTACGAGTTGTTTGGGCTTGTGGCGATCGCGTTCTGCGGTCAGCTGCTACGCGGCCTTCGCTGATGCCTACTTGGCGGCGGCCTTCTTGGCCTTGCCCTTCGCCTTGTCCTTTTCCTTGGCCGCCTCCGCCAGGCTCTCGGGGCAATGGCGCTCGATGTAGCGGTTGATCGACTTGATCATGCGCTTGTGGAAGAGGCCGAGCGTGTCGGCGAGATAGGCCGCAGTCTTCACGGTAAGCTCGACGGCGGCCGGACCCTCGACGCTCTTCAGGTTCACCCAGACTTGCTCGGCCTTGCCGTTCTTGAAAATGATCTTGGGCGACACGACGGCCGTCACCTTCTCCAGCTTGCCGTCCTGCTCGATGACGCAGTTGGCGGTGTGCGGCGACAGGCGGAACTTGGTCTCCTCGGCAGTGATGGCCGAGATCAGCGTAGCGCGACTGACGTCGAGGTCGACCGAGCAGCGCGCGTCGCCGAAGCCCCAGCTCAGCTTGCTGGTTTCCGCTTCCTTGATGGACGAGCGCGCCCAGGTCTTGGTCAGCGTGCATTTGAGGTCGCTGCCAGTGGGGGTCTTCTGCACCAGGATCGAGCACAGGCGCAGGTCGCAGGCCTTGATGGCGGCCTCCTCGTTGCTCTGCGGCTCCAAGGCCTGTGCAGCCGGCACCATCAGGAGGCCGACCAGCACAGCGAGCACAAGGGGGCCGGCCATGGCGGAGACCCAGGTGACTTGCGGCGTGGGCGTCATCGCGGCTGGTCCGGGAATTGAGCTCCGGGAAAGGCTATGGGCCGGCTGTGCCCGCATTGAGGCAGCTAGCCGGCCCTGATCGTTCTTGCGCGCAACCCATTGACCGGGCAGGCTGACTGCCCGCTATGCCTTGGCCTTGGCGTCGACCTCGGCGAACACTTTGCGCGCGATGCGGAAGCATTCCACCGCCAGCGGCACACCGGCATAGACCGCGATCTGGTGCAGGATCGCCTGGATCTCGTCGCGGGTGACGCCGTTCCGCAATGCACCATTCAAGTGCAGCTCCCATTCGTGCATGCGGTTGAGGCAAGCCAGCATCACGAGGTTCAGCATGGAGCGGGTCTTCTTGGGCAGGCGCTCGTCGCTCCAGATCATGCCCCAGCAGTACTCGTTGAGGATGTCCTGGAAGGGGGCGTTGAAGCTGTCGGCCGAGGCCATCGACTTGTTGACGTACTCCTCGCCCAGCACCGCTTTGCGGTTGGCGAGCCCCTTTGCCTGCAGTGCCTTGTCCATGGACGTATTCTCCGGCCGGTTGAATGGGTCGCGCGATCTTTGGCAGCCTTTGCGCCGCGGCTCAAGTGGGCCACGCCTGCGGCAATCGCGTCGCTATCCAGCGCGCTAGCGCGGCGTTCACGGCGGCCGGCTTCTCCTGTGCCATCCAATGCCCCGACGGCACCACCACCTCGGTAAGGTCGGCGCAGTCCGCCCGCATCGGCTCGGCGAGGCGCGAGGTCACGGTCTCGCAGGTGTAGTCGTAGGCGCCGTGCAGGAACAGCACCGGCAGCTTGAGCTTGCCGCCGTCGCGGGCCTTGGCCGCGAACGCCACGTTGCGGCGGTGGTTCATGTACCAGGAGTCCGGGCCGAAGAAGCCGTTGGCCTGCAGCGCGACAACGTAGGCGTCGAGGTCCGCTTCGGTCAGCACATCGGTGTCGAGCGGCAGATCGGGGGCCTTGCCGGTGCCGCCGAACCAGCCGCCGTCCTTGCGCACATGCGCGGTGCGGCTGGGTTTGCCTTTCATATCTGGGCGGCCCTTGCGAAACAGGGCCTTCACGGTCGCGCGCGCGTCGGCATCGAACCCCTGCCGCGCCTTGTCGAAGCTCTCCTCGTAGAAGAGCTGGTACTCCCATTGTCCTGCCGGGAACTCGGCTTCAGGGTAGAGTCGTGCGGTCCACCAGGGACAGAAAGTTCTCGGGCGCGAAGCCGTTGGCGAAGTAGGGCACGCACAGGCTGGCGATGCCGATGCACTTGTCCGGATGATGGCTGGCGAGGCTCCACACCACCGGGCTGCCCCAGTCGTGCCCGACCCACACGGCCTTGTCGCGGCCGAGCGCCGCCAGCAGATCCAGCATGTCTTCCACGATGTGCTCGAGCGCATAGTCCTCATGACGCGGGTAGACGCTGGACTTGCCGTAGCCGCGCATGTCGGGCGCAATGGCCCTGAAGCCGAGGGCGGCAAAGCAGGGGAGCTGGTGGCGCCAGCTCAGCGACAGCTCCGGCCAACCGTGCAGAAAGATGATCAGCGGCCCGTCGTTCGGGCCAGCACGAGAGATAGAACGTCGTGTGGCGTGCGCTCTTGGCGACGTGGTCGGTAACGGCAAATAGCATGCAGTCTCTCCCCAGCGGCGGCCTGGCCCGCCCGATGCGCTGGCCGTGGCCCGCCAGCCTGCCTAGACTAGGGCGGCAGCAAGGGCCAGGAGCGGCAGATGCGAACCATAACACTGAAGAGCGGCGACAAGGTGCCGGTGCTGGGGCTCGGCACCTGGCGTATGGGCGAGCGCAAGGCGGAGCGGGCGGCCGAGGTGGCGGCCATCAAGCTGGGGCTCGAGCTCGGCATCCGGCTGGTCGATACGGCGGAGATGTACGGCGACGGCGGCGCGGAGGAGATGCTGGCAGAGGCGCTGGCCGGCCGGCGCGACGAGATCTTCCTGGTGAGCAAGGTCTATCCGCACAACGCCTCGCGCAAGGGCACCATTGCCGCCTGCGAGCGGAGCCTCAAGCGGCTCGAAGACCGACCGGCTCGATCTTTATCTGCTGCACTGGCGCGGCTCGGTGCCCCTGGCCGAGACGGTGGAGGCGTTCGAGGCCCTCAAGAAGGACGGCAAGATCCGCCAGTGGGGCGTGAGCAATTTCGACGCCGGTGACATGGACGAGCTAGCGCGGCGTGAAGGACGGCGGCAACTGCGCGTCGAACCAGGTGCTCTATCACCTGGGCTCGCGCGGGGTGGAATGGCAGCTGCTGGAGCAGTGCCTCAAGGACGAAGGTCATGGTGATGGCCTACTCGCCGCTCGGCCAGGGGCCGATCCTGAGGAAGCCCGCACTCGGCAAGGTCGCCGAGAAGCACGGCGTGCGATCCGGCCGCGGTGGCGCTGGCCTGGGTGCTGCGGCAGCCGGGCGTGATCGCCATCCCCAAGGCGGTGAAGCCCGAGCACGTGCGCGCCAACATGAAGGCGCTGGAGGTGAAGCTGGACGACGACGACTTGAAGGCGCTGGACGCCGCCTTCCCGCCGCCCAAGCGCGCCACGCCGCTGGATATGACGTGAGCGATGGAATCTGCGTCGAGCTGTGTGGTAAGCTTCTTCTCATGACCCGAACCGAAGCCATCGCCAAGATCAATGCCACCCTCGCACAGCTATCCGACGAGCGTGTGCAGACGTTGGCCGAGATCGTTGAAAGCTTGAACAGCGAGCCTGACCGGCTGGCCGAAGATGATGCTACACGCGCGGCTATTGCCGAGGGCATTGCGCAGGCCCGACAGACTTTCCCAAGCTTGGCCGTGATCGTCCCGAGCTGCACGCACGTTCGCTTGGCGTGCCCCGCTATACCTACACCGTCTACTACCGCGTCGAGGGCGGCGAGGTATGGATCGTCCACATTCGTGATGACAGACGAAAGCCGCTCGAGCCCGGCGATATCTGAGGCTGTTGCTGTCAGCGCGACGCCGCAGCCCCCTTGCGGTCCCAGGCGCGGTTCAGCCGCACGCTCTCCTCCTCCAGCATCTCGAGGAACTCCTGCGCGCCCGGCGACATCGGCCGCCGCGACGGTTCGATCAGCATTAGGTCGAGCCCGAACGCCGGGCTGGCGATGGGGTTCACCGTGAACTGGCGCCGCCGCGTCTCGTTGGCCATCATGATGCCGGGCAGGATCGCCAGCCAGTCGGTGCGAGCCACGAAATCGAGCGTGCCCAGCATGGCATCGAGCTCCAGCAGGCGCTCAACCTTGACGCCGTTGGAGGCGATGTAGGTCTCGATCAGCCGGCGGCGCGTGTTGGCCTTGCTCGGCACCACCAGCTTCAGCGGCCCGAGATCTGAAAGCCGCACGGGCGCCAGATGGGTGAGCGGCGACCTGGCACTCGGAGACAAGCACCTCGGGCGTCTGCAGGAACAGCCGGCTCTTGAGGCCGGGCGCGCCCGAGAATGCGGGCACGATGGCGAACTCCAGCTCGGCCGCCTGCACCTGCTCGGTGAGCGCAGCGCTGTAGCCCTCGATGACGCGCACCACCACGTTGGGATGCGTCTCGATGAAGCGCGCCAGCGCCGGCGCCATCACGCAGCGGGTCATGGTCGGCATCAGGCCGACGACGATGCTGCCGGCAAGCCCGGCGCCGTGCTGCCGCACGGCAGCTGGTAGCCTTGGCGTAGGTGTTGAGCAGCTCGATGCAGTGGCGGTAGTAGCTGTCGCCGGCGGGCGTCGGCACCACGCGCCCGCGGTCGCGCGCGAACAGCTTGGCGCGCAGGCTGTCCTCCAGCTTGCGCATGTGCTGCGAGACGCCCGATTGCGTCGCGTGCTCGCGTCGCGCCGCCGCCGTGAAGGAACGCTCCTCGTAGGCCGCCACGAACAGGCGAATGTCGCGCAGGCTGCCGTTCACCGGTATATCCAATCCGAATTTGTGATCGATCCCACCTTATCGTATCATAATTTATACTGCACTGACGCGGGGGATCTGCTTAAGCCTTTGGTGGGAAGGGGAACGCCAGATGATCCACGCCGCCGTTGCCGGGCTCGGCTGGTGGGGCCAGCACATGCTGCGGCGCCTCAAGGGCTCGGAGCACATCCGCCTGGTCGCCACGGTGGAGACCAACCCCGAGCGGGCGGCAGTCGCTGCCGAGCACGGCTTGAAATTCGTCGGCAGCCTGGACGAGGCCTTGCGCGATCCCGAAATCGAGGCGGTGATCCTGTGCACGCCGCACACGCTGCACGGGGCCCAAGTGCTGGCCTGCGCCGAGGCCAAGAAGCACGTGTTCTGTGAGAAGCCCCTTGCACTGACCCGAGCCGATGCGGAGCAGAGCGTGGCGGCCTGCAAGGCGGCGGGCGTGGTGCTCGGCATCGGGCACGAGCGGCGCTACGAGCCGGCCATCGTCGAGGTGCGGCGGCTGCTGTGCGAGAGCGCGCTCGGCACGGTCATGCACGCGGAAGCCAACTTCAGCCACGACAAGCTCGCCAACGTGCCCGCGGGCGACTGGCGTACCTCGCCTGAGGCTGCGCCGGCGGCCGGCATGACCGCCATGGGCATCCACCTGACCGACCTGTTCGTCGAGCTGTTGGGTCCGGCGAGGGAGGCTTTCGCCATGACCACGTCGCGCGTGGCCTATCCCGACAACGGCGACGTGGTCTCGGCTCTCTTACGGTTCGAGAGCGGGGCCACCGCATACCTCAACGCCATCCTGGTGACGCCGCACTACCTGTGCCTGACGGTGTTCGGCTCGAAGGCCTGGGTCGAGGTGCGCAACGAGACCCACCCCGACACGCCGGGACCCTCGACCTTGACGCTGCAGCATGCCGACGGCCGCCGCGAGGTGCGCGAGTTTCCCTGGCTCGACACCGTGCGCGCCAACGTCGAGGCCTTCGCGCGGGCCGCCCAGGGCAGCGCGCCCTACCCGTTCACCGATGAAGAGAAGATCGGCAACATCGCGGTGCTGGAGGCGATCTGCCGCTCGGCCACGAGCAACGCGCCGGTGCGCATCGCGCCATAGTGGGGACGGAAAGCCGGTTCGGTCGGCGCTTTGTGCTGCCCCTCACCCCGACCCTCTCCCCGCAAGCGGGGAGAGGGGATTGCTCACGCCAGGGGCCGCTCGTCGTCCCAGACCTTGTCGGGCATGGGCAGGCCGGCGAAGGTCTCGGCACCGATCGGGCGGTCGGGCGCGATACCCAGCATATCGAGGACCATGATCAGCTGGCGCACGTGCTGGCCCGAGTGCCACGTCGTGCGCTCCAGGAACTCGTGCAGGGTCACGTCGCCGTAGTAGACGCTGGCTTTGCGCGAGAAGTCCGTTGTCTGCCCTGGGCCCGCCCACCAGGTCTCGAAGCGCGCAAGCACGTCGGCCCCGTAGGCGATGATCTTGGCCTTGGTATCCATCTCGGGCGGCGGCACGCGGCCGTACACGCCTTCCTTCAGCGGCAGGCCGTCGACCTCGTGCTCGAGGAACGCGTCGGCGATGTTGAAGATGTGGTAGGCGAGCTGGGCGTAGCTGCGCGGCCGGTGCGGCAGCATGCGGCCGAGCTTGTCGTCCGGCACCTGCGCGAACAGCCGTTGCGCGGCCTGCTGGATCGTCACCAGCCGTGCCGCCAGCTCTGTCGGGGGCAGCATCTGCGCGCCGCCCCAGGCGATACCTGCCACGCGTGCCACATCGCGCAGCACCTGCCCGTTCGCCCATTCCTGCCCGCGCCGGACGATCGGCACCGAGCGCACGCCAAGTGCGGCCAGCTCGGCGAAGGCGTTCTTGTCCTCGAGCACGTTGACGGACACGAACGGCACGCCGTGCTTGCTCAGGAACTCCTTCATCCTGAGGCAGCTGGTGCAGCCGGGCTGCCAGTAGGCCTTGATGGTGGGGGGTGCGGCGGACGCTTGCGGCATGGCCTGCTCCTCTAGATGCCGAGGCAGGCTACTGCGCCTCACGGCGGACGCAAAGCGGGTCCGCAGCAGGGCCTGGCCGGTGAGGCGTCAATTCAGCGCAATAATGATGGCGATCAGGATTGCGTGGGCACCAAAAAAAATGAGCGACAGGGGAAGCAAGCGGGACATTGGGGCAAACTCCGGCGTGATCGGCGAATTAACGCCGCGCCTGCCTCCTGGGTTCCTCTCTCCCGATACAGGCGTACCGTCCCAGCCTACAGGCGTTCGGCCCCCCTTCTGTTCCGGGTTGCACCTGAGAACGCACCTGTCGAACCCTGAAGGGCGGGGGCCAATGGTTACCAGAGCTGAAAGACGCCTGGGCGCTACCGGTGCCGCTTGCGGGCCAGTGCCGCCCCCTTGGCCAGCGCCGCCAGCTTGGCGTAGGCGATGTCGCGGCGCATAGGGGCCATGCCGCAGTTGGTGCACAGCTGGATACGCGCCGCCGGTACGTATTTCGTGGCTTCCTTGGCGCACTGCGGCCACCTCCTCGGGCGTTTCGATCCTGTCGCTTGCCACATCGATGGCGCCGACCAGCACGTCCTTACCCTTCAGCAGGCCGATCAGGCTCATGGGCACCTTGGAGTGCATGCATTCGAGCGACACCTGGCCGATGTTCGACCTGGCGATGGCCGGGAAGATCGCCTCGTACTGGCGCCATTCGCCGCCCAAGCGTCGCCTTCCAGTCGATGTTGGCCTTGATGCCGTAGCCGTAGCAGATGTGCACGGCGGTGGTGCACTTGAGGCCCTGGGCGGCGCGATCCAGCGCCGGGATGCCCCAGTCAATCACCTCGTCCATGAACACGTTGAAGGCCGGCTCGTCGAACTGGATCACGTCGACGCCGTCCTTCTCCAGCGCACGCGCCTCCTTGTTCAGGAGATCGGCGAAGGCCATCGCCATCTTCACTTTGTCGCCGTAGTGGCGGTCGGCGATGGTGTCGGCGATCGTCATGGGGCCCGGCAGCGTGAACTTGAGCTTCTTCTTGGTGTGTGCGCGGGCGGCCTGGGCTTCGATGGCATGCACGCGGCCCTTCAGGCGCACGGCCGCCACCACCTGCGGCACCATTGCTTTGTAGCGGTCGGCGCGGATGCCCATCTCCACCTTGTGGGCGAAGTCGATGCCCTCCACCCGCTCCAGGAAGCCGTGCACGAAGTGCTGGCGCGCCTGCTCGCCGTCGCTGACGATGTCGATGCCGGCGTCCTCCTGCTCCTTGAGGGCGAGCAGCGTGGCGTCGCGCTTGCCCGCCTCCAGGTCGGCGCCCTCGAGCCGCCAGGGCGCCCACAGCCGGTCGGGCTCGGCGAGCCAGGCGGGCTTCGGCAGGCTGCCGGCGACGGTGGTCTCGAACATGGGCGTCTCCCGATCTCTTGTTGTCATCGATCATAGCCGAGAGCACCCGCAGCGGAAGCCGTGGGCGGCTTCCCAAGGCGGGCGAGGGAGGAGAAATGGCAAGCCTGGCAACGCCGTGCGTGTCCCCTCTCCCCGCAAGCGGAGAGAGGGGGATAGTGCCAACGCTACCGCCAGAACTGCCGCGTGGCGATGCGGGCGCCCTCGGCCAGGGCGGCGAACTTCGCCCACACCACGTCCGGGTCGACGGCGGCCTGGCCGACCCAGGTGCCGAAGCCGCAATCGCTGCCGGCGATGACGTTCTCGCGGCCCACCAGGTTGGCATAGCGGGCAATGCGCTGGGCGATCAGCTCGGGATGCTCGATGAAATTCGACTTGGACTCGATGACACCGGGGATCAGCACCTTGCCTTCGGGCAGCTTTACCCGCTCGAACAGCTCCCATTCGTGGGCGTGGCGGGGGTTGGCGGCCTCCAGCGAGATCGGCCTGCGGCTTGGCCAGGAAGACGATATCGACGATGTCGGCGAGCGGCACGTCGCAGTGATGCGGTCCCTCGTAGTTGCCCCAGCACAGGTGCATGCGCAGTTGCTCTGCCGGGATGTTCCGCAGCGCATGGTTGAGCGCCTCGACGTGCAGGCGGGCGCGCTTGCGGAACTCGTCGAGGCTCAGGTCGGCGTACTGGATGTGCCGGCCCATGCGCGAGGTCCGGGCAGTCGATCTGCAGCACGAAACCGGCGCCGGCAACGGCCTCGTATTCCTGCCGCATGGCCTCGGCAATCGCGTAAAGATAGGTCTCGTGGTCCTTATAGTAGTCATTGCGGAAGAACAGGGAGACGACGCCCGGCGAGGCCGCGCTCATAAAGGCCCCTCGCGGCACCCGTACCCTCTATCGCAGCCTTCAGGTTCTCGACATCGCGCACGCGCGTCGCCGTTGTCGCGCACGGCGATCGGTCCGTTGCAGGCGGGCGTCTTGCGGCGCGAGCGGCCGGGATCGCCGAACACGCGTTGCGCCAGCTTCGGGAAATCCGCCAGATCCTGGTAGACGAAGGTGTTGCCCGTGCCGCCGAAGCCGTCGAGCCGGTCCTTGATGTAGGTGGCGTAGCTCGGCTTCGACATCTCGCCGTCGTTGACGAGATCGATGCCGGCCGCGACCTGCTTCTTCACGACCTCGGCCACGGCCGCCACGCACCCGCGCCGCCAGCGCTGCGCCGTCGACCGGCACACCCTCTTCCTTGGCATACATCATCCGAACCAGATCGTCCGGCCGCGGCAGGCTTCCCGTGTGGGTGGTGAGGAAGCGCTCGGTGCTGCGTTGCATGGGTTCCATGAAGCGACCTCCCTGACTTTCGATTTCTTGCAGGCGCGAGCCTAGCAGATCCTTGCGCGCCGCCCGGTGGCCAAACGCCATGCGGCTGCGCTATGTTGATGGCAACGCACGCCTCCAACAAGCCACGAAGATCCATGTTTCGAGCCGCAGACGCCGCGCGCTTCATCGACGAGGCCCACCGCACGCGCGCCCGCTACCAGAATCTGCCCGAGGCCATTGCACCCAGCACGGTGGCGGAGGCCTACGCCGCACAGGCGGCCCTGTGCGAGCTGTGGGGGCCGCGGCTGGGGCCCGTCGCGGGCCTCAAGATCGCCACCACCACCAAGGTGATGCAGGCCCTGATGGGCATCGACCACCCGTGCATGGGCACCATCTTCGCCTCGCGCGTTCATACCTCGCCGGCGACTATCGCCAAGGCCGACTATGTCAACGTGCGGGTGGAGTGCGAGCTGGCGGTGCGGCTCGGCCGCGACCTGACCAAGGCGTCGGCGCCCTACACGCGCGAGAGCGCGCGCGCCGCAGTCAGCCACATCATGGCGGCGTTCGAGCTGATCGAGGACCGCTTCGCCGATTACAAATCGTCGAAGGCGCTTTCACTCATCGCCGACAACGCCTGGAACGGCGGCATCGTCATCGGGGCGGCCAAGCCATTGCCGCCTGGCTTAGAGCTCGACGGCATCACGGGCACGCTCGAGAGCAACGCCAGCGCAGCCGGCCGCGGCAAGACCGACGACCCGATGGGTGCACTGGCGTGGCTTGCCAACAACGCCGTGGAGTGCGGGCGGCCGCTTACCGCGGGCATGGTGGTGATCACCGGCAGCGTGATCCCGACGGTGGACATCGCGGTGGGCGAGCGGCTCGACTTCGCGCTGGAGGGCGTGGGCGAGACGTCGGTGACGGCAGTTTGAGGCCGGCGGCTCGCCTCGGCTGCCAAGGTAGCGCAAATTAATCCATGATATTCCAAAGCCCTGCGCCTGATGCGCGACCGGCCATATTGATGTTACGGCGCTGACGTATGACGCTGGGCGAACGGTATCCCAATTTTTTCGAGCGAGCCGTGTCATGAACCGCATTCGACTCATCGTTGTCAGCGTCCTTGCAGTTATTGTTGTTGCCATCGGTGCGCTGGCCGTTTTCCCGCCGAAGGAATTCGTCAAGAACCGCTTTGCGGGGGAGGTCAAGGCCGCCACGGGGCGCGAGCTCGTGATCAAAGGTGCGACTTCGGTCAGATTGCTGCCGAGCTTCGTGCTGCGGGTGGAAAACGTCGAGCTGCAGAACCCGCCCGGCGCCTCGGGCGACCCACTGTTTACCGCGCACGCCGTGCTGATCGAGAGCAGCCTCTGGGCGGTCGTCACGGGCAGTGGCGTTTTCGACCGCGTGAGCGTCGAGGGCCCGCGCGCTGCACTCGCAACCGACGCCAAGGGTCAGCCCAACTGGACTTTGCCGCCTGGCGGAGGACCCGGCGTCGTCGTACGCAGCGTCACGTTCGCCGGTGGCGAGGTGACATATCGCGACGCCAGCTCGAATGAGGTGCTGAGAATGCGAGGCGTCGACGGCGCCATCAGGGAATTTGCCGGTGCCAACATCGGTCAGATCGAAATCGACGCCGGCGAGGCCACTGTCAGAGTCGGGCCGGGCGGGCCGCTGCTGACCTTCACCTCGGTCGATGCCGACGCCAAGGCGATCGCTGCCGGAACCGCCGGAGAGGTCACCTTCAAGGCCGCAAGCGTGCACTATCGCCAAAGCGCCGGAGCCCAACCCGTGAAACTCGATGGGCCGCAGGTCACGGCCAAGTCGGTCTCACTCGCGCAGGCATTCGATGCCGCCGCTGCCGTCGTGTGGAACGGCGACCGCGTCGCCGGCGATGTGCGCTTGCCGGCGCTCGCCCAGTTGCTCGAGGGCAAGCCATCACCCGTCCGAGTGAAAATCGCCGCGCCCAAGGGCAACCTCGACATCGATGGTGCATTCGCCCTGGTTGGCGGCGCAGCGAAGATCGAGGGCAAGGCCAACGCCGCGGCGCCTTCGCTCAGGGCCCTCGCCACCTGGGCAGGAGTCTCGCTGCCGAAGACAGGCGCTTTCGGGGCCGCCCGGGCGGAGGGCAACGTGAAGCTCGACGGCGCTCGCATTGCCGTCGAAGGCGCGCAGATCGCGCTCGATGCCACCAAGGCGACGGGATCGCTGACCGTGGACATGAGCGGGGCAAGGCCTGTGATCTCCGGCAAGCTCGCCGCCGACGCGCTGGACGTGGATAGCTACCTGGAGGCGGCGCCGAAGCCTGCCCCGGCCAAGAAGCCTCGCACGCGTGATCTGACGGCGGCGGCTTCCCCTGCAGTGCCGTCAGCAGGGTCGGAGAAAGAGACGCTCAAGAACGTCTTGCGGGCGCAGCTCGAAGTCCTCGACGCCCCGCCCCAGGCCGGCCCGGAAGCGGCTCCCGTCGAAGATACGGGCCAGGAGCGGACGCGCGCTCTCGCGGTGAGCAGTGTATGGCCCGACGATCCCTTCGATCTGAGCGGGCTCAATGCTCTCGATGCCGACCTCTCGCTGTCCGTCGTCAAGCTGACGATCGCGGGTGTCGAAATCGGCGTGCCGGACCTCAAGGCGGCACTCAAGGAGGGCGTGCTGGCGCTCGACCTCAAGAACATCGCCGTGGAAGGCGCCAAGATCACCGGCACGGCGACCGTCAATGCACGCGAGGCCCTGCCCAAACTCTCCGCCAAGCTCAAGGCGCAGGGTGTCGACCCGCAGGCCTGGTTCGAACTGTTCGAGCAGGAGGTGCTCTTCATCGGCAAGTCGACTGTGGAGGCCGAGCTGAGCGGCAGCGGCAACAGCCAGCGCAAGCTGATCGACACGCTGACGGGCCGCGTCAAGGCAGCCACCAGCAAGGGCGCCATCGTCGGCTACGACCTCAACTCCTTCTGGGGGCTGCTGGCGGTGGTCTCGAAGCAGGTCAACGCCAGCTGGCGGACTCCCTTCGACGAGCTGGAGGCCGACTTGGCGCTGACCAACGGCATCGCCAAGAAGTCGACCGTGGAGGTTACGGGATCGATATTCGGGGTGAACGGCAACGGCGTGCTGCGGCTGCCGAGCCAGGAGATCGACTATCGGGCGCGGCTCAACCTGCTGAGCTGGGGGCAGTCGGCAGCGGTGCACATCCTGGGCGGCTGGACGCAGGCCAAGGTGAATTACTCGTTGGCCCCCTCGGGCACTGGGCGTGCTTTGGTGCAGCAGGACCCGCTCGAGCCCTTCAAGGGCGCCGACCTGAAGGACCCCGAGCTTGCCAGTCTGGCTGCCCAGGTGCTGAAGAAGGGCGCCGAGAAGGGCTCCCTGTCGCCGCAGATGACCGAGGCGCTGCAGGCGCTGAAGGCGCGCGCGGAGGGTGGCAAGTAGGCAACCCCCGTCTTCAGAGTGGCGCTTATGGAGACTCCAATGGTCACAGTTGAATCACGAAACATTGCTGTTGTGCTGCGTTATTTCGATGGTTGCAACTCTGGCGATCTGGATGAACTGCTGAGCACGCTCGCGCCTGAAGTTGTGCATTACTTCCTTCCAGAGAGCTTCCCAACGATCCGGGGAGCAGAACATCTGGCGAAGTACTGGCGGAAATACAAACTTGTGCTGCAGCCGACCTGGCGTATCGATGAGATCATCGGACAAGGCGACCGGGTGGTGAGCGAATGGAGTTGACTCTGGACTCCCCCAGGCCAGACGACTCAAGTCATGTCGCGTGGGGCAGAGTGGTACATTTTGAAAGATGGTTTGATTACTGAAGTCCGCGCCTACTTCGCGGCCAATGCCTCGGCGGACACAGAGTTGGCGGACTTCCCCTATGCCAATCGCAATTATCTCATGCGCAAATAACAAAAAATGAGGTGGCTAGCACTGCAGTATCGAGTGCGGAGCGGCATTTCGAGCTATCTCGCGCAGTTCACAACGCCACTCGCAGCATCTTCCCAAAGCTTTGCTGAGCCCAATTCTAGCGAGCACGGGTTGGGAGGCGCGCCGGCCGGTGCCGTTGGTGTGAATGTTGCGTGCTTGGTCCAGGCGAGCCGCCGCGAGGTCAACTAGCAACCGTGGCGAGGCCGTTGTTGAGCACGACCGCGTCGCGTTCCACCACTCGGGCGCGGAAGGAGACGCGCTCCCCGTCCCGCCACATCTCGGTGCGGATGGTCTCGCCCGGGAAGACGGGTGAGGAGAAGCGTACCTGGAGGCTCTTGAGACGTCCGGGGTCGCCGCCGCAGCACGCCTTGACAATGGCCCGGCCGGCTACGCCATAGGTGCACAGCCCGTGCAGGATCGGCGTCTTGAAGCCGCCGGCCGCGGCAGCTTTTGGATCGGCATGCAGCGGGTTCCTGTCGCCGGACAGGCGATAGATCAGCGCCGAGTTCGGGTGCGTTTTGATGTCGACGTGCGTCGTCGGCGCCGTTGGCGGTAAGGCATGGGGAGCCGGCTGCGGGCCGGGCTTGCCGCCGAAGCCGCCGTCGCCGCGCAGCATGGCCGCCGACGTCATGGTGGCGATCGGCTGGCCGCTTTTCTTGTCGACGATGGTGCGCTCGGCATAGAGCACGGCGCCCTTGTCCTTGCCCTTGTCGAGCAGGTCGACGATGCGGCCGTGGCCCACCACCGTGCCCGAGGGCGGAATCGGGCTATGCAAGGTCAGGTACTGTTCGCCGTGCAGAACCTTGCTGTAGTCGGCAGTCGATTCTTTGCTCTCGAGCCAGTTGCCAGGGTAGGCCAGCACCACGGCCATGGTGGGCAGCGCGGCGAGCCCCTTCTCGTAGACGAACTTGAGATCGTCCGGCTCGTCGGGATCGGATCCGCAGCCGAGCCCCAGCGCGTAGAGGATCGTATCCTTCTCGGTGTAGGTGTGCTCGATCTCGGGGAACTTCCAGTTGCGGAGCTTCTGCGGGTCGAAGGGCATGGGCGGCTCGCTGGTTTTTGCGCGGCAGGACAGTAAGCCGCCGAGCCCCAGATGCGCAATGCGCCGGTCGCTAAGCGTCGGGCTGCCAGCTGTGCAGCCAAGACAGGCGGGCCATCAACAGGGGGCCGGGCACGAGCCGCAGCACGGCATCGCGAGCAAGGGAGAGCGGCGGCGCCAGCCGGTAGAGGCTGCCTTGGCGGGAGCTTGCGGCCTGTGCGCGCTGCGCGCGGGGGCGGCGCAGCGAGGCGTATTTGCCGAGCGCATCGGGAATGCTTTCCGCGTCCCGCAGGCACCCGTCCAACACCAGTGCGTCCTCGAGCGCAAAGGCGCCGCCTTGGGCCAGGTAGGGCAGCATCGGATGCGCGGCATCGCCGAGCAGCGCCACGCGGCCCTGCGTCCATTGGGGCAGCTCCGGCAAGGTGTGGAGCGCCCACCTGCGCCAGAATGCGATCCGGCCGAGGACATCCGTGAGACTCGGGTGAAAGCGGGAAAGCCGTGACATCAGCGCCGCCGCATCGGCCTCCGCATCCCAGTCACTGGCCTGCCAGGGCTCGCGTGCGATCACGACGACGGCGATCTCGCTCCCCTCCCGCACCGGATAGTGCACGACATGTGCAGCGGGGCTGAGCCACAGGCCGACGGCGGCAATTGCCAGGCGTCCCGCCTCGGCGGCCGGCACGACCGTGCGCGTTGCGGTGGCGCCGGCGAACTCAGGCGCGGGCATCGCGGGCATGGACCGGCGTACGGCCGACCACAGCCCGTCGGCGCCGATCAGTGCGGACCCGGTTGCTGTTTCTGCACCTGCTCCTCGAGCTGTCACGTCGGCATCTGTCGCGGCGACCGTGGTCAGCTCGAACCCGGTGCGCAGCGTGATGCACGGGTCAGCCGTTGCCGCCTCGATCAGCACGCGATGCAGATCGCCGCGATGCGCCACCCAATAGGGCGCGCCATAGCGCTGCACGATCCAGGCGCCGAGCGGCAAGCGCGCCAGCACCTGCCCGCTGGCGCCGTCGTGCACCACGATGGCCTCGGGCACGCCGACGAGCGGCTGCAGCGCATCGGCAAGCCCCAGGCGCTGCAGCGCGCGCACGCCGTTGGGCCCGATCTGGATGCCGGCACCGGCCGTGCTGAACTCGGCCTGCCGCTCCAGCACGACCGAGGCCTGGCCGCTCTTTGCCAGGGCTATCGCCGACGCCAAGCCGCCGATGCCGCCGCCGGCGATCAGGATCGGCGCATTTAAAGCCATGAACCCGGCGTCCAAATTGCGAGAAGAGGGACAGCTAAACGCAAAAGCCCCGCTGCGCTACCCCGCAGACCAGCCTCTCGACGGCACCATTGTACGCGCCTCCGCCCGACGCCCCACAGGGCGAACCACCCGATTGCTGCTGCGCTGTGCCGCAAGACACACCGATAGAAGGAATTCGGGCCTACGGTCGGGGCCTATGCGCGTGCTTCGTGAGCCCATTTGAAGGAGTTCGGCCATGCATATCAGCTTACCTTCGCGAACCAATCTGGCAGGCAGGGCCCCTGGCCACGGCGGCATGCTGCTCGTCGCATTTCTCGCAACCCTTGCCGTTGCTGCGGGCGGAGCCCTCGTCGCGTTTGGACCTCAAATGCGCGTCGCCCAGGCAGCCGAGCGAGTGCAGGCGATAGACGCAGAAAACTATGCCTTCTGCGTCAAGTTCGGCTTGGGCCCTGAGACGGCTCGCTATGGAGAATGCGCGGAGGCTCTGAACGAGATCAGAATTCTGCACGAGGCGCGAACGTTGCGGGAAGTCGGCGGCATTCTCTGATCTGCTCCTTCCAGCAAAGATACATGGTCAGCGCGCGGCCAGCATGCGCGCTGCCCCTCGCCGGCTCTGCCATCGGGCTCACAACCCAGGGATGGCGATCGCCGGCCGCTCGCGCCGAGCGCAGAGCGTCCTGTCAGCCCGCAAACTCGTGCGCCGGAACGAGGCAGCCGTCGGGGTCGGTCTGGTCGGGCTCGAGGCGCGCATTGTGCACGTAGAGCGTGGAGCAGTAGGGGCACAGGATCTGGCTGTCGGCGCCCATGTCCAGATAGACGTGCGGGTGGTCATGCGGAGGCCGCGCGCCCATGCATTGGAATTCCTTCACGCCGATATAAACCTTCTCAACGCCGTTATCGTTGGCGAAATGGGGAATGACGGATTGGGCCATGGGAGGCGCCTCAACTCGCTCGTCGGCTGCCGAAGGTGGCGCAACATAGCGGCTCCGCGTTCGGGATGATAGGGGTGTGGAAAGTGCGGCCGGCCCACAACCACGAGGGGCCCGATTAGGAACACGCGATGCAAACCTTCGACTCCGATGGCGTGCAGATCGCTTTCATCGACGAAGGCCAGGGTGATCCCATTCTGCTCGTCCACGGCTTTGCCTCCAGCATCAAGGACAACTGGGCCGACCCCGGCTGGGTGAGCCTGCTTGTCGCCAACGGCTTCAGGGCGATCGCCATCGACAACAGGGGTCATGGCCAGAGCCAGAAGCTCTACGATCCTGCTCAGTACACGGCCCCGATCATGGCGGAGGATTGCCGCCGACTGCTGGATCATGTGGGAGTCGGGCGCGCCGACGTGATGGGCTACTCGATGGGCGCGCGCATCTGTGCGTTCCTTGCCCTCAAGCATCGCCAACGCGTGCGCAGTGCCGTGTTCGCCGGGCTCGGCGCCAACATGGTGCGGCCGATGGCGGGAACCGGGCCGATCGCGCATGCGCTGGAGGCGAACAGCATCGAGGAGGTCACCAACGCCGCAGCGCGCACCTTCCGCGCATTCGCCGAGAAGACCGGCAGCGATCTCAAAGCGCTCGCGGCCTGCATTCGCGGCGCACGCGAGCCGATCACGCGCGAGGCGGTTGCCGGCCTGACAATGCCCGTGCTGGTGGTCAGCGGCAGCGAGGACGTGATCGGCGGCAGCGCCGAGGACTTGGCCGCGTTGATACCGGGCGCCGAGGCCGTTACGGTGCCGAAGCGCGATCACATGCGCACCGTGGGCGACCGTGTCTACAAGGAAGCCGTGCTGGCCTTTTTGCGACGGCGCGCCTGATGGCGCGCAGTGCCGGACAAGGCCTAAAAAAGAAAAGGCCCCCGCAAGACCGATCGCCACCCCAGAAGGACAAACGCGGGGAATGTCACAGGCTTGGCGGCGGTAAACTGCAGGAGCCTCTACGCACTGCTACGCCACACATACACCTTCGGACGGCGCCACATTATCAGCGGGTACAACTCGCGTCGTCGAAATTGATCGAGCAGGGATGGCAATTCTGTGGATAAGTCAGGGCAATCGCTTGCGGTCGAAATGCTTCGCTTGCGCGTGAGTCGCGCGCGCTTGCGGGCAGGGATGTGCTGGCTTGCGATATGCCTGCTGAGCCTTGGCCTGACCCATGCAGGGCCGTTCGTGGCGCGGGCTGCAGCGCAAGTGGCGGTGGACCTGGAGCTGGTGATCGCCGTCGATGTGTCTTTGTCGATGGACCTCGACGAGCAGCGGCTGCAGCGCGACGGCTATGTTGCCGCGTTTCGCGACCCCGAGTTGCACAAGGCCATCACCTCGGGAGCGCACCGCCGCATCGCCGTGACCTACATGGAGTGGGCGGGGCCGCAATCGCAGAACGTGGTGATCCCGTGGACCGTCCTCGACGGAGCCAAGGCAGCGCGTGCTTTCGCCGCCAAGCTCGAGGCCGTGCAAATCTCGCGGGCCCGGCTCACGTCCATCAGCTCGGCCCTTGCCTTCTCGCGCGAGCTGTTCGGCTCGAGCGGCGTCAAGGCTGCGCGCCGGGTGATCGACGTGTCGGGCGACGGCCCCAACAATTCGGGTGGGCCCGTAGCTCCCATGCGCGACGCGCTGGTTGCCGAGGGCATCGTCATCAACGGCCTGCCGATCATGCTGCATCCCGCTGTCAACAGCGCCTTCGACCTGGCCGATCTCGATCGCTACTACGCGAGCTGCGTGATCGGTGGCCCGGGCGCGTTCATGGTGGCGGTCAAGGATGTGGCGGAGTTCACCGCCGCCATTCGCCGCAAGCTGCTGCTCGAGATTTCCGCAGTGGCGGGGCCGGCGCTTGTCGTTCCGACGCAGGGCGCGGTGCCCGGCGACGACTACGACTGCATGGCCGGCGAGAGGCAGTGGCGGTGGTACCTGGAGCGCGGGCCGCAGTAGGGGTGGGCGTGCTCCTGCAACCTGGCAGCTGACCACGCGAAGCCCACAGGGTTAGTTAACGCGGAATTAAGCAAGCGTGCCGCACACTGCGGCCGCCATGTATCGGTCTCGCGTTGGCGTTGTTCTGGTGTGTTTGCTTCCGCTCGCCCTGTGGGCCTGCGGCGGTCAGCCCACGTTCGTCGCCAAGCACGAGCCCTGGCGCGACGACGAGGAGCGCGCCTGCCTGGCCACCGGTCTGGTGCGCGAGTCGGCCTTCGTGACGATGCGCGCGTCGCTCGGCGGCCCTAGTGTGTGCGGCGCCATCAAACCTTACACGGTTTCGGCCACGGCGGGCGGTTCGGTGCTATTGCAGCCGCCGGCCCTGATGCGCTGCCCGATGATTCCGGCGATCGACTATTGGGTCGAGCGCGTAGTGCAGCCGGCGGCGCGCTACCACTTGAAGAGCCGCGTGGTGGAGCTGACGGTGATAGGATCGTACTCTTGCCGGCCGATGAACCACGTACACGGCGCCAGGCTGTCCGAGCACGGCCATGCCAACGCCGTCGACATATCGGCCTTCGTGCTGGACAACGGGCTCAGTGTCAAAGTGAAGGACGGCTGGTGGGGGCCGCTTGCCGACCGCAATTTCCTGCGCGCGGTGCATGCGGGCTCGTGCCACGTGTTCACCACCGTACTGGGCCCCGCATACGACTCAAACCATCGCGACCATTTCCATCTCGACCTGGCGAAGCACAACGCCGAGGGGCGGATCTGCAAATAGGCGGGCAGGACCGCTGGCGCCCGCATGGCTGCGCGCCGTCTGCAGGCCTCGACAAATCGCGCACGCCCGCCTAGTCGTGGCCGGTTTGTTGCCACGTCCCGGGACCGCCACAGCTGTGTGGACTGAGAACAACACGTGAGCGGCCAGGACAGCACCGGCACGGTGCCCATTCGCGTCATCGTGCTGCTGGCGATCTCGGGGTTCGTCAGCGCCGCCAATCTGCGCGTGTGCGACCCGCTGCTGCCGCAAATCGCCGGCGAGCTTGGCGTCAGCATCGGCGGGGCCGGAGCCATCATCACGGCTTTCGCGCTGTCCTACGGGCTGTCGCAGGTGGTGATCGGCCCGCTCGGCGATGCCCATGGCAAGCTGCGACTGACGGTGCTCGGCAGCCTGTGGGCCGGGCTCTCCACGCTACTGTGCGCGGTGATGCCGAGCATTGTGCCCGTCGTGGCGTTGCGCTTCATGGCCGGCATCGGCGGGGCGGCGATCATTCCGCTCGCCATCGCCTGGCTCGGCGACGTGATCCCCTACGAGCGGCGCCAGCCGATCCTGGCGCGGTTCGCGTCGGGGCAGATTCTGGGCGTCGTGTTCGGCCAGGCGGCGGGCGGCATCCTGGGCGAGTTCGTCGGCTGGCGCGGCGCGCTGTTGCTGGTCGGCGTCGCCCACATTGCGGCGGGCATCGCATTGGCGCTGGAGATGCGCAGTCTCACGATCGGCGTGCCGCCGCCGGGGCGCGCGCGCTGGGGCGAGGCGGCGCTTGCCGCGCGCGCCATCCTGAGCCGGCCGTGGCCGCGCATCCTGCTCGGCACCACCTTTGTCGAGGGCGTGCTGATGTTCGGCGCCTTCGCCTACGTCGGCGCGCATCTGCAATCAGCGCTTCGGCATCGGGCCGGGCATCGTCGGCGTCACCATCGCCGCTTTCGGGCTGGGCGCGCTCGCCTATTCGCTGGCCGCCGGCTGGCTCGTGCCCAGGTGGGGGCAGTCGAGGTTGATGGCGGTCGGCATCGTCCTGCTGGCCTCGGGCTACGTGGTGCTCGGCGTTACTCCATGGCTGTGGGTTGCGCCGGTGTCGGTTGCCGTGGTCGGCTTGGGCTTCTACATGCTGCACAACACCATGCAGACCGAGGCCACGCAGCTCGCGCCCGAGGCGCGCGGGCTCTCCGTTTCGATGTTCGCCATCATGCTGTTCACCGGGCAGTCGGTCGGCGTCGCCCTGGCTGGGGCCGTGTTCGACCGCTGGGGCGGCGTTCCGGTGTTCCTGGGCGCGGCTGTGGGGCTGCTGGTGGTGATTCTCTGGTTCCGGCTGCAGTTCCAGCGCCGGCCGCGTTGAGGACAATCGGCGCGCAGCTAGATGTGTTCGGGCCCGGTTTGCGCTAAAAGCTGACCCATGAGCTGGCACAGGCATGGCCGCGGCGGGCGGCGCAGCTATCACCACGGCAACCTGCGCGAGGCCCTGATCGAGGCCGCGCTCGATCTGATCGCCGAGAAGGGACCGGCCGGTTTCACCTTCGCGGAGGCCGCGCGCCAGGCCGGCGTCAGCCCGGCCGCGCCCTACCGGCATTTCCGCGACCGCGACGCGCTGATGGCCGACGTCGCCCGCCGCGGCTTCGAGCGCTTCGAGCAGCAGCTCGCCGCTGCCTGGGACGAGGGCCGCCCGAACCTGCGCGAGGCCTTCGAGCGCCTGGGCAAGGCCTATCTCGGCTTTGCCCGCACCGAGCCCGCCTACTACTCGGCCATGTTCGAATCCGGCCTGTCGATCAGCCGAGCATCGCGAGCTGCAGGAGGCGGGCGACCGCGCGTTTGCCGTGCTGCGGGGGGCGTGCGAGGCGATCGTCGCCGCCATGCCGGCTGCCAAGCGGCCGCCTGCCATGATGATGGCGCTGCACATCTGGTCGCTGTCGCACGGCATCGCCAGCCTGTTCGCGCGCGGCGACGCGGCCCGGCGGCCGCTGCCGATGCCGCCTGAGGAGCTGCTGGAAGCGGCAGTCCTCATCTATCTGGAGGGGCTGGGCGTCGTCATCAAAGGCAGCGGCAAATGACCGGCTGCTGCTATCTGGCGTCGAGCATGGTCGAGGGTAGCCACAGCGCCAGACCGGGAAATGCGGCGAGCAGGATCACCGCCACGCACATCAGCAAGAACAGCGGCAGCGTGTAGGCGCCTACGGCGAACAGGTTGCGCCCGGTCATCGCCTGCAGCACGTACAGGTTGAAGCCCACCGGCGGCGTGATCTGCGCCATCTCTACCACCAGCACGATGTAGATGCCGAACCAGATGAGATCGAAACCGGCCTTCTCTATCAGCGGCATGATGACGGACGTCGTCAGCACCACCATGGAGATGCCGTCGAGGAAGCAGCCGAGCACGATGTAGAACAGCGTGAGCGCCAGCAGTAGCTGCATGCGCGAGAGATCGAAGGCGCGTTATCCACTCGGCGAGGGCGCGCGGGAATGCCGGTGAAGCCCATGGCGATCGTCAGGAAGGCAGCGCCAGCCAGTATGAAGCAGATCATGCACGAGGTGCGTGTGGCCGACATCAGGCCGTCGACGAAGCTCGAACGCGACAGCGTGCCCATCCACCACGACAGCAGCAGCGACAAGACGACGCCCACCACAGCGGCCTCTGTCGCCGACGCCAGGCCGCCGTAGATGGAGCCGATGACGCCCAAGATCAGCATGACGATGGGGATCAGGCGCCGCGTGGCGATCACGCGATTGGCAAAGCTGGTCGGCGGATCGGCCGGCGGCATCTTGGCGTGGTTAACCAGCGCCCACACGATGATGTAGCCCATGAACAGGCTTGCTAGAACGATACCTGGGATGACCCCGGCGATGAACAGGCGCGCGATCGACTGGTCGGTCGCCGCCGCGTACACGATCATGATGATCGACGGCGGGATCAGCAGACCCAGGGTGCCGGAGCCCGCCAGCGTGCCGATCGCCATGCGTTCGTCGTAGCCGCGCTTCATCAGCTCGGGCATGGAGATGCGGCCGATGGTGGCGCAGGTGGCGGCCGAGGAGCCCGACACCGCGGCGAAGATCGCGCAGCCCAGCACGTTGACGTGCAGTAGCCGTCCCGGCAGCCGCGACAGCCACGGGGCCAGGCCCTCGAACATGTCCTCCGACAGCTTGGTGCGATAGAGGATCTCGCCCATCCAGATGAACATCGGCAGCGCGGTCAGGTCCCAGCTGTTGAGCGATTGCCAGATCGAGGTGGCCAGCACCGGTCCTGCAGGCGCCGACACCTTTGCCAGCATCGCAACGAAGCCGATGAGGCCCAGCGCGACACCTATCCAAACCCCGCAAGCCAGAATGGCGAACAGCACGAGTATCAAGGCGATTGCCAGGGTGACGAGGTCCATGGCCGCTAGTGTCCTGATCGCGAAATTCGTCGCAGCGTGTGATTCAAATCGAGGCGTTCGCTCACGAGCCTGGCCCGACACGATCGTGTGGATTTCTCGATCATCACGCTAGCCCTCCTTGCCGAGCGTGACGGCATCCTCGGTCGCGGCGAACGACGGCCGCCCGCGCGTGGCGACCGTGAGCAGCTCGTCGAGCAAAGCGATGTTGAAGACCAGCAGGCCCGCGAACATGGCGGCCTGCGGGTAGGCGAGCTGCAGGGGCACGAGCCCGTGCGACACCTCATGGAAGCGCCAAGAGTCGAGCGCGAGAGCGCCCACGCGCCAAGCCATGTATGCCGTGAAGGCCAGGGTGGCGGCAAACGCTCCGAGCTCGAAGAGCCAGCGCCCCCGCGTCCCAAGCGAAGAGAGCAGGATCGTGACGCGGATGTGGGCGCCGGCCTTCAAGGTCGACGCCAGCGCCAACAAGCTGGAAGCGGCGAGCAGATAGCCGGCGATCTCGGCGAGGCCCTCGACCAGCAGGCCGTACGGCCTCATGCCGACAAGGCGCATGATGGCGTCGGCGATGCGGCCCAAGAGCTGCACGCCGACCATCAGCGCGATTACCACGAGGCAAAGGGCTGCAAGCCAGCCCGAGACGAGATACAGCCGATCGAGCGCGCTGCGCATGTATCCATCCCTACGCTGTGAGCGCTCCGGCTGTCGGTGCAAACATGGAAAGGGCCGCGGTGGGCGGCCCTTTCTGGCTGGTCGCTATTTGCGGTACGCCGCCATGATGGCCTTGCCATCCTCGCCGGCGGAGGTTTCCCATTCCTTGGCCATGGCGCCGCCGATGTCCTGCAGCGCCTTCTTCAACGCGGGCGTCGGCTGCACGATCACCACCTTGTTGTCGGCCAGCACCTTTGTCTTCTCGGCGGTCTCCTTCTCGGAGGCTGCCCAGCCGCGGTCCTCGGCGGCCTTGGCGGCATCCGTCAGCGCCTTCTTCTGCGCCGCGGGGAGCTTGTCGAAGGCTTCCTTGTTGACGAACACGATGTTGCGCGGCTGCCAGCCCTGCAGGTCGTGGTAGTGGGTGAGAAAGTCCCACGCCTTGCTGTCGACGCCGGTGGAAGGCGAGGTGATCATGGCCTCGACGCGCCCCGTGGCGAACGCGGTCGGGATGTCGGGCACCTCGATCTGCGTCGGCACTGCCTTCACCAGCTGCGAGAACCGGCTGGTGGCCGCATTGTAGGTGCGGAATTTGAGCCCCGAGAGGTCGTCGACCGACTTGATCTCCTTCCTAGCGTAGAGGCCCTGCGGCGGCCACGGCACCGAATAGAGCAGGACCAGCCCTTCGCTGCCGAGCCGCTTTTCGAGCGCGGGCTTCTGCGCGCTATAGAGCTTCTTGGCATCGGCGTAGCCGCCGGTGAGGAACGGTACGGAGTCCACGCCGTAGACGGGGCTGTCGTTGGAGTGGAGCGAGGCCAGAACCTCGCCGATCGGCGCGATGCCCTGCCGGACGGACTTCTTGATCTCCGGATGCTTGATGAGCGAGCCCGACGCATGGATCTGGATCTTGAGCTGGCCGTTGGTAGCCTTGTCCACGTCCTGGGCGAACTGCAGGAT
This sequence comes from uncultured Alphaproteobacteria bacterium, assembly GCA_963724565.1. Taxonomy (GTDB): domain Bacteria; phylum Pseudomonadota; class Alphaproteobacteria; order Rhizobiales; family Hyphomicrobiaceae; genus AWTP1-13. The sequence goes on from CAVRVK010000020.1 coordinate 374,217, forward strand.
GTTCTTGGTGTGGAAGTTGCCTTCGCTGTAGGGCGTGGGCATGTCCCACTTGGTCTGCGCGGCGGCGGGTTCGCCAACGACGAAGGCGGCAGCCGCGAGCGCCGCTGCGAGATGCTTCAACATCGACTCTGTCTCCTCCTGTGCCTGCGACCCTGCTAGATATCCTCCCCGGGCGCTGGCAAGCAGCGCAGGCGCAGGATCGCAGGTCCGACCGGCGATCATAGTGGCGCTCGGGCCGGCGGAGAAGCGCGGCAATTCGTGCAGCGCAACCAGGAGCTGAGTGCGGGTTATTCCGCGCCGGGAGGGCGCAGTGGCTTCCAGTGCAAGCGAACCAGGCAGGTGGCACTTCTGGATCGACCGCGGCGGCACCTTCACCGACGTGGTGGCGCGCCCGCCCGACGGCCGCCTGCTCGCCCGCAAGGTGCTCTCGCACAACCCGGGCGCGTACGACGACGCCGCGCTCGAGGCCATTCGCCAGTGTCTCGGGCTGGCGTCCGACGCGCCGCTGCCGGCGGAGCGCATCGCCGCGGTCAAGATGGGCACCACGGTTGCCACCAACGCGCTGCTCGAGCGCAAGGGCGAGCCGACCCTGCTGGTGATCACCAAGGGCCTCAAGGACCAGCTCGAGATCGGCTACCAGGCGCGGCCCGACATCTTCGCCAAGAAGATCGTCAAGCCGGAGATGCTCTATGCGCGCGTGGTGGAGGCCAACGAGCGTGTGCGTGCCGACGGCGCGGTGGAGCAGGCGCTCGATGCTGCCGCGCTGGAGAAGGACCTGAAGGCGGCGGTGGCCGACGGCATCAAGTGCGTCGCCATCGTGCTCATGCATTCCTATGCGCATCCGGAGCACGAGCGGCAGGCCGCCGCGCTCGCGCGCGCGGCGGGCTTCACCCAGATCTCCGTGAGCCACGAGGTCTCGCCGCTGATCAAGATCGTCGGCCGCGGCGACACTACGGTGGCGGACGCCTATCTGTCGCCGATCCTGCGGCGGCACGTGCAGAAGGTGGCGGGTGCTCTTTCTTCCACCTCTCCCCGCTTGCGGGGAGAGGGTCGGGGTGAGGGGCAGCAACACACGCCGACCTCCGAGCAAGCTTCTGCCCCTCACGAGTTTATATCTGCCCCTCACCCTAGCCCTCTCCCCGTGAAGAACCGGGAGAGGGAAGAAACCCACATCATGTTCATGGCCTCGTCCGGCGGGCTGAAATCGGCCGAGCTGTTCCAGGGCCGCGATGCCATCCTGTCTGGTCCCGCGGGCGGCGTGGTCGGCATGGCGGAGACCGCCAGGCTCGCCGGCTTCGACAAGGTGATCGGCTTCGACATGGGCGGCACGTCGACCGACGTGTCGCACTTCGCCGGCGAGTACGAGCGCTCGTTCGAGACCGAAGTGGCCGGCGTGCGCATGCGCGTGCCGATGCTGCGCATCCACACGGTGGCGGCGGGCGGCGGCTCGATCCTGTTCTACGACGGCACGCGCTTCCGCGTCGGCCCGCAGTCGGCCGGTGCCGATCCCGGGCCCCAAATGCTATCGCCGCGGCGGGCCGCTCACCGTCACCGACGCCAACGTCATGGTGGGCAAGCTGCGCGCCGCGACCTTCCCGAAGATCTTCGGGCCGGGCCGCGACCAGCCGCTCGACGAGGATGCGGTGCGCGCGGCCTTCGCGGAGCTGGCGCACGAGATCGGCGACGGGCGCACGCCGGAGGAGGTGGCCGACGGCTTCATCCGCATCGCGGTCGAGAACATGGCCAATGCCATCAAGAAGATCTCGGTGCAGCGCGGCTACGACGTCACCGAGTACGCGCTCAACTGCTTCGGCTCGGCCGGCGGCCAGCACGCCTGCGCCATCGCCGACACGCTCGGCATGGAGACCGTGCTGATCCACCCGCTGTCGGGCCTGCTGTCGGCCTACGGCATGGGGCTGGCGCCGATCCGCGCGAGCCGCGAGCAGTCGGTGGAGGCGGCGCTGGACGCCGACGCGCTCGCCGGCCTCGGACGAATTGCGCGCGCGGCTGGCGGAGAGCGACGCGCGCCGAGGTCGCCGCGCAGGGCGTGGAGGCGGGCGATATCGCCGTCACGGCATGGGCGCACCTGCGCTACGAGGGCACCGACACGGCGCTGCCCGTTCTGCTGGCGGACGCAACGGGCATGCGCGACACCTTCGAGGCCATGCACCGCCAGCGCTTCGGCTTCGTGTCGCCGGAGAAGCGGGTGGTGATCGCGGCGCTGGAGGTGGAGGCGGCGGGTGGCGGTGCTACGACTCCTCGGCGCCCGTCCCTGCGAGGTCGCCTCACCCTAGCCCTCTCCCCGCAAGCGGGGAGAGGGGACCGGCCGCGAGCGGCGAGAGCGCGCGCTTCTACTCAGGCCGCGCCTGGCACGACGCCCCCGTCATCCGGCGCGAGGCTCTGCGCATCGGCCAGCGCCTCGCCGGTCCCGCGCTCGTCATCGAGCCGCACCAGACCGTGGTGGTGGAGCCCGGCTGGAGCCTGGAGGTTTCCCCGCGCGACGATCTCGTCCTGCGCCGCACCACGCCGCGCAAGCGCGAGATCCTGGGCAAGACCGCCGACCCCGTGCTGCTCGAGGTGTTCAACAACCTCTACATGTCGATCGCCGAGCAGATGGGCGAGGCGCTGCGCAACACGGCGCAGTCGGTCAACATCAAGGAGCGGCTCGACTTCTCCTGCGCGGTGTTCGACACGGCGGGCGAGCTCGTCGCCAACGCGCCGCACATGCCGGTGCACCTGGGCAGCATGGATCGCTCGGTGGAGACGGTGATCCGCGCCAACGCCGGCAAGATGCAGCCCGGCGACGTCTACATGCTGAACGCGCCCTACAACGGCGGCACGCACCTGCCCGACATCACGGTGATCACGCCGGTGTTTGCAGCGCAGGCGACTGGCGACGCGCGAGATCCTGTTCTACGTCGCCAGCCGCGGCCACCACGAGGACATCGGCGGGCTGACGCCGGGCTCGATGACGCCGCGCGCCACCACCATCGAGGAGGAAGGCGTCTACATCGACAACTTCAAGCTGGTCGATCAGGGCCGCTTCCTCGAGGCCGAGACGCACGCGCTGCTGTCGGGCGCCAAGTATCCCGCGCGCATGCCGGGCAAGAACATCGCCGACCTCAAGGCGCACGTGGCCGCCAACGCCAAGGGCGTCGCGGAGCTGGAGAAGATGGTCGCCCACTTCGGCCTCGACGTGGTCAAGGCCTACATGGCGCCACGTGCAGGACAACGCCGAGGAGAGCGTGCGCCGCCTGCTGTCGCGGCTGGAGGACGGCGCCTTCCGGGTGGAGATGGACCAGGGCACCTGGGTCGACGTGAAGATCACCGTCGACCGCGCCAACCGCCGCGCCCGCGTCGACTTCTCCGACACGTCGATGGAGCAGAGGAACAACTTCAACGCGCCCGAGCCCGTCACGCGCGCCGCCACGCTCTACGTGTTCCGCGTGATGGTGAACGAGCCGATCCCGATGAACGCCGGCTGCCTGAAGCCGATCGACATCGTCATCCCCGAGCGCTCCATGCTGAAGCCGGCCTATCCGGCGGCGGTGGTGGCCGGCAACGTCGAGACCAGCCAGATCGTCACCAACTGCCTGTTCGCGGCCATGAAGGCGCATGGGGCCCAGCCAGGGCACCATGAACAACCTCACCTTCGGCAACGCCAAGTACCAGTATTACGAGACCATCTGCTCGGGCAGCCCGGCCGGCCCCGGCTTCGACGGCACGGCGGGCGTGCACGTGCACATGACCAACACGCGCCTCACCGACCCCGAGATCCTGGAGCTGCGCTATCCCGTGCTGCTGGAGGAGTTCTCGCATCCGCCGCGGCTCGGGCGGCAAGGGCAAGTGGAGCGCCGGCGACGGCACGCTGCGCCGCATCCGCTTCCTGGAGAAGATGGACTGCGCCATCCTGTCGAGCTTCCGCAAGGTGCGCCCCTACGGCCTGGAAGGCGGCGAGGCCGGGCGAGTGCGGCGAGAACTGGGTGCGCCGCAACGACGGCCGCATGGAGCGGCTGGAGGGCTGCGACCAGACCGTGCTGGAGCCCGGCGAGGCCGTCATCATCAAGACGCCGACCGGCGGCGGCTTCGGCAAGTCGTGACACAGCAACGACAAATCGCATGCGCCATGCGCAATGCTGCAGCGCACATGTGACCTAGCTGCAGGTCGGCGAAGCAACCACATACGACTTTAGTGGAAGGGCTGCCGGCTCACGAGAATGCCGGGCGCTCGCGACCGGGGAACTCGCTCAGGGCTGGCGTCAGACAACGTCGCAAAGACGGAGGCCATCATGAGCACACTCACTTACTCCGACGAGACCTGGCGTCGGCCGAAGCCGGAAGCGGTAGCGCCGCGCCGGTCGTTCTGGCACCGCGTCTACGACGGCATGGTCGAGTCGCAGCAGCGCCGCGCCGAGCGCGAGATTGCGCGCTACCTCGCAAGCCACGGCGGGCTGTCTGACCGACGACATGGAGCGCGAGATGATGCAGCGCCTCACCGGCAGGGCCAGGCGGCCGCTCTGACGAACACCAGTGAGCCGGCCGGCCGCTCGAGCCGGCCGGCTGACGCCTAACTGGCGGCCCTGGGCCGGATCAGGCCGTAGATGATGCCGAGGCCCAGGCCGAAGCCGCCGACGATGGCGATCGTGATCAGCATGCGCTGCGGGTTCCAGCCGCCGAACAGAACCTGGTCGCGGCTACGCCAAAGATAGCTGTCCCTTGATCAGCGGCAGCAGGATCCAATTGCTGACGACCACGATGAACAGGCCGTAGATCACGCCCTTCAGCCACGCCATGCCGCCCGGAACCCAACTGTAGACCAGGGCGAACAGCGCGCCCCACAGGCCGCCCCAGAAGACGTTGTTGAGGAGCCGCGGCACGCCCCAGGGTGGGATGGGCGGTGTCATGGACCAGGCACGGTTCGGGATGTAGCCGGCCATCGCCAGCAGATAGATGATGCCTTCGTGCACGGTCAGCACGGTGATAGCCGCCGGCGATGAAGCCGAGCACGATGCGTCCCACTGCTCTTGCATTGTTGCCCCCCGGTCTGACGCGTAATTCTGCAATCGTACGCTCAGTATCCTCCATTTCCGCGGCGCAAGGAAGAATCGGCGTCAGCTGGCACGATCCTATTGAACGCCGGGCATGAACTGGCGCCGGGCGCCGACTTTTCGCTTGCCGCCGCTGCTGACCCGGCCCATATACGGGCGGTCAATCCGCGTCGGGGAGCATGGTTGGCGGGCCGCAGGCGGCTCGCACGCCGTATGCATTTTGTGCTTGGTGCACCAGAAAGGTGCGGGCGCGTCAGGGCAGGAGAGTGCATGGCCAAGGAAGAGATGCTGGAGTTCGAAGGCGTTGTCGCCGAGGTGCTGCCGGACGCGCGTTGCCGCGTCAAGCTCGACAACGGGCACGAGGTGATCGCCTACACCTCGGGCCGCATGAAGAAGAACCGCATCCGCATCCTGGCCGGCGACAAAGTCACCGTGGAAATGACGCCCTACGACCTCGACAAGGGGCGCATCAACTTCCGCCACAAGGACACGCGCGCCCCTGCTCCCGGCAGCGGCCAGCGCCGCCGCCGCAGCGCCGCTTCCGCTAGCCGCTAGATCTTGCCGGCGTAGGCTTCGGGGAAGTCCGTTATTGCCAGCCGTTTGATGCCCTCAGGCCGCACGAAGCGAGCCTCATGCGTGCCGTCGGCGCCGAAGCTGTGCTCGACGTAGCCGACCTCTTTCTCCCCGTAGACCGGTTGGCGCGAGTCGGGGATGACAAAGCCGGTGGACGGTGCCCAGACGTGGCGCGTGCCCTCGATCAGGGTCGAGCGGTATTGGTGCACATGGCCGCTGCAAACCACCGCCGGCATGTGTGGCGCAAGTGCGTCGAGCAGCCGATGCCGTGCGGCCGGGTTGACGAATCGGCCGGTCACTGCGGTCTCGGCGGCCGAGGCGTCGAACAGGGGCTTGTGCACGAGGAGCGCGATTTGCCGGGCATCGTCGGCGGCTGCTGCCTCGGCCACGAAGGCGAACTGCGTCCCCGCGGCTTCGAGGTCGCTGCCGAGCAGCTCGGAGTTCAACGCGATGAAGCGCCAGCCGGGCACGTCCAGCATCCAGAAGTCGTCGACGAAGTGGGCGAGGTAGCGATCGCGGGTGTCGGCGGAGATTTGTGTCTCCACTGCGCCCGGCACGTCGTGGCTCTGGCCCAGGTCGTGATTGCCCGGGATGAAGCGCATGGGCAGCGGAATCGCATCATGCAGGCGTCGCGCCTCGGCGAGGTCGCCCTCTACCGCCACGCCGTCGAGCGAGACGTCGCCCGTGTTCACCACCAGGTCCGGTTTGGAGGCCGCGAGCGCTTCCGCCACCAGGTTGAAATTGCCGGCGAAGAACGGCTTGTCGGCGCTCAGGTGGCTGTCTGAGATCTGTGCGAGGCGGAATGTCATGGTGGCGCAGCATCGGCGGGAAACATGACAATGCGCTGACAGGGCGGGACGCCGGTGCGCGCTTCCTACCGTGCGCCTTTGCGGCGCCATGCGAATCGGCTGATGTGGCACCGAAGTGCGGGTGCAACAGAGCGGTCAGCATGGTGGAACGGGCAAGCAGCCGGCGCAGGGCCGAGGATGAGCGAGGAGCCGGCGCCGAGGTCGGGCGGCGAAGGCAAGCGCGCAGGCGCGCCCAAGTTCGACAAGAAGACCATCGCGCTGGTCTACGACTTCGACGGCACGCTCTCGCCCAAGCCCATGCAGGAGTATGCCTTCCTGCCGCAAGATCGGCGTCGACCCCGCCGACTTCTGGGCCGAGAGCAACGCGCGCGCGGCGAAGGACAACGCCGATCCCGCTCATCACCTACATGCACCTGCTCTACAAGAAGGCGAAGGCCAAGAGGCGTGCGCATCGACCGCGGCGAGCTGGTGGCGCAGGGCAAGCGCGTGGAGCTGTTTCCCGGCGTGGAGGCCTGGTTCGATGCCATCGCCGACTACGTCAAGAGCCACGCGCAGAGCCACGGCGTGCACGCTGCGGCACTACCTGATCTCGTCGGGCCTGACCGAGATCGTGGAGGGCACCTCGATCTACAAGCGCTTCCACAACGTGTTCGCCTCCGAGTACTGGTTCGAGGCCTACGAGCTGCCCTACCCCAAGCGCGTCATCACCGACACCGGCAAGACGCAGTACCTGTTCCGCATCAACAAGGGCGTGGAGGACCTGGGCGAGAGCATCAACCAGCACATGCCCGAGGGCGAGCGCCCGATCCCGTTCGCCAACATGATCTACTTCGGCGACGGCGACACCGACGTGCCGTCGATGGCGGTGATGCGCAAGAACGGCGGCCATGCGGTGGCCGTGCATCCGCCGGGCAAGGGCAAGGCCAAGTGCGTCGACCTGTTCAAGGCCGGCCGCTGCGATTTCTTCGCGCCGGCCGACTATCGCGAGGGCTCCGACCTCTTCAAGCGCACCTGCCTGCTGCTCGACCGCATCCTGGCCGACATCCGCGTGCAGGAGGAGATGTGGCGGCTTGGCCGCGGCGTAGGGCGGAAGGTGTAGGTTGGGTCGAGCGCCGCGATGACGCCAACGCGAGTCGTCGAACTCGGCCAGTGTTGGGTCTGCGCATCGCTTGACCCGGAACCTACGATGCATGATCGGCAGGCAGTGTGGTCCTTGGAGTTCCTGATCCGTCGCGGGCGTCGGCGTGATGCCGGCTACGCCGGCTGCGACGATCTGGTGGGTGCTGCCGGCGACCGCTGCGATGACGGCGGCCGGCCTGGTGGCGCAAGATCGCGCTGCTGCGGCAGCATCCGCAGGTGCCGTTCAGCTCCAAGATGATCACCTATTTCGTGGTCGGCATCGTGCTCGACTCGCTGCTCGCGATCCTGTGCTACCTCGCCGGGCGCGGGCTGCGCTGGTGGCTCGCGGTTGACGCGACGTCTCCCGCGCAGGGTGAGCCTGCGGTGCGGGGCCAGCCAGCATCTGCGCGCGGAGTGCTGCGCCTCATGCCGGCCTCGCCATGACGCGGGCGAGGGCGACGCAGACGTCACCGCCAGGCGAACACGGGCTGCTCGAGGTCGGCGACGCGGGTGGTGCGGCCGGCGAGCAGCTCGCGGAACTGGTAGAGGAAGGCCGCCGTCGGCGCGTGCACGCGGCTGCCGTTGATGTGGATGCGCACCACGCGCCGCTCGCTCTGCGGGATGGTGGTGAAGTCGACCACGTCCTCGCGGGCGATGTCGGCGAGCGCGATGCGGTGGACGGAGGCGACCTCCTCGCGGTTGATGTCGCAGCGCGGGCCGCAGTCCCGCCCACACCACCACGGGCGTGACGAGATAGCCCGAGCGCGTCGGATAGTCGTCGAGCGGCCGAGCACGGCGTCGGCGTCGAGCGCCAGGCCGATCTCCTCGCGGAGCTCGCGCAGCGCCGCCTGCGGCCACGGTCTCGCCGTCGTCGCAGCGGCCGCCCGGCAGCGCCCACTGGCCGCCGTGCGCGCGCAGCCCGTCGGCGCGCCGCGTCAGCAGGAAGGCGGCCTCGCCCGAGCCGTCCTCGGTCTCGAGCAGGGCGATGGCGACGGCGGCATGCTTGAGGTCGCGCCGGCGTCGCCGGGCCGAGCCGGGCGAAGGACGCGCACAGCTCCGCCACGCGGAGCCGGAACGCCTCGTCGTAGGGATAGGCGCTCACTTGCCCTCGAACGGGTTCTTCCAGCCGCCGGGCGCGCGCCGCTCCGGGAAGGCGGCGGCGAGGTAGTCGAGCATCTGGTCGCGCTGCTCGCCCTGCACGTCGACCATGTCGTGGCGCTTCACCATGACAGTCGAAGGTCTCGTTCCAGCGCTCGCGCGACATGCCCTGCTGCGCCACGATCTTGAAGCCGTGGCAGGCGGTGCAGAAGTAGAAGGTGTCGTCGCGGTTGGCGCCGGCCGGGTACTGCTCCGGCGTCTCCTCCGGCGGCCGCTCGCGCTTGGGCTGGGCGGCGGCGTCGAGGGCGGGGAGGAGGAGTAACAATGCGCAAAACAGCGAGCGCGCCATTGCTCCCTCTCCCCGCTTGCGGGGAGAGGGTCGGGGTGAGGGGCAGCCGCAAACTCCGACCGCGGCGAGCTTCTGCCCCTCACGAGTCAATCTGCCCCTCACCCTAACCCTCTCCCCACGAAGAGATGGGGAGAGGGGACGCGTGCCCGACACTCATCGCGCTCAGCCGACCAGCACGGCGATGCGGTGCATCGGGTTGCCGCCGTAGCCTTGCGGGTTCCAGTTGCCGGCGACGTGCGGCTGCGATCTTGTTGGCCGAGTCGGTGGCGCGCACCCAGATCTCGTAGTAGCCGTCGCTCGGCAGCCGCACGCGTCGCCGTCCAGCGCCGCCAGTCGTAGCGGTTCTTCGGCGGCGCCAGCGCGGCCTGCTGCCAGGTGGCGCCGAAGTCGATCGACACGTCGACGCGCCGCACGTCGAGGTCGCCGGCCCAGGCGGCGCCGCGCAGCCGCACCTCGCGCGTGCCGGCGGCGAGGCGCGTGCCGTTCGCGGGACTGGTGATGATGCTGCGCACCGGCATCGATTCCAGGATCTTGAAGTTGCTGTCGTCGGCCTTGCTGCCCGGCATCATCGGCTTGATCGCCACGCGGTAGGAGGTGCCGCGTCATGCCCTGCCCGTCGTGCACCTTGTCGCGCAGGGTGATCTTGGAGAGCCACTTGTGCGAGACGGAGCCCGGCCAGCCCGGGATGGATCGAGGCGCAGCGGGCCGCCGTGGATGTTCTCGAGCGGCTGGCCGTTCATGGCCCACACCAGCAGGCTGTACTCGTTCATGGCCTTGGCGATCGGCACGCCGCGCGACAGCGTCTCGCGCTTGGGGTCGCCGGAGAGGTGCACGTCGGTGCCGTAGTTGGCGGTGTAGACGGCGGACGGCTTGACGCCCGCCGCCCGCAGCAGGTCGGCCAGCGGGATGCCGGTCCACTCCGCGCAGCCGGCGCCGCCGTTGGTCCACTGGTTGCCGCGCGCCTGCGGGGTGAAGAACGAGCGGCCGTTGCCGCCGCATTCCAGCACCATGCGGTAGGTCCTGGGCTGCGCGCGCTTCTTGAGGTCGCCCAGCGTGATCTCGAGCGGCTTGTTGACCTCGCCGTCGATGGTGAGCTTCCAGGCATCGGGCTCCTGGCGCGGTCTCGGGGATCTGGCCGTTGTTGCGGATGAAGAACTTCGCGCGTCGGCGTGGTGTCGTCGTCGAGCAGGTGCTCGGGCGTCTCGGCCACCAGCGGCTTGTCGCCGAGCACGACGAGGCCGGGGTCCTTGCCGGGGAAGTCGAGCTTCTGCGGACCGGCTGGCGGCGGCGGCGCGGCGGCCGGCGCATCCTTCTTGGCCTCCTGCGCGAAGGCCGCCGGGATCAGGCCGCCCGGCATGTGGCGTGGTACACGATCGAACCGCCGACGGCGGCGCTCATGGCGGCGAGGCCGGCGCCGCCGAGAAATCCGCGCCGCGACACGTCCGGTGCGCCGGCCGAACACGAGCGCGTCGGCGCGCTCGGGGTCTTCGGCGTAGAGTTCGTCGATGTGTCGCTCTCTCTTGCCCATCGACGTTCTCCCGGTAGGGCTGCGCAGCGCACAGCTCGGCTGCGGTTGGCTTGCATTATGCGGGATGCGGCTGCGATGCTCAATGCTGCGACGCGCGCATTGCCGCGTACGCCGCGCGATTGACACGGAAGCGACCGGCGGCTTCGAGATCGCGCGACAGTCTCGGCACGAGGGAAGCATCATGGATCTGGAGCTCAAGGGCAAGGTTGCCATCGTCACGGGCGGCAACCGCGGCATCGGCAAGGCGATCGGCCGCGTGCTGGCGCGGGAAGGCGCCAATGTCGCGCTGATCGCGCGCAACCCGGCCACGCTCGAGACGGCCGCGGCGGAGATCTCCGAGCCGGGCGGCGGGCAAGGCCAAGGGCTTCGTGTGCGACACCACCGACGATGCGGCGGTGAAGAAGATGGTGGCCGACGTGGTGGCCGCCTTCGGCCGCGTCGACATCCTGGTCAACTGCGCGGCCAAGCCCAGCGGGCAGGCGCGGCCGCCGACGCTTGGCCGAGATCACCACCGAGGAGGTGTGGGACCACATCAACACCAAGGTGGTGGGCTACCTGCGCACCGCGCGCGAGGTGGCGCCGCACATGATCAAGCAGAAGTCGGGGCGCATCATCAACGTCAGCGGGCTCGGCGCGCGGCACACCGGCACCACCATCGGCAGCATCCGCAATGTCGGCGTGGCCGCGCTGACCAAGAACCTGGCCGACGAGCTGGCCCCGCACGGCATCCAGGCGATCTGCGTGCATCCGGGCCTGATCCGCACCGAGGCGACGCCGGGCGTGATCGCGGCGCAGGCCAAGGCGCAGGGCGTGAGCGAGGCCGAGATCGAGAAGCGCATGGACGGGCGCAACCTGGTGAAGAAGCTGATCACGGCCGAGCAGATCGGCTACGTGGTGGCGTTCCTGGCCTCGCCCAAGGCGATCGCCATCAACGGCGATGTCCATTCCGGCCGGCGGCGGCACGCCGGGGTCGATCTACTATTGAGGACGCCGAGGCGCGCTGTGCGCGCGCCGCTGGGGAGGGACTGCGCATGGCAATGCTTGCCAAGATCATGATCGCCCTGGTGGCACTGGAGCACGTCGGGCATTCTGGTGCTGGAGATGTTCTTCTGGGACCATGACGTCGGGCGCCGGGTGTTCCAGATGACGCCGGAGATCTCCAAGTCCTCGGCCGTGCTGGCCGCCAACCAGGGGCTCTACAACGGCTTCCTGGCGGCTGGGCTCGTCTGGGCGCTGTGGTCGGATCGCTTCGACCTCAAGGTGTTCTTCCTCGGCTGCGTGATCGTCGCCGGCGTGTTCGGCGGCGTTCACCGCCAAGACCACGATCCTGTTCACCCAGGCGCTGCCGGCCCTGATCGCGCTGGCGGCTCGTGCTGGCTGCGCGCCAGAGAGCATAAGCCAGCCCACCCATTCTGGTGCCGGCCGAATGGCGCCGATGGAGGGCGCACAAGACCGCGCACAGCAGTTTGCTGCTGACACCTACGGCACAGATTTACGATAATGGGGTGCGGGCAGGGACAAAGAAAAATGGCAACATCATCAGCTCCGTCGATTACGCGCGGCCGTTGCCAGTGCGGCGCCATCGAGTACGAATTCGAAGGCGCTCGCCAAGTGGGTGATGCACTGTCATTGCGAGAACTGCCGGCGCGCGGTGTCATCGGCCGTTGCGAGCTTACGTGGGCGTACGCCTAGAACAGTTCCGCTATCTCAAGGGCGAGCCCGCGCGTCTATCAGTCTTCGCCCGGCGCCAAGAGGTTCTTCTGTGCCACATGCGGGTCGCCGATAGCATTTACAGGCGAGCGCTGGCCCGGCGAGGTGCATCTTTTTCACGGAACGTTGGCCGACCACTCGCAGTGGCCTCCGACCGGCCACTCCTACGTTGGCTCGAGCAGGTGCCATGGTTCGAGGTGAGCGATCATCTGCCGCGCTACGAAATTACCGCAAGGCCGCAGCGCCAAAGCCGGTTCGCCATGTGCCGCCAGGAAATGCAGGCGGCGGCCTAGGTCTGATCGCCGACTCCTAGAGCCGCATTGCACCGCTGAACGTGTGAAACGGTGCAATAGCGCTGACCGCTTGTTGCCACCCGACGACGCGCCGGTTGAGGGCGTGCTATAAGGCCGGCCATGAGCGACTTCAGCTAAGCCCAATCGCGTCCGTCACCGTCGGCAATGTCACGTTCGCCAACGACCGGCCGATCGCGCTGTTCGCCGGCCCCTGCCAGATGGAAAGCCGCGCGCACGCGCTGGAGATGGCCTCGGCGCTGAAGGAGATCTGCGGCCGGCTCGGCATCGGCCTCGTCTACAAGACCTCGTTCGACAAGGCCAACCGCACCAGCCTCACGGGCAAGCGCGGCATCGGGCTCGAGGGCGCGCTGCCGGTGTTCGCCGAGATCCGCGAGAAGCTGGGACTGCCGGTCGTCACCGACGTGCACGAGGCGGCGCAGTGCGCGCGCGCTGGCCGAGGTGGTGGACGTGCTGCAGATCCCGGCCTTCCTGTGCCGGCAGACCGACCTGCTGGTCGCGGCGGCCAAGACCGGGCGCGCGGTCAAGGTCAAGAAGGGCCAGTTCCTGGCGCCCTGGGACATGGAGAACGTGGTCGCCAAGATCACCGGCAGCGGCAACCCCAACGTGCTGGTGACCGAGCGCGGCAGCGTCGTTCGGCTACAACACGCTGGTGGTCGACATGCGCGCGCTGGCGATCATGGCGAGGATCGGCGCGCCCGTGATCTTCGACGCCACCCACGCCGTGCAGCAGCCGGGCGGGCAGGGCACGGCCTCGGGCGGCGACCGCAGCTTCGTGCCGGTGCTGGCGCGGGCGGCGGTGGCCGTGGGCGTGGCCGGGGTGTTCATCGAGACGCACCAGGACCCCGACAACGCCCCCTCCGACGGGCCCAACATGGTGCCGCTCGACGAGTTCGAGGGGCTGGTCGCTGAGCTGATGGCGATCGATGCCGTGGTGAAGCAGAAGCGGGCCTAGGCTTGCGGTCGGGGGCGTTGCCGGTGGAACAGGCAAGGCGCGGTGCGCTGGGGCAGATCGCAACGCCGCGCATTTCCAGCCCACGGTCGACGACGTCTTCGAACGCATCGCCTGGCGCTACGATGTGCTGTGCGACCTGTTCAGCCTGGGCATACACCGGCTGTGGAAGCGGCGCGTCGCCGAGCTGCTGGCCGGCTACGAGTGGCGCAACATGATCGACTGGCAGCGGGCACGGGCGACATCGCGCTGCGCCTGCTGCAACAGGCGCCCGCATCGTTGCGGAGCGCTCAATCGTCGTCTCGGACCTGTCGCCGGCGATGCTGCAGGTCGCCGAGCGGAAGGCCGCCGCGCGCGGCTTGACCTCGACTTTCGCGTGCTCGATGCGCACGCCATGCCGGCGATTGCCGATGCGAGCGTGGACCTCTACGCCATCTCGCTGGCGCTCAAGATTTGCGATCGCGCACCGTGTCATGCGCGAGGCCTTTCGCGTGCTGCGGCCGGGCGGGCGCTTCGTCGCGCTGGAGGCATCGGCGATTCGGTGGCCGTGGCTGCACGCGCTGTATCTGGGCTACATGGGCGTGTGCATGCCGGCCATCGGCTGGCTGGCGACGGGCGGCGACGCCTCGGCCTACCACTACCTGCTCAAGGGGGTGCGCGAGTTTCCCGGCCCCCAACAGCCTCGCGAGCGAAATCCAGGAGCGGCCGGGTTCGAGGACGTGGCGTTCGAGCGGCTTGTCATTGGGCATCGTGGCGATCCACAGCGCCCGCAAACCCGTGACCGATGCGGGACGTTGATGGGCGGCAATCCGGACCACCCATCTCTTCGAGCGTCAGGGGCAGATCTAGCCCGGCCCGTCCGGGGCGCGGAAGCAGCCGACCGATTGCGGCAGCAGCTGCTTGGGCAGCCACAGCACGACCTCCGGGAAGAAGATCGTGAAGGCGATCGCCACGAAGAACACGACGTAGATCGGCAGCGACGCGAGCATCGCCCTCGAGAATTTCACGCCGACGAACTTCGACGCCATCAGCAGGCACAGCCCGTAGGGCGGCGTGATCAGCCCGAACGCGAGCGTCGTGATGATGACGACGCCCATGTGCACCTGATTGATGTCGGCGTTCTTGGTCAGGTCGATGATCAGCGGCATGAAGATGATGATGGCCGGGATCGGCGTCGATGAAGTCGCCGACGATGATGAACAGCAGCACCAGCAGCAGCATGATCATGAAGGGATCGCCGCCGGCGGCATGCGCGATCCATTCCGACACCACCGCCGGCCCGCGCAGATAGGCCAGCATCCAGCCGAACGCCGAAGCCGCGCCGATGGTGATGAGCGGGATCGAGTAGAGCAGGCCGGTCATCGCCATGTCGCGCGGCAGGTGGCGGCAGATGGCGGAGATTGAGCATCGGGATGGCGATGAAAACGATGTAGGCGACCGCGATGATGCCGGCCTCGGTCGGCGTGAACATCCCCGTGAGGATGCCGCCCATGATGATGATCGGGATCATCAGCGGGATGGCGGCCTCCTTGGCGGCGGTGGAGAACTGGCCGAACGTGGCGCGCTGGCGCTTGAGCCCGACCGGCCCGAAGAAATGGCTGTAGATCATCAGCCCGATGCCGACCAGGACGCCGGGCACGACGCCCGCCAGGAACAGCCCGCCGATCGAGACGTTGCCGGTCGCGCCGTACACCACCGCCATGATGCTCGGCGGAATGAGGTTGGCCATGGTGGCGGCGGAGGCGATCAGCGCGGCGGTGAAGGCGCGGTCGTAGCCCTCGCGGTTCATTTCCGGCGCGATCGAGCGCGAGAGCACGGCCACGTCGGCTGCCGACGAGCCGGAGATGCCGGCAAAGAACATGCTGAAGATCGTCACCACCTGCGCCAGGCCGCCGCGCAGATGCCCGACCAGCGTCTGCGACAGCGCGATCATGCGCGCGGTGACGTTCGCCGAGGTCATCAGGTCGCCGACCAGCAGGAAGAACGGCACCGCCATCAGCGCCTCGACGTCCATGCCGTTGAAGATCTGCGCGATCATCGAGGCGTGGCTGATCGGCGTGAACGCCGTCACCAGCAGCACCGAGCCGATCAGCGCGAAGGCCACCGGCACGCCCATGTAGCCGAGGAACAGGAACATGAAGCCCATCAGCACGATGAGCATGCCGTTGGTGGTCACAGCGCTTGCCTCTTCTCGTCGGCACGCCGCTCGGATCGGCGAAGCCGTGGCGCCAGCCGTTCACCATCTGCTCGATCGTGAACAGGGCGACCAGGACGCCGCTGATCGGGATCGCCGCATAGAGGCTCGCGATCGGCGTCATCGACGGCATGCGCAGGCTCTTGAAGCCGTCCAGGAAATTCAGGTAGCCGTAGTAGATCATGCAGGCCGCCACCGCGAGCACGACGAGCCGGTTGAACATCTCGAAGAACAGCCGCTTGTTGCCGGACAGCGATTCGGCGAGCACGGCGAGATAGAGGTGGTCGTTGCGGCGCGTGGCGGCGGCGACGCCGATGAAGATGCCGTAGATGAAGAACGTCATGGTCGCTTCCTGCACCCACAGCCACGGCCGGCCGATGGCGCGGGTGATGACGTCGCCCAGCACCAGCACGCTGAAGGCGGTGATGCAGACGCCGCACAGGATCATCAGCAGGTTCTCGAGTGGATCGAGCGCGCGCCATTTCAGATGGCGCTGCTCCTGCAGAACCAGACTATCGAAGCCGGCCATCGGGCGTTTCCGGTCGGGAGGCAGCGAGCGGGGAGCCGCGCGGCTCCCCGCATCCGGCCGGACGGCTATTTCACGTTGCGGACGAGTTCGAGCACCTTCACCGCATTCGGGCCCAGGTCCTTGGCCAGCTTGTCCTGGATCGGCTTGCTGATCTGCTGGAAGCCGCTCTTGTCGACGTCCTTGACGATCTTGACGCCGATCTTCTGCAGCTTCGCCAGCGCCTCGTGCTCCAGCTTGAAGGCAGCCGTCGGCTCGTTCTTGCTGATTTCGTCGGCTGCGGCCTGCACCCAGCCCTTCTGCTCGGCGGACAGGCTCTGCCAGACCTTGTCGCTGACGAACAGGGCGGCGTTGTTGGCCTCGTGCTCGGTGAGCGACAGCACCGGCGCCGGCTCGTAGTGCTTGTTGACCAGGTAGTTGTTGATGCCGTTCTCGGCCATGTCGACGACGCCGGTCTGCAGCGACGTGTAGACCTCGCCGAACGGCATGTGCACGACCTGCGCGCCGTAGGCCGGGAACAGCGTGTCCTCGGTCACGGTCGCCTGCACGCGCATCTTCAGCGCCCTTGAGGTCGGCGACCTTCTGGATGGGCTTCTTGCCGTACATGTGCCGCAGGCCCTGCGAGCCGAGCGCCAGCATGTGCGCGCCCTTGATCTTGGCCGCGTACAGCTCCTTCATCGCCGCGATCACGGTGGGATCGCCCAGCACCTTGATGGCGTGCGCCTCGTCGCGGAAGATGAAGTGGATCGAGAACACGCCCGACTCGGGCTGCGCGGTCGAGGCGTTGGCGGTCGACAGCATCACGAAGTCGATGTCGCCGGTCTGCACCTTCTGCATGGTCTGCGCTTCGGTGCCGAGCTGGGCGCTGGGATACTGGTTGATCGACAGCGTGCCCTTGCTCAGCTCCTTCAGCTTCTTGTTGAACATCTCCGCCCCGACGCCGTAGCCGCTGTTCTTGGGCTGGTCGTAGGCGAAGGAGAACTGGCGGCTCTGCGCGTGCACGACCGAGGCGGCCGCCAGCGCGGCGCCGAACAGCAGGGCGGATACGAGCAAGACCAAGCGATTGCGATCGGCCGACATGACATTCCTCCCCAGGAATTGCAGCCGGCGGCAGCAGCCGTGGCTTGCGGTGATGGCGTTGACACGCCTTTTTGAAGCTTGAAACATGTGGCCGGGGTGACTTGTTTGTCAATCAGCAGCCGTTCGAGCGGCAGGGTTCGCGCCTCAGCCCCGCGTTGACGGGGGGCGATCGATGCCGTGGTGAAGCAACGTGGCGCAAAAGGCGCGTGACCAGCCGGAGGCGCCGGCGTAAGCGCCTCAGCTCCGCTCGAGCGCGCGCTCGAGCTTTCTGCTCAGGAGCCAGGACAGACTGAGGAAGGCGATCAGCATCACCAGGCCAATGGACGACGAGGCGTCGCTCATGGCTTTTTCCGAGACTTGGCCGAAAGCGTAGCCCGCGGACAGCATCGCGCACGCCCATAGGCCCGACGCCATGAAGTTGAGCAAAAGGAACGTCGACCAGGGCAGTGGCGAAATGCCGTAGGCAAAGCCTGCAACGCCCCTGATGCCATGCGGATACCGATGCAGCAGGATCATCCAGACGTGGTGGCGGTTGGCCAGCTGGGCGACGGTCAGGATTGCGCGCTGAAGCCGTGGAAAGCGCTCGAGCCAACCGACGCCGAACCGCCGCCCGATCCAGAAGCGGATCGCGTCGCCCGCGAAGCTACCGAACCAGCACACCCCTATCAAAGTCCACAGGTTCAGCGCGCCGGAGTGCGCCGCGTAGCCCGCGAACAACGCAAGCAACAGGCTGTGCGAGGTCGCGTAGGCGAACATGAGGCTGTACGCTGCACTGCCGTGCTGGCGTATCAGGTCGAGAAACGAGGCGAGGTCGGTCGGAAGGAGCAAGATCGGTCACCGTGCTGGTTCGACATCGCCCATGCGCGAGCGACGTGGGCAATGCCTGCTAGCACCGGGAACCGGCTCGAGCTACGCGGCAGATTCGCAAAGGAATGCCAATTCGGCTTTCGGCTCCGATCGAGGCACTGCTATTCATTGGAATGCGCCCATCCAGGCACCGGGGCGCGCTGACAACTACGGGCCGGTATGCGGTACGCGATCCCCGGTTCGGATGACCCTGCAGGTCCGGAGTATCTGCGCCTGTTCGACCACCTGGACCGGACGGCCGCGCTGCTCGACAGCAGATACCGCATCCCGTTCACGCGCGTCCGGTTCGGTTGGGACGCGATCGTCGGGTTGCTGCCGGTCGCGGGCGACCTGGTCACTGCGGCAGTGAGCCTCCATCTCATCCGCTATGCGCGCAGGCTCGGTGCCGATGGCCGCCTCGTATCGCGCATGGCGCTCAACGTGCTCATCGACGCGCTGCTGGGCTCGATCCCGATCATTGGCACTTTCTTCGACGTTCTCTTTCGGGCCAACGAGCGCAATTTGAAGCTGTTGATCGATGCCATCGAGCAGCGGCGACGGCCATAAGCCGGCGCTGGGGGCACCTGTGAGGCAAACTACGGGTGCGCATTGACGGGCGGCAAACGGCGGCCCATTAGGAGCGCAGAACATTTTGCGAGAGACGACACGCATGACCACTCCGCTCGAGCCCGCGCTGCTCGCCGCCGCCAAGGACGCGCGCGCCTGGCCGTTCGAGGAGGCGCGCAAGATCGTCAAGCGGCTGGAAGGCCTGCAAGGGCGGCGCCGGACAAGACCGTGATCTTCGAGACGGGCTACGGGCCGTCGGGGCTGCCGCATATCGGCACGTTCGGCGAGGTGGCGCGCACGGCCATGGTGCGGCACGCCTTCGAGGTGCTGACCGAGGGCCGCATCAAG
Organism: uncultured Alphaproteobacteria bacterium; assembly: GCA_963724565.1. Taxonomy (GTDB): domain Bacteria; phylum Pseudomonadota; class Alphaproteobacteria; order Rhizobiales; family Hyphomicrobiaceae; genus AWTP1-13. The sequence goes on from CAVRVK010000020.1 coordinate 393,275, forward strand.
ACGCGGCTCGTGTGCTTCTCCGACGACATGGACGGCCTGCGCAAGGTGCCGGACAACGTGCCCAACAAGGACATGCTGGCGGCGCACCTCGACAAGCCGCTGTCGGCCGTGCCCGATCCCTTCAGCAACGAGTATCCGAGCTTTGCCGCGCACAACAACGCGCGCCTGCGCCGCTTCCTCGACCAGTTCGGCTTCGAGTACGAGTTCCTGTCGGCGACCGAGTGCTACAAGGCCGGCCAGCTTCGACGCGACGCTCGCTCAAGATGCTCGAGGTCTACGACAAGGTGATGGACATCATCCTGCCGACCCTGGGGCCCGAGCGCCGCGCCACCTACTCGCCGTTCCTGCCCGTGTCGCCGACGACGGGCAAGGTGCTGCAGGTGCCGATGATGGAGCGCGACGCCAAGAAGGGCACCGTCACCTACATCGATCCCGACACCAAGGAGAAGGTCGAGACGCCGGTGACGGGCGGGCGCGTCAAGGCGCAGTGGAAGGCCGACTGGGCGCTGCGCTGGACGGCGCTCGGCGTCGACTACGAGATGTGCGGCAAGGACCTGATCAACTCGGTGACGCTGTCGTCCAAGATCTGCCGGGCGCTCGGCGGCACGCCGCCGGAGAATTTCGTCTACGAGCTGTTCCTCGACGAGAAGGGCGCCAAGATCTCCAAGTCGAAGGGCAACGGCCTCACCATCGAGGAGTGGCTGACCTACGCCTCGCCGCGAGAGCCTGTCGCTGTTCATGTTCCAGAAGCCGAAGGCGGCCAAGCGGCTCTACTTCGACGTGATCCCGCGCACGGTCGACGAGTATCTGCAGTTCCTCGCCGCCTATCCGCGCCAGGACGCGAAGGGAAAGCTCGACAACGCGGTGTGGCACATCCATGCGGGCGCGCCGCCGGCGGCGGAGCTGCCGATCTCGCTTCGGGCTGCTGCTCAACCTGGTGGCGGCGTCGAACGCGCACGACAAGGACGTGCTGTGGGGCTTCATCCGCCGGCACGCGCCGGACGCGAGCGCCGAGACGCATCCGCTGCTCGATCAGCTCGCGGGCTACGCGGTGCGCTACTACGAGGACTTCGTGAAGCCGCAGAAGAAGTTCCGCCCGCCCGACGAGGTGGAGGCGCGGCGCGCTGCGCGCGCTGTCGGATGCGCTCGGCAAGGCGCCGCCCGACGCCAAGGCCGAGGAGCTGCAGGGCATGCTCTACGACGTCGGCCGCAGCGTGCCGCGCTATCAGGACCCGAACGCCAAGGGCGCAACGCCGGACAAGCCCGGCGTCTCCAACGCGTGGTTCGGCGCCATCTACCAGGTGCTGCTGGGCGAGGAGCGCGGGCCCGCGCTTCGGCAGCTTCATCGAGCTCTACGGCGTGGAGAACACGCGCGCGCTGATCGCCAAGGCGCTCAAGGGCGAGTTGGCGGCGTAGGGCGCAGTAAGGCGTCAGCCGCATTGCGCCGATCTGCGTTGCCGCGGCGCAATACCCCCGGATCAAAGTCCGGGGTATTGCGCCCTACGTCATCAGCTGTGGAAAGCTGGCATAGCACTCACGGTACTCGACGCCGATGACGGCAGGGCACTTGTCCCGACCGGGGCATCCGATTAGGTACTGGAGGCGGGGGCAAATCGCTGCGCCTCCCGGCGCGGGGAGGAGAAACAGCGCGAGGGGACAATGAATTTTGCTCGCACAGCATCGCTTGCAATCGTGATCGCTGCGGCCGGCGCGACGTGGGCGGCAACTCAGGCCGGCGCGCAGGAGAATTGGAGCAGCGGCCGCCCTGTCTTCAAGAGCGAGATCGAGCGCCGCGAACGCGAGCTGGATGAGCAACGCGAAGAGCGCCGCAAAGCGTATGGTCCCACCGTCTATCCCAAGTACATGGACGGCGGCGAGAAGCCCAACATCGCGCCGCAGAAGCCGCCGGTGGTCTACCTGGAGAATAGCGAGCGGCCGGGCACGATCATCGTCGATACCGGCGGACGAAAGCTCTACTACGTGCTGCCCGACAACGAGGCCTACGCCTACCCGATTTCCGTCGGACGGGATGGCTTCACCTGGACGGGAACCGAGAAGATCAGCCGTATCGTGTCCTGGCCATCGTGGACGCCGCCGCCCGAGATGCACCAGCGCCAGCCGGGCCTGCCCATCACGGTCTCGGGCGGCGTCATCAATCCGCTTGGCGCCAAGGCACTCTACCTCGGCAACACGATCTACCGCATTCACGGCACGAACAACGAGCGTTCGATCGGCAAGGCGTCATCGTCGGGATGCTTCCGCATGCTGAACGAGCACGTGACCCATCTCGCCACGCTTGCGCGCGTCGGGACGACGGTGCGGGTCGTCTCGAATTATTCGGGCGTCAGCACCTCCATGCCGCTGTCCACCCTGTTCTCGGGCCTTGGCTTCGCCTCCGACGATGCACCTGCACCCCGCAAGAAACCGAAGGCCAAGAAGAAATAGCTCCGCGGCCTCCATCCGTGAGCATCAGAACTTCGGCAGGTAGCGGTGGCAATGCCGGCCCGTGCGGGTGGTGGCGATGCGGCGCGCCTCGCGGAAGCGCTCGGGCAGAAGCTCGGGGCGGCAGGCCTCGGGGCCGCGCCAGACGATCTCGACCCACATGCGCTCGGCGAGCTCGTTGACGGCAGCGACTAGGGCTTCGTCGGACAAGGTGCTCGCTTGCAGCAGCGGGCCGATGCGCATGCCGCCGCCGCGCCGCTGCAGCAGCTGCATGAGAGACCAGGCATTGTAGGAGAGGCGTGGCGCGCGCCAGGGGTTGTCGTACATCGCGACAGCATAGGGATTGCACGAGAGCCGGGGACAGGCGCAGGCACCGCGTCGACGCGCCTCGCCCGCACCCTTGTTGCCCGGTGAACTAGGTTCCCGCCTCCGCGGGAATGACGCCAGTTGTGAGGCATCGCACGCCGAAGCAACGTCATGCCCGCGGAGGCGGACCCAGGACACCTCAACGGTGGGGATCCTTGTCCCCGCCCCCCCGCGCGCATGCTACAGTTCGTTTTACCCCGGACATGGGGCGGCAGTTCTAGAGCTGCCGTCTCAACTCAGGAGCCGGGGGTCGCAGTCCGCAAGTCTCTGCGGGCCGGCCGTGAGATCCCACGGATCGCCATGTAGGGGCCCGGATGTTGGCAGAGCAGGGCGCTCGGAGCGCCTGTGCAACGCAACTCTTGGATCGCAAGGCGCAAGCGCCCTGCTCCTCCTACCCCAAACCCCCGGGTGCACGGCACCGCGGGGCTAAAGTCGTGCGCTATCGATGTCCCCCTCTCCCCGCTTGCGGGGAGAGGGTTAGGGTGAGGGGCAGCGGCACATTCTAACGTTGGAGCCTATGGCTGCCCCTCACCCTAACCCTCTCCCCTTGCGAAGAGGCATGGGGAGAGGGGACACGCTACGCGCTGCGGCGCAGGCTGTTGCCGGAGGCTGGATCGAACAGATGCACCGCCTCAGGCGCCGGCGCTCAGCCCGAAGCTCGTGCCCGCCGGCGCCGGCCCCGACAGGGCCACCACCATGCCTGCCTCGCCGACCATGCCGTGGAACAGGCGCGTGGCGCCCAGCTCCTCGGCGAAGTCCTTGGCGAAGGTGAGCGCGCCCTCGCCCGCAGCCGGCGAGCCGGAAGTCCTCCGGGCGGATGCCGACCTCCACCTGACGGCCGGCCTCGACCGGAAACCGCGCCGCATCGAAGGCTATGCGCCCGCCGCCAATCTCCACCTCACCCGGCTCCGCCACGCGGCCCGGCACCAGGTTCATGGCGGGCGAGCCGATGAAGGTGGCGACGAAGCGCGTCGCCGGGAAGCGATAGACATCGTTCGGCGCGCCGGTCTGCTCCACGCGGCCCTGGTTCATCACCACGATGGTGTCGGCCATGGTCATGGCCTCGATCTGGTCGTGGGTGACGAAGATCGAGGTGGCCTTGAGGCGATTGTGCAGGCGGCGGATCTCGATGCGCATCTGCACGCGCAGCTTGGCGTCGAGGTTGGACAGCGGCTCGTCGAACAGGAACGCCTGCGGCTCGCGCACGATGGCGCGGCCCATGGCGACGCGCTGGCGCTGGCCGCCGGAAAGCTCGCGCGGGCGGCGCTTGAGGAAATCGCCGATGGCCAGCAGCTTGGCGGCCTCGGCGACGCGCCGCTCGATCTCGGGCTTGGCGACGCCGCGGTTCCTGCAGGCCGTAGGCCATGTTGTCGTAGACCGACATGTGCGGATAGAGCGCGTAGTTCTGGAACACCATGGCGATGTCGCGGTCGGCGGGCTCGACCTGGTTGACGTTGCGGCCGCCGATGGAGATGGTGCCGCGAGGTGATGGTCTCGAGCCCGGCGATCATCCGGAGCAAGCGTGGACTTGCCGCAGCCGGAGGGCCCGAGCAGCACGGTGAACGAGCCGTCGGGAATGGCGAGCGACACGCCCTTCACGGCCTCCACGCCGCCGGCGTAGACCTTGCGCACGTTGTCGAGCGTCACCGAGGCCATGCTGTGCTCCGCCGCGCAGCGCGCGCTGCACGCGTCGCAGGTTGGGTCAGGCGAAGCGCAGACCCAACGAAGTCGGCTTGGAATGCTGTGTTGCGGTCATCGCTGACGCTCGACCCAACCTCCGAGACGGCAACGCATCACTTCTCCGTCTCCACCAGGCCCTTGACGAACCAGCGCTGCATGAGGACGACCACCGCCACCGGCGGCAGCATGGCGAGCATGGCGGTGGCCATCACCACGTTCCATTCGGTCAGCGCGTCCGCCGTCACGATCATCTTCTTGATGCCGATGACGATGGTCTGCATGTCGTCGCGCGTGGTGATCAGGATCGGCCACAGATACTGGTTCCAGCCGTAGATGAAGAGGATCACGAACAGCGCGGCGATGTTGGTCCGCGACAGCGGCAGCACCGTATCGAAGAAGAAACGGAACGGGCCAGCGCCGTCGAGCTTGGAGGCCTCCACCAGCTCGTCGGGGATGGTCATGAAGAACTGGCGGAAGAACAGCGTGGCGGTGGCCGAGGCGATCAGCGGCAGGGCCAGGCCGGCATAGGAGTTGAGCAGGCCCAGGTCGGCGGCGATCTTGTAGGTGGGGTAGATGCGCACCTCCACGGGCAGCATCAGCGTGACGAAGATCAGCCAGAACGCCGCCATGCGCAGCGGGAAACTTGAAGTAGACGACGGCGTAGGAGGAGATGATGGAGATGGTGATTTTGCCGACCGCGATCGCCAGCGCCATGACGAAGCTGTTGACGAGCATGGTGGCGACCGGCTCGCGCGTGGTGCCGGAGGTGCCGACGAACAGCGTGCGCCAGTAGGTCTCGAAGAACAATGGGCCTGGCGCCAGGGTCATCTGGCCGTTGGCGATGACGTCCTGCGGCAGGGTCGAGCCGACGAAGCACAGGTAGACCGGAAAGGCGACGATGGCGACGCCGATGAGCAGGATCGCGTGCGGGATGAAGTCGCCGAGGCGGCGCCGCTCGACCATGGCTTTAGCTCCACGTCGCGGAATTGCGCAGGACGGCGGCGACGCCGTCGCGGCAGACGGCGAACAGCTTGTGGCCCTTGTCCGCGCTGGCCCGGCGCGCATCGCCGATGACGCCGGAGGCCGAGATATCGCGGAATGAGCGGTAGCGTCCGACGCTCGCGGGCGGCGAGGAAGATCTGGCCGGCCCGTGCGCCTCGGCCAGCCTGTCGCGGCGGACCGTGTCGGGCGCCGCCACCATCATCATCGAGGTCTCGACCTCGCAGGCGTGATGCACGCCATCTTGGTCGTCGAGCAGCGGGGCGATCGCGGCCCGCGCCGGATCGAAGTAAGTGATGAAACGCACCGTGAGGCCTGTCTCGCGCGCGAAGTCCGGTAGAAACGCCCCCAGCGCGGCGATGTTGCCGCCGTGGCCGTTGACGATCAGGGTGCGCTTGAAGCCGTGCCGGTCGAGACTCTCGAGGAAGCAAAGCAGCACGGCGCGGTAGGTCGGAATGTCGAAGGTGAAGGTGCCGCCGAAGGCCATGTGGTGCTCGGCCATGCCGCACCACAAGGTCGGCGCCACCACGATGGGCATCTGCGCGGCGATCTGCTCGGCGGCCGCCTTGCACACGGCCTCGCACAGGATGGTGTCGACGCCGACGGGGAGGTGCGGCCCGTGCTGCTCCATGGAGGCCACCGGCAGCACCACCACCGCGCCGGCCTGCGCCTTATCGCGCAAGTCGGCCGCGGTCAGCTCTTTCCACATCACGGAGGGCATCAGTACGTCACCTTGCGCTCGATGTAGCGGAACTGCACGGCGGTCAGCCCGATCACCATGACCATCAGGATCACCGACTGCGCCGCCGAGCCGCCGAGGTCGCCGCCGAGCCGGCCGTCGAAGAACACCTTGTAGACCAGCGTCTCGGTGGCCTTGGCGGGGCCGCCGCCGGTCATGGCGTCGATGATGCCGAAGGTGTCGAAGAACACGTAGACGATGTTGACCACCAGCAGGAAGAAGGCGGTGGGCGACAGCAGCGGGAAGATGATGGTCCAGAAGCGCCGCGTGGGCCGCGCGCCGTCGATGGCCGCGGCCTCGATCACCGAGCGCGGGATCGACTGCAGGCCGGCGAGGAAGAACAGGAAATTGTAGCTGATCTGCTTCCAGGTGGAGGCCATGCACCACCAGCGGCATGGCGTGGTTGCCGTTGAGCAGCGGGTTCCAGTCGACGCCCATGCCGCGCAGGCCGCGCGCCACCAGCCCGAGCGAGGGCTGGAACATGAACAGCCACAGCACGCCGGCGATGGCAGGCGCGACGGCATAGGGCCAGATCAGCAGCGTCTTGTAGATCGCCGGCGCCCTTGATGCTCTTGTCGGCCTGCACCGCCAGCAGCAGCGCGATCGACAGCGACAGCATGGTCACGGCGACGGAGAAGATCGCGGTGGTCGCCATGGCCCGGTAGTAGTCGCCCTGGCGGAACAGCTCGCGTGTAGTTCTCGAACCAGACGAAGTCGGTCTTCAGCCCGAACGCGTCCTGCAGCAGGAACGACTGCCACACCGCCTGGCTCGCCGGCCAGTAGAAGAAGACGAACGTGACCAGCAGCTGCGGCGCCAGCAGCAGGTAGGGCAGCGATCTTGCCGCCGAAGATCGCGCGCTTGTTCCATGCGGTCATTCTCGGTGTCAGACCCTCTGGGTCTGACACCTTTGGCTCCGCCCGCTGTCTCGAGTGCGACGTGCAATGGTGTCAGACCCAAAGGCTCTGACACCGAACGTTGCGCCTCGGACTACCTCGACACCGTCTTCTCGAACTGGCGCAGCATGGCGTTGCCGCGCGAGACCGCATCGTCGAGCGCCTGCTTGGCCGTCTTCTTGCCGGCCAGCGCCGCCTCGAACTCCTCGGCCCACACGTCGCGCAGCTGCACCATGTTGCCGAGCCGAAGCCCGCGCGAGTTGTCGGTCGGCTCCTTGTTGGTGAGCTCGAGCAGCGGCGTCTCCAGATACGGGAACTCCTTGTAGTAGCCCGACGCCTTGGCCTTGGCATAGGCCGCCTTGGTGATCGGCAGGTAGCCGGACGCCTTGTGGACCTCCACCTGCCGGTCGGTGTCGGAGAGGAACGTGAAGAACTTGGCGACGCCCTTGTAGTCGGCCGCCGTCTTGCCGCCCATCACCCACAGCGAGGCGCCGCCGATGATGGAGTTCTGCGGCGCGCCCGCCACATCGGGGTAGTAGGGCATCGGCGCGTTGCCGAAGTCGAACTTGGCGTTGGCCTTCACGTTGCCGAAGAACGCCGACGACGTGAGGAAGATCGGGCACTCGCCCGAGGTGAAGCGGCCCTCGCCGGTGTTGGTGCGGCCCGGAGTAGTCGTAGGTCTTGTCCTTCTGCAGCTCGACCAGGTTCTCCAGGTGCTTCACGTGCAGCGGGACTGTTGAAGTTGAGCACGGTGTCGAAGCCGTCCATGCCGTTGGCCTTGGTGGAGAGCGGCACGTTGTGCCAGGCGGAGAGCTGCTCGACGTTGACCCAGGTCACCCAGGCATTGCCGAAGCCGCAGTTGGGATGGCCGGCGGCCTTGAGCTTCTTGGCCGCCTCGAACACTTCGGGCCAGGTCTTCGGCGGCTTGTCCGGATCGAGCCCCGCCTTCTTGAAGCTGTCCTTGTTGTACCACATCACCGTGCTCGACGAGTTGAAGGGGAACGACAGCATCTCGCCCTTGGTCGTCGAGTAGTAGCCGGTGATGGCGGACAGGTAATTCTTGGGATCGAACGGTTCGCCCGCTTCCTTCATCAGCACGTGCACCGGCTTCACCGCGCCGGTGGCCGCCATCATGGTGGCGGTGCCGACCTCGAACACCTGCAGGATGTGCGGCGCCTGGCCGGCGCGGAACGCCGCGATGCCGGCGTTCAGCGTGTCGGCATAGCCGCCGCGGTAGCTCGGGACGACCTTGTAGTCCTTCTGGCTCGCATTGAAATCGTCGGCCAGCTTGACGATGACGTTGTTGTTGGCGCCCGTCATCGCGTGCCACCACTGGATCTCCGTCTGCGCCGCCGCCTCGCTGGCCGCGAAGAGCATCGCGCCGGCCGCGAGCCAGCCCAGACTGTCCGTATTTCGTCATCGCTGATCTCCTCCGAAGGCCCAGTTATTTCGCGAGCCGTAGCGCTTCCCCATTACAGTTTTGTGTCAGCCAACCTAGCCCATCTGCGGCCGGGCCTGGAAGCCCAGGCCAGCCCTTGAAGCCGCGCGTGCACGCGGCCAAGGCATCGCCGATCCGCAGAAAGGACACAGGCGAGAGGGAAGCGCATGGCCAGTCGGGCTCGATCCTCGCGCTGGATCAGGGCACCACGTCGAGCCGCGCCATCGTGTTCGGGCCTGATCTGGCCATCCGGGGCCTCGGCCAGCGCGAGTTCGCCCAGCACTACCCGGCCTCGGGCTGGGTGGAGCACGACCCCGAGGACATCTGGCGCACGACGGTGGAGACCGCCCGGCAGGCCATCGCCGCCGCCGGGCTCGACGGCAAGCGACATCGCCGCCGTCGGCATCACCAACCAGCGCGAGACCTGCCTCATCTGGGACCGGCGCACGGCCAAGCCCATCCACCGCGCCATCGTCTGGCAGGACCGGCGCACGGCCGACATGTGCCGCGCCTGAAGGAGGCCGGCCACGAGCCGACGGTCACCGCCAAGACCGGGCTGCTGCTCGATCCCTACTTCTCGGCCACCAAGATCGCCTGGCTGCTCGACAATGTGGAGGGCGCGCGCGCGCTGGCGCGAAGCCGGCCATCTCGCCTTCGGCACGGTCGACACCTTCCTCATCTGGCGCCTCACCGGTGGCCGCGTGCACGCCACCGATGCCACCAACGCCTCGCGCACGCTGCTCTACGACATCGCCAAGGGCGCCTGGGACGACGACCTGCTGAAGCTGTTCAACGTGCCGCGCTCGCTGCTGCCCGAGGTGCGCGACTGCAACGCCGACTTCGGCACCACCGAAGCCTCGCATCCTCGGCGCAGCGCTGCCGATCCTCGGCGTCGCCGGCGACCAGCAGGCGGCCACCATCGGCCAGGCCTGCTTCGCGCCCGGCATGGTCAAGGCCACCTACGGCACCGGCTGCTTCGCGCTGCTCAACACCGGCGACAAGCCGGTCGCCTCCAAGAACCGCCTGCTCACCACCGTCGCCTACCAGCTCGGCGGCAAGCGCACGTACGCGCTGGAGGGCGCCATCTTCATCGCCGGCGCCGCCGTGCAATGGCTGCGCGACGGCCTCAAGATCATCGCCTCGGCGTCCGAGAGCGGTCCGCTCGCCGCCGAGCGCCGATGCCGCGCAGGACGTCTACCTCGTGCCGGCCTTCGTCGGCCTCGGCGCGCCCTACTGGCAGCCCGAGGCGCGCGGCGCGCATGTTCGGCCTCACGCGCGGCACCGGTCCCGCCGAGATCGCCCGCGCGGCGCTGGAGGCGGTGTGCTATCCAGACGCGCGATCTGCATCGAGGCCATGCACGGCGACTGGGGCGCCCGCGCCAAATCGGTGCTGCGGGTCGATGGCGGCATGGTGGCGAGCGACTGGACCATGCAGCGCCTCGCCGACATTCTCGATGCGCCGGTCGAGCGGCCCGTCGTGCAGGAGACGACCGCGCTGGGCGCGGCCTGGCTCGCCGGCCACAAGGCCGGCGTGTGGCCCGACGCGGAAGGCTTCGGCAAGCTCTGGAAGCTCGAGCGCGCCTTCACGCCGGCGCTGGCCGCCGCCGAGCGCGAGCGCAAGTACGCCGGCTGGAAGCGCTGCGGTGCATGCCGTGCTCGATCACGCGAGCTGGCCGTCGACTAGCGGAGACCTTGCGCGCCATGAAGATGACCGCCGCAGTGCTCTACGAGCAGGGCCTGCCGCGCCCCTATGCCGACAGCCTGCCCCTCAAGCTCGAGACCGTCGACCTCGAAGGCCCCGGCGAAGGCGAGGTGCTGGTCAAGGTCGCCGGCGCGGGCCTGTGCCACTCCGACCTGTCGACCATCGACAACAGCCGCCCGCGCACGCTGCCGGCCGTGCTGGGCCACGAGGGCGCCGGCATCGTCGCCGAGGTCGGGCGCGGCATCGCCGACCTCAAGAGCCGGCGACCACGTGGTGTTCATCTTCGTGGCGAGCTGCGGTGCCTGCCGCAACTGCGCGCGCGGCAAGCCCAACGTCTGCCAGCGCTGGCCCGAGATGCGCAACCGCGGCGCGCTGCTGACCGGCGGCCGCGGCTCAGCCGCAACGGCAAGCCCATCGCCCACTACTCCGGCATCTCCTGCTTTGCCGAGTACGCGGTGGTCGCCCGCTCCTCGCTGGTGAAGATCGATCCCAAGGTGCCGCTCACCGATGCCGCCATGTTCGGCTGCGCCGTGCAGACGGGCGTCGGCGCCGCGGTCAACACCGCGCATGTGCGGCCGGGCGACGTGGTGGCCGTCGATCGGTCTCGGCGGCGTCGGCCTCAGCTGCATGCTGGGCGCGCGCATGGCCGGCGCCCAGCGCATCATTGCCGTCGATCTCTCCGACGCGAAGCTGGGGCTCGCGCGCCAGCTCGGCGCCACCGACACCTACAACGCCGCCGATCCCGATTGCGCCGCGGCGATCCGAGCGGCGACCGGCGGCGGCGTCGACTACGCCTTCGAGATGGCGGGCTCCATCAAGGCCCTGGCACTCGCCACCGACATGCTCGGCACGCGGCGGCTCGGTCGTCACGCGCGGGCCTGTCGCCGGCCACTGCCACCTATCCGCTCGATCACTCGAGCCTGGTCGGCGACGAGAAATCGATCCGCGGCTGCTACATGGGCTCGTGCGTGCCCGAGCGCGACGTGCCGGTCTTCATCGAGCTCTACAAGCAGGGTCGCCTGCCGATCGACCGGCTGAAGAGCGGCACCCTGCCGCTCGCCGACATCAACGCCGGCTTCGATCGCCTGGCCGACGTCGCCGCCGTCCGCCAGATCGTGGTGTTCGACTAGGCAGGTGCGCTTCGCCAAGCCAACGGATTCGTCGGCGGGCTATTCCCGCCATGCCTCGCACGCCGACCGACGGTTGACGGCAGGCAGGAGGCGCAGCGCAAAAAAGGGCATTGCAGCGCAACACCTACAAATCTGGCGCTGTTTGCATGTGTGATTGATTTCCCTCCTGGCTTAGTCTGTAGGCTGCAAGCCAACCGAGCCTACTGGTTCGTCTGTCGGCTGGTAGAAACGGCAGCGGGCCGCTGGTGCGAGCCGGTGGGACTGCACAAGACATTGCTTCGGACCCAGGTGCCACGGAGGCGGAGGTTGCGATGGGGGAGCAGTTTCAGAGAGCCTTGAAAGATCGTGATCTGGCCAACGCGGGTATTTGCGGCTTCGCTGCTGCGATCCTGATGAGCTATGTGACGAGTGTTGCCAGGCCCGGAATCTTCCACGTGCTGCTTGCGTTGCTTGGTCTGGCGGCAATTCTCGGCGGCTTCCTATCCATTGCGCATTCCAAAGTGGAGCCGGAGTGGAAAGCTGGTGCTGGCATCGCCGTAGGGCTGATATCTGTTCTGTGCTTTGTGTTCCTGTCGATGCTGTATTGAAGCAGGTAGCAGTCACCGGCCTAGGCTCGGCGCGGCGGAGTCGACGGCGTCCACCGTAGCTGCGAGAATGTGGCCACGTCCGAGCCAGCAACAAGAGGTCGAGGCCATGGCCACCTATATCCCCAGCCCCCGCGACTGGGTGCGCGAGCAGGTCGAGCTGTACGAGAGCAGCGGCGGCACCAAGGGCACTACGCTACGCGACACCGGGCTGCCCGTGATCATCGTCACCCACACCGGCAACAAGACCGGTGCCATCCGCAAGACGCCGCTGATGCGCGTGAAGGACGCCAACCGCTACGTGCTCGTCGGCTCACAGGGCGGCGCCCCCACCGATCCGGTCTGGGTGCACAACCTGCGCGCCAATCCGCAAGTCGAGTTGCGCGACGAGACCGTCGTCCGCCCCATGCGGGTGCGCGAGGTCAAGGATGCGGCCGAGCGGGCGCGGCTGTGGGCGCTCGCCGTGGCAGCATTCCCGCCCTATGCGGACTACCAGACGAAGACACAGCGCCAGATCCCGGTGTTCGTCGCCGAGCCGTAGCCAGCGGCGCGGCTGCTAGGGTCGCTGACGGTTGCCGTGCGCCGTCGCCACGGCCCGCCCGAATGCCTCGAACAGGGTGCGGTTCACCGCGTTGGTCTGCGCGTCCGCCTCGGCATGCCACTGCACGCCGAGGGCAAAGCCCGGCGCTTCGGCGATGCGGATCGCCTCGATGGTGCCGTCCTCCGCCACGCCTTCCACCACAACGCGCGTGCCGGGCTCGAGGATGCCTTGGCCGTGTAGCGAGTTCACGCGAATGGCGTCGCGGCCCAGGATGCGAGCAAACACGCCCCCCGGCACCAGCCTGACGTCGTGGCGTTCGGCGAACACCACGGCGGGATCGGGATGGATCTCGCCGTTTTCCAGGCGCGGCATGCGATGGTTCATGCGGCCGGGCAGCTCGCGGATCTCCGGGTGCAAGGTGCCGCCGTAAGCCACGTTCATCTCCTGCAGGCCGCGGCAAATGCCGAAGATCGGTACGCCGCGGGCAACGCACGCCTCCACCAGCGCCAGCGCCAGAGCATCGCGGTTTTCGTCGTAGGGCTCGTGCTTGGGTGTTGGGTCGGTGCGGAAATGGCGGGGATGCACGTTGGCGCGCGCGCCCGCCAGCACCACGCCGTCGACCACGGCCAGTAGGCCGTCGACATCCGTGACCTGCGGCAAGCCGGCGAACATGATGGGTAGTGCACCTGTGACTTCCGCCACCGCCCGCATGCTGCGCTCACCGACGCCTTGCACGTTGAATTGATTCTCGATGCGCAGCGTGTTGCCGATCACCCCGATCACAGGTCTGGTCATAAGCCCTATCTCACCTGCCCGTCCGCAAATCGCTGAAGGCTTCCTCCAGCCGGCCGAGCGCCTCCTTAAGTATGGGGCGGGGCGTGGCAAAGTTGAAGCGCAGCCAGGATTCGCCGCCGGGTCCGAACTGCTGACCCGGACTGGCAAAGATGCGCGCGCGGCGCTTCACGCGGGCCGCAACCTCGTCGGGGGCCAACCCGGTGCCGGAGAAATCCACCCAGGCGAGGTAGGTGGCAGCGAGCCGCATCGAGCGCGCGCCGGGTGCTGCGGCTTCAATGCGCGCGTCGAACAGGTCGCGGCTCTCGGCGAGATACACCAGCAGCGCATCGAGCCACGCATCGCCCGTGCGCCAGGCCGCCTCGGTCGCAATCATGCCGAAGCCGTTGTAGGAACCGAGCCCGCTGGCCATCACGCGCGCGTCGATGGCGCGCTTCAGCGCCGCGTTGGAGGTGACGCAGGCGCCCACGTGGGCGCCGGCCAGGTTGAAGGTCTTGGTTGCCCCAAAGGTGGTGACGAGCCGGCCGGCGATCTCGGGCGCCGCTGTCATGGTGGGCGTGTGCTTGGCGCCCGCGAATACCAGATCGCAATGGATCTCGTCCGACACCAAGAGCAGATCGTGCTCGGCGCAGAAGTGCGCCAGCGCGCGGATCTCCTCGGGCGTCCACACGGTGCCCCCCGGATTGTGCGGGCTGCAGAAGAAGACGACCTTGGTGCGCGGCGTCAGCTTGGCGCGCAGCGCGTCGAAGTCCATCGCGTAGCGGTCATTGGCCTCCACCAGCTGCGCATCGAGAATGCGCCTCTCGTTGGCGAGAATGATCCTGCGGAAGGCGTGATAGGCGGGCGGGAACACCACCACCTCGTCGCCGGGCGCGCTGGCCGCCTGCAAAATGAGACCGAGGCCCGAGACGACGCCGGGCGTCGGGCTCACCCAGGCCGGGTCAACCTCGAGGCCATGCCGGCGCTGCATCCAATCGGCGAGCGCGGCAGCCCAGCTGCCCGTGTCGGCATAGTAGCCGAAGACGCCGCGCCTGGCCTCGGCGGCGATCGCCTCCGTGACACCGGGCGGTGCGGCGAAATCCATGTCCGCGACCCACATGGGGATCGCGTCCGGCGCGTCGATGCCGGAAAGCTTCGCCATGTTGTCCCACTTGCTTGCATGGGTGCCGCGGCGCTCGATCACGCGGTCGAAGTCGAACATCCCGGCTCCTGTCATTGTCCCTGATCCTCAGGATGCAACGGCGCGTGCTGCCTGACAAAGCCGACAATGGCATCGAGCACCGCCGCCTCCTGATCGCGGTGCGGCGAGTGCCCGCAGCTCGCCAGCACGAGCCGGCGGACGGGCGCCTTGGCCAGCGCCTCGATGCGGTCGAGCTGCTCGAGCGTACCGTATTCGTCGTCCAAGCCCTGGATCAGCAGCATCGGCTGGGCGACGCGCGGCACCAGGTCCTCGATCGACCATGCCGCAAACTCGGGCAGCAGCCACGTGTCGGCCCAGCCGAGAAACGCATCGTCGACGTGGGCATGGTACTTGGCGAGCCGCTGCTTCAGGTCCGTCGTGAAGTAGCTCTCGCGGATCTTGGCAATGCTCGCGAGGCATATGGGCTCGACGAACACATGCGGCGCCATCAGCACCAGGCCGTGCACCGGCCGCCCGGATGCGGCGGCATGGATGAGCGAAATCGAGGCACCGTCTGAATGCCCAACGAGCAGGGGCCGCTCGATGCCGAGCGCATCGAGCAGCCGCGGCAGCACACCCAGCGCCTCATCGTGCATGAAATGCGGCGTGTTTTTGGCCGACAGCCCGTCCGACTGGCCGTAGCCGAATCGCGAGTAGACCAGCGCCGGGGCGCCCATTCGCTGCGCCACCTTGTCGGGAAAATCGCGCCACAGCGCCACCGATCCCAGACCCTCGTGCAGGAATACCAGCGGCCGGCTGCCCGCATCGCCCGGAATCATGCGGTATTCGATATGCCTGCCGTCGATGTTGATCAATGGCATCAGTGGCTTGCGATTGCTGCAAAGGGCGCATAGAAGGCTGGTCCCACGCGTACCTCATCGTGCTTCGGGGAGCGGACATTGACGTGCCACACTTGAGCGCTCCATTGGCGCCCATTACTCGTGGGCAACCGGCGGTCGTCAAGTCTGTGCGTGGCATTCCTTGCTTGCTGCTGATGCTGGTCCTGCCCTGCTTTTCGAGCTGCGCCAGCATGTCTGTCGGATTCCAATCGGACGGCACCTACATCCTGGAGCGCAGCGAGCAGAACTCCGACTGTAGCGCGCTCCACAAGAGCATCTGGGGTCACATCGAGGTGCTCAAGGGCCTGCCCGCCAGGGCCCAGGCGGAACAGGATACAGCCCCCCCAACCGCATCGTCGTTCTTCGGCCGTTGGTTCGGCGGCCCCAACAAGGGCCTGGCCGCGGTCGCCGAGTACAACCGCGAACGGGCGCACGTGTTCGCCCTGCGGCGCACGATGGTGGAAAAGAAATGCCTGGAGGTCGACGTCACCGGTGAGCTTGCACGGGCCGACTCCGAGATGGCGAGGTTCAGGCAGAACTGAGCGCCGCTCACCGCGCGCTGGGACAGCCATCACACGCCGAGATAGCGATGCTGCACGTCGGGCGCTGCGGCCAGCTCCTTGGAGGTTCCGGTCCACACCACGCGGCCGCGCTCGATCAGGTAGTGGCGGTCCGCCAGCCGGGTCAGCGCCGCGACGTTCTTGTCGATCAGCAGCACCGCCTGGCCCTCGCGACCGCAGCTGCGCGAGGCAGCGCCAGATCTCGGCGCGGATCAGCGGCGCCAGGCCCTCGGTGGCCTCGTCGAGGATCAGCAGCCGCGGATTGGTCATCAGCGCGCGGCCGATCGCCAGCATCTGCTGCTCGCCGCCCGAGAGCAGGTTCGCCATGCTGTCGATGCGCTCGGCCGAGCCGGGGAAACAGCGCGCACACCTTGTCGAAGGTCCACGGATCGGCGCGTTGCCGCGATTGGCCGCGGTGGCGATGAGGTTCTCGCGCGCGCTGAGGTTGGGAAACACCTGCCGCCCCTCCGGCACGAGGCCGACGCCCAGCTGCGCCACGCGATAGGACGGCAGCTGACGTATCTCCGTCGCCGTCGAGCCGGATCGAGCCCGCCAAGGCCGGCGTCAGCCCCATGATCGAGCGCACGGTGGTGGTCTTGCCCATGCCGTTGCGGCCCATCAGGGTCACCATCTCGCCGGGCGCGATCCTGAGCGAGAGCGCCGAACAGCACCTTGCTGCGCCCGTAGGCGGTCTCGATGTTCTCGACGTCGAGCAGCCGGCGCAGTCAGCCATGGTCGGTCACGGCCTCCTGCTCGCCGAGGTAGGCCTGGCGCACCTCCGGATTGGCGCGGATCGCGTCCGGCGCGCCGCTGGCGATGACGCGGCCGTAGACCAGCACCGTGATGCGGTCGGCCAGCGCGAACACCGCCTCCATGTCGTGCTCGATCAGCAGGATCGTCAGCTCCTGCTTCAGCTCGCGCAGCGTATGCCGACCATGCGCGCCGACTTCCTCCGGCCCCATGCCGGCCATCGGCTCGTCGAGCAGAAGCATGCGCGGTTTGGTGGCGAGCGCCATGGCGATCTCGAGCTGGCGATGCTCGCCGTGGCTCATGCTGGCGACGACGACATCGGCCCGCTCGCTCAAGCCCACACGCGCGCAGTGCCGCCCGCGCCGGCTCGCGCAGCTCGCTCTCGCTGCGCGCATCGCGCCAGAAGCGGAACGAATGCCCGGCGTGCGCCTGCACCGCCAGCGCCACGTTGTCGAGCGCGGTGAAATCGAGAAACAGCGACGTGATCTGGAACGAGCGCGCCAGACCCAGCATGCTGCGCTGATAGGTCGGCAGCGCCGTGATATCGCCGCCGCCGAAGCGGATGCGCGCCGGCAGTCGGGGGCGATCTCGCCGGTCAGCTGGCCGATCAGCGTGGTCTTGCCGGCGCCGTTGGGACCGATGATGGCATGCAGCTCGCCCGGCGGCACTGCCAGCATGATGCTGTCGGAGGCGACGACGCCGCCGAAGCGCTTGGTGAGGCCGTCGATCTCGAGCAGCGGTTCAGGCACGGCGCAGGCTCGCAAGCATGCCGTCGATGCCGCCGCGCGCGAACAGCACGACGGCCGAGCAGCATCGGGCCCAGGATGATCTGCCAGTATTCCGTGAGCCGGACAAGGTCTCCTCCAGCACCAGCAGCGCGACGGCACCGATCACCGGGCCCGACCACCGTGCCCATGCCGCCGAGCACGGCCATGATGATGAGATCGCCCGAGCGCGTCCAATGCATCATCGCCGGGCTGATGAAATCCGTATGATTGGCGAGCAGGACGCCGGCCAGGCCGCAGATGGTCCCGGCGATGACGAAGCAGGCGAGCCGGTAGCGGAAGGTCGGAAAGCCGATCGCGCGCATGCGGCGGTCGTTGGAGCGCGTGCCCTGGATGACGAGGCCGAAGCGCGAGTTCACCAGCCGCCAAACGCAGTAGACGGTGACGAGCAGCAGCGCGAAGCAGAGATAGTAGAAGACCGTCTTGTTGTTGAGATTGATCAGTCCGCCGAACTGGCTGCGGCGATAGATGGTCAAGCCGTCGTCGCCGCCGTAGCGCGACAGTCCGACGCCGACATAATAGATCATCTGCGCGAAGGCGAGCGTGATCATGATGAAGTAGACGCCGCGCGTGCGCAGCGAGAGCGCCCCGATGACGAGGGCGAACAGCGCCGAGACGACGAGCGCCAGCGGCCATTGGATCAAGCCGGACGTACATGCCCTCGTGGGCGAGGATGCCGACGACATAGCCGCCGATGCCGATGTAGGCGGCATGGCCGAAGCTCACCATGCCGCCGAAGCCCATGATCAGGTTGAGGCTGACCGCCGCCATCGCCAGGATGATGATGCGGCGTGAACAGCGACAGCAGGAAGAAGTTGCCGCGTCACGTGGCAATAGACCGGCACCAGGGCGAGTGCGGCGAGCAGCGCCGACCACGGCGAGGTTGCGGACGCGTGACGAGCGGGCGTCATCGGCGTGGCGCCGGGAACAGGCCCTCGGGCCGCACCACCAGGACGATCGCCATCAGCAGATAGATCAGCATCGACGATACGGCCGGTGCCGCGGCCGAGGCCGCCGCGGGGCTCATGACCAGCTTGAACAGCTCGGGCAGGAAGGCGCGCCCGACGGTGTCGACCAGCCCGACGAAGATCGAGGCGATGAACGCGCCGCGGATCGAGCCGATGCCGCCGATGATGATGACGACGAAGGCGAGGATGAGGATGTTCTCGCCCATGCCGATGGACACGGTCAGGATCGGCGCCTGCATCAGGCCCGCAAGGCCGGCCAGTGCCGCGCCGATGCCGAACACCAGGGTGTAGAGCAGCTTGATGTTGATGCCGAGCGCGCCGACCATTTCGCGGTTGGAGGCGCCGGCGCGGATCAGCATGCCGATGCGCGTGCGCATGACCACGAGGTAGAGAAAGAGCGCGACGGCGAGCGCCACGACGATGATGGCGATGCGGTAGGCCGGATAGGCGACGCCCGGCAGGATCGGCACCGCCGTGTTGAGCCAGGCCGGCAGCGGCACCGTCAGCCCGGCCGGGCCCCAGACGAGGCGCACCAGCTCGTTGAAGAACAGGATGAGCCCGAAGGTGCCGAGCACGTGGTCGAGGTGGTCGCGCCCGTAGAGGCGGCGCATGGCGATCACCTCCACCGCCATGCCGACCAGCAGCGTCGCCGCCAGCGCCAGCACCGCGCCCGCCAGGAAGCTCCCCGTCAGTGCCGTGAAGGTGGCGGCGAAGTAGGCGCCCACCATGTAGAGCGAGCCGTGCGCCAGGTTGACCAGGTCCATGATGCCGAAGACCAGCGTCAGGCCCGCCGCCAGCAGAAACAGGAGCAGCCCGAGCTGCAGGCCGTTCAGGCACTGTTCGATCAGCAGCAGCATGGCCTCGTCCATCAATCAAAAGACAATCGCGGCCGGGACACGAATGCCCTGCCGTCCAATGGGCGATGGCGAGTCGCAGCCCGTGCTTGCCATCTGGCCGCTCCCGTCACGCGCGCCGCATCCGGCCTAGGCGACAGGTCAGCCGGGCGGCAGAGGGATGTGCACGCGCTCCGCGCGTGCACATTTGCTCGACGTGTCACCACTTCATCGGGCACTTGTCGTGGTGCTTGTCCTGACTGTCCTTGACGATGGTGGTGACCGTCTTGAGCGTCAGGTTGCCCTCGGCATCCTTCACCACGTCCTGCAGGTAGAAGTTCTGGATCGGGAAGTGGTTGTTGCCGTAGCTTGTAGGGCCCGCGCACGGAGGCGTAGTTGACCTTGCGCAGCTCGGCGCGCATGCCGTCCTTGTTGGCGAGATCGCCCTTCACGGCCACGACGGCGCTGTTGATGAAGTTGGCGGCGTCGTAGCTCTGCGCACCGTAGAAGCGACGGGTAGGCCTTGTGCTTGGCCCGGAAGTCGGCGACGTACTTCTTGTTGGCGTCGTTGGGCAGGTCGTTGACCCATTGCTGGGTGCCAGGCACGCCGAGCGCCATATCCTTCTGCAGCGGCAGTGACAGGGCGTCGACTGTGAAGGCGGTGTAGAGCGGTATCTGCCCCTTGAGCCCGGCCTGCGAATACTGCGTCAGGAACTGCACGCCGGCCGCGCCCGGATAGAACACGAACACGGCGTCCGGCTTGGCTGCCTTTCACCTTGGTCAGCTCGGCGGAGAAGTCGAGCTGGTCGGGCCACTTGGTGAGGTCCTCGCCCACCACCTTGCCCTTGAAGGTCGATGCCACGCCGGCCAGCATGTCCTTGCCGGCCGCGTAGTTCGGGCCGATGAGATAGACGGTCTTGACGCCCTTCTGGTTCATGTACTCGCCCATCGCCTGCGGCGTCTGGTCGTTGTTCCAGGAGGTCGAGAAGAAGAACGGCGAGCACAGCTCGCCCGCGATCTGCGACGGACCCGCGTTGGCGCTGATCAGGAACGTCTGCGAGTCGAGCACGGGTTTGAGCGAGGCGAGCAGCACGTTCGACCAGATGTAGCCGACCACGAAGTCGACCTTGTCGGACTGCACGAGCTTCTCGCTCTTCTGGCGGCCGACCTCGGGCTTCTGCCCGTCGTCCTCGTAGATCACCTCGACCGGCAGCCCGCCCATCTTGCGGCCGAGGTGGTCGAGCGCCAGCTCGAAGGAGTTGCGCATGTCGTTGCCGATCACGGCGGTTGGGCCGCTGAACGTGCTGATGAAACCGATCTTGACGGACTTGCTCTGCGCCAAGGCGGAGCCCGCTCCGAGCGCCAGGATCGCGCCTAGGGCCAATAGAGTTCTCTTCATTCTTGCGTCCTCCCAACAAGGTCGCCGGCCGCTTCGCCGGCGACGTTAACGGATCAGTCGCCAGCGGCAAAGCCCGCGTGCGACAGCTTCTCGATCGTCTGTCTTTGCGGAAATGGGCCGGTCTGTCGATAGCCTAGTTTTGGACGAATGCCGCAACTGCAGGCAAGGCTATCGAACCCTGCAGCTGCACTTGGACCGGTTTGTCTCCCCGGCCGTCGAGGTCCTCCTATGCCGGCTCAGGCCTGGTGGATCTTCACATATTCGAAGTCGCCGCCCTTGTTGTCGATGCCGACCTTGGGCGGGGCGATCCAGGAGGCGAACTTGCCGCGCTCCCAGCAGGGCGCCATCAGGCTCTGGATGAAGTCGCCGTCGTCCTTGGACGGCAGCCACTGGTCCTTCTGCTTGGCCCACTCGGCGTCGCTCAGCACCTCGCCCGCGGGCGATGCCTTCGACGTTCTGGAACTCGCCGATGTGGCGGTGGAAGGCCACGTGCGGAAGCGTGAGCTTGTAGTTCACGCCGGCCTTCTCGATCACCTTGTTCCAGCGCTCCACGCCCTTGGCGCAGTCGGCCACGTAGTCGTCGCGCAGGCGCATGTTGATGGCGGTCAGCGCCGGCTCGTCGACCATCTTGACCTTGCCGTCCACCAGCTTGCTCACGGGTAGGTGGCGTTGGTCAGCAGATGATCGTCCTCGATGCGCGTCTCCTGGAAGCGGCCCTTGACGCCCGAGTTGTAGTAGTTGGCGGCGTTGGTCGACACCTCCGAGCCGAACAGGTCGAGCGACAGGGTGAAGTGCAGGTTGGCCTTCTTCTGCATGGTCGGCAGGTCGATGACGCCGAGCTTGCGCACGGCGGCGATGTCGCCGGCGTCCTCGATGCCGGCCTCCTTCATGGCCTGGCAGGTGCGCTCGACGATGCGGCCCGACGCCCGTCTCGCCGACGAACATGTGGTGCGCCTCCTCCGTCAGCATGAAGCGGCAGGTGCGCGACAGCGGGTCGAAGCCCGACTGCGCCAGGCTTTCGAGCTGCATCTTGCCGTCGCGATCGGTGAAGTAGGTGAACATGAAGAAGGAGAGCCAGTCGGGCGTCGCCTCGTTGAAGGCGCCCAGCATGCGCGGCTTGTCGGCGTCGCCGGAGCGGCGCACTCAGCAGCTCGTCCGCCTCCTCGCGGCCGTCCTTGCCGAAGTATTTCTGCAGCAGGTAGACCATCGCCCACAGGTGGCGGCCTTCCTCGACGTTGACCTGGAACAGGTTGCGCATGTCGTAGAGCGAGGGCGCGGTCTTGCCGAGATGGTGCTGCTGCTCGACGCTCGCCGGCTCGGTGTCGCCCTGGATGACGATCAGGCGGCGCAGCATGGCGCGATACTCGCCGGGCACCTCCTGCCAGGCCTTCTCGCCCTTGTGCGCGCCGAAATTGACCTGGCGATCCTCGTGCGCGCGGCGCCAGCAGGATGCCCCAGCGGTATTCCGGCATCTTCACGTAGTCGAACTTGGCCCAGCCCTTGGGATCAATGCTGACGGCGGTGCGCAGATAGACCTCCGAGGTCTGGAAGCCCTCCGGTCCTCTCGCCATCCACCAGTCGATGTAGCCCGGGTGCCATTGCTCCAGCGCCTTCAGCACGCGCTGATCGTCCATCAGGCCGACGTTGTTGGGGATCTTGGTCGAGTAGTCGACGTAGGTGGTTTCGGGCATCGGGTTGCGTCCTTGGGTTCCGTCGTGTCCTGAGTTCTTCGATGCGTTGCAGGCGAGATAGTGAGTGGTGAAGTGGTGAGTTGGGCGTGATAGCAGCGGGGCTGGCTTCTCATCGTCGATGGTGGAGCGCAGCGGGTGCCATGCGCGCTCACTAAACACTCACGACTGACCGTCTCACCACTCACGCCTTCACACTCTCTCCGGATTGAAGTTCGCCTTCACGCCGGTGCCGTAGCGCTTGAGCGCGCCTTCGGCGCCGGCCGCGTTGGGTCGCTGGAAGATCCAGTTCTGCCAGGCCGTGAGGCGGCCGAAGATCTTGGTCTCCATGGTCTCGGGGCCGGCGAAGCGCAGGTTCGCCTCCATGCCGGTGAGACCGTCGGCGGAGAAGGAAGAGCGCTCCTCCAGGAAGATGCGCACCTCGTCGTCCCAGTCGACGTGGTCGAAGGTGGAGGTGATGAGGCCCAGCTCCTCGCAGGCCTCGGCGTCGAGCGCCTTGCCGGTCTCGGCCTTGGCCCGTCGACGCTGGCTCGGGCTCGCCGAGGAAGCGCGTCGCCAGCCGCGACAGGCCATTGCTCATCGGGTAGGCGCCGAAGTTGAGAGCCGAGAGCGTGATGCGCAGCTGGCGGTCGGTTGTCGCCCTGGAGGGCACCGACCAGCATGAAGGAGCGGTCGCAGGCGAACACGATCTCGGCCAGCGTGCCGGCAAAGCAGCTGCCGGGCTCCACCAGCGCCACCAGCGAGCGCGAGGTGACGTCGACGCGCTTCAGCACGCGCTTCCAGTAGTGCAGGATCTCGCGGGCCAGCCAGTGGCCCCTGTTGGCCTCCAGGAAGGCATCGTAGGCGAGCACCTGGCGCCGGCTCGCCCTGCGACTTGAAGATCAGGACGCCGATGTCGCTCTCGTTGAGGCGCAGATGCAGGATGGCGTCGTCGAGCTCGCGCGCGAGCCGCAGCGGCCAGAAGTGCTGCGCCCTGCTGCTGCATGGCCTCGGCAGAAGCGGGCGGCGGCGCTGGTCGGCCCCTGGATGGTGATGGTGGCACGCCGCGTGGCGCGATCGATCTCGACGCTTCACGCTGGAATAGATGACTGCATCGGCGTCGATCTTGCGCTCGATCGGCGTCAGCGCGATGCCTTTGGCGTCGCGCGGCCGGTCGGATTGGGCAGCCAGCTTCTTGGCGGCCTCCTTCACGGCCTGGCATCGAACTTCGAGTTCGGAGACGGTCTGGTCGACGAGGCGCCACTTCACCGCGCGCGTGCCGCGCACGCCCTCCTCCACCGTGCAGAACGCGTCGGCCAGATCGCGGCGCACCTTGCGCTTGTCGGTGACGCGCGTGAGCCCGCCGGTGCCCGGCAGCACCGCCAGCAGCGGCAGCTCGGGCAGCGCCACGGTCGAGTTGCCGTCGTCGGCCAGCAGGATGTGGTCGGTGGCGAGCGCCAGCTCGTAGCCGCCGCCGGCGGCGGTGCCGCGAATGGCGCACATGTACTTCTGGCCGGAGGATGGCGCTCGCGTCCTCCATGCCGTTGCGCGTCTCGTTGGTGAACTTGCAGAAGTTCACCTTGTGGCGCGTGGCTGGAGCCGGCCAGCATGCGGATGTTGGCACCGGCGCAGAACACGCGGTCCTTGCCGGACTTCAGCACCACCACCTTCACCTCGGGATGCTCGAAGCGCAGCCGCTGCACGGCATCGGCGAGCTCGATGTCGACGCCGAGATCGTAGGAGTTGAGCTTGAGCTGATAGCCCTCGAACAGCGCCGGCGTTCTCGTCGACGTCCATCAGCAGCTCGGCCACGTCGCCGTCGAATTTCAGCTTCCAGTGACGGTAGCGCGCAGGCTCGGTCTGGAAATCGATGCGCTTGGCCATGACGGCGCCACTCCCAACTTTCTCTTGCGATCGATCTTCCGGCGCCGGCGATCCTCGGACCTTGATGCCGCGGTCTGCGAAGTCAAAGTGTGCGAGATGCATTATTATGCCTATCATCTAACGCAATATGCAGAATAATGCAAGGCTCAATCGCAGGTCGTTCAGTTGGCCTTCACGCCAACCTCCTTCACGACCCGCGACCACTTGGTCTCCTCGCGGTCGATGTCGGCTGCGTACTGCCTCGGGCGTGCTGGGCAGCGGCTCGACGCCGGTGCCGACCAGCAACGGCCCGCGTCTCCTCCAGGGCCAGCGCCTCGCGCAAGGCCGCGTTGAGCCTGTCGACGATCGGCCGCGGCGTGCCGGCTGGCGCAGCGATGCCGTAGTGCAGCACGGCCTCGTAGCCCGGCAGGCCGGCTTCGCGCCGACAGTCGGCAGATCGGGAAACACGTGCGAGCGCGTCGGCCCGGTGACGGCGAGCGCGCGCACCTTGCCCTCGCCGACGATGCCGACCGCCGGCGGCAGCGAGCTGAAATAGATGTCGACGTGGCCGCCAAGCAGGTCGTTGAGCGCCGGCGCGCTGCCGCGATAGGCGATGTGCGTCAGCTTGATGCCGGCCATGCTGGCGAACAGCTCGGTCCCCAGATGGATGCCGCTGCCGGGACCCGCGGAGGCATAGTTGAGCTTGCCGGGCTCGCTCTTTGCGAGTGCGATCAGCTCCGCGATCGAGCTGCGCCTGCGACGCAGGGGTGCACCAGGACGACCAGCGCGCTGGTGGCGATCAGGCCGACCGGCGCGAAATCCTTGCGCGGGTCGTAGCCGACGTTGGCGTAGAGCGTGGGATTGATGGCGAGCGTGCCGGTGCCGCCGAGGACCAGCGTGTAGCCGTCCGGCGCAGCTCGGGCCACGGCGCGCGTGGCAATGGTGCCGCCGGCGCCGCCGCGGTTCTCGATGACGATCTGCTGGCCCAGCGTCTTGCTCATCTTCTCGGCGACGATGCGGGCCATGGCGTCGTTGCCGCCGCCGGCAGCGTAGGGCACCACCAGCGTGATTGGCCGGTTGGGATAGTCCTGCGCTTGCGCAACCGGCAGGGCCAGCAGCAGCGCTGCGCAAGCCGGCAGAAGAATTCGCAAGTCCCACATAGGTGCCTCCCTGTTTTTTGGCCCAACCTTGCTGGCTGGCGGCACCGTACGTCAACTTGCGTATTCGATGCTTTTCGTGGCGCGGCTAGCGTGATCCATCGTCACCTAGGGATAGCTCTCTCAGGAAGGAGCAGGTCATGGCACAGCAAATGCTCGCATCGAAAATGGAGAAAGCACAGCTCAAAAGCTTTGCGAAACCCGATGAGGTACGCGAATTCCCAAAAGGGCGCGTGGAGCTGGTCAATGTCGGCGGCGCCATGATCGGCCGGGCGGTGTTCGAGCCGGGCTGGCGCTGGGCTACGTCTGTACAGCCCTTGGCCAAGACCAAGAGCTGCGAGGCTCCTCACTTCCAATATCATGTGTCCGGCGTGCTGCGCATCAAGATGGACGACGGCTCCGAGTTCGATTGCAAGCCGGGTGATGTGTCGCTGCTGCCGAGTGGGCATGACGCCTGGGTGGTCGGCAACGAGCCGGCCGTCGTGGTCGACTTTCAGGGCATGCTCGACTACGCCAACAGCACCCACGCCCACTCGTAGTCTTGCCGATCAGCCAGTGAGCGCGGCCAACAAGCGGCTGGCCGCCGTATCGAAGCGCTTGGTATCGCCGTAGGAGCGCGCCAGCATCATGGCGCCCTCCAGCGCGGCGACGAGCAGGTGAGCGGCCTCCAGCGCGGGACCCGAGAAGCTCAAGCTGCGATCCTTTCGCCCCTGCTCCAGCACGGCCGCGAGCCACACCTCGTTGGCATCGAAGAAGCGGGTGACCTCCACCTTAACCGATTTGGGCAGCGTGGCGTACTCGGCTGCGAGGATGCCGCACAGGCACATGCGGTTGTTGGCCAGCACCCCCGCGTATATCGCCACGTACCGCTCGAGCTTCTCTGGCGCGCTGGCGGCGCTGGCGTCGATCTCGGTCAAAGCGGCAAGAAACGTCTGCGTGTAGCGCTCCATCAGGCGCTTGCCGAGGTCTGCCTTGGTGGGGAAGTGGTAGTGCAGGCTGGCGTTGGTGAGGCGCAGGCCCGAGGCGATATCGGCATAGCTGATGCCGTTGTAGCCGCGCATCTGCATCAGCCGCTCGGCCGTGTCCAGTATGCGTGCTGACGTGTCGGACGCTTTTGCAGCCGCGGCCATCGCCGCCTCCATCGCTGGCACCCGCTGCTTCGGCAGGCATACGGTAATGTAGGAACTTATCTACTAGTTGACAACTACCTACTAGTTAGTAGACGATGGGTCGGTCGGTGCCACCGCCGGAGACGGCCCATGGCCGCATTGCTTGCAGAGCTCGGTGAAAGTGAGCTACGCCGCGCGTTGGCGGTGGTGCTCGACCTGGCCGACGACAGCGCCGACCGCAGCTCGTTCATCGAGGGCGCTCTCGAGCGGCTGACATCGCTCGTCCCCTCCGATCTCACCACGCTCAGTCTGTGCGACCTCGAGCGCGGCACGCGCACCGTATTCGGGCGCCCCGGCGAGGCCTTGTCGGAAGACGATCGCAACGCCTTCAATCGCCATTTCCACCAGCATCCTCTGGTGCGCTTTCATGGCTCGCACCCGCGCGGGCCCACACAGCGCATCTCGGACTGCCCCGAGTCCGGCGATTTCCGCAATTCGCCTGTCTATGCCGACTACTACTGCCGCATCGGCATCAGGCACGTCATGGCGCTGCCGCTCAGGATCGACGAGCACAACGTGATCAGCGTCGTCTTCAACCGCAGCAGCTCGGACTTCAAGGACAGAGAGCGTGCGCTGTTGGAGGGCGTGCGCCCTGCCCTTGCCGCGCTCTATCGCAACCTTGCGGCGCGCGAAGCCGCAAGCGTCCGCCTCGCCTGCATCACCGATCTCGCCGCGAGCGGCAACTGGCAGCTGCTGCGGGTGACCACGGCTGGCCGCATACTCGATGCTGCCGCGCCGGGCCTGCGGCTGCTGCGAGCCTTGTTCCCCCGCGAAATGGCCGCGAGGCCGTCTCAACTGCCCGCGGCGCTGACGCAGTGGCTGTCGCGCACTCGGGTCTGGGGTCTCGATCGCATGGTGGCGGCCGCGGGAGAGCACTTCACGATGTCGCGGGGTGGCATGCGCCTAGTCGCCCATTTTGTCTTGAGCATCGACGATGCGGTCGGCTACCTGCTGCTCAAGAGCGAACGCGGTGAGGTCACTGCGGCCGAGCTCGCGCCACTGCCGTTGACGAGCCGCGAGCGCGAGGTCCTATCCCTGGTGGCCGCCGGCAAGACCAACGCTGAGATTGCCTCGCTGCTCGGGATCAGCGCCCGCACCGTGCAGAAGCACCTGGAGCACATCTTCGACAAGCTCGGGGTCGAGACCCGCACGGCCGCGGCCCTGCGTGCCTTGGCCGCCGTCGATGACCCAAACGCAGCGGGAACCACGACCTCGACGTAGGCCTGGCTCAGAAGAAACAATTGCCTAGCGGCTTTCCGCGGCGCGGACGGCTTCGACTCTTATTTCTTCAGTCAAGCGAGCCTTGAGAGCAGAGAACTCCGGGCTCGTCTTGACCGTGTAGTGCCGCGGATAGGGCAGGTCGATGCGCCACGTCGGCCTTGATGCGCCCCGGCCGCGCGCTCATCACCACCACACGCGAGGCGAGGAAGATCGATTCCTCGATATCGTGCGTGACGAACAGCACGGTCTTGGTCTCGCGCTGCCAGATATCGAGCAGCATCTCCTGCATGAGCGCGCGCGTCTGGTTGTCGAGCGCGCCGAACGGCTCGTCCAGCAGCATGATCTTGGGGTCGTTGGCCAGCACGCGGGCAATCGCCGTGCGCTGCTGCATGCCGCCGGAAAGCTGCTTGGGATAGTGTCCCTCGAACCCGCTAAGACCCACGCGGGCGCACCACTCCGCCGCGATGCGGCGGCGCGCGCCTTCCGCCATGCCCTTCTCGCGCAGCCCGAAGGCGATGTTGTCGGCCACCGACAGCCACGGAAAGAGTGTGTAGGACTGGAACACCATGCCGCGGTCCGGGCCCGGGCCTTCGACCTGCGCGCCGTCGAGGACCACGCGCCCAATGCTGGCTTTGTCGAGGCCGGCAACGATCCTGAGCAGAGTCGATTTTCCGCAACCCGACGGACCCAGGATGGTAATGAAATCGTTGTCGGCAACATTGAGCGAAATGGGTTCGAGCGCCCGCGTCGGTTGCGCGCCGGCAGCCGCCGGGAACGTGCGGCTCACCCCCTCGATCTGGAGCTTGCTCACGCGAGGCTCCACGGAAACAGCCGGCGGTTTGCCGCCTTGAACAGAAAGTCGGAGATCAGGCCGATCAGGCCGATCACGATGATGCCGAAGATGATCTGGCCGGTGTTGAGCAGCGCCTGGCTGTCGGTGATCATGTGGCCGATGCCGGAGGAGGAGCCGATCAGCTCGGCGACGATCACGTAGGTCCATGCCCAACCGAGCACGAGGCGCAGGATCTCGGCGATCTCCGGCGCGCTCGCCGGCAGCAGCACGCGGCGCACGATGCCCCAGTCCTTGGCACCCAGCGTATAGGCCGCTTCGACGAGGTCGCGGCGCGTGTTGCCGACGGCCACCGCCACCATCAGGATCAGCTGGAACACCGAGCCGATGAAGATGACCAGCAGCTTCTGCGTCTCGCCGATGCCGGCCCACAGGATCAAGCAGCGGAATGAAGGCCGACGCCGGCAAGTAGCGCGCGAAGGAGACGAACGGCTCGAAGAACGCCTCGACCGGCTTGTAGGTGCCCATGGCGATGCCGAGCGGAATGGCGACGATCGCCGCCAGCACGAAGCCGCCGACCACGCGCCAGATCGTCATGCCGATGTCGTACAGGAAGCCGTACCGCACCAGCAGCTGCCAGCCCTCCTCGACCATGGTCAAGGGATCGGCGAGGAAGGTGCGCGAGACGTAGCCGCCGAGCGTGGCCCATGCCCAGGCGGCGACGAACAGCACGAAGAAGAGAATGCCGAGCCCGATTCGCGCGGCGGCGCTGACGGGCTCGAGCGGGCGAGGCATGACACGGTCCGCGCTAAGTCCCCTCTCCCCTTGACTGCGGGGAGAGGGTCGGGGTGAGGGACGGAAGCCGGCTCCGCCTACTTGATGAAGCTGGTGTCGATGATGTCGGCGATGTTTGGCACCTGCTTGATGATGCCGATCTCCAGCAGCAGCTCGGCCGCTTCCTTGGAGAAGGCCTGCAGCTCGCCGGCGAAGAACTTCTGGTTGGCCGCCTTGTCCTGCCAGCGCAGGTACTTGGCCGAGTTGCCGAACTGCTCGCCGGTCTGCTTCACGTCGGCGCCCATGATCTCGTAGGCCTTGGCCTGCTCCTTGGCGATCATCTCGAGCGCCTTGAAGTAGCTTTCCGCCAGCGCCTTTGCCGCCGCCTTGTTCTCGGCGATGAACTTCGGCGTGCAGCCGAAGGTGTCCATGATCATCGGGTAGTCGAGCGTGGTGGCAATGATCTTGCCCTTGTCGGGCGCGGCGCGGACGGTGGAGAGATAGGGCTCGTAGGTCATGGCCGCGTCGCCCTGCCCGGAAATGAAGGCCTGTGCCGCCGGCCCGGGCTCGAGGTTGGCGACCGTCACGTCCTTTACCGACAGGCCGTTCTTCTTGAGGAACCAGGCGAGCGTGAAGTAGGGCGCGGTTCCGGGCGCGGAGGCCAGCACCGTCTTGCCCTTGAGGTCCTTGATCGAGGCGATGTCGTTCCGCACCGCCATGCCGTCGGCGCCATAGGATTTGTCGAGCTGGAAGATCTGCTTGGTGGCGACGCCATTGGCGTTCCAGACGACCCAGGTCTCCACCGTCGTGGCCGCGCATTGGATGTCGCCGGAGGCGATCGCCAGGTGCCGGTCCTTCTGCGGAATCTTCCTGATGCTGACGTCGAGGCCGTTCTTCTTGAAGATGCCGGCCTCCTTGGCCAGCGTCAGCGGCGCAAAGCCGGTCCAGCCCGAGATGCCGATGCTGACCTTGGTCTCCTGGGCAGAGACCGAAGCCGGCGCCACGATCAGCGCAACAATGGCGGCGGCTCTCACGAACGAACGCATGACCTAACTCCTCATCAACCCGTGGTTGACCCGACGGTAGGGCCTTTTCTGCGCCATTGTCCATACCAACGTCGTCCGTGTTGCGCGTGAATTGTCGGCGCGCGCGAGCACGGTCACTGTGGCCCGAGCTTCGCCCAAGTGAGTCTTTCGAGTCACTGTGCGTAACCGAAATGCGTGTTGCCCTGTCCCAGAATGCAACTTCGACGCGATGCATCTGTTGACGACGCAAGCGTCGGCACGTAGGGCCTGAGCAAGCAACGATCAATGCGATTCGGGGGATATCCAATGATCGTTATTGTAGACGAGCGCGAGTCTGTCGCGCAGGGGTATACGGCTTGGTTCGACCGCGAGGGGGTCTCGGCGACCGGCTTGGTTCCGTCAGATTTCAGCAACTGGGTCAAGACGGTATCGGACCCGGATATGATGGCGGTTGAAGCCTTCCTGCTCGGCGACTGCGGGCAGCGCCACATGTTCCCGCGGCTGATCAAAGGCCGCTCGCGCGCCGCTGTCATCGCCATGAACGACAACAAGTCGCTCGAGGAGACGCTGGATCTATTTGCGGCAGGCGTTGATGACGTTGTGCGCAAGCCGATCCACGTGCGCGAGATCCTCGCACGCATCAAGGCGATCCGCACGCGCACGCGGGGCCGAAGCGATGGCACCGTGCTCGGCGATCTCAGGGTCTTCTCCGACGGCCGCGACCCGCAGGTGCGCGGCGAGCCGCTGCCGCTGCCGCGCCGCGAGCGCCGCATCCTCGAGTACCTCGTCAACAACATGGGCTGCCGGGTGACCAAGACCCAGATCTACAACTCGGTCTACGGCCTGTTCAGCGAGGAGATCGACGAGAACGTCATCGAGAGCCACATCAGCAAGCTGCGCAAGCGTTTGCGCCACGGCTGGGCTACGATCCCGTCGATTCGCAGCGCTATCTCGGCTACCGCCTGGTGGTGCCCGATGCAGACACCGAAGTCAGAACGGAGGCGGCAAAATCCAGCCTCGCGCAAGCTGACGGTGATCTACTCAGCGTCGGGGACTGAGCTCGCGCGGGGGTTGAAGCCCAATGGGCCTCTTTGGAATGATGCGCACCAGTGTGTCCGGCATGGACGCACAGGCCAACAGATTGTCGACGGTCGCAGACAATATCGCCAACTCCAGCACGACCGGCTACAAGCGGGCATCGACCGAGTTCTCCTCGCTGGTGCTCGAGTCCGGCGGCTCGGGCTACGAGTTCGGGCAGCGTCGAAACACGCGTGCGGATGGGCATCAGCGAGCAGGGCACCTTCAGGTTCACGCACGTCGGTCACCGACCTTGCCGTCAAGGGCAACGGCTTCTTCCTCGTCAACAACGAGAGCCGATCAGACCTTCATGACCAGGGCCGGCGCGTTCGTGAAGGACGGCAACGGCGACCTGATCAACGCCGCCGGCTACAGGCTGATGGGCTACAGCCTGGCGCCCGGCGCGCCGCCGCCGGTCGCAAACGGCACCGGCGGCCTGCAAGTGGTCAACATTGGCGCGCAGGCCCTGCAGGCGGACCCGTCCACGGCGGGCAACCTGTTCGTCAACTTGCCTTCGAACGCGGCGATCGAAACCGATCTTCCATCGGGCAATGCGCCGACAGCGGTCTATACGGCCAAGACGTCGCTCGTCACCTACGACAACCTCGGCAACCAGGTGACGGTGGACGTCTATATGACCAAGACCGCCGCGGAGACCTGGGAGGTGGCGGTCTACAATCAGACCGATGCCGATCCGAGCAGCGGCGGCTTCCCGTATGCGGCCGGACCGCTGGCGACGCAGACGCTGCTCTTTGATCCAACCACCGGCCAGCTCGATCGCTTCCAGCGCCACCTCGATCGACATTCCGGTTCCCAACGGCGGCACCGTCGCGCTCGACATGTCGCCAGTCGAGCCAGCTCGCAACCGACTACACGGTGCTCGACGCAGCGGTGAACGGCAACGCGCCGAGCGAGGTGGAGCGCGTCGAGATCGACGATGACGGCACGCTCTACTGCCGTGTTCCAGAACGGCGCGCGCATGGCGACCTACCGCATTCCGCTCGCCAACGTCGCCGAGCCCCGACAACCTGCAGGCCGCTGGCTGGCAACGTGTTCGCACCCGGCGTCGATTCCGGCGACATGCAGATCGGCTTTGCCGGCGAAGGCGGATTGGGGACGATGGTGTCGAGCGCGCTCGAGCAGTCGACCGTGGATCTCGCTTCCGAGCTCACCGCCATGATCGAGTCGGAGCGCAACTACACCGCCAATTCGAAGGTGTTTCAGACGGGTTCGGAGCTGATCGACGTGGTGGTCAACCTCAAGCGCTGAGGATGAAGCGAAGTCCTCGCTAGAAAGGCCGGCGCATGTCGCTCTCGGTAGGTCTGGACGTAGCTCTGTCCGGCCTGGCGGCAACGTCGGAGCAGACCTCGGTCGTCTCGCGCAACGTTGCGCGCGCCAATGATCCGCACGCCTCGCGCAAGTCGGCCAACGTCGTCACCACACCCAACGGCGGCGTCGACGTCGCTTCCGTCACGCGCGCTTCCAACAGCGCGCTGCTCGAGAAGATGCTGGCGGCCACCTCGGCCTCGGCGTCGCAGAAGGCGATGGTGGAGTTGCTCGATCGCCTCGACCAGACGGTGTCCGACCCCGAGCTCGACACGTCGCCGGCGGCGATGATCCAGAAGCTGAGCGACGCGATCCAGCAGTACAGCGCCGCGCCGCACGATCCGCTGCGGGCGCAGTCGGCGGTGGCGGCGGCCCAGAACCTCGCTGACAACCTCAACAGCGCCGCGCGCGTCGTCCAGGACGTGCGCGCGCAGGCCGATGCAGCCATCGCCGGCTCGGTCAACCAGCTCAACACCCTGCTCGCACGCTTCGAGACGCTCAACACCGAGATCGTCAAGGGCACGCGTGTCGGCGCCGACGTCACCGACTACCTCGACCAGCGGGACGCGGTGCTCACTCTCATTTCCGAGGAGGTCGGCGTCCGCACGGTGACGCGCGACAACGACGATATGGCGATCTTCACCGACAGCGGGGTGACGCTGTTCGACGCCAAGGCGCGCGCGGTGACCTTCGACGCACCATGGTCTACACGCCGACCACGGTAGGCAACGCCGTGTACGTCGACGGCGTGCCGATCACCGGAACCACCGGACCCATGCTGGCAGGCTCGGGCCGCCTCGTCGGATTGACTACCATCCGCGACAGCACGGCCCTCACCTATCAGAACCAGCTCGACGAGATCGCGCGTGGCCTGGTCGAGGCGTTTGCCGAGAGCGACCAGGGTACGCCGCCCTCGCTCGCCGGATGCGCCGGGTCTGTTCACGCTATTCGGGTGCGTCCGGCGGTGCCGGCCTCCGGAACGCTGGTCGTCGGCATGGCCACCGCGATTCGGGTCAACCCGAGCGTCGACCCGGCCCAGGGCGGCAATCTTGCCTTGCTGCGCGACGGCGGCATCGCCGGCGATCCCGCCTACGTCTACAACTCGTCCGGCGCAGCTGCCTTCTCGGATCGGCTCAACGAGTACGTGAGCAAGCTCGATGCATCGCGAGCCTTCGATCCCACCACGCAGCTCGTCACCAGCACCACCGTAGGCAGCTTTGCCTCCTTCTCGGCCGCCTGGCTGCAGGAGGCGCGCAAGTCCGCCAACGACGGCGTCGACTACGCCGACACCGTTCTGCAGCGCTCCACCGAGGCTCTGTCCAAGGAAACGGGCGTCAACATCGACGAGGAGATGTCGTCGCTTCTCGAGCTGGAGCGGTCCTATCAGGCTTCCACGCGGCTGATCAGCACCATCGACGGCATGCTGAAGACGCTGCTGGCGGCAACGGGATAGTGCGATGAAGACGAACATTCTCTCGACGGCTTCGATTTCTGCGGCCACGCGATTGTCGGTGGTGGACACGCAGGCCAAGCTCGCCAAAGCGCAAAAGGAGGTTACGACCGGGCGCCTGGCCGACGTTGGAGCAAGCCTCGGCTACAAGACAGGCCAGACCCTCTCGCTGCGCCAGGACTACGCCCGGCTGACGACGATCATCGACACCAACTCGGTCGTGTCGACGCGCCTGTCCACCACGCAGACGTCGCTGAAGTCGCTGTACGACGATGCGCAGCTGTTCGTCGGCCAGCTCATCGCTGCGCGCAATGCCGAATACCGGCCCCGCGGTGGTGCAGGCGCAGGCCCAGGCCGCGCTCAATTCCTTCACCAACCTGGTGAACACCGCCATCGACGGCGCCCACGTGTTTGCGGGCATCAACGCCGACGTGAAGCCGATCACCGACTATCAAGACCCTGCCGCGCCCAACCGGCAGGCGGTGGCCGATGCCTTTCTTGCAAGCTTCGGCACCACACAGGCCGATCCGGCAAACACCGTCCATCACGGCCGCCGATATGCAGGCGTTCCTCGACGGCCCATTTTCCGACCTGTTCGAGGACCCGGCGTGGGCCACCGACTGGTCGTCGGCATCCGATCAGAACGTGAAGAGCCGCATCTCGCCGTCCGAGCTGATCGAGACGTCGTCCAACGCCAATAACGTCGCCATCCGCAAGCTCGCCAAGGCGTACGCGATGGTTGCCGATCTTGGAATTCAGAACCTCAACCAGGCCGCCTACCAGACCGTCGTCGACACGGCCGTTCGCATCGCCGGTGAGGCGGTGCAGGACCTGGCCAAAGAGCAGTCGCGCCTCGGCACCGCTCAGGAGCGCATTGAAGACCGCCAATGAGCGCATGACGATCCAGATCGACATCATGACCAATCACATCAACCTGCTGGAAGCCGTCGATCCCTACGAGGCGTCGACACGCGTGTCGCAGCTCATAACGCAGGTCGAGACGGCCTATGCGATGACCGCGCGGATCCAGGGCCTGAGTCTGCTCAAGTATCTGCCAGTTGGCTGATGTGAGGCGTGAGAATTCCTGCGCTGCGCGAGCGGCGCTCGACAAGCGCGGCCTCCAGCCCGCGCCCACAAAGGTACGGAAAGGCAGCGCATGTACCAATTTCCCTACGCTGAAGTGCTCGACGAAACCCCGCAGAGCGCTCGCCAGCGCGAGCGCCAGGCCATCGAGCGATCCATCGAACTTCTGCAGGCGGCAGAGAAGGCCGGCGTCCGCATCCAGGGAGGCGGTCGAGGCCCTGCTGTTCGTGCGCAAGCTGTGGAGCGTGCTCATCGAGGACCTCGCCAAGGCCGGACAACGACCTGCCGCAACCAGTTGCGCGCCGACCTGATCTCGATCGGGCTCTGGATCATGCGCGAGGCCGAGCAGATCAGGCTCGAGAAGTCGGACAACTTCAAGGGCATCATCGAGGTGTCCACGACCATTCGTGACGGGCTGCTGTGAGACGGCAGACGAGCTCGGCCACAAACCTGGCAAGAAGGCATGAGGTGCGGCCATGGAAATATCGACGGTCAATCCGAACCCGTCGCCTGCGGCGACGCAGACCTCGTCGACCGATGCGAATACGGCGTCGATCGACTACAACGCCTTCCTGCGGCTGCTCATCGCCCAGATGAAGAACCAGGACCCGACCAAGCCGATGGACTCCTCGCAGTTCATGGCCCAGCTCGCGAGCTTCTCCAACGTCGAGCAGGGCATCAAGATGAACCAGAAGCTCGACTCGCTGATGACGTCGCTGGCGCTGTCCCAGGTGGATGGCGTCGTCGGCCGCACCATCGTATCTGCCGACGGCAGCATCGCCGGCACGGTTGCGGCCTTGCGCGTGGTCTCGGGCGGCTCGGTGGCCGTGCTGGAGGATGGGCGCGAGATCACGCTCGGCCCCGGCGTCACGATCGGATAGCCCATGAACCACGCCGACGCGCTGGATATCGTGCAGTCCGCTTTGTGGACCGTCATTGTTGCATCGGGGCCGGCCATCGCCGCGGCGATGGCGATCGGCATCATCATCGCCCTGCTGCAGGCGCTGACGCAGGTGCAGGAAATGACGCTGACCTTCGTCCCCAAGATCGTGGCTATCCTGGTGATCTGCTCGGTCATGGCGCCCTTCATCGGTGCGGTGATCTATCGGCTTCGCCGAGCAGGTGTATGCGCGCATCGAGGTGGGGTTCTAGCGCCTCGCGCTGGGCCGCGCGACGGGCAACCTCGCGCAAGCTTCACAGGTCAGACTGACACCCCGACCAACGGTGCCGGTGCAACGATGGCCCAAGCAACAAGCATCAAGCCCATAGAAGGCAAGAGCGGGCAGGACGTGGGCTTTGCCCTCGCTGTCGTGTTCGTTCTGACGGTCCTGTTTCTGCCGCTGCCGGCCTGGATGATCGATCTCGGGCTCGCGTTCTCGATCGCGCTGTCGGTGCTGATCCTGATGGTGGCGCTGTGGATCCAGAAGCCGCTGGATTTCTCGGCCTTCCCCACTGTGCTGCTGCTGGCGACGCTGCTGCGCCTGTCGCTCAACATCGCCACCACGCGACTGATCCTCTCGAACGGCGCAGAGGGCGTTGACGCCGCCGGCCACGTCATCGCCGGATTCGCCGAACTTCGTGATGAGCGGCAACTTCGTGATCGGCACGATCGTGTTCGTGATCCTGATCACCGTGAATTTCCTGGTCATCACCAAGGGCGCCACGCGCATCGCCGAGGTGGGCGCGCGCTTCACGCTGGATGCCATACCCGGCAAGCAGATGGCCATCGACGCGGACCTCAATGCCGGTCTCATCGACGACAAGGAGGCGACTCGTCGCCGGCGCGAGCTCGAGGAGGAGAGCTGCGTTCTTCGGCTC
The DNA here is from genome assembly GCA_963724565.1 of uncultured Alphaproteobacteria bacterium. Taxonomy (GTDB): domain Bacteria; phylum Pseudomonadota; class Alphaproteobacteria; order Rhizobiales; family Hyphomicrobiaceae; genus AWTP1-13. Next base: position 430,316 of record CAVRVK010000020.1, read on the forward strand.
CATGGACGGCGCCTCGAAGTTCGTGCGCGGCGACGCCATCGCCGGCCTCATCATCACGGCCGTCAACGTCTTCGGCGGCATCGTCATCGGCGTCACGCAGCACGACATGTCGCTTTCGGCCGCGGCCGACGTGTTCACGAAGCTGTCGGTCGGCGACGGTCTTGTTACGCAGATTCCGGCGCTGATCGTTTCGCTCGCCGCCGGTCTGCTGGTGTCGAAGGGCGGCACGCGCGGCTCGGCCGAGAAGGCCATTCTGGCCCAGCTCGGAAACTACCCGCGCGCGCTGCTGATGGCCGGATCGGTCATGTTCCTGCTGGCACTGGCGCCCGGACTGCCGCTCCTGCCGTTCACGCTGCTGGGCGGCATCCTGACGTTCGTCGCCTACATGGTGCCGCGGCGGAAGGCGGAAGCCATGGCCATCGAGGATGCGAGGGTGCGCGCAAGCCGCCGACGTCGCCGCCGACGAGGTGCGGCAGTCGGTCAACGAATTCGCTCAAGACGGCCGAGATCGAGCTCTGCCTCGGCAAGCAGGTCTCCAGCGCGTTCCTCAAGTCGCACAACGAGCTGGCGCAGCGCGTCGGCAAGATGCGACGCTCGTTCGCGCGGCAGTACGGCTTCATCGTGCCGGAGATCAAGCTGACGGACGATCTCGCCATTCCCCCCAAGCGCTATCAGATCAAGATTCACGGCACCGTCGTTGCGAGCGAGGAACTGCGCATCGGCGACGTGCTGATCGTGACCGGCGACGGCCCACGTCCCGACGTGCCCGGCGACGAGACGCGCGAGCCGGCCTTCGGCATGAAGGCCATGTGGGTGTCGGAGGCTTTCAGCAACACCGTCAAGCGGGAAGGATTCGCGCCGGTCGACCCTATGTCGGTGCTGCTCACGCATCTGCGCGAGGTCATCCGCAACAACCTGGCTCAGCTGCTGTCCTACAAGGACATGCGCACGCTGCTCGAACGTCTCGAGCCGGAGTACCGCCGCCTGATCGAGGAGATGATCCCATCGCAGCTCTCCTACTCCGGTCTGCAGGCGGTGCTCAAGCTGCTGCTGGCCGAGCGCATCTCCGTCCGCAACCTGCATCTGGTGCTCGAGGCCATCGCCGAGGTGGCGCCGCACGTGCGCCGTGCCGAGCAGCTCGCCGAGCACGTGCGCACGCGCATGGCGCAGCAGATTTGCGGCGATCTGTCGGACAACGGGATGCTTGAAGGTGCTGCGCCTCGGCAACCGCTGGGACCTGGCCTTCCATCAGAGCCTCAAGCGCGACGCCAAGGGCGAGGTGATCGAGTTCGACATCGACCCGCGGCTGATCGAGCAGTTCGGCGCGGAGGCCGCCAAGGTCGTGCGCAATCACATGGACCAGGGCCACCAGTTCGTGCTGGTTGCGGCGCCCGATGTGAGGCCCTACGTGCGCATGGTCACGGAGCGGCTGTTCGCCACGCTGCCGGTGCTGAGCCACGTGGAGATCGCCCGCGGCGTGCAGATCCACTCGCTCGGTACCATCTCATGACGCTGGTGCCGCCGGAGACGATCCTCGTCGTGTTCCTGCTGTTTTGCCGCATCGGCGGCTGCCTGATGCTGATGCCGGGGTTCTCCAGCTCGCGCGTGCCCGTGCAGGTCCGCTTGTTCATCGCCGTATCGGTAACGTTGGCGCTGACCCCGCTGCTGCTCGCCACAGTGAACACGGCCGTGCCCAATCTGACGCCGCACATGCTGATGCGGCTGATCTTCTCGGAGACCCTGATCGGGGTGCTGATCGGGTTGATCGGCCGCCTGTTCTACATGGCGTTGCAATTCATGGCGGTCGGCGCCGCGCAGTTGGCCGGCTTCATCCGCTCTCGGCACCGCCGATCGAGGACACGGAGCCGGTACCGGCGCTGGCGACCTTCATCACCCTGACCGCCACCGTGCTGCTGTTCGCCACCGACCAGCACTGGGAGATCCTGCGCGCCATGCTCGCCTCCTACACGGTGCTGCCCGTCAATGAGCCGGTTGCCGCCGAGCTCGCGCCTCGCCAGGGTTGCCGACGCCTTCTCCGCACGTTCATCCTGGCTCTGCAGATCAGCAGCCCGTTCATCGTCTATGCGCTGATCATCAACCTGATGGTGGGCATCGCCAACAAGCTGGTGCCGCAGATCCCCGTCTACTTCATCGCCATGCCGTTCGTCCTCGCAGGCGGGCTGCTGCTGCTCTACTTCACGATCGGCGAGGCGCTGCGGCTTTTCATGGCCGGGTTCATTGCCTGGCTGACAACGGCTGAGAGGTTTGGCCAATGGCTGCGGACAAGGCCAACAAGGCTGACAAGGCTCGCCGCATCCTGGCCGCGCTGGAGCAGCTGCATCGCGTCGAGCAATGGAAGATGGCGGATCTGGAACGCGGCTCGCCGAGCTGGAGCAAGCGCAGGTGGAGCTGATCGGTGCGCTCAACGACAGCAATGCACTGCACGGGCTGTTCATCGACGCCACGGCTCGCCGCCTGAGCACGACGGCGGAGGAGGCGGAGAGGGTGGCGCGCGCCAAAGAGGTGCAAGCGCTCAAGTTGAAGGAGCACGCCGCGCGCGTGAAGATGTCAGAGCGCCTGACCTTGGATCGTGAGCAGGATGCCGTTCGCGAGCAGGAGGCCAAGGAGCTCATGGACATCGTCGAGCAGACCGTCAACGGCAAGCCGCACAAGCCTCCCGTAAGATTGCCCGGGCATAGTGCAAGCCACATAAATTCTGTGGACCCCGCAATCGTGGCGATCACACCTCCATCAGATATCGTGCTCGACGTTACGCGGGCAGCCGATCCCGAAAAGTACCGGGCTGCGGTGGAGCGCCTCGCGCGCCTGCGCGCGACCGCCGAGGCGGCAGCGCCGCAGACGACAAGCTTCAACGTCGCCACCCCTCCCGCCGGCGTTGCCCTCGATGCGGGCGCCGGCGCTCGGCCACGACGGCGGCTCGACGCTTACGGTCAGTTCGAAGCCTTCGTGTTGCAGAGCTTCCTGCAATCGATGCTGCCGCAAAATGCCACCAACGTGTTCGGCAAGGGCAGCGCCGGCGAGTTCTGGCGATCGATGCTTGCCGAAAGGATGGGCGAGGAACTCGCCCGCAGCGGTCAAGTGGGCATTGCGCGCAGTCTTGCCGCTGCTCACAACCGAGCCCAACCTGCTGCCGACCTCGCGGCCACTCCGCCGACACCACCTCCGGCTGCTGATGCGGCACCGGCCGATGCGCCAGCGTCCGCCCACACCGCCGGCAGCCGTCGAAAGGAGCTAGTTGCAGATGCTCGGTGCTCAAGGTTTCGCCGCTCGCGGCGCAATGCAGGCTACTGCTGGCGCAAGCCCGCGGAGAAACGACGGCAAAGGAGCGAGCGCAATGCTGGGCCTCGTCGAAAGCGCCATCGAGCGGCTCGAGGAAGCGGTCGAGCAGGAGACGGCCGCCCTGCAATCCCGCACCACATTCGATCTCAAGGAGTTCAACGACCGCAAGAGCCGGGGCCTGCTGGAGCTGACGCGGGCCATGCGGCTGATCGACGGCATGGCGCCCGACGCGCGGCTGATCACGCGGCTTGCCAGTTTGCGCGCCAAGCTCGAGATCAACAGCGCGGTGCTGAGGCTGCACCTTGACGCGGTGCGCGAGATCTCTTCGGCCATGGCCGAGGCAATGCGTGCCGCGGACTCCGATGGCACCTACTCCCGTCCGCTGGGCGGCAGGGGCCAATGATCAAGATCATCATCGCGGGGCTTTGGACCTGCCTGGTGACATTGGCTGCCTGCTATGCCGCGGTTTCCTGGCAGGCAGGCAACACGGTCGCGGAGTCCGAACCCGACCGCGGCGGCCATGGCGGCCACGGTAACGGCCTCGAGACGGTGAGGACCAGAATGGTCAGCGTGCCCGTCATCCGCGCCGGCGCCATCCAGGGCTATGTGATGGCCCAGTTCTCCTTCACGGCGGAGGGCAAGACGCTGAAGGCGCTGCCGGTGAAGGCCGACGTGGTCGTGATGGACGAGGCCTTCAAGGCGATCTACAGCGACGACGCGTTCGACTTTCGCTACATGAAACCGCAGGATCTGAAGGGACTGGGCAAGCGCATTGTGGAGAGCTCCAACCAGCGCTTTGCGACGAACGTTCTTGAAGACCTGTTCTTTAACGAGTTCAGCTACGTCAACAAGGACGGCATTCGCAGCGGCGGTGGCAAGCAGAGAGGTATGTGAGAGTGCGCCGCGCTGCCGCGGCGATCAGTTGCGGGGGCGTGCGGCCGCATCTGCAGGCTGCTCTTCCGACAGGGCGCGCGCAATATCCTGAAAGACGTCTGCGCTCATGGGGTCGTCCGGGCTTTGGCGCATCGCCTCGTAGATCTTTGGCACCAGCTGGATCGCCTTGTCCAGTTCGACATCGGAGCCGCTGCGATAGCCGCCGATCAGGCGCAAATCGCGCGTATCCTCGAAGCGCGCGATCATGGCACGCAGCTTGGTGACGAGTGTCCATTGCTCGGGCGTGCAGGCGGCCTTGGCGAGCCGCGAGATCGAGGTCAGCACGTTGACCGCGGGAAATCGGCCCTGATCCGCGATCGCCCGCTCCAGCACGATGTGCCCATCGAGCGTTCCACGGATGTTGTCGGCCACCGGATCGTTGTGGTCGTCGCCGTCGACGAGAACTGAGAAGACGCCGGTGATCGATCCCGAGCCTTCCTCACCGGGCCCGGCGCGCTCCAGAAACTTTGGCAGCTCACTGAAAACGCTCGGCGTGTAGCCGCGCGAAACCGGCGGCTCGCCGGCGGCGAGCGCCACATCGCGGGCGGCATGAGCAAAGCGCGTCACCGAATCGACGATGAGCAGCACCTTCTCGCCCCGGTCGCGGAAATATTCGGCGATGCACATGGCCGTCTTCGGCGCCAAGCGCCGCATCATCGGGCTTTCATCGCCGGTCGCCACGACGGTCACCGCGTGCATCCGGTCCTGCTTCAGCGCATCCTCGAGGAAATCGCGCACCTCCCGACCGCGCTCGCCGACCAGGGCGAGCACCGCGGTATCGAACCCACGTGAGCGGGCGAGCATGGCAAGCAGCGTCGACTTGCCGATGCCGGAGCCTGCAAAAATGCCGATGCGCTGTCCGGCGCACAGCGGCGTGAACAGGTCGATCACCTTGACGCCGGTTTTCAAGGGCGTTCGCGCGCGCTGACGGCGCATGGCCGGCGGCGGCTCGCGATCGCTGAACACTGAGCGCTCGCCTCGGAGCAGGGGGCCGCCGTCGTCGATCGGGGCACCCATGCGCATTGACGATGCGGCCCTTCCAGGAGGTGTGCGGGCTTATGGTCACGAAGCCGCGGCGGCGTGCGGCGGTGCCGAGACCGGCCTTCATGCCGGTGTCGAAAGGCTTCACCGTGACGCCGTGCTCGTCGATGCGCACGATCTCGCCCAGCTGCGGAGGCACCCCGGTGTCGAGTTCGATGCATTCGCCGAGCTTGACGAACGGCGACAGTCCCGAGACGCGGCAGAAGGCTGGGGTCACCTCCGTCACGGTGCCGCTGACGCGGGTCTTGGGCAGGTCGGGGGCAGACGCAATGAGGCGGTCCAGCGCCTCGAGCGCATGCTCGGGAGCAGATGACGGCGGCGCGTTGCTCACCCGGTCGACCCGAGCTGCTTAATGGCCTCCTGCAGCGACGCTTCCGACGCGGCAAGCGAAGCCGAGACCATTTCGAATGCACGGGTGACGCTGATGAGCCGCGACATCTCCATCACCGCATTGACGTTGGCGTTCTCGACGATAGCCCTGCTGCATGCCGGTGCGGGTGAAATCGACCACGGCCGTGGCGGGCTGATCGGGTATTACGCCGGAGTTCTCGAAGCGGCGCAGATTGGCCCGGCCGTCGATGTTGAAGAGTCCGATCGCGCCAACCTGGCGGTTAGCCTGGGTGACGGTGCCGTCGCGAGCGATGCGGGGCGGACCCGCGTTGGCATCGAGCAGCATCGCCGTGCCGCCCACGTCCAGAATTGGATAGCCGTTGAGTGTCTGCAACTCGCCGGTCGGCGCCATGCGCATGCGGCCATCGCGGGTATAGACAATCCCAGCGGGGGTTTGGACGCCGAGCCAGGCGTCGCCCTCGACGGCGACGTCGAGCAGGTTCTCTGTTCTGACGAACTCGCCGGATCGGCGCGCCAGGAAGCGTCGGCCCGGCGGTCGCGAAAGCGACGGGATCGGGGTTCATCTGCGAAAGCAAGGTCTCGAACCGCACTTCCTCGGCGCGGAAGCCCACCGTCGATGCATTGGCGACGTTGTGGGCGATCGTCTCGAGTCGCTGCTGCAACGCGAGTTGTGCCGATACCCCGACGTAGAGATTTCCCTGCATTCGCGAGCTTGGTCCCTTTGGTTGCGGGTGGGCGCTGAAGAAACTGCCGCAAATGCCTTGCCCCAGGCTGACGCAGAAGCCGCCCAGTCCGCGCCAATCAGGTTCGCGCAAGGCCCAAGCGTTTACACAGACATGGGGTATTTGCGATCCGGGAGGCGCCCGTGACGATCATCGTCGGGCTCTTGATCACGCTTGGCTGTCTGCTCGGCGGCTTCGTGGCCATGGGCGGCCATGTGGACGTGATCTGGCAGCCCTGGGAGTACGTGATCATTTGCGGCTCCGCGCTCGGCACCTTCGTCGTCGCCAATCCGATGAAGACGATCAAGGACAGCGGCAAGGGCATCGTGGAAGCGTTTAAGAATGCGGTGCCGAAAAAGCGCGAATACCTCGATGTGCTGGGCGTGCTCTACGCCCTGATGCGCGAACTGCGCAGCAAGCCGCGCAACGAGGTGGAGGCACATTTCGACGACCCCAACAGCTCGCCGATCTTCGCCAGGTTTCCGAGCGTCGTGAAGAACGACGAGCTGTTGACGTTCATCTGCGACTATTGCCGCCTCATCATCATCGGCAACGCCCGCACGCACGAGATCGAGTCCCTGATGGACGAGGAGATCCAGACGGTCAAGCACGACAAGCTCAAGGCCTACCACTCGATGGTGACGATCTCGGAGGCCTTCCCGGCGCTCGGCATCGTCGCGGCGGTGCTCGGCGTGATCAAGGCGATGGGCGCCCTCGATCAGGCACCGGAGGTGCTGGGGCATCTGATCGGCGCGGCGCTGGTCGGCACTTTTGCCGGCATCTTCTTCTCGTATGCGGTGGTCTCGCCGATCGCCAACAACATCAAGATGGTGCGCGAGAAGAAGATGCGCCTCTACGTGATCGTCAAGCAGACGCTGTTGGCATTCATGAACGGGGCCATGCCCCAGATCGCGCTCGAGCACGGTCGCAAGACCATCTCGGCCTACGAGCGCCCCACCATCGACGAAGTCGAGCAGGAGACGCTGGCGCCCGCCATCGGAGATGCGGAAGCGCGAGGCGGCGGCGTGAGCGGGAGATGTCGGGGCCAATTGCGAGAACGCAGGCCGGCCGCGACAGCTTGGCGGAGCTGTTCACCGGCTCGTCCAACTTTGTCGAGCGCCTGCCCATGCTGCACGTGGCGTTCACGCGGACGGCAGACGTTTGTACGGAAGACCCTGGAGTCGGTCTCGGAAATGCCGCTGCAGGTGACGTTGCAGGGCGTGGATAGCGGCATCGCTGGCGATCTTCTCGAGCCACACAACGGCAAAAGCGCGGTCGGCGTACTGCATGCGGTCGAGCTGGAGCGCGCGACTGCTGATCTGCGCCGAGCGGGCGGCTGTGTTCGCTATTGTCGAGACCATGCTCGGCGGCGACGGCTCGCAGCCGGCCTATAATGCCAGACCGGCGCGCTTTCGCGCATCGAGACGCGCATCGTCGCCACGTTCTTCGAGCGGTTCGGCAACGCACTCGTCGACGGCCTTTGCTGGCATCGCCGACACCGCGTTCGCCCTGGAAGGCACTGACCGACGAGATCGACTACGAGGCCATCGGCCGCCGCGACGATCCGATCGTGGCTGCCAGGTTCGGGCTCGACGTGGGCGGCCGGGGCGGCGAGATCCTGATTGCGGTCGCACGGGCGGCGCTCAACCCGCTTGCGCCAGGCGCTCGGCCGCGTCCCCACCAAGGAAGCAACCGACTGCCGATGCGCAATGGAGCCAGCAGATGCAAAGCGAAGTCACGCGCGCCCATGTCGTTGTCAGCGCTGTGCTCGACGAACGCATGGGTGTGCTGCGGCGAGGTTGCCCAATTCAAGGTCGGCCACGTGCTCGAGCTCAACGCGACGGCGCATGGCCGCGTCCGCCTCGAATGCAACGGCGAGCGGCTGATGTGGTGCCATCTCGGCAAGTCGCAGGGAAAGTACACGCTACGCGTCGATGAGCTCGTCGACCGCGAGCAGGAGTTCTTCAATGAGATCCTGGCCGGTTGAGGCCTCGAGCCGCGAATGCATGGTGGGGAAGCCCGACTGTCCGTGCGGCGCACCGCCTGCCGGCCCTTGGCTACGGTGGAAGCAAGATGAACCAAGCCGAACCCGCGCCTAGCGCGAAATCGTTGCTGGAGGAGTATGCCGCCGAGCTCGGCCAGCCTGAGGCGGCGGCGAGCTGCCGAGCCGGGCCTCATGGAGGGCTCGCGGATCGCAGAGCTCCAGCCGACACCGGCGGCAACCTCGAGATGATCATGCGCATCCCGGTGACGGTGAAGGTCGTGCTGGGCTCGGCGACGATGCCGGTCGCCAATCTCACCAAGCTCGGGCGCGGGGCGATCATTCCGCTCGACCGGCGCGTCGGCGAGCCGGTCGACGTGATGGTGAACGGCCGCGTCGTCGCGCGCGGCGAGGTGGTGGTGGTCGATGAGGCGACCTCGCGCTTCGGCATCTCGCTTACCGAGGTCGTCGGGGCTTCGGGCAACGATAAGGGCGCCTGAGGGACACGCCGGCGATGAGCGCACCTGCGCAAGCCAAGGCGGCCGCACCGCAGACGGTCTCGCTCACCGGGGCGGAGAAGGTCGCGGTGCTGCTGCTTGCGCTCGGCAAGCCGCGCGCGGCCAAGCTGCTGAAGCGGTTCGATCCCGACGAGCTGAAGGTGCTGACGCAGCTCGCCGGCGATCTGCAACCGATCGGTGCGTCCGACCTGGAAGGCGCTGGTCGAGGAGTTCGCGCAGAAGTTCTCCAGCGGCATCAATTTCGTCGGCACCGAGAAGGAAGTGAAGAACCTGCTCTCCGACGTGATGGGCGAGGACCAGTTCGCCGGTGTCATGACGGAGGAGCTGGAACAGCCCGTCGAAGCGCCGTTGCAGGTCTGGGAGGAGATCACCAAGATCAAGGACGACGAGCTGCGCGCCTACCTCGGCCAAGGAGCATCCCGCAGACGGCGGCGATCATCCTTTCCAAGATCGAGCCGGGGATGGCCGCAAAGATCGTCGCAGGGTTTCCGGCCCAGCAGCGCAACGACCTTCTCATCCGCATGCTCGGCATCAAGAAGACGGCCGACGACGCGGCTGCGCGCCGTCGAGCAGGCCATTGCCGAGGAATGGCTGGCGAAGACCACATCGGCGTCGCACGCCAGCATCGCCGACATCCTGAACCGGCTGGACAAGGCGCAGTCGGACGACCTGCTTGAAGAACCTCGCCGCAGACCCGGCCGGACGACGCCCAGCACGCTCAAAGGCATGCTCTTCACGTTCACGGAGCTGGTCCAACCTGCCGGCCAAGGCGCTCACGGTGCTGCTGGATCAGGTTCCGATCGAGCGTCTGGTGCTGGCGCTCAAGGGCACCGACGCCGTGTTCCAGTCCACCATCCTTTCTTCGCTGGCTGCCCGCTCGCGGCGCATGGTGGAGGCGGAGCTGCAGGGCGGCGGGTCGGCGTCGGAGCGCGAGGTGGCGGACGCCAGGCGCGAGATCGTCGACATCGTGCTGAAGATGATGGCATCGGGCGAGATCGTGTTGCCGACGAGCCGATGCCGTCATGGACGAACTGACGGTGTAGAGGGGCCGCACACATGGCTGAACGATCCCGACAAGGAAAGCAAGACCGAGGAGGCGACCGAAAAGAAGGTCCAGGACGCGGTCGAGAAGGGCAATGTGCCGTTCTCCCGGGAGGCGGCGACGCTCGCGTCGTTGCTGGGCATGCTGGTGATCGCCAGCTTCTTCCTGGCCAGCGGCGTCGGGCAGCTCAACTTCTCGCTTGCGCGCCTGATCGACAACGCCGGCGGCTGGCCGCTGGAGAACAGCGGCGACGCCGTGCGCCTGTTCGAAGCCATCGGCATGGACGTGCTGCGGCTGCTGCTGCCGGTGCTCGCCGTTCTGACCATCGCCGGCGTCATGTCGTCGCTTCTGCAGAACTCGCCCCGGCTGGTGCTCGATCGCATCACGCCGAAGCTGTCGCGATCTGTCGATCAGCCAGGGCTGGAGCCGCATCTTCGGCGCCAAGGGCCAGGTCGAGTTTCTCAAGTCCACGGTGAAGCTGGTTGCCGTCTGCGTGCTGGGCTTCCTGCTGCTGCGGTCGGCCCACAACGACGTGCTGAATGCCATGTTCATGGAGCCCAGCGATCTGCCGTCGCTGCTCCTGACGCATGGCCACCCGGCTGGTGATTGCGATCGCGGTCGCCACCATCGTGCTGGTGGCCGCCGACCTCGTGTGGACGCGCCTGTTCTGGAGCCGCGATCTGCGCATGACCCGGCAGGAGCTGAAGGACGAGATGAAGCAGGTCGAGGGCGACCCGATGGTCAAGGCGCGCATGCGCTCGCTGGCCCGCGATCGCGCCCGCAAGCGCATGATCGCGGCAGGTGCCGCGCGCCACCTTCGTCGTCACCAACCCGACGCACTACGCCGTGGCGCTGCGCTACGTGAAGGAGGAAGGCGGCGCGCCGCTGGTGATCGCCAAGGGCCAGGACCTGATCGCCCTCAAGATCCGCGAGATCGCGATCGAGCACTCGATCCCGATCATCGAGGACAAGCTGCTGGCGCGTTCGCTCTACAAGGTGGTGGAGGTCGACAAGATGATTCCGCCGGAGTTCTACAAGGCGGTCGCCGAGATCGTGCTCTTCCTGTTCTCGCGCCGCGCCGGGGCAACGGGGGCTGCCGGATAGGGACGGAGCATGCAGAAGCAGGGCAAGGACTACACGTTCGATCGCGAGAAGGCGCTGGCCGAAGGCATCAAGGAGGTGGCCTCGGAGCTGCGCCTGATCGAGGCCGCCGACTTCGTCGCGTTCATCCGCACCGACCAGTTCGCCAACATTGCCAATCTGGTGAACTCCTCGACCGAGCTCTACTTCAAGCCCGGCACGATCAAGCTTCGGCCTGTCCGGCGACGTCAACCTGCAGTGGGGCGGCACGCCCTCGGTGTCGCTCGACATGGAATTCCACCACATGCGGGTGAACGTCTACTTCCGCCTGTTTCTGGAGGCGCTGCACGCCGGCATCGAGATCGACTACATCACGTTCGAGGAGGGCTCGGCCGACCCCGACCAGAATACCGCAGCGGCTGGTCCAGGCCATCGCCAACGCGCGCCTGCTGCCGGTGAAGGACAGCCGGCAAGACGCGCCGACGGCGCCTGCTTCGCACTAGACTTGGCGCGGGCTGCCGGCCGGCACTCGAGCGCAAGCCTCGGACAAGATTGCGCGCCTAGAGCATTGCTTCAGCCGAGAATTCCGCGCGCCATCGGGGCTTGCATGCAACTTTTCAACATCGTCTCGCGCCACAACCAGTGGCTGGCGGTGCGCCAGAACGCGATCGCCGGCAACATCGCCAACGCCAATACGCCGGGCTTCCGGGCGCAGGACGTGCAGCCGTTCGAGATGGCGGTCGAGCAGGCGCGGCTGGCGATGGCGGCGACGCAGCCAGGCCACCTGATCGTCCGGTCCGCCGGACGCGCCCGCAACGGAGCTGCGCCGCGGCGAGCCCTGGGAGGTCACCCACTCCGGCAACAACGTCAGCCTGGAGCAGGAGCTGCTCAAGGCCGGCGAGGTCAATCGCGCCTACCGGCTCAATACCAGCGTCGCGAAGGTGTTCCACCGCATGATCCTGACGAGCTCGAGAGGTCTACGCCATGGCCGATCCACTGCTAGGCGACGCTCAGAATCGGCGCTCCGGGCTGCGAGGCGCAGTCGCTGCGGCTGAGGGTGATCGCCGAAAACATGGCGAACGCCCAGTCGACCGGCCGCACGCCGGGCTCGGACCCCTACACGCGCAAGGTCATCAGCTTCGAGAGCGAGCTCGACGAGGCGGCCAGCGCCAACCTGGTGAGGGTCGCGGGCATCGAGCGGCACCGCGCGCCCTATCGGGTGGAGCACATGCCGGGCCATCCGGCGGCCGACGCGCAGGGCTTACGTGCGCTTGCCCAATGTCGACCTGGTGGTCGAGGCCGCCGACATGCGCGAGGCCAACCGGTCCTATGAGGCAAACCTGCAGGCCATCCGCCAGGCGCGCGACATGATCAACATGACGCTCGATCTGCTGAGGTCCACATGATCGATCCGGTTTTGCCTCGTATCCGGTTCGGTCCGCCGTCGGTCGGCGCGATTCGCAGCGCAGTGCCGGCGTTGCCGCGGCGGCGACGGCGCCGATTTCGGCGCAATGCTCTCGCAGCTCGCCGGCAATGCGGCAAGTGTGGTTCGCCACGCCGAGGCGACGTCGATGGCCGGCATCCAGGGCACGGCCACGGTGCAGCAGGTCGTGGAAGCGGTGATGTCTGCCGAGCAGACCCTGCAGGGCGCGGTGGCGATCCGCGACAAGGTGGTGGCTGCCTATCTCGAACTGAGCCGGATGCAGATTTAGAGGGAACATCACGTGAGATCGCTTGCCATAGCTGCGACCGGCATGAATGCCCAGCAGACCAACGTCGAGGTGATCGCGAACAACATCGCGAACATCAACACGACGGGGTTCAAGCGCTCGCGCGCCGAATTCACCGACCTGCTCTACCAGGCAGAGCGCGCAGTCGGCGTGCCGAACCGCGGCGGCCAGGATCCCATTCCGGAAGGCGCGCAGATCGGGCTTAGGCGTGCGCACGGCTGCGGTCCGCAACCTGCACATGCAAGGGTCGCTGACGCAGACCGGCAACAAGCTCGATCTTGCCTTGAACGGTCGCGGCTGGTTCCAGATCACCGGCCCGAATGGGGAGACGTTCTACACGCGCGCCGGGTCGTTCAATCGAAACGCCAACGGCCAGATCGTCACTGGCGACGGCTATCTCGTGCAGCCGGCCATGACCATTCCACCGACCGCCACCGAGGTGGTCGTCAACGAGACGGGCATGGTGTTCGTCCGCAACGGCACGGAAACGACGCTGCAGCAGATCGGCCAGCTGACATTGGCCAATTTCACCAACGATGCCGGTCTCGAGGCGCTCGGCGGCAATCTCTATCGCGAAACACCCGCATCGGGCGCGCCGGTGGCTGGCGTGCCGGGCGATCCCGGCTTCGGCAAGGTCACGCAGGGCTACCTGGAAAACTCCAACGTCGATCCCGTGAAGGAGATCACCGAACTGATCCAGGCCCAGCGTTCCTACGAGATGAATTCGAAGGTCATCCAGGCGTCCGACGAGATGTATGCGACGGTTTCGAAGAACTTGCGCTAGAGCTTGAGGGCCATCGTCGTGCGATTTGGGCGGGCATCGTGGGTTGCTGCGACTTTGGTGGCCGCCGTCGTCGTGCTGGCCCAAGCGGGCGGTGTTGCGCTCGCCGGAAACGTCGATTTGCCCGTGCCGCGCACGACGATCTACCCCGGCGACACCATCTCCGACGACCAGCTCGCCGAGCGCGCGTTCCTGGCACACACCGTCACGCGCTCGATGGTGTTCGACGACCGTCAGGCGTTGGTGGGGAAGGTTGCCAAGCGCACGCTCCTTCCGGGGCAGCCCGTGCCCGTCAGCGCCGTCCGCGACCCTTACCTGGTAAATACGGGCAAGTCCTCGCTCGTCGTCTTCACCACGGGCGGGCTTACGATCACCACCCAGGCCATTGCCCTTCAGAACGGGGTCGCCGGCGACGTCGTTACCCTGCGCAATCCCGACAGCGGCGTGGTCATTCAGGGCACCGTGGGGCCGGACGGCACCGTTCGGCTGGGGGCGCCATGATCAAGCAGGCACTCCTGGCGGGCGCATTGTGCCTGATCGGATGGCAGGCCATTGCCGCCTCGCGCATCAAGGACATCGTCGCCGTGCAGGGTGTGCGGCCCAACCAGCTCGTCGGCTATGGCCTGGTCATCGGCCTCAACGGCACCGGCGACACCCTGCGCAACGCGCCTTTCACCGAGCAGTCGCTGCAGTCCATGCTCGATCGCATGGGCATCAACGTGCGCAACGCCAAGGCGCGCACGCGCAACGTGGCGGCCGTGATCGTCACGGCGGAGCTGCCCGCGTTCACCGGCAAGGGCGCGCGCATCGATGTGACGGCATCTTCGCTGGGCGATGCGACCTCGCTGCAGGGTGGCTCGCTGATCCTCACGCCGCTGACGGGGGCGGACAACAAGATCTATGCCGTGGCCCAGGGTCCCCTCGCCGTCACCGGCTTCGCCCAGACCGGCAAGGCAGAGACCGTCACGCAGGGCGTGCCGACGACGGGCCGCGTACCCAACGGGGGGTTGGTAGAGCGCGACGCTCCCGGCAAGCTTTCCGATGAAACGGCGATCGTGTTCGAGCTGCGCAACCCCGACTTCAACACGGCGATCAGCATCACCGACGCGATCAATGCCTACACACAGCAGCGCTACGGCATCAAGGTCGCGAAGGAAAACGATCTGCGGACGGTGTCTCTGACGCGGCCGTTCTTTATTTCCGCGGCCCGCTTCATCGCCGAGGTCGGCGACCTGCCGGTGCAACCCGATGCTCCCGCGCGCGTGGTCATCGACGAGCGAACGGGCACGATCGTGATCGGCAAGGACGTGCAGATATCGACCGTGGCGGTTGCGCACGGCAACCTGACCGTGCGCGTAACCGAGAGTAGCAAGGCGTCCCAGCCGCTGCCCTTCGCGCGCGGCGAGACCGTGGTGACGCCGGAAACGCAGATCGAGGTCGAACAGAAGGGCGCCAATCTCGCCATCATCCGCGGCACCAATCTGCAGACGCTGGTCGCTGGCCTCAACCGTATCGGGCTGAAGCCTCCCGGCATCATCGCCATTCTGCAGGCGATCAAGAGTGCCGGCGCGCTGCAGGCCGACTTGGTCGTCCAATGACAACGATCCTCGAAGGGCGCCGGCCGCTTGCCTCGGCCATCCGGCGTGGCGTGCGCGTGGCCGCGATAGCCGCCACGCTTGCGGTTGCCAGCTCCGTGGCGCTTGCGCAGCAGGGCTGGGAGACGACGGTGACGGGGAGTGTGCAGCCGTCGAAGCCGGCCGCCCCATGGACTTCCGCCGCGGCGTCGCCAAAGCCCAAGCCCGATGTTGCAGCTCAGCCCGATCGCAAGCCCACCGCGCTGAAGGCGGAGGTCAAGCCTGACACGGCAGCGGTCAAGGGAACTGCGGCCGAGGAGTACTGCGCCAACATTGCCAATCCTGCTGCCGATGCGCGCTTTGCCTGGCAGAGGAAGGTGCTCGCCGGCATGGAGCAGGAGGTCGCCAAGCGGATAACGGCCCTGGAAGAGAAGACCGCGGAGCTGCAGAAGTGGCTGGCTCGCCGCGACGAGTTCTCCAAGAAGGCCAACGAGACCCTCTTGCGCATCTATGCCCGCATGCGGCCCGACGCGGCTGCGGTGCAATTGGCCGCCTTGGACGAGGAGACGGCCGCCTCGCTTCTGGTGAGGCTCGAGCCGCGCACCGCGAGCCTCATCCTCAACGAGATGGAGCCCGGCCAGGCGGTTCGCCTGACGGCAACGATCAGCGGCGCGGGCAAGGTCACGCCAGCCGCAGCCCCCAAGAACCCGGCAGAGGCCAAGGCCAAATGAAACAATCGGTCGTCCTAATCGGGATCTGCCTGGCGCTGCTGGCGGGGTGCGGCGCCAACGTCCACGACATCGGCAGGGAGCCTGCATTGACACCCGTCGGCGCCGGCTTGCGGCCCAACACGGTCGCTGTGCCGAACGAGCCGGCGCCCCCTCCGATGTACAGGCCCGGCAACTCCTTCTGGCAGGACGCGAGCGCCGATCTGTTCCGCGATCCTCGCGCGATGAAGGTCGGCGACGTGGTGACCGTGAAGATCGCCATCAAGGACAAGGCCTCGCTCGACAACACCTCGGAGCGCTCCCGCGACAGCAAGATGAACTTCAATCTCGATACCAAATACAAGCTGCAACTGCCGTTGCTGAGTGGCAAGCGGCAATGGAACGGCTGACTCCACAATCGATTCCAAGAGCTCGAGCAAAGGCGAAGGAGCGATCACACGCTCCGAGAGCATTGAGTTGTTGGTGGCGGCCGTCGTCATGGACGTGCTGCCCAACGGCAACCTCATAATCAGCGGTACGCAGGAGGTGCGCGTGAACTTCGAGATGCGCGTGCTGACCGTGCAGGGGATCGTGCGGCCGCGCGATATCTCCACCGAGAATATGGTCTCCTACGAGAAGATCGCCGAGGCACGCATATCGTACGGCGGGCGCGGCCGCCTAACGGAAGTTCAGCAGCCGGCTTGGGGCCAGCAGCTTCTCGACATCATCTTTCCGTTCTGAGCCTGCCGCGAGGTGCGATGGCCGAGCCCGCCGACATCGGTGATCCAACGGCAGTCGCCGCAGGGGTTAAGGGACCGTCGCTAATTACACTGATCCTGGCGATGACGGTTCTGACCGGGCTTTCCCTGGGGGCAGGTGGGATGTTCGGGCTTCAAGTGCTCTCCAGGGTCGGCAAGCAAGCGCCGCCGGCCAAGGTCGAGGCACCAGAAGGGCGCAAGGGGAGATACTCCGACAAAGTCACGCTGTTTGCCTTGTCGCCGATGGTCACCAACATCGCGAGCCCGGAGCGCACGTGGATCAGGCTCGAGGCTTCCATCGTGCTCGATGGCGAAGGTGTGGATGCCAAAGGGCTCGCCGCCGCCATCACCGAAGACACAGTCGCCTACCTGCGGACGCTTTCGCTGCCCCTGATCGAGGGCTCGAGCGGGCTCTTGCATTTCCGTGAAGATCTCAACGACCGAGTGCGCATTCGCAGCGGCGGCAAGGTGCGAGATCTCATCATCCACACGTTGATCGTGGAGTGAGAGGCACAATGAAAAAGCTTGCCATCATTCTGCTGCTGCTCCTGGCGGGTGCTACGGCGGCAGCGGCCCAGGTGCCCAAGCTCGATACGCTCATTCCGGGAAGCGACGGCACCGCAGCCGGCAGGATCATCCAGCTCATCCTGGTCATAACCGTGCTTTCGGTGGCACCGGGCCTGCTTGTCATGGTGACGTGCTTCACCCGCTTCGTGGTCGCACTGTCGTTCTTGCGCACGGGGCTCGGATTGCAGACGACGCCTGCCAACCTCGTGCTGATCAGCCTCGCGTTGTTCATGACCTTCTATGTGATGGGCCCGACCTTCGACCAGGCCTGGCAGAACGGCGTGCAGCCTCTGATCGAGAACAAGATCACCGAGCACGAGGCCTTCACGCGCGTCAGCGCCCCGTTCCGGACATTCATGCGGGCGAACGTGCGCGAAAAGGATCTGCAATTGTTCGCCGACCTGGCGCCTGGTTCTCGCCAAGCGGCGTCAGGCAAGGTTCAGCCGCAGATCGCTGCGCCGGCCGCCGCGGCGCCGCAGGCCGACTCCGGCGAGGTCGAGTTGCGCATACTGATCCCGGCTTTCATGATCTCGGAGCTCAGGCGAGGCTTCGAAATCGGCTTCCTGATCGTGCTGCCGTTCCTGGTCATCGATCTCATCGTGGCGACGCTCACCATGTCGATGGGTATGATGATGCTGCCGCCGACCGTCATTTCCCTGCCGTTCAAGATTCTATTCTTTGTCCTGATCGACGGGTGGAACCTGCTCGTCGGTTCGCTGGTCCGCTCATTCGTCTGACGCCAAGCTTGCGCGTTAAGCGATATGCAACACTTATCGCTTAACCATATTTCTTATGGCAGGTTGGAGCGCACACAGACGGGGCTCCAAGAGGCTTGACGCCCCTCTGCCAGACCGGCTTGCGCCCGGTCAGCCTCCGTTTGTGGCCACCTTGCGAGGGTCCTGCAGATGAGCAGCATCAACACGAACGTCGCAGCGATGACCGCGCTGCAGACGCTCACCCAGACCAACAAGCCAGCTCACCGAGACGCAGAACCGCATCTCCACGGGCTATCGGGTTGCCGACGCATCCGATAACGCCGCCTACTGGTCGATCGCCACCACCATGCGCTCCGACAACGTGGCGCTGTCCACGGTGCAGGACGCCCTCGGGCTCGGCGCCGCCACGGTCGATGTCGCCTACACCGGCATCAACAGCGCCATCAAGGTGGTCGACCAGATCAAGAGCAAGCTGGTGGCGGCCCGCCAGCCCGGCGTCGACCGCAACAAGATCCAGAGTGAAATCACGGAGCTGCAGTCGCAGCTGCGCGGCATCGCCAACTCCGCCTCGTTCTCGGGCGAGAACTGGCTGTCGGTGGACTCCGGCGCTGCCACCTACAACCCCACCAAGACCATCGTGTCGTCGTTCTCGCGCACCGCCGGCGCGGTTGTCGATCGGCACCATCACCGTCGATGTCGACGGCACCAAGCTGTTCGATGCCGCCGACCAGTCGGGCATCCTGGACACGCAAAGCACGACCACCAACGGCGGCGTTACCTATTCGGTCGCCGGCTCCACCGACGCGGTCGACATCTCGACCCTGACCGACAGCGACAACGATCTGGCGGACCTGGAGGAGATCATCGGCATCGTCGACGGGACCATCTCGTCCATGACCGACTCGGCCACCGCGCTGGGCGCTGCCAAGGCGCGCATCGGCATCCAGCAGGATTTCGTCAAGAGCCTGATGGATGCGGTGAGCCGCGGCGTCGGCCAGCTGGTCGATGCGGACATGAACGAGGAGTCGACCAAGCTGCAGGCCCTGCAGGTCAAGCAGCAGCTGGGCGTTCAGTCGCTCAGCATCGCCAACTCGTCGAGCCAGACGATCCTCTCGCTCTTCCGCTAGAACACAACAAACACCGTAGCTAAACGGCCACGCTCCCCCTGGGAGCGTGGCCGCTGGCGTTGGATTCGCCTCTCAGGCTTGGCGCAAGCTAAAAGGGTTAATACATGGGTAAGAATTGTCATCTAGGCATTAATGCAGGATGGCACGTCAAAGACGCTGAGTGACGGCGGTTCTGGAACGTGATGCCACTCCGACATGCTGGCGACTGCTGGGATGTATTGCGTTTCCCAATAACCTCTCTGAGAGACGCAAGGGATGAGTAGCATCAATACGAACGTCGCGGCGATGACGGCGCTGCAGACGCTCACGCAGACCAACAAGTCGCTGACCGAGACGCAGAGCCGCATCTCCACCGGCTACCGGGTTGCCGACGCATCCGACAACGCGGCTTACTGGTCGATCGCGACCACCATGCGCTCCGACAACTCGGCTATGTCCACGGTGCAGGACGCCCTTGGCCTAGGCGCCGCTACCGTCGACGTCGCCTACACCGGTATCAACAGCGCCATCAAGGTCGTCGACCAGATCAAGAGCAAGCTGGTGGCTGCCCGCCAGCCAGGCATCGACCGGTCCAAGATCCAGAGCGAAATCACCGAGCTGCAGTCGCAGCTGCGCGGCATCGCCAACTCCGCCTCCTTCTCGGGCGAAAACTGGTTGTCGGTAGACTCCGGCGCCGGCAGTTACAACGCCACCAAGACCATCGTGTCGTCGTTCTCGCGCTCGGGCGGCGCGGTCACTATCGGCACCATCGCCATAGATCTGGGCAATCTCAAGCTGTTCGATGCCGCCGACCAGTCTGGCATTCTCGACCTGCAGAGCACGACTACGAATGGCGGCGTGACCTATTCCGTCGCGGGCTCGGCCGACGCGGTCAACATCTCGGCCCTGACCGACAGCGACGCCGACCTCCAGGACTTCGAAGAGATTATCGGCATGGTCGATGACACCATCTCCTCCATGACGGATGCGGCGACCTCGCTCGGTGCGTCCAAGGCGCGCATCGGCATCCAGCAGGATTTCGTCAAGGCCCTGATGAATGCCGTCAGCCGCGGCATCGGCCAGCTGGTCGATGCCGACATGAACGAGGAGTCGACCAAGCTGCAGGCCTTGCAGGTCAAGCAGCAGCTGGGCGTGCAGTCGCTCGGCATCGCCAATTCGAGCAGCCAGTCTATCATGCAGCTCTTCCAATAAGCGACTTCCTCCACTAACCGATTTGGGCCTGCTCCTGTTGCAGGCATGGCGTGACCGCATCGGAAGCTGCGCCGCCTGCGGCAGCGCAATTCTCGCGCAAGGTTGGTGCCAGAATATCCTCGCTCGATCTACAAGCATGACCGGGATCTCGCATGTTCGGGCTGGAGCAGCTGGAGCGGCTATGGGGCAGCCTGCTGGGGCTCGGCGCGCGCCGCCTCGCGGCCCTCGGCCTCATTGGTCTGAGTGTGTTCGCCGCGGTCGGCGGGGGCAGCTACTATCTCAGCCGGCCCGAGTTCGAGACGCTTTACATTGGTCTGAACGCACAGGACGTCAGCCGCATCGGCGCTGCGTTGAAAGAGGCCGGCATCACCTTCGACGTGAACTCGCAAGGCAACGCCGTGTCCGTCCGGCGGGGGCAGACGGCGCAGGCTCGCATGCTGCTGGCCGAGAAGGGTCTGCCGACCAGCTCGAATGCCGGCTACGAGCTGTTCGACAAGATGGGATCGATGGGCCTCACATCGTTCATGCAGGAGATCACGCGACTGAGGGCCCTGGAGGGCGAGATCGCCCGCACCATCCAGGCCATGAAGGGCGTAAAGGGCGCGCGCGTTCACATCGTGCTGCCGGAAGCGGGGTCGTTCCGCCGCACCCGCCAGCAGCCCTCTGCTTCCGTCATTATTCGCACCGAGAACGCAGGCGATTTCGCCTCCGGGCCGGCGATCCGGCATTTGGTGTCGGCTGCCATCCCTGGGATGACCATCGATCAGGTGTCGGTGTTGAGCACTGACGGGACAATCCTTGCCGCCGGCGGCGATACCTTCAATGCGACGCCGACCAAGATGCTTTCGCTGGAGCGCACGGTGGCGAAGGAGCTGCAGGACAACGTGAGGAAGACGCTTGCTCCGTACCTGGGCCTCGACAATTTCGAGATAAGCGTGGCGGCGCGCCTCAACACCGACAAGCGCCAGATCAACGAGACGAACTTCAATCCAGACGGCAAGGCGGAACGCTCGGTCCGCACGGTCAAGGAGACCGGCAGCTCGCAGAACAGTAACGCCAACCGGCCCGACCGTCGGCGTCGAGCAGAATATTCCTGCGGACCAGGCGACAGGCAGCACTACGGGCGAGCAGAACAAGAAACAGAACGAGCGACGCGAGGAGCTGACCAACTACGAGGTCAGCTCGAAGATCATTCAGACGGTCAGCGAAGGCTACAAGATCGAGAACCTCACCATCGCCGTGATCGTCAACCGCAAGCGCATACTGGCAACGCTGGGCGAGGGCGCAAGGCCCGAAGCGCTGGAGAATCAATTGAAGGAAGTGGAGCGGCTGGTCGGGTCGGCCGCCGGCGTCGATGCAAAAAGGGGCGATCGCATCACCGTCGCTGCCGTCGAGTTCCTGCCGAACGACCACTCGCTGGAGCCGGCACCCCGCGCCGGCATCATGGCTCAGCTGATGGATCACACGGGCAGCCTCATCAAAGGCATCACCATGATTGCCATCACGATGCTGCTGATCTGGTTCGGACTGCGGCCAGCGACCAAGGCCTTGCTGGCTTCCGGCGGCGGCGAAGCCGTGTCGGCCCCGCAGATGGCGAGCGGCATTGCTTCTCCGGGTATCCCGCAGATGGCCGTGGCCGACGACATGGTGAGAGAGCAGCCACCTAACCTGATTGCGGATCTCACCAGCAAGCTCGGCCGCACGCCGCAGAAGCGGCTCGAGCAGATGATCGACTTCGACGAGGAGCAGGCCGCCTCCATCCTCAAGCAGTGGATGCACGGGGCTAGAAGTACATGAGCGCGGTCCCCGCCGCCCGCTTTCTTGCCGATTTCGGCGTCCGCCGCCGACGCGGTCGCCTGCAGGCGCGTCAAGCGGACGAGAACAGCGCCGCCAGCGTGGCGGCAAAGCTCGAAGAGGCGTATGGCCGCGGGCTGTTGACCGGCAGGGCGACGGCGGCGGCTCAGTTCAATGTCAAGCTCAAGGAGCAACGCACCACGTTCGCGGCCGAGCTGGCTGCCGAGCGGCAGAAGTGGGCCGAGGAGGCGGGGCAAGCGCTCACCAATCAGCTGTACGCGGCGGTCGCGGAGTTCGAGACGCGGATCGCCGAGACGACGGCGCGCATCCTGAAGCCGTTTCGTCGAGGCCGGGCTGCGGCACCAGGCCATCGCCGAGCTGCAGGCCAGCCTCGACGCACTGGTGATCGGCCGATCCCGGCGTCGGCCTGCACATCAGCGGGCCCGCGGATGTGCTCGAGGCGGTGCGCGAGCAGCTCGCGGACAAGACGATCACCGTCACCTATACCCCGAGCGACGACTGCGAGGTGAAGCATCGTGGCCGGGCCGGCCACGCTGGAAACGCGCCTCAGGGGCTGGATGGACAAGCTCGAGGAGGCTGACGCGGTGAAGCCGGGCGAGGAAGACACCAAGGCGCACGAGCTCGTCATCATCCGGCGCCGCGGCGGTGGCGAGGAAGGCGGCCATCACGGCGGCGTGTGGAAGATCGCCTACGCCGACTTCATGACGGCGATGATGGCGTTCTTCCTCGTCATGTGGCTGATCAACTCGACCGACCAGAAGGTGCTGACGCAGGTCGCCAACTACTTCAATCCCATGCGCCTGACCGACAGCACGCCGCATTCCAAGCGGGCTCAACACCGTCGAGAGCGGCGAGCAGGGCAAGCAGGGCAAGCAGACCTCCGTCGGCGATCCCAAGGAAAAGGCACCCAAAGTCCAAGGAGAAGACGAAAGCGAAGGCGAAGGCCTCCGAGGCGGCGCCGGCGACACGGGGAGGCGGACGCCAAGGGCGAGGCCGAGGAAAAGGGCGAGGGCACCGGCAAAGGCGATGGCGCAGGCAAGGCTCAGGGCAACGAGCAGCAGTCGCAGGCGAAAGCGAGGTACACCGAGCAGGCGCTGTTCAGCGACCCCTACGGCGTGCTGGCGAGGATCGCGGCGGAAGCGCCGCCGAGACGCCACCGCCGCCGACCAAGGAGGGAGCCGGCTCGGGCGGCGAGCTCTATCGCGATCCGTTCGATCCCGGCGTGCAGCCAGACAGGCAAGCGCACGACGGCCCTCGCGCCCAAGGCCGACGCCGGCGGACCCGGCCGCGCCCAGCGGAGCCGCCGACGCTGGGCGAGCCGCCTGCACCGCGCGGTAGAGGCCAAGCGGCTCGCCGAGCAAAATCCCGCGATCGGCCCCCAAGACGCGCAGTCCAAGCTGGAAGCGCCTGCCGCCGTCGGTGAGGCGCAAGAAGCTCGAGGAGAACGCCCAGGCGCCGCCCGAGCTGTCTCCGTCAGGCGAGAAGGCGCCCGATCAGGTCGCGAGCGCTGGAAGCAGGCGAAGGCAGCCAAGCAGGCGGCGGTGCAAAAGGCCGCGCAGGACGAGGCCGCCAAGATCGAAAGCGATATCAAGCGCGTGACGACGCAGCTGCCCGGCACCATCCCCAACATCGACGTGACGACGACCGAGGACGGCGTGCTGATCAGCCTGACCGACGACTACGACTTCGGCATGTTCGCGATCGCTTCCGCCGAGCCGCAGGCCGGCGATGGTGGTCATCATGGAGAAGATGGCCAAGATCCTGCAGACAGTATCAGTAGCCGCTGATCGTGCGCGGCCACACCGACGGCAGGCCCTACCGCTCGGGCAACTACGACAACTGGCGGCTTTCGACGGCGCGCGCGCACATGGCCTACTACATGCTGGTGCGCGGCGGCGTCGACGAGAAGCGGTTCGAGCGCGTCGAGGGCCACGCCGATCGCAATCTGAGAGTGCCGAGCGATCCGGGCGCCGCGCAGAACCGCCGCATCGAGATCCTGCTGCGGAGGCCCAAGCAGTGACGCGGCCCGAGCAATCTCGCTGGTGTGGCAATTGTTTGCGCGCTGGCCCTTGCGTGGCCGGCGCAGGGCCAGGACGGCAAGGGCGAGCCGTTCGAGCTCGTGCGCTCGCTGCAGTCGCTGCAGGACCAGATCGCGCGCGGCAACGCCACGTGCGCACGCCGCATCAGCGCGTGCTGATTGGGCGCATCGCCGAGCAGTTCGACGCGGTCGAGCCCGGAACGCTGGAAGGAGCCCAAGAACGCGCGCGCAGCGGTGCTGTTCGTGCTCAACGGCGGCAACGTGCGCGCGCCTGCAGAAGGTGATCGGCAGCGGTGGCAGCGTCGAACTCGACGAGAAGCTGCTCAAGGGCGTGCTGGCCTACGGTGAGGGCCGGCAGGAGGAAGCCTGCAGACTGCTGGGCGAGCATCGAGGCTCGCTCGCTGCATGCGAGCCTCGCCGGCCACGTCGCCTACGTGCAGGGCGAGCTGACGGAGAAGAAAGAGCCGGCCAAGGCGCTCATCCACTTCGACGATGCCGCGGCTGCTCGCCCCGGGCACGATCATCGAGGAGGCGGCGCTGCGGCGCCAGATCGCCCTGCTGGCGGCGACGGCCGATGTCGATCGCTTCGAGATGCTGGCAACCCACTATCTGCGCCGGTTTCCCAACTCGGTCTATGCCGGCGGCTTCCGTCAGAAGTTCGCCCTTGCCTTTGCCGCCAACACCAATGCTGCCGATGCAGAGAGGCTGGCGCGCCTGACGAGCATGCTTGGCGGCGTGGGGGCGGCCGAGCGCGGTGAGGTCTACCTCATGATTGCCGGGGAGGCGCTGGTCAAGGGGAAGGCCGATCTGGCAAGGCTCGCCGCGTCGAACGCTGTGGCGCTTGCCAAAGAGGACAGCGACGAGAAGGAGCGCGCGCGGCTCTACGAAGGGGCAGCGCTGATCGTCACCGACGACTTCGACAGAGGCATCGAGGTCTTGAGCGCGATGGAGCGAGGCAAGCTCGGCGAGCCCGAGCGCGTGTTGCTCGATGCGGCGCTGTCGATAGCCGGACAGATCCGGCGCATGCCGGCCGAGCCGGAGGTGGACAGCGCGCCACCTGCCGACAACGCTAAAGGTACAGACCCCGACCAGGTATTGGAACGCGCGCAAAAGGCCCTTGCGCGGGTCGACCAGATGTTGAGCGAGCAAGGCAAATGAACACGGGAACGGTATCGCCGCCGCCGATCGCGGCGAGCGAGGCTAAGACGGACAGGACGCGGGGCGCCAGTCGCGGGGCGGATGAAAGCGGCGAGGCCGGCGGATTTCTCAAGCTTGTCTCGAAGCTCGCGCAGGAGGGCCGAGGAGGGCATGGCCACGCGAAGCCCTCAGGCTTGGCAGGGGACAGTGGCCGCCTCAACGTGCGAGCTTGGCAAAGCGGCGCCGAAGTGCCCGGCGAGGAGGTCGCCGCTGGCGACCCCGACGCCCTCGGCGATCAGGGGCTGCCGCAGCAAGCGGACAACCTTGCGTTGCTGCTGGCGTTGGCCGGCGTCAGCGATGCGGCTTCCCTGGCCCAACTCTTGGCGGCAAACGCGGGGCTTGGCCAAAATATCGATCCGGCTGCCATCGCGGCGAGGGTCGCTAACGGCACCGCGACGGAAGCGGATATCGCGCTGGTGCGCACCGCTCTGGCAGCAGCTCAGGACGGTGGGGCGCCCTCGGTCCCCGACGCGACCATGCTCGCCAATTTGGCGAAGGCGAACAGCCAGGCGGAGGCGAAGCGCGCGGGCAAGCCCGTTCCAGAGACGATGGCCAAGGTCAACGTGCTCGGCCAGGAGACGCATCTAGCGCCAGTGCTGGCGGCAGCCGCGGTGGAAGGAGCGCCGATTGCCATTGACGGCGATGACGCGCTCGGTGCCCGCTCGCAATCGGCGCCGGACGCGCGGCCGACCACTATGGCCGACGCGAACGTCGACGCGGAGCTCGTCGATCCGCACACCGCTGTGACCCAGCTGCGCGATGCGCGGTGGAACACAAACCTGCGCGCCAATAGCTCGGCGATGGGCGGTCAGACGGCACTTGACGCAGCCGCCGCGACGACCAAAGAGGGCTCCGGCGATGGCGTGTTCCCAGCGGCATCGATCGCGCGATTGGACCAGCTCGTCAATTCCGCTCCGGTGGCAAACGTCGCGTATCAGATCGCCGAAAGGGTCGCTGCGGAGGCTGGGCAGCCGCTCGGACAGGCGGAGCGCTCTGAATTGCGAGGTCTCGGGCTGACCCAATCCTTCGGCTCGCCCGTGAAGGTGATCCACCTCCAGCTGCAACCTGACGGTCTCGGCACGGTGACCATCCGCATAGCGGTGAAGGACCAGGCTCTGCAGCTTGCCCTCGAGGCCGACCGCGGCGAGACCGCCAGTCTCATCCAGCGGGACCGGGATGCGCTGTCCACGCTGCTGCGCTCGGCCGGATATCTGATCGACGGCGTGGACGTGCGAACGGCCGGGCCTGGCGGGCTGAGCGCGCCGGCAATGGACGGTCAGGGCAGCATGCAAATGCAGGGGGGCGGCCAGTCGCGCGGCTCGCTCACCGATGGGCGACCGCAAGGGACGGGCGCGCACGACGACCCCGCAGGCTCCGGTTTCGGCAACAGGCGCAACGGTGAAGACGAGCAAGCTGGCAATACTCGCAGCCATGGCGGCGGCCTTTACGTCTAGCGCACCCGCTGCCTCCATACCCGGTGTGCAACTCTGCGAGTTGCACATGGCGCTCGCTGCCAATAGGCACGGGGTCCCGCTCGGCATGCTCTATGCGGTGGGGCTGACCGAGACGGGTCGCGGCGACTCGCTAAGTCCCTACGCGCTCAACATCGATGGCCGCGCCTTCTACGACGAGGCAAAAGACGCGGCGCTGACGCGCTTGAAAAGCGCGCTGGCCGCGGGGGCGAAACTTGTCGACGTCGGTTGCATGCAGATCAACCACCACTTCCACGCCAGGAACTTTCGGTCGCTGGAGCAAATGTTCGAGCCTGCTGCAAACGTCGACTACGCCGCGCGCTTCTTGAAGGAGTTGAAGGTTCGCGAGGGCAGCTGGACCATGGCGGTGGCGCGCTATCATGCGGGACCCGACAACGATCCCGCGCAAAAGCGCTACGTGTGCCGCGTCATCGCCAACATGGTCGCAACGGGGTTCGGCGCCTGGACCGCCCAGTCCTCGGCGTTCTGCCGACCTTGAGCGACAGGGTGGGCCATCTGCAATGCTTAACGGATCGTTAACGGTGCGCTTGCTAATAGTGGGTCGTGCCGTCGGCGAAGGCCCCGGCAGTCCTGTGGCCAACACATAGCAGCGGTGCAGCCATGGCAAAGAGCCGACTACACGGCCCCTACAAGCTCAACTTCGACACTATCGATGCTGCGATCACCCGCAATTCTGCGGGGGTCTACGCCCTCGGCTACACCAACCCGGACGGCAAATTCTGCGTCAACCACATCGGCCGCGCCGACACGGACGTGAAGAGCAAGCTGCGCAACTACATTGGCTCGGCGGCGCTGTTCAAGTTCGGCTATCTGGCGACATCGAAGGCCGCATTCGAACGCGAATGCGAGCTCTTCCACGATCTCGCCCCGCCAGGAAACCGGGTGCACCCCGGCCGCCCACAGGGCACTAATTGGGTCTGTCCTCGCTGCCGTATATTTGGTCAGCGCTACTGAACAGGTTGAGGACGTCGGTCAGCGCCGCCTGGTAGCCGTGGTGCCAGTAAGCCCGCTCGGGTGTATCAGCATCAAGATGCCGCTGATCGACGGCCGCGTAGGGGGCCTCGTCATCGAGCCACTCGCGGATGCCGTCACGCCGGCGCCGCAGAAGCGAGAATGGATTGCTTTCAGACATGTATGCCCACGACCCGATTACAGACCCTGGCGCTGCCCGCCACGCTGTTCCTTCTACCTGATCGGAATTGGGGTTCCGCCAACCCCGGTTCCCGGATTTGCGTAAAATTGTAGGCATTCGTAGTCTCGTTGCCGGCTCGCCGCGCCAGGCCTCATGGGTCGGATCGGCTGCTGCCCAACGATTGGCGGTAGTGCCAACTCGACGACACGGGGAAGGGACGGGCCAGCCATGCAGTTTGGCGTGTTCGATCATCTTGACGACGGCGGGGCGCCGATCGGCGAGCACTACGAAAATCGCCTGCGGCTGATCGAGGCCTACGACCGGCTGGGCATCCACCGCTATCATCTGGCCGAGCATCACGCGACGCCGTTGGGGCTCGCGCCCTCGCCTAGCGTCTTCCTGGCCGCGGTCGCCCAGCGCACGCGCAGGCTGCGCTTCGGGCCGCTCGTCTATACGTTGTCGCTGCACCATCCCCTGCGGTTACTGGAAGAAATTTGCATGCTCGACCAGATGAGCGGCGGCCGGCTCGAGCTCGGGGTGGGGCGCGGCATCTCTCCGCATGAGCTTGCCTACTATGGGGTCGATCCGGGCAAGGCCCAGGCAATGTACCTAGAGGCCCTTCAGGTCGTGCTGTCAGGGCTGTCTGCCACTACGCTCACCTTTGTCGGCCAGCACTACGCCTTCCGCGATGTGCCGATCGAGATGCAACCCGTGCAGCGGCCGCATCCACCGCTCTGGTATGGCTTGGCACGGCCCGACGGCCTGCCGTGGGTGGCCGCCAACAAGGTCAATGTGGTGTGCAACGCGGCGCCGCCGGCGGTGCGGCAGGTGACGGACGGCTACCGCCAGCACTGGGCGACGGCCGGATTGCGACCGGAGGACCTACCCTTGATGGGGATGGCTCGCGCGGTGGTGGTCGCCGAGACCGATGCCGAGGCTCTGTCGATTGCCCGTCGGGCGCATCAGGTCTGGTATCGCAGCCTGATGCTCTTGTGGAACAAGCACGGCACAAAGCCGATCAGCGCCGTCTTCCTGGACAATTTCGACGACTCGCAGAAGGCCGGTTATGGCATCGCCGGTGCGCCGGGCACGGTGCGCGACTGGCTCAAGGCACAGGTGGCGGAGGCGGGTGTCAATTACCTCGTCTGCCGCTTTGCTTTCGGGGATATGCGCCCAATTGAGTCGTACACTTCGTTGGACCTGTTCGCGCGGCACATCATGCCGGAACTCAGTGCTACAAAGGCTGTGTAGCTCCGACTACGCCCGCGCTGCCCATATTCTGTGCTGCATTGCGGGTTGCCAACATCAAAGGCGAGCGCGGATAGTGGCCTGTGCCGGCCCCGCTTCTGTCGCGCCGCCGCAGATGCTTGATCAAAACGCATGGAAGCATTGCCACAAAACCGACGGTTTCATGCGTGAGCCTTCATCGGGCGCCGCGCCAGTGAAGTTCGGCAGCTCGGGCTGGCCATAGCCGGTCCCCTGGCGCGTGAAAGTTGCGCACAGAAAATTTCATCCCTGTTTTTTCTTTTTGTTAGTTCCTTGCGAGGAACAATTCATACTGTGCGCGGTTTGGCTGATTAATGTTTTGAGGGGCGACCTGGAAGGACACGTCGTGATTTGGGCGGTTGTCATCGCCGGCGGAACGGGCCTGCTGCTTGGGCTGTGGCTACGGGTGCCCGCGGTCATGTTTGCTTCGGCGATGGCGGTGCTGGCTGGAATTGCGCTCACCAGTTTGGCTGACTGGTCGTTGCTGGCGAGCGTTCTTTATTGCGCGGGTCTGCTGGTTGCGCTGCAGGTCTGCTTCCTGGCCGGCGGGGCCTTGGCGTGCGTGCGTTCGCGTGAGAAGCGCCTTAGTTTGCCGCTAACGCGGGCGTCTTGAGCCCAAATCTCAAGCAGTGTTGTCGAAGTCCATGAGCGCCGGGATGGTCTTGAGCACCAGCAAGAGGTCAAGCCCCAGCGACCAGTGGCGCGCGTAGTAGCAGTCACGTGCGATGCGGCCGATATAGCCCACGCTGCTGCGCCCGGTGGCCTGCCACATCCCAGTTAGACCTGGCCGCGCCCTGAGGTAGGCGCCGACATGATGGCCATAACGGGCGATCTCGTCGGGTAGTACCGGCCGCGGCCCGACCAAGCTCATGTCGCCGCGCAGCACGTTGAACAGCTGCGGCAACTCGTCCATGCTGGACTTGCGCAGGACATTGCCCAAGCAGGTCACCCGCGGATCGTTCTTGAGCTTGCGGGTCTCTTGCCATTCCTCGGCTGCCGCGGGATTGGCCAGCAGGTGCCGGTCCAACACTTCATCGGCATCCCGCACC
>CAVRVK010000021.1:0-81048 GCA_963724565.1 uncultured Alphaproteobacteria bacterium
CCACGTATTGCTTAAGCAAGCACTATCGTTCTAGTGTCCGTCAGTTCGAGAAGTCCGCTTTGCGAACCTGACCCCCACGCAATCCAGCGGACTTCTCGATAATCACACTGGCGGCCGCCACCGCACGTTCGTACGGAAGCGATTGCTCCTGTGAGCTTGCGGGCCAAATAAAGTGACCCCCGCTCTGTCTTTCGGGCTCGATTGCGTTATGGTGCGCGCATCGGCGACATGGCATCCCAGGCGTCGCCGACTGAGAGAGCCTCTGATCCGCTCCCGCCTGACAATCCAGGAGGGCGCCATGGATCAGGCGACCAACCTTCTTCAGCAAGGGCCTTTCGACCGCGCGACCGTGCACTTGCTGTGCCGCGTCCTCGACGAGGGATGGGCGCAGATACGCACGCGCTACGCAGGCACCCCGGCCGAGAAGGCGGGACGTTGCAACGTTGCCGACGGCATCCTGGCCTACGCCCGGGCAGGCCAGCGCGACCCAGAAGCCTTGAAGCTCTACGCGGTTACGCGCGCCTTGAGCCTGCTCGGCCCTCCCAGCCGCAAGAAGGGCGCAGCATGAAGACCCTGCCGAGTGCGGAGTGCGGTCTGGATGATGGCCGCACAGCCCATCATCGCGCACAGCAGCTGCTGGGAGTGCGTGATGAAATTCAAGGCTGACGCCCTGATCGGATTTATTCTCTGCCATTCGCTTGCGGTGCTGGCGTTCTTTCCCTGGTTCTTCAGCTGGACCGGGGTCGTCCTCCTGGCCTTCGGGATGTTCGCGTTTGGCATTCTCGGGATCAATCTGGGCTTCCATCGGCTCATAACCCACCGCGGCTTCACGGTGCCGCTTTGGCTGGAGCACACGCTTCGCCGTCCTCGGCACCTTCTCGCTGCAGTTCTCGCCGGCCTTGTGGGTGGCCGTGCATCGCCGGCACCACCACCATGCGGATGACGAGCAAGACCCGCATTCCCCGCTCAGAGGCTTCTTCTGGGCGCATTTCGGGTGGCTGCTGATGCGCTCGGGCGACATGCGGTCGCGCCCGCTGATCGAGCGCTACGCCAAGGACGTCATGCGCGATCCCCTCTACGCGTTGCTCGAGCGCAGAAAGAACTGGATCAAGGTCTCCTTCCTGTTGTGGCTCGTCTATTTCGTGGCGGGCTACGGCTGGGTGATGGCGTCAGGCGGTTCCTCGGGAGAAGCCGCTGCAGTTCGGCTCCAGTCTGGTGGTCTGGGGCGGCGCGCTGCGAACGGTGGTCGTGTGGCACACCACCTGGTCGGTCAACTCGGTGACGCATATCTGGGGCTATCGCAACTACGCGACGCCCGACGACAGCCGCAACAACCCGCTCATCGGCTTCATCACCGCCGGCGAAGGCTGGCACAACAACCACCACGCCGATCCCACGTCGGCGCGACACGGTCACCATTGGTGGGAATTCGACTTCTCCTGGCTGGTCATTCGACTGCTGATGTGGCTCGGCCTTGCGACCAAGGTGGCGCTGCCGTCTCCGAGCCTCGCCGCCGAGGTGCGCGCGCGCGCCGCATCCGGACCGCCGCCGCCATAGCTTGGCCCTGGGGCGGCGCCGACCCGCTACATCCGCAGCACGCGGATCCAGCGCGCCACGTCGAGCAGGCTCATGGCCGCTGCGGCCACATAGGTATAGGCCGCGGCCTTGAGGATCTGGCGCGCTGCCGGCATGTCCGCAGCCTTGATGTAGCCCCCGGCCTGCAGCACCGGCAGCGCACGGCGAAAGCTCGCATCGAACTCCACCGGCAGCGTCACCGCATGCATGGCCATCGACATGCCGAGGATCAACACGCCTGCCAGCACCTCGAACACCAGGACGTGCGGCGCGCGCGCCAGCGCCATGACGATCGGGGCGGCCAGCATCACCACGGCGCCGATCTTCTCCATCCTGATCGCCTGCTTGGCCATCTGCGTGCGCGCCTGCAGCGGCTGATAGCCGGTGGCATCCTGCATGGCATGCCCGGTCTCGTGCGCGGCGATGACGAGCGCGGAAAGCGAGCGTCCGTTCATGTTCTGCGGCAGCAGGCGGATCACCTTGGCTTCCGGATCATAGTGATCGCCGAGCTGCGTCTCCTCGACCTTGACGTGGCCGAGCTTCATTTCATTGAGCAGGTGGCGGGCGAACTGACTGCCCGTGCCTGGGATATCGGCGCGGTTATGGGAATGCTGGGAGATCACCCGACGCACCCACATCTGCGGCAGCACCGCGAGGGCGAATACGAGAGCCAGAACGATCAGCACGGCAGCCAAGGTGGTGCTCCCCTTAGAGCAAGGCGGCTCAACACATAGAGACGGAGTGGGACGAAAGAAAGGGGCGGAGCCGTAGGTCATCGTTGGGTTACGGGCTTCGCCCTAACCCAACCTACGAGTATGATGGCGCAAAATCACATCAGGGAAGCGCCCATGGCCGCCATCGCTATCCTCGACGACTACCAGAACGTGTCGCTGCGCATGGCCGACTGGTCGCGGCTGCAGCAGGCAAGCCGCATCCACGTCTTCACCGAGCGCCTGCCCGACACGGAAAGCGCAGCGCGTGCGCTCGCCGAGTTCGACGTGATCGGCATCATGCGCGAGCGCACCCCGTTCAACCGCGCCCTGTTCGAGAAGCTGCCCAACCTCAAGCTGCTGGTGACCACGGGCAAGCGCAACGCTTCGATCGACCTCGAAGCCGCCAAGGCGCGCGGCGTGACGGTGTGCAACACCGGCGGCTCGGGCAGGGCCACCGCCGAGCTGGCCTTCGCGCTGATGCTGGGCCTAGCCCGCCACCTGCGTGAGGAGTTCAACACGATGCGCCCCGGCGGCGGCTGGCAGACGACCTTGGGCTTCGATCTCGAAGGCAAGACGCTCGGCATCCTGGGGCTCGGCAACCTCGGCGCCAAGGTCGCCCGCATCGGCACGGCCTTCGACATGAAGCTGATCGCCTGGAGCGAGAATCTCACGCCCGAGAAGGCCCGCGAGCGCGGGGCCGAGCGGGTGGACAAGGACGAGCTGTTCCGCAGCGCCGACATCGTCACTATCCACTCGGTGCTGTCGCCGCGCACGCGCGGGATCGTGGGCACACGCGAGTTCGGCTTGATGAAGCCCACGGCGCTGCTGATCAACACCTCGCGCGGGCCGATCGTCGATGAGAAGGCGGTGCTGGCGGCCCTCAAGGAGAAGCGCATCGCCGGCTTCGGCGCCGACACCTACGACGTGGAGCCGCTGCCGCCCGACCACCCGCTGCGCTCCGAGCCGCGCGCGCTGCTCACCCCGCACCTGGGCTACGTCACCGAGGAAACCTACCGCGACTTCTTCGGCGGCATGGTGGCGGTGATCGAGGCCTGGCTCGCCGGCAAGCCGATCAACATTTTGAGTTGAGCAAGGCCCCGGCAGGGCGACCTGATAGGCGTCCCATGCAGTGGCTTTTCTGCATACCGGCGTTGATGGCGATCGCTTTCGGTGCAGCCGAATTCGCGCATGCCCAGGGACCGCAGGATGACTACCGCCGCGCACTGATCCGGACGCTTCGGCTTGCGAAAGCCGAGCGCGTGGCCCTGAAGAGGTTCTCGGCCAGCGAGCGCGATCCCCAACTCGCGTCCTGCATCGACCGCCTGGCAACAGACGAGCGTCTCGAGGCCGATCTTCTACCCTTGATCGGGCGCAGCGTTCCAACTGCCGACAGCGCGCGACCGATTCTGGCTTTCTTGGCGAGCTCGCCCGGAAGGAAGTTCGGCGCCGCCGTCGAACGTCGAGAACCCGAGCTCAAGCCGGAGCTGAGGCGTCCAATCATCCTACCGGGCGGCGTACCGATGTCATGGGATGAGCTCACCGCTGATGAAGCTCGTGAGATCAATGCCTTCTTTCAATCGGATCACGGCGCCGCGCTGCTCGGCATCCTGCGCGAAACGACAGGCTTTGGCCGGCTCACGCGATCCCTCTCCCAAAGGAAGGCGTTCGCAGCGGAATGCGGTATTGGCGTCAAGTGACCATGCAGCGCTTATAGATGCCCTTCCTTGCGCGCCCAGGCCTCGGTGCGGTCGAGCGCGCGGGCGATGCCGTCGAACATGGCGTTGATCTCAGCACCGTCGATGACGAGCGGCGGACAAAGTGCCAGGTTGTCGCCGCCGACCGCCCGGCTGAGGACGCCCTCCTCCTCGGCAAAACGCGCCGCCTTGGCGCCGACGCCGAGCTTGGGCTCGAAGCTCTGCTTGGTCCGCTTGTCTTTCACCAGCTCGAGCCCGCCGATCAGCCCCACGCCGCGCGCGTCGCCCACCAGCGGATGGTCGGCCAGCGCCTTGAGCCGCAGCTGGAAGACGGGCGCAACACGCCGCACGTGCTCCACGATTTTGATGCGCTCGTAGATCTCGATGGTCTTTAAAGCGACAGCGCAGGCGAGCGGGTGGCCCGAGTAGGTGAACCCGTGCGCGAACACCCCGTGCCGGCCGCTCGCCTCGACCAATGCCTCGTACACGTCCTCCGGCACCGTCAGCGCGCCCATCGGCACATAGGCCGAGGTGATGGCCTTGGCCATGGTGATGGTCGAGGGCCTGATGCCGAAGGTCTCAGACCCCCACCAGTTGCCGGTGCGCGCAAATCCGCAGATCACCTCGTCGGCGATGAAAGCGATGCCATAGCGGTCGAGCACGGCCTGCACTTTCTCGAAATAGGTGGCCGGTGGCACGAGCACGCCGCCTGCCCCCATCACCGGCTCGGCTATGAAGGCCGCGATCGTCTCGGGCCCCTCGCGCTCGATCAGGTCCTCGAGGCTCCCGGCGAGACGGCTCGAATAGTCCGCTTCGCTTTCGCCGGACTCCGCGCTCTTCCAGTAGTGCGGGCAGTCGGTATGCAGCACGCGCGCCATCGGCAGATCGAAGTCGGCGTGGAACACGGCGAGCCCCGACAGGCTGGCGGTGGCGATGGTGGTGCCGTGGTAGGAGCGATGGCGTGCGATGATCTTCTTGCGCTTGGGCTGCCCCCGCGCGTTGTTGTAGTACCAGGCGATCTTGATCTGGGTGTCGTTGGCCTCCGAGCCCGAGTTGGTGAAGAACACCTTGGAGGCCGGCACCGGCGACAGGGCCTTGATCTTCTCGGCGAGCGCAATGGCCGGCTCGTGGCTGCGCCCGCCGAACAGGTGTGAGAACGACAGCCGCGACATCTGCTCGCGCGCGGTCTCGACGAGCTCGGCATTGCCGTAGCCGAGCCCCGTGCACCACAGGCCCGCGAGCCCCTCGATGTAGCGCTTGCCGCTGCTGTCCCAGACGTAGACGCCCTCGGCCCGCTCCAGCACCAGCGGCCCCGTGGTGCGGTGCGTGAGGAGATTGGTGGTCGGGTGCAGCAGCGCCTCGACGTCGCGGGCGGCAAAATTGGAGATTGGGCGCATGGGCTCACCGCGGGTTCGTCGCAATTGCCGGCAATCCTACGCCACGAGCGCCCAATGTCATCCTGGAAGTCGCGAAAGCCGATGCTCAGTCTCGCCTCAACGGCTTGCGCGGCCCCGCTCGTACGTTGGCAGCGCTGGGCGACCCTGCTAATGGGCGGCAAGCAAGGCGGTGCGACAAGTGTGGTGATCGAGAAATCCGCATGATGGCGGCCGGCGAGGTTCGGGAGCGGATTTCTCGATCTGAAGGACACTAGCAACATGATTCTGCTAGTGTCCTTCAGATCGCGAATTTCGCGATCGGGACAATAAGGCATGACAGACTACTCGACATCGATTGTGTCCCCCGTCGCCCGCTGGGCTTGGCGGCTCGCGCTGTTTTCCATGTGCCTGCTGCTTGCGGGACTGGCACTGCACCGGCTCGCCAATTTCCCGACCACCGCGGCGATCAACCTGTTCGCAGTCGCCTACGCCGGGGCCGGCCTGGCGATGCTGGTGGGGCTCGTCGCCCTGGTGCGGATCTGGCGGACGGGTTTCGGCGGCGCCGGCCTCGCCACACTGGCCATCCTGCTGCCGCTCGCCGCCTTGGCCGGACCGTTGTTCTATCTCACCGCCTACCACAACTTGCCGCCCATCAACGACGTGACGACCGACCTGTCTTCGCCGCCAAGCTTTGTCGCGCTCGCCAAGCGCTCGGAAGGCGCCAATTCCAGCACCTATCCGGGCCAGCAGTTCTCCGAGTTGCAGGTCATGGCATATCCCGACCTGCGCACGATAGTTCTGGACCGCCCGGTGGAGGAGGCCTTCGAGCTGGTGGAGGAAACCGTCCGCAAACTGCGCTGGCGCGTGGCCGCCGCCGAGCCGCCCACCGGCCGTCCCACCAAGACCGGCACGCTGGAGGCCACCGATCAGACGCTGCTGGTCGGCTTCACGGACGATATCGTCGTTCGGGTCGATGGGGGCCCTGCCCGCACGCGCGTGGATGTGCGCTCCGCCTCACGCTATGGCAAATTCGACTTCGGCCAGAATGCGGCCCGCGTGCGCAGGTTCATTGCCGAGCTGCGGGCGCGTGCGGAGGCTACCGGGGGGCCGGGCCTGACCGGCCGGCGCGCCTTGAGCAGTGCGCGCGCCCGCGCGCTGCTCAAGCGGCAGAAAGATGGCGATCCGCAGCAAGCGGCAAATCGCAACTTACGAGGCCCCGCTCCATCAAATGCTCAACGTGCGCCCGCACAGAAAGAGCGGCAGCGTTGAGGAGCTTGGGGTTGAGATCGCGATAGATCACCGGCACGATCGCATTGATGGTGTCGGTGCCCTCGCGGATGCAGTCGAGGATCGCGTTCTCGCGCATGCGCCGGTGCAGAAGAAACGCCTTGACCATGCGCTGCGGCTCGGCGATCTGCCCCCCGTGACCGGGAAAGTACACCCGATCGTCGCGCTCGCCGAGAAGCTCGAGCGCACGCATGTAGTCGCCCATATTGCCCTCCGGCGGGGCGATGACGCTGGTGTTCCAACCCATCACGTGATCACCCGAAAACAGCATCCTGGTTCCTTCCAGGCCGAAGCACAAATGATCCGGCGCATGACCCGGCGTGTGCAGTCCGGTGAAGGCCCAGCCGTCCCCGGTGAGGCTGCTGCCGTGTGCGAGGGGTACGTCGGGCACGAAATCCTGGTCGACGAACTCGCCGCCCGAAGGGCTCGTGCGCTTGCTGCCCCGCTGACCCGCACGCCGACCGAAGCCCGCGGTCTTGGCTCCGGTTGCCGCCAGCAGCGCCGGCAGGCCGTCGGTGTGATCACGGTGGGTGTGGGTGATTAGAATATGGGTGAGCCTACGCTTGCCGATGGTGTCGATGATGGCCTGGCGATGAGCGGCGTCCTCAGGGCCCGGGTCGATCAGCGCGAGCTCGTTGCCGGTGCCGATGATGTAGGTGTTGGTGCCCTTGAAGGTGAAAGGCCCTGGATTGTTGGCAACGATGCGCACAACGCCTGGGGCCAGCTCGCGCGGCACCCCGTAGGCGAAGCTCATCGTGGTGCGGAATTCGGGTCCTTCTGCCATCTAGTGTCCTGGTCGCAAAATCCGTCTCACTGTGCGGCGAACTCGGTACGAATTTCACGATCTGAAGGACACTAGCAAAATCATGATGCTAGTGAGATTCAGATCGAGAAGTCCGCTCCCCACCCTGGCCCAGCGTGATGTGGGCGGACTTCTCGATCATCACACTAGGTCCTTGCAAGTGGGGGCTTGAGCCGAGACGCACGAGTGCAATGCCACGCGGCGGCTCGGCTCGCAAGGATCGGGCCCGGACCGGCCGCTCAATTGGTCTTGAACAACGGCCCGTAGCGCTCGGAGTCGCTGGCGATCAGGCGATCGAACTCGGCCGGCGATGAGAAGACAAGCACCGCGCCCTGCGGCTCGAAGCGGGCCTTCACGTCGGCCTGCTGCAGCACATCTGTCACATCCTTGCTGACCTTGTCGACGATGGCCTTGGGCACGCCGGCAGGCGCCAGGATGCCGAACCAAGAGTTGTACTGGTACTCAGGCAGCCCGGCCTCTGCGAAAGTCGGCACATTCGGCAGGACGCTGAGCCGGCTGGGGCCGGTGATCGCAAGCGCGCGCACCTTGCCGCTCTGAATGAGGTCCCCGGCAGCCGCAAAGAACGAGAAGCCAAGCGCCACGTCGCCGCGAATGATAGCGGTATGCGTCTCGGGCAGGCCCTTGAAAGGCACGTGAACGATGTCGATCTTGGTGGTCTGCCGGAGCAGGTGGCCGGCAATGCCGGTGGTGCTGCCGAGGCCGGCCGAGCTGTAGTTGAGCGCCCCCGGCTTGGCCTTGGCCATCTCGATCAGCTCCTTGACGCTCTTAGCCGGCGAGTCGGGAGGGACCACCAAGATAAGCGGAGTGATGGCAACGGGCGTTACGCCGACGAAGTCCTTCAGCGGATCAAAGGCCAGGTTCTTGTTGAGGTGGCTGATGACCGTGTGGCCGTTTGAGGTGAGCATCAGCGTGTAGCCGTCGGCCGCCCCCTTGGCGACGCTGGAGGGTCCGGCGAGCCCAGGCCGGTTCTCCACTATCACCTGCTGGTTCCAACGCTGCGCGAGCTTGTCGGATATCACCCGGGCGAGCAGATCGGTCAT
The DNA here is from genome assembly GCA_963724565.1 of uncultured Alphaproteobacteria bacterium. Taxonomy (GTDB): domain Bacteria; phylum Pseudomonadota; class Alphaproteobacteria; order Rhizobiales; family Hyphomicrobiaceae; genus AWTP1-13. Next base: position 8,509 of record CAVRVK010000021.1, read on the forward strand.
GCTGCCGGCCGAGAACGGCACCACCATCCGCACCAACTGCTCGGGATACTTTGCAGCGTCCTGCGCTCGGGCACCAGGCACTGCCACGGCAAATACGGCACAGGCCAGCCACAATATTCGGACGCCTCGCATCTTCAACCCTCCCAACGCTTTCCCCGGTTCTTGTGGCCGTTAACCCTAGTCCCGTTGTCGCAGAAGCTAGTAAGGGGGTTTTCTGCCAGCCAGCCAACGGCCCCTGCCCGCAAGCTTGCCAAGGCCAGATTTAACCACAAAGCCATGTGAGATAGCGAGGCGCCCTTTCGACAAGCCTAGTGTCATTCGCGGTCAGACCGCCGAGCGTAAACGTTCCGACCATGCGCCTTTGTGCGTTCTTCCCGCGTTACGCGGCCCAACACGCAACGGGCGTCTTGGCGGCTGTATTGCTGGCAGGCTGCTCCACCTCGGCAAATCAAGACTACGGCGCGCAGGGCCTGCTCGACAAGCTGCTTGCCACTCCGCCGCCGCAGGCGGCGGCGCCTGCGCCCAAGACTGAGGGGTGCGGCGCCCCGGCACAATGCAAGTCTGCGCTCAAGAGGATGGTCGATGACCCCGATCGCGGGTGGGTCGGCGAGCAACAGTCTGCCGCAGCCTATTCCGACGGCATGCGCCTCTTTGCCTACCGCGCCCTGCGGAAAAAGCTGTCTTGCCGGGAGCTAGCTCTGGCGCTCACGGAGGTGCGCACTGCCTCCAAATTGCTCGCCGCCGACGTGCCCGGGGTTTCCCCCGAACAGGTGTCGCGCACCCGCATGCTCAGTACACAGGTCGAAGCCGAACTGTCCAAGGAGCGCGGCGGACGCTGCCGGGCCTGAGGTTTCGGCCCACCATGGCCGGAAAGCCGCACCAATTTAATCTCAACACTGACACCATCTTGATTGTCGTCGATTTTTGCTAGAAGCTTGGATGTGGATGCAAGAATTGCAACCCGGCCTGGTATATGCGAGTCGGTGTTTGCGATCTGGTCGAGTGCGTGGTCGCGAGGCGTTGCTTAGTGGGCGAGTGACGAAATCATGCGTATCTTTGTTCTGGGCGGGGATGGATTTTGTGGTTGGCCGACAGCGTTGCATCTTGCCAACCGCGGCCATGAGGTGCTGATCGTCGACGACCTTTCCCGTCGCCGCATTGACGAAGAGCTCGGCAATGCGTCGCTCACCCCGATCCGCTCGATCCACGAGCGTGTGAGCGCGTGGCGCGAGCTTACCGGCCAACAAATCCTTTTCGAGAAGGTGGATGTGGCGGCCGACTACGAGGCATTTCGCGCCCTGCTGCTCGCGCACAAGCCGGCAGCTGTCGTGCACTTGGCCGAACAGCGCTCCGTCCCCTACTCGATGCGCTCGGCGGCGCATCGCCGCTTCACGGTGGACAACAATGTCAGCGCCACCCACAACGTCCTAGCTGCGCTAGCCGAGTGCAAACTCGACGCGCATCTGGTGCACCTGGGATCGGTTGGAGTCTATGGCTACGAGACCCTAGGCTACCGCATCCCCGAGGGCTATCTGGAAGTCAAGGTATCGGAGCCACAGGCACCGGAAGCATTCGAGATGCTGCATCCCGTCAACCCGCCGTCCGTCTATCACATGACGAAGGCGCTGGATCAGGTGCTGCTGGCCTACTACGCAAAGAACGACGGCATCCGCATCACCGATCTGCTGCAGGGCATCGTGTGGGGTACGCAGACTGCCGAGACATCGCGGGACGAACGCCTGATCAACCGCTTCGACTACGATGCGGTTTACGGCACCGTGCTCAATCGTTTCGTACTCCAGGCGACGCTCGGGCACCCTATCTCCGTCTACGGATCGGGCGGCCAGACGCGCGCATTCATTCATATCGGCGACGCCGTGCGCTGCGTCGAGCTCGCGATCGCCAATCCCCCGGCCGCAGCATCTCGCCTGAGGGTCTGCAACCAGGTCACCGAATCGCTGCGCGTGGCCGACCTCGCGAAACTGATTGCGCGAGCGGCGGCCCGGCACGAGGTCGCGTTGCTTGACAATCCTCGTCAGGAGCCGCGCGGACAACGAATTCGACTTGGCCAACGACTCGCTGGTTTCGATGGGCTTCGAGCCGACAAGGCTCGCCGACCATCTGCTGGTCGAGATGACCGAGCTGGTGGAGCGCTACGCATTTCGCTGCGACCCATCCAGGATCCTGCCACGCCGTGTCGGGGCGGCGCCGGTCCAGCCGAGCATCGCTAGCTCGGCAAGGCTCTGATAGCCCGCTAGCAGCTCGTTGCATGTCGCTGCCGTCCTCGAGAAACAGGGGCGGCCGAGGGCCAGAACGCGCTCGCGCTCCTGCGCGTAGTCCTCCCAGCTGAGCTTTTCGAGAAACGCTGCGATGTTCTCGGCGAACGGGGCCGCGAAAGCATGGCCTATGCCGTGCGGTGCGAGAAAGCGCTCCATCTCCGAGCCTTTGCTGACCAAGGGGACCGAGCCGTAGATAGCCGCCCTGATACATGCGGCAGGCCAGCAGCAGCTCCGAGTTGCCCCCAACATCCAGAAAAGTCCAAGCACCACGTGAAGTGTACGCGCCCGTACATTTCCTCGAGGTCCCGCGGGATCGAGTACTCGCCCTTCGTAGGTCCAATTCGGGTGGCGATCGACGATCCCGGTGTAGTGCGCCAGCCCCGTTTCGGTCGGGTAGCCGCGCGTATAAATCTCCACCCGGTCGCGCAGCCGTTCGGCAATCCCGGCCAGAGATTTCCATGCTCTGCGGACACCGCAGCGTGCCGAACCATCCGATCACCCATTTGTCGCGGATGGTGCGCCAGCGGTTTGCCGCCGCGCTCGGCGGCGCGGCCAGATCGGCGGGCTGGATCTTGTTCTCGAGCACGAAAGAGGGCCCGCGGTATTGCTGCACGGCGTGCAAAATAACCGCGCAGGAACCCTGGAGACAGGGCGACCAGGAGCTGCGTGCGGGCCAGCACCCGCCGCTCGATCCACCTGAATACTGCTCCAGCAAGAGACTTCTGGAAGAAGATCGCCTGCACGTCCTCGACCTCGTAGACGATCTTGGCGTCGAGGCGGAACCAGAGCTTGGCGAACAGGGCGATCAGGACCATGTCGAGCATGCGCGCGTAGAGAAAATCCACGCCGTCGAAGGCCCGCCGATGCCGGGAGATTACCCGGCACGCCCGGATGATGGGAAACAGGCGCAGCACGTACTTGCGGTCCGACGTCTCGCCGAGGTGGATGTTGGGCCAAGTCGGCTGAAAGTCGGTGTTGAACTTGGCACGGCGGAACGTGAACGCCGTCACCGCGACGCCGGCGGCCAGGAACGAGTTGATCCTGAGGATCAGCGTCGGATTGGTGGCGTCGCCGCCGAAGTAGACGGCGCGAAGCTTCTGCTCGCCACCGCGCGGCTCCCGTTCCGAGGGCGCCCGCGGTTCGACGTTCGACGTGAGCTGCCCTGTCATGCCTCGACCCTGGAACCCTCTTGGAGGCGCGTGCAACAGCCGAGAAATATGGTGCTTGTACACCCTCGCTACAATCCTGATAGGATTCGAGCGTTTCAGCACGCGAGTTTCCGCGGCGGTGCGTAGCGCAATAGCGACACGGGGAACGCTTCGCACGGCAATCTGCCCAGCCTTGTTGCACGCGGGCCTGTTGTTGGGCTGGGCACGGAGCAAGCTCATCGACGGTCCCCGGCGACGGAGCCGGGACAGCAGAAGGCCGCCTGGTCAAGCAGCCTTGTTTGCAGGCTGAGCGCCGTAGAAGGTCTCGCCCTTCTCGGCCATGCGCCGGAGCAGCGCCTTGGGCGCAAAGCGCGGGCCGTAGGCCTGGGCCAGGCGATCGCACTCGGCCACGAACGCCTTTAGCCCGACCGTGTCGATGAGCGACAGCGGCCCGCCGCTCCAGGGCGCGAAGCCCCAGCCCAGGATGGCGCCGACGTCGGCGTCCTCGGGCGCGGTGAGCACGTTCTCCTCGTAGCAGCGCGCCGTTTCCAGCGCCTGGACGTAGAGGAAGCGCTTCTTGAGCTCGTCGACGGACGGGCTGCTCGGCCGCGCGCGGCACCAGCTCCGCCAGCCCCGGCCACAGGCGCTTCTTGCCGTCGGCCGGATAGTCGTAGAAGCCCTTGCCGGCCTTCTTGCCGAGGCGGCCCAGCTGCACCACCATCTTCTCGATCATCGGGTCGATCGGGCTCGGCTGGTAGGCCGCGCCCATGTCCTTGGCCGTCTGCTTGCCGATCTTGTAGATGAGATCGAGCGCCACCTCGTCGGAGAGCGCCAGCGGCGGCATCGGCATGCCGGTCATCTTGCCGGCGTTCTCGATCAGCGCCGGGTCGATGCCCTCGGCCAGCATGCGCATGCCCTCGCCCGTGTAGGTCGCGAACACGCGGCTGGTGTAGAAGCCGCGGGAGTCGTTGACGACGATCGGCGTCTTCTTGATGCGCTTGCACGTAGTCCATGGCCACCGCCAGCGTCGCGTCCGACGTCTTCTTGCCGCGGATGATCTCGACCAGCTGCATCTTGTCGACCGGCGAGAAGAAGTGCACGCCGATGAAGGCCGTCTCGTCGCGCCAGGCCTCGGCGAGGCCGGTGATCGGCAGCGTCGACGTGTTCGAGGCGAACGGCACGCCGGCTGGCAGCACGGCCGCCGTCTTCTTGGTGACGTCGGCCTTGATGGCGCGATCCTCGAACACCGCCTCGATGACGAAATCGGCGTCCTTCAGGCCGTCGTAGCTGGTCGCCGGCTTGATGCGCGCCAGCATCGCATCGGCCGCGTCCTGCTTCATGCGCCCGCGCTCGACCTGCTTGCGCCAGCAGCTTCGCCGAGTAGCCCTTGCCCTTCTCGGCCTCCTCCTGCGAGCGGTCGATCAGCACCACCTCGAGGCCGGCCACGGCCGAGACGTAGGCGATGCCCGCGCCCATCATGCCGGCGCCCAGCACGCCGATCTTGTCGAGCTTGGTCGGCGGCACGCCCTTGGGCCGGCGCTCCAGCTTGTTGGCCTTCTGCATGTTGAGGAACAGCGAGCGGATCATGTTGCGCGAGGCCGGGTGCATCATGACCTTGGTCATGTAGCGCGCCTCGATGCGCAAGCCCGCGTCGATCGGCACCAGCAGGCCTTCGTACACGGCCGACATGATGGCCTCGGGCGCGGGATAGTTGCCCATGGTCTTGGCGTGCAGCATGGCGTTGCCGGCGACGAACACCTGGCCGCCGGCCGTGCTGTAGGGATCGCCGCCCGGCATCCTGAAGCCCTTCTCGTCCCAGGGCTGCACCGCCTTGCCGCCGCCCTTGATGAAGGCCTTGGCCTCTTTGATCAGGTCCGCCGCGGGCACGACCTTGTGCACCAGCCCGCCCTTCAGCGCGGCGTCGGGCCCGATGGTGCGGCCCTCGAGCATCATCGGCAGCGCCGCCATGGCGCCCATCAGGCGCGGCAGACGCTGGGTGCCGCCGGCGCCCGGCATCAGGCCGACCTTCGACTCCACCAGGCCGAGCTGGATGCGCGGATCGTCGCCACGACGCGGTGGTGGCAGGCGAGGCAGACTTCCAGCCCGCCGCCGAGCGCCAGGCCGTTGATCGCCGCGACGAACGGCTTGCCGCCCTTCTCGATGCGGCGCATCGCCAGGTTGAACTGCATCAGGTTGTCGAACACGGCCTTGGCGCGCTGCTCCTGCGACGCGCCGGCCTTGGAGGCCTCGCCAGTCTGCTTCTGCAGCATCGACAGGTCGGCACCGGCGACGAAGGCCGGCTTGGCCGAGGTCACCACCACGCCCTTCACGGACGGGTCGGCGATGGCCTGGTCGGCGGCCGCCACATATTCGCTGATGGAGTCCTCCGACAGCACGTTCATCGAGCGGCCCGGCATGTCCCAGGTGAGCGTGACGATGCCGTCGGCGTCCTTGTCGACGCGAATGTTGGTCATGACTGCAACTCCGAAGGACGCTCAGACGCGCTCGATGATGGTGGCGGTGCCCATGCCGGCGCCGACGCACAGGGTGGCGAGGCCGGTCGCCAGGTCGCGCCGCTCCATCTCGTCGAGCAGGGTGCCGAGGATCATGGCGCCGGTCGCGCCCAGCGGATGCCCCATGGCGATGGCGCCGCCGTTGACGTTGAGCTTGTCGTGCGGGATGTCCAGCAGCTTCATGAACAGCATCACGACCGAGGCGAACGCCTCGTTGAGCTCGTAGAGGTCGATGTCGCCTGGCTTCATGCCGGCGCGCGCCAGCACCTTGCGCGTCACCTTCTCCGGCCCCGTCAGCATGATCGACGGCTCCGAGCCGATCGAGGTGAAGGCGCGGATGCGGGCGCGCGGCTTGAGGCCGGCCTTCTGCGCCCGCCTCCTTGCTGCCGATCAGGATGGCGGCCGCGCCGTCGACGATGCCCGACGAGTTGCCGGCGTGGTGCACGTGCTCGATGCGCTCGACCTCCGGGTAGCGCTGGTTGACGACCGCATCGAAGCCGAAGTCCTCGCCGAGCTGCACGAACGACGGCTTCAGGCTGCCCAGCGACTGCATGGTGGTGTCGGGGCGCATGTGCTCGTCGTGATCGAGCAGGGTGAGGCCGATCTGGTCCTTCACCGGCACCACCGACTTCTTGAAGCGGCCATCCTTCCAGGCGGCCGCGGCGCGCTTCTGGCTCTCGACCGCGAACGCGTCGACATCGGCGCGCGAGAAGCCCCACTTGGTGGCGATCAGGTCGGCGCCGATGCCCTGCGGCGCGAAGTAGCTCTTGAAGGCGATGGTCGGGATCCGTCGCCCAGGCGCCGCCGTCCGAGCCCATCGCCACGCGCGACATGCTCTCCACGCCGCCGCCGATGGCGAAGTCGGACTGGCCGGCCATCACCTGGGCGGCCGCCATGTTGGTGGCCTCCAGTCCCGAGGCGCAGAAGCGGTTGATCTGCACGCCGGCCACCGTCTCGGCGTAGTCGGCGTTGATCACCGCCACGCGGGCGATGTCGGCGCCCTGCTCCTTCACCGGCGAGACGACGCCCAGCACCACGTCGTCGACCAGCGAGGTGTCGAGCTCGTTGCGGTCGCGCACGGCCTTCAGCACGTGGGTGGCGAGCTGCAGCGCCGTGACCTCGTGCAGCGCGCCGTCGGGCTTGCCCTTGCCGCGCGGCGTGCGCACGGCGTCGTAGATGTAGGCCTCGGCCATCGTCGGATCTCCTTGGGGTATAGGACGGCAACGGCGCATTACCGCGCTGGCCAACAAGTAGCCTTCGCCCGCCCACCCCGGCAAGCGTGTTGTGGGCATTGGTCAGGGACCGGATATGGCAGGGCTGCAGGCCAGATCTGCGTGCTGGGCTAGTGGCGCGAGCGGCGGGCCCGTCTGTGCGGCTGGCGCCGCCCCGCCTGGCCGCCATCGTCGGCAAGCGTCAGGACCGTATCGTGAAACAGTTCCTCGTCTGCCAACTTGTTGGTCGAGAACAGCTTGGAATTGCGATCCAGCTCGCTCACCAGCGTCTTGCGCGGCACCTCGGTGCGGTTGTCCTCGCTGCCGTGCTTGTGCTCCATGGTCGACATCAAGGACTGCAGGCGCCCCGCCGCGCTTCTTGTTGGCCGACTTGTTCTTGAACATTCCCCACAGCGACTTGGGCGTGGCGTTGCGGCTGCCGTGATGGCCGACCTTGTAGAGGTCGACGTTCGACAGCAGCTCCTCGTACTTCTTCTTGTTGTTCGCGTCCTTCAACTGCAGCGCGAACTGCCAGTTCTCGATCTGCGCGTCGCCAGGGAACAGGAGGCAGGTCTTGCCGACCTGGAAGGCCAGGATGACGCTGGTGTTGTTCATGGCCGAGTCCAGCATGCGTACGATCTGCAGCACCTGGGCTGCGCGCGTCAACTTGGCGTGGTAGATCAGCCAGCGCGCGTCGATCGGAAACGTGGGTCCGCGGCTGCGCACGAAGCGCGGGAACAGCGACTTGCCCTTCGGCCTTGGCCGTGCCGGCGGTGCGCAGGGCCGCGGGCCTGTAGTTGCCAGAACTCGTCGGGATCGCTGCTGCGCTGCCGCTTGATCGTCTCCGTCTGCTTGACCGTCGGCGGGCCGAGCACATCGATCTTGACGCCCGGGCAGGATTTTCTCGAGCTTCGTCTTCTTGCCGCAGAACACGTAATCGTTCTCGGCCATGTCCATGAGGTTTTTCACGGCGCTCGGATTATTGATGTTGGTCTCGCCGAGAAAGCTCAGCTGCGCCTTGAGAGCGGAGCTGAAATAGCGGGTCGACTTGGCCTCGCGCAGCGTCGCTTCAGCCACGCCGTGCATGTGTGCCAGCGCCGCAACTTGGCTTGCCCGTTCCGGCCCCCAAATCATCCTTGGGACCCGTGGCCTCAGGAGCCAGGTCGGGATCCTCGGTCCAGGGCTGCACGACCAGGTCGGGCTTGAGCGAGCCGGATGACGTCGCCGGTGCCCTTGCCGTCCGGCTTGGTCTCGAAACCGGAGATGTGGTCCTTGTGGCGATGGGTGGCTACCACAGCGTGCAGCTTGCCGTTGGTCCGCGCCTTGATGTCGAGCGCGATGTCCATCATGCGCTTGCCCTGCTTGATCGGCTTGGGCACGCCCGTCGATCCGAAGTCGATCAGCACGTGCCTCTCGTCCGCGGGATACTGGAAGCTCAGCAGGAAACAGTCGCCGAATCCGACGTTGTAGCTGCGGATCGGCAACCTTGTCGGGTGTGCTCGCCATGGTCGATCTCCTCACCCGGTCGCCCGCGTCAGATGCATCTGCGCGAAAGGAGACACCGGCGGGGCCGCCTGCCTGGGCTCCGGCTCGCTCTCGAAGAAGCCGATCTCGGCCAGGTAGTCGAGCCGCCGCTGCTGACGCTTGGCGTCCTCGATGCTGTTGCGGATCTGGTACTTGAGCTGGCCGTACTCGTCGAAGATCAGCGCGCCGCCGCCGAAAATGCGCACCCGGCGCCAGCCTGGAATGACTTCGGCGGCGTGATCTTGAGCGCCGCCGGCAGCTCGTCTGCCCGCAGCGTCAGGATCTGCACGTACTCGGCAACGGTCTCGCGCAGCACGAAGCCGTCCGGCCCAATGCGCGTGCATGGACGCACCGACTGCACCTCGACATAACCGTCCTTGTGAATCTCGAGCCCGTCCGTGCCGCGGTTCTCCCAGATGAAGCGGAACACCTCCTCGCGATCGCGCAGCATCGAGTTCGAAGCGGGTGCGGCTGTAGACGAGCGGCTTGTCGCAGCGTGCCCAGGTGCCGTCCGTGCCCGCGTGCTCCGCCTGCTCGATGCCGTAGGCGCGGAAATTGTCGAGCAGTGCTTCGCGGTAGCCGTACTTGGTGTCGTCCGGCACCACCTCGCGATCGATGGTCAGCAATGCGGAGAGGTAGTCCGAGAACGTGAGATCGACGGGCGGGCAATAGTCGATGGCGCGGATCGCCATCGTGAGCAGATGATTGGCGACTTGCGCGGCTTCCTCGACCACCAGGCTGCGTGTCCTTCTTGCCGGGCCGCAGGAAGCCGATCTTCTCGAGCCGCGCCAGCCAGATGTCCAGGAACGCATTCATCATGGCCGCGACAATCAGTTCGCCGCGGCGGTGCGGCTCCTGGAACTCGGGCATCGCGGCGTAGTTCTTGCCGCGCGTCAGCTTGACAGAGTTACGCAGCGCCTTGCCGCGCACTCCGCTGCAGCTCCGAACCCATCTGGTCGGCCAGCCCCAGCAGCACCGACTTGCTCAGAGCCTTCCGTGTTAGGCGCTCTTTATCGATCAGTTTTCCGCCGCCCCCGGGGCTGAGGTCCAGCAACGCGCCGACGACTTCGGGAAGGGAGAGGATCGACAGCAGCGCCACGACATCGGCGAAGCCCTCGTGGAACGCCGCCTGATCGGGCGAGGACGGCTCCATGTAGCGGCTGCGCAGGCCGTCGAGCAGCGCGTGCGTGGTTTCATGCGCAATCACATCGTGCGAGAGGCTGGTGAAGATGGGCTGCCCGTTGCGGCCGGCGAAATACCCGAAGAAGATGCCGCGATCGTCCCTGGAGTAGAACGCATTGGCATCGGCGAAGGCGTGCGGCGCAACGTGGATCTGATGCCCATCGCAGCCCCAGCACACACGGCGGCCGAGCGCGAACTCGAAGCGCGCCAAGGTGCGCATGACGATGGCGTAGGCGTTCTGCGCATGGAATCGGGGGTCGGCGAGCAGCCTCTTGTCGTAACCAGTGGGCGGCCGCCGCTCGCGATCCTTGAGGTCAAAGGGGTCTTTGTAGGCTCCGTTGCTCAGCCGGGGAAAGGTCGCCTCATCGTAGAGGATGTTGGCTGTGGAATCGTAGTCGACGACGTTGACTCGATATCCGCACGGCCCTGGCGCCAGCTTCTCGGCAGGAATTTCCACCTCTGCCGTCAGAATGTGGCCATCGATCTTGATAGAAGGATCTTGAGCGATGATCGTCAGTCGCCGGGTGGTCGGCAGGCTGTGTCGAGCCGCGCGTCCGTTTCGCACCGGAACCTCCCAAGCAAAGGCGTCAAAGCATCAATGGTCGCAGGCGGTCAGCAATATTCAGCCTTCACCCTATGCGGGTATAGCGCATTCTTCAACCTCTGGTTTATAACTTGGTTTACTGATATTCTAGGCAGATAAGACGTGAGGGTTTGGGGCCTGTTAGGGCTTTTTCTGCACTTGGGCCCTCGGGAACCTATTGGCGGCGAGAAGCGCCGCACGCTGTAGTTGCGACAATGTGCTGATCAAGGAGTTTCCCGATGTCGGACGTTATCGATGCCTCCCCCGCCGCAGACGTCGCACGCGCAGACCAGGCCGCCGGCTTTGCCTGGGACGGCAACAAGCTCGAACCCGGCATTGGTCTGGCGCTGTCGGGCGGCGGTTTCCGCGCCATGCTTTTTCACGCAGGTGCTTTGCTGCGCCTCAACGAGCTTGGCCTACTTTCCCAAGTGAGCCGCATTTCCAGCGTGTCCGGCGGCTCCATTGCGGCCGGATACCTCGGCGCTTCCTGGCAGCGCCTGGGGCCGGCGGACGCGCAGGGCGTCTTCAGCGACTTCCACGGCAAGATCGTCGAGCCGATCGTGCGCTTCTCGAGGGAGCGCATCGACGTCGTCGACGCGCTGACCGGCCTGCTGCCGTGGACCTCGGCCGCCGACGAGGTCGCCAAGAGCTACCAGCGGCTCATGGGCTCGGGCACCCTGCAGAACCTGCCCGACTCGCCGCGCTTCGTGTTCTGCGCCACCAACCTGCAGACCGGGGTCCTGTGGCGTTTCTCCAAGCCCTATGCCGGCGACTACATCGTCGGCCGCATCGATCGCCCAACCACGCGCATTGCCGAGGCGGTGGCTGCCTCCTCCGCCTTCCCGCCGGTGCTGTCGCCGCTGGTGCTCAGGGTGCTCGCCAGAAGCTTTCGCCCCTGGACCACCGACAATTCGACCATGCCGGCGTCCGAGCTCGCCGCCTTTCGCGCGCAGGTGATCCTCACGGACGGAGGCGTTTACGACAACCATGGCATGGAGCCGATCGTGAAGCGCTACATGACGGTGTTCGTCAGCGACGGCGGGGCGCCCTTCGGGCGCAGCGGCAATCTGCCGGTCGACTGGATCAGCCAGCTGCGCCGCGTGCTCGAGGTGACCGACAACCAGGTGCGCGCGCTGCGCCGGCGCGACCTCATCGAACGCCTGCGGGACGGCAATCGCGCCTTTGCAGCCGGCACGCTCGGGGCCGACGATGTGCGCCCGCGCGAGCGCATGGGCGCCTACTGGGGCATCGACACCGATGCCGCCAAGCTCGATCCGCCCGATGCGCTGCCCTGCAGCGGCGATGTGACCGATGGGCTCGCCCGGGTAGCCACGCGCCTGAGCGACCTCGGCGAGCGCACCTCGCACGAGCTCGTCAACTGGGGCTATGCGATCTGCGATCGCAGCGTGCGGGCGAACTATCGGGGGCCGACAGCGCCCTTGTCCACAGCCCCGCAATGGCCGTTCCCAGACGCGGCACTCAACGGTGGCTGAAAACCTGAACCGGCGCAGCGGTTGTACGGGCCTATTCGGGGTTGCGACCGCCCGCGACTGCACCGAGTGGTCCGACTTTGATGCTGGTTTGGCCCTGGGCTCGACGCTATGGCCTGCCGAGCGCCCTCAACGGTTGGCTAAGCCGGCCATGCCACAACCTCCCCAGCCTGCCCAAATGCCAGATGGGCAGTAGACTGCATTCTTTGGGATGCTCGCCATGCCACGAAAGATTGCCATTGCCTGCCAGGGTGGAGGCAGTCACGCCGCGTTCACTGCCGGCGTGCTCGATGCCCTCTTGTCCGACAAGCGTCTTGCCGACTGTGAGATCGTAGGTCTCAGCGGCACCTCAGGCGGCGCCGTGTGCGCCTCGCTGGTGTGGACGGGCCTCGTCTCGACCGAGCCTGATCGGAAAGCCGAGGCGCGCCGCCGCCTGCGCGGCTTCTGGCGCGACCTTGAGGCCGTCTGGCCGTTCGACTTTTGGCTCAATCTCTGGGCGCTTGTGGCCGCCCGATCCCCCCTGACTATCGAGGTCAGCCCTTACCTGTGCCTGCCGCTGGCGGAATGGCGGATGGAGCACCTGCTGCGGAGCCATCTCGACCTCGAACATCTGCCTGGCTTTCCGGACCAGTTCCCGGATCATCCAAAGCTGCTGATCGGCGTGACCGACGTGCTCAAGGGCGAAGGCCGGCCGCTGCCCGGCCGCACGCTCACCTATGACGATGTGATCGCCTCGGCAGCGATCCCGCCGATCTTCAGGGCGGTGCACACGCGAGGGACAATCTATTGGGACGGGCTTTTCAACCGGAACCCACCGATACGGGAATTCACCGACATCGAGGGCGAAGACCGTCCCCAGGAGATTCTGGCTCGTGCGGCTCAATCCCCAGAATCGCGGCGAAGAGCCCATGACCATGCCGGAAATCATCGATCGCCGGAACGAGCTCGCCGGCAATCTTGCCGTCGACCAGGAACTCTATCACATCAGCCGGATCAACGACCTTCTGTGCAAAGGCGCCCTCAAGAAAGATGGCTATACGCACATCACTTTGCGGCAGGTGCAGAACACCCTCGAGCTTGACTATGCCTCCAAGCTGGATCGCAGCCCGCTGAACCTTCGCATGTTATTCGATGCGGGAAGGGAGATTGCCGGGCAATTCTTCGAGCCCGGATCCGAGATCCGCACCGAGCACCTGCAACCGTCCCACAAGGAGCAGGTCACAAGCCGACCGTTTCCAGCGGCGGCCTCAGCGCCGTTTCGCTTTACCCTCACGTCTGCGCGCCTTGACGCTGCCGAGCAGAAGCTCGGCGACGTCGGGCAACCGACCGGCAGGGGGTCCGCCACCTGAAGGGGCGGCGATCTGCCCTTCCAGCAGCAGATGGGCAAAGCCATGCACGGTGCACCACATCTGCAGCGCCACCGCGCTCACGTCGTCCGCGCCGGGGGCACCGCGCTGCGCCGCAGCCGGTGCGGCAACGCTCAAAAGCTGCTGGTAGGCGCAGTCGCCCGCACGCTGCAAATCGGGATCGGCGTGGTCGAGCAGCGACGAGTTGAACATCAGCTTGAACAGGCCGGGATTGCTCGTAGCAAAGGCGAGATAGCCGCGGCCGGCGGCGCGCACTTGCTCGACCGTCCGCTTCGGCGCGGCATCGATCGCTGCTTGTATCGAATCGTGCAGGCGGTCGAAGGCAATCGTCGCCAGCGCCGTCATCAGTCCCTTGACGTTGTCGAAGTGATGCGCCGGCGCCGCGTGTGAGACGCCGGCCCGGGCAGCAATCGCCCGCAGGGTTATGGCTCCGATCCCCTCCTTGTCGAGGATCTCGAGGCCAGCCTGAAGCAGCGCGTTGCGCAGATCGCCGTGATGGTAGGGCCGTTCGGGACGGCTCGTCTTGTGTCGCATGCAGCACGTATACGCGATCTATCTTGACGATGTCAAAATCAATCTTGACACTAGAAAGATCGACTAGTATGCTCGATCTTGTCGATGTAAAGATGGAGTGCGGTTATGAGCTGGGACGATGCTTTTGGGGCTGCCAACCTCGCGGCTGTCGCGGGCTGGGCTGCCCTTGTGCTGCTGCCGCGCCCGAGGCTGCTACTCTACGGTCTGCGCTGCGGTCTGATCGGTGCGCTGGCGCTCGCCTACTCAGGCCTGGTGATGGTCTATTTCGCGAGCTCCGGCGGCGGGTTCGCCTCCATTGCTGCCGTGCGCACGCTGTTTGCCTCCGATCCCGTGCTGCTCGCCGGCTGGCTGCATTACCTCGCCTTCGACCTGTTCGTCGGCATCTGGATTGCAGAGCAGGCTGACGCACTGGGCCTGAGCCGCTGGCTGCAGGCACCGATCCTCGTCGCGACATTCATGTTCGGGCCGCTTGGCCTGGTGGTGTTCCTGCTGTGGAAGAGTGCCTACGGCGCCCGCACGCTTTTTACCGATGGAGTGATGCCATGATCAGCCCAGCCTCTGCCCCAACGTATCGCGCCTTGGCCCCAGCGCAGGATGTCAACGCTGAGGGACAAGCCCAAAGCGTCACGTTGCAGCTCACCGCGCTGATGCTGGCCCTGCTGGTCCCCACAGCGCTGGGTGCGCTGTTCGACACGCGCCTGACCAATGGTTTCAATGGCTGGCTCAAACCGCTGAAATTCGAGGTCTCCCTCGCCATACACTTCGGCACGCTGACGCTGCTGCTGGGCCTGATGACGCCGGCCGCGCGCGCCGGACGCGTAGTCCGCTGGTCAATGCTGACGGCAGCAATGCTCGCCGCGCTAGAGGTGGCCTACATCATGGTGCAGGCCGGGCGAGCCAGGGCCTCGCACTTCAACAGCGCCACGCGCTTCGAGGAAGCGGCCTATGCCCTGATGGGGCTGGGTGCTGCGACCATCGTCATCCTGACTTTCGTCGCTGGACTGATGTTGTGGCGCCATCCGCGCCCCGGCGTGACCCCAGCCATGCGGACCGCCGCAGCGGGCGGCCTGATGTTCTCTGGATTGGCGACGCTTGTGATCGCCGGATACATGTCGCAGACAGGCACCCACGCGATAGGGGGCGCGCCGAGCGTCACCGGCGCTCTGCCGCTCTTCGGCTGGTCGACCACCGGCGGCGACCTGCGCGCGCCGCATTTCTTTGCCACACATGCAGCGCAAGTCGTTCCGCTGTTCGCTCTCGCCTGGGAGCGCCTGAAGGGAAACAGCGCAGCCTCTCCGGTGACGGTCTTCCTGGCACTGTATGCCGCTTTCACGATAGCCGTTTTCGTGGAGGCGTTGATGGGGCTGCCCTTTCTTCCCTGGCGGTAGCTGTCGGGCCGTGCACTCGACTGCGAAACCTCGCTCATCATGACGCCTGACATCTACACCGAGGCGACCACCCCCGTGCTGATTGTCACGGTGAGCAGGCTCGTTCCGCTGCATGGGATCGGCCGTCCATGCGCTGCGATCAGTGCTCGATCTCGAACTCGTCGATGATCAGTTCCCTGATCTGCTTCTTGAGCGCGATCACCTTGGGATCGTCCTCGTGACGCGGCCGCGGCAGGTCGACCAGCAGATCGGCTTTGATCGTGCCTGGCCTGCGGGTCATGACCAGGATGCGATCGGACAGCGTGATCGCCTCGTCGATGCTGTGCGTAACCAGCAGGCAGGTCTTGCGTGCACGCTCCCAAATGCGGACCATCTCCTGCTGCATCAGACTGCGGTTCTGCGCGTCGAGGGCAGCAAACGGCTCATCCATGAGCAGGACCTGCGGATCGACGGCCAGCGCGCGTGCAATTGAAACGCGTTGCCGCATGCCGCCCGAGAGTTGATGGGGGTAGCGCCGTTCGAATCCGGAAAGGCCGACGAGACCGATGTAGTCTTTGACGACGCTCTTCCTCTCCTCCCGCTGCAGATTCTTCATCTCCAGGCCAAAGGCAATATTCTCCTCCACGGTGAGCCAGTGGAAGAGCGCATAGTCCTGGAAAATCATCGACCGTTCCCATCCCGGCTTGCCGACGGGCTTGCCGTCGAGCAGGAGCTGCCCGGCAGTTGGCTGCTCGAAGCCGGCGACTATCGTCAAAAGCGTCGTCTTGCCGCAACCGGAATGGCCGAGCACGGAGCAGAACTCGTTGTGGTCGACCGTGAAATTCAAGTTCTTGAGCGCGAGAACAGAGGGATCGTTGGGGCTGTGCCCGGTGAACTCCTTCCTCAGGCCGATGGATGAAAGAACCGCCATGCTGCCGTCGACGCCTCCTAGTCCGAGAAGATGCGGGACCAGGGCATGAACCGCTTGCCCACGAACCGGATCGTGCGATCGATGGCGAGCCCGACGATGCCTATCGTGAACATCCCGACGATCACGATGTCGGTTCGCAGCAGCGTGCGCGCATCATTGATCAGGAAGCCAAGCCCCGAATTGGCGCCAACAAACTCGGCGGCGACCAGGGCCATCCAGCCAACTCCCAAACCCACGCGAACACCCGTGATGACCTGAGGTAGGGCAGCTCTGAGGACGACACGCCTCAGAACACGGCTCTCGTTGGCGCCGAGACACCGCGCTGCGCGCACGAGATTGGGCTCGATGTTCCTCACCCCCGAGATCGTATTGAGGAGTATGGGGAAGAACATGCCCAGGAAGATGATGAACTGGTTCTGGATGTCACCAATGCCGAACCACAGGATCGACAGCGGTATCCAGGCCAGCGGGGGCACGGGTCGCAAGACCTCGATCAGCGGGTCGACCTGCTCGTTGATCGCCTTCGACCAGGCCATGGCGATGCCCAAAGGTACCGCGGAGATGGCCCAGACGAAGGCCATGAGCTCGCGCTTCAGGCTGTCGCGTGTATGCACCAGGAGATCACCGGACGAGATGAGCTCCCAGAAAGCTTTCAGCACTTGGCTCGGCGGCGGCAAGAGAAGAGCGGTCGTCCTATCAAGCACAAACATGCTCACAAGCTGCCAGGTGACGAGCAGTGCCGTAAGCAAGCCCAGCACTCTGATGCGCCTGAGCATCAGCAGCCCATAGGGCCGCCTGGCTATGGCCGGCTTGCCAACGGCGGTAATTGCACTGTTCATCACCGATCCTTGGCCCGGGAAAGGGCGTGCCGCTCGCTACAGCGGCACGCTGGCATGATCCACCCTTATGGATTGAAAGTCTTGCCGCCGAACGACCACGGCCTCGTCAGGTCGCCCTTCTCCGGGAAAGCCTGTGCTTCCTTGAGATTGATCGGCGTCATGTACTCAGGATAGGGCATCTTGGCCAAGGAGCCCTTCCACCCCGCAGGCAGGAACGGCGGCGTCTTCGGAACCACCCAACCCATCTTGGCGAAGGTCTTTTCCATGAAGCGGGCGTCGACCGCCTGCTCGAAGTCGACGGCCTTCAAGGGACGCTGAATGCGCTTTTGCTGATAGAGCCAATCGAAGATCGGTTCATTGGCTTCGCCCCAGAATTTGGCGTGCGGGTAGATGAAGGTCGGTTTGTAGAGCGCATTGTAGATGCGCGTCTGCTGGGTCAGAATCTCCTTGGAAAAGTTCTTCAGGCTGGGGTCTTCCTGCAGGAGCTTGACCGTTCCGTCCAAATTGAGCCGCGACCAGAGCAGCGCTTCGGCGTAGGCATCGCTCAGCGCCTGCACAACGTCAGGCACGTTGTCCACGAGCGCCTGCAAGACGACGAAATTCCCCTCGTACATGTTGTAGGGGTAGATCGTGTCGATCATTTTGCCGTTCTTGCGCTCTTCCAGGATCACGCTGGCACCGGCGTCCCAGGGAACGACGGCGTCGATACCCTTTGGCAAGGCCATTTGCTCGCCGATCGGCATGTTCTTGAGGATCACGTCCTTGCCGATCGTCAGTCCGTGCACCGTTGCCGCCATCTGAAAATAGAACTCTGCCGAGGAGCCGGTGACTAGTCCGATCGTCACTGCAGGATTTGCGCCCTTGAAGTCTTTCAAGCTGGTGACCTTGCTGTCCGTCGGCACGATCGTGGCATGAAGGATATTGGGCGTGACCATGGCGATGGTCTTGACGGGCACCTGCTTGTCGAGCAGCGAGGTGAAGGGGAAGTTGCCGCTGTTGGCGACCTGGAATCTGGAGGAGACCAGCACCTCGTTGATGGCCGGACCGGATCCGAACGCCTGCCACTTTGCCTCGATGCCCCGCTTGGCAAGCAGGCCCTGCTTGTCCATCACGATGTTGATATTGTTCTGTCCGGACCAGGGAGCCTGGAACGCAACCTGAAGCGGCCACCAGCCTTTCTGCTTCAGCCACTCGACCGATTTTTCGGACACCTTCTCGTAGGGTAGCGGCCACCCCCATTCGGTGAACTGCGTTTGCGACTGCGCCGTCCCGAGCACAGTCGTCAGGCCGCCAACAACAACGCTGCCAGCCAGGAGTGCCTGTCTGCAGAATCTCGAGAACGACATCTACTTCCCTCCCTTGCTGATCATTTGCAGCAGCATCTTTGCAAGCAACTGTCTGCTTGATCGTTTATTGAGACAAACAGTATCAAAACTTGCACGCTCCAGGTCAAGCGCTTTGGTTCGGGGGCACGCCGCAATTCAAGACTACGCAGGCTCCAGCACGAACAAGAGCTGGTCGAACTCCACGAGATCGCCATTGCCTGGCAGCACGTCCGCGATGCAGCCGTCCTGATCTGCCGTGATCGTCGTAAACAGCTTCATTACCTCGATCAGGCAGAGCGGATCGCCGCGCTTGACCTTGGTGCCAACTTCGACAAAAGGGGGGTCGTTGGGCGACGGCGCCCGATAAAATATTCCGACCATCGGAGAGCGAACTACGGCCTTGCCGGTGAGTTGACCTGCTGCAATTTCCCCCTTTGCTCGACCGGTGCCAGGGGCTTTGACAGCGCTTTCCGCCGGAGCGGATGGCAGCTCGCGAGCGGAGCCTGCGATGGCCGGCAGAGCCGTCGTTTGTCCGCCGCTGCCGTTGCGGCGAACGTGAATTCTCGCGCCCCCGATTTCGATTACGAGCTCGTCGAGATTGCTGGCG
This sequence comes from uncultured Alphaproteobacteria bacterium, assembly GCA_963724565.1. Lineage (GTDB taxonomy): Bacteria > Pseudomonadota > Alphaproteobacteria > Rhizobiales > Hyphomicrobiaceae > AWTP1-13. Next base: position 27,409 of record CAVRVK010000021.1, read on the forward strand.
TCGATGATCCTGATGATCTCCGCAACTTCCTTGTAAGTCAGGGACACGCGGGTTCTCTCCTTATCGAGGGAGGTCAGGGTCGCTGGCGGGCTCGACGTGCCCCGCAGGTGTCCGCGCCGTCGCACCATTGGTCGGAGTTGTTCCGCTCGACGAGGCTTCCGCAGCGGGGGCCCAGCTCTGCTGCAACCGAAACGATTTGATGGATGGCCGCATCGACAGCTCCTTGACCAGGGTGAGTAGCGGCGTTTCCATGAGCGGATACTCGGTCCGGATGGGACCGGCCTCTTTCAGGGCGCGGTACTGCACATCGTCATAGAAGGCCGCAATCAGCAGGTCGTCGTCGGACTTGAATGGCCCCCGCGTCTTGCGGATGCGGTCGAGCGCCGGAGGCACCAGCGCACCGGGGCGCTCTTTGATCGGCGAGGCACCGCGGGTAATCTTGTCGTAGAGGTTGGGGTCGATTGGGCCGGCAATCTCGCCATAGCCGCCGCGCGTATAGAGGCGCACCTCGTCCGGCACGGTGTCGTAGCGCGCGCGGCCCTTGTCCCGGCCGACCACGTTCAGCAATGCCTGGGTGACGATGTACTGCGCGAAGGGGCTCACCACGATCGGATAGCCCAGGTCCTCGCGCACGTGCCATGCCTCTTCGAGGATCTCCTCGAGCCTGTCCCTGAGGCCCATACCCTCGAGCTGGTAGGCGAGGTTCGACACCATGCCGCCCGGACATTGGTGCAGGAAGTGGAATTCGTCATATTCATTGGGACTGCCGACGGGTTTGCCCTCCTTCTCGGCAATATAGGCCAGCCGCTCGGCCACTTCCCTGATGGGAGCCAGGTCGATGCGGACGTCGTGGCCACGCCGTCGCAGGTTGGCCGCGACGCGCTCGGTTGGGGAATGCGAGACCCCGTTGGCGAGCGTGGAGGTTGCGGTGTGCACGACGTCGACGCCGTGCTCGACAGCCTGCAGCACCACATAGGGCGCAAGGCCGGAATTGCAGTGCGTGTGGATCTGCAAGGGGCGGTTGCCGAGCGCCTTCTTCACGGCCGGCACCAAGGTAGCAACCCGCTCCGGCGTGAGCAGCCCGCTGGCATCCTTGAGGAACACCGCGTCGACGCCGAGCTTGATGAGATCCTTTACCTTGCGCACGTAGTACTGGTCCGTGTGGACCGGGCTGTGCGTGAACACGAGCCCTCCTGCCACGTACAGTCCGTGCCGCTTGCCTGCCTTGATCGGGATCTCCAGGTTGCGCATGTCATTGAGCGCATCGTAGGGCGTGTGGTAGCGCATGCCGTTGGCGACAAAGCGCTCGGCCGCCAGCTCGACCACGTCGTCGGCGAAGAACTCGAAGGTGAAGAGACTCTGTCCGCGCGTGTGTATGATCAGCGGCGTGTTTCTTACCCATGACGCCAGCAACCGCATCCGCTCCCACGGGTCCTCGCGCAGGTAGCGAACGCACACGTCGAACACGGCGCCGCCCACAAGATCGATGGCCTCGAACCCCGCGCTGTCGAGCAGCGGGGCAACGTCCCGCATCATCGCGGTGGTCATGCGCGTCGCCCACAGACATTGGTGTGCGTCGCGCAGCGTCACGTCGATCAGTCGGATGGCGCGCGAGTCAGGCATGCGCGAGCTCCGTTTCCACCCATCGTGTGTGGACGGACCCACTCAGGAAGTCGGCGTGCGTCAGCAGGCGCCGGTGAAAGGGCAGCGTGGTCGCCAGACCTTCGGCATGAAAGTCGTCGAGCGCCAGTCGCGCACGAGCGATGACATCGTCCCTGTCGCTGCCGTGAACGATCAGCTTGCCGAGGAGAAAGTCGTAAAATGAAGGCACGGTGTACCCTCGATAAGCGTGGCTGTCGACGCGCACGCCTGGCATGCGCGGCGGGCGCCAAGCCGAGAGCATTCCGGGAGAGGGCATGAACCAGCGGTCGGGATCCTCGGCATTGACGCGCAGCTCCATGGCGTGGCCCCGGGCCTCGACGCCTGCATCGGGAAACGAAAGCCGCTCCCCGGCCGCAACGCGCAACTGTTCCCGGACCAGGTCGGTTCCGGTCAGCATCTCGGTAACTGGATGCTCCACCTGGATGCGGGTATTCATCTCGATGAAATAGAACTCACGCTTGTGCGCATCGTAGATGAACTCCACCGTGCCGGCCCCGACATAGCCGATCCCGGCGACCAGCTTGACGGCGGCATCGCACATAGCGCGCCGGGTACGCGCATCGAGCACGGGCGAGGGGCCCTCCTCGACCAGCTTCTGGTGGCGGCGCTGCACGCTGCAGTCGCGCTCCCACAGGTGCATGGTGCGCCCGTAGCTGTCGCCGAAGACCTGAACCTCGATGTGCCGTACCTTGGGAATGAAGCGCTCGAGGTAGATCCCGCCGTCGCCGAACGCAGCTTCCGCCTCGTTGCTCGCCTGCACGAACAGCCCTGGGAAAGAAGCGGTATCGGCCGCGACGCGCATGCCGCGGCCGCCGCCGCCGGCCAGCGCCTTGAGCAGTACGGGGTAGCCGATGGCCTCCGCCGCCCGCAGCGCCGGCCCCGCGTCAGTGAAGGCGCCCTCGGAGCCGGGAACTACTGGAACGCCGAAGCGCTTGGCCGTGCGCCGCGCCTCCGCCTTGTCGCCCATCATCAAGATCGAGTCGGGCGAAGGCCCGACAAAGGTGATGCCCTCGGCGATGCACTTGGCAGCGAAGTCGGCCCGCTCCGATAGGAAGCCGTAACCTGGATGCACCGCATCGCATTGGGTCGAAAGAGCGACCTGCAGGATGATCTGGGGGTCTAGATAGCTCTTGGCTGCCGCTGCGGGTCCTATGCGGACAACCTGATCGGCCGCCCATACGTGCGCGCAGTTGTCGTCCGCCTGCGAATGGACGGCCACCGTTTCGAGGCCCAACGCGCGGCACGCCCGGATGACGCGCAGTGCGATCTCCCCGCGATTGGCTATCAGAACCCGCTTCAATGGGGTCCCCTTGGCTGGCTTCGACGCGCCGGGACGCAAGTTCACTCTGCCACCGAGATAGTTCATATTGCAAGAAGTCTTGTTCCGTTTTTTGATATATACCTAGCGTCGCTCAAGCTAACCGCGTCCAGTGCCCGCAGAATTGGGCGCGGCCGAAGCAAACCCGCCTGGTGAACTCGAGTGGACGAGAGGGGACCACCACATGCACAACCGGCCCGATCCCTATTTCACCGTCCAAGGGCTATCTATCGTGGTGGCGGGAGGAGCCGGCGGGCTCGGCGCGCCGCTGGCCCGCGCCCTTTGTATCCGCGGCGCCCGGCTGGTCATTGCCGATATCGACGTTGACCGTGCACGCAACCTTGCCCGCAATCTCGAGGCGGAAGGTGGAGAGGCGATCGGCGTTGTCCTCGACGTCACGAACGGGGTGTCGTGTGGGGGCGCTATCGGCGAGGCCGTACAGAAATGGGGGCGTCTTGACGGTCTCATCAACGCCACCGGCGTCTACAGAGTTGCGCCAGCGCTCGAATTGGCGGACGCCGAATGGCAGCGCACGATCGACATTAACGTGACGGGGGCATTCCGCCTGGCCCGCGCCGCTGGCCGTGTGATGACAGCCCAAAGGCACGGCAGCATCATAACGTTGGCCTCTGTCTCAAGCACGGTGGCCAACCCCAACTACGCCGCGTATGCGGCCAGCAAGGCTGCGGTAGCCCACTTGACACGGGTGCTGGCCACGGAATGGGCAGCGCTCGGTGTTCGCGTCAATGCCATCGGTCCGGCGGTTACGCCCACACCATTGGCCGCTCCGATCCTCGACGACGAGCGCCAACGCGCCACAGCCCTCGCGCGCATCCCAATGGGGCGCTTCGGTTCTCCCGACGATCTCGTCGCCGCGGCGATATTTTTGCTGGCACCAGGCAGCGCGTTTGTGACGGGGCAGATTCTCTATGTGGATGGTGGCCGCAGCATAAGTTGATTCATGGCAGATCTGTGCGCCCCCAGCTCAGACGACGAGAGCGGCGACACCCAGGAAGAGCATGAGGCACAAGGCGATCGTTCGTGCACCGTGATCGCTGAGGCGGGAAAATAGCTTCATGCCGATCGGTATCGCCGCCAGATAGACGCCTGCGAGCAGGCCCGACGCTCTCATCAGCGGTACCGTGATCGCTCCGTTGGCAAGAAGTGCTGCCAGCCCGATGCAAGAAGTCGTACTGATGAATACGGTGAGGATGGCGCGCGTGTTCCTGGCCGGGCTCGGTCCCGACAGCAGAAACAGGACCACGGGCGGAGCGCCGATCCCAGTGGCGCCGAGTAGGACGCCAGCCAGACTGCCGATCGCCACCGTCAGACTCGTGGCCGGCTGCCGCGCATAGCGCACGCCCGAAAGCATGGCCAAGCTGGAGAAGACGACCATCGCGCCGATCACCCGCCGCGCGGCACCGGCATCTAGGCCGATGAGCAACTGAGTCCCTACGGGAATTGTGAGGCACGCCGGAACGATCAGCAGCGAGAACTGCCGCATCGGCAGGTCTTTGTAGATGGCCGGCCCCATGACGAGCGCCGCAGCGGCTTCCAGACCGAGCGAAATCACGACCGCGGGGACTGCGCCAAGCAGGATCCCGAGCGGCGGGGTCATCAGCATGGCCCCGCCGAAGCCCGTAATGCCGCGCATGACGCCGGCGAAGCCGACGATGGCCGCCACCAGCACATTGAAGCCCTCTTGTCCAGGCACGCGCTGTGCGCCTCCGTTGAGCTTGCCGGAAGGGGGCTAGACCGAATGCAGGTGGCGCGCGCAGCCGCTGGGGCCATGCGCAAACGACAGGGGCGCGCCAAAGCGCGCCGTCGCATCCTTGCCTGCGATCATAGGGTGACCTTGCCTTTCCTCGGCTCAGGCAAATTGGATCGTGACAAGGCCGCACGTACGGCAAGAGCGCTCAGTTCTCGATCGACTCCACGGTATGCCTTCGGCTGAATTGCTCGCCGAGTTTGTCAGCGGTCTGCATCATGAGCGGCAGCTGCTGAAGCGCCTTGCCAATGGAAAGCCTGGCCTCGGGCGCCGAAATGGCCAACGCCGCGCAAAGCACGCCATCGCCGTCGCGAACCGGTACCGCCAGGCACACGACACCGGCGAGAAACTCCTGATCGTCGATCGAGTAGCCGCGCTTCTTGATCTCGCCGGCCTCCCGCTCCAGTACGCCAGCATCGCAGATGGTGTTCTCCGTGTAACGGTGCAAAGCCGACACCTGCAACAGTTCACGTCGCTTGATCGCCGGCATTTCGCTCAGGAACAGCTTGCCCATCGACGTGCAGTGCAGAGGCACCCGCGACCCCGGCTCGAACTTGAGGCCGAACGGCCACTTCAACTCGACGCGCTCGATGTAGACGACCGCGTTGCCCTCCATCACACCCAGATTGCATGTTTCACCCACGCTTGCTGACAAGGCCTGCAGCAGCGCCTGCCTGGGCGCCGTTTCAGCCCAGTAGCGCAGGACATCGAGGGCAAAGTTCACCAGCCGCGGACCGGGGCCGCGCAGTCGTCCGCGCACACCGCGCTGCAGCAGGCCGTCGCTTTCGAGCTGGCGGACCAGCCGGTGCATGGTGGGCTTGGGAACATCGGCCAGCGCTGACAATTCCGAAACGCTGAGCGCTCGACGCATGCGCGCCGCGGTTTCGAGCACCGCAAACGCCCTCAGCGTCGGCCCTCCGGGTCCCCCGTCCCCGTGCAGGTCGGAACGCCGGGCTGGGGCACGCTCTCGGAGCGGACCTGCCTTCTCAACCAGCAATGTGCGCGTGGACTTCACCATGGCTCTCTATCGTTTTTCTTTCCGGATTGCATCGAAAATACATGCATTCTCGGCCCGATGACCGATCGATGGCACGGCCCACCCACATTGCATCACGCGCGCCAAGCTGCGCAACATCTCCCCGTGAAGCGAGAATTTGCATGCTGGGCCTAAGAGTTCTGTCGGTTGGCCATTCCCCTGGGGTCATTTGCTCATCTTCGTTGGCTCCTTGCTGTCGCGTCGGCAGCCTGTTATCGTTTTTTGGGAATATATAGTGCAAATTATCGATATGGAGAATAGCCGTGAAGCCCAATCTGACGAGTCCTGGCAAAGTCATCATCACGGTAGCCACCACGGGCGGCCTGCATGGACGGGAAGCCAATCCCGCGCTCCCGGAGCAGCCCAAGGACATCATCCAGAACTTCAAGGATTGCTTCAATGCCGGCGCCACGGTCGCCCACATGCATGTGCGTGATGCCCGCGGCGTCACCACCGCCGACATCAGCATATATGGGGAGGTGGTCGACGGCGTCATGTCGAGTTGTCCCGGCATGATCACCCAGGTCGGCAACGGCATCGGCCTTTGCTACGAGAACATCAAAGAGGAAGGGCTACCCTTTACGCTCGAGGAGCGCATGAACCTCGTCAACATCAAGCCCGTACCCGACCAGCTCACGCTCAATCTCGGTACCTTCCATTTCGAGCACAAGAACAGCGAGTTCCTGTTCTACAATTCCAAGAGGTGGAATGCCGAGTTCGTGAAGGGATGCAAGGAGCGCAAGATCGGCAACGAACTGGAAGTCTATGATCTGAGCCACATCCAGAACGCGCTCGACCTCATGGAGCGCGGCGTGCTCGAGCCGCCGCTCCACTTCAGCTTTGTGCTCGGCATCAAGGGCGGTGTGCCCGCCAACCCGCAAGTGCTGATGGCGATGCTCGACGCCATTCCGGAAGGCTCCAGCTGGCAGGTCGTCAGCATCGGCAAGCATCAGCTGCCCTTGAGCACGATGGTGCTGGCGATGGGCGGGAACATTCGGGTCGGCATGGAGGACAACGTATACTACTCGCACGGTGTTCTGGCCGTCAGCAACGTGCAGCTCGTGGAGCGGGCAGTGCGTATTGCCCGCGAGCTGGGAAGGGAAATTGCCACTCCAGAGGAAGCGCGGGCGATGCTGCATATGCCGCGCGCTCCGCAACCCCGGCCGCGCTAGCTTCTTGGGGCGCCCACCCCACGCCACAGACCGACCACACGTCCATGCCGATGCTGGTGAAACGACGGAGCGAATGAAAGATACGATGAAGCCGACGATCCTGACTTGCGCAGTCACGGGCACCTTTCCGACCCGCGAGCACAACCCCGCTCTTCCCGTCACTCCTGCCGAGATCGCCGAGTCGTGCATCGGGGCAGCCAAGGCTGGCGCAGCCATCTGCCATATTCACGTGCGCGAGCCCGACACCGGAAAGCCGAGCATGAAGCTCGAGCACTATCGCGAAGTGGTAAAGCGCCTGCGCGCCAGCGATGTGGACATGCTGATCAATTTGACGACAGGCCCCGGCGGGCGCTTCGTCCCGAGCGACGATGATCCGTCCAAGGCGGCGCCTGAGTCGCTGCTGACCACGCCGGAGAGCCGCACAGATCACATCGTCGAGTTGGGACCGGACATTTGCACGCTCGATCTCAACACCATGTGGTTTGGCGGCGGCGCGGTCATCAATACGCCGCGCAACCTGCGGATCATGGCCGAGCGTATGTATGCCGCCGGCGTCAAGCCGGAGGTGGAGGTGTTCGACACCGGCGACCTCGTTTTGGCGCAGGACCTTGTTGCTGAGGGGACCTTGAAGCTGCCGGCGCTGTTCCAGATCGTCACGGGCATCAAGTACGGCATGCCGTCGACGCCGGAGGCGATGCTGCTCGCCAAATCGCTGCTGCCCAAGAACTGCGAATGGGCGGCATTCGGTGCCGGGCGGCACGCGTTCCCCATGCTCGCCCAGGCGTTCATCCTCGGCGGGCATTGCCGCATTGGCATGGAGGATACGGTGCACCTCGCCAAGGGCACCCCTGCACCGAGCAATGCCGCGCTCGTGGAGAAAGCCGTGCGCATCATTCGCGAGCTCGGCGGCAAGATCGCTACGGTTGCCGAGGCACGCAGCCTGCTCGGCCTCCAGGCGCGCTCGTGATCGAGCACGGACGGCCATGAACGAAGCCGACGATTGACCCGCTAGGCCGCTGGCCTGCTGTCAATCGACCGAGCGGGGCGCAATCCGCGGCCCTTCATGCGAGCGGAAAGCCTCCACGGCCTCGAGCTTGGCAGAGATGTAGTTCGCCAGCTGCTCGGCGGCCTCAGTCACGCCTTGTGGTTTGCGCTTGAGCACAAGTTCGATGACCGACAGTGGCGGCATGCCTTCCGCTGCTCCGAGCAGCCGCATCGCCGGCGAGACAGCGCAGCGCGGCACCACCGACACGGCCAGGCCCGCATATACCGCCGCCTGGAGCCCGGCGATGCTGTCACTGACGGACACGATCTTCCACCTCCGCCCTGCCGAGCCCAGCGCGTCGAGCGCACGCTGGCGGTAGACGCTGCCGGACGGCAAGACGGCAAGCGGCAGTATTTCTTCCGTTTCGAGATGACTGTTGTGCGCCGCCACCCAAGCCAAGGGCTCGTGGCGCACGACCTGATCACCGACAAAATCGGGCTGGTGGGTGAGGATCGCAATATCCACCTCCTCCGACCGCAGCCCCTCGAGGAGCCAGACGCTTCTGCGGCACTGCAGCTCGATCTCGATCTGGGGATAGGCCTGCGAGAAGCTGCCGAGCACGCCAGGCAACAGATAGGCGGCGTACAGGTCCGGCGTGCCGAGCTTAACCCGCCCCCTGATCTCGGGCAGGGCGAAACGGGCGCGCGCTTCGTCGTTGAGGCGCAGCATGTGGCGGCCGTATCCAAGCAGGAGTTCGCCCTCGCGCGTCAGCGTCAGATTGCGCTTGTCGCTGCCGAACAAGGGGCGGCCGACGAACTCCTCGAGCCGCTTCACCTGATGCGAGATTGCCGGCTGAGATCGACCGACCCTTCGGCCGGCCGCCGTCATGCTGCCGGTGTCGACGATCGCGACAAAGGTCCGCAGCAGCGACAGGTCGATTTCGAAGTTCATTGGGCATGAAAATATTGAATGAACTGGATCAACACAATAAATTTGTTGAAACATCTCGACCACGCTAGGGTCCGGTGACCGGCACCTATTCACGGTGTGCATTCGGACCCTCAAAGATATGGCACGGCCGAGCCGCCTGCTTTCGCTTCAGCCGGTGGTTGCGCTGCCGAGGCGATAGCTGCGCTTCATGCAACTCGAGGCGATTTAGGAGATCCCAGCCATGGCGCAGCCAAGTCGAAGGGGCGTCGCTGCCGACTCCGCGCAAATTATCGACCTGCGCATCGATGGGCTGATCAATGAGGTCATGGACCGCGCGCGCGCGGCGCAGCGCGTATTTGCCGATGTCAGTCAGGAGCGGGCAGACGATGCGGTGCGCGCCTTGGCATGGTCGATCTACAAGCCCGAGCATGCGCGGGAGCTGGCCGAGTTGGCCGTCGCCGACACCGGGCTCGGCAATGTACCCGACAAGATAATCAAGAAGCAGCGCAAGACCTTCGGCACCCTGCGCGATCTGCTGCGCGTGAAGACGGTCGGCATCATCGAGGAGGACCACGCCCTCGGCCTCGTCAAATACGCCAAGCCAATCGGCATCGTCGCCGCTGTGACGCCATCGACGAACCCGGGCGCCACTCCGATCAACAAGGCAATGATGGCTTTGAAAGGCCGCAACGCCATCGTGATCGCACCCTCGCCGCTCGGCTACAGGACAACGCAGCGCGTTGTCGATCTGGCGCGCGCTGAGCTGGAAGCGGTTGGGTTGCCGGCCGACCTCGTGCAGATCCTGCCCTCGCCGGTCACGAAGGAATCGACGCAGGCGCTCATGAAGGCCGCCGATCTGGTGGTAGTGACCGGCTCGCAGGACAACGTGCGCCGAGGCTACGCCTCCGGGACGCCGGCAATTGGTGTGGGCGTCGGCAACGTTCCGGTTATCATCGACGAGACTGCGGACCTCGCCGACGCCGCGGCCAAGATCTGTGCCTCCAAGATCTTCGACAACGCCACCTCGTGCTCCTCCGAGAATGCCGTGATCATCGTCGATGCCATCTACGAGCAAGCCATTGCCGAGCTGCGCAAGGCCGGGGGGTACCTGTGCTCGCCCGAGCAATCGCGCAAGGTCGAGAAGGCACTGTGGGTCAGTGGCAAGCTCAATCGCGACCTGATTGCGCGCGACGCCGCAGTCCTGGCCACGGCTTTCGAGCTGCCGCCTGAGGCGGCCTCATCCAAGTTCTTCATGGTCGAGGAGACGGGTGTCGGCAAGGCCAGCCCCTTCTCCGGAGAGAAGCTCTGCCTCGTGCTGGCCGTATATCGCGCCAAGGATTTTGCGGCCGCCAAGGCCCGTGTGGAGGAAATTCTCAACTACCAGGGGCGGGGCCATTCGTGCGGCATCCACACGCGCAACCCCGATCGTGCACGCGAGCTGGCAGAGGACCTCGACGTAGTGCGGGTGTTGGTGAACTTCGCCCACACGTTCGGCAACGGCGGCGGCTTCGATTCGGGCCTCAACTTCACGCTCTCCATGGGCTGCGGCTCGTGGCAGAAGAACAGCATCTCTGAAAACCTCAACTACAAGCACTTCATCAACATCACGCACCTCGTTCAGGTCATTGCGCCGGACAAGCCGACCGAGGAGGAGCTGTTCGGTCCGCATTGGGCCAAAACCAGGCAGGGCCGCGGGGTATGAACCTCGTCGAGCACGCGGCGAAGTCGCTGGTTCTGCGACCGGCCGGGATACCGGTGCCGAATGCACGCGTGTGCCGCACCCCAGCGGAAGCCGCTTTTGCCTACCGCGACATCGGCCCGAGCGTGGTGAAGGCGCAGGTGCCGACCGGCAAACGCGGCAAGGCGGGCGGCATAAGACGTGCAGATTCCGCCGATGAGGCGGCCGAGAGGGCCCAGGCGATTCTGGCCATGACGATCGACGGCCATGCCGTCGGCGAGGTCCTGCTCGAACAGCGCGGCATGGTCGCACGCGAGTACTACGCGGCCGTGCTGGCCGATTTCCCGAGCCGCCGCCCTATGGTGCTGTTCTCGACGCAAGGCGGCATGGACATAGAGGAGGTGGCGGCCAAGAGCCCGGAGAAGCTCCGCCGCTGTTCTGTCGACCTCGAGCAGGGAATGCATTCCGAGGATGCGCGCAAGCTCCTCGCCGGGCTCGGCCTGGGTGCCGCCGAACCGCAGATCGTCGACGTCCTTGTCAAGATGTACGGCGCTTTCCGCTCCTGCGACGGCGAGCTGTTGGAGATCAATCCCCTGGCCCTGCTCGAGGATGGCCGCGTCGTGGCACTGGACTGCAAGTTTGCCCTGGACGATGCCGCAGCCTTCCGGCAACCCGAGCTGGCAGCAGCGGCCGCGGTCGAGAAGATGACGGAGCTGGAATGCCGCGCGGCCGAGGCTCGCCTCAAGTTCATCCAGCTCGACGGCAACATCGGCGTGCTCGCCAACGGCGCCGGTCTCACCATGACCACCATGGACGTGATCCAGCATCTCGGCGGACGTCCGGCAAACTTCCTGGAGATCGGCGGCGAGGCCTATACCAAGGCCGAGGTTGCGCTTGGTCTCGTGCTCTCGAACCCTGGCGTCAAAAGCTTGGTTGTCAATTTTTGCGGCGCCTTCGCGCGCACCGACGTCATGGCCGAGGGCGTGGTCAAGGCCTGGCAGCGATTGCAGCCAAGCGTGCCGGTGTTCTTCTCGATACATGGAACGGGCGAGGACGAGGCTCGCAAGCTTGTCCGCGAGGGGCTTGCGCTCGAGCCTTTCGACCTCATGGAGGATGCCGTGAGAGCGGCCATAAAGGCTGCGTCATGATCATCGTGCGCAAAGAGCATCGGGTGCTCGTCCAGGGTATCACCGGCAAGCAGGGCACGTTCTGGACCGAGAAAATGCTGTCGTGCGGCACGCGCGTCGTCGGGGGTGTCAATCCCAGGCGTGCCGGAGAATTGCACCTCGGCGTCCCCGTGTTCGCCTCGGCCGAGGCGGCCATGGCCCAGGCGCCGTTCGATACGGCCGTCATGTTCATTCCACCGTCGATGGCAAAGGAGGCGGCCATCGATGCCTGCTGCGCCGGCGCGAAGCTGCTCGTCATACTGACCGAGCACATCCCCGCGCATGATGTGATGGCGATCCACGCGGCGGCAGCGCTGGCGGGCACGCGCATTGTCGGACCCAACACCGCCGGCCTGGTCACACCGGGCGAAGCCTTTGTCGGCATCATGCCCGGGCACAACCCCAGCATCTTCCAGCCGGGCGACATCGGCGTCATCTCGCGCAGCGGTAGCCTCGGCACGCTTGTCGCGCTCAACTTGACGCGGGCCGGTTTGGGTCAATCGGCCTTTATCGGCATCGGCGGCGACCCCATGATCGGCACGACGACGCTCGATGCGCTGCAGACACTCGATCAAGACCCGGGTACACGCGCAGTGGTGGTGGTCGGCGAGATCGGGGGCTCGATGGAGGAGGAGGCGGCCGGGTACGCGAGCGGCATGAAGAAGCCGGTTGTCGCGTTCATCGCTGGCCGGGCTTCGCCGCCGGGTAAGAAAATGGGTCATGCCGGCGCTATCGTGAGCGGCAGCGGGGGCAGCTACGCCTCCAAGCGGTCCGCGCTCGAAGCGGCCGGCGTCACGGTCGTTGACATGCCATCCGAGGTTTCCGGCGCTGTGCGCAGCCGCCTCACGGCATCGCCAATCGAATTCGTCCAATCTCCACGACACTAACAAGGGAGGCGACACCATGAAGATGACGACCGAAGAGGCCTTCGTGAAGGTCCTGCAGATGCATGGTATCGAGCACGCGTTCGGCATCATCGGCTCGGCGTTCATGCCGATCTCCGACCTGTTCCCGAAGGCGGGCATCACTTTCTGGGACGTCGCGCACGAGGGCAACGGCGCCATCATGGCCGATGGCTATACCCGTTCAACCGGCAAGATCGCTCTGTGTATCGCCCAGAACGGGCCCGGCATCACCAACTTCGTCACCTCCGTCAAGACCGCCTACTGGAATCACACACCGATGCTGCTCGTGACGCCGCAGGCCGCCAACAAGACCATCGGCCAGGGGGGCTTCCAGGAAGTCGAGCAAATGGCACTGTTCCGCGACATGGTCTGCTATCAGGAGGAGGTGCGCGACCCCTCGCGCGTGGCGGAGGTGCTGAACCGCGTCATCCTGCGGGCGAAGCGGCTGTCGGCGCCGGCCCAGATCAACATCCCGCGCGACTTCTGGACCCAGGTGATCGATGTCGCTCTGCCGGCGATCGTGGAGTTCGAGCGCCCGACGGGCGGCGCGAGCGCAATAGCGGAGGCTGCCAGGTACCTTTCGGAGGCGAAGTTCCCTGTCATCCTATCGGGCGCAGGCGTCGTCATCGGCGATGCGATCGCCGACTGCGCGACGCTCGCCGAGAGACTCGATGCGCCGGTGTGCAGCGGCTATCAGCACAACGACAGCTTCCCCGGCAGCCATCGGCTCGCGGTCGGCCCCCTCGGCTACAACGGCTCGAAGGCCGCAATGGAGCTGATTGCAAAGGCTGACGTGGTGCTGGCGCTCGGCACGCGCCTCAATCCATTCTCGACCTTGCCGGGATACGGCATCGACTACTGGCCGAAGAAGGCTCGGATCATCCAGGTCGACATCAACCCGGACCGCATCGGTCTGACGAAGCCTGTGTCCGTCGGGATCTGCGGCGACGCCAAGCAGGTTGCCCGCCAGATCCTGGCCGCGCTGTCGCCGACGGCCGGCAATGCGGGTCGCGAAGAGCGCAAGGCGCTCGTCCACAAGACCAAATCGGCTTGGCTGCAGGCGTTGTCCAGCATGGACCACGAGGACGACGATTCTGGCACGAGCTGGAACGAGCGCGCGCGCAAGCGCGAGCCCGAGCGGATGTCGCCGCGCCAGGCCTGGCGCGCGATCCAAGCCGGACTTCCCAAGGACGCGATCATCTCGAGCGACATCGGCAACAACTGCGCCATCGGCAACGCCTATCCGACGTTCGAGCAGGGACGCAAATATCTGGCGCCCGGCCTGTTCGGCCCATGCGGCTACGGTTTCCCCTCGATCATCGGCGCCAAGATTGGCTGCCCGGATATTCCCGTGGTCGGCTTCGCGGGAGACGGCGCTTTCGGCATCTCGATGAGCGAGATGAGCTCGATCGGACGCAAGGAGTGGCCAGGCATCACGATGGTGATCTTCCGCAACTATCAATGGGGCGCGGAGAAGCGCAACACGACGCTGTGGTACGACGACAATTTCGTCGGCACCGAGCTCGACCCGCACTTGAGCTATGCGCGCGTGGCGACAGGGTGCGGCCTCCAGGGAGTGACGGTCAAGACCCAGGACGAGCTCACCTCGGCGCTGAAAGATTCCTGCGAGGCGCAGAAGCAGGGCGTGAAGACCTTCATCGAGGTCATCCTCAACCAGGAGCTAGGTGAGCCATTCCGACGCGACGCGATGAAGAAGCCGGTTGTGGTGGCGGGCATCAATCGCGACGACATGCGTCCGCAGCAGCCGGCGTGAACCGCGCTGGAGCGGCCGCCTCGGTGTTGCGTCACAGCTGTCCGGTAAGGGCCGGCATCAGCCGCGCCAGGGGCTCCGACAGCTCGAAGACGCTGGTCACGGCCAGATCGTCTCCATAGGCCACCCCCTCGGCCTCCGCGCGTCGTCTGAGCGCCGCCTCATGGACCTGGAGCACATCGCGCGGAATGGGCATGTCGCCTGGCGAGAGAATGCGTAAGCAGCCATCCGCGTCGCGTGCCGGCATGATGCGGCTCTTGACCCAGCGGTTCGGCGACCAGGGAATGTCGAGAACGCCTGCCTCCGCGGCGCGGATCGTGCCGAGGGCGGCGTCCCCGTCTCCCATCTCCAGGATCTTGTCGACTACCGGCACGACCTCGCGGCGGATCAGATCGCATTCGCTGCCGAACTGCGGCATCGAATCGACCTTCAGGTTGCGCGCGAGATAGATCGCCATGCGCGTCATGCGCAAGGCTTCGGCGTTCGCCTTCGGCGTCGGGATCCCAAAGGCCTCGTGCGTCGACTTGGTGGTGATCGACACGGCGCCACCGACGGCTGCCAGCGTGCCGCCGTAGGCGATCAGCGCCGACGCCTGCGCTTCGTCGTGCGGCCACGCGCCCATCCAGTGCAGCGAGGTGACCGGCGTGAACACGTCGGTGAAGCCGAACTTGACGAGATACTCCTGCACCAGGGCGCGGCACATCCTGATGGCCGCGGCGTCCTGGACGAGATGGAGCGTCTGGCCAAGCTCGAGGCCGTAGTGCTTCACGCCCTGTCCGGCGGCCAGCAGCGCATCGATGATGCAGGTGATGATGGCAATGGAGGGCGGGATGTTGGTGCCGGTGAGGAAGCCCGGCTGACGCCGGTGCAACTCGACGCCCTTGCTCGCGTACAGCGCCGCCAGGCGATCGAGATACTGGTAGTTCCTGATGCCCTCCTCGAGCGATGTCTCCTTGGTGTAGGAGACCGTGTAGGCGAGGCCCGAGCCCAGATAGCCGGAGAACCCGGCGGCGTAGCCCACTTCCGAGGTCAGCCTCGGGAACGATGTTCCCGACAGCACGATTGCGGGCTTGTCGATGGCCTCGATCAGTTTGCGCGTCTCCCGTGGTCCGTAGTTGACCATGGGGAAGCCGTTGAGCATCGAGCGCCCGGCCTTCCTGCTCTCCTCGGTGCCGCGCTCGGCGTTGGCCCACTGCTCGTTGCGCGTATAGCTATCGGTCGTGGTGGGAACGATGTCGGCCATGCCGGCGGTATCGAGCTCGCGCATCAGCTCGAGCTGAAGCTCGAGCGTGCCGAAGCCGCCGCGAGGTTGCGTCAGGCAGCGGCCTTCCGCGTCGGCCTTGCGCATGACCCATGCGAGCTGCTTGTGCAGGGGCAATGCGCAGTGATAGGCCACTGCCTCGTCGATATCGACGAGGGCTCCCGTCGGCCAGCGTGCGAGGTTCTCGCGGCGCATGCGCTCGAAATCGTCGATCGGTATCCGGGCCGCGGACAGTGGGGGCTTGGCCTCACGCGATCTGGCGATGGCAACCATGGCTTCCCTCGTTGTCGACACGCTGCAAGGATTGCATTGCGAGATTGAAGGCGAGCTCGGGCTCGACCGCGGCGAGAAGGCCCGCCGCATAGAGCAGATAGCCGCGATCCACGAGCAGCCGCGGCGCCACCGGCTGCAGGGACGAGGCGTCTTTCCCGTCCGCCACAGCCGCCTGCAGCACAGTGGCGGGGGTCGTGCCATGCGCCAGAGGGCCACCCGTGCCGATAACATTGGCCACCGCGGTCAGGTCCTTGCCGGTCTGCACCATGACCGGGCCTTGTACGGTCTGCACGATCTTCACCGTGCCGACATGCCGCTCGACGGCGAGGCGCACTGCCGCCCAGGCCAGGGCCTCGTCGAACGCCGCTTCCTCGGCATTCTGCGGCAGATGCTCCACGTCCGCCGCAATCGTGCGCAGGAACCCTTGGATGGTCTCCGTGGCGAGCCTGCTGCGGGTCGCGGATAGCATCCAGGCCGACAGCGTCGACGATGGCCTCGGCGTTGTGGCGCATGCCGAGGTCACCTTCGACGGTGCGCTTGACGCGCGGCTCCGGCAGTCCGTGCTGGATGACACCTTCCCGCGATGGCGCACCCAGAGACACCGAATGCACATCAGTGGTGGCGCCGCCGATGTCGATGACGAGGAGGTCCCCGAGCCCACCGCGGCCGCCAGGTCCGTCAGCGAGAAGGCGTGCTCCCTCCATGACGGCGGCGGGCGTCGGCATCAGCAGTGCGTCGAAGCGGGCGGCCGCTCGATCGATACCCTTGGCATGGACGATGCGGTCGATGAACACCTGGCGGATCGCCTCCCGTGCCGGATCGATGTCGAGCACGCCGAAGGTGGGCATTACGTTCTCGGTCAAGACCGCCGACTTGCCGCGCTGCGCAAGCAGGGCAACGAGATCCTGAGCGACATCGCGATTGCCCGCGACGACGATCGGGCAAGCGAGCCCCGACAGGGCGATGCGCGTGGCGTTGTGGCGAATGACTTCGCTGTTGCCGCCGTCGGTTCCACCCGCCAGCAGGACGATGTCGGGGGCAAGCTCGGCGATGCGCTGATCGTCGGCTGGCGTCAGCCGATAGGCAAACGTGCCCACCACTTTGGCGCCGGCCCCGAGTGCGGCCTGGCGGGCGGCCTCGGCAGTCAGCTCGCGTACCAGACCGATGGTCACCATGCGCAGTCCTCCCGCCGCCGAGGAGGAGGCGAGCCGATGCTTGAACGCAGGCAAGCCACCGAGCTTGCTCTCGAGGTCGGCAAGCGCGGCGTCGAGCCCGACCGTCACATCGCTCGTCACCGTCGAGGGACCTTGTGCACTGGCCAGGACACGGGCCTCATCGAGGTCGATCGCCCGCAGCTTCGTGTAGGTCGATCCGAAATCGATGAGGAGCGCGGCGGACATGGGCGGAGCTACGGCTGGACGGCCGCGGTGCGCCTGCCTTGCGCACGCGCCGCGAAGTCTTCGTTCAATAGCCGGATCACATCCGGCGTGCGCGTACCCGGCGCGAAGGCGCGGTCGAAGCCCATGCTCGAGAAATGTCTTCTCCGTTTCCTGCCAGCTCCGCTTGCCGACCACCAGGTTGCCGCCGACATAGAGCAGGATGTCATCCAGTCCGGCCTCCACGCACATGTCGCGGAAGCCGCGGCAGTCGAGCTCGCCCTGGCCATAGAGCGATGAGACCAGTATGGCGTCCGCGGCTGTTTCTACCGCCGCCTTGATGAAGTCGCTTGCCGGCGTCAGCGCGCCGAGCGACACGACCCTGAAACCGGCCTTCTCCAGCGCCAGCGACAGGATGCGATTGCCGACGATGTGGGTATCGGAGCCGATGACGCCCGTCACCAGCATGCGGTTCTTGGCCGAGCCCATGGCCTGTGCCTCGATCAGGTTGGCCGGTGAGGTCACAGCGCCTTCTCCTTCGCAGCGGGGGCGCAGGCGGCGATTTGGTCGGTCGTGAAGCGGCGCATCCGCTCGCGATGCAGGGCCGGCACGAAGCCAGGCTCGAGAACCATGGCGCCGGCCTCGACCGCAATAGGCGCGTGCACCAGGCCTTCGCGCTGGCGCAAGTAGCCGTTCATCTCACCGGCATTGTCGATCATGGCGCTGGCAACACAGGCCTCCATCCAGCAGCCGATATCGCTCGCGACGCCGTTGCCGAGCACCGGCGTCATGCCGAGCTCGCGAATACGGGCAAGGCCGCGCGCGAGGGCGTCCAGGCTGCCGAGTTTCATCAGCTTGAGCTTGACGAAGGCAGCGCCGATGCGGGCCGCGCACTCGATGTCAGCCATGTCGTAGATCGATTCATCGAGCATGAGCGGAACGCATGATGCTTCCGCGACGGCCCGTGCGGCGTCCCAGTCGCTGGCGTGGCACGGCTGCTCCAGCAGCTGTACCGAATCGGGCGACACCCGGCGTGCGAAGGCGCAGCCGTCGTCCTTGGAGTAGCCCTGGTTGGCATCGATGCGCAGCTTGGCGCGGCCGCGGTTCAAGCGCTGGATGTAGCCGCACGCGCGCGAGGTCTGCCTCGAGATCGAAGCCCGCCTTTACCTTCAGGGTGCGAAAGCCGCTGTCGAGTGCGCCTTCGAGCTCTCGCTCGATGCCGGCGGGATCGATTGCGTTGATGCCGAAGAGAAGCGGCACGCCGGTACGCTTCTCGACGTCCAGGAGCGGATGGCCGGCGGCCATCTCCAGAGCCGTCTGGAATGCGGTGGCGGTGAATGGCGCGCGCCCGCGCACGTCCGTCTCGAGCGTTCGGCGCGCGGCCTCGGGCGAAAGGCCCGCTCAATCTCTGTGTCAGCGCCTGCGCCAGCGCCCAGCTGCCTTCGACGGTCTCTTGCGTGTAGCCGTTGAGGATCGTGGCCTCGCCGAAGCCGGGGCGCCCGTCCGCAACGAGCTCGACCAGCAGGGTGTCGAAATGGGTGACGTCCCCGAATGCCAGCTTGTAGGGCTTGTGCAAGCGGGATGCGCAGTCTGGAGAGATTGATCCCTTCGATCATCACGGTTTGCCGCGGGCTATCATTCATTTGCGATGCTGAGAAGGAGCTTGCCTCGTGTCGCGCGCCCTTCGATTAGCTCATGCGCTCGCCGGACATGGGCAAGCGGCAGCGTGCTGTCGATGGCGACGCCGAGGGTGCCTTCGTCGACAGCCCTGAACAGGTCGCTGGCGCGCGCGGCGATCTCCTCCGGCGAGGCCATGTAGTCGGCGAGATGAGGGCGCGTGAGAAAGACCGATCCGGCCTCGGCCAGCTCGAGCAGCTCGACCGGCGCCGGCTGGCCCGAGCTGGCTCCGAAGCTGATGCAGGTGCCCCGCCGCTTGAGCGATCTCAAGCTGCTCGGAAGGGTATCGCGACCGACCGAATCGTAGACGACATCGACGCCCTTCCCGGACGTCAGCCGCAGAACCTCCTCGCGGAAGTCGACGTCGCGATAGAGGATTGTGGCGTCGGCACCGCGGGCCTTGGCCAACTCCGCCTTCTCGTGCGTGCCGACCGTCGCGATCACGCGCGCACCAGTTCTCTTGGCGAGCTGGATCAGAAGCTGGCCGACGCCGCCGGCGCCTGCGTGCACGAGGCAGACGTGCTGCGCCCCCAGCTTGAAGGCGGAGTGCGTCAGATAGTGCGCCGTGGCGCCTTGCAGCATGAGGGCGGTGGCAATTGGCATCGGTATGCTGGCGGGCACGCGCACGAGCTTGCCTTCGGGCACTACGGCGTACCCGGCATACGAGCCGCGAGCCAGGCAGTAGGCGACACGATCACCAACGGAAAAGCCCTCGGTACCAGGGCCGAGCGCGGCTACCGATCCACCCCCTTCCATGCCGAGCGTCATCGGCAGCGGCGTGCGATAGGTCTGCGACCGGTTGTAGCTGCCGTTGCGCATATAGACGTCGATGTAGTTGACGCCTGCCAGCTCGAGCTTGACGAGAACCTCGCCTTTCCCAGGCGAGGGGATTGGCAGCTCGTCGACGGTGAGCGCGCCTGGGCCGCCGAATTCGTGGATCTGTACCGCCTTCATCCGCTGCCAACTCCCGGCCAATCTGCGGGACCTTGCAGAAATCTCGCGCGCCTGTCTGTCATGCAGCCGACGTCATGGTTGCCTCTCGCCGCGGCAAGACTAAGCAAGGCCGCGGCGATCGCGCCACTGGCTGAAGACCGGGTAGACCAGGGCCAAGATGCAAAGCGCCATCACCGACCCGCTGATCGGGCGGGTGAAGAAGACGGTCCAGTCGTTGTGAAAGCTGATCATCGTTGTCATGAAGCTCGTTTCCGCGAGCGGTCCCAGAATTGTCCCGAGCACCATGGGCGCGATCGGAAACCTGAATCGCTCGAACAAGAAACCTAGGACGCCGAAGCCGACGATGAGCCAAAGGTCGCCGATGGTGGAACGGGAGGCCATGGCGCCCATGAAGCAGAACATGACCACGAACGCGGACGTGATCGCCTCGGGAAAATCCAGGACCTTGACCAGAACCTTGATGGCGAAATAGCCGAGGATGCACATCCCGATGACGCCGACGAAGACCGACGCGAAGATCGTGTAGACGATGTCGCCCGACTTGAAGAACACATGCGGGCCGGGCTGGATGCCGTGCAGCAGGAAGGCCGCCATGATGATGGCAGTTGCGCCGGAGCCCGGGATGCCCAGCGTGAGCAGCGGCACCATGGCTCCGCCCACCGAGGAGGTGGCGGCCGTCTGGGGAGCGACGATGCCCTCGGGAATGCCCGTGCCGAGCTCGCGACGCCGGCGTCCGTACTGGCCTTCGATGCCGTAGCTGACGAACGAGGCAATGGTTGCGCCTGCGCCAGGGATGACCCCAATCACGAAGCCGAGGATCGCGCTGCGCGTGAAGGTGGCCTTCAGCGCGGCAATGGCCCGCAGGCTCGGCAGTCGTGTGCTGATGGCGGCGACCCCCTGCACGCTCGCGTTACCGCTGCGCTGCTCGACCCGGGTAAGAACCTCCCCGAGTCCGTAGGCGCCGACCATCACCAGAATGTATTCGATGCCGTCCTGGAGCATCGGGATTTCGAAGGCGAAGCGCATCGTGCCGAAGGTCGAGTCGGTGCCGACGCTGGCGATCAGAAGGCCCAGTGAAAGCGAGATCAACGCCTTGGGCAAGGAGCTGCCGCCGAGCGTCACGACCGAGGAGAGGCCGAGCAGGATCACGGCGAAATACTCGGGCGTCGACAAGCGCAGGGCCAGATTGGCGACCGGCCCCGACAGCAGCACCATCGCGGTCGCGGCAACAAGGCCGCCGGCCAGGGCGGAAAACAGCGTCCAGCCGAGGGCTAGTGCCGGTTCCCCGGCGCGCGCCATCGCGTATCCGTCCCAGAGCAGGGGGACGTCCATTGGTTCGCCCGGAATGCGGAAAAGAATGGAGGTGAAGGCGCCGCCATAGGTCCCCGACACATACATGGCCGTCAGCAGTATGAGTGCTGGAACGATGCCCATGCCGTAGGTGAACGGGAGGGCCAGAACCACGCCCATGACGAGCGTGAGGCCGGGTAGCACGGCCACGATCAAGCCGAGCACCAGACCGACCACGAGCACCAGGAGATTGATGGGCTGAAAGACGGCTGCAAAACCGTGCGCGAGGTTTATGAGGAGCTCCACTAGCGCACTCCGATGCTGGCCATCAGCCAGATCGACAGCTCCTTGAAGGGGCCGACGCCAAGGGGTAGCGAAATGTATGCCACGCGCTGGAATACGAAAAAGAAGGACAACGCGCCGATGAGCGAGATGAAGGCGGCCACGAAGGGCCGCCTGTAGCCCGCCAACAGCATGATGGTGAACATCAGAACAAAGGACGCCAGCGTGAACCCCACGTAGGCGATGCACCCGACGAACGCCAACAGTGCCAGGATCGCGGCGAAGGCGCGCAGCGGCGTACGCTGGTCGGCGGAGCCCGCCTCGGCGTCGAGGTCCTGCCGAGCTTCTTCCTCCTTGCCGACGGCACGAGTTGCCGCCCGCACCAGCAAGCTCATCTCCCGCGCGTCGCTCCGTTGCGCCAGCGCCTGCAGAGCACCCCATGCGGAGGCCAGCAGCATGAGCCCCAGGACAATCTTGGGCCAAAGATCGGGACCCGCCTGGCCCTGACGCGCGACGAAATCGAACTGATTGGCGACGTGATAGAGATAGATGCCAACCGCCATTACCAGCAGAAACGGCGCCGCGCGGGTCAGCCGAAGTGTGATCTGCATTTAGCCACTACGTCTCTGTTGGCATGCCGCCAGCTCGCCAACTATCGACCCCCGGCAAACCGGCCGCATCATCTCAGTTTCTTCAGCGCCTCGATCTGGTCGCGCGCATATCCCAGAGCTGCATCCCCGATCAGGACGCTTTTCGGGTCGGCCCATTGGTCCTCGAGAAACTTAGCGTACTCCGGCTGCTTCGTGGCCTCCACCACCTTTTCTCTGAGGAAATTCATTTGCTCGGCGGAGGTCCCGGCCTTGGCCATAACGGTGCGGAACTGGTCGAGGACGAGGTCCATTCCGAGTTGCTTGGTGGTGGTCACCTTGGGAAACTGCGGGACCGGGTCGCGCGACAAGAACAGCACCGGCGCCAGCTGCTTGCTCTCGATGAAGGAGCGGATGTCGCCCGCCTGCTCGTAAAGCAGATCGGCATGCCCACCAATGACGGCGACATAGCGCTCTGCGGGCTTGGCATAGGGCACCGACAACAGCTTCAGCCCGCGCTTCTTCATCTGCTCGACGGCCACGTCATCCGGCGTTCCGAAGCCGGTGACGGCGACCTTGAGCTCGGTGGTCTTGGCCTTTGCTTCGACATCGGCCCAGGTCTTCAAGGGGCCGTCGGTTTTGACGAAGAAGCCCGAGTTCTGCACGATGAGAACGGCGATCGGCGCGAAATCGTTCAGGCTCCATCGCGGCGGCTTGGGGTCGGCGAGAAGCCCCAGCGTGTCGGCGGTGATGATGGCGATCTGATAGCCCTCGGCCTGGCCGCCCAACAGCTTGGTGAGCCCCGTAACACCTGATGCGCCGGCGATATTCTCGACCGGCACGGAGACTTTCAAGAGCGGCTCGAGGAGCTTGCCGATCATGCGGCCCGTTTGATCGGCGCCGCCGCCGGGGCCCCAGGTGACGATCATTTCTATGGGGCGGGTCGGGTAAGACTGCGCAGCTACCCGCTGCACCGTTACCGAACTGGTGAAGGCCGCCGCTACGGCCAACACGATCATTGCGCGCCAGATGTCGCGTGTCATTCGCGTTCCTCCCTGACCGGCCGTTTTCGCGACCGGGATCTCTTGGCGAGATACTTGAGACTTAACAGAAAAACCAAATCGAAACACTCCGGGCCGGATCTGTATGTCAGCTGGGTGACAGTGCCGATCGCAAAAAGCCTCAGTTCGGGATGAGGTTGGCGAGTGCTTTGATGTTGGTCAACTGCAGGCGGCGCCCTTTCCGGGCGATATAGCCAGCTTCCGCGAATTGGCTCAGGATGGTGGATACGGTCTGGCGCCTCGAGTTGACGAGATGCGCCAGATCCTGATGCGTCAGCGATACGCCTGCCATGCCGTCGGGGTTGGTTCCGCCCTGCTCGCGTTGGCAGATCGCGAGCAGAACGCGCGCCAGCCTTTGCTCCACCGTCTGCGAGTGCAACTCGCCGACCCGGAAGTGAAAATCGCGCATGCGATCGACGAGCAGCCGGATCAGGCGAAGGCCGAGCTCAGCGTTGTTGCTGATAAGGCGCTGCATATCCTGACGGAGGATGGCGGCGACGGTTACCGGCTCGACGGCCTTGGCGCTGGCATCCCGCCAAACCACGGTGCCGAGCGCGGTAAGGCCGAGAATGCTGCCGGGGAGGTGAATGCGCAGCAGGGATTCGTGTCCGGCGGAACTCACCAGTAGCGATTGGACGATGCCGTCCAGCAGCAGAAAGACGTGCTCGGCGGGCTCGCCCTGACGATACAGCATCTGGTTGCGCGCGAAGCTCTTCAAGCGGCCGGTGCCGAGCAAGAGTTCGACCTGCTCGGTCGACAGCACGGGCGCCAAGTCTTGGGAGATGCCGATGCTGTATTCACGCACCGAAGTAATCCACGCTTGTCGTTCGCCATTGCACGACCCGCTTGGCACCGTCGAGTCCGAGGTAGGCGCTCGTCGCGCCAACCGCGCTGGGGCGCGCTTGCAGAGCGGCTGGAACGTTTCCGTATAGCCCGCAGACTACGGAAAGCTCATCGCCTTGGAAACGCCTAAGTACCACTGAGTTATCGTTTTCTCGGGCATGCAATTGCCGCTTGGGAGCACCTTGATCGCTTCGACCCAGTCTTCAACACCAACCAACGCAATCCTGGGCGCAAGGGCCTGTCCATCATGCACATCATCGACGCACAAATTCACCTTTGGACAAGAGGCACCGTCGTAGCGCTGCACCGCACCTCCCCCTTTCTGCTCGACGAAGCGCTGCGAGACATGGATGCCGCCGGCGTTTGGGGCGCCGTCATACACCCCCCGAGTTGGGATCCCAATTCTACTGTGCAGGCCGTCGAGGCGGCGCGCCTTCACCCCGACCGTTTTGCAATCCTCGGGCGCATCCCACTCGACCAGCCGGAAAAGCGTCATCAGATCGAGACCTGGCGCCAGCAGCCTGGCATGCTCGGCCTGCGCTACACGTTTCTGCAGCCGCACATGAAGTCCTGGCCGAGCGACGGGACGATGGACTGGCTGTGGCCGGCAGCGGAGCGGCTCGGCTTGCCGGTGGCGCTGCTTGCCGGCGAATTCCTGCCGCTCGTGGGTCGCATCGCCGAGCGACATCCCGGGCTGCGGCTGATCGTCGACCACTTCGGCGTGGCTCGCGGCAACAAGGACGACGCCGCCTTCGTCACGATGCCTCAGGTCGTCGCGCTGGCGAGGCATCCCAACATCGCCGTCAAAGTCACCGGCGGCCCGCAGTATGTGACCGACGCCTATCCCTTCAAGAGCCTGCAGAAGCACTATCGTGCGGTCTACGATGCGTTCGGGCCGAGACGAATGTTCTGGGGTACCGACATCACGCGCATGCCGTGCACCTGGGGCGACTGCGTCAGGCATTTCACCGAGCATCAGCCTTGGCTGCCCGAACTCCGATCGGGCAATCATCATGGGTCAAGGCATCGCCGATTGGATCGGCTGGGCGCGCGCGAGCACACGGTCATAGCTTGGGGATGCTGACATCATCCACGGCTTTTGCCCCACCGCACACATTGCTTCAGATGGCAGACGGATTGGCGCGGCACCGCCTCGACACTCGCGCGAGCATGGGGACGGCAGGAACTCGGCCGAAATTATGGAGCGGGCGAAGGGAATCGAACCCTCGACACTCAGCTTGGGAAGCTGATGTTCTGCCACTGAACTACGCCCGCATATTTCTCCATATCGACCTAAAGTCCCTAATTTTGCTGGCTTTCCGCACGTTCCTCGCTACATTTCAACCTTGTCAAACCGCCCCTATCCACCATTCTGGTGAGCCCAGAAAGAGCCCAGAATGCCCGTCCTCCGCCTCACAGATATCGTCCTCCGCGCATTGAAGCCCTCCGAAGAACGTATCACCTACTGGGACCAAACGCTCCCCGCCTTCGGGGTGCGCGTTGGCCGACGTGCCAAGGTTTTCATAGTCATGCACGGCAAGGCTCGCAAGAGGGTTGTCCTCGGCCGCTATCCACGCATGACACTGCAGGCAGCCCGCAAGAAAGCACAGGCTCTGATCTACGGCCCTGATACCGAGCAGCCGCAGGACGGGCCGCCGGCCGCACAAGCTGTGGAGCAATTCATCGACATCCATCACGCCCAGTCACGCCCCAGCACCCGCAAAGAGCAGCGGCGCCTCCTCACGAACCATTTCGTCTCCAAACACGCCACGGTCCCGCTCAATCGCATCACACTGCCGCAGCTCTTGCAGATTACGGACAGTCTCAAGCACCTACCGTCGGAGCAAATACACATTCATCGTTCGCTGAAGACCTTCTTCAAATGGGCCGCGCAGCGTCAACT
Source organism: uncultured Alphaproteobacteria bacterium (assembly GCA_963724565.1). Lineage (GTDB taxonomy): Bacteria > Pseudomonadota > Alphaproteobacteria > Rhizobiales > Hyphomicrobiaceae > AWTP1-13. Next base: position 53,307 of record CAVRVK010000021.1, read on the forward strand.
TATCGCGGCATCTCCCATGGCCGATCTCCCACCGCCTGCGAAGCAACAAGATCGCGATCGCCTGCTCACCGATGCCGAGCTTGCCAAGATCTACAACGCCGCATCCGATCTCGGATATCCTTTCGGATTCATCGTGCTCGTCGCAATCCACACGGGCCTCCGCCGCAGCGAAATCGGTTCACTGAAGTGGAGCTACATCACCCCCGAGCTCATCACGATCCCGAAGGAACTCACGAAGAATGGGCGCGAGCACATTCTTCCCAATTTCATCAACGACAACCTCAAGCTCATTCCCAAGACTTGCGAGTACTTGTTCCCCACATCCACCGGCCGGCCCTTCTGCGCTTGGGGCAAGAACAAGATACGACTCGACGAATTGTGCAGCGTGGACAACTTCGTCCTGCACGACTTCCGCCGCTACCTCTCCTCCACCATGCGCAGATTGCATGTGCCAATTGACGTTACGGAGGTGATCCTCAACCACGTCAGTGGCTCGCGTTCGCGCGTGCAGCGCATCTATGATCGTCACGACCGCCTTCCGGAGATGCGCGAAGCACTGCAGCTCTACGAGAAGCACCTCGCCGCCTTGATCTCTTCACGCTGACGAAATAGATTCCGTCCCGCGCTGGCGTAAAACCCAGGGCCGTTGCAACGGCTCCAACTCGGAGCGTTGCAATGACCAAGCGATTTATCGGCTACGCCGAAATGAAGGCCAAGCTCGGTGTGTCGCGAACCCAGATCGGTCGGATGGTCGAAGATGGGAAGTTGCCAAAGCCCTTGCGGCTCGGCAGCCACCAGACCAGCCGGACGGTTTGGTGGGAGCACGAAGTCGAAGCCGCCATGGAGGCGTTAGACAGTCGCCGCACGCGCCCCGAATAGGGGTCCGAGGCTCGTCGGGAAACCGGCGGGCCTCACGTCCTTTAGCCCTCGCTGCCTTACGCTTGCCTTACAGAGGCAGGCAAATTTGCCTTTTTGCAAGGCAAGCTGCAGGGCAATTTCCCATCGAACATATCGCGCCATACAGCCACATTTCCCACCCGGCCATTCGTCGCGTGCTCCGCGACCCAACTCGCCTCGGCCTTATCGTCTTCAACTTCTTACAGCGGCCGACTGACGCCCCATCACCTTACGTCCTTTATGTCTTATATCGGACTACGGCTCCGGGGGGCTTCGTTGGGTCGCGGAGACACGCTGAGCATACCTGTAGACGCTTCATGACATGTCCGGGTGGGGACAGTTCCCGCGCGCATTACAATGATATGCGTATGGCGGTCGATCTTTATGTTCAGCATCGCGATCCCGACGGGACAAATTCCACACCAGGAAATCCGTTCGCGCGGACGAAATCGAGTTGAGCGATTTGCCGCGCGAGAAAAATTTCGGCGAGACGAACCGGCGCGCGATGCTGAACTGAGCGATCTCGCCTTCGCCTACTCGCGACGGCACGCCAGTCGAACTCACCGAGCGCGAGCGCAATTACGGCGTCTACGTGCTCGGGAAGACCGGCAGCGGCAAGACCGTTGCGCTCTCCAATGCCGCGCTCCTCGACATCGAAGCCGGCAAAGCCCTCATCTTTTTCGACCCGCACGGCGACGCCGCGCGCAGCATTCTGGCTCGCATCCCGAAGTGGCGCGCGGAAAAAGTCTGCTACCTCGACCTCTCGCGCCTGAATTCCGTCGCATGGAATCCGCTCTCCGGCAGTACCACGAGCACAAGGCCGCACTCGCGGCGATAAATCTGACGGATGCGCTGAAGGACATCTGGCCCGATACGTGGGGCGAACGCCTCGCAAGTTTTTTGCGCAACGGCTTTCAGCTGCTCATCGAGCACGGCCATGCAACTCTTCGCGACCTCCCGCGCATCTACTACGACCGGGATCACCGCGAGCGCTTTACGTCGCGCATCAAAGACCCAGCACTCAACGAATTTTGGAACGGCGAATACAAGTCCTACGACGACCGTCAGCGGCGCGAAGCGCAAGGACCGATCCTCAATCGCATCGGGCAATTTCTGGCGATTCCCGAAATTCGCTCCGTCGTCTCGCACCCGTTCTCGACACTCAAGCTGCGAACGGCGATCGACGAGAACTACATTGTCATCGTCAATCTTTCCAAAGGCACCATCGGCCACACGCCGAGCTCCATCTTCGGCTCGCTCCTCGCCTCTTCGATCAAGACCACACTCATGTCGCGCGAAGACATGCCGGAGGAGCACCGCCCCGCCCTCGCGTTCTATGCCGATGAATTCCACAACTACGGCACCATGGCCTGGGCCGAGATGCTTTCCGAACTGCGCAAGTACGGCCTGCAGCTCACCCTCGCGCATCAGTTCGCCGACCAGCTGCATCCGCTTGTGCTGGCCGCGGTCTTGGGCAACGTCGACACCATGATGGTCTTTCGCGTCGGCATCGACGATGCGGAACGCTTGCACAGGAATTTCACGCGCAACAACCTGCCGCTCAATCCGGCCGAGCTTGCCGAGCAGCAGCCCTACCACGCCTTCCTCAAGCGCGGCCTCGAGCACTATCGCATTGAGACTGCAGCGCCTTTTCCCTCGCTCGACCGCTATGAAGCGAATGTTCGAAGTTCGCTGCGCCGATTTGCGTGCCTGACAGTGTAGGCGCGGCGTGCTCGCCCGCAAGGTGAGCATATCGACTCCGTACGGATTTTCTGCATTCTTCCCTTGCGGGCTGTGCGCGCTCGCGCCGTGCGGACATTCAGCACAATCGGGGGACAAAGTGGACCCAAAAGCTGGCGTAGCAATCGCCACATTCATCTCTTTTAGCTCTTAGAGACGGGGGAAACATGCAGCAAACTCCCTTCCCGGTAGACGCCCTCATGGGCATCATCTTCGCCATCCTAGGCATCATCGCGGTCATCGCAGCGCCCTTCGTCCTCATCATCCTCAAGGACAAAATCAAAGAAGCTCGGCGCGTGGCCAAATCCCCGCCACAAGGCCCGATGCAGGTCACTATCACTACAAAAGACCATCCCTACGGTTCGCTCTACCGCAAAGAGCTGCCCGTCCACATGGTGGTGGATGTCAAAATTAGCCAAAAAGACTGGGCCACTATCAACCGCCTCGGCATACAGGAGCGCATACTTTTTGAAAGTCCGAACCCCGCCGCTGAGGACCATCGCCAGGTTTACTACGTCCGCAACTTGCGCCAGGTCATCTACCCCAGTTTTTCTGACGCGATAGAGCGTGACGAGGCGAAGTGGCCTGCCCCACGTCGCGATACCAAGGATTACGTTAGAATCCGGCCGCTCGTGGCCAGCGTCTGGGCTGGCCGGAGCGCAGCGTAGGGCAGAGCAGACGCTGGCGGCAAGATGGTCTCGGGCGCCGGTGGGCGATAGCCGAGCGAGGAATGCGGCCTGATCGCATTGTAGTGCCGCCGCCACTGCTCGATCAGCACCTTGGCCTCGTGGAGCGTCGAGAACTGCTCACCCGCCAGCAGCTCGTCGCGGAGCTTGGAGTTGAAGCTCTCGCAGTAGCCGTTCTCCCACGGGCTGCCTGGCTCGATGAAGAGCGTCTTCACGCCGATCCGGCCGAGCCACTCGCGCACGTTGCGGGCAACGAACTCGGGCCCATTGTCCGACCGAATGTGCTCCGGCGGCCCGTGCGCGACGAACAGATCGGTGAGGCAGTGGAGCACGTCGTCGGACCTGAGCTTGCGCGCCACGACGATCGCCAGGCAGCGGCGCGTGAACTCGTCGATCACCGTCAGCATGCGAAACCTCCTCCCGTCCTCGGTGCGATCCTGCACGAAGTCGTAGGACCACACGTGATTGGGCCGCTCCGGTCTCAAGCGGATGCACGAGCCGTCGTTGAGCCAGAGACGCCCGCGCTTGGGTTGCTTCTTCGGGACTTTCAGCCCTTCCCGCCGCCAGATGCGATAGACGCGCTTGACGCTCACGCGCCAGCCTTCATCGAGGAGCAATCGGCGGATGCGCCGGTAGCCGTAGCGACCATACTGCGTCGCAAGCCGCACGATCGCCTCCGTCAGCGCCGCTTCGTCTGCGCGCACTTTCGGTTGGCGGCGTTGCGTCGCGCGTGACTGTCCCACGACCGCACACGCGCGACGCTCCGATACCGGCAGTTGCGAGCGCACGTGATCCACGCACGCCCGCTTGCGGGAAGGGCTCAGTATTTTCCCGACAGAGCTTCCTTCAGGATCAGCTTGTCCAGCGTCAGCTCGGATACGGCCCTCTTCAGCCGATCGTTCTCCCGCTCGAGCTCCTTCAGGCGCTTGGCCTGATCAATCTTCAGGCCACCGTACTCACGCCGCCACTTGTAGTAGGTCTGCTCCGAGATCCCGATGCTCCGGCAGATCTTGCCTGCCGTCTCGCCCTGCCCCAATCGAACCTCCGCCTCGCGCAGAAATCCGATGATCTCCTCCGTCGACTTGCCTTTCCGTGCCATGTCCTCGTCTCCAAAATGGACGTTGGAAATAGCCGGATTCGCTCGCAGGCCCTGGTATCAGTTCAGGGAGGCAGACCAACGTGGTCTCGGCAAGACCAATCTCTACCGCCTTCATGTCGTTGTTCAAAAAAGGGGATAACGTAGCCACTGCCGTCCCTGACCGGCAAAATCTGCCGGTCAAGACCGGCAACCGTTGCCTGACTGGAATGGCAACTTTTGCCGGTCACTCAATAGAAGAATACTCAGTAGTAACAATACTCATTTCAAAAATACGCAGCAGAAAATGCGATTTACAAGTCTCTCAACTCAAGAAACCCCGAAAGCAAATTACAAAACAAAACCACAATTAAGCAAGGCCCCACTTGACTTAATTGAAAAGTGTGTCGCAAAAAGAATGTTGTGCGACATGTTGCGGTACCCAATAGCTAGGACGCTTCACCTTACAATTCTAGGGTGCTCAAATTACAACTCGACTTTATCGACCTTCTCGGCTACTCGATTCCGCTCGGCGACAAAGTCAATTGCCTTCTCAATATACCCGAGGGCGCTGCTAAGGTCAGGTAAATTTCCCTCGGCAATAATTGTGGTCGAACCGACATTGACGTCCGACCCTGTGGCCCGGTATTTTTCGCAACGACGTGATTGGTCCGACACCACCGCGGACCAACTCGATCTAAACAAACCAGCAGCGCCCTTCCTAAACACGATATGCACTTCCATTTCCCCTCGGCCAAGCTTGAATTCAGCCGAGCCGGGAAGCGGAACTCTCGTAAAATTCCAACGTGTCCCAATGTATGTACCCATCTTGAAGCCAAGTTCCTCGTATCTCCGAACGAAACGTTCAATGCCCCGTTCTTCACTCAAGTTAAACTTGCGAAGGCTAGAGCGTTTCGATTCGGAGGGGTCCCAACGACGGGAATATTGGGAAAGCTGTGGTGCTCGTCGATAGGCATAGCCGCCGTTCAATTCAAAACCACCTGGGAACCCTACCCATTCCCCGCCGTCATTCGACTTATATCCAAAGCCCGAAGCGAAACTAACGCCGAAACCGTTATCGTAGAGATATGAGTTAGGCGGCAGCACTACCCCATCGGGCAAGTTGATACTACCCCAGATGGCGTCATATTCAATGCGATCATGCACCCACACTATCTCACCATGACTTTGCCTTGCGCGAAAAATGGTAATGCGATCTCCGCGCTTAAATTCACGGAAATCATCGATTTTAAAAGCACCTTCTAGCTGATGCGCCCCGCCTACAGGCATTTCTCACAATACTCCCGTACTGGTGTGTCGAACGCTTGTACCTTTCGGCTATGCGACATCCAGATCGCGAACAATGCGGCATAGCGTACCCGCATCTGGTGCCTCCGCTCAGGAACCGTCGCACGATCAAAGGTCTCCCCCACATCGGGGATGCGGAAAAGGTACAAGACCCACGATCTCAACGGATAACAACGCGAGGAGTTGGGCGCATGGCGGAAGCGAAGAAACCAACGAAGACCCGCGCAACGCGCGCTTCCGCTCTGAAGTCGACTGCGCCTCCTGCGTATGTAAGCAAGTACACTGTCGGTGATCAGATCTCACACCCGATGTTCGGCGACGGCACCGTGACCGCAATCACTGCCAACAAACTGACCATCGACTTTCCCGACAGCATCACCAAGCAAATCGTCGACGGCTACGTGAGTCGCCGCCAACTGTAGGCGGTAACGCCGAACGCAATCATCGCCCGCTTACGGTATACTAACTCCGCATGCCCCCCCGACAATCCGGGCTGGCGGTGGCGCGCCTGCGTCAGTGCCGCATCAGTTGGCTTTTCACGTTGATCGCATCACGGGGAACAACTGCATCATCATCGAGCGCTTCTGCCGAGGCTTGTCGCTCTGTCCCCGCCACCAGCACTATTGGCGCGATGGAGCGGAGCACATCGCGTACTGCTTTCGAGAGCGCCTGGACGCCGAGTATCTCCAGGTGCATTTCGGCGGCGAGTTCGTGGACCCGAAGAATTTCTTGGTCAGTGGTCCAGGCTCAACCGACGCCGCTGAACGTGACCCTAATCGTAAGCGGAGATTTCTAGTTCGCGAGCCCACTCCGCAGCAAGCAGGCTGTATCAGGCGTCTGCCAGCAGCTGGAACAACTGACGCTCGCGGGTCGGCGCGCAGCATCTCTTTCGGCAGCTCCTGGAAGTCATCCGGACGTGATGTGCTCTTCCTGATCCTTTCTCAGTTTGACCCTGACCAGACTCTCATCGTGATAGCCGCTATGGGCTGCGCTCAGCAGTATTCATGCCTGTGCGCACGATCGACGTGGCCGGCGTGGGAGGTTCATGGACCGCACACCGCAAAATCGATCCTGCGCACGGAGCTCAGGCGCCGAAGATGACCAGGCGAAAGCGTCGCAAAGCAAAAGCGAAATAGACGCTCCCGATAACGGCCATGGCAAGAATTTCTCGCCAGACGATGGACAAATCCGCGCCGCGGTACAGCACGTCCTGAGCGAAAACTACGAAATGCGGAGTCGGGCTGATGACGTTCATGACGTACTGCAACCACACCGGCATGCTTTCCATCGGCGTTGTCCCGCCGGAAAGCAGCATCATCACCAGCAACACCGGAATCGACAGTAGACCGAATTGGGCCATCGTGGAAGCGACGGTGCCGAGAGCAATGCCAAGCGATGCCACCGTGAACACATAAAAGCACGAACCCGCCAGAAACAAAACAATCGATCCGGCAATCGGCACCCGCAGCCACCACTGCACCACAAGCAGCAACGACAGTCCCGCTGCAAACAAAATGACAATGCCATTGGCCAGGATCTTCGAGAGCATGATTTCGGCGGGAACGACAGGCATCACGAGGAGATGCTCGACGGTGCCCTGCTCGCGCTCGCGAATAAGCGCAGCACCGGTGAGGATGACGGTGATCATGGTGAGATTGTTGATGATCTGCATCACCGAGGTGAACCAACTCGTAGTAAAGTTCGGATTGAACTTTGCCCGCGTAACCACTTTGACCGGTGCACCGCTCAATCCTTCGCGCCCCGAGACGAACTCCGTCACATAGTTCATGATAACGTTCTGGATGTAAGTCATGCCATTGAAGGCCTGGGCAGCCGCGGTGGCATCGATTTCGATTTGAACCGTGGGCTGCCGCCCGGAAAGAATATCCGCCTGGAACTTTGGCGGAATTTCAATAACATAAATGAAGCGTTGCGAATCCATCGCCGGGTCGATTTCTGTTACTGCGATCTGCACGGCCGGCTTGAACGTGGGTGGCGTTAGGCCATCCGCGATGCGGCGTGAGAGGTCGGAACGGTCTTCGTCCACGATTCCGACGGAAAGATTTTTCGCCTCGGTCGAGGCGCCGGTGGCAGCGGCGTAGATGGCAAAGGTGAAGGAATAGGCGACAAGCGCCAGCATGATGGGGTCGGAACGGATGCTGCGCAGTTCCTTGATCGTCAGCCGATAGACGTTGACCAAGTGCAGCCACAGCTTGGCGATCCGACTACTCCCGGGCCGTTTCGCCTTCATCGCTAGAGGGGGTGTCCCCTGTTCTCGCGAGTCTGCCGCCTGGCTCGTGCGTGACATCTCAGCGCTCCTGCTTCTGCAGCACTATCTGAGAGGCAATGAAGTAGCCGACCGCGAAGAGCGCAAGGACGAGCGCATTGAGCCAGAGATCAGAATAGGCCAGTCCTTTGGTGAAGGTGCCGACGCTGATCGGCTGGAACCAGGCCGCTGGAAACATCAGGCCGATCAGCCTTCCTTGGCCGGTGAGGGAGGACACGGGCACGAGCAGACCTGAAAAGTTCACTACGGGGATGAGGCAGAGAACCGTGGTTGCAAACACTGCCGCGACCTGGGTCCGGGTGAAGGTGGAGACGAGTTGCCCGAACCCGCACGTGGAAAAGACGTAGAGCAAAGCGCCGAGCGCCAGGGCTCCGAAGGATCCCTTCACCGGCACTTGAAAAACGACAAACGCCATCAGCACCATGAGGATGAACGCCAGCATCCCGACGACGACATAGGGGACCTGCTTGCCCATGAGGAATTCGAATTTGCTGACGGGCGTGGACCAAAAATTGGCGATCGAGCCGGTTTCCTTCTCGCGCACGACAGCGATGGTCGCCATGATTGCCGGGATCAGAACCAGGATTATCACAATGACGCTCGGAACCATGGAGAAGACGCTCTTGAAGGCCTGGTTGTAGCGGAAGCGATTTTCAATATTGACGCTCCCAACATAGACGTTGGACGGGACGTTGGGACCGATGCGTTCCACAGTGAGATCCTGCGCATAACGCAACGCCAAGCCGGTGACGTACCCTTTCGTTGTCTCGCCCCGGAACGGCATGGCGCCGTCGATCCAGAACGCAACCTCGGGCGAGCGCAGGCTGGCCACGTCGCGGCCGAAGCCGGCCGGAATTTCAACGACGACAGCAAGCTCTCCGCTCCGCATGCGCTGCTCCAGTTCCTCTGGGGAGCTTATTGGAGGCCGCTCAGAGAAATAATGAGAGCCCGAGAAGCTTTCGAGCAGCCTCCGGCTTTCCGGTGTCCGATCCTGGTCGAAGGCGGCAAACTTCAGGTTCTCGACATCGAACGTGATGCCATAGCCCATCGCGAACATCAGAACGACAGGACCGACGAAGGCGAATGCCAGCCGAATAGGATCGCGCAAGAGCTCCATCGTTTCGCGCCGGGCATAAGCCCATAGCCTTCCGGGATCGAATCGTTTGGAGGCACGCGAAGGAGAGGGTCTTGTTTGTTCGTCGGTCGGTGGCGCCGCGGCCGCAGGCAACTTCGCTGCCTGGCCTATTGCTTGCGGCGGAGGTTCAGACTGCTTCTTTTTTTCAGCTCCGCCCGCTTCCTCCAGGTAGGAGATGAAGGCATCCTCCAGAGTAGCGCTGCCGCGTTCCTTGGTCAGCTCCTGCGGCGCCCCGACGGCGAGAACCCGCCCGCGATGCATCAGCGAAATGCGGTCGCAGCGATCGGCCTCGTTCATGAAGTGGGTCGACAGGAAGATGGTGACCCCATCATTGCGGGAGAGATCGATCAGCGTGCGCCAGAAGGCGTCGCGGGCGACCGGGTCGACGCCCGAGGTGGGTTCGTCGAGAATGAGCATGGGCGGCCGGTGCAGCAAAGCCACCGCCAGCTGCAGTCGCTGCTTGACGCCCAGCGGCAGGCTTTCCGGCTTCGCATCGGCCACAGTTTTCAGATCGTAACGTTCCAGCAGCTCTTTGATTCGGGGTTCAATCTCGTTTGCAGGGAGATGGTAGAGGTGTGCATGCAGGTCGAGGTTCTGCCGGACGGTAAGCTCACCGTAGAGGGAGAACGCCTGCGACATGTAGCCGACGTTCTGGCGCGCCTCCATGTCGTCGGCTGCCATCGCTTTGCCGAACAGTTTGGCGGAACCTTCGGTGACCGGCAGCAGGCCCGTCATCATTTTCATGGTTGTCGTTTTTCCGCAGCCGTTCGAGCCGAGGAAGCCGAAAATCTCGCCGCGCCCGATGCGAAAGCTCACATGGTCGACGGCGACGAAATCGCCGAACCGGCGCGTAAGCCCATCCGCCTCGATCGCCGGTGTTTTGTCATCGCTCTCGGCGCGTGGCCGCACCACGACCTCCTGATGCTGGCCGCGCTTTTCCGGCGGCAGCAGGGCAATGAAGGCATCGTCGAGCGTACTCTTGTTCGCTCGCTCCAGAATCTCCTTGGGTGTTCCGCGTGCGATGACTTTGCCGTCGTCCATGGCGGCCAGCCAATCGAAGCGGCTCGCCTCGTCCATGTAAGCGGTTGCGACGATCACGCTCATCTGCGGCCGCCGCGCACGGATCGAGTTCGATCAGCTCCCAGAACTGCCGCCGGGAGAGAGGATCGACGCCCGTGGTGGGCTCGTCGAGAACAAGCAGATCAGGGTCGTGCATCAGCGAGCAGCAGAGGCTGACTTTTTGCTTCATGCCGCCTGAGAGCTTGCCACATGGCCGATCTCCAAAAGGGTCCAGCCCCGTGGCTTTCAGAAGCTCCTCGATGCGCGCATGCCGCTCTGCTGTGCCCTGACCGAATAGACGGCCAAAGAAGTCGATGTTGTCGAAGACGCTGAGCGTCGGATAGAGATTGCGGCCAAGGCCCTGGGGCATGTAGGCGATCCGGCCGTAGCTCTCCCGGCGATGGCGCTCGTCTGCCATGTCGCCGCTCGAGCACCATGACCTTGCCGGTTTGAATCTTGCGAACGCCGGAGATCAGGGCGAGCAAGGTGGACTTGCCCACGCCGTCAGGCCCGATCATCCCCACCATGCACTGGCCAGGGATATCCAGGGTCAGGTCGTTAAGCGCGAATGTGCTTCCGTAGCGGTGGGTTACTTGCTCTATTCTTGCGACCGTGACGCTCATTCCGGAAGCTTCAACGCAAGTTCTGCAGGCCAGGGGACCCGGGGATCGGTGCGCACAAACCCGAGCCCACGCACCCCGGTCTTCACTTGGCGATGGTATTTATCAAGCACCTGAGGATCGCCCTGGAGCTTGACCCGGAACATCAGCTTCTCGCGCTCCTCGGCCGTCTCGACGCTCTTCGGCGTGAACTGGGCCTCGGTCGCCACGAAGCTGATAGTCGCGGGAAACACGAATTGTGGGACGGGATCAAGGATCGTGCGTGCCTCGTCTCCCAGCGTGAGCTGGCCGGCTTGATTGGCCGAGAGGTAGATCGTCATGTAGACGTCGTTGAGATCAAGGATCGTCAGAACACGCTGACCCGCGGCAACGACCTCGCCCGAACGAGCGAGCCGGTATTGCACACGTCCGCTTCTGGGGGCGACGAGCACCAGATCGACAAGGATCGACTGGTACCGTTCGACGTCAGCCTCGGCTGCCTTGATTTCGGCTTCGGCCTGATCGCGCCGGGCGTTCGCTGCCACGTAGGCAGCCTGGGCTGCATCAAGTTTGTTGCGGCGGCTATCTGTTGCCTGCTGCGAGATATTTCCGCGCTCCACCAGCTGCCTGGCGCGCTCATAGTCGGGTCCGGCGAAATCCAAATCACTCTTGCGCTGGACTATGAGCGCGTTCGCCTCCGCCAATGCCCGTTTGGCTTTCAACACTTGTGCTTGCGCATTGCGCAGCTGAGCTTCTGTTTCCGGGGACGCGATAGTGGCAACGACCTGTCCCGCTGTAACCTCGTCGCCTTCATTCACGTTTACCTTTGCCAGCCTCCCCGGGTATTTGGCGGAGACGTCAACCTGGGTGGCCTCGAGCCGCCCGTTTGTTTTCACGATCCCCTCGGGCATATCGCGGCCGCGCAGGCGATTTATCAGTGTTTCTATCTTTGTGCGGGCTTCTTCCATGGGGTTTTGCTGCTTCGTTTGCGCGTAACCCCTGCCGGCGAATGTATCGAGCAGCAGGACAACGCAAATCACAGCCGCTGGAAGGATGCGACCAATGCCAAGATCGGCGGAAGCGTCAGAGTCCTTTGCATGTCCATTGCGCATTTGCACGGTCGTCTATCCTGGCTGGTTGGCCGTCTCATTCGGCGGCGATCGATCCCTTGCCTCTCGTTCCCGAGCGGCGTGGCGTGTCAGTGGCAAGCAAATCCAAGACCTCGCTCAAGCGGCGTTGCCCATCCGCGTTGAGCTTGCCGGTCGCTGCGACGGTTGACTGAACGAAATCGGAGAAGGCCCGGCGGACAGTGGGATCTGCAGGCAACAACTGGGGAACCGCCTCCATTGCGGCGCTTTCGTCCACGGCCAGGATAGCCCACTGCTCGCGCACGGCCGCTTTGAACTCGGCCTCCGCGACCTCCGGGTACGCCAGAAGCAGCTTGCGCAGAGCATCAAACGTACGCTCCTCAATGCGATGCTGAGCCTTGCCGATATACACGAGCACCCGTGCCGCGGCGTCGACCGCGCTACCCTCGGCAATGCGTCCCTTCAACCGACGTTTCTCTGCCTCGGCTGCCAAGAGGACGGACGGCGACAGACCAGGGCGCTGCCGGGGTGGACCGTCGTCTTGGGAGATTCCGCAGGCGGCCTGAACCAGGGGCGAGCCATAGATTGCGTGGAAGGTTTGCTCGACCAATTCATCGCGAGCTTCGCGGAAGAGGTTGAGCGCATCTATCATCGCTTTCGAGAACTGCTCCTGCATCGCAATGAAGGGATTGTCGGCAGAAGCCTTGATCCGCTCCGCTCGGGCAAAATTTGTGAGCGGCGCAACCGTTCGCATGATTGGATTCCTATCCGACCAGAACGAATAGCCAATCCGCAGCGGGTTCAACTCGAGAGCCGCGCGCGCAATCTGCGGGCCGGCCATCATCTTGATCCAGGGCTGGACGAAGGTCTGATAGAGGGCGTTGTTGAGCTCCGACACGCGCGCCACGGCCGCGAACTCGCGCTCGTCCTCGAGCGAGTTGCACCCCAGCGCACGTATGTCGTCGAGGGTGCGCTCCTCGATGCAAAGATCGAAATTATCGGCCTCTCCCTGGCTCGAGGCTTGGGCGCCCGGCTTCTCGGTGATCACGATCTCGTAGAGCCCCGGCGGCATCGCGTCGATGAGCTCCATATTGTTGATGAATTCGGCGTGGTTCTTCTCGGCCACCTTGGTGCCGACGAAAATGGCCAAATGGCCGGCCTTCGCATCAATGTTGTAGAAGATCCGCTGGCCGTACTGTTGGATCTCCTCTACGCATTGGTAGTTGTCGAGAATCCAATCCAAAGCCTGCTGCGGCGGCGTGATGTTGTCGCCGTGCGAGCAGAAGCAAACGATCGGCGTCTTGATCTGGCGCATATCGAGGCGAATGCCGTCGCTGGTGACAATCTGGGCGGTGGAGAATTTGTTGCCGACAAAGAGATTGTCGACCATCCACTGGATCTCTTCGCCGCGTAGCAGGACGTAGTCGCCCCACCACTTCTCGAACTGCAGATAGCGGCTGCCCTCCTGCTCCGGGTTGGCCCAGACGTTGTACTGCTTGGTCCACAACGTGTTTGCGGGGTTGAGATTGTCGAAATTGGCGACCAGCCAGGCGGCGTCGTAGATACCGCCGCCAATGTCGCTCATCATGCGGTCGAGCCAGGTCCCGCCGAACCAGCCGCCCAGATAGCGCATGGCGTTCTTGCCGCGGACGCCGGCCCAGTAGGAGAGGGGCGCACCCGCAATCACCATTGGCCCGACGACATCGGGACGCATGCAAGCAGCCATCATCGCATGCCAACCGGCTTGGCAGTTGCCGAATACGAAGGGCTTGCCGAGGGCCTCGGGATGCAGCTCAGCCACCTTCTCGAGAAAAACCGTGAATGCGCGCGCGACGTCTTCGACCCGCTGTCCTTCCACGGGGTTAGCAGTAAAGCCTGCGAAATAGACCGGGTGCCCGGCCCTGAATGCGTTGCCGATCTCGCTCGCCTGCTTGAAGCCGCCGATACCTGGCCCCTGGCCGGCGCGCGGATCTATGACGAAGACGGGACGCTTGCGGTTGTCGATCTCGGCGCCCTCCGGCGGGATGACGCGGAGCAGCGAATAGTTGACCGGTTTGGGTAGCTGGTCGCCGCGCATCACCAGCTCGCTGTCGTAGATCAGGACGGAACTGATGCCGTGCGCCAACATCTCCTCGCGCTGGTTGCCGCGTTGGCGCAGGATGTCGAGAAACAGAACCGACCTCTGCCAGGAATCGCGCACATATTCATGCAAGGCCGTCGGCGCGAGCATGTTGATCTCGCCCGACAATTTCTCCAGCAATCTGGGCGGTGTCGGATCCGGGAGCGGGATCATGGCGGGAATGGCTTGGGCCACTTGCTCCTCCTTCTGCCTGCTCGGGGGTGCAATGCCAGCCCCGACCGCCAGCGCGGCCGGTCTCTCGTATCGCCTGCCGAAGCGTCAATCGCGTCGGCGCCAGGCCACGCTACCGAGGTACAGGCTGCTCGCTCATCGCGAATGCGCAACTGCGTAAGCTTGATGCGACCTCATTCTGGAGCCAAGCTGCGAACCAAACCCTCAGGTGTTATCCTGATTTTTTGGTGGGTGACGTGATGGAGGTTGCCGACCTGATCGGCCAACAGGGGCAACGCGCGCCCTGTCGGCCAAGCGAACAGCTTGGTCACGGAACGGAGTTATATTGACCTTGCGCCGGTGCCGGCAGCAGACCGCGGCAAGGACCCGCGTCCCATCGCGGTCTACTACAGCGCCGTTGGATCAGGCGTTCGGAGGAGCGGCGCGCTTGAAAGCGTCCGATGCCTTCTGGTTCGCCTGGTCGAAGGCCTTGCGCGACTGGGCCAACGCGGCACTCAGCGCCGTCCAGGATTCGCTTCCCGCCTGCTTCAGCTTCTGCAAGCGTGCTTCGGCCTCCGCCGCTTCCGCTTTCATCTGCTTGACCGCCGCATCGACGTTGGCACGCTTTTCCGCTGCCACTTTGGTTGCCGCGTCATGGAACTTGTCGGCCGCCTCGCGCCAGGCCTTCCCTTGAGCGGCGGCAATGTCCCGGAACGCGGCTTGTTGCTGCTCGATCTGCTTGCCGACAGTCTCGAAGTAGGTTTTGACCTGCGCCTCGAAGCCGTTCCACTGCGATTCCAATTGCGTCTTTGCGCCTTGCCAAGCGGCTTCGCCAGCTTCAGCTTGTGCCTTGGCTTTGGCCTGGAACTCGTTGCGCCGCTTTTTCAAGTCGGCGATCAACTGATCCGCCTTCGCCTTGGCGTCGGCTTTTTGCTGACTGGCCTTGGCTTCGAGCGACGCCAACGTGGCATCCATCTCGTCAAGCCGCTCCTTGGCCCAATTCAGGTAGACATGCATGCTGCTGTGCTCTGACATAAGCGACTCCTTCTTTCCACTGCGCTAGTGGTAGCGCCCGCCCGTACGAATTCCTCACTGTCAAAGTCGAGCCGTATTTCGGCAGGCTGCTCGAATGGCCTAAGGTCGTGGCGCTTCCAACGCCCAGGCGTGCTCCAGGATCACGACACAAGGAACTGAGGCGGAAGCGGCATTGATCCACATCAACTCCGCGCGCGGACTTCCGCGCCATACATAACTTCCGCATCCTTCAGCCGCTGAATACCCCTAGGAGCGACACCCGATGGCCAGCCCACGCATCGGCCTTGCACTCGGCAGCGGTGCAGCCCGCGGCTGGTCGCACATCGGCATCATCGAGGCGCTGGCTGAGGCGGGCATAGAGCCAGACATCGTCTGCGGTTGCTCGATCGGAGCTCTGGTCGGCGCTGCGCTACGTAGCTGGCGAGTTGCCGGCCCTGAAGGACTTCGCGCAATCCCTCACCTGGCCGCAGATAGCGCGCATGCTCGATGTGCGGCTGTCCGGCGGCGGACTGATAGCCGGCCAGGAGATCGTCGCATTCCTGCGCAAGCTGAAGATTTCGGCCCCAATCACCAGCTACAGTAAACCCTTCGCGGCGGTTGCGACCGATCTCGAAAGCGGGCGTGAAATCTGGCTCCGGGAAGGGCCGATCGACGAGGCTGTCCGCGCCTCAATCTCCATACCAGGCATACTCAGTCCGGCCCGGCATGCAGATCGCTGGCTCGTGGATGGCGGCCTCGTCAATCCGGTGCCCGTTTCTGTTTGCCGCGCGCTTGGCGCCGACGTGGTGATCGCGGTGAACCTCAACGGCGATATCGTCGGGCGCCATGCAATGGACAACCACGAGCGCAACTCGGATAGCACCAGCGGCGCACCGCCGGAGTTCGTGCAGCGTCTGGTAAACCAAGTGCCAACTGCATGGCGGGAGCAGGCATCGGCCATCCTTCCGAAGCTGGTATCGTCCGCGCCAACCTCTCCGGGCTATTTCGAGGTGCTCATGACCTCGATCAACGTCATGCAAGACCAGATTACCCGGGCGCGCCTGGCCGGGGAGCCGCCGCACGTGATGCTAGTGCCGAGATTGGGACATATCGGACTGATGGAGTTCAACCGGGCAGCCGAGACGATTGCCGAGGGACGCGCCGTCGTTGAACACGCACTGCCTCTCCTGAGAAGATACCTTTGACGCGCATGCGTCCGCCGGAGAAGCATGGCATAGTCGGCCCTAACGCCTTTCGTTCGCGCACCTCCGCCCGGCGGGGTGCCGGCGCCTGCCCGGGGCAGGGGTCAATAGACTTGCGGCGCGCTCCCCAAGTGGTTGAGGTTAGCGGGACAGACCCCCGATCCCGCGTCATGCCGACCTGCCATGACACACGAGCAGCACTCACGCCGCGCTTTTCTAGTGCGACGTTCATAATGTCCGCTAGTCAGGGAAGTGCCGCTAGTCAGGTGGTCCAAAACCAAGACTTTCCGATTCGGCGCGGCAGGACTCGCTGAAATTGCGAAGAGGGTCGAGCAAGCCGGTATCGGCCATCTGCCGCAGTTCCGGGACAGTCTTGTTGGGCTTCAAATATGCATTGGTGATCCCTTTAACGATTTGTTCGGCGCTGGCCACGACAGTTTGCGAGGACAGAACGCGCATTCTGCTTATCTCCGCATAAAGCCGCATCAAGCCGGAAACGTCGGGTTTGTCGCTCTGGAGCGCGTCGATGTATAGCATCGAGGCTTGGTCAATGAATTCTTTGTATAAGTCTTGTCGGCGGAGTTGGTAGTGAGCGAGCCGCTGCTCTCTTGCCCGGGCACGTTGCATCAACCATGACACGACAACAGTTGTGAAGCCGCCTATGGCGGCTCCTGCCAGTGCGGCGAGCGCTGTGACCACAGATGCATCCATAGTGAGACGTTTTTCGGCAGGTGCCTCAGCTGCAGTATCAAGGATTTACCACATCCGCCCTCGCCCGTGCTGCGCTTGCTGTGCCTACTGGCGAGATCCTGGGGCCCGCCCGTCGCGTCGCGAACCCGTCAGGTCCGCGAAGGTTGGACGCAACGAGCCCTGCCCCTGCATGTTGTCGACTAGGTTCGGGCAGGCCGACCGTAAGTCGAGGGTTGCTTGAGGCGGCGAAGCGTGGCCAGCACCGCACGCGCGATCATCCGCTTTCAGAGATAGTGATCTACTGCTCTCCGGCGCCGCTCCCCCTCGGCATGGGCTGTTCGAATTGTTCGTTGCGCATCCAGGTATTCTTGCCGGTCAACACATCGCTAGACGTAACCTTTTTCCACAGTTCCTGATCCACGTGCGGGGCGATGAGTTGCCGAAATGCCCAAGCCACTTTTCTATATTCGCGCCAGCAGCGAGAAGCACGGCGCTGTGGCAGAAACCCCAATTCGCGAACGTCGCTGAAAAGCCGGGGATGCGCGCCAAAGGCGATGCACAACAGATTGAAGAACCGCTGCGGTGGCGCACCGTGCTCGCTGGAGAAAGCCTCGATTGGCACAGTCAGTGTCGGGTTTTCCATGTAATTCCTGAACGAGAGCGCCGTGCCACCAACCAGCCTGCGCGCCTCGTCCTCGCCGAACTGCAGCATCATGTAGACTGCAAAATGATCCGCAGCGTCCTCTTCCTGACCAAGCATAGGAAGGACGTTCAGCTGGATCACCGCATGTCCCATTTCATGAGCCACGACATAGAAAAACTGTCCAATGATTGCGTCTTTGGCAGTCACGCCGGCAGGCGTCGTCTCTGTCGGCAAGTTCTCCCGAAACCTGTCCAAGAGTTCGTAGCAAACCACGATGAGCGCGCGATGAAAGTAGGCCATTGCTTCGCCGTTGCAACCCGTTGTCCTGATGGTGACCTCGGCACGAAACTTGAACGGACTGAAGATGTTTTGCATCTTCTCGAGCGCACGTGCCTCCTGCAAGAATTCGTGGAGAAGCTGGTGTGCGGGGTCACTAGGTGCGACATACTCAATGCGGATTCGGTTAGGTTGCGCCGCGGGTGTCGCCGCCAACGCGCTTGGCAGCACGAGCCCGACGCACATTGCGACCTGGCAAAACCACGCTCGCATGACAACCACCGACTGAAGCCGGGTTACGACCGCAACGGCGAACATTACCGCTGCGTCGTGAAGGGCCCATCCGGGAATGCCCGCAACTGATCCAGCGGGAGACCTGACTGTTCCCGACACTTGAAGCAGAAATCGCGCCGAAATCAGCGATGTGATTGTCGCGTACCAGGCCAAGATCGTGCAGTCGTTCACGACGTGCACCCGAGAGCGGACTATTGCCTCGGTGCAACCAGCGCCAGCCGTTTGTTGCGGCTGCTCACGGAGGAAATTGGCACTCTGCTCTGTACTAGCGGGCGCAAGTCACGTCAGAGAACGGTGTTACATTGACCCTGCCGAGACGGTTATCGGACCGCCCAAGGCCGTCGCCGATCGCTCCTGCAAGTAACGCTTTGCTCTGATGACGGACGCTTATCCCGAATACTGCGACCGTAGCGCTTGCCTTCACCCAACGTATCGCTCAAAGCGCAGACGCATTACCCCATATCACTCCGTACCGCTCCTATTTGACCGGTGAGCCCAAAGAGAGCCCTGAATTCTATAAGCTATTGAAATGATTGAAATCTATGCCCTATTGGGAAGTGGATAGGGGCTCACCCACCCTTCTTGTCATGCAAGTAGAAAACCCGCAAAGAGACTGATGTTCGCGCGAACATCAGTTGCGGCAGCTGAGAGCGGCCGCTTCCGCCGTCGACCACGAGAAGATCGCAACGGACCTGCGGCTTGCCGTCTGACCCTCTCATGCTTCTTTCTGGCGTGGCGCGCATTCCACTTGTCGCGCCACCGACCTCGTGGCTACCTACGCGCGTTTGTTGTGGTCAATTGATTTGCAGAGGACTGCCATCATGGACGGGGTGAGCCCAGCGCAAAAACTCAAAGTCTTTATCTCCTATTCGCGTCGGGATATGCCATTTGCAGACCGACTTGTGGCCGCACTTGATGCGCGCGGTTTCGAGGTCATGATCGACCGACGTGACCTTCCCAAGTTGGAGGACTGGGAGCGTGAGCTCCTGGGCTTCATCAGGCGAGCCGACACAGTTATCTTTGTCGTGAGCCCGCATTCCATCGCTTCGAAAGCCTGCGCCTGGGAGGTCGAGCAGGTGCGCGCAAATGCGAAGCGCCTTGCTCCTGTAGTTATCGCCGATGTGGAAGGCATGCCCATCCCGCGTGAGATATCCAGGATCAATTATCTCTATTTCACGGATGAGGCCGTGTTCGAAGCCCGTGCTGACGAACTCGCGAGTGCGCTCAACACCGACGTGCCTTGGCTGAGGGAACACACTCGGCTAGGCGAACTTGCACGCCGTTGGCTCGAGCGTGGGCGACCGGCCGAAGCGCTGATTCGCGGCAGGGATCTGGACGACGCTGACGCGTGGGCCGCCCGCCGCCCGCATGAAGCTCCAGTGGTGAGCGAAGCCCACCGTGCGTTTCTCACGGCGAGCCGCACGGCGCAGACAGAACGCTTGCACCAGGAACAGGAGCAGGTGACAAGGACGAAGCAGTTCCAAAGGCGGGCGGCATGGGGGTTAAGCGGCGTATTTCTTCTGGTCATTCTCGGTGCATTTGCGACGGCGTGGGAAGCGCGGCGGACCAGCGCTAGAGAAGCACTCATTTTCTTAAGCGCGGCAGAGGTCGCTTTCAGGGAGGGTTATTGCGATCGTGCCCTCCGACTAGCGGTAGCTGGTTTACCGCCACCAGGCGCTACGCCGTTGGTTTCTGTGCGCCTACCGCAGTTGCAAGTGGCGCTTGCTCGTTATGCCTCCGATTGCCGCTTTGAACGGCAGTTGAAGGGTCACAGCGGACGAGTTGAAAGCGTCGCCTTCGATCCCACCGGCAATCGAGTGCTGTCAGCGTCGGCTGACGGGACCGCACTTCTCTGGAATTCAGCATCAGGCCAGCTACTCAAGAGGCTTTTCACTGATCGCGCGCACCTCCGTAGCGCAGCTTTCAATCCCTCCGGCACCCTGATTCTCACAAGCTCGGATGATAAGACAGCGCGCATCTGGGGGGCCGAGGTGGGTGACGTCAAGCAGGTACTCTCCCATCCCCAATCAGTCGTGCTCGCCAAGTTCAGTCCGGACGGGACTCGCGTTCTAAGCGTGTCAAGCGATCGGCTGGCGCGAATTTGGGACCCAAGCACTGGAGAGTTAATTGCTGTTCTAAGTGGGCACGAAGGCTTTATCTCCTCTGCGGAGTATAGCCCCGACGGCCGCCTCATCGTAACTGCTTCAGATGATACCACGGCCCGGGTCTGGGAAGCGACCAGCGGCACACTCTTGCACATCCTCCGTGGTCACACGCAACGCGTCGCTAGCGCTCGATTCAATCGAACTCGGCACAAAAATACTCACATCGTCTGAGGACAAAACAGCGCGCGTCTGGGACGCCTTGCAAGGTACCGCCATTGGCGTTTGTGCCGACGGGCATGAGGACTTCGTAAATGATGCCAGGTTTAGCTCGGACGAAACGATTGTCGCCACTGCGTCCTCTGACAAGAGCGCGCGCCTGTGGAAAGCAGGATGCCATGGACCCATTGCTAAACTGGAGGGCCATTCTGGCTTTGTCCAGTCAGTGGAATTCAGCCCAGATGGACGCACTATTTTGACCCATTCAGGGGATGGCAGTGCGCGGGTTTGGGATGTGGCTCTGGGAATAGAGCTTTTCGCTCTCAAGGGAGACGAGACCCAGCTTACAGCTGCTACATTCGGCCCCGATGGCTCGCACATCGTAACTGCTTCCGGCGACGGAACAGTGCGCTTGTGGGTTGTTCAGCGGGCTCAAGTTGCAGAGCTGCGCGGTCATCGAGATTTTCTCCGCAGTGCTCGCTTCAGTCACGATGGCGCGCACGTTGTCACCTCGTCCGGCGACCACACAGCACGCATTTGGGACGCACGCACCGGCTCGTTGGTGCTTTCTCTGAAAGGGCATACGAGTGAGCTTTCCGATGCTCGTTTCAACGGAAAGGATCGGCTCGTTGTAACTGCTTCTAGGGACAGGACCGCTCAGATTTGGGATGCGCAATCCGGGGACCGGCTCACTGTGCTTGAAGGTCACGAACGTACAGTGACCACGGCCAGCTTCAGTCCTGACGACAAGTATCTGCTCACCGCCTCTCTCGACGGCACGACTAGACTCTGGGATGCTAGGGGAGCGTTCATAAGGCTCATCGGAGAGAGAGGAGCCGGTGTTCGCACCGCGGAATTCGACGCCGATGGCAGGAGGGTCCTTGTTGCTGGGGAAGATGGGGTCGTCCGTCTCCTCGACGCACAAACGGGCGACCTAGTTGCTCAACTCACAGGCCATTCGGGTCCTGTCTATACGGCCATCTTTGGGGCGGATGGCCGAATTGCAGCAACAGGAGGAGAGGATCAGACTGTTCGTATTTGGGATCTGTCCACAAGACAAGAACTGGCTGCACTACGCGCACACAAGTCAGCACTCACTCGAGTTGCCCTAAGTCGAGACGGGCGCTTTCTCGCAACCGCGGGGCTCGACGGTAGCGCGCGCGTATTCGATTCTAAGGATTTGGGTCTGATCGGAAAATTCGATCCCATAAACTCAAGCCGGTTTCAATCATGGGTAATGAGTGTCGATTTCGCGCCATCCGGCAATCGACTGGCTACTGCGACATGGGATGGTGTGGCTCGGATATGGAATATTGGCTCTTTAGCTGATGCGGCACCCGAGTCAAGGATGCAAAGCGTTTGCGACACATATCTCAAAGATTCTAGCCAGTTCTCAGCAGTTGAAATGCAGGACCCGGTTCTTGTCGGCAGACAGGATGTGTCAAATCCGTGTACTAGACGCGGGATCCTTTCGTATCAGTATTACACTCAAATTTACAGCCGCGCTGCCACGCGGATCGAAGCCTTGCTTATTCCCTAGTGGTGTGGCGCCGCGCTGTCGGCGCCGGCGCATTTCTTTGGCCACCGCCGCCAGGACTTGGCAGCCGCAATATCGCCTCCCGACAGCCGCCGGTTGGTCTGTTGCCGCCCACTCGCTCACCCGTCGCAGTCGTTCATTGGGAAACCCGGGCAGCACATTGGCCCCTGTGGAGTGCGCCCATCCCTCTCGGCGTCACTGGTGTTACCGTGATTTCCGCGATGGTGTCAGCTGTCGCAGCTGCGGTCGTCGATGTCGCCCATAAGCCGGTACTACCCCTGGTTGTTCTCCCTCGCCTTGGTCTGAGCGTCTATCAGCGGTGTAGGCCGATCACGCGATCCGCGCTGACGTCGAGCGTTCTTCAAACCTCCGTGGCCTTGTTGCGCCGCTTGTCCTCCTCGCCTGCCGACGATGCCAGTCAACCGCAGCTCACACTCGCTGGAGCTGGCGCAAGCAGCGGCAAGTGCTGACCCGGAAGATAAGCGGCGAGCTCACACAAATCCTGGCGATAAAGCCAATCAAATCCGGACACCCCTCGTAGCCCACAATTTACAATGCGGCGCTCTCCCAGACCCCTTGAAGCGCGGCACCACCGATCGGATTTAATCAATTGGCTGGTTCATACGATAGCGTAGCTTCATACGCTGCGGTCTGCACCGTTTGCATCGGACTTTCTCCTGGCATCTGCATATGAGGAGGTACCGCGATCGGAACAGCTGCAGCCTTCAGTGTTTTGTCCCAAAGCAACTTAGCTTCATCCGACCATGGTGGCGCCAAGAGCACCCCGAAGAGTTGCCTTGTGAAATAACCTTCGGAGTCAGGTCGATAAAACGAAAACGGCTCTTTCGAACTTTTCATAATTATATGACCCCTAAAATCTGCAAACATGGTCATCGTCGCAACTTCCCGCCTTAATTCCACCTCGGGCGACGTGGACGTGGCTGAATACTCCTCCTCAACTTCAACAACATTGTTGCAGCTATCGGCAATAGCTATGCTCAACCTCGCCCCCTTCGCTACTAGCGCCTCATGCACTTCGCTGAGGGGCAGTTCTTTGTCAGCAGCGGACGCACCACATTGCAGTGTTGGGTAGAGTGCACGCTGTTTGTCCTCAGGAGACGGAACTGGGGCCCGCCCATGTCCGGAATGGAAAAAAAGATAACGTCACCACTTCCGGGGTGTAAGCTCCGCAATGACTTTACGTATATTGTCGCACGTATACCCTTGATCAATTATGCGCTTCTCTTCAAGTTCAAATCCTCGTAATTTTGACGCTATTGCTTTCCAATATTTTGCAACCTGCAGTGCATTAACTTGAAACGCTTTTCCCTGCTCAACATCGAGAGTGTGTGCCACATTAACAAGGACGATTTTCTTCTTAGTTTGGGCGTAACATGTATCATTATAAAACAACAGCACAGCGAGGCAGGAAACGATAATAAACGATTGCCGAAACAATGACGCAAGGTGGTTCATGGTCCGCACTCCTTACGACAGTCCAAGTCGTACTACTGGTTCAGAGATCGCAATGCTTGCAGTTGGATAAGCCGCAGAGCGTCGTCTCCTACCGGCGCGGAGCCGGTTCTCGGGCCCACGGCCAAGACCATAGCATGCGTCCTGACCCTTGACCCGAAAACAAGATTCGGATTTTGGCCGGGTCCCTTCCATTGCAGCAAAGTCCAACTGGGGGTAATATTTCCACCGTAGTTTATTACGAAAGTTACTGAGTGCAAAAGCAAATCTATCGGCGGATCTACTTGCTTTGGCAGAGCAGCTCTCTCACGGCTCTTCTTTGGCGCGCCCGGACTTTTCCTTACGCCGCGCGCGCCGGGAGAGCATGCCGTACGTGAGCGCCACGCCCAGGAGGACAGCCGATGCCTATCGGCTTAGTTCCGGCGCATTCGTGGGTATCATGAGCTCGAACAAGGGATTGAGCCATGGCCCGCACACGAGACGATCTGTGGCGTGATTTCCGAAGACGGCGACCGAGTTCGAGGAGCGCTTTGCGACCGAGGATGACTGCCGCGCCTACTGGGTCGAGGCGCGCTGGGGCGGCGAGCCCGCCTGCGCGCGCTGCGGCTGCAAGCGCGTGTGGACGATCCGCGACGGCACCACCTTCGAGTGCGCCGAATGCGACCACCAGACGAGCCTGACCTCGGGAACGGTGCTCGAGAAGACGCGCAAGCCGCTCAAGATGTGGTTTCGCGCCGTGTTCGAGATCTCGACGCGGCGCACTGGCATCTCGGCCAAGGACCTGCAGCGCATCATGGGCTTCGGCTCCTACGAGACGGCCTGGACGTGGTTGCACAAGCTCAGGGCCTCAATGGTGCGCAAGGAGCGCGAGCCACTTCGCCCTTTCGTGCAGGTCGACGAAACCCTCGTCGGGGGAAAAGGCGGACCCAACAAGGAGTTGGTGCTGGTGGCGACGGAGGCGGGAGGGCGCGTGCGCCTCGCCCACGCGGCCAACAACGATGAGGCCACTTTGAAGCGCTTCGCCGACGGGCAGATCGCCCCCGACGCCGAGGTCACGACCGACGGGCTCGCCAGCTACAACGAAAGGAGCCTTGGCGAACGGCCCCACGACCCGAAAGTGCAAACCAAGGTCGAGCGGCGCGAGAAGGACGCGCTGCAGGGCTGCCACTGGACGATCTCGCTTCTGAAGCGCTGGCTCTTGGGCACGCATGCCGGCGCGGTCCGGCGCAAGCACCTGCAGGCTTATCTCGACGAGTTCGCCTTCCGCCACAACCGGCGCAAGACCAACGGGACGGTGCGCATCGCGGCTCGTGTCATCGAAGGGCTCGTTGCGAGCGAGCCCCTTCCAGGGCGCATGCTGGTCGAGGCGACGACGCCATGCCGATGGTTCGGCATCGCTCAGCCGGAGCTAAGCCGATAGGCATGAGGACAGCCCCTCCAAAATGCGTGAGGCAGTACGCGGCCCATCCCTGGACGAATTCTGCGTGCAAGGTGATTCGAACGATCTGATCGGGAACCGACCGGGAGACGCGCACCAGGCGCTAACGCGATGGCAACGACCTACTACCGCGGCTACCGCATTTGGCATGACAGAACACACCGCAAGTACTTTGCGTTCGTTTGGCCGCCAGGACGGTCGCAAGCTCCGCTAAGAACGCATCAGCGTGACGCGCGCCAAGGGGCGCCCGTGCTCTTGCGTCGGTTCGCGCTCAATTGACGTCGAGGAGACCAAAGCAGCGTGCAACCGGCACAGCGTAAATCCCTCAACTCCGCCCCCGACGCACTTCCCTTCCAAGTCCGTGTGCTCGCGCAACCGCATCAGCGATAGCCACAGCAACGATCGGTCGACCCCACGCCTCATCGCCACAGATCCATTGGCGGACCAAGCTTTCGCAACACCTGGGCGCGGGCAACGGACCGCTCCCCAACAACCTGATGCCTTCGATGGCTGTCGTGGATGTATATCCTAGAGGGACCAGCAAGATGCACTTGGAAACTAGGAAAGCTGACAGTAGAAAATGATCGTACACATCGACACATTCCTCAGCAGTGGTCCAGCACTGCAGATGTAAATCTCTCTTGTGTCATAGACTCGTATTTGATTGGCTCTGTTCTGACTCAATGTAGGCGCATGATCTCCGCCTGATTTGGATGGCGGGAGATGATCATGAAGGCCAAGGATTTCAGGGCGTTGTTCGCCGATCTCGGATCGCTGACGCCGGTGCAGCGCAACGCCCTGATGGCGGCGCTGTCGTCGCGAGGTTCCGCCGGTGATGTCGTTGCGCTGATCGAGGCCGAGTTCGCCAAGGCGCCGGCGTGCGGCCACTGCGGGTCGGAAGCCTTCAGCAAGTGGGGCGTGGCGACCGGCATGAAGCGCTACATGTGCAATGCCTGCGAGCGGACCTTCAACGCGCTCACCGGCACGCCGCTGGCCCACCTGCAGAAGCGGGAGAAGTGGCTCGAGTACGCCCGCGCGATCGTCGACGGGTTGAGCCTGAGGAAGGCAGCAAAGCGCGTCGGCGTGCATCTGGAGACGTCGTTTCGTTGGCGTCACCGCTTCCTGGCGACCACCAAGGGCGCGAAGGCAACCGCTGTCACCGGCATCGTTGAAGCGGACGAGACCTTCATCCGCAAATCGGCGAAGGGGTCCAAGCGGCTCGTTGGCCGAGCCCCGAGAAAGCGCGGAGGCAAGGCCAAGAAGGGGCTCTCCACCGAGGAGCACGACTGCGTCCTGATCGTGCGCGACCGCAGCGGTGCCACCACCGACCAGGTGCTCCCCGATCTGCAGGCTCGCACGTTCGCTGCCTACCTCGCACCAGTCGTTGCCAAGGATGCGGTTCTCGTCAGCGATGGACGCGACGCCTACGGCGCCTTTGCGCACGCCGAGAACATCCTGCACATCCCGATCATCACCAGCCGCGGCGAGCACGCCTACAAGGGCTTCCACATCCAGAACGTCAACGCCTACACCAGCCGCCTCAAGGACTGGCTGCGACCATTCAAGGGCGTCGCATCCTGGTATCTGCCGAGCTACCTCGGCTGGCGCCGCGCCATTGAGCGGCTCGGTGAAAACTTCACGCCCGAGCGCTGTCTTCAGGCCGCGTATCGCTGCGGTTCAACATGAGGGGCGAACAGAGCCATTTGATTTTCTCTGCCTTATTGCCAGAAGCACTTATTCAAGACACATTGTTATTCGAAGGTCCGAGCGTGGCTTGAGTGATGGTCATTCAAATTACATCTCCACACAATTTTAGGAGTATCCCATGTCCAGGTGACCCCATTCAGGCGTCCTACACAGCTGAGGGCCTCAAAGGCCTCCAGAAGGACAAAGCTTCGGGACGGAGGACGGCGGTCGCGAGTGCCATCGAGACGCTCGGCGGCAAGCTGAAGCCACCTACTATTGCTTCGGCGAAGACGACGTGCTAGTCATCGCGGATCTGCCGGACAATATCGCGGCTTCTTCGCTCTCGTTGACCGTGTCGGCTTCTGGCCTCGTGAGAACGAAGACGACACCTCCCCATACAGTCGAGGAAGTCGACAAGGCGCTGGCCAAGAACATCACTTACCGTGCTCCTGGTCGGTACCCAATCCACGGAGAACGATTGCGTTCATTTCGGTTCGACCCGAGACGTCCTGCGCGTCTCGGTTTTTTATTGGATGCCGCCCCTTTCTGTTTGCGTGAGCACCCGCGATCTCATCCCCTCGATGTGTCATCAGTCAGGCGGTACTGCGCATCATCATTCGCGTGCTCGATCACCATAAGGAGAGCGTCAGCCGCTATATTCTGAGTTTCCTCCGGAAGTTCGCATACCTGGGCAATTGCCCTTTCC
The DNA here is from genome assembly GCA_963724565.1 of uncultured Alphaproteobacteria bacterium. GTDB lineage: Bacteria > Pseudomonadota > Alphaproteobacteria > Rhizobiales > Hyphomicrobiaceae > AWTP1-13. The sequence goes on from CAVRVK010000021.1 coordinate 80,751, forward strand.
AACAATTTCGTCATATCATGGGGTATAGCAAATCGCCTCCAACAAAACAATTTGGGCCAAATGTTCAGGGTGTCGGCGGCAATTCCCGCAGCAACTTGGTTTTTTAGCTCCCTTGGATGATACCGCTCGACGCTTCCGCAAAAAGGGCAGCGAACCATTGTCGGATCGCGACTGTAAAATGTCTTCGCCTTGTTTCGGGCCGTCCTCCAAGGGAACTATTTTTTGGCAGCTTTTGCAAATCGCACTCACATAGTAGAGCCCGACACTCGGCAGCTTAGCCTGACGCAACATCACACTC
>CAVRVK010000022.1:0-51434 GCA_963724565.1 uncultured Alphaproteobacteria bacterium
GATGATTTGAAGCGCACGTGCTGTAGCACGATCACCTTCGCCGGAACGATGTCAGCCTGCTCGGTGACGACCTCGCCGATGCGCGGACGCTCGTGGCCGCTGCCGCATGGGCATAGCTTCTCGGCCTCCGGGATGTCATGCTCGATGCGCTCGCGCGGCAGGCGGTCATCGAGCGGCTTTCTCTTGCCCCTTGCCCGCTTGTGCTCGGGAACCGTGACCTCGTCGCCCTCTCCAGCCGGCGCCTTGGTGCTCAGCGCCTCGGCCTCGTTGAAGAGCTGCGGCTGCGCGGGATCGGCCTTCTCGGAGCTGGCGCCAAACTGCTTGTGCCTGGCGAGCCGCAGCTCCTCCTTGAGGCGCTCGATCTCGAACGCCTGCTCGCGCACCAGCGTCTTCAGTGTCGCCGGATCGTCCGGCAGATCGGCAGTGCGTGGCGGTGCCGCCTCGGCCATGCCAGATCGAATAGCTGATTTGCGCGTGGGCGCGCTGCCACACGTCCTCTTTCTCTACAACACCGTGCGATATTCCAGCGCCCGATGCGGCTTGAGGTGCTTCAAGTCGAGACCGTCGAGCAGCCAGCGGAACTGCTCGTCGCTCAAGCTGACAACCGGCGGTCGGCCTGGCGGGCCGCCATCGAGCGGACGCAGATGCGTCGGCCACTTGAAGCGCTCCTCCTCCAGCCGCTTCTGCCACAGGCAGAACCCGCTCCTTTGCCAATAGAGCACCTTGACCTGGTTGCGTCGTTTGTTGGTGAAGCAGAACAAGTTGCGGCTGAACGGGTCGTACTTGAGCGTCGCCTCGACGAGCACGCTGAGCCCGTTGATGCCAGCCCGGAAGTCGACCGGGTCCTGGCACAGATAGATGCGGATCTTCGCCCTCCGCACGCGGCGACAAGAGCCCTGCACCGCTCCTACGCTCCCGACCTGCCGCCATCTTTCGCGCCCCGACTTCTTGGGCGCGCCATTGTGGCTGAGCCGAATACCGTCGGCCTAGATGTCGTTCATTGAGCGCTTACAATTCATCGGCGACAAGGCCAGCAACGGCGCGTTCCGGAAGATCCTCGAAGAGGTGCGCGAGGCGCTGAGGGCATCCGGTGAGGACCCACTCGGCGACAAGGAAAGCAACGAGATCAGTAAGAAGAAGCTCGACGAGCTGCTCGCAAAGGGCGATGCCGAAGCGGCCGCGGTGGTGCAGAGCGCGATCGAGGGTTTCGCGCAACAGCTGGCAGGCGTGATCAAGCGGTTGCTGCGTCTCAAGGCATGGCGCGACACCGGACTGATTGTCGTCGGTGGTGGTTTTCGGGCCAGCCGAGTGGGAGAACTTGCTGTTGCGCGGGCGGGTATTCTCTTGAAGGCTGAAGAAACGCCTGTCGAACTGCAGCTCATTCACAACGACCCCGACGAGGCGGGGCTGATCGGAGCCGCTCACCTGCTGCCGGCATGGATGCTCGATGGTCACGACGCGATTCTTGCCGTGGACGTTGCTGGCACAAATATTCGTACTGGCCTGGTGGAGTTGAATCTCACAAAGGCCAAAAACCTTTTGAAAGCGCGCGTCCAAGACATGCAATTGTGGCGCCACTCAGATGAGGACGATCTCAAGCGTGACGAAGCCGTTGACGAGCTCACGAACATGCTGACGGGCCTGATTAAGGCAACTGACAAGAACGGGCTTCGACTGGCACCCGTGATTGGCATCGGCTGTCCGGGGCTCATCGAGGAAGACGGCTCGATCGCTCGCGGCGCGCAGAATCTTCCGGGCAATTGGGAGAGCAGCAAATTTAATCTTCCCAATGCGGTGCGTGATGCAATTCCTCAGATCGGCGATCACGAAACGATCATCGTTATGCATAACGATGCCGTCGTGCAGGGTTTGAGCGAGCTTCCTCATGTGGAGGGCCCAAAGCGCTGGGGCGTGCTGACGATCGGAACAGGCCTAGGGAATGCTCGGTTCTCGGTCCGGCAGGATGGCAAGGTAGAGCGCTGATGTTGGAAACAGGCAGCAAGCGGAGCCAAGCTTGGCGGGCTGCAACGGGTCAGTCCCGCTCGGCGCTGCAGCAATCCACTGATCCTGTTCTGGTAGGGGCGCCATAAAGCACTCAACTATCGCGGAATGACCTGGGCATTGCCCCGTTGTTGTGTTGGGCGACTGGCATGCTCATCCCGCACCGCTGATGGACTCAGGCTGTCGGAGCAGGTTGCGTCGGGCTCTGCGATTGGCAGGTGAGTGAGGCTCTATCTGGCGCGGGTTGTTCCTATGGGCAAGATACTGAGGAGGGTTGATCCGATGTCGAACAATACATGGGCCCTAAAGACATTTCTCGCGCAGCTTGCAGCCTTCGCAGTCATCAGCGCCGTGACCGTCAGCCTGTCCACCAATTCAGCGGCCGCCGATGCCAGCCTTGGTGTTCTCGCTGGCTCGTGGCACGGCGGCGGGACAATGTCCTTCGAAAACGGGAAAACCGAGGACATCAGCTGCAACGGCTACTACAAAGGCGGCGGCAACTTGAGCGTCGTCATCCGCTGCAAAGGCACTTCCTCCAATTTCGAGCTGCGCAGCAAGTTGAGCTCCAACGGCGACAAGGTCTCTGGGAGTTGGGAGGAACGCACCTACAATGCGACCGGTGACGTATCTGGCACAGCTTCCGCCGGTAAGCTCAACGTTCAGTTCAGCGGAAGTCTCACGGGCAGTCTCGAGATGAGCTTTTCGTCATCGAGCCAATCGGTGTCGGTCTCGGTTGATACGAAAGGCGCTGGCATCAAGGGTGTGCGCGTCAGTCTTAGTCGCATGTGACGATCACAACGCCATTCTGCTTTGTAGCGATGGCACCAAACTCTATTGAATTGGGATTCTCGTGTTTATGATTGGCGTGACAACGCCATTCACATGATATTTGTGGCACAGTAGACAGTCTTGACGCGCCATGCTGCTGGTGTGACAGGTCTGGCAGAGCTCCTTTTTCACCGCACCGAAATTCGACACGAAATTGTGTGGATTGCCCTGCTCGTAGCTCTTCAGATAGGGGCGACCTTTTTCAATGTCATGGCAGGTCAAACAACCGCGCTTTTCCATGACGCCGAAGTGTGGCTCATGGATGAAATTCGTGAAGCGTCCCTGCTTGTTCTTCACCGAAGGCGGGGAGAAATTGACTACCCGCCCCTTGCCCCGGATATCGTCGACGCTGTGGCATTTCGCGCATGAGCCCTGAGCGTCCTTGCTGGTGAGAAAATCGAAGACTGCCGCCGCCGGGCTCTTACCACCTTTCGGCGCCCCGGGGCCGGTCAGAAAAAGCCACGAATAGATGAACTTGTCCTTGTGGCCTGTGGGCCGGTAGAAAATCGCGTAATCCTGCCGGTACCAGCCGCCATATTCAGCCCAGCTCTCCGGATCCACGTCGCTTTGGATGCTGATCACGGGCGCAGCCCTTTTTTGCGGCTCTGCCGCCACGATATCTGGGGCCGCCGGGGCATCGGCTGGCGCATTTGCGTCCGCCTTGGAGGCGGCAACCGGGGCGCGATCTGGCTTGGCGATTGCGGCATCGGTTTTTCGGGCCGCTTCTTCAGGCTGGGCTGCTTTCCCTGTGCCCTTGATGGGAGCCGCGATCCCCCGAAGCTCTCCCTCCGTGGGGTTGAGCAGATCGTCGGTTTGGTCCGCCGCCTTGGCATTCGCGGCAGCGGGTTTTCGGACCGCTCCGTCAGCCTGGGCAACTTTCTGGGCGTCCTTGACACCTGCATTGACCGCGCGCGGCTGTTCGCTGGCGGAGAGCGTTTGCTTGCCGTCATCGGGCCCGGCGTATGCGGCATAGCCTCTTACGGACGCTCCCCCAGGCCGCGCGATTCCGCGAAGCTCTTCCTCCGTGGGGTTGAGCAGATCGTCGGTTTGGTCCGCCGCCCTGTTCTGAGGTCGCTCGTCGGCGGCGGGCGTTTTCTTGCCGCCATCAGGCTTGGCGTTTGCGGTGGGGGTATTAGGGGCCGCTGCTTCAGGCTGTGCCACTGCAGCCTTGGGTGCGACTGCTCCGGGCGCACTCCGGGCTAGGCTTGGCTATGCCGGCCGCATCCTGGCGATTGGCCATTTCCGTGCCGAGATTGGGTAGCCACTGCTGCTGCGCACTGATGACCACATCGCGCGGGATGCTCGCGGTCAGATCGGCAACAAGATTCGCACTCAGCTTCGCCCCGCCGCCAATGTTGAGGTCGGCCAGCACGTCCGACGCTTTGCCCGTGATCAGCGCATAGAACAGCCGCTTGATCTCCCACACTAGGTTCGTCACCGCCCTGATCTGGGCGTCGCTTGCACGGCTCAGATCCTGGAGGTTCAGGCTGTCCACGGCTCTTGATCAGAGCACGGCCTCGCTCATTCCGGCTGATCATCACCTTCATGAACGGTGTGAGCTCGGCTTCGGAGGCTTCCGGCCATTCGCCGATCGAGGCCTTCTTCTTCTTCAGCGTTTGCAGGTCGAGGCCGGGCAGGGTCAGGAAGGCGATGCCTTTCGGGCCGCTGACCCGCTCCTTGCCGATGATCTGGCCGAGATGGCAGGCGGCGCAGGTCTGCTCGAACGGCGCCACGGCCATGACTCGCTTGTCTTCGCGGCTGTTGTGGCAGGTCGAGCAGGTAGCGGGAATGCGCCTTGCCGGATCCTGCTTCGCCACTTCCGGGAAGTGCTTGCCGAAATGGCCGGCATGGTCGTAGATGATCCGTGTACGCCTCTTGAACGGATAGTTCTCGAATTGCGGGTGATGGCCGTCGAAGCTGTCGAACTTCACCACGTGGCAGGAGCGGCATTGCTCGTTGGAGATCTTGTTCAGATTGAAATTGGCGCCCTGATGCTCCTGGTGGCAGGTCGCGCAGTAGAGACCGTGTGCGACCATGCCGTCGGTCGGGAAGGCGATGCTCTGCGCGCGAGCCGATTGCGGCACGGGCGTCCTCGCGGCGAGTTTGGTCAGCCGCTTGGTGCTTTGCTCCAGCACATCGGCCGAAGCGCCGTGCGCGTTGAAGGCCGTGTCCGGCATTCTGTGGCAGGTGAGACAGGCCTTGCTGTCGGCGAGCGGATCGCCGGCGACGAGGCCGAGAACCCAGCTCAATTTGCCGCTGCCGCTCTTGGTGTGGCAGGCGCTGCAATTCTCGATCGCGCCGTGAGCGCTCGCCAGCGGCCCCGGCATCAGGAACTGCGTGTCCTTGGCGAGAAAGAAGGCCCAGCCCAGGCAGGACGACGGTCACGAGCGCCAGCAGCACCGCCAGACGGTCGCGCCAGGAGCCGGGCGCCGCCTGCCTCTCGGCCTTCGGCGGCCGAACCGATCTGGTCCGTACCGGTCGCCGCATCACCAGGGCCTCGATGAAAAGGCATAGACGACGAGGATGTGCAGCACCGTCAGCACCACCAGCGCATAGGTGACCGGCACATGCACGAACAGCCAGCCCTTGCTGAGCCCGAGATGGATACGCGCGAAATCGAGCCGGTCCTTCTCGACCACCAGGTTCTTGATGGCGGCAAGCTTCTCCTGGCTCGGCTGGTCGACATAGCGTGACAGGTTGTCGATCTCGTCGGTCAGCCGCTTGAGCGGGCGCTGCGAGCCGATGAGATGGGCGGCGAAATTGCGCTGCCCCTGGAAGAAGTCCCGCAGGTGGGTGGTGTAGAGATCCATGATCCAGGCGTCATGGGGCGGCGCCGGTAAGGCGATCGCAGCGGCGGCCGGCTCGGTCTTGGCGACGGCGGCCTGGACATCCCGCGCCATCTCGGCGCGGCGGGCGGGGATGCGATCATAGCCGACGCGCTCGTCGATCCCGTGCTTGGCCTGCAGCGACCAGGCGAGATAGGTGCCGAAAATGCCGCTCAGCGTCACCAGCACGAAGCCCGTCCACAGCGCCCATTCGAAGCCGGTGTCCGGCAGAGAGAAATCCGAATGCGAGATGAAGGCGGCGATCAGCAGATAGCCGACAAAAATATGGATCTTGCGCCAGCGCGCGGCGGATTTCGGCGACAGGCTGGCCGTCTTGATGGCGATGTGGAAATAGAGCTGCAAGCCCATGCCGCCGGCCAGCAGCCAGCCGTCGAGATAGCGCGGGTCGCGGAGCCCGTTGCCATAGATCCAGACGAGCCAGAACAGGCCGCCGGAAATCGCCGCGATCAGAAGGCCCTGGACTGTCTGGCTGGTGAGATATCTCGCCAAGCCCAAACCGCGTCCGCCGATCGAGGCGTCAGACGTGCGCCGCCCCGCCGATCTCACGGCGGCCCCCCAAGATCAGCCATCGCGGTGGTTCTTTCCCCATATCAAGCCCATTCAGGTTGTTGTCGTTGCCAGCCGGCCGGGATCAATTGGCTGCGCCGGCTTCTCTCGCCGTGCCCTTGAACTTGTCCGGTGCGGGAATCAGGCTGTCGAGCCCAGCCATCGTGCTGCCGTCATACTTCTCGGTGATGCTCGCGAGCAGCTTGGAGACGCCGTCAGCGGCAGCCGTCAGGAAGCGCTCGTTGTTCAGCTTCAGCCCGGCCGAATAGGCATACTCGACCATCTTGGCGATTTCCGGCACGTTCGGCGCCGCTTTCGCTGCGGCGGCGAGCTGCTTGCGCGCCCGGTCGACACGCTTGGCCATTTCGAAGGCGTAAAGCCTTCTCACCGTCGCATGGCTGACCGCGCGGAGCCCGGTCTCGAGTTCGACGCCGAGGCCGACGAGATAGAGCATTCGCTTGCGCGCCGCGCTGGCCGCCACGTTTTCCTTGCCCTTGGAGTGCCAGGTATTGTGCCGCACCTCGCCCTGCGACCAGGACACCAGCTCGAAGGCGCTGCCGGCAGGATGACCGCCCTTGTTCACGAGATCCTCTTGCGGCACGACATGGCAGCCATAGCAGTTCTTCGCCAGCCGATAGAGCGAGGACGGCCTGATCATCCCCTTGGAATCGGCGAGCTTCAAGCGCGCCTCCGCCTCGGCCTTGGTCTCGGTCTTCTCGGTCTTGCCGCTGAACTGGCTGTGAACCTTGATCCAGTCCTCACCGGCGCTGTGGCAGGACTTGCAGGAGATGCCGGCAATCGGCTGCTTGTTGCTTTCTTTCTGCTGCACTGTGTAGTGGCAGGTCAGGCACAAACTCTCCGATCTGATGCGCTGAACGCCCATTTTTTCCGCGATTTCGTTCGCTTCCTTCCGGCGCGGCATCTCGCGAAAGGTCTTGAAATGATGCGTGGCCTTCCAGGCCTCGGCCTCCTGCTTGTGACATTCGGCACAGGCATTCGGACCGACGATCTTGGCCGGATCGGACGCAACTGTGCCGTCCGCGGCAAAGCCGAAGATCATCAGCAAGCCGCAGAGACAAAGCACGCAAGACCAGAGAGGGGCCCTGGGCCCGAACCCGATCGACCGAAGGCTATGCGCTCTAAGAACGATAATGACTTCTCACCCTTGCTTCAGCCATCCCATACGCCTGCGTCGGCTGTTCCCGCCGGTTGCGGGCGCGATCGAGAGCGAGCTGGCCCATCTGCCGGCTGGCGGGCACAGCGAGCCACCCCATGGCGCGGGTCAGAACGCTTTCCTCGACCGTGTCGTCGGTGGTCGGCAGGAACGGATCCGCATAGCAGACCGCGCCGATGCGCGCCGCGATCGATTTGATCGCATCGACCATCCCCGGCGCGCCGCAGGCGTAGAGCACATCGGTCGGCAGCAGGTGCGGCAGATAGTCGGTCGGCCGGCCCAGCTTCACCGTATCGGTCAAGGTCTGCGGCGTGCTGCAGACAGGCACGACGAGGACATTGGGGAAGCCGGCCAGCCGCGCGAGAGCCGGGCCCATATAGAGCGACTCGATGGTGCGGCCGCCGGCGATGATCATCATCCTGCGCTCCGGGTTCTCGCGCAGCGCAGCGACGGCGATCGACCAGATCGGCGCAAAGCCGGTGTTGGTGGCGACGAGAATCAGCCGGCTGTCCAGATTGGGCCGGAAATGCGCCGAGCCATAGGGCCCGGTCAGCTTCACCCGGTGGCCCGGCCTGATGCGCTTGCCGAGCGATCGAGGTGACACGCCCATCCTTCATGCGCCGGACATGGAACCAGACCGAGCGGCTGTTCGGATTGCCGCTCAAGGGATGGGTGATGCTGAAGGGACGGCTCGGATAGCCGCTGAAGCGCACCTGCGCATATTGCCCCGCATGATAGGGCAGCGCGCGGTCCGTCCTGATGCCGACTTCCATCACCTCGGGCGACAGGGGGCGCAATGAACTCAGCACGCCCTCGACGGTGCGAACACCCGACGGCTGGCTCCTCTCGATCACCGCATCGCCGACGATCCGGCACTGACAGGCATGAACGATGCCCGGCTCGGAGCCTTCGCCGCCTCGCACTTCGCCGGATACCAGCCGCACGCAGCAGGTGCCGCAGTGGCCGGCGCGGCAGTCATAGGGCAGGTCGATGCCGTTGCTCAGAGCAGCGTCCAGCAGCAACTCGCCGCGGCGCGCCAGAAAGCTGGTGCCATTGATAGTAATCTGGTGACTTCTTGCCATTGTCTGATCCCGGAAGGCTTCAAGTTCCCCATCTACGGCTGGTGCGGTGACCCGCCGTCGCTGCGCTTCCTGGGATGCTCAGCAAACCAAGCGTTCTGGATGTGAAAACACCCACCTCGGACGCCCTGGGTTTGCCAATTGTGGCAGCGATTTCGGTTCCGGATCGATTGCGGTCATGGGTCCAGCCCTCGTGCTGCGGCAGACTTGCGCCGCAGGCCCAAGCATGAGCTTGTCACGAGGATCGGTCCCGAAACATGTATGGTCATACCATGACAATCAGGCGAAAAGAGTGAGGCAATCTGCGAGAGAGCTCCAGCGCATTGCGATCATTCTGCATTCAGACGATACGCATCGATTAGGCTCAGAACGAACACTGTCGCTCGAAAGATTCCATTCAATCGCCCAACTTTGATCGCTATCGCGTGTTGAGTTGAGCGTTGGTCGGGGAGGGCATCGAGGGAAATCGCGGTGCTCCTGGAGTAGGTGCATCACCCACGAGGGGGTCCTTGTGTCCGGTCCGCCGACGCCTTCCATTTCACCAGCCTAGTGTCGCCCAGCGCGCAGGGACCTGCTGCTCCCACGCGCTGAACTTCTACGCCTCTGAGCGAAAGACAGGCGGCTGAGCTGTGCAGCTCGGCTGAAAGGCGGAGCTATGGGATTTCTCGATCTGCTCGGGCACGGCCACTGAGATGGCGGCAAGCATGGAGGTTAGGCCCTGTCCCGACGAAGAACGTGGGGGTCGGCGATGCTGCGCGCACTGCCGACAGAACCGGCACGGCGGTCGAGCCGCAATCTATGAGGGAAGAGGGTAATGCGTAATGCGATGCTTTCCTGCGCTTTCGCAAGCGCCATACTGAGTCACACAGCATTCCTTAGCCAGAATGCTGTCGCCGAGCAGAAGCTGCCTGCGGAGGCAGAAGCGGACGGCCACGGGCAGATGTCTGCGCTCGCCGCCGCAGCAAAAGCCGAGAAGGGCAAAGAAGCTCCCATCCCCGCGGTCGACAAGGAGACCCTCTCTCTCTATCCCACCGCTGCGCAATGTGGCGAATGCCACAAGCAAATCTACGAGGAATGGTCTTCGTCGCAGCATGCCTATTCGTCGATCTCGCCGATGTTCCACGCGTTCGAGCAGAAGTTCCAGGAGCTGACCAAAGGTACGGTCGGCACCTTCTGCGTGCGCTGCCACCAGCAGGTCGGCACCCAGCTCGGCGAGAATCGCGAAACGCCGCTTTGGGCGATGAGCCAGATCTCGCGCGAGGGCGTGAGCTGCATCACCTGCCACCGGGTCAAGGAGCAGTACGGCAAGGTCAACGGCGAGCGCCGGGTCGAGCCGGGCAAGATCTTCGAGCCGGTCTACGGCAGCGGGGAGAAAAGCGTCCTCAAGGACATCCTCGCCAACAAGGAGACCTACTCCGTCAAAACCAGCGAAGACGGGCGCGGCAACAGTATCCACAACGGCATGATGACGAACCCCCAGCTGACCAAGTCGGAATTCTGCGTCAGCTGCCACCAGGTTGCCGTCAACCTGGGCATCAAGCTGGAGATCGTGTGGGATCAGTATCGCGACAGCCCGGCACGCCAAGCGGGCGTCACCTGCCAGGACTGCCACATGGGCAAGGTGCCCGGAAAGCCCGAGGGCTATGCGACCGGGCCCTCCGCCGTGATCGGCGGCAAGGAGATCAACCCGGGACGCAAGCATGCCAATCACCGCTTCATGGGCCCGGGCTATGCGATCGCCCACCCCGGCATCTTCCCTCACAACGTGAAGGCCCAGGCCTTCACCATGAAGGACTGGCTGCAGTTCGACTGGCGCGCCGGCTGGGGCACCAACGATTTCGAAGACAAGGTCGCACGCGGCAAGATCAAGGTCGACTTTCCCAAACGCTGGGCCGATCCGCTCGACCGTGAAGATGCCCGGCAGATCATCGAGGACAATCTCGCAAAGCTCGACCAGCGGGACGAGTTCAGGCGGCAGATCATGGAGAACGGCACCAAAGTCGACGGTCCCTACATCGAGGGCGACCCGAAAGTCGGCAGGAATCTGGCATTCTCCTACAAGATCAAGAACCTCAATTCGGGACACAACCTGCCGTCCGGCTCGCTGGGTGCGCAGCCGCAGCTCTGGGTGAACGTCGCCCTCGTCGATCCCGACGGCAAGAACGTCTGGGAGTCGGGTTACGTCGACAACAACGGCGACCTGGCCGATCTGCACAGCCTGGAGGTCGCGGCTGGCAGAATCAAAACGGACCAGCAGGTGGTGAATTTCCAGACCAAGTTCCTGACCACCAACGTCAAGGGCACGGACCGCGAGATGTACCTGCCGGTCAACTTCGACGCCGACCCGCTGCCGCATCTGCGTCCGCCGCAGATCCCGACCACCGTTCTCAACCATCCGCCGCTGGTGCGCATGGAGAACCACTCGCTGCCGCCACTGGGTGAGAAGCTGGCCAAGTACCAAGTGCCGGGCAACCTGATCACGAAGCCCGGCAACTACCGCCTCGCCTTCCGCCTGCGAAGCCGTGCCGAGCCGATCTACTTCATGCGCTTCGTCCGCGCCACCAAGGAAATGGAGCGGCGCATGAACGAGCGGATGTTGAGCTTCAAAGCCTACACGGTGGAGCTCGAAGTGAAGCACTAGAACCGAGAAGCCGAGGGTTTCGGATTGGGGACCCGCAACGGTTCCAAAGAAGCGGGTCTCCAGCCCTACCCCGCAGGTCTGAGCCACGACGTGGAGCGTACACGTGACTCGTAATGCAAAAGGCAACCTTCGGTACCGTGCCAGGACAACGACCGCCACTATCGCGCTGGTAGCCGGTGGTTACCTTGTGATGTCCGCAACGACTGCAGAACCTGCGGCAGGCCAAAGCAGTAGCGAGGCTGGCAAGGGAGGCTGGTTGACCCAAGTGTGGTCCGGCGCCTCACCGGCCGATCCCGCCAAAAACCAAGCCGATGCGCAGTACGTAGGCGCGCCTAAGAAGAAGACTGCTGACGTGGACGGCAAGGAGGACCTTTTCCGACCCGGTCCGCAGTATGACAAGAACTACGATGCCCAGGGAAACGTCGACATCTACGGCGCGAAGAGCGTGATCGATCCGCCGCGCCCGCCTATTGAGCTAGGTCGCCAGCAATACACGTCGGGCCAATACGACCCGAGCAGCACCATCCTGGGTGAATTGAATCCACTGCTACCGGGCCTCGCCATCTACGGCGACTGGCGGACGGCGGTCGCCTACAACGGCAACAATGGCAAGGATATTGCCCAGATCGCGACCCGGCTGAACGTCGACGTCGACTTCAAGTTCACCGGCACCGAGCGAATACACGCCTTCTTCACGCCGTTTCAGAAGAATAACAAGTTCACCCGCTACGAGTTCGGCGGCGGCGACGGCGATGGGAAGTTCAACGGTGAGTTCGACCTTCGCCCGCAGACGCTGTTCTTCGAGGGTGACTTCGGCTCCATCTATTCCGGTTTCTCCGGCTACTGCAGCCAGTTTCGACCTGCCCTTCACTGTCGGTCTCTTCCCGCTGTTCCTGCAGAACGGGATCTGGGCGAACGACGCGATCCTCGGCGGCGCGGTGAGCCTCACCGCGAAGAACTCGCAAGAAGCTGGGCCTGCCCAACTACGACATCACCTTCTTCGCCGGGTCCAACAATGTCGACAACGCGGGCATCCTCGGAAAGGGCACAGCAAAGCGCCAACATCTATGGCGTAACCACCTTCATCGACGCCTTCGGCGGCTATATCGAAGCGGGCTACGGCCTAATACAGGGTCGCGATGAAAACGAAGGCCTTCTGACGAACTTCCTGACCGCCGCCTACAGCCGGCGCTATTTCAACACCGTGTCGAACTCGACCCGCGTGTTCGCGAACTTCGGCAACGGCAAGAACGACGAAGGCTTTGCCATCATTTCGGAGAACAGCCTGATCACGAGCTTGCCGAGCACGCTGATCCCCTACGCCAACTTCTTCATCGGCTTCGACAACCCTCAGCCCCTGGTCGATGGCAACGGCGCGGGCATACTGAAGAACGTCGGCATCAACTTCGAGACCGACGCCCTGACCGGCTACCCGAAACTCAACGATACCGGCTCCAACGCCTGGGGCGGCGCAATTGGCTTGCAGTATCTCTTCAATCTGGATCAGCAGCTCGTCTTCGAGGTGGCCACGGTGCAGCCCTTCGGCGATCCGATCCCCGGCATCGGCGTTGCGAAACCGCAGTACGGTTTCGGTGTGCGCTATCAGGTCCCGCTCACCTTGGCCTGGCTGCTCCGCGCCGATGCGACCTATCAGATCATCGAGGGCGGCGCGCAAGACAACTTCGGCGTCCGCGTCGAGCTCCGGAGGAAGTTCTGACCGTGCGAGGTAGTCTCATGAGCAGTCGGAGTTTATTCGCATCTACTCTGATGACTTGCTTGCTGGCGGTTGGTTTCCTTGGCGTTGCGCCGGTGAGCAAAGCTGAGTCGATCGAGCGGTCCTTCCTGAAGCCAGGCGAAAGCGCCAGGAATAATGTGATTGAGCTCAAACGTCGTGTCCGCGGCCGACGGATCCACCTGCCTATAGGTCCGAGCTATGTCTACTATGATTATCCCTATTACTACAGCCGCGGTTATTATCCGACCCATATAGGCGGCTATGTCTATTACCCCTCCTACAACTACGGCGGTTATCCAAGGTACGGCGGCCGATGCTTCGATTGGCACCGGAGGTGCGTCGCCGACAATCGAGGTTCTGGATCACCCCGCCGCCCGAGGGGAGCTTGCAGATGTCTTTGACGCTCCTGGGCTGGCTTCTTGTCGTCTCTTCAATCGCGATATCAACGCTGCTCATCTTTCCTCTGCGATCAAGGGGCTCGTCGAGCTGGCGGTCTGACCAAAACCTTCGAGGTATCACTCCGAGGATGATTATGCCTGCTGTGGCCTTTCTCCTCGTTGCAGGCGTTGGCGCAGCTACTTCTTATTTGCGGGAACCGCCCGAGGCCGGCTCTGGGGACACGAACTCGCTGTCGCGTTCTGGGTTGAACAGCGAAACGCTTGCGCGCCTCAAGGACTACGCGGGTTCACCTGGTATCGAAGAACCGGTGTCCAAGGCAGCACCTGGCAAACCGCTGCCTGATGTGAACACGATGATCGAACGGCTAGAGGCTCGGCTCGAGACCACGCCAGAGGACATCAAAGGCTGGCGGATGCTCGGCTGGTCCTACTTCAACACAGGGCGTTATGAACAGGCAGCTACCGCCTATGCCAGAGCGGCCAAGCTTGATCCGAACTCAGCCGAGACCAAGCTCGCGTACGAGGAGGCCAAGGCGAAGGCCTCCGGACTACGCGTTGCAAAAAATGCCAAGTCCGCAGGGATGCCTCCGCACGTCGATGACGCTGCAATCCGATCGATGGTCGATGGCCTGGCACATCGCCTGGAGAGTTCTCCGCGAGACGTCGAGGGCTGGACGCGCCTTATGCGCTCCCGAGTTGTGCTTGGTGAGCGAGAGGTCGCGGCGACAGCCTTCCGCAAGGCGCTCGAGGTGTTCAACGACGATCCGGCTGCATCGGGCAAGATTACGGCCGCGGCGATTGAGCTCGGCCTGAAGGCGGAATGACTGCTCAGTGTCCTTCCGGAAAGACGTGCAGGAGACCGACATGAATTTTGAGAGCTTGTTCCAGCAACGGCTCGAGACCCTGCATCGAGAAGGTCGATATCGCATTTTCGCAGACTTGAAGCGCCGCCGCGGGTCCTTTCCAGTGGCGGAGCACTTCGCGGCACAGGGCTCGCGCGAGGTCACGGTATGGTGCTCCAACGACTATCTTGGCATGGGCCAGCACCCGGCGGTACTGGCGGCCATGCACGAAGCGATTGACGCGGTGGGAGCCGGCTCTGGCGGCACGCGCAATATCTCCGGCACGACCCACTATCACGTAGAGCTGGAGAGCGAGCTTGCCGATCTCCATGGCAAGGAGGCAGCACTTCTGTTCACCTCGGCCTACGTTGCCAACGACGCCACACTCTCGACGCTCGCCAAGCTCGTTCCCGGCACGGTCGTTCTTTCGGACGAGAAGAACCACGCGTCGATGATCGAGGGCATCCGCCACGGCGGGTTCGACAAGCGGATTTTTCGTCACAACGACGTTGCCGACCTCGAGTCGAAACTCAAGACGTTTGCAAAGAGCACGCCCAAGATCATCGCCTTCGAGAGCGTCTACTCCATGGACGGGCACATCGCGCCGATCGCGGCGATCTGCGATCTCGCCGAGAAATACGGGGCGCTCACCTACCTCGACGAGGTGCACGCAGTCGGCATGTACGGTCCACGCGGCGGCGGCATTGCCGAGCGCGACGGCGTCATGGACCGGGTCGACATCATCAACGGCACGCTCGCCAAGGGGTTCGGCGTCATGGGCGGCTACATCGCCGGCTCCCGCGAACTCTGCGATGCGATCCGCTCGTTTGCCTCGGGGTTCATCTTCACGACATCGCTCGCGCCAGCGATCGTAGCCGGGGCGCTTGCTTCCATCCGCCATTTGAAGACGAGCGCGCTCGAGCGCGCCCACCACCAGGAGCGGGTTCGGGCACTCAAGCGGTCGCTCAAGGCGAAGCGTTTGCCCGTCATGGACAATCCAAGCCATATCGTCCCTGTGATGGTCGGTTGCCCGATCCGCTGCAAAGCAGTGACGGACGCGCTGCTCAACCAATACGGGATTTACGTACAGCCAATCAATTATCCGACTGTGTCGAAGGGCACCGAGCGGATGCGTCTCACGCCGACGCCGGCGCACTCGGACGAGCAGATGGTGAACTTGATCCATGCGCTGGACGAGCTCTATGGCGCCTTCAACTAGAAAGTCCGGTTCGCACGTTGCGCTGCAACGCGAAGTCGACTTTGCTGCTCGTGTTGGATGGGAGGCTCAGGTTTGTTGAACACCGAAACTAGTTATCGTGAACGGGATTCTCGCCAAACAAGCGAGGTCGGTCTTTGCGTTCGCTCCGGGCCGGGCGTTGCGATCGCGGCGGTTGCTTCGACGGTGCCGGAGCACTGCATCGATCAGCGGGCAACTCGGGATATTGTGCTCTCCATCGCGCCCGAGCTGCGCAGTCACGAAGCCCTTTTTCTCAACACCGGCATCAGGACACGCTACTCTTGCGTGCCTCTCGAATGGCACTTCGAGTCGCACGGCTGGGCGGCACGCAACCGCGTCTTCCAGGACGCTGCGGCTGACCTCCTGGAACGCGTAAGCCGGGAATGCATCGACCGGGCTGGCATCGATCCAGATGAAATCGAAGCCATCGTGACGGTGTCCACCACGGGACTTGCCGTCCCGAGTCTCGACGCAATCCTGGCCAATCGTCTGGGTCTTCCCGCCACGATTGAGCGGCTGCCCATTTTTGGTCTTGGCTGCGCGGGGGGTGTGAGCGGCCTTGCGCGCGCCGCGCGCATGTCACAGTCGTTGCCCCGAGGCATTGTGCTGCTCCTCGTCGTCGAGCTGTGCACGATCAATTGCCGCAACACCGACCACAGCATCAAGAACTTCATCTCCACTGCGCTGTTTGGCGACGGCGCCGCCGCGCTGCTCCTGCGCCGCGCGTCCGACGGCAAGGCGCTGCCCCGTCTCGTCGCGTCCGGCGAACATATGTGGCGGCGAAGCGAATACATGATGGGTTGGTCCATTGAGGACGACGGCTTCGGAGTCGTCCTCAGCCCGGACATCCCGAAGTGCGCGCGCGAGGAGCTACGACCTGCGGTCGATCGTTTTCTCGCGTGCAACGGCCTGGTGTTGAGCGACCTCGACGGGATCATTATGCACCCAGGCGGGCGCAAAGTGCTGGAAGCCGCGCAAATAGCGCTCGCAGTGTCGCAAGAGGGTCTCCAGCACGCCTGGGACATCCTAGCCGAGTACGGCAATATGTCATCGCCGACGGCTCTGTTCGTGCTCCAGCGTACATTGTCGTCGGGCGCGTCCGGTCGGCACTTGCTGGCCGCGTTCGGGCCGGGCTTCACCGTGTCCCTTGCCTTGTTGGACCTCTGATCAGTGAGCCTTGATATCGGAGCACCACAAATTGCCGCGTTGCTGATCCTGATCCAGCGTGGCGCCGAAGAGATTCATTCTGCACGCAATACCAGAGCGCTCTTGGCTCGAGGCGCGCGGGAGGAGGGCGCCAACTACTACCCAGTGGTCGCTGTCACGCATCTCGGCTGGATCGCAAGCCTCTTTTTTCTCATTCCGCCGGACGCGCACACGTTCTGGCCGCTGATCGGCCTCTATGTCGTCCTGCAAGCGGCTCGCTATTGGGTGATTGCGACGCTGGGGCCGTATTGGACCCACCGAATCATTACTCTGGACGAGGCCCCGATTGTCTTATCCGGCGCCTATCGCTTCGTGAAGCACCCCAACTACGCCATCACGGTTGTCGAGACCCTACTGCTGCCTTTGGCTTTCTCCGCCGTCGCTCTGGCCCTCATCATGACGGCGATTTGGGTCGCGGTGCTGAACTACAAAATCCGACTCGAGGATGCGGCGCTGGCTGCGCGCCATGGGCCCATCCCGCCATGACGCCGCATGCCGCGAGCGCCGCCGGGCCAAATCCCTCGCTCGCCACCTGGGCCGGCTTCGGCGCGATGTGCCTCGGCATGTTCATGGCGGTTCTCGACATACAGGTGGTCGCCACCTCGCTGCCGACGATCCAGGCCGCGCTCGACATGCGTCCCGATCAGATGAGCTGGCTCCAGACGAGCTACCTCATCGCCGAGGTGGTCGCCATTCCGCTCACGGGCGTGCTCACGCGAGCGCTTGGCATGCGGTGGCTGTCAGTGGCTTCGCTCGCCTTTTTCACGGCGGCATCGGTCGGCTGCGCTTACAGCCAATCCTTTGCCGAGCTTGTAGCATGGCGCGTCGTGCAGGGTTTCGCCGGCGGATTGCTCATACCGCAGGTGTTTGCCGGCGGCTTTGTTCTCTTTCCAGGTCGCGGCCAAGCCCTCGCCACCACCATCGCCGGCGTTCTTGCCGTGCTTGCCCCCACCGTGGGGCCCTACGTCGGAGGCTGGATCACTCAGACCTACGATTGGCCCTGGCTGTTCCTCATCAACGTCGGGCCCGGCCTGGTTGCGATTGCGGTGTCGACATGGCTATTGCCGAAGCAGCCGACAGAGCTTCGCCTGGCGAGAACGCTGGACTACCCGGCGCTCGCTCTCATGGCTGCCGCGCTTGCAAGTCTGGTGATTGGACTGAAGGATGCTCCCCAGCAGGGTTGGGGCGCGTGGCCGATCGTTGCTCTCGTTTGCCGGCAGCCTCGGCTGCGGCACCCTGTTTGTGTGGCGCACGCTGCGATCGCCCTGCCCGGTTGTCGATCTTCGCGCACTCAAGGACTCGAGCTTCGCACTCGGCTGCGCGTTGAGCTTCATTCTCGGAATCGGGCTCTACGGTGCGGTGTATTTGATGCCCGTGTTCCTTGCATTCGTGCGGGTTCACGACGCGCTGGAGATCGGCCAAACAATGATCGTGACCGGCGCAGCACAGCTCATCATGGCGCCAATCGCCGTGTTCCTGGAGCGCCGCATGAGCGCGCGGGTTCTGACCGGCTTCGGCTTTGCCCTGTTCTCCGTCGGTCTCGCGCTGAGTGCCTTCCAAACTCGCGCGACCGACTACGAGGAAATGGTCCTGCCGCAGATCCTGCGCGGCGTTGCGATCATGTTGTGCCTGCTGCCGCCCATACGCATCGCCTTGGGCCATCTGCTACCGGAAGCGGTTGCCAACGCCAGCGGACTGTTCAACCTGATGCGCAATCTTGGTGGCGCGATCGGTCTCGCACTCATTGACACCGTGCTCTATGGCCGCGGGCCAGCAATTGGCGAACGGCTGGGACAGGCGCTCGCCCGGGGAGATGTTGCGGCGGCGAAAACGGTGGGGCTGCCAATGGATAAGTTCCTTGCGTACATACCCGGTACCGAAGTGCCACCGGCCACCTTGGCGTTTGTCCGGGCCGCGGTTGAGCGTCAGGCAATTGTCGAAGCAGTCAACGAAGCCTGGGCCCTGATCGCAGCACTCAGCCTCGCCGGCGCTCTGGCCGTGCTCCTGGTTCGGCCGGCAAGCAGTAACCGGCCGTGAGGGTCTTGGCAGCTTCCAAATTCGTCGGGAAAGGGTCATGAGTACGCATCGTGCGTGCTAGGCAAGCAGTCGGCCGAGGCTCGCCGCGGCGCGCGCGATTTGCCCGGATGGCGCCACAAGCGGCTGGTATAGTCCGTGGCGATGACGCGAAGGGCACACGCGGTCAGGTTGCAGCAATTATACCGCCCGTTGGCCGCAACCGTTGGACATGTCATGGGGTCGCCATTGATGGGGTAGCCATGAGTCATCTGACGCGCCGTACATTCGTCGGCTCGGTCGCCAGTCTCGGCGCGGCGGCGACACTGCCGGCGTTCGGCCAAGGCGTTGCCCCGGGGCCGATCTTGAAAAAGGCGATCCCGTCCACGGGAGAGCAAATTCCCGCCATCGGGCTTGGAACCTGGATCACCTTCAATGTCGGCAGCAACGAAAGGCTGCGCGCCGCCCGCACCCAGGTGATGCAGACCTTCTTCGATCGCGGCGGAAGCCTGATCAATTCTTCACCGATGTATGGCTCTTCCGAAGAGGTGATCGGCTACGGCCTCGCCCGCATCAGGAACAAGAGTGCGCTCTTTTCTGCCGGCAAGGTGTGGACCCTGCTCAAGCCGCTCGGCATCAACCAGATGGAGAATTCGCGCAGGTACTGGGGTGTGGAGCGTTTCGATCTCATGCAGGTCCACAACCTCCTCGATTGGAGCACCCACATCGAGACGCTGAAGGCGATGAAGGCGCAGGGGCGTGTGCGCTACATCGGCATCACCACCTCCCAGGGCTGGCGCCATGGCGGTCTCGAGGAGATCATGCGGACCCAGCCCATCGACTTCGTGGCGTTCTCCTACAACGTGGTGGACCGCGAGGTCGAGGAGCGGCTTCTGCCGCTAGCGGCCGAGCGCGGCATCGCGGTCATCGTCAACCGCCCATTTCAGGAGGGCGTGTTGATCGACCGCATGAAGCACCATCCATTGCCCCCATGGGCGGGTGAGATCGACTGCGCGAACTGGGCGCAGTTCCTCCTGAAGTTCATCGTCTCGCACCCGGCCGTCACCTGCGTGATCCCCGCCACCAGGCGGGTAGATCACATGGAGGAGAATATGGGGGCGATGCGGGGGCGACAGCCCGATGCCAGAATGCGTGCGCGCATGACGCGCTACGTCGAGACCGTGTAGCGTAGCGCATGCGGTCGTTTCCCTTCACGGCGAGACTCTATCTTTCCCTCTTCGAGACCTACAACAGCACGATCTGGCCGGCGCAGGTGGTCGCCTATGGCCTCGGCATCCTCGCGGTGCTTCTGACGCTGCGGCCGCTGGCGGCAGGTGGACGCATCGCCTTCGCCGTTCTGTCCGCCTTCTGGCTGTGGAACGGCATTGCCTACCACCTGATGCACTTCTTTCAGATCAATTTTGCTGCCCTCGGTTTCGCTGTGCTGTTCACACTCCAGGGCGCGCTGTTCGCTGCGATGCGCGATCGGCGGCCGTCGCAGCTTCCGCTTCCGGCCGGATGTCTTGGGCTGGAGCGGCCTGCTCCTTTGTCTGTTCGCGCTGGTGGCCTATCCGCTGCTCGGCTGGCTTGCGGGCCATGGCTGGCCGCGGGCGGCGGCGTTCGGAGTGGCGCCGGCTCCGACCGTGATCTTCACGTTCGGCATGCTCTTGATGCTGGAGGGGCGCGCGCCGCTCTATCTTGCAGTGATCCCGCTCCTCTGGTCGCTCGCAGCGGGAAGCGCCGCGGTGCTTCGGCTTGGCATTGCCGAGGATTTGTCGGTGCTGCTCGCAGGTGTCGTCGGGTTCGCACTTCTTGTCTGGAAGCGCCGACAGCCATCGGCGACTACCACAGCGACACAGTAGTTCGCTTTTTTGGAATGCCTTTTTTCCGGTCGATCGATTATCGCTGCACGGCACGAGGGCGGAGCCCACGCCGGTGCCGCCGCCGCTCGCCCAGCAAACGTCGCTGTCTTGTGGCCCCTTCTTTGCCTTCGTTCGAGTTGGCACACCTTCCATCTCCATTTCTCCAGTGCCGCAGCGCAATGGGCAGACCCGTTCCTTTTGCTTCTTCACCGCATCCAGCGCGGCATCAGTCGGCTCCTCGCTGGGGATGGCGGCTTTGGTCAGGCGTATGAATTCGCCGAGCGCCTGCCGCGTCTCGCCGCTCCAGCCCCCACTTACCGGGCCAGGGTCGCAACCAACTCTTTTGAGTTCTGTTTGGATAGCGAATGCCAACTCTGACGGACTCTTGATGGGTGGGTCTGGCGTTGGGTTCGCCTTTAGCGATGGCGAAGGTGTAACCGCCGCCACCTTCTGGGTCGCCTCGGCTTGCGCCTTAACCCGTGCCTCCTCGTCGGCCTTCCTCTTGGCCGCCTCCGCGGCTTCTGCGCGCTTTCTTGCGGCGGCGGCCGGTTGCTCCAGGACACAGCCTCCACATCAACGAACTTGAAGCGCACGCCGGCACGCTCCGCCTCCTGATCGAATCAGCTCGGACAGATTTCGCGCCACCGGTTGAGCACGACAGTCCGGTAGGCTTCCTCGGGCTCAACCCGAAAGCTGACAACGTTGCGGCGCGAGCTCTTCTGACAAGTCGGGACGTTCGTGGTGACCATTCAGCGAGCAAGCTCGGCAATGCGCATGTCGAGTTCGATGTGACGCTGCCCACTTCACACCGTTAACTCTGATGCCCATCATCAGGGTTTCAACCGATGGTGTTGCTATGGCGGTCCCTCGATGTTGTGCGCCGCACAACATCGAGCCAGAGGAACTGGGAGCCATGACCTTCATAGAGCAATTGATTGGCATTTTGATTTGCGTGGTTGGCATTGGGCTGATGTTGGCTGTCTTGGACACGGATTTGGACGAACGGGATAATCGCAGCGATTTAGCTCGGCCACGCGAAGACCGGTAGATATCGCGGTTAAAGGTGGCACGAGCAACGATCCCTGACCGCTACCAACCTCGTTGCCCGCCACTGGTTCGCCAACACGTCCGATGGCGGCAGGGTGGGCGTCCTTCGCGGAGACTAGCAACGTCGGCTATGTCCACAGTGGCAGCGGTCTTCCGGCTAGGGGGTCAGCCAAGCCGCGAAGCCGCTGACGGCCTTGGCCGCCCTTGACCGAGCGACGGAAGGCGTGATCGCAGCCAAAGACCCCGCGAGGCGTTGCGAGGTACTGCAGTTGCCTGATGTCCATGGCCAAACTCGTAGCAGAAGCGTAAGCACGGCCACAGCATCGTCGCCCAATCGATAGGGTCGATGACGCTATAGGCCCGGCAATGCTTGTCGCGTGCGCGAGGTTTTAAGCAACGGCGTCCGGGTGTTCTTATGCCATGAGCGGCCGCATGCGCGTGCACCAATGCCTGGTTTGCAGAGTTTGCGGACGATATTCTAGCGCGCTAGGGGCAACTGTTCCTGAGCCTTCATCAAGCCCGCGATGCCGCCGAAAGCGGACGGTTGTGCTCGGCTGGTCTCCGCATTTGGTTCGAAGCTGGGGCTCGCCGCGCTCTCCATGAGGGGTCGCTGCTTGCTCGCCTGGAGTTGTGCGGCTCGGTTGTGTTTGACCTCAGGCGACTAGTGAGTTCAGGCGCACGACGACAGATGTATACATTGGACTTGTCTGATCCGCCGTCTGGCGGCGGACCATGTCACGGCGTTCAGCGGCAAAGGAACCAGCATGGATTGTACACTCATTGAGCACGGCTATCTCGTTCCGGTCACGAAGGAGGAGGTGATCGAGGACGGCGCTGTTGCCTTTATGGACTCTCGTATCGTCTACGTCGGACCGACCGCCGGCTTCGACCGTGCGAGGTTCGCGCCCGCGCGCATCATCGATGCCCGCGGCAAAGCCATCCTGCCCGGCCTTGTCAACACCCACATCCACCTCGTCGGCGCTTACATGAAGGGCCTGACAGAGGACGTCCCGGGCAAGGGCGACACGGCGGGCCTTTACAAGCGCGGGTTTCCTGTCGTCTGCGCGCTGCAGCCCGATGACTTTTACAGCGGGTGCATGACACATGCGCTCGAGATGGTGATGAGCGGCACGACCACGTTCAGCAGCACCTGGATGCGCGAGGCGCTGGCCGGGCCCGTTGTGCGCGATCTCGGCGCACGTGGCGTGCTGAGCGAGTGGATCATAGGCACCGATCTACTCAAGCTCAACGCACGCAACATGGATCGCCCATGGGACCCGGCGATGGTCGAGCGCTCGCTGGAGGCAGCTGTCAGTCTCTACGAGACCTGGCACGGCAAGGCCGACGGGCGCATCACGACGCGCATCTCCCCCGCCGGTCCCGGCTATCTCTCGGCCGAAGGCATTGAGAAGTGCCGGGATCTCGCAGCAAAGCAGGGAGTCGGCATCAACATTCACATCGCCGAGGTGCCCGGCGAAACCGAATTCGTCATGCAGCGATATGGCAAGCGCCCCATGGAACTCGGTCGCGAGCTCGGCATCCTCACCAGGAACACGATCGCCTTTCATTGCGTCTTTCTATCGGACTTCGATATCGACATCATGGCCGAGACCGGCATGAATTTGTCGCATACGTCCTTCCACACGCCAAAGCGTGGATACTTCCCGCCCATGGAGAAAGTCTACGCCAGGGGCGTCTCGGTCTCGCTGGGTTCCGACTGGTGCTCAAACGATCTGTGGAAGTTCATGCGCGCCGCGGCTCTGATTCCCCGTGTCCAGACTGGAGATGTCGGTATCGTCTCCGGGTACGATGCCTTGCTGCTCGCCACCATGGGCGGGGCCCGTGCGCTCGGCATGGAGAATGAGATCGGTTCCCTCGATGTCGGCAAGAAGGCCGACATAATCCTCGTCGACGTGATGACACCGTGGTGCCAACCGATTCGAAAAGAGAATTTCATCACCAACATCGTCTTCAACGCCAACGGCAGCGACGTGACGGACGTTTTCATAGATGGCCGAGCCGTGATGGAAGGCCGGAGGATCAAAACGGTCGACAGCGCCGCGATCATGCGCGATTGCCAGCAGAGAGCGGAACGCCTCTGGGCTGCCGCTGCTCAGTCCTGGGGGTAGTCCATCAAAACTGGTCATCGCCTCGCGTCTTTCTATGACGCATGCCGATCGCCGACCCGGGGACGCTTGACAGTTAGCGCTTTCGCGCACTAACTGGTGCAGGTCTGCACTAAATGACCAAAGGCCGATTGGATCAGCTTGGGCGGCCTGCAACGACAAAGTCCGATTTCCGGCATTGTGCCGGCGATAGGGCATAAAACAACGATCTGGGTTTTCCAGCCGATCGGCACTGGGAGGAGTTGGAAATGAAACGGCTATTCGCATTCCTTAGCCTTGCCATTGGAGTAAGTCTTCTCGCCCTCGGCAACCTCTCGGCACCGGTCGCGCTGGCGCAGTCCGGGCCAATCAAGATCGGCGTTATCGGTCCCTTCAAGCTGACGCCCGGGCGGGACATCGAGGAGGCCGCGAAACTGGCCGCCGAGGAGATCAATGCGGCGGGCGGCGTTCTCGGGCGCAAGCTCGAGTTGGTGTTCGCTGAGACGGAGCAAAACCCCGAGAAAGGCAAAACCGCGGTCGAGCGGCTGCTGTTCGTCGACAAGGTCGACGCCATCATTGGCGAGCATCGCAGCGAGGTCGCACTCGCCGTTCAGCCGATCATCGTCGAGAACAAGAAGATCTTCCTGTCGACCGGCACGGCATCGCCGCTCTTGAGCGAGCGCGTGCTGAAGGAATACGACAAGTACAAGTACTACTTCCGCACATTCTTGAACTCCAATCAGATGGCCGAGCACATGATCAAGCAGCTCGCTGACATGATGACGGTCCACAAGCAGGACAAGGTAGCGGTTGTTGCGGAAACCGCAGTGTGGGTCGAGCCGATCGTCGACTCGCTCAAGAGCACCCTCGGGCCCAAGCTCGTGGCCCTTGAGCGGGTCTCGACTAACGCGAAGGATCTTTCGGTCGAACTTTCGCGCGTGCAGAGTTCCAAGGCGGGGATTGTTTTCGCAATCCTTGCAGCCGACGCCGGCCTGCCGTTCGCGCGGCAATGGGCCGATCGCCAGATCCCGGCACTCGTCACTGGCTACACAGTGATGGCGCAGAGCGATCGGTTCTGGGAACAGACCGAAGGGCGCGCCCAGGGATTCATGACCTGGAAGCACGGCGTGCGCGCACCGATCAGCCCGAAGACGATTCCATATTGGGATGCCTTTACCAAGAAGTACGGCCATACGCCCGGTGCCTACACCAACTTTGCGACGTATGACGGACGTCTACATCCTGGCTGAGGCAATCAAGAAAAACCGGGGGCCTCGACTCCGACAAGCTGGTCAAGGCGCTCGAGGAGACCGACTACGTCGGGGTCTCCGGGCGCATCAAGTTCTCGAAGCGCCACGATCCCGAAGCCGGGGCGGAATTTCTTCCCTTCACCTACGTCCAGTGGAACAAGGGCGAGGTCGTCACGGTGTGGCCACCAGCGATGAAGACGGGTGAATTTGTCCCCCCAGGCTGGATCAAATAGCACACGACACTCCAAATATCGCCGCGCAAGCGGGCCCTGCATTTCAGAGCCTGCTTGCTCGGATGTTTGCATGCCTCCTTGAGGGAATGTCGTGATCATTGACATCTTCATTTTCGGGACGATCTGGGGCGCGATCTACACGATCTTGGCCCTTGGCTTCACGCTGATCTTCGGAGTGGTGCGCATCCTCAACCTCGCCTATGGGGCGATGTTCATGTTCGCCTCATACCTGATCTACTCACTTGTTGCGGGTCTTGGCCTCCCGGCGGTTCCCGCCTGGCTGCTTGCCGTGGTGGCGACCTCCCTGGTTGGCGTCACTCTCTACGCTGTATTCATCTATCCTTTGCGCGGCAACCTCGGCCCCGTGCTCATCGTGACAGCGGGTATCGCGATCTTCCTGCAGGAAGTCGCCGTCCTCCTCTACAGCACGGAGCCGCGCTACGTCCCGACGGTGCTACCGGGGAGCGCTCTCCATCCTGGGAGCGCGCGTCACACATCAGCAGCTCCTGACGCTGGCTGTCGCCGTTGTCCTGGTCTTCGCGCTCCACGCATCTCTGACCGCGTACGCGACTTGGGCGCGAGTTGCGCGCTGTCGCGCAGGACACCGAGATGGCAGCGTTGATGGGTATCCCTGTCGAGCGCGCCTACATCACGGCGATGGCGCCTATCGACGGCCCTGGCCGCCGCGGCCGGCGCGCTCGTCGCGCCCGTTCCTGACGGTCAGCCCCGAGATGGGATGGTCGCCGCTTCTCGTCGCCTTTACCGTTGTCGTTCTGGGAGGACTCGGCAGCCTTTGGGGAACGATCGCTGCCGCCTTCATCGTCGCCTATGCGGAAATGCTCACGGCTTTCCTCATCTCGCCGCAGCTGCGCGACGCGGCTACCTTTGCCATCATGATCCTCACGCTGGTGTTTCGCCCCCACGGCTTGTTCGGCAAGGGGATCGTCGAGTGACCATTCATTCCCGCTACATCGTGCTCGCCGCGGCGATCGGCGGCCTCGCACTCCTGCCGTTGTGGGTGACCAATCCTTACTACCTTTCCGTGCTGACGCTGGCTGCGCTCTACGCCATCTTTGCGTCCTCGTGGGACATCCTTTCCGGCTACATCGGCCAGCTCAATTTCGGCCACGCGGTTTTCTTCGGCGCAGGAGCATATGCGACGGGCTTCCTGGGCCCGCACCTCCCTCCCGTTCTCGTGTTCTTGGCCGGCGCCGTCGCCGCGGCAGGGTTCGCTGTCCTGGTAGGGCTGCCGTGCCTCAAGCTGCGCGGACCCTACCTGTCGCTAACGACTCTTGTGTTCCCGCTCATTCTCGAGCGGCTCGCTTTCACGTTCCGCGACGTGACCGGCGGCGAGTACGGAATCACGGTCGCTTCCCCGCTTTCGTCAAGAAGCCTCTATTTCGCGTCGCTAGCGCTTCTTGCATTCACCCTTGTCGTTCTGCTTTGGGTCGCCAACTCGCGCGTTGGACGCACGTTCAGGGCCATCGGCGACGACGATCAGGCAGCGATGGCCGCCGGCGTGAATACAACGCGCTTCAAGCTCGGCGCATTTGTCCTGGGCGCGGCCCTCGCCGGGCTGGGCGGTGTTCTCTACGCCTACCATTTGCGACACGTCGGCCCTGAGATCTTCGGCCTTTTCACCTCCTTCTCGATCGTGATCATGGGCATCGTTGGCGGAATGGGCACCATCCTCGGCCCGGCGCTCGGCGCCTACTTCCTCACCCTGCTCGGAGAGTCGCTGCGCGAGATCGAGACCTTTCGCATCCTCATCTACAGCTCGGTGATGATTGCTTGCGTCATGATCTTCCCGAACGGCTTGTGGGGGCTTGGCGCATTGCTGCAGCGGCCTGGCATCGAGTCTGCGTCCGACAAGAGAGACGCAATGACTGCGCTGCTCGAAGTCGATGCGATCACCAAGCGCTTTCGGGGCCTGACCGCGCTCACGCACGTGAGCTTCGAGGTCGCACGCGGAGAGCTGCTCCTCGTCATAGGTCCGAACGGCGCCGGCAAGACGACACTGTTCAATGTCATCACCGGTTTCGCCTCGCCGGACGAGGGGCGCGTGATGCTCGATGGCGAGGCCGATCACCGGGCTCAGCCCGCATGCGATCGTGCGCCGCGGGCTTGCGCGCACGTTCCAGATCCCGCGCCCCTTCAAGAGTCTTACCGTGGCGCGAGACAGTCGATCTGGCCCGCCCGTCCAAGGTGGGGACGATCGTCGGCGCGCTCGGCAACGGCCGGCAGGGAATAGCCGACCAGGTGCTCGAGCGAGTTCAGCTTTGGGAGCGTCGCAACGAGTCGGCCAGCACGCTTTCGCAGGGCGACCTCAAGCTGCTCGAGGTCGCGCGTGCGCTGGCAACGAACCCGGCGCTGCTGCTGCTCGACGAGCCGTATGCCGGCCTCGGGCCTACCGAGATGGCCCGCCTGACGCGCGTGATCATGGAATTGCATGCAGCCGGCCTCACGCTGGTCATCATCGAGCACAAGCTGCGCGAGCTGATGAAGCTCGCCCAGCGCGTCGTCGTCCTCAACTACGGAGAGAAGATCGCCGACGGCACCCCCGCGGAGGTCTCGCGCGATCCGCGGGTGCTGCAGGCCTACATGGGCGGCCACAAGGCAGCGCATCATGCTTGAGATACGCGCCCTTACCGTCCACTACGGCAAGGCGCTGGCGCTGGAAGTCCGTGGACATCAATGTGCCCGATCAACGCCCTGGTGGCGGTGATCGGCCCCAATGGCGCAGGCAAGACCACGCTGCTGCGCACCATGTCGGGGCTGCTGCCTCCGACGGGCGGAACGATACTGTTCGACGGCCGCTCCCTTGCAGGGCTCGCCGCCCACCGCATCGTGCGTGAGGGCCTCGTGCATTGCCCGGAAGGCCGGCGCCCGTTCCCCGAGCTCAACGTGCAGGAGAACCTGCTTCTCGGCATACCGCTGTGGCCGAGCCGGCCCGACGCGGAGGCCCGGCTCCGGGAGGTCTTCCAGCTGTTCCCCCGACTGCGCGAGCGCAGTCGTCAGCTTGCAGGCACGCTCTCCGGCGGCGAGCAACAGATGCTCGCGATCGGCCGTGCGCTCATGTGCCGACCCAAGCTTCTGCTTCTCGACGAGCCGTCGATGGGTCTGGCTCCCAGGATCGTCGGCGAGGTGTTCGATGCCATTCGCAAGATCAGGGGGATGGGCGTCACGGTGCTGCTTGTCGAGCAGAACGTGGAGCTGGCGCTCGAGGTTTGCGACACGGTCGCGGTCCTCGATCACGGACGAAAGGTGTTCCATGGCACGCCCGCCGAGCTGACACGTAACTCGACATTGACCGAGGTCTATCTGGGCATTGCGTGATGAGGCAGGAGATCGCAGACGCATGTCCGCCGACCGGGACGCGGCTTCTCCGCATTCCTGCCTCGGGCGCGACCGGTCTCACGCTGGGTGTTCTGGAGAAGCGGGGCGATCCGATCGACCCGCGCTTGCCGCCCGTGTTGCTGGTCCATGGCGCAACGCTGGGCGCAGGTATCTTCGACCTGCCCCGCCCCGGCTACTCTTTGATGGCGTGGCTGGCAAGCGGCGCCCGGGCCGTCTATGCCCTCGACGTTCGCGGCTTTGGAAACTCGCTCGGCGGAAGGATCATGGATGCGGAGTCTGATGACCATGCCCCATTCGCGCGCGCGGACGAGGCGGTGCACGATATTGGCGCGGCGGTGGACTTCATCCTGGCGCGTGAGCGCGTGGAGACTGTGGATCTGATCGGGTTCTCCTGGGGTACGATCACGAGCGCACTCTATGCTGCCAGCGCGCCGGAGCGGATTGCCCGCCTCGCTCTCTATGCGCCGCTCTACGCGGAAGTGAACCCGCTTTGGCTCGATCGCATAGCCGATCCAGAGGCTCCGTCTCGCCTCAACCCGCGCATCGGCGCCTATCGCTTCGTCACAAAGAAAGAACTGATCTCCAGATGGGATGCCGATCTTCCGACACATGACCCAAACCTTTATCGGGAGGGCGGCATCGCTGATCTGCTATTCGAGGTCATTGCTGGGCTCGATCCGCGTTCCAGGAGTCTCGAGCGATCGGCCTTTCGCTGCCCCGCCGGCCCGCTCGCTGATCTGATGAGCGTGTTCAACGGCCGCCCGCTCTACGATCCACACAAGCTGACCATGCCGACCCTGCTCGTGCGCGGCTCCGACGACACGACCTCCACCGACACGGACGCGCGCCGATTGCTGGCAGCCGTAGCATCGCCCCGGAAGTCCTACTGCGTCATTACGCCGGGTTCGCACTTTCTGATCATGGAGAGGAACCGTTCCGAGCTATACCGGCAGCTCAGCGACTTTCTGAGACCTATCAAGAATTGACTGGAGCAGGAGGACCGACCTTACTCATGAGCAGACCCGCAGTTGCCGGTGGCGACAACGTTGACACAATCTGGCAACCCGACACCGACGTCACGCGGCGCCTCACGCTTGCCGCCATCCTTGAAGATAACCCGCTGCCTATCGCCTACCGGCTCAACTACCTGGCCAACTTCTATGTCGGTCCGCTGATCAAGAGCATGGAGCAGGACTTCGGCATGACGCGGCCGGAGTGGATCGTTCTGTTCTGCCTCACGCGCAGAAGCGGTCTGAGTGCGCAGCAGATCAGCGATGTCACCGGCAGACCGAAGACAAGCATCTCCGCCGCGGTAAAACAGCTGCAAAGTAAGAGACTGCTGTCGCGCACCGTGGACGCCAATGACGCTCGCCGACGCGTTCTCCAGATCACAGACGCGGGTCGGCGCATCTACAGCACGATCCTTGAAGGCTTCGTCCTTCGCGAGGCTCAAATGGTTGCTTGCCTCTCCAAGGGAGAACGCAGCGCGTTCCTTCACCTGTTGAACAAGATGATCGACAATAGCGCGCAATGGGCGAAGCCCTATTGAATTGACAGGCAGTATTTCAGTAACCGCAGGTTAGGTTCGCCGTCACGGCTGCGACATAGCGCAAAAAAGTCCCTGGCAGCGCCGGCAGGTGGGGCTGCTCAGTCGAGTGCCGCAGATTGTTTGGCGGACTAGCTGTCGGGCCGCGGTGGCCCTGCCTGAAGCTGAAAGGACGGGTGGTCGTCGTAAGGGCGAGTGCTGCGGGGATCGATCCAGAAAGGGTCACGCAAAACTCACGCAACCGCTCTCACGAGCGCCTGCGTGGACCTGCCAAGACCTTGGATCAAAGGTGAGCCCGGTTGGGATCGAACCAACGACCACCTGATCAAAAGTCCAAATTGCGCGAATATCTCTTGGAGCGCATTGGCACAATGCTGGACATCCTATTGCATTGATTTCCCGACATTTCCACAGAGCTTTGGGTGTCCACCTTACCTCAGATTGCCCCACACAGTCCTGCATTCTATGACCCACCTATCGCCCACGGTAGGGAGTTTCGCGAATGCCGAAGCGAAGCCAATTCACCATTTCGACTGATCGCCAAGTAGCAAGCGCGAAGCAGCCGGCCACCGGCTCGACAGAGTATCGAATTGCCGGCATTCCAAACCTGGTGCTCCGTGTTACGATGACTGGCTGCCGATCCTGGAGCTAAAGCATCAAACGAGCAAAGACCGGACGGTGGCAGCGGTACAATATCGGCCCATACCCTGCTGTTACCCTTGCATCAGCTCGTGCTGAGGCGGTGCGATTGCGGCGTGCCGCGATTGATGGTCAGGATCCCTTCGAGACCCGCGGCGCGGGCCGCGGCGTCCTTACCTTGCAGGCGCTAGGTGAGACCTACATTGCCCGCTATGCAAGAGCCCAGAAGCGATCCTGGCGCGAAGACGACCGCAAGCTGCGGCGCGATATCTTTCCTGTGCTTGGCGCTGTGCGGGCGGATCTTGTCACAAAGCCTGACATCGTGCGGTTGCTGGACGCGATTTTCCGATCGTGGGGCGCCTATCCACGCCAACAGAACACTCGCGCTCATCCGCAAGCTGTTCAACTGGGCTATTGCGGAGACCATACTTATTTCTTTGCCGGCTCTGGCTCGCTGTTGCCAGCACGCTTGGTGAAACCGGTCTTGCGCAGCGTCTGCTACAAATCTCGCGCCGTGACCGTTTCGCTGCACGCGATGACTGTGACCTCATCGCTGCTGGCCAGGGCAATTGCTAGACTTCCCGTCCACCATC
This sequence comes from uncultured Alphaproteobacteria bacterium, assembly GCA_963724565.1. Taxonomy (GTDB): domain Bacteria; phylum Pseudomonadota; class Alphaproteobacteria; order Rhizobiales; family Hyphomicrobiaceae; genus AWTP1-13. The sequence continues at coordinate 31,179 of CAVRVK010000022.1, forward strand.
GGACGATCACTAGGCTCGGTTGCGCGACAGGGTGCCCTTCCATCTTGTCCACCACGAGGGGCCGTTGCCGGAGCGCGCTCGCCACGCGGCCGGAGGGACACCAAATTCACGCTTGAACGCCCGGCTGAAGGCTGCCTCGGAATCATAGCCGGCTTTATAGCCAATCTGGGCGACCGGCTCGTGTGAACTGCGCAGTTCTTGTGCGGCAAACAGCAGTCGCTGTTTGCCGAGATATCGCATCGGCGGCTCGCCCATGATGCGCGTGAACCGATCGGCAAGCGCAGAGCGCGAGATCCCGAGCTCAGCCGCCAGCTTATCTACGCTCCAGGCATGCTCTCGACGCGCGTGCAGCAGAGTCAGCGCCCGCCCAATAACAGGATCGCTGAACCCGGCAAGCCATCCGCGATCAGGAGGCGGTACCGAGTTGATGTAGCGGCGAACGGCTTCCATGAACAAGCATTCGGCGAGCTGGGCAAGCAGAGGCAGCGAGCCGGGCCGCCCTGCTGCCATCTCCTGGGCCGCAAATCGCAAGGAAGTTTCGATCCAATCCACCGAGCCTCCGTTCGCGACCTCAAGCTTGAGCAAGCTGGGCAGAATGTCGATCACCGGATCGTTGGGCGCATCGGTCCCGAGGAACCCGCACATGATGTGCGTGCGCTCGCCGCCACCGCCGTACTCGATCCGTGCCAGGCCACCGTTCGCGGGAGGCATGACCAATTCCTTGGCGTTGACTGCCCTCACGTTCAAATCACTGCCAAGCCGGTGTTTGTCGTTCGTGGGAAAAACAACGACCTCTCCGGCTTCAATCGCGACCGGCTCCTGGTTCGCCATTTGCAGAAGCACGCGGCCGTGCGTCACGTAGTGATAGGCGATCACATGGGCCGGAAAGGGCATCATCATCAGCCCGACTTCGTCCGGCCCGATCGCCGATGCGGTGACGCACCAGGGCGCGCTGAACTCGCAGTCAAGGAAGATTCCGCCTGATAGTCGGAGCGTCCGAAGAACATCCAACAGCGCGTTCATCAGCGACCCCCTGTGGAGGATCTGACAAGAAATCCGGCGTTACAGTCATTCACCGGCCAAGTGGCTCACCTGTATCGTAAAAATAGCACGCACTTGAGTCGTGGCCAGCCTTCCAGATTGTACGGACCCGAGACAAAAAGGGGAACTGCCATGGCGAAATGGCATCTTTTAGGGGTCGCAGTTGCTTGTGCCCTGATCAGCGCGCCGGCGGCGACCGCTCAGTCAACGGATGGGCACAGCATCATTGCCGCCCAGGAGATCAAGTGGGGACCGGGTGCGGCCTCGATACCTGCTGGAGCCCAGGCCGCTTTTCTTTACGGCGATGCGAGCAAGGACGCCGTGTTTGCCCTGCGCCTCAAGTTGCCGAAAGGCTATCACATCCCTCCTCATACGCACCCCAAGCCTGAGATCGTCACCGTCATCTCGGGCACGTTCCGCTTAGGGATGGGAGAGACGGCGGATCGGAACAAGGGACAGGCCTTGCCTGCCGGTAGCTTCTTCGCGCTCTCTCCCCGTATGGCTCATTTTGCCTACGCCGACGAGGACACGGTGATCCAGCTAAACAGCACCGGTCCTTGGGGCCTCACCTACATCAACCCGAAGGATGACCCGCGCAACAAGAAGCAGTAGGCCACTCCACGGTGGCCAAGTGCTGCGCACTCCACGAGAGACCTTCATCGGAGAGCAATAACATGTCGGCCAATGCTGGCATCCAACCACACAATGAGAGACCGGCCACAGTACGGAGCACCGGCGGCGCCTCCTACGACCAGATCAGCCGCGGCATTGCCGACTCGATTGAGCATTGGCCGATCACCGCTCGCAGAGTACCGAAGTACTGGGTCCACCCTCTCCCGACCGTACGTCAGTTGGATTTTCACTATCGTCACAATGTGAAAGAAGGCTCACCGAAAGGTCGAACGAGGGCATTGGGGCTTTGCCGGGAGTGGGCAGCTGTCCCAGGCCAATACACCATGACGTTGAACGAAGGAGGAGTGCCTCAATGAACCCGAACAAAGCACTTTGGGAAAAGGGCGACTTTACGCGCATAGCGCAGACCATGCGAGAGAGCGGAGAAGCGCTCGTCAAGGGACTGGGCATCACAAAAGGGCTCAAGGTCTTGGATCTCGGATGCGGCGATGGAACGACCGCATTGCCGGAGGCGAGGCTCGGAGCGGACGTCTTGGGCGTCGATATCGCAAGCAACCTTGTCGAGGCTGGGAACAAGCGCGCCAAGGAGCAGGGCCTCACGAACTGCAAGTTCCAGGAAGGCGATGCGTCCAATCTGCACGCGCTGAAAGATCATTCGTTTGACCTCGTCGTGAGCATCTTCGGAGCGATGTTCGCGCCAAAGCCGTTTGATGTGGCCAAGGAGATGGTGCGCGTGACCCGGCCCGGAGGTCGGATCGTCATGGGAAACTGGATTCCAAATGATCCGACATTGGTGGCGCAAATCCTGAAAATCAGCTCCTCATACTCACCGCCGCCGCCGGAAGGCTTCATCAGCCCTATGACGTGGGGGGTCGAGAATAACGTGATAGAGCGATTTGCCGGCGCGGGGGTTCCGAAAGAGAAGATATCATTCGTCCGAGACACGTACACCTTCAACTTTGCCGGCACACCGTCAGAGTTCGTTGATGCATTCAAGAACTTCTACGGGCCGACCATGAATGCATTCGAAGCCGCAGAGAAGAACGGTCGAGCCGGTGATCTGCAGAAGGAGCTGGAAGCTCTGTTCAACAGCCACAACAAAAGTACGAGCAAGGGTGTCACCTCCATTCCTGCGACCTTCCTACGCGTTACCGTTTCACTCTGATCGGCGGCGTCTGCAAATCCGGGGAGGGGATCGCCGCGGACGTGCGGCCGGGATTGCGTGAAAACGTAGGCGCGCTGCGCTGCAAGATTGTTCTGCGGCTGGCCCTGGCCGAGCTGCGGCAGCCAGCGCGCGCAATATCGGTTCCGGCGGAGTGGGCAGAGCTGCTCAACGGCCTTAGATCAGGCCCTCGGCTTCCATTGCCGCCCGCGCCGCTGGTCGTCCAACAGACGCGCCCTGTTCAAGACGACGAGCAAGTAAGGGTCCGCCAGCGAGAACTGCTTCCCCAGCATGTAATCTTGTGAAGAAAGATGTCGATCGACGTGACCCAGGTGTAAGGCGAGGCGCTCGCGGTACATGGTCTTCGCGGCCTCGGATGTCGTTGAGTGAAACAGCGGGCAGAAACAGCCCATCTGCATCAGCCGCGCCACAGCCTCGAACGACAACACGCAGTAAGGGCCGCGGCAGGCAACGATCTCGGCCTTGCGGTCGAGTTTCGAGAGTTGGCGCTTGAGCTGGCAGAGCGGGACGTTGCGCGCGCCGGGCAGGTGGCCAAGGGCGAACTCGTCCTCAGGGCGCACGTCGAGAACAGTGACGAGACCCTGTTTCATGCGCTTGGCCAGCTCGGTGCGTGACATGGGCTCCAGGTCATCGCGCGCGCGGAAATAGTTGCTCAGGATACGCTCGACCTCGCCGACATTGCGCTCGGCCACTTTGTGCATCGCCGCGAGTAGGGTCAGAACGGCTTCGTCCGCCAGGCGGTAGAGCACGAAGTTGGCCTGCCGCCGCGCAGCAACCAGCCCTGCACGCCGCAGGTGCTGGAGGTGCTGCGAGCAGCCGTCCACAGCATCAGTTCCGGAAGTGAGCGCGACGGGGCGTCGAACTCACCGAAACGCCGCGGCGTGGTGGTCAATGAGCGGAGATCGTCACCGCCGGACCCTGGCGGTATCTGGCAACCACGGTCATATCGGGCTCGACGCCTAGGCCGGGCCCGGTCGGTACGGAGACGAGGCCGTCCTTGGCCAGCATGGTCTCGCCGTAAGGGCTCGCTTCCAGATTGGCATAGATGTTTTCGAGTAGCGTGTCGGTCGACAGCGACGCCGTGATGTGGATCGAGGCGAGATTGCCGGGGCCGAAATACGCGCAGTGTGGGATGAGCTCCACGGAGTGCGCCTCCGCTGCCGCGATGATCTTTTTCATTTCGGTGATGCCACCGATTTTAGTCACACTCGGCTGGGCAATGTCGATTGCGCCCTTCTGAAACAGGTCGACGAAGTCGTGCAGGCCGGCCGCGTTCTCGCCGGCGGCGATGCGTGTGGCACCCGCCGCGCGCACGCGTGCAAGCCCTGCGTGGTCCTCCGGCGGCCACACCGGCTCCTCCAGCCAGGTTAGGTTGTGCGGCCTGAATGCGCGCTCCATTTTTGTTGCCTGGGACACGCTCCAGGGGCAGTTGACGTCGTTCATGAGGGCGACGTCGGGACCTGCGCCTCCGCGCGCTGCCTTGACCTGGTCGACGCCGATTTCGTGCAACTTGATGTGCTTAAAGCCGCGCCCCACCATCTCGGCGCACATGCGTCCGACAGTGCTCGGCGTGCCGTAGCGCATGAGGCTTGCGTAGGCGCGCACCTGGCGACGGCGGGCACCGCCGAGGAGATCGCACAGCGGCAGACCGGCGCGCTTAGCGGCGATGTCCCAAAGCGCGATGTCGACGGCGGAGTGCGCATACACCACCGGCCCGTTGCGTCCGAAGATATGGAAGGACTGCGCCGCCTCACGATGCAGGGCGTTGATGTCGGTCGGGTCTTTACCCAGGAACCACGGGGCCACGTAGGCCTCAAGCGCGGTCTTGGTGGCGGGGATGATGGAGTGGCCGAAGCCCTCACCCCAGCCGGTGATGCCGGCGTCGGTCTCCACCTCGACGAGCAAATGATCCATGGTGGGGAAGCGCAGGCCTGCGAACTCCTGCTTTGGCGCACCCATGTCGAACGGGATGCGGACGTAGTGGGTGCGGATGGCGGTGATTTTCATTGAGCGTTACTCCCCTGCGGCGCGGCGCCCAGGCGGCTCGCCGATCAGCCGCTGAATTGATGATGTACAGACCGCCGTTATAGTCGATGGCGTAGATGTGGACACGTCCGATGTTGTCCTGAATCCGGAAGAAATCGAGGATGGTCAGCTACTTCGGTTTCGTGCAGATTTTGTTGCAAAAGTCGGCGAACGGACGGGCAGGGTCGGCCGGCAGAGGGGTGGCAATGTCCCCAGGTTGCCGTACGCTCGCTAGGGAGCTGCGGCTTGGACGCATTGGCACTGACGCACGCGACGCTTACGCCACGCACGCTGTGGCATTTGGCGGCGGTCTGGCAACGAACCTTGGCGAGCCGGCGCAGGTTCTGGGCGATAGCCGCCAGCGTGAACTCGTCTTGTGCCCCGCGCGGGCCGCGCAGCCGGAGGCGGCCGAGTCGCAGGATGCGTTTGAGGTGGGCGAACAGCATCTCGACGCGCTTGCGGTCGCGGCACGATTGCTCGAAGGCCTCGGTTTTGGCGAGCGCTCGAGCCACGTCGCGGGCGTCCTCGTTGACATCGCGCACGACCCTGCGTGCGGGCATGTTCGGACAACACTTTGGCTTGAGCGGGCAAGCTCGGCACACTGGCACGGGTGCGATGTAGCGCATCGCATGGTCGGTGCTGACCGTGCCCGTTGTCCTCAGAAGCTCGCCCGCTGGGCAGATGTAGACGTCGCGCCCCTTGTCGAAAGTGAAGTCGTCCCGCGAGAAGGTGCCGTCCTCTCGTTTGGACTTGTCGATCACCGGGATGTGCGGGGCGATCCCCTTCTCGTTGACCAGCCAGTTGAGGTTCGCCGCCGAGCCGTAAGCCGTATCCGCCGCAACCCGCTCCGGCTTGAGCCCGAAGCGCTCCTCGGTGCGCTCAATCATGGTCCTGGCGGCGCCCACCTCGGCCTGGCGGATGGCGCGGGTGGCTTCCACATCCATGATGATGCCGAACTTCACGTCGATCAGGTAGTTATCGGCGTAAGCGAAGAACGCCGGCCCGCGCATCGCACCCGTCCACTGCGCCGCCGGATCGGACGGCGAGACGAACTTCGGTGTCACCTCGCTCGCCGCACCGAAGGCCGCGTCGTCGAGCGTTGCCAAGTACTCCTTCACTGCCCGGCTCGCCGTTGCAGGATCGCGCTTCTTGTCCCAGTCCGTGCCGGGGATCGATCGCTGCTTGTTGGCGTCCGCCACGATCAGGCTGGCATCCACCGCGAAGCCTTTGCCGCCTACCAGGCCTGCCGCGATGCACGCCTCCACCACCCGCTCGAACACGCGCCGGAAGATATCGCTGTCGCGGAAGCGTTCGTTGCGGGCACGGGAGAACGCCGAGTGGTCCGGCACCTTGTCCTCGATGCTCAGGCCGCAAAACCAACGGTACGCCAGGTTCACCAGCACCTCGCGGCACAGCAGCCGCTCCGAGCGGATGGCGAACACGTAGCCGAGGACAAGCATCCGGATCATGAGCACCGGATCAATCGAGGGCCGGCCGATTGAAGGATAGTAAGGAGCCAGCTCTGCGTGCGCCCAGGAGAGGTCCAGAACAGCCGCGATCTCGCGCACCAGGTGATCGGGTGGAACGACCTCATCCAGGCAGAACGAATAGAACAGCCGCCCTTGGTCCCGGTTGAGCCGCCCCATCATCGCCAGCCCCCGCTGCCACCTCGCCTCGCCCGCGGTGAATCACGGTTCGCAGCTCACGGCAACCGACTTCTGCAACAAAATCTGCCAAGAGGAGACATGGCCCAACACGAGCTCGGCCCATGAGCCTTATGAAGCCGTTCGTACCGACTTCATCAGTTGGATTATTTTGGCTGTCTCTTGGCGACCTGCGAGAGCGCCAGGAAAGCACCGGTCATGCCGCGCGGGAATGCAAAAACGACAATGATCAGCAAGGCGCCGAACATCATGGACCGCCCAACGCTCCACGGCGTCGCCAACTCATCGAGGAGGACGAAGGCGAAGGCGCCGAGCACGGGTCCGAGGAAATGCCGCGAGCCCCCTAAGACCACAGCCAAGATCAGCTTCGCGGAGAAGAGCCAGTGCAGCTGGTCGGGCGTGATCTGGCGCGCGAGCTGTCCGTAAAGGCCGCCGGCAAGCCCCGCGAAAGCGCCGGAAATGATGAATGCGAGCCAGCGATACTGGCAGACCGGAATGCCGATGCAGGCAGCACGCATTTCATTGTCGCGGATTGCCCTTAGGGCTTGCCCGAACGGAGACGCGCCGATCCTCCACAGCACGAGAGCCGAGAGGAGGAATGCCAGCGCGATGATGCGATAGAAGACGGCGATGAACTCAGCCGCGGGGATCTCGGCTCCAAGGATGGTGAGCCGCGGAATGTACATCGAGCCTTCGCCCAGAAGGTAGAGAGCCCATCCCACACCACCCATCAGCTGAAACACCGCCCCGTCGATGACGAGCGAGTACACCACCATGGAGAAGGAGAGCGTCAGCATCGTAAAGAAGATCCTGGTGGAACGGGCGCACAGGAGGCCGATGACCAAGGCGAAGAGGGTCGCGGAGAGAATGCCCGATGTCAGATAAGCCTCGAACGAATTGACGGGCGTGAAGCGGTAGAGGAAGGCACCGGTGTAGGCTGACACGCCGAAATAGGTCGCGTGGCCGAAGGAGAGCGATCCCGCCGTTCCGTAGAGAAGGTTCACGGCCAGGCAGGCAATGGCGAACACGAGCATATGCGAGAGGATGAACAGTGGGTAAGCTGGCAGCACGAGCGGCATCAAGAGGAGAACGAGACCGGCCGTTGCGGCAAGCAGCAGCGCAGGCCACCATCCCTTCAGCCAGCCGCTGATGTCAAGAAACTGCAAGCCGCGGATGGGAGCGTTCTTCATACTCACGACGGGGGGCGCCGCATGCGTAAAATGTGCACCCGCGCTACTTCGTCGAGGCATCGAGCGTTTCGGGCCGCGCCGTGGCATCGCGCAAGTCGTTGGCCTGACAGGCACGACACATCGTCGCTTACGCCATGCCTCAACTTCTGCCGCCTTTTGCGCGTGACCATTTCAGAGGCTCTGTTGTTCGCGAACAATCGAGCCGACAAGGCGTGCGAGGGCACTGACGCAGATCAATGGCAGTCCGGACGGCAGGATCGGGTCACACACGACCGGTTCGGCTGCGCCGAGCTCACGGCAGGCTTACCCGTGGAAAGCTGCCGAAGTTGTTGCATTGCCGATGTTTTCTGCGCTCTGCCAAAAAGCGACATGCGACCTACCCTCGTTTCGGCTCAGCACATTCTGGGGCGAGGCATTCTTCTTGGCGTGGCGCCAGTCCCCTGGTCCCGGCGTCGACAGCGCAGGCGGCAGTAGAGGGCGACCTGCCAGCGCCTATTGGCGCCCGGTGGCTCAGCGTTGCGGCAAAGTAACGAATGGGCTTCGATGCACTTCGGCATTCATCACGTTGCCGTTGACGGCTATGAGCGCCGATAGGGTGTAGCGCCCCGGCGGCAGGCGGCCCTTCAGGTCGACCTGGAAACTGGCATCGGCGCCGAGCTGCGCGGCTCCGGCGAGAGCGACGCGCCCGTCCGCGTCGGTCACCACGTAGCGGCATTCCGGCGCGGCGCGTTTCAGAACCGTGGCGGGAACGGACTTCAGGGGGGTGCGCACCACGCGATAGCTGCGCTGGAACTTCTCGATCACCTCGATGTCGCCGGAGAGGGTCAGGCGCTCGCCGCTCCATTCCGCTTTCGTGATAAACCCGCGGCGCGGAATGGCGTAGGCGTCGTAGGAGCCCACGCCCAGCGGATAGGTGAGGTCGCGAAATGCCTCCAGCGTCACGCTCTGCGGCGTCCAGCTCTTGAGCTTGTAGGGCCCGTTGGTCACCAGGAAATGGCCGTTGGCCTTGTAGAACGCCGCCAGCGCCCCCCACCGCCGGCGCGCCTCCTCCTCGGTGACGTGGGCCACGCAGGGCTTGCGGCCGGAATGCCTCACGCTCGAGCTGCGGCAGCAGCGATGCCAGCTTGGCGTTCATCTCGCCTGAGCGGACGAGATCGAGCCACGGGACACCGCGCCGCGTCGCCTCGACCTGCGAGAATGCGGCCCAGCCGCGCGTCACCGCCTCCTCCATCAGCGCCAGCACATGCCAGGGCAGCGTGCTCCAGGGCGGCGCCACCACCGCGTTCCATTCGGCATCGTCGGCGGCGATATCGAGATAGACCTCGATGGTGAAGACCTCGCGCACGAAATTGACGTCGCCGACGCGGAAGGACTTGGAGCCGGTGTCGACGCCGACCGCGCGCACCGCAACGAGGTGCCGGCGCAGGGGCGCGGTGGCGGCATCGATGAACGGATCGTAGTGAGCGTCCCCGCCTGCTCCTCGAGCGCTCCACCGGTAGGCGAACACGTAGGCGTAGAGCAGATCGGCCACGCTCGTCTTCGTGGCGTCGTGAAAGGCCGAGCCGAGCATCTTGTAGGTGAGCTTCACCCTGGCGCTCATGTCCGGCCCCGACGACGCAAGACGGCTGTCCTGCTGGCGGAAGTGCACGGCGTCGGGCGGAACCGCGATCGCCTCGCTCGCCACGGCGGAAGGCTCTGTGGCTGCCCGGCTCTCCACGATCGGCTCGGCGGTGATGGACAGGCCGATGAAGGTGTAGAGCACCATCAGCGCGGTCAGCGGCACCTGCGTGGCCAGCGCCACGCGGTGCGGCTCGAACACGCCGAGCGCCCGCACGTGGGCAAGATAGACGGCCGTCACGTGGCCGGTGACGATGGCCGCGACGGCCGCGTACCAGGCAAGGCGCGCGCCGGCGACGGCGATGTCGACGCGATAGCCGGCCGTGCCGAACAGGTTCCAGCCGCAGCCGAACGGGTCGGAGATGAGCGGGATGATGTATTGCCCCTGCACCAGCAGGAACACCAGGTAGTGCGCCACGTGATAGCCGATGGCGATCGGGACCAGCGTCAGGGCGAAGCTGCGCGCGATCTCGAGCGGCGCGGGGCGGCCGGACGCCACCCAGCTCATGACCGCGCAGATGCCGAGATAGGCGCCGAGGAACAGCCCCCAGAAGGCGGCGAGGCCGACGGTCTTGATCACCATGCCACTGGTTTCGCCCGATCCCGGCAGGCGGGATCGCAGCGCGCCTTCGAGCTCCGCCCATTCGCCGGTGCCGATCAGCCCGTCGTAGAGCACGGTCGCCAGCAGCAGCAGCACGAAGGCCATCATCGACGTCGACACCGGGCGGTCGTCGAGCAGCCCCGCGCCGGGCGGCCGCAGCAGCAGCCGTCCGTCCCTGGCCTCGGTCGGCGCGAAGCGGGCGAAGGTGCCGAACACCAGCGAGAACATCTCGCCGTGCTGCAGCCAGACATCGCGGCCGAACACGAGCATGCCGGCCCAGGTCAGCACGGAATAGGCGATCGCCAGCCAGGCGATGTGCGCCGGCACGGCCGCGTTGGGATAGACGAGCTCGGTCCAGCAGAAGGCCAGCAGGAGAGCGCAGGCCGGCCAGACCCCCAGCGCCTGCGGGTAGGGCCGCCGCCAGCCGAGCCCGCTGCCTCCGCCGAGGCGGCGGTACAGCCAGTCGGCCGCATCGAACACGGTGCGCCAGGGATTGACCAGGCGCCAGACGTCGCCGACGAAAGCCGGCACGTAGGCAAGGCCGACCCACCAGATGATCCACACCAGGGTGGGCGCGATGTTGCGGTAGGGGTTGGGGTCGCCGAGCAGCCCGGCGAGGATCGTGACGACGAACAGGCCCAGCACGGCGAGCCGGAGCGCCCAGACGACAGCCGGATGGCCGGCCATCCGCCCGACCCGGTTGGCGAGCAGATCGATTTGCGCGTAGGCGCGCGGCGCGCTGCGCGCGGCGCACGAACAGGCCGAACACGACGAACGAGAGCGCAACCACCACCGCCGCGCCGAACAGATAGAGCGACAGCGGCAGCGGCAGCTCGTAGCGCTGGCCGAAGCCGTGCGCGCTCGCGGGCGTGACGCCAGCCCAGCGCTGCCGACGCCGCTGCCAGTACGGCAGCGGCCCTCGGTGCGCCGGCTCTAGCGCGGACGGACCTCGATGCGGACAAGCGGAGCCTCACCATGCGAGTGGCCGCCCTTGGCGTTCGGCTTATGCTCCTCGACCGGGAACCTTCCCGTCGCGCGGGCCTCGAAGGCCATTTCCGCGACCGCACCCGGCTCCACCTTCTTCTCGATGTCGTAGCCGTGCAGGTGCAGCATGATCGGCCGGTCGGTGGTCCAGCGCAGCTTGACGGCGTCGCCCTGCTTGACGCGGATCAGGCGCATGTTCTGCGCCACCTTTCCCTTCTCGATCTTGAGGTCGAAGGTGACCTCCGCGCCTTGCGCGTCGAACGATAGGCGCTGACCGGACTGCGCCGTAGGAGCAGCATAGGAGCAGCAGCACCGTCAGCCCTCGACGACATGCGAGGCATGGCGATCGGCTCCCTCGATCATCGGCGCGGCGTCTGCTCGACCTCGGAGATGCGGTTGAGCATCCAGGCCGCCTCGTAGGGCGACGGTATCGCGGCCGCGTCGCCGACGGCGAACCACATCAGCCGCCCGAAGTCGTCGGTGAAGCCGCCGATGGGGTTCCACGCCGCCGCCGGCGGTTGGCCGACGCCGAGCTGCAGCCAGCCGTTCCAGGGGAAGTCCTTGAGCTTCACGGTGCGCAGGAACATGGGCGAGGTGAAGCCCTCGAGCGCGTCGAAGGCGATGTTCTCGATGCCGGCCGAGAACTCGGCGTTGAAGTATTCGCGCTTCACGGTGTAGCCGACGACGATGGCGCGGCACCCCGCCGTGAGCGAGCCGCACCAGCTCCCGCTCCAGGTTGATGCGCTCGACCGCGCCGTCGATCGTCGCCCGCCTGCAAGCGCGCGAGGTCGGCGTCCACGCGCTGCCTTGCAGCTCGGGCTCGGCGATCGCACTCGGCCAGCAGGCGATAGGCATGAAACCAGCCCGACCGCACCCAGCGCGGCCCGAGCCATCCGTTCACGAGCGACGGTGGCTGGAGCGACGAGATCGCAGGCGCTCGACCTCATCGATCGCGGCATCCCAGTCCGGCGCCGTCGGCCCGCCACTCGGGCCGGACGAGGCTCTTGCGCCAGTGCGCCCTCGGCTCGCACCTTGAGGCCGTGCGTGCGGCGGCGGTCGAGGCGTCGGCGCCTGCCGGAAAATCGCGCGCTGGCGGCCTCCGCCAGATCGGCATGGTGCAGGTAGTCGCCGTGGAAGGGCGTCACCGGATAGGGATGGACGATCAAGCCGTCGCCGCCGCTCTCGTCGCCATCTCGCGCACGATGGCGCCCGCGGCGGCACAGGCGGAGGCTTCGTCCTTGGCAAGCGGCGAGTCCGGGTTGAGCCGGACGATCACGAAGGCGCCCAGCGACTCCACGGAGCCGATCGTGTCGGGTGCAGGCGCGCGGCGAAGCGCGGGGCGCCGCCGACATAGGCATGCAGCTTGCCGGCGCGCATGAGCATCGGCCGCCCGCTGCGGCGCCATCGCGGCGATCTCGATCTCGTGGGGATAGTAGGACGGATAGACCGGCTGCTCGTGGCCGCTCCTCGCCATCGGCGCGACAAGCAGAGCGGCAGCAGCAAGAATGATCGCCCGGCGTGCCTTCATCACCAGCTCCGGACCCCGACACGTCGCGGGCACCTCAGCCCGCGCAGCGCCTTCATCACCTTCTCGTCGGCCAGCGCATCCTTCGGGGCGCCCTGGAAGATGATCTCGCCACGGTCGATGGCATAGAGCCGGTCGCCGATGCGGGTCGCCGCGGCCAGATGCGATTCCGCCATCAGGATGGAGACGCCCAGCGCCTTGATCTTCATGACCGCCTCGGTGAAGCGGCTGACGATGACCGGCGCCAGTCCCTCGAACGCCTCGTCCAGCAGCAGCAGCGTCGGCGACAGCATCATGGCGCGGGCAACGGCCACCATCTTGCGCTGGCCGCCGCTCAGGTGCAGGCCCCGGCGGGTGAGCAGGTTCTTGACCTCCGGGAACACGGCGAACGCCTGCTCCTCCGGATCGGCGCGCGGCCCGCCGCGCCGCTTCGCCACCTCATCGCCCAGCCAGCGGCTGATCATGAGGTTCTCGCCCACCGACAGGTCCGGGAACACCCCGCAGTCCTCGGGCGAGTAGCCGATGCCGCGCTTGGCGCGCTCATGCGGCGGCAGGCGGTTGAGGTTCTCGCCGCCGAAGGTGATCTCGCCGGCCCGCACCGGCAGCAAGCCCATGATGCTGTCGATGGTCGTCGTCTTGCCGGCGCCGTTGCGGCCGACCAGGCAGACGACCTCGTTGGCGCCGACGTTGAGCGACACGCCGTGCAGGATGTGCGCCGGTCCGCGGTAGGTGTCGATCGCCTTGACCTCGAGCACGTGGTCAGTCCTTTCGTGTGAACGCGTCGGGACCGGAGGAGCCGAGCAGGACCATGGCGACCTGCTCGTTCTTCCTGATCTCGTCGGGCGTGCCCTGGGCCAGAATGGCGCCCTGGGCCATGACGACGATGCGGTCGGAATACTTGAACACCACGTCCATGTCGTGCTCGACGATCACGGCGGTGATGCCCTCGCCGCGCACCACGGAGGCGATGGTGTCCATGATCTGGCCCTTGTCGCGGGTGCTGACACCGCTGGTCGGCTCGTCCAGGAACAACAGCTTGGGCTTCAGCGCGTAGGCGAGCGCCACGTCCAGCAGCTTGCGCTCGCCTTGCGCGAGATCGCGCGCGTTGTCGTCGCGCTTGGCGGCCAGGCCGAACTGGCCGAGGATGCCGTCGGCCTCGCGATTGACCTCCTGGTCGAGGTGGGCGAGCGAGCCCAAATGCGCGGTCTTGCCCTGGCGGGAGAAGATCGCCAGCGCCACGTTGTCGAAGGTGGTGAGATCGTCGAACACGTTGACCAGCTGGAAGCTGCGGGCGATGCCGGCCTTCACGCGCTCGGTCGTGGACATGCCGCGTGATGTCCTCTCCGCGGAAGATGATCTTGCCCGACTCGGCTGGCAGCAGCGCGCTGATGACATTGATGAGCGAGGTCTTGCCGGCGCCGTTGGGACCAACCAGCGAGACGAACTCGCGCTCCTCGATGCTCAGGTTGACGTTGTCGACGGCGCGCGTCTCGCCGAAGTAGCGCTTGAGGTCGATGGTCTGGAGGAGAGCCATGTCAGCGCCTCCTCAGCTTGCCGGCCAAGCGCGCCGATGGTGCCGACGATGCCGGTCGGCAGCACCATCACCAGCACGACGAGCACGCAGCCCAGCACCAGCTGCCAGTATTGCGAGCTCGCGACGGCGTAGACCTTGAGATAGTTGAATGCTATCGCGCCGACGATCGGGCCGGTGAAGGTGCGAAAGCCGCCGAGCACGGTCATGAACACGATCTCGCCCGAGAACGGCCAGTAGAGGATCTCAGGCGTGGTGAGCCCGTTGAGCGGCACCCACAGCGCGCCCGCGAGGCCCGTGAAAGAGCCGGATATGACGAAGGCGATCCAGCGATAGCGCCGCACGCGGATGCCGACGAAGCTGGCGCGGGTCTCGTTGTCGCGGATCGCCTGCAGCGCCTTGCCGAACGGCGAATGCACGATCACCCACATGATCGCCACCGCGATCACGAACAGGACCAGCACGTAGTAGTAGTAGGAGTAGACGAACTTCTGAGTATGCGCCCGGACCCTCTGAAGTCGATGAGGCCGCCGAGCAGCGTGATGCTGCTGCGCGGCACGCGGATGCCGTCGGTGCCGCCGGTCACCCAGAAGAACTTGAAGGCGAGGCTCCACAGCACCTGGCGACAGGGCGAGCGTCAGGATGCCGAAGAAGATGCGCGTGTGGCGCACGCACACGTAGCCGAACAGCGCCGAGATCACGAGCGTGCTCAGGAGGCCGCCCAGGATGCACAGCTCCATGGAGTGGACGTGCAGGTCGCGCACGATGAACGCCACCGTGTAGGCGCCGATGCCGAAATAGGCGGAATGGCCGAACGACAGGAGGCCCGTGTAGCCGAGCAGCAGATTGAAGCCGAGCGCGGCGATGGCAAAGGTCAGCCCGTAGATGAGCAGCTCGGTCTGGTAGAGATCGACGAACCTCGGCAGCAGCGCGAGCACCACGACGACCGGCACGGCAACACGCAAGCACCAGACTGAGCGAGGGGCCCGTGCGTGCAGCCGGCATGGCTCAAGCCCTCCCGAACAGGCCGGTCGGGCGTATGAGCAGGACCGCGGCCGCGATCAGGTAGAGCACGGCGAGCTCGATCTCGGCGAAGAACTGAATGCCCGCCGTGCGCACGAAGCTGACGATCAGGGCGCCCACCAGCGCGCCTTCCAGGCTGCCGAGGCCGCCGATGACGATGACGACGAAGGCCAGAATGAGCGCGTCGACGCCCATGCCGAGCACGGCGGCCTGCGCCGGCACGACCACCGCGCCGCCGAGCCCCGCCATGAAGCAGCCGATGGCGAAGGCCTGCACATAGACGCGCCCGACGTTGATGCCGAGCGCGGAGGCCATGCGCCGGTCCTGCGAGGTGGCGCGCAGGATGACGCCGAAGCGCGTGCGATAGATGAACCACCACAGGCCGATGGCGGCCATCAGGCCGACGCCGATGACGATCAGATTGTAGGACGGGTAGAGCAGCCCGCCGATGCGAATGCTGCCCATGCTGTCCATGATCGAGCCGGCGCTGAGCGGCGTGCCGCCGAACAGCAGCTTCATGACGTCCTCGAGGATCATCAGCAGCCCGAAGGTGATGAGCAGAACGTATTCCTCCGGCCGGCGATAGAGCGGCCGCAGCAGCGTCGGCTCGATCACCGCGCCCACGGCCGCGATCGCGAACGCGCCGATCGGCAGCAGCAGCAGCTGTCCGGCCAGCACCCAGATTGCCGCCGGCGCGTTGCGCCGAACACGCTGCCGACCGCCCAGGCCGAGACATAGGCGCCGAGCGCATAGAACGTGCCGTGCGCCAGGTTGACGATGCGCATGACGCCGTAGATGAGGCTCAGGCCCGCGGCGATGAGGAAGAGAACGGCCGCGTAGAAAATGGAATTCAGGATTTGAATTACCAGGGTATCCATTCTCTCTCCGCCTTCGGCATGGCGTGCCAAGCCTACGCGCACCGTGGTCATCGACACCATGTTCCTCCGCTAGCCCGGAGAGCCCGCCGCGCCGACACGGACGTGCAGCATCCTGGCCGACGGTTGCAGGGCATTGCCGTCCAGGAAGATGCCGAGGATGACCGTGTACTGACCCGGCGGCAGGCTGCTCGGGAAGCTCGATGGCGAATTGCCCGTCCTCCCTCCATTGCATCTTGTCGACCTTGAGAACCTTGCCGTCGGGCGTCGATCAGAAGATAGCGCGAGACGACGAGCAGCGCGATAGACCCCGCGCATCGTCGTCCGCAGCAGCGGCTCCTTCACGAGCCTGATATCCCCGGCCCGCCTTCAAGATCATCTCGGCATTGGCGCGGACGGTGATCTCGCCCGCCTCCTGCGTCACCGCCTCGATCACGGCTCTCGGCGGATTGACGAAGCGGTCGAAGGTGCCGAAGCCCAGCGGATAGGTGATCTCGCGCACGGCCTCCAGCACGACCGACTGGGGCGTCCACGCCTTCAGCCGATAGGGGCCGTTGGCGACCAGGAGATGGCCGTTCTTCTCGGCGAACGCCCTGAGCGAGCGCCAGCGCGCCTGCGCCTCGTCGGCGGTCACGAGGTCCTTGCAGCGGCTCGGGGCGATAGCCTTCCCGCTCGAAGCGCGCGATCAGGTCCTGCAGCTTTGCCTCGAGCGCCTGGATCGCGAACGAGATCCAGCCAGGGCACCCCGCGCCGCGCGGCCTCCTCCTGCGAGAAGGCGGCGTAGCCCCGCACCACCGCCTCCTCCATCAGCGCCAGCAGATGCCAGGGCACCGTGCTCCACGGCGGAGCCAGCGCCGCCACCTGCCGCTCGTCCCCCGGGGCGTCCCTGAGATAGACCTCCAGCACCGGCGTCTTGCACGACGATGCTCCAAGCCCTCGGCGATGGCGTGCGTTCGTCTTGTCGACGCGCACGAGCTTGAGCCCGACCAGCCGCTCCTGCATGGCGGCCAGCACCGCCTCGAGGCGCGGCTCGTGGGCGTCGCCGCCGCGGTCCGGCTTCGCACCCCAGCGATAGGCGAATGCGTAGGGATAGAGGAGGTCGGCCACGGCCATCTCGGTGCCGTCCTCGAAGGGCGAGGCGACCACCTCGTAGATCACCTTGGCCGAGGCGAACGTCCTGTCGCCGACGCGCTGCAGCGCACCGCTTCCCGGCTGCGGGCGCAGCGCATCGGCCGGCACCTTGATGCCGCCGGATTGGCCGACCACCTTGGTGACTTCCGATTGCACGCGGTTGGGCATCCAGCTCGCGTTGAACGGAAACGGGATCATGGCGGGATCGCCGACGGCCGACCAGATCAGCCGGCCCGTGGCGTCGGTGAAGCCGGCGACCGGGTTCCAGGCCGAGCCTCGAGCGGATCGCGCACGCCAAGGTGCAGCTTGCCGTTCCAGGGATAGTCCTTGAGCTTCACGGTGCGAATGAAGATCGGCGGAGTTGAGGCCGCTCATCGCAGTCGTAGGCGATGTTCTCGACGCCCTCGCGGATACGCCTCGTTGAAGTATTCCTCCCTGCGGCGCATAGCCGACCACCAGGCGCCCGCAACGATTGGTGAGCGCGGCCACCAGGCGCCGCTCCAGATCCGACGTGCTCCGCCAAGCCGCGCGCCTGCGCCGCGGATCAGGCGCTCGATAGGCCTCATCCGACTGCCTCGCGCTGCGGCGGCATCCAGGCCGGCTGCCAGCAGCCGGTGCGCATGGAACCAGCCCTCCTTGACCCACGGCGGCCCCGACCAGCCGTCGAGCTGCACGCCGGCGCCGGCAGACCAGATCGTCGACCGGCACCACCTCGAGACGATGACCTCGGCGCGACCGCCGGCGGTCCCGGCCGAGCGCGCACGATCGCCTCGGCGAGCGGGCCCTTGGCGCCGACCTTCGCAGGCGCGGGCGCCGCCGATCCTCGCCAACGGCGCCGCGTTGCCGCCTCGATCCGGTCCAGGTGGTGCAGGTAGTCGGCGTGATAGGGCGTCACGGGATAGGGATGGAAGACGAAGCCGTCCGCCTTCTCCTCGCTGAGCAGCCGCCAGGATGCCGCGGGCGGCGGCGCAGCGGTCGTCGGCGGAGGCAAAGCGCGCGGAAGCGGCATTGAAGGAAAGGACCAGAAACGATCCCAGCGACTTCACCGACTTCACGTGCTCGGGCACCGGCCCGGCGAAGCTTCGGGGTGCGCGCCGACGTAGGCGTGCAGCGTCTCGTCGGTGAGGCCATTGGCGGCGGCGGCGGGATCGACCACGTCGATGCGGATCTCGTCGGGATAGTAGGATGGGATAGTGGCCCACCGAATGACCGGCGCCGCCTTGGCCACCGACGACGAGCAAGAGCACGGCCAAGACCAGGCCGGCGGCGCGCTTGACATGCCCGCGACGAGACGGATCGCAGGAAGCACATCGACCGGCGCCGTCCACGTGCCGGCCGATCCGGCCCCGGTACATGCATTCGGCCTTCCGTCGGCCTCAAAGGAAGCGGCCGTGTCCGCAAGAACACGGCCGCTCCCCTCGATCAGGGTTGCGTTCAGGCCAGCCAGGTCGTCTTCAGCCAGTTGGCCGCCGCCGTCAACTCGTTGTGCGACGTGCCGGGCTTCGGCCAATTCGGCGGCGCCGTGATGTCGCGGATGGGGATGGTGATGATCGACTTCGGATCCCAGACCGGGAAGTCGTACTTGGGATCGTTCTTGGTCATCCCGATCACGGCGTCCTTGTAGCCCTGGTGGTTGTCGGGCCGGATGTAGATGTAGCCCGACGGCGCATCGATCCCCATGCCTTCGAGCATGGCGATGATGGCGTCGTCCTCCGGCCAGCCGCCGGCCAGCAGATTGGCCTTCTCGATGGCGGCCTTGAGCAGATAGAGCGAGGTATAGGCGCCGTCCGACTCGAAGCTCGGATACTCGTTCCAGCGCTTGAAGTAGCGCTCGACGAACGAGTCGTTGATCGGCCAGCGCCCCTTGGCCGGGAACGTGAAGAAGTAGTTGGCGTGGCACCCGGCCAGCACGCCCTCGGGGTGGTCCTTGCCGATGGCGTGCGGCTGTCCGCCGAAGGCCAGCGTGGTGGCGACCTTCATCTTGTCGAACAGGCCGTAGCGCAGGGCCTGCTTGTAGAACGCCACGTAGTCGCCGCCCCACACGCCGCAGATCAGGACGTCCGGCTTGTCGGAGATCAGCTTGGTGATGTGCGCGGTGAAGTCGGTGGTGCCGAGCTTCGGCCACGCCTCGGAGACGGACGTCGCGCCCGGAACCAGCTTCTGGTAGGCCAGCATGAAATGCTCGTGCACGTTGCGGCCGTAGCTGTAGTCCGGCTGGATCGAGGCGACGCGCTTGGCCTGCGGCCAGGCCTTCGCCGCGCCGACCGCCGACGTGACGCCGTCCGCCGACTGGATGTTGGTCACCCGGAACACGTACTTGGGCTTGGGCACCGCCTTGTCGAACAGGAAGTCGGTGCAGCCGTCGTTGAACATGGTCAGCACGCCGAGCTCCTCGGCGACCGGGCCGAGCGCCGGCGTGTTGCCGCTGGAGATGATGCCGGTGAAGAGGTCGATCTTCTCGGAGAGCTTCATGCGGCGAAGCTCTTTGACGTTGGCGTCGGTGCCGGCAGCCTCGTCGGCAAAGATGGTCTCGATCTTGCGCTTGCCCAGGAGGCCGCCTTCGGCGTTGATCTCCTCGGCCGCCAGGATATGACCCTTGCGGCCGGGCTCGCCCAGGAGATTGGCGGGGCCGGTCAGGAAGGTGATGTGGCCGGTCTTGAAGGGCGTGTCGGGAACGTTGCCTTTGACCTTGGGGGCCGCATGCGCGGTCCGCGGTCCGGCGAAGTAGGTACCGGACAGTGCCGATGCCGCGACAGCTGCACCCGCCGTGATCCCAAGGCCATTGAGGAACGTTCTACGGTCTACCGACTGTTTCATTTGGAAACCTCCCTTGTCACCCAACCCAGGCAAGATTGGTGCGCTGTTGGCCTGTCGGTGAAGGCAGAGCTTAGCACTCCAACGCCGCTCGGGCCATCCTCAACCCGAATGAGACAAATGCCGACGGCTGCCACCGCGCGAGGCCGCCAAGGGGCTTCCGTGAAAGCCTCGGTTATGGGCGCTCAGACCAGTGCCATGCAGGGCTCTTGGCAGTGCTTCAAACCGCCGACCGCAGGCGGCTGGGTGAGCGCAGCCCGGCAGCTGAGATGAAGGTGGCAGCGGAAGGCGTCGTTTTGCGACTTCATCGGCCAGCATGGACGAGCCGCTGCCGCAAGCTCACTGAACGTCCCAATCGGGTCACCTTTCGCCGGGCTGGGCGCGCCGCCAGCACGGTGAAAGTTACTCTGTTCTCTGAC
>CAVRVK010000023.1:0-62691 GCA_963724565.1 uncultured Alphaproteobacteria bacterium
AACGCGGGCAGGTGCTGATGGACGCCGACAGTTCGCTCGACCATGTATATTTCCCCGATAGCGGTGTCGTCTCCGTGGTGGCAGTTTATGCGGACGGCAGCGTCATCGAGATGGCAACGATCGGCAGGGAGGGTTGCACGGGTGTGAAAGCCGTGTTCGGCGCCAAACAGTCCTCCTTCCGGCTTCTGGTCCAGCTCCCTGGGAGCGCAGCAAAGATGTCGCGCCCGGCGTTCACACGGGCCATGAACTCGATGCCGTCCTTCCGAAGTCTGATGTTCACTTACGTCCACGCCTTTCTCGAGCAGGTGCTAGTGTCAGGAGCATGCAACGGTGCGCACGGCCTCAAGCAGCGGCTCGCGCGTTGGCTGCTCATGATGCGCGACCGCAGCGACGATGACACATTGTTGATCACTCAGGGCCTGCTTGCGGAGATGCTGGGTGTCCAGAGGCCAACCGTCACGATTGCTGCCCGCGAGTTGGAACGTGACGGTTTGATCGAGCGCGGCCGACGGCAAGTCACGATCCTCGATCGGCAGGGCCTCACGCAGGCATCGTGTGAATGCTATCAGCTGGTCCGCCAGCGCCTCGCTTTTCACCTTCCCAAGACATACGCTTAACAAGACCTGTCGCGCGCCGCGACGGTAATGTACATTACCGACACCGCACCCCAAGCTAGCTTATGATGAGCGCCGCGGGAGGCAGGCTGACGTGGCTTGCCCCGTCATCCGAGGGTGCGCAAGGGAAACTGCCGTGCGCAAGGTCATTCCACTGGATGTCGTGGAGACAATCCGCGAAGGCCTTCTCGTGCTCGAGCCTGACCTGACGGTCCGCTTCGCGAACCGCTCCTTCTGCCAGATATTCGCAGTCACGCCAAAGGATACGGTCGGCAGGAAGCTCTATGAACTCGGCAACGGGCAGTGGGACATTCCCAGGCTCCGCACCGCTCTCGAGACCATCGTTTCTGGCCGAACAACCATCGAGGCCTTCGAAGTCGACCAGTTCTTCCCGTCAATCGGCCGGCGCGTGATGGTACTCAACGCGCGCAAGGTCTATCGGCCTGGCAACAAGATACAACAGATCCTCCTGGGCAATCGAAGATGTCACCGAGCGCGTGACGTTGGAGCGCGAGCACGCGGCCGCCCACCAGCGTATCGGCATGCTGATGCAAGAGCTGACCCACCGGGTCAAGAACAGCCTGCAGTCTATTGCGGCAATGGTCATGATCGAGGCGCGCAGCCAGAAGAGTGGCGAAGGGCAAGGCCGCGCTTGAAAGGGTCTCGCATCGCATCGACGCACTCGGGCAGCTCTATTCCAAGCTGAGCAAATCCGACACCGTCGAGGCGGTCGATGCGGCGACCTATCTGGATGAGTTGTGCCGCGATCTGGTCGCATCGGTACAAGGCGGCACGTCAATCGTGCTCAAGACCGACATCGAGAGCGAGTTACTGCCCACTGACAAGGCAATTCCGGTGGGGCTCATTGTGAACGAGCTCGTGACCAATGCCCTCAAGTATGCTTTTCCGAACGAGACAAAGGGCACCGTCATGGTGACGCTAAGTCTCCCTCCGGCGAGCACCGCCTTGTTGCGGAAACGGTTATCCCCGAGTTTGCCTGCTGTTTTTGACGGGTTGGGGCATGCTGGGATGTGTCCACGATGGCGAAGATGGACACAAGTGGCGAGAGGCGGCCTCGGAAGAAGTGGCCTGAAGCGCTGAAGCGCGAGATCGTGGCGGCGACGTTCTTTCCCGGCGCATCGGTGTCGGTCGTCGCGCGGCAGTACGACGTCAACGCGAACCAGGTGTTCAGCTGGCGCCGCCGGTATCGCGAGGCAGGCGAGCCGCCCCCATCTACCTCGTCGACGCCTGGGCTAGTGCCGGTGACGATCACACCGGAGCCGGAGGACAAAGCAGCCTCGACGCCGGCACCGACTGCTTCAGAGACGATCGAGATCGACGTTTCCGGTACCTACCGTGTCCGTGTCGGCAACGGTTTCGATGGGCAGACGCTGCGGCGCGTTCTCGACGTTCTGAGGCGGCGATGATCCCGGTTCCCTCGGGTATGCGCGTGTGGCTGGCGGTCGGGCGCACCGACATGCGGCGTGGCATGAACGGCCTTGCCCTGCAGGTGCAGGAGACGCTCGGCCGCGATCCCTTCGCCGGCGATCTGTTCGTCTTTCGCGGCGCCAGGGGGGACCTGATCAAGATCCTGTGGCACGACGGGCTCGGCCTGTCGCTCTATGCCAAGAGGCTGGAGCGCGGACGTTTTGTTTGGCCGTCAGCGAATGGCGGCAGCGTCGCGATTTCGGCCGCGCAGCTCACCTACATGCTCGACGGGATCGACTGGCGTAACCCGGTTCACACATTCCGGCCGGAACGCGCGGGATAGACCGTTCCGCCGCGCATTTTTTGGGGGCGGCAGAGGAGGGTCTGTGATTCCCTCGTCGCATGGATTCGCAGCCCGAGACACTCGAGACACTGAAGGCAGAGCTGGCGGTGGCCCGCGCCAAGGCGGCCGACGATGCGGCGATGATCGCGCAGCAGAAGCTCGAGATCGCCAAGCTCAGACGCCAGATCTACGGGCCGCGCTCGGAGCGCACGGCGCGCATCCTCGACCAGATGGAGCTGGAGCTCGCGGAGCTGGAAGCGGCCGCCACCGAGGACGAGATCGCCGCCGAGCGGGCCGCAGCGAAGGCGACAACGGTCGCCGCCTTCACAAGGCTGCGCCCTGCCCGACAGCCGTTCCCCGCACACCTCCCGCGAGAGCGCATCGTCGTGCCCGGACCGACGGCATGCGCGTGCTGCGGCGGCACACGGCTGAGGAAGCTCGGCGAGACCGTCACCGAGACGCTGGAGGTGATCCCGCGCCAGTGGAAGGTGATCCAGCATGTGCGCGAGAAGATGACGTGCCGGGATTGCGAGAAGATCAGCGAGCCGCCAGCGCCGTTCCACGTCACGCCGCGCGGCTGGGCCGGACCGCATCTCCTCGCCATGCTGCTGTTCGAGAAGTTCGGGCAGCACCAACCGCTGAACCGGCAGGCCGAACGCTATGCGCGGGAAGGCGTGCCGCTCAGCCTGTCGACACTCGCCGATCAGGTCGGGGCCGGCTGCGCCGTGCTGGAGCCGCTACTCAGGCGCATCGAGCGCCATGTTCTGGCCGCCGAGCGTTTGCATGGCGATGACACGACCGTACCCGTGCTCGCCAAGGGCAAGACCGATATCGGGCGCTGTTGGACCTATGTTCGCGACGATCGCCCCTTCGGCGGAAGAGCGCCGCCGGCGGCGATGTTCTACTACTCGCGCGACCGAGGCGGCGAGCATCCTCGAGGGCATCTCGCCGACTGGTCGGGCCTGCTCCAGGCCGACGCTTACGGCGGTTACGGTCAGCTCTATGCTGCCGAGCGCCAGCCAGGGCCAATCCTGGAAGCGGCCTGCTGGGCACATGCGCGCCGGCCGTTCTTCGCGCTCGCCGATATCGAAGCCAGTGCCCGTCGCAAGGCCGAAGGCAAGGCGCCGGCACCGATCTCGCCCTTGGCGCTGGAGGCCGTCCGTCGCATCGATGCCCTGTTCGAGATCGAGCGGGCGATCAATGGCCGGAGCGCCGAGGAGCGTCGCGCGGTGCGCCAGGATCTGAGTGCAGCGCTCGTCGCCGATCTCGAAGCCTGGATGCGGGAGGAGAGGTCCAAGCTTCCGCGCGGCAGCGATGTCGCCAAGGCCATGGATTACATGCTCAAGCGTTGGGCCGCCTTCTCGCGCTTCCTCGACGACGGGCGCATCTGTCTATCGAACAATGCGGCCGAGCGCGCCCTGCGCGGGATCGCTCTCGGGCGCAAGTCGTGGTTGTTCGCGGGCTCCGATCGCGGCGGGCGACGTGCCGCCGCCATGTACAGCCTGATCGTCACGGCGAAGATGAACGATATCGATCCGCAGGCGTGGCTTGCCGACGTCCTCGGACGCATCGCCGGTCATCCAGCCCATCGGCTCGACGACCTTCTGCCATGGAACTGGCGTCCCGTCGGCGCGGCCATCAGCCGGGCGGCCTGACCATGGCCGGAATCTCATGCGTCTTCACCATCGCCCGCGTTCCCCGAAATGTTGGGAGAAGATGAGGAGTGGCTGAGGAAGATCTCGATCAATATGGACCCGGAGGAAGGTCATCTCTGGGTGATCGGTATCGGCGAGGATCAATGCCCCGCATTCACCGAATACGGCGTCGAATGCCTCAGGCAAATCATCATCGAAGAGCGCGCGCTTCTCGCACGAAAGCCCAAGAGAAAGCCGTAGCCTCTGCGGCGCTCACCGGAGGCTAACGACGCTAAAGCGGGTGCCGGGGGAGCTTCGCCTGACAGTCGCCGACGATGGCGAGGGGATCGATATTAGACGCGCCGACTCCGGGCTCGGCGGCCGGCTGGTCGAGGGTTTCGCCCAGCAGCTCGGCGGCCAGGTCGAGCGGGACAGCGGCAGCCAGGGTACGACCGTACGCGTGATTTTGCCGGCGCCTGAAGGCTCATAGGGCTACGCCTTCACCGTGACGGACTTCCACCGTCTACCTTCTGCCGGTCTCCCGGCGCACCCGTCCACAGCATCAGTTCCTGACTGATGCACCGCCAGCAATGTGGATGCTGAGGGTGTCGCGACGAAATTCCTCGACAACTACCCCCGGCTGGCGCCGCCTCATCGATCGAGGCCGCAGCGATGCCGTCCCAGCGCGCTATCTCATGGCCGCTCCTACGTAGGAAGCTACGTCAGTCCAGAACAGAGCATCGAGGTTGCCGTAAACTCCGACCATGCGGATGGCTCGAAAATGTCGCCTACAAAGCCACCTGGTGTTCAGAACGTCTCTCAAAGTGGTTGCAGGTGGACCTGCGGGTGGAGACGCAACACGTCATCTGCCTTGCACAGCCCGGTCCCCGCCGAGAGCAGCGCCGCTGATCCGGCGGCCATGCCGTACCGGAAGGCATTCTCGATGCCCTGACCTGCCGCAAGGCTCCAGATCATGGCGCCGAGAAAGCTGTCGCCAGCGCCAACTGCGCTGACCGGCACCACTGGTAACGCAGGCGCATAATGGGCCTGGTGCCGCGTCACAAGCAGGCCTCCATGCTGGCCTAGCGTGAGTGCAACGACCTCCGCGGCCCCCCGCTCGATCAGATCACGGGCGGCTGAGAGCTGCTGCTCCCGCCCCTCAAGCGCCGATCCGGCCAGCTCCTGTAGCTCGCGTAGGTTCGGCTTGACGAGAAATACACCCTCTGCAAGGGCGGCCGCCAAGGCGGGGCCGGACGTATCGACGACCACCTTGGCGCCCAGCGCTTTTGCCGCGTGGCCGGCTCTGGCAAAAAAATCATCGGGAACACCAGCCGGCAGGCTGCCGCTCGCGACGAAAAAGCTTGGCGCTGGCTGCATCTGTGCGACCGCTGCGAGGCATTTGCGACATTCGTCGTGGCTGAGCTCGGGGCCGGGCAGCACGAACCGATACTGTTTTCCTGTCTTACTTTCTTCAACGGTGAAGCTCTCGCGTGTGTCCTGCGACAGTGGAATTGTCTCGCTGGCGAGGTCTTCCGCGTCCACGAGCCGGCGCAATAGGTCGCCGATCGGACCGCCGACCGGGTAGACGGCGCTCACCTTGCCGCCGAGCCTGGCGATGACGCGGGCCACGTTGATGCCGCCGCCCCCCGAATCACGGCGCACCGACGTGCAGCGGAGCTTGTGCGTCGGCAGCACCCGCGCAACATCCGCGGAGATGTCGATGGCGGGATTCATGGTCAGGGTGACGATGCTCATAGTCATTTTCTAACACGCCGCTTCTGCGACCGCACCGCCTGGACGCCTCGATAGGCGCTGGAAGAGAGATGGCAACGCAGCGACGGTGTCGACCGCCTGTATGATCGCCTGCATTCTGTTGACGTTCCCAACCGAAAGAACGTCAGCTGTGCGAACATTAGATGAGGTTAAGTCGCAGCCAGGTCGCGGCGGAAGCCCGGATCTGCGACCACCTGCTCCAGCGCCCGGCCTGCTGGTCGAGCGCGAGGTTCGGGTCCGTTTGCGATTGAAGCGCGCTTGGAATCTGGACCTGCCGTCGGTACCCGACAGCTTGGCTTCCGGCCGCCCAGCTCGACTGGCTCGTCCGCGCCAAGCATGTGATCTCCCGCCGTGATGTTCCTTTGTCGCTTTCGACCACCGTAACGTGGCGCTCATGGTGATTAAACTCCCCATCGATGATCAGCAAACTGCGGTCGCATGTTCCGATATTCGCTTTCATGGCCATGCTCTCTTAGTTCGCTTCGAAAGGTGCGGCCTCAACTGCATTTCGCAAACGTGACTTTTGTGCCGCCGGTCAGAACATATGTTTGATATGAATGACGACGGGGTCGAGGTTCGATTTCATCACAAAAGAGTTTTTTGAGAATCCAATTGCCAGTGGTGAGAATACAGGGTTGCCCGATATGGCAATGCCCTCCAGGGCAATTCCGACGACGTTTTTCTCAACCTTGCCGTTGCCGTTCTCATCGTGATGCGCAGAGACGGCATAGGTCTTTCCTTCTATCAATCCGTCGAACGACGTTTCCGCGAGGCCGCCCACGATCTTCACAGCGACTCGCTTGGCGCCATTGCCCAGCTCGCACTTAGGAAAGTTGGTTCCGTTCTCCCAAAGGCAAATGAAGACCTGGCCAGCTTCACTTCTGAATCCGTCGACGCGTATCCTCAGAGTGAGGCTCTCCGCTGCTGCGGCCGACAGCATCGCCGCGATTGCGACTGCCGCCAAGGACATCAACGCGACGATCTTGCTGGGCAAGAGACGTGTTACAGGCAGCGACCGCATCGTCTTTCCTCTCGATTGTTGGAAAATCGTGGGTGGTAGGGTCTGGTCCTTATCTAGACCCGCAGAGGCTCAAAGCATCATCGGCAGCAAGCACTTGACCAGTCGCAATGCGCTGAACGTAGGAACGCATTGCCGCCTTCAAAGACCGTAACGGGCTGTTCGATCGCAGGCCCCGCTTCGGTAGGGGTCGACAGGACCGCTGCTGCCTTCGCGTGTCCCATGCCATCCTCGATGTACTATCACTGTCGCGGGACCTTGCCCGTCCCTGATACTGATACGGTCACATTGACCTCAATCAAGCTCGGGCGGATGCCTATGCGGCCGTCGGCATGCGCCGCTCATCCTCGAGCCGGCCATCCCGCAGCATGAACATGCGATCGAAACGATCGAAGATCTTCTCGTCGTGGGTGACCGCGATGACGGCGGCACTCTGGTCGACGGCAAGCTTGCGCAACAGGTCCATGACGATCTGCGCGCGCTTGGAATCCAGGGCCGCCGTGGGTTCGTCAGCGAGGATGATGCGCGGTCGATTGGCTAGCGCGCGAGCTATGGCGACGCGCTGGGCTTCGCCACCCGAGAGCTTTGCCGGGAAGGCGTTCTTGCGGTTGCCCACCTCGAGATATTCAAGAAGTTCAACGGCACGGTTGCGCGCAGCGGAGTGGTCGTAGCCCGCCAATTGCAGCACGATGGCGACGTTGTCGATTGCATTGAGAAAGGGAAGCAGGTTGTGAGACTGAAAAATGAAGCCGATCTTGTCCAGCCGCAGGCGTCGCAGGTCGGTGCGCAGCCATCTCTGATCGAAGACGACCTCGCCCTCGAGGCTCATGGTGCCTTCCGAGGGATCCAAGATGCAGGCTATCACGTTCAGGAGCGTCGTTTTGCCCGAACCTGAGGGGCCGAGTAGGGCCACGACCTCACCCGGCGCGACGTCGATAGAAACTTGTCGCAGCGCGTCGATGCGCGTTTCACCCGCCCCAAAATGCTTGGAGATGCCTCGCAGGCTGACGAGTGGCTCTGGACGCGGGGCCAAGTCCATGCTCAGCCCCCCAGCGCGGTTGCTGGATCCGCCTTGAGCGCCGCTCGAACGCCAAGTCCGCTGGCCAGAATGCAGACGAGGAAGACAACCCCTCCAAGCGCCAGCACATTGTCAGGTTCCAGCACGACCCGCCGCGGAAAGAACCCTTTGATGTTGGCAATGAGCAGCGTTCCGAACATGAAGCCGGTCAAGCCCAGCGCCAGCGCCTGCTGCACGATCATGGCGACGATGGTTCGGTCCGGCGCACCGATCAGCTTCAACATGGCGATCTGGCGCAGCTTCTCCATGGTCATGGTGTAGATGATGAGCGCGATGATCACGGCGGATACCAGCAGCAGAATGCTGGTGAACATGCCGATCTGCCGGCGTGCGCGATCCACCAGAGACTGGGTCAGGATGTTTTCCTGCTCGGCCTGAGTCATGGCGGAGAGGTGCTTCCAACGTCGCGCCCCCTCCGCAACGGTCACCGCATTGGCCTCCGGGGCGATCCGTGCCACCACCGCATTGACGGTGTCCTTGCTCGCGCCTGAGGTTCCCCGCGCGGTCTGCACGCGGGCTGCAGGCGGCGCAAGGTCGAACTGAAGCTTCTGGGCATCGAGCAAAGTAATGAAGACGACCGGGTCGCCGCTTGAGGCGACTTGGTTCTCTGTGAGGCCGACGACGCTGAAGGTGGTTCGGCCGAGCTTGATGCGATCTCCAAGAGAAAGCCCCGTCCCGCGATCGGCGATCATTTCGAAATGGCTTTGCCCGATCGCCCTGCCACTGCTTATGCGCTCGGGCCCACCTGGGCGTGTCGGCTCGAAGCCGATGACGTAAAGCCTGATTTTCCTGCCCAGGTGCTCTGCCTCGACCGATTGGTAGGTGACCGAGCCTGCCTCCGTCACACCGGCAAGCCGTGGCAATCCCTTCGCGGCTGTCGCCAGGAATGCGCGAGGCTTCGGCGAAGGGCCCGCGCGAGCCGGCTTCGACAACCCAAAGGTCGACACGGTGATTGCGTGCCACCGTCAGGGCGTCGACAACGATGCCGCGATAGATGCCGATCATCGCCAGCACGACGCTGAGGAGCAGACTGAGCCCGAAGCACGTCAGCAGGAATCGGAACAGATTGTGCCGCACGTCGCGATAGGCCAAGTTCATCGCTTGGCCTCCGCCACGGTCCGCGCGGATCGGCCTTCCTGCAATGCGGCGCTGATCTCAGTGACGACCTGCGCGCCATCGGGGAGGCCGGCAACGATCTGCAGCCGCGAATCCTGCGTGCGATGTCCGAATGAAACGGCCCGACGCGCTAAGCGCCCGTCCTCGACGGTCCAGACCGTCCCCTTGCTGCCGTCAAAGCCAGTGACAGCAACTTCGGGCACAAGCGTTGCCTTTTCGAGTACGGCGACTTGGATCAGTACCTCGGCCTGCTCGCCCAAATGGAAGCGAACGGGGCACACGTCACATTTGACATAGACACGCCGCTCCTCGGTGACGCGGTCGCTCTCGATGCCTATGCGCACGACCTTGGCCGAAAACACCTGTTGAGGGAGGGATCGCAACCGCACTTCGGCCGGCTGGCCCTCCTTGATCGCGCCAGCGCGTGACTCATCCACGTAGGCCAACGCCCACACCGAGCCGGAGGCGATCAGCGTGAAGATCGGATCGCCCGCTTTGATGACCGTCCCAAGCTCTTTGTGGCGTTCGACCACCAGGGCATCGAAAGGTGCCATCAGTGTGTGCTGATCGAGAATAGCCTTCTCGTAATCGTACTGCGATCGGGCGTCGGACAGCTGCGCCTTGGCAACCTCGATGTCGCTTTCAGCGACCAGGACGTCGGCCTTGGCCACGTCCTCATCGCGCTGCGCCTCCTCGGCCAGCTGCGGCGAGGTGACACGACTTTCGACCAGTTGCTGCTTGCGCCGGTTCGCCGTGAGCCTTTGAGCAAGGATGGCACGCGTCTTGGTGACGTTGACTTCTGCCTTCTTGATCGCGGCCTCGGCACTGAGAACGGCGGCCTTTGACCTGGCCACTTTTGCCTCCTGCTGCGTGGTGTGCAGACGCGCCAGGACGGTGCCTTGACTGACAGTATCGCCGTGATCCGCATTGAGTTCCGTGACGGCTGCGCCAACCTCAAAACCAACCTTGGAGAGAACGCGGGCTTCGACGGTACCGAGGCCGAAGACGCGGACTGGCACGTTCACGGACACTTCTGCCACTGTCACGGTGATGGGCCGGTATGAAAGGAACACGTAGCCCGCGGCAATGGCGATCAATAACAGCGCGATGGCAAGGAGGCCTGTGCGCTTGCTCAACAGCGCGGCCTGGGCTTTCATTGCGCTCAGCCAGTACGCCGACGCAAGTGTGTCGTGGCCCGCTCGTGT
This sequence comes from uncultured Alphaproteobacteria bacterium, assembly GCA_963724565.1. Taxonomy (GTDB): domain Bacteria; phylum Pseudomonadota; class Alphaproteobacteria; order Rhizobiales; family Hyphomicrobiaceae; genus AWTP1-13. Next base: position 10,210 of record CAVRVK010000023.1, read on the forward strand.
CGTAGTTCGCTCCAGCATGGTGCTTCTCAATTGCTATGGGGGAAGATCACCTGGCCACCCCCTTCTGCACAACGATCTCGGGCCTTGGAAGAGACGGGAAGGCCATATCGCCATGAGCGCTTTGACCCATGTCAACGGCTGCCCTGAAGAACCAACCACGGGACGCTGCCTCACCGAGGTAGGCTAACGCCTCGCAAAGAGACCAACTGGGCAGGAGTTTGGAGGTCGCTGCCACAGAAGCGCACGCGTCAACAGCAAGCGAGACTCGGAAAATACCTATGAGCTATCCGGTAAAGGAGTTGTTCCTATCCAGGTCAGAGATCCCTATGAGACGAAACGGACTATCGAAGCAATCATCGCTTGTTTCGATAGCGACCAGGCGCGACCTTGTGAGGAAAATGGATGAGTGACTTCCAATTGCAGCGCCTTGGGCTGGTGATGGAACCGGAGCCGGGTAATCCGCTGGAGGCCGAAGGCGTCCTGAACCCAGCCACCGCGCGTGGCCCTGATGGTCAGCTTTACCTCTTCCCGCGGCTCGTCGCGCGGGGCAACTACTCCCGCATCGGTATGGCGCGAGTCCAGTTTAATGAGGCCGGTGATCCGGACGGCGTCGAGCGACTCGGCATTGCACTGGAGCCGGAAGCGGATTACGAGCGGCGGCAGGATGGTAGCGGAGGTTGCGAGGATCCGCGTATTACGTTCGTCGAACCTCTCCAACGCTACGTAATGACTTACACCGCGCATTCGCCAGACGGCCCACGGATCGCCCTGGCGGTATCCGACGACCTGTTTCGCTGGCAGCGCTTGGGGTTGGCTACGTTCCGGCCATACGAGGGGATTAAGTTCGAAGGCGTGGATAACAAGGATGCCAGCGTCTTTCCTGTCGCTATTCCAGATCCATCAGGACAGCCGGCATTGGCCATCCTCCAGCGGCCGCTTTTTCCCGGAACTCGTCCGGAGGAAACGGCGTGCTGCCCCGCGTCCCGCTTGGTGGATCTCCATCGCGAAAGCATCTGGATTTCCTATGGCTCAACGGCCATGGCGGACTGTGAGCCGTTTCACCTCTGTCATTTTGGCTCGCATCACCGACTGGCCACCCCGGTGGAACCATGGGAACGGCTAAAAATCGGCGGCGGTACGCCGCCCATTCTGACCCGGCACGGTTGGCTGACCGTTTACCACGGCGTCAGCGAGCTTTCGGCATTTTCCGGGTCGGCACGCGAGCTGCGCTACTCGGCAGGGGTGCTGGTGCTTTCCGAAGAACGTCCACACGTTATCCGCTATCGGTCGCGGGAACCGGTGCTAACACCGGAGTTGCCACAGGAACGCCAGGGGATCGTAGCCAACGTCGTGTTTCCCACCGCCATCGATCGGCGCGACGACCTTGGCTCCCCGGATCGCTTCGACGTTTACTATGGGATGGCCGATAAACGGATCGGCGTAGCGAGACTCGATGTACCGGAACGCCTGCCACCAGGGGGACTTGCCGACCCGCCACTGGCAAAGGTCTAGGAAGCCTAATCGGGCGCCTGCAGGAGGACCCAACATGGGCCCACTACGGCCAATACGAGCGCGACTTTCGTATACCACGTTGGGTCGCCGTGCGCGTCACTCGCACCGACGAGAATTGATGATCGCGAAGTCATCTTCGGCGTCTCCGCCCTGGCACACACGTTAGGCTGAATCGACATTCAGCGCTTGAACAACATGGCGCCAGCGATCTGGGCAGGACCGCTAAGGGTCAGGAGCACGCATGCCGACCGCCCGGCCAGGACGAGGAAAGTAAGTCTGTAACCGGACAAAATCGCTGCGCTGCCGAAGACTTCTGCCTGGGGCCAATAGCGGTCGTAGACTGCATTGGGCTCAGATGCATCAGGACGCCCAAACTCTGGGATGGCCTCCGCGTGCCTGTCGTCAGGCGCCAGCCCGTGGGTTCGGTTGTCGTCCTAGTCCGCGCTCTCGGCTGCTATAGTTTGGGACCTCCAAGCGCAGCCTTGCGCGTTTCCAGGTCCTTCAGCGTCTTGGTGAGAAGATCGAGAATCTTCAGTCGATCCGACCCACCCCACGGATAGCTGTCGCGCCCTTGTGCTTCGTCTATGCGACGCCGGAGGTCAGCGATACGTCGGTCCAACCGCGCCAGTTCGTCAGTCTCGTCGCGCATACTGGCTCTCTAGCCGAGGCGCGGGACCGTGGCATTGAGCAGAATCAAAGGGCGCCGTCATACGCTCGGTGGCGCCAGCATTAGCCCGATCAGGCCGCAAGGACCTCGCGCAGGGCGCGGGCGAGGTCGGCTTGTTTGTAGGGTTTGCGCAACACCTTAAGCTGGCTGTCCGTTGAATCTTGCGCCGATCCGGCCTCTGCATCGTAACCGGACGTAAGCAGGACCTTGATTGCGGGGTCACGTTGTGTGGCTTGTCGAGCAAGCTCGTAGCCCGTCATGCCGCCCGGCATGACGACATCGCTGAAGATGAGATCGATCTCAGCCTTGCCCTGGAGAACTGCCAGCGCCGATGGGCCACTGTCGGCTTCCAGCACCCGATAGCCCAGGAGCTTGATGCGACGAAGCGAGAGCGCCCGCAGCTCCGGATTGTCCTCGACGACAAGAACGGTTTCGCCGGTCGCGGCGGGTGCCTTGCCGGCCACGTCAGCGCGGCGAAGCGCTTCGACCGGAGCAGTTCTGGGCAGATAGAGGTTCACGGTGGTGCCGCGGCCGGACTCGCTGTGGATCGTGGCATTGCCGCCGGACTGCTTCACGAATCCATAGATGCTGGCAAGCCCGAGCCCTGTGCCTCGGCCGGGCGCTTTGGTGGTGAAGAACGGCTCGAAGGCGTGGGCGACGACCTCGGGCGGCATGCCGCTGCCCGTATCGGAAATCGACAGCCGTACGTACTCACCGGGCCCAAGGCCATATTCGGCGCAGGCGTCATCGGAGGCAAGGCTGATGTTCTCGGTCTGGATGATGAGCCTGCCGCCTTTGGGCATGGCATCGCGCGCATTGATGGCGAGGTTGAGCACGGCGTTCTCGATCTCGCTCGGATCGGCGCGGACAGTCCCCAGGTTGCCGGCCAATGCGGTGCTCAGGGCGATGGTTTCGCCGAGCGAGCGGCGAACCAGGTCCATCATGTTGAGGACGTGATCGTTGAGATCGACGATGGCGGGCTCGAGCCTGCGCTGTCGCGAGAAGCTGAGCATGCGCCCGGTGAGCCTGGCGCCCATTTCGGCCGCCTCGTTGGCGCGGCGCACGAACTGGCGCGCCTCCTGCGGGTCGGCACTGACCTCGAACAGCTCATGACTGCCCATGATGATCGTCAGCAGATTGTTGAAGTCATGGGCGATGCCGCCCGTCAGCTGACCAAGGGCATCCATGCGCTGCGACTGCCTGAGCGCCTGCTCCTGCTTGAGCTGCTGGGTGATGTCGCGCACGAGCCCCATGACGCCCAGGACGTTGCGTTGCGCGTCGCGGATGATGGTGGCGATGATCTCGCCCGGAAATGTCTCACCGCTCTTACGCCGAAAGCTCACTTGGATCGGATCGACCTGGCCCGCCGTGTCGGGGGCATTGAAGTCGAGCCGAAGCCGGGCCACCTGGTCGTAATCCTCTTCGCTCGCATAGACGATGCGCGAGCTCTTGCCGACCAGCTCGTCCGGCGCATAGCCGAAAATGCGGGTAACGGCCGGATTGACGAGGAAGATGTTGCGGCTCCTGTCGGCGATGATGATGGCCTGGGGAGCATCGGTGATGATGGCGCGGAACAGCGTCTGCTGCCGGATGCTCTCGGCCTCGGCCAGCCGTTGCGCCGTCAGGTCATGGACGATCCCGGCGAAATGGCGTTTGCCGTCGATCTCGTACTCGCTGACCGACAGGTGCATCGGGAAGGTGGAGCCGTCCTTGCGCCGGCCCACCACCTCGCGGCCGAGGCCGATGATCTTCTTGCGCCCCGTCTGGCGGTACTGGCGGATATAGCCGTCGTGCTCGCCGCGGTATGGCTCGGGCATCAGCATCTTGACGTTCTGCCCGGCCAGCTCGCCGGCGGGGTAGCCGAACAGCTTCTCGGTGGCCGGGTTGACGCTCTCGATCGTGCCTGCCCCATCGATCGAGATGATCGCGTCAACGGCCGACCGCAGCATTTCCGCGAGCTGGTATAGCGAGCCTTGAGGAGCAGCCTTGTCGAAACCGGACGTGCTCATGGCGAGGCGCCTCTACGCCCGGAACCCAGTTTACGCAGGAACGCGAACCAAGAGCACCATAAATGTATAAAATCGCACATTTGTGGCGCTTGGCCGTTTGCCGAGAAAGGCGTACTTTGGGCCATCGTCTGCTGACTATTTCGAACGGGGCCGCCCAGACGTGGGCTCATGGCCTGCAGCCTCGCAATGGCGCTTTCGGATCTCGGGCGGTGGGCATCGCGTGCGCCAGTGCCAATGCGTCGAAGCCGCCGCTCCCTTGGAAGCGCACGGCACCCAGGGCGTGACGGCGTCGGGCCCGCTTCGCCAGTCGTTCGCCTACTTCCGCAACAAAATCTGCCAGGTCCGGAAGTGAGGGCGACGGCGAACGGCCTCGGTCCCTTCAGGCCTCGATGATTTCGTTGCGGATGGCATAGCGCACCAGCGAGGCCGAGGATGACAGGTTGAGCTTTCGCATCACAGTCGCGCGGTGCGTCTCCACGGTCTTGAGGCTGATGTTGAGCACGTTGGCAATCTCCTTGTTGCTGTGTCCTTCCGCGATCAGCTGGACCACGCCGCGTTCGCGGGGCGTGAGCGCGGACTGGGTGTGGCCCGGTCGCTTGAGGAAGGAGTTGAGCAAAGCTTCCGAGACCTTGGCCGTGAAGAACGGCTTGTGCAGCGTGAGCGATTCGATCGCCGCCAGCAGGAAACGGGATGCATCCGACTTGAGCAGAAATCCGCGGGCGCCGGCAGCCAACAGGTCGCGGATGAGCGTTTCGTTGTCGTGCATGGTGAAGATCAGCACTTCCGTCCGCGGTAGCCGCGCACGGATTTGCCGGGTCGCCTCCATGCCATTCACCAGTGGCAAGCCATAGTCGAGAACAGCAATATCGGGCTTGAGCTCGAGGGCCTTTGCCACAGCCTCTTTGCCGTCTGCGGCCTCGCCCACCACTTCGCACTTCGGTTGCGATTCCAGGAATTTGCGCAGGCCGGACCGCACAACCTCATGGTCGTCGGCAATCAAGATGCGGGTCACGGGTGTGTCCTCTCTGCTCGCAAACTGCATGTGATCGAAGACCTAACGCAGGACTGGCGCCGGCTCGATGAGCGCATCGATAGGCTATCCACCGAGATCGAAGCGCTCGCCCATGAGGACGCCGGGGCCAACCGCTTGATGAGCATGCGGGCCATCGGCTCATCTCCATGGTGGCGGCCATCGGCACGGGCACCACCTTCTCAAAGAGACGAGACTTCGCCGACAGGCGCACCCCCTGCGTTATCTGTGCTCGACCCGCCGACGCTCAATGCGTGCGGTCGTACTCCTCCCAGAACGCGTTGAGCAGGCTCTTGTTGGCGGGATTGGCATCGGCGAGATAGAGCTTGTCGCCCACGCGGAAGATGACAGCGCCGCTGCTCACCTCTCGGGCGCCGAACTTGGCGATCTTCGCGGCAGGATCGGACTTGGCCACGCCCTTCATGATGGCGAAACTGGTCGGGTCCACGAAGACCCCTTCATTGGCCTGCAGCGTCAAAGCGGCCACGCCCTGCGCAGCGCCCAGACCCAAAGAAGGCCTGTCCTGCGCGGAGCCGGACAAGGTGAAGCCGACTATTGCGAGGCCAGCAGCGGCAGTTGCTACAAGGGAAAGTTTGGACATTGCACTACTCCTAGTCGTGCTGGGCCGGGAAGGCCTTTTCAGCAACACGTGTTGGTGAGGGTGTTGTGGACGGCTTGACCACTTGACCCTACGTGCGGGCCAGAAGGCGCAATACAGGTGATAGTACGGAGACCACGGAGCACGTGACCTGATGGGGAAAGTCTGGTCTCGGGCGAGGGCATGCTGGCGAGCGCACAACTTCAGGAGCGCTACCAGGCGCGGGCCGCGACCACCTTTAGCAGTGGACGCTTGACTTCAACAGGCCGACCAAACTAGCTCACTCCGCTGAGCGGTCAGTTCGTGCCATCCACCGACTCATGCGCTGCAGCACGTATTGTTAGGACGATTGCGGTTGCGAGCCCTTTGCGCAATGGCTCATCGCGCGCAGCGTGATTTGCGCAGGTACGAAACTCGGCAACGCGCACAATGTTCAAATCCAGATCCGCGGGTCGATCCGCATGCACTACCCGCATGCACTACGGAATTTGGCCCGCATCGGGGTAAACCCCGAAAAAGAGCCGAGATACCGGAGCGACCGCAAGTCGAGGTCGACAAGGTTACCGAAAGCTCATCGCTATTCGCGGGCCGTCATCGCTGCTCTCGCGGTGCATGGGCGCCTCGCAAAGCAAGCGCCTTCCGGCCGCTATGTGCGTAGGCCTGACCGACCCACTACGTAAATGTTTTCGAAAACTTGCCGCGCCACGCGGGTCGATCTTTAATTTCTGTATGCTTAGTATATTGCGAGCCTTTCAGACAATGTGTAGTGCTATCATGACCGATCAGCGGCATAACCGAGCACGCTTCGTCATCGGACCGGATGGAGCTCCGCTAACCATAGCGGATTTACCGCCTCAAAATACGAAGCGCTGGGTGATCCGCCGCAAGGCGGTACTGATTGCTGCAGTCCGCGGGGGCCTCTTGAGCTTGGAAGAGGCGTGCGAACGCTACACACTGACAGTGGAAGAGTTCCTGTCGTGGCAACACTTGATCGATCGCCATGGTCTGCAAGGGCTGAGATCAACGCGGGTGCAAGACTACCGCGAGTGACGCGTCGCAGTAGAAGGGTGCCATCGTCAGCTTCCGGATCGGGTATCGCACCGTGGCTGTCCGAAGGACAGCGCAACGAGCAACGCGTTCCTGTTGGAGCCGGGGGATTTGATCCGTCAGCCTAGCGACGGCATCCTGTCGAGCACAACACGGACTGGAGTTTGCGTCAGGCCGGTCCCTGTAGGGTTTATCCTGATGCCCCTATACAATCTCCGATGCGACACCGACATCGCTAGCGGCACTGCGAGGAATTACCGGCGGATGAGGTGGGTTGTCCGAGCATGCATGGCGGGAGCACTCCTAATCCTCTTTGCCGCGCATGATACGGCCTTCGCTGAGCCGCGCCGGGTTCTCCTATTGCATTCGTTCGGAGCGCACTTCGAGCCGTGGAGCGCGGTGGCGGGACGCTTCCGTGAAGAACTCACAAGACGATTGCCAAGAGGTCGATCTCTACGAAGCCTCTCTTCGAGATGGCACGATTGGCGCAGCCTCCCGAGGAAGCTCCGCTCGTAGACTACATTCGTGCTCTCTTTGCCGGTCGCAATCTCGATCTGGTTGTCGCAGTGGGTGCACCCGCGGCGCGCTTCTTTCAGAAGTATCGACCGCAATTGTTTCCGTCCACGCCGTTGCTCATTACTGCAGCGGATCAACGTACGTTCAGCGAAGCCGCACTGACGCCGAATGATGCAGCCGTCCCGAGCACGTTGGACTTACCAAAGCTTGTCGAGAACATCCTGCAGGTGTTGCCTGACACCAACAACATCGCGTTCGTGATCGGCGCATCGCCGCTGGAACGATTTTGGGTGGAGGGCATGCGCCAAGCCTTTCAACCCTTCGCGGGTCGAGTGACGTTCGAGTGGTTCAACGAACTGTCGCAGGAAGAAATGGTGAAGCGCGCCGGGGCGCGACCGCCGCGCTCGGCCATCTTCTATGCAAGCGTGCGCGTAGACGCGGCTGGGATACCGAACGAGCAAGACCGCGTGCTGACGAGACTTCGGGAAGTCGCAAATGCGCCCATCTTCAGCTACCTCGACAGCAACTTCGGCCAAGGCATCGTCGGTGGCCCCGTGCTCTCCACGCAAGAGCTAGGGCGAAGGGCCGCGGAGGTCGCCGTCCGCATCCTGAACGGGGAGCGTCCCGGCAGTATCAAGACAGCGCCCGTAGGACTCGGAGCGCCAGTGTACGACTGGCGGGAGCTTCAACGCTGGAACATCAGTGAAGCTCGCCTGCCGCCGGGCAGCATCGTGCAATTTCGCGAGCCTTCAGCGTGGGAACGCTACCGCTGGCAGTTGGTAGGATTTCTTGTCGCGTTGCTGGTTCAGTCGGCGATCATCAGCTGGCTGCTGATCGAGCGGTATGGACGCCGCAAGGCCGAGCTCGAAGCCCGCCACCGATCATTGGAGGTTATGCATCTCAACAGAACTGCGGAGGTAGGGGCGTTGTCGGCGTCCTTTGCGCACGAGGTCAGTCAGCCGCTGGTAGCGGTTGCGCTCAGTGCTGAAAGGGCGGAGCACCTGCTCAGGGCAGACCTCCCACAAACCGGCAAGCTCCAAGAGGTCGTGGCCGACATCAGGCAGGCCAATACCCTCGCGATGAATGTGATCAAGAAACTGGGCGACCTGCTCAAGCGCAAGAGCGATGTTCAAGAGTGTGACCTCGGTGCAGCGATTGCCGATGCCGTGCAGCTTCTTTCGCCGGAGGCCAGCAAGCGAAATATTGACCTTCGCGTAAGGGGCATCCAGCAAGCTTTGCTCGTGCGTGCCGATCCAGTCCACCTGGAGCAGGTGATATTGAACCTCGCGACCAACGCAATGGATGCGATGAGCGATACTGCCCTGGACGCTCGGAAGATCGTTATTCGAACCGACTTGGCGGAAGGATCGATGGTCGAAGTGTCGGTAAGTGATTCCGGCCCGGGCATCCCTGAGCACAAGCTCAGCGAGATTTTTGATACGTTCTACACAACCAAGGCGAAAGGCACCGGGCTCGGACTATCGATCGCGCGCAGGATCATTGAGACCTACGGCGGAAAGATCTGGGCAGAAAACCAAGCCGTGGGCGGGGCCGTATTCCGCTTCACTCTGCCGTTGGTGCGTTGACAGCGATCCTTCCGTCGGGTGCAAGACCAGCTTGCAGATCGCCAGGCGATCCGCCAGCGCCTTCCATAGCGCGTGCGCCTCTTCAGCGCTTCTGCAGTGACAAATGGCATCGTCCGCTTACCGCTTGAACGGGATGTGCGGGTAGGTCCGTGCCATCCACATGTCGAAGGCGTAGTGCAGGAACAGGTTCGCCAACAGAGCCGAAATTACTGGGCCCTGCGGCGTCCCTGCCGTGCGCGGGACGATGCTGCCGTCCTCCATCTCCACGGGCTCCTTCAGCCAGCGTTCGATCGGCCCAATTGGCGTTCCCGCCGCCTCCAGTGTGGACCGCAAATCGCCGGCAGTCATCGCGTCCTCTTCGCTGTGGTGGCTACCGGGCCCGTAGAACGCAGGGAAAACACGCAGCGAAGCGGAGAGCCGGGGTGCGCAATGTTGGCGTCTGAGAATTCCGCGCCCTTTCGATCAGCTTATTGTGCACGCTAGTGTGCACGTTCGTTCAGTAACGACCTAAAGGTTATGTGCCAGGTGACGCGACAGGAAAGACCATCTCGGGTCTCAGGTGCGTGTACCGGCGAAGCATTTTCCAATCTCGGTGGCCGGTCACCAAGGCGACCTTCTCGATGCTGAGCCCCGCCTCGAACAGCCTACTCGTTGCTTCGTGCCTCAGGTCGTGAAAATGGAGGTCGATGATATTGAGCTCCCGGCACGCGCGCCGAAACGCTGTCCCGACTGACTTTCCGTCATAGGGGAACACCCGATCGACACTATTGGTGACCCGGCGCTGTTCCTGGAGAATGCTCCAGGCGTCATACCCCGTCAGATCGATTAGTGGCACTCGTTGATGATTGCCGTCCTTGTTCCGTGGATCCTTACGGTCACGAACCACAACAATATGCAAACGATCATCAACGTCGGGCCAGACGATGGAGGCGATTTCGGATTGACGCATAGCGGTTGCAACCGCAAAGTGGATAATTCGCCCAACCGGAATCATCTGACGTGGATTGCCATCGAGATACGCGATGAGCGCGTCGAGCTCGGCCTGGGTCGGCCGGCGATCTCTTTCGCGGCCTTTGCCGACGAGCCCGAGCCGCCGCAAGGCGACACGCGCCAACTCGATCGGCTCTTTCGAGATGACCATGCCGTGCACCGCTGCCGCATGAGTGACGATCGTGTTGATGTACGAAAGCTCCGCTGACACGGTGACGGGACCGGCGCCCTCCTTTGCGCGGCGGCGGCCGTAGTCAACGAGCATGTCGCGACCGAGCCGGTCGAAGGGGGTGGTGCCGAGTTTGTGCCGGAGCAGATCGAGAGTGTAGGCTTTCGAACGCCGGAGCGGCTTGCGAACCTCGCGCATGTCATCGATATGCAGATCGATCAGGTCAGCGAGGGTGCGATGGCCCCTCGGGCGCGCGGCACGAACCACCTCTTGACCCCGGTCGATCCGCCGTTCCATCTCGAGGGCCCAGCTGTCGGCGTCGCACTTGCGGCGGAAGGTCTCCGCCACGTAACGTGCCTTGCGCCGTACGACAGCGCGCCAGTTCCCTGAGGGCAGTTGCACGAAGGTCGCCATGTCGTCCGGCCTCGTCCTAGCGTATACAAAACGTGTACAATGAGCGCGTGAAGACCCGAGACAAAGCGTGAATCCGAGTGTACACGCGGGGGTGGTCGTTCCTTCTTTACCCTTTGATAGTGCTAGAAAAATGAAAGAAAATCAACGGACATAGATTCGTCGTGGCCCCTATGATGGATTGGACGGACCGGCATTGCCGGTTCTTCCACCGTCTGCTGTCGGCGCGTGCGCTGCTCTACACCGAGATGGTGACGGCGGAGGCCGTGCTGCACGGCGATCGCGAGCGGCTGCTGGGCTTCAGCCCCGAGGAGCACCCGGTGGCCCTGCAGCTCGGCGGCTCCGATCCCGCCAAGCTGGCCGAGGCCGCAGCCATCGGCGAGGGCTTCGGCTACGACGAGATCAACCTCAACGTCGGCTGCCCGTCGGACCGGGTGCAGGAGGGCCGCTTCGGCGCCTGCCTGATGGCCGAGCCGGAGCTGGTCGCGCGCTGCGTGGCCGCCATGCGGCGGGCCGTGCGCGTGCCGGTCACGGTCAAGTGCCGCATCGGCATCGACGATCAGGACAGCGAGGCGGACCTCGAGCGCTTCGTCTCGGCACGGTTGCCGCATGCCGGCTGCCGCACCTTCATCGTGCACGCGCGCAAGGCCTGGCTGCAGGGGCCTGTCGCCCAAGGAGAACCGCGAGATCCCGCCGCTCGACTACGCCCGCGTCTATCGCCTGAAGGCGGCGCATCCCGATCTGGAGATCGTCATCAACGGCGGCATCGCCACGCCTGGAGGCGGCCGAGGCGCACCTCGCCCATGTGGACGGCGTGGCGCTCGGCCGCGCGGCCTACCAGAACCCCTATCTGCTGGCCGAGGTCGACCGCCGCTTGTTCGGCGCCGCCACGGCCGCCGCCTTCGCGCGCGAGCGGTGATCGAAGCGCTGGTCCCCTACGCCGAGCGGCACCTGCGCAACCGGCGGACGGCTCAACAACATCGCCCGGCACATTCTGGGCCTCTACCACGGCCGGCCGCGCGCCCGCGCCTTTCGCCGCCACCTCTCCGAACAGGCACCGCGCGCCGGGGCTGGCATCGACGTGCTGCTCGAGGCGATGGCGATCACCGAGGGCGAAGGCGCCTGCGCCGGCCGCTGGTCAGCAGCCGCAATGAGCCGATAAGCGCGATCACACGTTAACGGAGGCGGGATTTGCCGTGGCGCCATTTGCGATAGAGTGGCCTATGATGACGCGATCGACCATGAACCGTCGGCGGCGAGCCTCGGCGATCCTGCTGGCGCTGGCTCCTGACCGGCCTCTGCCAGGCGAGGGCCGACGATTTGCCGCCGCCGATCAGGGCCCGAAACGCCGCGCGTCGCTCCGATCGAGGACGAGGGCCACTACCGCCAGGCCTGGTTCAACGTCTCCTTCCTCGATCTCAGGGAGGACTTCAACGAGGCCAAGGCCGCGGGCCAGCGCTTCGCCGTCATCTTCGAGCAGCAAGGTTGCATCTACTGCAAGCGCATGCACACTGGATGTGCTCTCGCGCAAGTACATCAACGATTACGTGCGGGAGAACTTCCGCATCACGCAGCTCAACCTGTGGGGCGCGCGCGAGGTGACCGACTTCGACGGCACGCGCATGACCGAGAAGGCGCTGGCCGAGCGGTGGGGCGTCATCTTCACGCCCACCGTCGTGTTCTTCAAGGATGACCTCAAGGGTCTCGACGGCCAGTGGGGCCGCGCCCTGGAAGCCACGGAACGCCTGCCGCTCGGGCTTCGGACCCGATACCTTCTACGATCTGTTCGTGTGGGTGCGGCACAAGCTCTACGAGCAGGACCGCAATTTCCAGCGTTTCCACATAGCCCGCACCGCCGAGCGGGAGGCCCTGAAAGCCGCCCGAGCCCCCAAGGCCGACTAGCACCAGCCGGTGCGGCGAGCGCGGCCGATAAATTCGCAGGCGGATGCCCATATTCTCTATGAGAATGCTCGTGGCCTCGAGTTCCTCTTTCATGGCACCTCCTGACGCGTTCGAAAGCTGGCTCAGACCCGATTCGGTCGGGCTTTGCTGCGTGCCCGGCGGGTTCCATGTCGACCCGTCGCGGGCCGTGGCGCGGGCCGTCATCACGCACGCGCACTCCGACCACGCGCGGCCCGGCCACGGCGCGGTGCTGGCCACGCCCGAGACCATCGCCGCGATGAAGGCGCGGCTCGGCCCCGGCTGCGCCGGCAGCTTCCAGGAGCTGCCTACGGCGAAGCGATCGAAATCGGCGGGGTCGGCCTGCGGCTGGTGCCGGCGGGGCATATCCTCGGCAGCGCGCAGGTCGTGCTCGATCACCGCGGCGCGCCGGGCCGTGATCTCCGGCGACTACAAGCGCGGCGCCGATCCTACGGCCGCTCCGTTCGAGCTGGTGCGCTGCGATCTTTTCGTCACCGAGGCGACCTTCGGCCTGCCGGTGTTCCGCCACGAGCCGGACGAGCGCGAGATCGGCCGGCTGCTCGCCTCCCTGCACGCCTTCGCCGACCGCACGCATGTGATCGGCGCCTACAGCCTCGGCAAGGCGCAGCGCGTGATCGCGCTGCTGCGCGCAGGCCGGCTACGACCGGCCCATCTGGCTGCACGGCGCGCTGCAGGCCGATGTGCGACCTCTATGCTGCGCTGGGCGTCGACCTCGGCGAGCTGGCGCTGGTCAGCGATGCGCCCAACAAGCTGGCGGGCGAGATCGTGCTATGCCCGCCGTCGGCGCTCAAGGACCGCTGGTCGCGGCGGCTGACCGACCCGGTCACGGCCTACGCCTCAGGCTGGATGCGCGTGCGCGCCCGCGCCCGGCAAGCCGGCGTGGAGCTGCCGCTGGTGATTTCCGACCACTGCGACTGGCCCGAGCTGATCCAGACCATCGCCGAGACTGAGGCGGAGGAGGTGTGGGTCACGCACGGGCGCGAGGATGCGCTGGTGCACCAGATCGGGCTTATGGGCAAGCGCGGGCGGGCGCTGGCGCTGGTCGGCTACGAGGACGAGGGCGAATGAAGGCCTTCGCCGAGCCTCCTCGACCGGCTCTCCTACAGCCCCAGCCGCAACGCCAAGCTGCGGCTGATGGCGGACTACTTCCACGCTACGCCCGATCCCGACCGCGGCTGGGCGCTGGCGGCGCTGACCGACGGGCTGCCGTTCTCCTTCCCGCTGCGGCGCACGCTGATGGACATGATGGCGCGCCGCATGGACCCGGAGCTGTTCGCCATGTCGCGCGATTACGTCGGCGACACGGCGGAGACGATCGCGCTGGTGTGGGAGCCTGCTCCCTCTCCCCGTCCTTACGGGGAGAGGGTCAGGGGTGAGGGGCAGATGCGCAGACGCTTCCGCATGCATGGGTCTGCCCCTCACCCTAGCCCTCTCCCCGCAAGCGGGGAGGGAGGAGGGAATCCCCACGCCTCGCCGACATCGTCGCCGAGCTGGCGCTGATCGGCCGCAACGACCTCGGCCCGCGGCTCGAGACCTGGCTCGATGCGCCTCGACCCCACGGGGCGGTGGGCGCTGCTCAAGCTGCTCACCGGCGCTTTGCGCGTCGGCGTGTCGGCGCGGCTCGCCAAGACGGCGGTCGCCGATATGGCCGGGCTCAAGGTGGACGACATCGAGGAGGTCTGGCACGGCCTGGCGCCGCCCTATGCGCCGCTGTTTGCCTGGCTCGAGGGCCGCGGGCCGCGGCCGGACGTCTCGAACGCGCCGGTGTTCCGCCCGCTGATGCTGTCGCATCCGCTGGAGGACAGCGATTGGACCGCGCTCGATCTCGCCGAGTTTTCGGCCGAGTGGAAATGGGACGGCATTCGCGTGCAGATCGTGGCGACGCGCGGCGAGCGCGGCTCTATTCCCGCACCGGCGACGATATCGGCGAGAGCTTTCCCGACGTGGTGAACGGCTTGCACTTCGATGCCGTGCTGGACGGCGAGCTGCTGGTGATGCGCAGCGGCGAGGTTGCCTCCGTTCAATGACCTGCAGCAGCGGCTCAATCGCAAGGGGGTCACGCCGCAAGCAGCTCGAGCAGTTTCCGGCGCACGTGCGTCTCTACGATGCGCTGTTCATCGAGGATGAGGACTTGCGCGGGCTTGCCATTCGTGGACCGGCGCGCACGGCTCGAGGCCTGGCATGCAAGGGTCCGCCCGCCGCGCACGGACTTGTCGCCGCTGATCGAGGCAGCCGACAAGGACGCACTGCACAGGCTCTGGTCCGAGACGCGCGCCACCGGCATCGAGGGCATCATGCTGAAGCGGCGCGCCAGCCGCTACGTCGCCGGCCGGCCCAAGGGCGAGTGGTGGAAGTGGAAGCGCGCGCCGCTAACCCTCGATTGCGTGCTGATGTATGCCCAGCGCGGCTCCGGCAAGCGCTCGTCCTACTACTCGGACTACACCTTCGGCGCCTGGCGCACCAACGCAGACGGGACTGAGGAGCTGGTGCCGGTGGGCAAGGCCTACTTCGGCTTCACCGACGAGGAGCTGCATCGAGATCGACCGCTGGGTGCGCAACCACACGACCGAGAGCTTCGGCCCCGTGCGCGCAGTGGCGCCCGAGCTGGTGTTCGAGGTCGCTTTCGACGCGGTGCAGCGATCGACCAGGCACAAGTCGGGCGTCGCGATGCGATTTCCCCGCATCCACCGCATCCGGTGGGACAAGCCGGCGGCCGAAGCCGACCGGCTGGACACGCTGGTGGCGATGATCGAGGGGTGAGGGGTTAGCCCCGCCGATAGAGCATGCGCGCGCGGATGGTGCCGGCAAGCGCGCGGATCTCCTTGACGATCTCCTCCGCATCGGGCACCGAGCCGTCGGCGTCGAGCACGACGTAGCCCAGATCACCCGACGTCTCGTAGTGTTGGGCGGCGATGTTGACCTTGCGGCGCGCGAACACCTCGTTGAGGCGCCCGAGCTCGCCCGGCAGGTTGCGCTGCACCTGGATGAAGCGGGTGCCGCCGGGGCGCGGGGAGAGCTGCACCTGCGGGAAGTTGACTGCGCCCGTGGTGGAGCCAACATCGGAATACTCGATGAACTTGCGCGCCACCTCGGCGCCGATGCGCTCCTGCGCCTCCTCGGTCGATCCCCCCACGTGCGGCGTCAGGATCACGTTGTCGAGGCCCTGCAGCGGACTGGCGAACTTATCGGCGTTGGAGGATGGCTCGGAGGGGAACACGTCGATTGCCGCGCCGGACAATTTCTTCGCTCGCAATGCATCGGCAAGCACATCCAGATCGACGATCGTGCCGCGGGCATTGTTGATGAGGATCGCGCCCGGCTTCATCTTCGCGATCTCAGCCGCCCCGATCATGCCTTGGGTGGCGTTCGTCTCCGGCACATGCAGGCTCACCACGTCGGCTTTGGCCAGCAGGTCGTCGAGGCTGTTGGCAGGCTCGACATTGCCGTGGCGCAGCTTGTCGGTGTGATCGTAATAGATCACCCGCATGCCAATGGCCTCGGCCAACACCGCCAGCTGCGTGCCGATATTGCCGTAGCCGACGATGCCGAGCGTCTTGCCGCGCACCTCGTTGGAGCCCGCCGCACTCTTGTCCCAGCCGCCTGCGTGCGCCGCTACCGACTTGGGGAAGATACGCCGCATCAACATGACGATCTCGGCGATGGTCAGCTCCGCGACCGACCGCGTGTTGGAGAACGGCGCATTGAAGACGGGAATGCCCATCGTCCGGCAGGCGGCGAGATCGACCTGGTTGGTGCCGACCGAGAAGCAGCCGATCGCCACCAGCGACCTGATGCCCTCGATCACCTCGGCGGTGATCTGGGTGCGCGAGCGGATGCCGAGCAGCCGCACGCCCTCGAGCGCCGCGCGCAGGTCGGCGCCGGCAAGCGCCTTCGGCCGCTGGTCGATCTGGGTGTATCCGGCAGCCTCGAGGGCGTCGACGCCCGTGTCGGAGATGCCTTCGAGGAGGAGGATCTTGATCTTCTCTTTCGGCAGCGAATAGGGGAATGGCTGCTTCAGTATCTCGCCATACGGCATTGCGGCTCCTGGAGGAGAGGTTGCACGGACTTGGCAGATGCAGTCGCTGTCGCTCAGTAACCCTCCTTGAGCAAGGGAAAGGCGCTGTCGAGCCAGGTGCGGCCGAGCGGCTGGACGTGCGCGACGTAGCTGGGATTAAGATCGGCGAAGGACGTCACGCCGAGCAGACCCAGGCAGCGCGTCGCCTCGTCCTGTAGCAGCTCCAGCATGCGAACTACGCCAGCCTCGCCGGCGGCTCCCAGCGCCAGGCCCTGCAGGCGGCCGAGCCCCACCGCATTGGCGCCAAGCGCGATCGCCTTGACGATGTCGGCGCCGCGCAGGAAGCCGCCGTCGACAATGATCTCGGCGCGGCCGGCGACCGCCTCCACGATCTCGGGGAGCACCTGCATGGAGCCTTTGCCATGGTCGAGCTGGCGTCCGCCGTGGTTGGAGACGTAGATGGCTTCGCTGCCATTCTCCAGCGCGATGCGGGCATCCTCGGCCGTGGCGATGCCCTTCAGGATGAACGGGATCTTGAACTTGGCCTTGAGCCGCGCAACGTCGTCCCAGGCGAAGCGGGCCTGGAAATGGTCGGCCGGGTTGGTGCGGCGCGACGTGGTCTTGTAGCGCTTGGCGAGATCGCGCTCCCGGCGACCGTAGTAGTCGAGGTCCACCGTGAGGCAGAGCGCGATGTACTTGTTGGCGATGGCGCGGGCGATGTGGTCTTCCACCCAAGCCGTGTCACCCCGCACATACAGCTGATAGATCTTGGGATAGTCGACGCTTTGGGCCACCGCCTCGAGCCCAGGGGCGCATGCCGAGCTCAGCATGTGCAGGACACCGAACCTGGCCGCAGCCAAAGTCGGCGTCACGCCGCCGCCCGAAGCGAAATCCTGCAGCGAGCCGATCGGCGCCAGGATGACCGGCAGGCGCAAGCCCTGTCCGAGCACCTTTGCCGCGGTGCTGACATGCTCAACATTGCGCAGCACGCGCGGCCGGAACGCGATGGAGTTCGAGCGCCAGCCGGTTGCGCTCCAGCGTGGTCTCGGTCTCGGCCCCGCCCATCAGATAGTCCCAGCTGCCCTGAGACAGGTTGCGCTTGGCCGGCGCCACGAACTCGTGCAGCACCGCGTATTGCAGGTCTTCGTTCATACCCTTCCCCCGAGATCGCCCGGTTCACACCAGCGCCGGACACACGCTGGAAACATACCCCTCAGGGATGGCGCAAAGAAGCGGAAGCAGACAATGGCGCCTTCTGGCAAACCGCTCGAGCAAGTCAGATTCTTTTGGTTGTACTCGCCAACCTCGGGAAACTTGGCGAGGCGGCCGTCGATGTCGGCGAAGATGGCGCGCATGTTGGCCTCCGCGGTGGGGCTTTCCACCACGATCACCAGCTCGGGCTTGTTGGAGGAGGCGCGCACCAGGCCCCAGGTGCCGTCCTCCAGCACCACGCGCACGCCGTTGACGGTGACGAGGTCGCGGATCTTCTGCCCGGCAACCTTTCCACCGTTGGCCGCAGCTTCCTTGTACTGCTCGGTGATCTTGTCGACGATGCCGTATTTGGCCTCGTCAGCGCAGTGGGGCGACATGGTGGGCGAGCCCCAGGTCTTGGGCAACGCGTTCTTGAGGTCGGCCAGCGTCTTGCCGGGGTTGCGATCGAGCATGTCGCACACGGCGATCGCCGCGACCAAGCCGTCGTCGTAGCCCTTGCCGAGCGGCGGCTGGAAGAAGAAGTGGCCCGACTTCTCGAAGCCCACCAGCGCCTTCTGCTCATGCGTGTAGCGCTTCATGTAGGAGTGGCCGGTCTTCCAGTAGAGCGTCTTCGCGCCATTGCGCTGGAGCACGGGATCGGTGATGAAAAGTCCCGTCGATTTGACGTCGGCGACGAACACGGCGCCGGGATGCCGCGCGGAGAGATCGCGCGCCAGCATCACGCCGACCTTGTCGGCGAAAATCTCGTGCCCCTCGTTGTCGACCACGCCGCAGCGGTCGCCGTCGCCATCGAAGCCGAAGCCGGCATCGGCGTTGTGCTTCGTCACTGCCTCGCTCATGGCGTGCAGCATCTTCATGTCTTCGGGGTTGGGGTTGTAGCGCGGGAAGGTGTAGTCGAGCTCGCAGTCGAGCGGCACCACCTCGCAGCCGACGGCCTCGAGCACGCGCGGCGCAAACGCGCCCGCGGTGCCGTTGCCGCATGCCGCCACCACTTTCAATCTGCGCTTGAGCTTGGGCCGCTCAGTGAGCGCCGCCAGGTAGCGCTCGGCAATGTCGGGCACGAACACGTAGCGCCCGCCCGGCGCCTCTTCGAGCGAACCGGAGAGCACGACGTCCTTCAGCTCCGCCATCAGTTCAGGACCGAACGTCAGCGGCCGCTCAAAGCCCATCTTGATGCCGGTCCAGCCGTTGTCGTTGTGGCTGGCGGTGACCATGGCCACGCCCTCCACGTCGAGCGCGAACTGTGCGAAATAGGCCATGGGGGACATGGCGAGGCCGATGTCGTGCACTTCGGCGCCACCCGCCATCAGGCCCATCATGACGGCCTGCTTCACGGAAGCCGAATAAGAGCGGTAGTCGTGGCCGACGACGAAGCGCTTCTTTACGCCATGGCGGCCTGCGAGAGTGGCGATGCCGAGACCGATGGCATTGAGCCCCATCAGGTTGATCTCTTGAGGGAACAGCCAGCGCGCGTCGTACTCGCGAAAGCCGGTCGGCTTGACAAGGGGCAGCCGCTCGAATTCGGGCGTGTTGGGCTTCAAGTCGGCGCGCGGCTTGGGCAGCATATTGCCTGCTCCTGAGGGTGCTGTGCGGCTAGGCTCATCGGCACACTGCTGAACGCAATGCGCACCGAGTGCGCTGTGTGGCAAAAACGCCCGTCAGGGTCAATGCGACGAAGACTGGCTGCAAAGACTGGCCTATTCCTGCAGCACAAGCATGCCGCTGCGCATATCGACGCGCTGCAGCCGGCTCAGAAACGACATGCCAAGCAGGGTAGTCTCGAGCTTGCCGGCCTCCAGTACCGCGCCCGGCACGTTGCGCACCGTGATATCGCCGATGCTCAGGCGGTCGATGGTGACGGGTGCCACGCGCGCCATGCCGTTGGCGGTGTTGACCCGGTGCGTGAAGTCGCTGTCACGCACAGTGAAGCCGGCAGCGCGCGCGTCCTCGTAGGTCAGCGCCACCATAGAGGCTCCGCTATCGACCATCACGCTGATCGGCCGCCCATTGATTTCAGCGCGGGTGTGGAAATGCCCGAATGGGCCAGCCTTGAGCTCGACGACGCGCCCGCGAGAGGTCTGAGCAATGTGGGGCTCGCCCTGGCTCGGTCGCGACAGCTCACCCGCGTGTGCGGGTCGCTCAATCTGCGCCAGCCCGGTGACAGCCCGAATCTCGCCGAAATAGGTGATGCCCACGGCCACAGCAGCGGCGGCTGCCGCCCACCCAGCCGCCATGGTGGCGGCTTGCCGCGTTCCGGATGACAACGCCATTGTACATATCCTGGCCGCGCCGCTGGGGCACCGGGCATGATGGCCTCAGCTGCGCAAAGTCAGATAGTCGCTGGTGAACTCATAAGAGCGCAGCCGGCTTAAGAAACTCATACCGAGCAAATTGTCCTTGAGGGCACCCGGCCGTGCCACCAGCGCGTCGACGTTGTCGAGACTGATGTTGCCGACCGTCAGGTTGCGCAAGCGCACACTTGCCGCGTAGGTGGTACCGTTCGCTGTCTGCACGGGCACCGCGTAGCGGAGCCGGTCGATGTCGATTCCCAGCCGCTGGGCGTCGGCAGGCTTCAGGACGACGGTCGACGCACCCGTATCCACCAGCATGTGCAGCGTGATCCCATTGGCTTCGGTCTTAACCATGAAGTGTCCGTCCGGCCGCTTGCGGATGCGCACCGCCTCGCCCACCACCTGGGTTTCGCCGCGCAGAATGGTCCCCGGCGGCAGCAACTCGCCCGCCACCCGATGGCCAAGGCCTAGAATCTCCTCGCGGTAGCTGTAGCCGCCGACCAGCACAAACGCGACCAGCACCCAGGTGAGCAGATCACGCACCGCCTGCCCGCCCCGCCCGCGATAGCTGCCGGCCAACGCCGAGGCCACAAAGATGAGCAGCGCTATGCTGGCAACGACGATGGCGAAATCGGAAGGATCAAAGCCAGCTATCGAGCCTGCATCCGCCCGCAGCAGCAGTGCCAACCCCGCAATTACCAAGAGCAATAGGGCTATCCAGGCTCCCATGGCTCACCTTTCCGCTTCGGCGCACCGGCGCCTTCCCGCCAACACCGCCATGATACGCCGCCGCTCGTCATCGGTCATTGCCGACCAGCGCGCTATCTCATCGAGCGACCGCCCGCACCCCGCGCACAGCCCCGTGCCGGCGTCGATCACGCAAACATTGATGCATGGCGTTTCCATGGAGCCGCGCAAAAAGCCGGGGGACAATACTGGTAAGTGCCGACACGCGAACAAAAATGTAGGGAACAGGTGGGGCGCGGACAATGCGTCCTGCAGCACTACCTCGAGCCCCTTGCAGATTCCCCGATCGCTTCGCTTGCCCGCTGACGCCATTGTGGCTCGCGGGTGTGGCGTGCGCGCTCCGCGGCGCGGCGGTGGCGTTCCTGGCCCAATGGCTGTAGCGGTGGCATGGACCGCAGCACCCGGCTCGGCGGCAGGATCACTATAGCCTCGGTGCCCTTACGCAGCTCGGATCGCAGTTCGAAAGAACCGCCGTGCAGGGTCACCAGGTTCTGCACGATTGGCAGCCCCAGCCCGGTTCCGCCCTCCGCCGTCTGGTGCGCCAACGAACCCTGGCCGAAGGCCTGCATGACCTTGGGGATTTCCTCCTTGGGTATGCCAGGGCCCGTGTCCTTGACGATCAGCGTCTGGCCGCCCTCGGAGGTGCTGGCGATGGTGATCGTGATGCTGCCGCCCCGCGGCGTGAACTTCAGCGCGTTGGTGATCAGGTTGAGGCAGATCTGGCGGATGGCGCGCTCGTCTGCCCACAGTTGGCCGAGCTCCTTGTCGAGCTCGAATGCCACATGCAGCCCCTTGCTCTGGGCGCGCAAGGTCAGCAGACGGAGGCATTCCTCCACCACGTCGGCAAGGCGTATCGGCTCCTCGTGCAGCTCGTAACGGCCCGCCTCGATGCGCGACAGATCGAGAATTTCGTTGATGAGTTGCAGGAGGTGACGGCCGCTGTCGTGGATGTTGCCGGCGTATTCCCGGTAGTTGTCATTCTCCATGCGCCCCAGCAGCTCGCTCTTCATCACCTCTGAGAAGCCGAGGATGGCGTTGAGCGGGGTGCGCAGCTCGTGGCTCATGGTGGCAAGAAAGCGCGACTTGGCGACGTTGGCCGACTCCGCACGGCGCCTGGCCTCGTCGGAAATGGCCTTTTCCTCCTCGATTTCGGCAATCAGCGCATCTTTCTCCGCCCGAAACTCGAGCATGGTGAGCGCCGTCGAGTTGAGACCCTTGGCAAGGAAGACGAAATACACGTGCAGCCCGATCGCCATCGCCGCCATGGCGAGATAGAAGGGGTGCGCCTGCAGCATGAGGCGGGCGACGATGGCGAGCGTCATGGGGATCGTGCCGGCGTAGAGCACCGGCATGACGGCCGAGGAGAACGTCATGCGGATCGCCAACAGCACGATCAGCGATGCCAGCATGAACACATGGCTGGCGGCGTCGGCGGCGCCCAGCCCAACCACTGCAATGCCGCCCCACGCGCAACCGTTGGCCAGCTCCAGCCAAACGAACATGCGTCGCCAGTAGCCGACGTTGACCTCCACGCGCGGCAACGCCAGAAAGCCGCGACAGGCAGCGATCATGAAAAACTTGACCGAGATGACCATCGCCAGCCACGCCGAGGCCTGCACGACCGGAGCCCAGAACATGGAGGCCAGCGAGAAGATGACCGCGAGCAACGGCAGCGTGACGCGCGCGGAAAGCTCGTTGCGCGCGAACATAGCGAGCAGCTCGTACTCGAATTCGGGTTTGATGGTTGATCCTTGCGAGAGCCGCGCACGTATCTCACGCAGTTGTGCCTGTGCCGTGGTTCGTGGATCCTTGGCCCGGGCGCGCGGCACAGGACCGGGGGTGGCGGCGTCCTCGTCGGTGGAGTGCTGTTGAGGCTCGGCCATCGGCTGGGTATCGTGTGCTGTGCAGCACGCTGCGGGGCAGCGGCATGAGTTAATTTCGATGCAAATTCCTAAATTCGGGTTTAACGCCAGCAAGTTGTAACAACGAGCAGTCAAATCGTGGCAGCTTTGACACGCAAGGGGTTCGCACACCGCTCAGCTTGCGCTGCCAACCCCCGTCCTTTACCAATCGCCAACCCCTCAAGCGGTTCCACATGGTGAAAATCCTTCAGACGCACACTGCACCGAACCCGAGACGTGTGCGCATTTTCCTTGCCGAGAAGGGCATCGAGGTTCCGTTCGAGGAGCTGGACCTGATGAAGGGCGCTCTGAAAACCCCCGAATTCACCAGGCTCAATCGCTTCCAGCGTGTTCCCGTTCTGATCCTGGATGACGGCACCGCCATCGCCGAAACCATGGCCATCTGCCGCTATTTCGAGGAAATCGCAACCGAAACCGGCTTTGTTCGGCGAGGGGGCACGGGAACGGGCGATCGTGGAAATGTGGGCTCGGCGCATGGAGCTCAATTTGCTCATGTGCGTGGCCCAGGCGTTTCGCCATCTGCATCCTGCCATGGCCCACCTCGAGGTGCCGCAGGTGGGGGCCTGGGGCGAGGCCAACAAGCCCAGAGTTTTGGAAGTGCTCCAGTACATGGACGGAGAGCTGGCGGGCCGCGAATTCATCGCAGGCGACCAATTCTCTGTCGCCGATATCACGGCATTGGTGGGGGTGGATTTCATGCGGCCGGCGCGCATTCAGCGACCGGCCGAATTGAAGAATCTCGAGCGTTGGCACCAGGCGGTGTCGGCGCGGCCAAGTGCGAAAGCTTGAAGGCGCCCGATTAGGCGCAGGGGCAGGAGTATGAAACTTACCGTTGTCGGCTGTGGCGACGCTTTTGGATCCGGCGGCCGGCTGCAGACCTGCTACCACGTTGCCACTTCGAGCACGTCGTTTCTGATCGATTGCGGGGCAACCGCGTTGATCGGCCTCAACCGGGCCGGCATAGATACGAACTCCATCGGCACGATCTTCATCTCCCACCTGCATGGCGACCACTACCCTGGGCTCGTGTGGTGGCTGGTCCATGCCCAGCACGTTGCCAAGCGCACTGTGCCTTTGACGGTCGCCGGACCTGAAGGCATCGAGGCCCGCTTCGAGACTGCGGCCGAAGCGCTGTTTCCGGGTTCCACAGGTGTGCCGCGCCGGTACGACCTCAAGTTCATCGAGTTTGCGCGGGAAGTGCCGCTCCAGGTTGGAGCAGTGCGGGTGACGCCATTCGAGGTGCGCCATCCTTCCGGCGCACCCCCCTATGCGCTGCGCTTCGAGGTCGACGGCAAGGTGCTGAGCTTCACCGGTGACACCGAATGGGCCGAGAGCCTGGTGCCCGCCGGTCGGGGCGCAGACCTCTACATCATGGAGTGCTATCAGTTCGACGGCGCGCCGCGATTCCATATGAGTTGGAAGATCATTCAGCCCCAGCTCGACCGCATCGGCGCCAAGCGCATCCTGCTCACGCACATGGCCGAGCCGATGCTGGCCCGCCGGGCCGAGGTGGCCGATCCGCGCGTGATCCTGGCCGAGGACGGTCTGGTTCTCGACGTATGAGCAAGAGTGCAGGAACCGAACTCGCACGCCTGGTGCGGGAGGTGCGCGGGTGCCGCATCTGCCGCGACGTCCCCGAAGGCCCACCGCTGCCGCATGAGCCGAATCCCGTGTTGCGGCCGAGCGCCACCGCGCGCATCTGCATATGCAGCCAGGCGCCGGGCGTGCGCGTGCATGCCTCTGGCACCCCGTTCACCGACCCATCGGGTGACCGGCTCAGAGCCTGGCTCAGACTTTCATCGGACGAGTTCTACGATCAGCGCCGAGTAGCGATCGTGCCCATGGGGTTCTGCTTTCCGGGTCACGATGCCGCGGGCGGCGACCTGCCGCCACGGCGCGAGTGCGCACGAGCCTGGCACGCGCGCCTGTTTGCCCTCATGCCCCAGCTCGAGCTGATCCTGGCTGTCGGCGGCCATGCTCAGCACTGGCACATGGCAGAGGAGGGCAAGGGCAGCATGACCGCAATCGTCTCGGGACTGGCGGCGGCAGTTGCAGGCCAACGCCACGCCCCGGCGCGTTGCCCTGCCCCACCCCTCCTGGCGCAACAACGCCTGGCTGGCGGCCAATCCATGGTTCGAGGCGGAAATGCTGCCGCAGCTGCGGCGTGAGCTGCGGCGTCTGCTCTCTAGCCGCGCCTAGCGCATGGGCATTTTGCCGTTGAATGCTGCAGGTGCGGCGTCGCCTTCGCGTTGTAGCGCCTCTGCCGCGCTGCTAGCCTGCATCCTGACTCGGGGGAGCAGAAACGGCGCGCAGTGGAATACTTCATCCAGCAGCTCATCAACGGTATCACGCTGGGCTCGATCTACGGGCTCATCGCCATCGGCTACACGATGGTGTTCGGCATCATCGGCATGGTGAACTTCGCCCACGGCGACGTGTTCATGCTTTCCGCCTTCATCGCGCTGATCGTCCTGCTGGCGCTCACTCAGCTTCTCGGCATCGGCCCGCTCGCGCTGGCGCTGTTCATCGTCCTGATAGCGGCGATGCTGCTGACATCCTTGTGGGCGTGGGCGATCGAGCGGCTGGCCTACCGGCCTCTGCGCGGGTCGTTCCGCCTGGCACCGCTCATCTCCGCCATCGGTATGTCGATCTTCCTGTCGAACCTGGTGCAGGTGACCCAGGGGCCGCGCAACAAGCCGGTGCCGGAAATCCTGAACGGCGTCTTCACGTTCGGCGAGGCCTCAGGCTACACGGTCTCCCTCTCCTACAAGCAAATCCTAATCGTCACGGTCACTGCCCTACTGCTGGCAGCGTTCTGGTACGTGGTGCAGATGACGGCGATCGGCCGGGCCCAGCGCGCCTGCGAGCAGGACCGCAAAATGGCGGCCCTCGTCGGCGTCGATGTCGACCGCACTATCTCGCTTACGTTCGTGATGGGCGCGGCGCTGGCTGCGGTCGCGGGCCTGCTGTTCATGATCTACTACGGCGTCGTGCACTTCAACGATGGCTTCGTCCCGGGTGTGAAGGCCTTTACTGCAGCAGTGCTCGGCGGCATCGGCTCGCTGCCCGGGGCCGTGCTCGGAGGTCTGCTGATCGGCCTCATCGAGACGATGTGGTCGGCCTACTTTTCCAGCGACTACAAAGACGTGGCAACCTTCTCGATTCTGGTGATCGTGTTGGTGTTCCTGCCCTCCGGTCTGCTCGGAAGGCCCGAAGTAGAGAAGGTGTGAAGCGATGGTCGCGCCGAGCGCCGATGCTCCAACCGTTGGCGCTGGCCGGATTACCGGCGCGCTGCTGGACGCTTCGGGAACCGGCCTGCTGGCGCTCGGGCTGTCGTTTCCGATCCTGGCGCTGCGCACAGATCAGAACATGAGCAACCAGCTGGTGCTCGGCCAGCGCTGGGGATATGTCGCAATCGCCGTCGCGCTGGCCTTCGGCGCCCGGCTCGCGTATCTGCTCGCTCCCTCGCGACCCGCACCACGGCTGCATCGGGCGGCGGCGAAGGCCGAACATAGCTCGCAGCTGACCCGCGTGCTGACCATCATCGGCGCGGCGCTGCTGGTGGCCTATCCCTTTGTGGTCATCCTGCTTGCCGGGCGCACCGGCGCCATCAAGTGGATCGACAATTTCGCCATCCAGATCCTGATCTACGTGATGCTGGGCTGGGGCCTCAACATCGTGGTCGGCCTCGCCGGCCTGCTCGATCTCGGCTACGTCGCGTTCTACGCCATCGGCGCCTATGCCTTCGCGCTGCTGTCGACCCACTTCGACCTGGGCTTCTGGGTATGCCTGCCGATCGCCGGCATCCTGGCAGCGTTCTGGGGCATGCTGCTCGGGTTTCCGGTGCTGCGCTTGCGCGGCGACTACCTGGCCATCGTCACCCTGGCCTTCGGCGAGATCATCCGCCTGGTCGCCATCAACTGGGTCGACCTGACCCGTGGCTACGCCGGCATCTCCGGCGTGCCGCGCGCCACCTTCTTCGGCCTGCCGTTCGAGGACAGCGATGAGGGTTTCGCCGCATTCTTCGGGCTCGAGTTCGCCACCGTCCACCGCACCGTCTTCCTGTTCTACGTGATCCTGGCGCTCGCAGCCCTCACCAACTGGGTGACGTTGCGGCTGCGCCGCCTGCCGGTGGGCCGCGCCTGGGAAGCGCTGCGCGAGGACGAGACCGCCTGCCGCTCGCTCGGCATCAACACCACCAACACCAAGCTCACCGCGTTTGCGCTCGGCGCCATGTTCGGCGGGTCTCGCCGGCGCGTTCTACGTCACCTCGCGCGGCCAGGGCTTCGTCACGCCCGAGAGCTTCACCTTCATGGAGAGCGCGCTGATCCTGAGTCATCGTTGTTCTGGGAGGGCTCGGCAGCCAGCTGGGCGTCGCGATTGCCGCGGTCGTGCTGATCGGCGGCACCGAGCTGCTGCGCGAGCTCGATTGGATGAAAGCAGATATTCGGGCGCGACTTCGAGCCCACCCACTACCGCATGCTGCTGTTCGGCCTCGCCATGGTGCTGGTGATGATCTGGCAGCCGCGCGGGGTGATCTCCACGCGCGTCCCCTCTATCTTCCTGCGCCACAGGCGCGTCGTGCGCGGCGACCTCGTCAGGGAGGGTCACGGCTGATGGCCGCGCCGCCTGCCCCCTTGCTCACGGTCGAGCATCTGACCATGCGCTTCGGCGGCCTTGTTGCCATCGACGATTTGTCCTTCTCCGCCAACCGCGGCGACATCACGGCCATCATCGGCCCCAACGGCGCCGGCAAGACGACGGTGTTCAACTGCGTGACCGGGTTCTACAAGCCGACCAGCGGACGCATGGTGCTGAGCCTGGGCGAACGCTCAGCCGCGGAGGTCGACACGCTGACTGCCTCCGGCCGGGGATGGCGCACAGGGCCGGGCGGCGGCCTGTTCCTGCTGGAGCGCATGCGCGATTTCCAGATCGCCCGTCGCGCAAAGGTCGCGCGCACCTTCCAGAACATCCGCCTGTTCCCCGGCATGACCGTGCTGGAAAACCTGATCGTGGCCCAGCACAACACGCTGATGCGCGCCTCCGGCTGGACGGTGCTGGGCCTCGTCGGCGCGCCGCGATACCGCGCCGCGGAGGCAGCCGCCGTCGAGCGCGCCAAGTACTGGCTCGACAAGGTGGCGCTGATGGACCGCGCCGACGACCCGGCGGGTGACCTGCCATACGGCGCCCAGCGCCGCCTCGAGATCGCCCGCGCCATGTGTACCGAGCCACAGCTCCTGTGCCTCGACGAGCCGGCGGCCGGCCTCAATCCGCGCGAGTCGGCCGACCTCAAGGACTTGCTTGTTGCGATCAGGTCCGAGAATGCCTCCATCCTGCTCATCGAGCACGACATGTCGGTGGTGATGGAGATTTCCGACCACATTGTCGTGCTGGACTACGGGGAGAAGATCTCGGATGGGCCGCCGGACTTCGTGCGCAACGACCCGAAGGTCGTCGCCGCCTACCTCGGTGTCGAGGATCAGGAGGTCGAAGAGGTGGAAGCGGAGATCGCGCGATGAGCGAGCCGCTGCTCTCCGTGCACGGAGTCAAGAGCTTCTATGGCCATATCATGGCCCTCAAGGGCGTCGATCTCGACGTCCATGCGGGAGAGATCGTCACGCTGATCGGCGCCAACGGGGCCGGCAAGTCCACGCTCATCATGACGATTTTCGGCAACCCCCGCGCGCAGGAGGGTCGGGTAACCTATTGTGGCCGCGACATCACCAAGCTGCCGACGCATCAGATCGCCAGGCTGCGCATCGCCCAGTCACCCGAGGGGCGGCGCATCTTCTCCCGCATGACGGTGCGCGAGAATTTGCAGATGGGCGCGCAGGTCGCCGACGCCGACCATTTCGATGAGGACCTGGGAAGAGTATGCGCCCTGTTTCCCTTCCTCAGGCAACGCCTCGATCAGCGCGGCGGCACGCTGTCGGGCGGCGAGCAGCAGATGCTGGCGATCGGCCGCGCGCTCATGGGCCGGCCACAACTGCTGCTGCTCGATGAGCCCTCGCTCGGGCTCGCGCCACTGGTGGTGAAACGCATCTTCGATGTCATCCGTGAATTGAACCGCCAGGGCATCTCCATCCTGCTGGTCGAACAGAACGCCTTCCATGCTCTCAAGCTCGCGCACCGCGCCTACGTGATGGTCAACGGCCTCATCACTATGAGCGGCACCGGCCAGGAGTTGCTGGCTCGTCCCGAGATCAGGGCCGCCTATCTCGAAGGGGGACGGCATTGAGGGGCCAGGATGCCTAGCTGGCTTTACGACACCGGCAACGGTTGGGTGTTTCTGCTGGTCACCGTCGTGCTGGGCGGGGCGGCCGCATTCATGTCGGGCCGGGCGGTGGCACAGACCTGGCGCCCCTATTGGCACATCCCCCTCTACATGGTGCCGATCGCCGCCACCGTGCGCTTCTTCCACTACGCGCTCTTTCATGAGCCCCTGCTGTCGTTGCAGAACTATTTCGTGGATTTTGCAGTGGTTCTGCTTACTGCCTCGCTGGGCTTTCGACTGTTGCGCGCGAACCAGATGGCCCAACAATATCACTGGCTGTTCCGCCGCAACGGATTGTTGGGCTGGCGCAAGGTGGGCTAGAGCAGAGCTGCTTGCGCCGGTCCGGCCGTGGAGAATTGCAGATGCGTGGGAAGATCCCGGAAAAACAATTGAAGCTCACCGATGCGGATATTTCCTCCCGGCGCAGCGTCACTCGCCGTTCGCTTCTGGGCCTTGGATTGGGCCTCGGGGCGGCCGCCGCAACCGTCGTGGGCGGCCCCGCCCGAGTGGGGGCGCAGCAGGGACCTGGATGCACCGACAATGACCGCGGTCCAAACCAGGATCCCGCGGGGCTCGGGAGACGGTGCCGCGGGCCCATGTCGGGCTGCACCGACAATGATCGCGGACCGAATGAAGATCCCCCCGGGGGCGGCAGGTGGTGCTGGATCTGATGCAACGAGCTTCGTCGATCGCGGCGCGCCAAGCCATTGTTTCCCTGATGCTTCCCGATTGGACGTGACTTCCTACAACTTTCGTTCAATCATCGCGCATGGTGCGTGCGCCGCCCGATCGCGGGCGTCTCGTTGGGGTCGGATGCAAGAAGGGAGTTAGTTCATGAGACGGGAGTTCCTGTTGGCGCTGGCAGTTGCAGCGCCGTTCACGCTCGGCGCGAATAGCGCGTCGGCCCAACTAAAAATAGGTGTCGCCGGACCGATCACTGGTGGCAGCGCCGCCTTCGGCGCGCAGCTGAAGAACGGCGTGGAGCAGGCTGTTGCCGACATCAACGCCGCGGGGGGCATCCTCGGCCAAAAGATCGTGCTGAGCGTCGGCGACGATCGTGCCGACCCGAAGGAAGGCGTGTCGGTTGCCAACAAGTTCATCGGCGATGGCGTCAAGTTCGTCGTCGGCCACTTCAATTCGGGCGTCACCATCCCGAGTTCGCTGGTCTACACCGAGAACGGCATGCTCGCCATCACGCCGGCAGCGACCAATCCGTGCGTCACCGACCGCAAGCTCAAGTCCTGCGGCGATGACAAGCGCACCCACGCCAGTCTCCTGATGTTCCGCACCTGCGGGCGTGACGACCAGCAGGGCGGCATCGCCGGCGGCATCATCGCGCAGAAGTTCAAAGGCAAGCGTGTTGCCTTCGTCCACGACAAGACGACCTATGGTCAGGGGCTGGCCGAGGAGACGCGCAAGGCCATGAACGCCAAGGGCCTCAAGGAGGTCTTCTGGGACGGCGTGAACAAGGACGACAAGGACTTCTCCGCCATCGTCTCCAAGCTCAGGGCGGCCAATCCCGACCTCATCTATTGGGGCGGACTGCATGACACCGGCGGCCTGCTGCTGCGGCAGATGCGCGACCAAGGCATCAAGGCGCCGCTGATGGGCGGCGACGGCATCACCGACGACGAGTTCGCGGTGATCGCCGGCCCCGGCGCCGTGGGCACCTTGATGACCTTCTCGCCCGACCCGCGCAACAACCCGGCCAACAAGGAGATCGTCGAAACCTTCCGCAAGAAGGGGTTCGAGCCGCAAGCCTATACGCTCTACAGCTACGCTGCGGT
This sequence comes from uncultured Alphaproteobacteria bacterium, assembly GCA_963724565.1. GTDB lineage: Bacteria > Pseudomonadota > Alphaproteobacteria > Rhizobiales > Hyphomicrobiaceae > AWTP1-13. Next base: position 40,934 of record CAVRVK010000023.1, read on the forward strand.
GCAGATCATCAAGCAGGCGGCCGAGCAGGCAAAGTCGGTCGAGCCCAAGAAGGTTGCGGCAGTGATGTACTCCGGCGCCGTCTTCAAGACCGTGCTCGGCGACATCACCTACGACAAGAAGGGCGATGTCTCGACCCAGGGCTACGTCGTCGGCGGCAAGAAGAAAGACCGCTACGTGCTCTACGAGTGGAAGAAGGGACCGGACGGCAAGATCTCCTACTTCGAGGTCGAATGAGCGTCTGTCGCTGACACCCGCAAACGTAAAGAGGCGGCCGTTTTGGCCGCCCCTTTCATTTTCTAGAGTGTTTCCGCATTAGGTCGAAGCATATCCTGCGTTGCGGAGGTAGCTGGCGCATTCGGTCGGTGTGAAGCACTCGAGCAGGCTGCCGATGCGTGTCCAGACGCCTTCGATGGTGCGTTCCTCGGCCTTGCGCAGCAGGGTCTTGAGCTTGGCGAAGACCTGCTCGATGGGATTGAGGTCGGGCGAGTAGGGCGGCAGGAAGAGCAGGCGTGCGCCGGCGGCGCGGATGAGGCGGCGGATCGCGCCGCCCTTGTGCGAGCCGAGGTTGTCCATGACGACGATGTCGCCAGGCTGCAGCGTCGGCACCAGGAACTGCTCGACGTAGGCCTTGAAGCTTTCGCCGTTGATCGGACCGTCGATGACGCAGGGCGCCGTGATGCGATCGTGGCGCAGAGCGGCGAGGAAGGTCATGGTGCGCCAATGGCCGTGCGGCACCTTGGCGCGAAGCGGCGGCCGCCGCGGCGGTGCCAGCCATGGGTGCGCGTCATGTTGGTCTTGGTCCAGGTCTCGTCGATGAAGACCAGGCGGGCTGGATCGATGCGCGCCTTGATACCGCTTCCACCAGTGCCGCCGACGCGCGACGTCAGGCCGATCCTGCTCGCTGGCGAAGACGGTTTTTTTTGAAGCTGATCCCCTCGCGCCGCAGGAAGCGCCAGAGCGTGTCGCAAGCGACGACCACGCCGCGCCTGCGCAGCTCGGCGAGCAGGGCATGCAGCGTCAGATCGGGCTTCTCGGCAAGACGCGCCAGCAGCCAATCCCGCTCGCCCTCCAGCACATAGGGCCGCTTGCCGCCCATCGGCTTGGCCGCCGGACTGCCCGTCACGCTGGCGCGCTGCGACCACTTCACCACGCTGGCAACGCTGACATCGAACAGCGCCGCCACCGTCCGGCAGGACTTGCCACCTGCAACCGACGCCACCACACGCTCACGCAGATCGAGAGAATAGGCTCGTGCCATGCATGCTGGCCCCCTTCCCAGCATGCAGCTTGAATCAGATCCCCACTGATTTGGGAATCCCCCCCGATTCAACTAAGAACGGAAAGACTCTAATCAGGCGGGACGGCCAGCAATTTCCTGCCAACCGCTCAGTTGAACCTGAAATTCATGCGGCCAGTTATGGATTGGATAGTATCGGGAGTCACCGACCAGCGATCAACAACGTTGTCAACGGTGCGGTTTGCAGAGACGTCCTTGCTGTCGAAGGTGTAGTAGTTGTACTCGACACCGACGCTCCAATTCCTGGCCAGCATGTATTCGGCGCCGGCGCCGACTGTCCAGCCGCTGTGCCAGCTGTTGGCTTGCGCAGAGTGCGTAGGGTCCTCGGATCTGGTGAGGCTGCTGTCGACGTTAACCCCAGCGTAGCCGCCCTTCACGTACGGCATCCAGTTTCCGCTGGCAAGACCAAGTCGGGCCGTCAGCGAGTAGAGCTGGTTGAGTTCGGTTCGCCAATGATCGTTGTCCCTAAAGTCGGTGAACTTGCCTACGCGCTCCTCCTTAAGGGAAAGCGCGCTCCATGCGCCTTCCACGCCAAAGACAATGCCCCCGAACTGCCAGTCGTAGCCGATTTGCCCGCCGCCCAACGCGCCGCGGGAGGAAATCGCATCGGTGCTGCCGCTTGGCGCGAAAGGGTCGGCGAGGGCTGGGTCGCTAGCCGAAACATAAGTCATGTCGACATCGGCCCACGCGAACCCGGCATGGGTACCAACGTAAAAACCAGTCCAGCTCTTGGGAAGAGGGGAGAGCTTGGGATTTTGCGCCGCCGCGGGCTCGCCGCCAAGTTTCCAGCTTGCGCCCAGGCGGCCGCCGACAGTTCGCTCGTCGCCGGACAGTTCGGAATAGAACGCGGCACCAAGGGTGAGATTGCCCTGCGTATAGGTCACACCCGCGTCCAACCCGCCATACGTATGCGCCTGCGTGCCGTCCTGACTGTCGAAGGTGCCGTCAGGCTTTATGACCGCCAGATGATTTTTGTATGCGAATTCCTGGCGCACGTAGCCGGCAATGTAGGGCCGCAATAGCGCGCCGTTCTGCAAATTGACGTTGGAGAACAGCGTCGCCATCCCCGTGCCGGTCCAAGTTGAGAAGGTATATTTCTGCTGGTGATCGAGGGCAGCTTTGAACCAGTCGCCCTCGTGGTCCATGTAACCGAGGCTCGCCCTTAGATCGAGCTTTGGTCCCGACGGTCCTGCCAAATCGAAGACGTGTCCTGCAGTACCCGAGGCCATAAAGCCGGACGTGTTGAAGCTGTAGCGCGCGGCATCGGGAGAGCCAATGTCAGTGAAACCATCAACCAACTTGGTTTCACCCCACATGCCGATAATCGTTGCCAGTGCGTAGGTGCTCTGCTTGGCCCAAAGCACCGTCGCGCCGGCGAGAACGGAGTCGTTTTGCGCACTGGCGAATTGGCCAGGATCGAATATGGCGTTCGCATTGGAGTGCAGGTCGACCGACAGCCAATTCCCGCCTGCGAAGGCGCCGACCTTAACCTGTCCGCCCAGGACTGTGCCCGGAACAGTTACGACGAAGTTGGCGAAGGCCGACGACTCATGCGTGCGGAAGCTGAAGTGATCGACGGCCGCCGGCTGGACCGGGTCATGGTCAGAGGTGCGCAACCTCCCTGTCGGAAATGCGGTGACACCGCCTAAACCGCCGGTGACGCCACCCTGGCCCATTTCCCGATCGAGGAACTGCTTCTCGTTTTGCCTGGCGGCATCTTGCAGGGAGTTGCCTATTGCAGCGTTTGTCGGGACGCCGACCGCGCTTTGGGCGAGGGCGCCCGAAGCCGAGAACAGCAGCAGCAACGTGCTTCCGATAGCACCGGACAACCAGGCCACAGGGTGGCGAACGCCAGGTGACAACAACGCTTTCACTACGCGATACGCCCTGCCGGAGACCCACTGGCCGCAGGCTAGCCGTTAAATCCGAGCACCCATAGCTGCCGAGGGCCTCTGCCGACATTCTTGTCACGTACTGTTGTTGGATGGCCACGCTGGACTTGGGGTTGGAGCCGAAGATTGGCCTCGGACCCGCCCAGCCCTATCTTTGTTGATTGGAGTGACCGGAAGGGCATCGGACCCCCAGGGCATTGATGGCCTAGGCCGAGCATGTCATTCTGGAAGGGTCGTCGCGGTCCCTTCGCAAGATGACCGCTTATCGGTAATTGCGTTTGTCGGTGTCCTCGACCTGATCGGGTGGGTTGCGGGAGGTTTGCTATGACATTCTTGCTTCGGCACGCTTGCTTTGCACTTTGGCTGGCACTTGCCCTGGCTGCGATAGGCGGCCTTCAACCGGCAACGGCAGCCGAACCCAAACGTTTGGCACTGGTGGTCGGCAACTCCGCCTATTCGAACATCTCCGCTCTCGTCAACCCGACCAACGACGCCACCGACATCGCTGCCAAGCTGAAGAGCATGCAATTCGAGGTGCTCCTGGGCGTTGACGCAACCCATGCCAAAATGACTGAGCTTCTGCATCAGTTCAAAGGCAAGCTCACTCGCAACCACATCGCACTCATCTTTTATGCGGGCCACGGTGTTACCGTGAACAGCGAAAGCTTTCTGCTGCCGGTGGACATGCCGGCAGTCCTCGACCTCGACGCAGAAGGCAAGCTGACCGCGGATGCTTTGAACCGCAACCTCGTCAGCATGGCCGCGATGCTTGCCCCGCTCGAAGATGCCAAGATCGGCCTCGTCTTTCTCGATGCGTGCCGGACAAACCTGGCCACACCCGGACTGGGACTCACGCTGAGGACAGCATCGCTAGCCCAAAGCAGAACAGCGCGCATCATGCGCGGCACCGGCGCCTTGGACGTGAAGCCGAGCCCCTATTCGGCAGGCGTGTTCCGGGCCTACTCGACGCAACTCGACAACGTCGCTTCCGACGGCGCCGGGCGGAACAGCCCGTTCACCAAGGCTCTGCTGACGCACATGGCCACCAAGGGGCTGTCGATCCAGGAGTTGATGATCCGCGTGCGCAAGTCGGTGATAGCCGAGACCAAGGCAGCGCAAGTACCCTGGGAGGAGGCGGCCCTCAACGAGATCTTCTATTTCGTACCGGCGGCCGGGTCGCCGTCGCTTGCACCGCTGGGCAAGCGACCGGCTGCTGGACGCCAGCCTGGCACCAATCTCCCACCGAACCTTGGTGTTGGTGTGGGAACGGGACTGTAGCTGCTCAAGCGTCTGTGCCTTCGTGAGGAGTTGATGTACCGTTCGCTTTTGGGGTTGGTTGCCGCCCTGGCGCTCTTTGCGGGTGCCGTGCGGGCTCAGCAGATTCCACCCCCTCACCGTGCCGGAGCCGTGCCGGATCGACGCCGGCGTGGCGCTGCCAGAGCTCAAGAAGCGCAAGCAGCGGCTCGAGCGCGAAGTTGCCCAGGCGCAGGCGAAGATTGCCGCCATCAAGGATGCGTCCAAGGGCGAAGCACGCACGGCCGCGGAGACGACGCTGCGCGGCAGCCAGGAAGACCTGCTGAAGGTGATGTTCCAAATCGAGTGCGCGCGCACCAAGGCGGAGCTTTCGTCGGAGCCGGTGGTGGTGGCGCGCAGCCCTGCCGCAAAAAAGGCGGACGTGGTGGAGATTACGACCTTCTACGCCACCAACCGCAATCAGACGGCGAGTAGCGAGCCGCTGAAGGTTTATGGAACGGGTCGCGAGGGGTCACTGCACTATGGCAGGGCGGTTGTTACGATCCCTCTCACGCACGCAGACCGGACGTCTCGAACTGCCCAAGCTTTGGAAGGTGCAGCGCGAACCTGATCCCAAAAAGCATTTCGTGGTGAAGTCGGTGGTGCCGATGGACAAAGATGGCGTGCGCCGCGAAATGCAGGAGAGGCTCGAGGCCACCGGCAACAAATCGATCCTGCTGTTCGTTCACGGCTACTATTTGGGCTTTCCGGAAGCAGCGATGCGCACGGCGCAGCTCGCTTACGATCTCAAGTTCGCCGGCGTGCCGTTCTTCTACAGCTGGCCCTCGGCCGTGCTACGCTTCTCTCCTACTGGCAGGACGAAGAGACCGCCGAGTTGTCGGCGCCGGTGTTCGAGAAGCTGCTGGACGACCTCTCGCTGCCGCCGGCTACCGATATCTACATTATCGCCCACAGCATGGGTAACCGCATTGTCAGCAATGCCCTGAAGGCACGGGTGGATCAGCGCAAGCCCACCGGGCACGTTCGCGAGGTGCTGCTGGCAGCGCCCGATATCAACGCCGAGCTGTTCCGCACGGTCATAGCTCCAAAGCTCGCCGAGATGCAAGGCACACGCACAACCATCTACGCGTCCTCGTCTGACGTGGCGCTCAAGGTATCCAAGATCGTGCACGGGTTCCGGCGTCTTGGGGAGACGGACGACGGCGTCTTCACCTACAAAGGCATGGATACGATCGATGCCAGCGCGGCCTCGCAGGTGAACCGAGCGTACGGTCATTTCTACCTGATGGACAACTCTCAGGTACTCAACGATGTCCGCACGATCATCGAGCAAAACAGGCCGGCCAAGGATCGTGGCTTGAGCATAGTGGGCAAAGACCCCAACATCTTCTACCAGCTCAAGTAGCGACGCTAGGCGCCGGGCGGCGTGCTTGCGAGCCAGCGACCGTGCTCGACACACAGCGGTGCAAGGCCGCTTCAGCCCGTTGACCCGAGGCGGCCCTCGCGCCATTTCTTGTGCTGGCGCCCAGTCAGGGGCGTGGAACCAGGGAACGGCTCGAGCTTGCGACGCAACCTCATTACCGATGTGCCCGGCGTGCTGGTCGGCAACGCCCACGATGCCCGTTTGGCGTCGGGCGTGACAGCGGTGGTGTTCGAGCAGCCTGCGGTCGCCTCCATCGACGTGCGAGGCGGCGGGCCGGGCACGCGCGAGAGTGCCCTTCTCGACCCCGAGCAGACGGTACAAGGCATCGATGCCATCGCGCTTGCCGGCGGTTCCGCGTTCGGTCTGGACGCTGCTTCCGGCGTGCAGGCGTGGCTGCGCGAACAGGGGCGCGGCTTCGTGGTCCGCGCCGCGCGCGTGCCGATCGTACCGGGCGCCATCCTGTTCGACCTGCTCAACGGCGGCGACAAGGACTGGGGACGCTTTCCGCCCTATCGCGAGCTCGGCTACCAGGCTGCCGCCGAAGCCGGTGCCGAGTTCGGCCTCGGCAGCACAGGCGCGGGCCACGGCGCCACCACGGTCAATCTCAAGGGCGGCCTGGGATCGGCATCAGCGCAGTGCGAAGGATGCACGGTCGGTGCCTTGGTGGCCGTCAATGCCGCAGGCAGCGTCATGGTCGGCGAAGGCCCGTGGTTCTGGGCAGCCCCGTTCGAACGCGAGAGCGAGTTTGGGGGTCGCGGCTTTCCCTCGTCGCTGCCGGACCGGGCCCTGGAGCCAGTGACAAAGGCCACGGCGCACGTCAGCACCACGCTCGCCGTGGTGGCAACGGACGCGATCCTCACCAAGGCGCAGGCCAAGCGCTTGGCGGTGATGGCCCACACCGGTATGGCGCGCGCCGTCTACCCGGTGCACACCCCGCTCGACGGCGACCTGGTGCTCGCGGTGTCGACCGGGCGCCGGGCTCTCCCCGACCCGGTGCTGGGACCGATGGGTCTGGGTGCGGTCGCAGCCAACTGCCTGGCCCGGGCCATCGCGCGCGGGGTCTACGAGGCGACGGCCCTGCCGTTTGCGGGCGCGCTGCCCGCCTGGCGCGACCGCTTTGCGCGTGACGGATGAGACATGTCGCGCTCCCGGCTGATCGTCGCCGCCCTGACGCTCGTGGGACTAGCCGTCCTGATGGACTGGCAGTTCCGGCGCGAGCGACAGGTGAGGGCCTGCATCGACGGCGGCGGCATCTGGTATGGGCCGCAGTCGGCCTGCAAGCATCAGCAGCGGCCGATCTTGCTGCGCGACCTGCACAGGTCGTGAGGCGCGGCCGCAGACCCTGGCAGTTTCGACATGCTCCAAGCCGACCGAGCCCACACCGTCGACGCGCTGTTGTTCGATCTCGGCCGCGTGATCATCGCGCTCGACACCGAGCGCGCACATGCGCGGTGGGCGCAGTTGGCAGGAGTTCCCGTTGCGCGCATCGACGAGCGTCTGGCTGCGCGAGTTGCGGGCAGCGAAGCTTTCCGCCGCCACGAGCGCGGAGAGATTACCAACGCGGCGTTCTTCGCCTACCTGCGCCACACACTGGAGATCGACCTGACCGACGAGCTGTTCGCCGATGGCTGGAACGCGATCTTCATCGGTGAAATGCCGGGCATCCGCCGCGCCCTGTCGCGCGTCGAGGGCAGGCTGCCGCTGTATGCCTTCTCCAACACCAATGCCGCGCACCAGGCGTACTGGTCGGAACACTTCGCCGAGCTGCTCGCACCCTTTCGCAAGGTCTACGTGTCGAACGAGATCGGCGCCCGCAAGCCCGACGCAGCGGCCTTCCGGACGGTCGTGGCCGACATGGGCGTGGCGCCCGAGCGGGTGCTGTTCTTCGACGACATCGTCGACAACGTCGCCGGTGCCCGCGCCTGCGGTATGCAAGCCGTCCACGTGCAGACCGCAATTGACGTCGAGCAGGCCCTGGATGAGTGGCTCGGCGCGCGCAGCTAGAAACGCTCGGCGCGATAGGGCGCGGGATCGGTGAAGGGCGTCTCGCCCGTCATCATCTCGGCGAGCAGGCGGCCGGTGACAGGGCCCAGCGTGAAGCCCAGATGGTGGTGGCCGAAGTCGAACCACAGGCCACGATGGCGCGGGGCGCGGCCCGACGATCGGCAGCATGTCGGGCAGACAGGGTCGGCGGCCGAGCCAGGCCTCGGTGTCGATCGCCTCGCCGAGGGGAAAACCTCGCGCGCCAGACGGCCGCGCCCGCTCGATCTGCACCGGGCGTGGGCGGCGCGTCGCGGGTCGCGAACTCCACGCCCGTGGTGATGCGGATGCCTTGCAACATGGGCGCCAGCACGTAGCCGCGCTCGGCATCAAGCACCGGCCGGTTCAGCGTGGCGTTGCCCTACGGCCCGGAAGTGCCGGTGATAGCCGCGCTTGACGCCCAGCGGGAAGCGGTAGCCGAACTGGCGGAATACGTCGCTCGACCAGGGGCCGAGCGCCACCACCGCCGCGGCAGCCGTGACCGGACCCTTCGCCGTGTCGCACGGTCCAGCCGGTGCCAGAGCGTCCTGCAGGCGTGCGCGCATCGCCGCTGCAGAACCAGCCGCCGCGCGACTCGAACAGCGCGGCGTAGGCCTTCACAACGCGCGCCGGGATCGCCGACGCTGACGGGATCGGGCATCAGCATGCCGCCGGCGATCGCATCCGAGAGGTGCGGCTCGAGCTCGGCTACCTGCCGCCGGTCGAGCGCCTGAAAGTTGACGCCGTAGGCCTCCTGGTCGGCCTGCGTCCTTGGCGAGCGCCTTATCCAGCTCTCGGCCGAGCGGTAGATGCGCAGATAGCCGGTGCGGCGGATCATGCCGAGGATGCCGGCCTCGCCCATCAGCGCCTCGTGCTCGAGGATGCAGCGCTCCACCAGCGGGCGTGCGCCGCGCGCGGTGGCAGCCATGGCGCTGCGGCGTGGAGGCGCGCCAGTAGCGGTAGAGCCAGGGCGCGATCCAGGGCAGCGCGCTCCAGTGCAGGTGCGCCTCGGGCAGCAGGTTGAGGGCGTACTTGGCGATCAGCACCGGGTCGCGCGGGAACGGGTAGGGCACCACGCCTTCGCGCTGGATGATGCCGGCGTTACCGTAGCTCGTCTCCTCACCGGGCCCGCGCCGGTCGACGAGCACAACGGAGCGACCCGCGCTGCTGCAGATGCAGGGCCGCCGACACGCCGACCATGCCGGCGCCCAGCACGATCACGTCAGTTCCCGCCATCGATGTGCCTCGGGGCCTACCCGCCCCTCCCCCAGAAAACATTCGCCGCTTGCATATAGCGATTGCACTCGACCGAAGCAGCCGCGACACGTGGATGCGTGCCATGCGGCTGTGCACAGCTATCGCCGGTGATCGCCTTGCAGGCACAGCTTCTGTGGGATTTGCAGCAGGGCGCAGCGCGTGCTAGGCGACATCTTTAACGGAGCAAGCGCAGGATGATTCCCCGCTATACCCGGCCCGCAGATGGCGCAAATCTGGGCTCCCGAGACGCGCTTTCGCATCTGGTTCGAGATCGAGGCGCACGCGGCCTGCCGCCATGGCCGAGCTGGGGCTGGTCCCCAAAGAGCGCCGCCAAGGCCATCTGGGACAAGGGCCGCAAGGCCGGTTCGACGTCGCCCGCATCGACGCCATCGAGCGCGAGGTCAAGCACGACGTCATCGCCTTCCTGACGCACCTGGCCGAGCACGTCGGGCCCGAGGCGCGCTTCGTGCACATGGGGCTCACCTCCTCCGACGTGCTCGACACCTGCTTCAACGTGCAGCTGGTGCGCGCCGCCGACCTGCTGCTCGCCGATCTCGACGCGCTGCTGGCCGCGCTCAAGAAGCGCGCGCTTCGAGCACAAGCTCACGCCCACCATCGGCCGCAGCCACGGCATCCACGCCGAGCCCACCACCTTCGGCCTGAAGCTCGCCCAGGCCTATGCCGAGTTCGCGCGCGCCAGGGAGCGCCTGACGCGCGCGCGCGCCGAGGTCGCGACCTGCGCCATCTCCGGCGCCGTCGGCACCTTCGCCAACGTCGACCCGCGCGTGGAGGCCTACGTGGCGGAGAAGATGGGCCTGACGCCCGAGCCGGTCTCCACCCAGGTGATCCCGCGCGACCGGCACGCCATGTACTTCGCCACGCTGGCCGTCATCGCCTCGTCGCTGGAGCGGCTCGCGACCGAGATCCGCCACCTGCAGCGCACCGAGGTGCTGGAGGCCGAGGAGTTCTTCTCGGCGGGCCAGAAGGGCTCCTCGGCCATGCCGCACAAGCGCAATCCCGTGCTGACCGAGAACATCACCGGCCTGGCGCGCATGGTGCGCGGCCTACTGCCTGCCGGCCCTGGAGAACGTGGCGCTCTGGCACGAGCGCGACATCTCGCACTCCTCGGTCGAGCGCATGATCGGCCCCGACGCCACCGTCACGCTCGACTTCGCGCTCGCACCGCATGGCGGGCGTGGTCGAGAAGCTGGTCGTCTACCCCGAGAACATGCAGCAGCAACCTCGACCGCCTCGGCGGCCTCGTCCACTCGCAGCGCGTGCTGCTCGCGCTGGTCGAGAAGGGCGTCGCGCGCGAGGACGCCTACGCGCCTGGTGCAGCGCAACGCCATGCGCGTGTGGCAGGCCGAGGGCGGCGACTTCCTGGCGCTGCTGAAGGCCGACCCCGAGGTCTCCAAGGCGCTCGGCGCCAGCGGAGCTCGAGGCCCTGTTCGACCTCGGCTACCACACCAAGCACGTCGATCAGATCTTCGCCCGCGTGTTCGGAGCCTTCTGATCGAACGCCAAGCGGTCGAAGCTCACCAGTGGCCGAATTGAGCGCTCAAAGAGCGATCGGTTTTGGCGGCGTTCACAGTGCCGTGATGTCGCATCGCACAAATGGATATTGCAATGCACAATGCCCACCCCTATGTATGCCGTGGCGCATGACGCCGCCCCCGCCGCTCAAAGGATCACCACTATGACGCACCAGCTCGGAACCGAGGCCTTCAGACAGGCAGAGCAATTCCTCAAGGACGCCCGGCTTCCGCAGAATGTACAGGCCATCGCTCAACAGGGCGTGGCCAAGACGCACGAGTTTTACGCCAAGAGCGCTGCGACGGCGCACGAGAGCGCAAAGGTCCTGACAGAAGTGGCGGAGACCGCTGGGGAAGCACCAAAATGCTCAACGAGAAGCTGGCGCAGAATTTCACCGCCAATATCGAAGCCTCGTTCGCCGCCGCGCATGCGATTGCCAAGGCACAAACGCTCCCAGAAGCCGTGAAGCTGCACACCGAGTTCTTCCAGAAGCTTGCAGCGCAGGCATCGGAGCAAACGAAGGAGTTCTTCGATCTTTCCACACGCGCTACTCAGCACGTGCTCGAGCAGGTGCAGGCTGCTGCGGCGAAGGCAATGAAGCCAGCCGTCTGAGCAACCGAAAATCCTGGATCGCCCTCGATCTTGCCCCGCATCCCACTCGGGATCGCGGGGCATTTGTGTTTGATTGTTGCGCCAACGCGGCGGGGGGACGCCAATCGGCTCGCGCAGCGCAACGCCATGCGGAGAGGGGCGGCCTTCCACTTTCGCCGCGCGCGCCGAGGCGACCAAGCTCCAAGCGGGCCGGAGCCGCAAGCAGTGCTTCACCCAGCCCACCGCATCAGGCGCGTCGACACGCTTCTTCGGCCAGCGGCTCGACGTGGCTTCAGCGCCTCAAGAGACCAGGCGCGCCAGCAGCACCAGAATGATGGCGCCGACGGCGGACGACGACGATCTGCTCGACCAGCTCGTTGCCGAGATTGAGCTTCCAGCCTGCGCTCGCGAACAGCCAGCCGCCGACGAATGCGCCCAGCACGCCGGTGATGAGGTAGCGCAAGACCCCGCCGCCGCCGACCACGAGGCTCGCGAGCCAACCCGCAACGATGCCGACGATAGCCATCGTGACTGATCTGCTGTGTGTTCAAGTTCATGGGAATATCCTCCGCTATGCGCTCCGACTGGACGCCAGAGCGAGTTTCGCCGAGTCCGGTAGCGACGTCGAGCCCCCGCCCGTGTTGTAGGGTTAACCGGTGCCGGAGCAAACGCGCGATCTACAGCTCCCGCTGGCCCTGCGGCGTCCCGTAGACCACGACCAAGACGAGCACGCACGCCGTCACCACCAGCAGGGTGAGGCTCCACGGCAGCAGCTCGCCGCCGAACAGCGGCACGGTCAGGATCGCCAGCACGGAGGCCGTGATCTGCGTGAAGAACCCGTAGGCCGAGGAGGCAAACCCGGCGATCTCGCGGTGCGGATCGATCACCAGGCTGGCGCAGTTGGCGATCACCACCAGGAAGCTGACGTGTTGAACAGGAACATCATGGCGGCGAACACCGCACTCGGCATGGCGTCCGCCGAGCTGCAGCACGACGATCACCGCCGTGACGGCCGCCAGAATCGAAGGCGGCGAGCCGCGTGGTCGCCAGCACGCCGAGCCGGTGCGATCAGCCGGTGTTGGCGATCTGGCCCAGCACGATGCCGAGGCCGGTGCCGGCGAACAGCAGCGCGAACTGCAGCCCCTCGATGCCGAACGCCGACTTGAAGAAGCGCGGGCCGTTGGCGACGAAGGAGATGATGCCGAACTGCGTCGCCGCGGAGACGATGAGAAAGTGGCGCGACTGCTGGTTGCCGACGATGCGGCGGAGCGACTGCAGCAGCCGGTCGGGACGCAGCGCGTTGGCGTCGGGCGCGGCGTTGGTCTCCTTGAACCAGAGCTGCGCCCACACCAGCAGCAGGCCGGCGAAGATCGCCATCGCCGCGAACACGCCGCGCCACCCGCCCAGCACCACCAGGCCATAGCCCAGCAGCGGCGCCGAGATCGGCCCCAGCGAGAACACCGCCATCGCCAGCGCCATCGACTGCGCCAGCGCCGGGCCGTGGCTGACATCGCGCAGCACGGCGCGCGCGACGACGATGCCGCAGGCGCTGCCGAAGCCCTGTGCCGCCCGCCCGACGTGCACCATGCCGATGCTGTGCGCCAGCCCGGCAATCGCCGCGCCCACCAGGTAGAGCAGCAGCCCGGCGAGGATGATCGGCCGGCGGCCGAAGCGGTCGGATACCGGGCCGAACATCATCTGCCCGATCGCCTGGAAGATCAGGAACACCGGCACCACCGCCTGCACCCAGGCGATGGGCGCCGCCAGGTCGCGCTGCATGGACCAGAACGCCGGCAGCGTGACGTCGCAGGAGAACGCGCTGACCATCAGCAGCAGGCCGCAGAAGATGATCAGCAGCGCGCGGTTCATCGGCGGTACAGGCAGCCTGCGGCGGAACCGCGACAAGTCGACGTGCGTTTTCATTGGTCCCCGCCGCCCGCCCCGAGTGGGCCGCATGACGATGCCAGAGGAGACCATTCATGGGCAATCTGTTGCACTACGCGCTCGTATTCCTTGTCGTCGCACTGGTTGCGGCGGCCGTCGGTTTCGGTGGTGTTGCAGGTTTCGCGATGGATGCAGCCCGGCTGCTGTTCTGGGTCTTCATCGTCCTCTTCGTCGTTTCGCTGGTCGCCGGCCTCGTCGAGAAGGGCCTGACGCATAGGCCGGTGCGACGGGCGCCCGGGACCGGCAGGCGAACAGCGAGCGGAGATGCTGACAATGCAAGGCGACAAACCAGTCGACGCAGCAAGCCGTGAAACCGTGAGGATCCGGCAAGGCACCGGCCCACGGATCATGGTTTCCGTGCTCCTCGCATCGTTGCTGCTGGCCGTGATTGCCGGCGCGGTCCTGCTGCTGCCGTGGCTGACGAGTCCTGGGCCTGGAGGGTAGCCCCGCAGCACCGCGGGGATATGCCTCGCCCCACCTCCCGCCCGGAACTCCGTTCCACACCTCGCGTTGAGGCCAGAAGCCTTTCCGCACGCGTCCTCACAGGACGCGCGACAACGGAGGACAAATCCAATGCAGCATTCACAGCGGCGCAAGCCGCGAGCCGGCCCACCGCAATCCTGAGCGAAAGCGCCGCGAGGACAAGGTCGACGCCGCGGTCGATATGACCTTTCCGGCAAGCGACGCGCCGACGCCGGGTCACGCGACCAGCACCGAGCCGCCGGCGCGGCCCGTCGACCGCAAAGCCCCGCTCATTACCAAGGAGCAGATCGAGGCCGCCGCCAAAGGCTCTCGCGGGCGCAAGGAGACACGTGACTGACCCGGCGCTACTGCCTCGCCTCGGCGCGGGTGCGAGGCGCCCATAAATGGAGAGAGCGGCACGGGGGGACATGCCGCTCTCTATGCGTGCCGGGGACGGGGGAACCCACGGCATGGCGGACGAGGGAGGGAGGAAAGCTCGTCCTATGCCCAATAAACGTCGCAGTGAGCCCAACGGTTCCTGACGTTATCCACCCGCCCGCGCGATCGTGCCGGCCGTCAAGCCTGAACTCTGCGGTCGCAGTCGGTGGTGAGGCCCTAGTGTCCTGATCGCGAAATTCGTCTCACTGTGCAGCGAACTCGGTACGAATTTCGCGATCTGAAGGACACTCGCAAAATCATGATGCTAGTGTGATTCAGATCGAGAAGTCCGCTCTCGACCCCAGCCCAAAGCGATGTGGCGGACTTCTCGATCATCACACTAGGGGCCGCTGGCTTCGAGCGCACGCGTGCTGCCGAGCGCAGACGCTGGGCGAACGTCTCCGCCAACAGTGGTTGCCGCCGCGGGTGGAGCAGCCGCCACGTTTTCCGCGGGGGCCTGCCGCTGGCCGTACAGGCGAACGGCTCCGGCAATGTCGCCAGGCTGCAACTCGCGAAACTCCTCGAGGTAGCGATGGCCCATGATCTGCGCCCCGCCGTCGGGGTGATCGAGACCGATGGCGTGCCCGACCTCGTGCGCCAGCGTGTAGCGCAAGTCGTAGGTCTTCAGGTCGCCGTCGAAGCCGATCTTCCAGCGCTTGGTCGGATTGAGACAGATCAGCGCCCTGGAGATGGGCTTGACCCGGTCGCTCGCCGCTACGTCGTAGAACACGTCGGCAAAGGCCCAGCCCTCGGGCTCCGCCTGCGCGCCAATCACGATGTCGGCTGCTTCACCCGCCCTGGCTTCGCGGAAGCTGATGTTGGCCACCTGCTGCCACATGGCGAATGCCGCCGCCAACTCGTGCCGGAACGCCGCGTTCTCGATTCCGGAGTTCGCCAGCAAGTCATCCGGCGAGGTCATCCGCCTGCAATTGCGGGCGCCTGCGAACTCCGCGCCGGCGGCAATCACCCGGTAGCGAAGGACCGGCGCCTCGCTGGCCTGCGACGCCTGCCAGCGCACTGGATTGCCTTCCAGGCGGAGCCATTTGAAGAACGCTTCCCCAGACACCGCCGCCGTGCTCGTGGCAAAGCACGTAAGCAGAAACACCAATGCTGCCTTCAAGCTTTCCCCCGATGCGGCGACGCAAACGCCGCCGTTCCCCGTTAATGCTAGTAGTGCGGCATGCACCCCGTGCTTCGCACTACAGCAGAATTGATAAGTGCATGAAATCGCAGGGTCAACGCAAGGGGCCGAGCTACCGCCGAGCAGGGGTCGAAATCGCACCTGGCACAGCGCGGAATGGCGGGCAGGCGCCGTTCACAATTGCGTGAGCAGCCGTAGTAGCAAGGACAAGCTCAAGCTTTCGGGCCCTAAGGGCTCCGGGAGCGGCTGATTCAGGGTTTGTCTTGAGGGTGTCGCGCGCCGCACGGGCTCCGACGCTCACTGCTCGGATTTGCTCTCGTGCGCTGGCCGATCGATCTTCGAGGCCGCAGGCCTTCCCAGCACACCAACTCACGCGGTGGCGAGGTTGGCCCGCAGCGGCCGGCCGCGCACATCGAAGAACAGCGCCTGGCTGATGACGGCCTTGACGCTGTCGCTGCGGAACGGCTTGGCGATCAGGAAGGTCGGCTCGGGACGCGTGCCGGTGAGCAGCCTTTCGGGATAGGCCGTGATGAAGACCACGGGAACCGAGTAACTCTCCAGGATCGTGTTGACGGCCGAGAGGCCGGAGCTGCCGTCGGCCAACTGCACATCCGCCAGGATGAGGCCGGGTGCAGTGCGCATGACGGTGGCAAGCGCCTGCTTTTCGGTCCGTGCCACTCCGACTACGCGGTGGCCGAGATCCGTGACGAGGTGTTCCAGATCCAAGGCAATGATCGGCTCGTCCTCGACAATCACCACGTCGGTTGCGATCTGGCGCGCGATTTCCCGGCCGGCCTCGCCGATCAGGTCCTCGAACTCTGTCGGCCGCACATCGAGAACCTCGGCGGCATCCTGCGGCTTGAACCCCTCCATCGCGACCAGCAGGAAGGCCTGGCGCGCCCGGGGGGTCAGCACGTCGAGATTGCGGGCGGCCTCGACGAGTCTCGGCTGGCGTGGGCTGCGGCCGTTGATGGGTACGGAATTGAGGAGCTTCAGGAAGAGGCGGTAGATGTCGATGCGTGTCGGGGCGCCGCCCCCGAGCAGGCCCGGATCGGTGACGATGGCCTCCACCAAGGCGGCCACGTAGGCGTCTCCGCTCTTTTGGCTGCCCGTGCAGGCACGGGCAAACCGCCGCAAGTAGGGCAAGTTTGCGGAAATTGCCTCGGCGACGGTCAAAGGACTTCCCTCCACCCTGCCATTCGCTAAGCTTGTAAACGCCACCGGAGCCGGCCGGTTCCACGAGGCGGGAACATGTAGCGCTGCATCGCGTTGTGGGTGAACGAGCCAAAGGCAGGGCGGGAGGATGGGGACAAAGAGGACCGACCGCGAAGGTCGGCAGGAAACGGCCCCTGCCACCGGGCAACCAGAGCACGCGGCCGAAGCTAAGCCGGCGGACGGCGTGGCGGCGGTCGAGCAACCGCAGAAGACCGCAAAAGAAAACGCTTCAACGATGCAGCACCCCCCTCAGCGTCAGCGCCCGCGTCAGAAAGGCGCGACGTTGGACCGCTCACTGCAGGCCCGCATAGGCAGCGTCCTGAGAGAATCGTTCAACGATATCGAGCGCGAACCCTTGCCCGAGCGCTTGCAGGACCTGATCGACGAGCTGCAAGCCGGCGAGAAGCGCCGCCAAGAGCCGGAGACTTCGTAAGCCGAAGTATCTTGGGGCATGGGCTTCTTGGAGCGAGTGCTGGGGGTCGAAGGAACTCGAACCTTCGACCCGCTGATCAAGCGACAATCTGCAAGCAGATCGCCGTGGCACGCTGTGGAACACGGCGGACACTCTAGGCCGTTGGCCAGTCGAGCTTTCGACTGATCCGTGCGTGTCCGCGCCGTCTCAAATTGCACCGCCCAGTCCCGCCTCCTGTGCGCAAACGATGCTTCGCTGCCTTCTCTCGAGCGCGGTTCAGGGTTGGCCGCCCAAACAACCGACAACAGACCTGATACCGCGAATGCCCGTGCAGGCCCCAGGTAGCGCTGTTGTCAAAAGATTGATGGGAGCTGCAAATGCCAACGTCGATACGATCCAGATTAGCGCTTGCGCTCGCAGTCGTCGCACTTGGTAGTACGTCCGCAGCTGCTCAAGGCTATACGGGGCGCGGGTACTATCGTCCGCCCCCCGCCTATTTTTACCTGCCGCCTCCCCCCTCTGGCTTTGGGCCGCCGGCCGACTTGAACTACGCGCCCCCGCCCGGCTACGGCTACGTACCTCCTGCGGCCTATGGCTACTCACCCCCGGGGGCCTACGGCTACGCACCCAGTGGAGCCTACCCTCCGGCCGTCTATGGCTATCGCGGCTATGACGCGACGCCCCCGAACAATCCCTACTTCTTCGGGACGGAGGCTTGGTGGAACAAGCGGGCGCGCGACGGCATAAACTGACGCGGCCGAGGCTCCTGTTCGCCATAGCGCCAAGCGACGCTGCGCTCGAGCAGGCAGCACGCCCTGCTCGCCGAAGGCATCAACTACGTCCTGGCGAAATACCGAGAGCCGGCGGTGGCGTGGAACGAAAAATCTAACTCACTGAAAGGAGTGGTGGGTGTAGAAGGACTCGAACCTTCGGCCCGCTGATTAAGAGTCAGCTGCTCTACCAACTGAGCTATACACCCTTGCCCGCTGATGCGGCCCGCCGGCCGCTTAGGCTGCCGGCTTCGCGCCGGACCGCGCAAGCGAGGCGGTTGTATGCACGTGGCCAAACCTCCCGTCAACTCGGGTACGCGGCGTCAGCCTCATTGAAGCAAGCGCGGGCAGCCTGGGCCGCAGAGCCGCACGGGCGACGATCACGGGCCGATCAGCAGATGCTGGCGCATCGTCGAGCTACTCGAGCACGGCGGCGCTGCCGCGGATGACGCAGTGCATCGGCGTGTCCGGCACCGCGAAGCGCACGCCGACCAGCGTGCTCCAGCGCCAGGTCGAGCCGGTCGAGCAGCGCGCCGCCGCCGGTCAGCACGATCGGCCGGCTGGTCACCTCGGCGGCCACCTCCGGCGGCAGGTCCTCGAGCGCGCGGCAGATGAACTCGGCCATCTCCGCCGACCGGGCAGCGCCAGCGCCTCGGCCGTGTCGGCCGGGCGTGAGCACGACCTCCTTGGGCTGGCCCTGGCGCAGGTCGCGGCCCTTGATGTGGATCTCCACCTCGCGCCCGTTGGGCAGCGCCAGCGCGGTGCCGGCCTCGATCTTGATGCGCTCGGCGTTGCCCTCGCCGATCACCAGGTGATGCTTGCGCCGCACGTGGCGCACGATCGCCTCGTCCATGGCGTTGCCGGCCACCCGCAGCGAGCGTGCCTGCACCACGTTGCCCTCGGCGAGCACGGCGATGTCGGTGGTGCCGCCGCCGATGTCCACCACCATGAAGGCCTGCGGCCCGTCGATCGGCAGCCCGGCGCCCAGCGCGGCCGCGACCGGCTCCTCGATCATGTAGACGCGCCGCGCGCCGGCCGACAGCGCCGTCTCGTACACCGCGCGCCGCTCGACCGGCGTGGCGCCGGCCGGCACGCAGATCAGGATGCGCGGCCGGCGGAAGCCCAGCATGGTCTTGGCGCGGGTGATGAACTGGCGCAGCATCTCCTCGGTGGCGATGAAGTCGGCGATCACGCCGTCGCGCAGGGGCGGATGATCTCGACCCGCTCGGGCGGCTTGCGCGTCTGCATGGCCTTGGCCTGGAGGCCGACCGCCAGCACCTCGCGGCTGCCGGCCGCGCGCCACCACCGCCACCACCGAGGGCTCGTCGATGATGATGCCGCGCCCCACCACGTGCACGAGCGTGTTGGCGGTGCCGAGGTCGATGGCGATGTCGTCGGAGAAGCATCGTGCTACCGCGTGCGCAGACGTGTGCCTCGCGGCGGGCGCCGATGCGCAGCCGCCGCGGCTGCCTGTCCCGAGGCGTAGCCTGCCCCGCAGCCCTCGTCGATCGGTCTTGCACAGCCAGCGTAGATTAGCTCCTCGCCGAGCCGCCAACCGACGCAGGCCGCGTCGGCCGCGACAAATCATCGCTTCTCGCGGTGAATCGCACCAGCTTCGCGCCCGCCGCGTCATGGAATTCGAGGTGGGGACCGGTCGAAGCGGAACGAGCGCGTCGGCGCCGAGCGCGCCCAGGAATTTGCTCTCCTGTTGCATCACGGCGGGCGGACAGGCCATGCGCGTCGTGCCTATGCCGCCGAAGGCGAGACTGTTGCCGCCGACCGTGGCCGTGCCGAACAGGCGATTGCAGCCGCCCGAGCCGGTCACCTTGCCGCCGGCGTCGATGCGCATCGTCGACTGCACGTTGCCGATCACGCCGCCGCCTTGGATGTCCACGGCGCAGCCAGAGGGCCGCCGATGCAGCCGGTCGGCGTCCGAGGCTTGCGCGTCTATCGCCACTGCCGCCAGCATCAGGGCTGCGCGCACAAGCCGCGCCGCGCGGCCCGACATCCATGGCCTCGCTTGCAGCCGCTCGTGTTGCATGTCGGCTCTGAACGCGGGCTGAATGTCGGCACGGGCCGCGGCGCCGCTACTTCAGCAGCTGGAACGAGGTCATGAACTCCTCCACGTCGGCGCGCGACTCGGTGCCGAACGGCCCCTCGTAGATCACCTGGTAGAGCCGGTTGCCGACCATGCACATGCGCTGGCGCATCACCGTCCTTGTCGGGCAGCAGCGTGCACGATCTCGCGGCCGTCGACGCCGCTCAGCTCGATCTTGCCGTCTGCCGCAGCAGCTTGCGCCTTGGTTGCGGCCAGCAGGCTCATGACGTTCTTGTCGTAGTTCTTGACCGCGGCGCGGCTGTACTCGGTGTAGGTCACCGACCAGTGCCGGTCGTCTGCATCCACCTCCCAGGTGTAGTGCACGTGCGGGCCGAGCGCGGAGCTGCCCTCCTCCTTGTCGAGCGTCGGCTCGGCGGGAAAGCTGGCGCTGAAGCGGCCGACCTCGTCCTTGAACTCGAACGCCACCGCCGCGGCCGCCAGCATCAGACAGCCTGCAACGATCGCCGACGTCCGGGCCATCCACATGCGCATCGCTCGCTTTCCCTCCCGTTTGGCGCAGCATTTTGTGGCGCGCACCCTACAGGATGGGCGGGGCAGCCACATGGCCAAATCGGATGGGCCAAATGTCCGTTGGCGGCAGCAGTGGCGACAGTCTCACCAAATGTATGTTCCCTCTTTGTTCTCAGCATGCTACTCATCTAATCACGCCGCCCGCGCGGCTTGCGAGCCCTCTGCCCCCGCTTGGGCTCCAGCGCGCCGGCGGCTTCTTCGCCCCTGATCGCCCCGGTGCGCCCTCGCCGGGGCGATCCTTTTTCGTGCGTACCCGACCGTAGGTTGGGTCAAGCGAAGCGCAGACCCAACGCGGCTCTGAGGCGCGTCCAGAAGTGTTGGGTCATCGCGCCGCTCGACCCAACCTTGTCTCTCGCGATTTAGGCATAAGGGTGGGGAACGTGTCCCCCGAGGGGGACACGTTCGCGGGGTCGGAGATCGTACCCAACCACGGGCGTGAGCCCGGACGTAGCAAGATCCCGCCCCGCCCCATCTTCAGCCCGAACGGTCGCCCGGCGCAAGACGACGCCGCAGACAAGGCAGGGACAAAGATGACCACATCAAGGCGCGTGGATCGGGGTGGATGTGTGCAAGAGATATTTGGACGTCGCATCGACGAGCGGAGCCCCGGTTCGGCTCGCCAATGACGCCGACGGCCGCGCAGCGCTGGCGCGCCGTCTCGGGAGCGAGGACGTGCGTGGCGTGATCGTGGAGGCGACCGGCGGGCTCGAGCGGGCGCTGCTGGCAGCGCTCGAGGCCGAGGGTGTGCCCGCCGCGATCGTCAACCCGGCCCGCGTGCGCAAGTTCGCCGAAGGCATCGGCCAGCTCGCCAAGACGGACAGGATCGATGCGGCGATCCGGCGCCAGTTCCGGCGCCTACATGAAGCCGGCGCCGACGCTGCTCCCAGACGCGCCGCGCCAGCAGCTGCGCGATCTGATCGCCTATCGCGCGCAGATCGTGCAGGAGATCACCGCCCGCTCGGCGCAGATCAGGCTGTACCAGGCCAAGGACCTCCTCGTGCGTGCCGAGGCTGCGATCGAGGCGCTGCGCGCGGAGCGCAAGGCGCTCGAGCGCGAGATCGAGGCGCTGATCAAGGCGCAGGCGGCAATGCGAAGCCTCTATCAGCGCCTCGTCACCGTGCCAGGCGTCGGGCTGATCGTGGCGGCAACGCTGATCGCCGAGCTGCCCGAGCTCGGCCGCCTGAGCCGCAGGCAGATCGCCGCGCTTGCCGGCGTGGCGCCGTTCCCCAACGAGAGCGGCGACCGCAGGGGCTACCGCGCCATCAAGGGCGGGCGCGAGGACGTGCGCCAGGCGCTCTTCAACTGCGCGCGCGTCGCCATCGCCCACAATCCCGTTGCCAAGCCCTTCTATGAGCGCCTGGCGCGCGGCAAGGGCCACAAAGTGGCCCTCGTCGCAACCATGCGCAAGCTGCTCACCATCCTCAATGCCATGCTCAAGACCGGCACTGATTGGACAAGCAAAGCCGCATGAGCCAGGCGA
>CAVRVK010000024.1:0-87132 GCA_963724565.1 uncultured Alphaproteobacteria bacterium
ATGAGGTGAGCGTCCACCCTCAACGACCGAGCGGGCCCTCTGGTGCTTCCCTCCAGCACATAGCGAACGCCCAGCTCGCGGCCGACGCGCTTTGCATCGATCGTTTTGCCCTTGTAGATGAACGCGGTGTTGCGCGCGATGACGAGACTGCCCCGCACCCGCGCCAGATCGCTGATGAGGTCGGCCGTAAGACTGTCGGCGACGTAGTCGTTCGTTGGATCGCCGCTGAGGTTCACAAACGGCAGGACCAGAATGGATAGCTTCGAACCCGCCTTGTGCTGATTGGTGTTGATACCCCATCCCCAGCCCAACCAAAGCCCCGCAAGTCCCGCACCCAGAAAGAGCAGGGTAAGCGTCGCTATCGCATGCCATCGGCCAGGGTTGGCAACCGGGCGCGGGCGCTTTTCGCCGACCCTTTCTCGGCCGCGGATTCGGAAGACCCGCACCGGCTGTTCGATGTGCTTGAGCACACGCTTGCCAAGGTCTTTGTAGTCGACATCAAGCTTGCCCCTGACCTCGTGAAATACATTGCTCGAAAGGTAGATGGTGCCTGGCTCAGCGATGCTCTGCAGCCGGGCTGCCACATTGATGCCGTCACCGTAGATGCGTGCTTCATCGACTATCACATCGCCGAGGTTGATGCCGATCCGCAATTGCATGCGGCGCGATGAGCCCAATTCGACGTTCCGCCTGGCCGCGGCATCTTGAATTGCCAGCGCACATTCAACGGCCCGCAGTGCGCTTGCAAACTCGGCAAGGATGCCATCGCCCGCGGTATCGATGACGCGTCCGCCGTGCTCGCTCACAAGCGGCAAGAGAACCGATTGTTGGCGCTTGAGCTCGCGGACCGTTGCCTCTTCGTCCGCTGCCATCAAGCTCGCATAGCCCGCCACATCGGCAGCGAGGATGGCAACGAGCTTGCGATCTGACCTGGTAGGACTGCTTGGTGACTGCATGTGCCGACGGAGCTCACCACACTTTGATACACCATTCGGCACCTTGGAGCAGCGCTAGTCGGGCTTGGGTTGTCTTGGGACTCCGTCAGGCGATAGCACGCTTGCCCCGTGCGGGGCTGACCGGCGAATTGTCGGGTCTCGACGGTCGCAAAGGCCGTCGGCAACAGGCGCAGCCGGTCGGCTATGGGGCCGCGACCTAAACGCGACGTAGCGGACTTCTCGATCAAAGCACTGGAAACGGCCACCGGACCGCCGTAAATCGGGACTACGCGGCCCGCCTTCCTGGCGCCCCGCCCACCCACGCAGGCAATGCAAATCTACCTTCCCATCGCCGAGCTGTCGCTCAATGTGCTGCTTTTGCTGGGCATGGGGTTCGCCATCGGCTTCCTGTCGGGAATGTTCGGGGTGGGCGGCGGCTTCATCCTGACGCCGCTCCTGATCTTCCTCGGCGTGCCGTCGGCGGTGGCGGTGGGCACCAGCGCCAGCCAAGTGGTGGCGGCTTCCGTGTCGGGCGCGGTCGGGCACTGGCGGCGCAACAACATCGACGTGCAGATGGGGTGGCTGCTGATCGGCGGCGGCTTCGTCGGCGCCGTGATCGGCGTGCGGGTGCTCGGGTGGCTGAAGGCCAGCGGCCAGCTCGATCTGTCGGTGACGCTCATGTACGTGGTGCTGCTGGGCGTGGTGGGCGGCCTGATGCTGATCGAGAGCGTGCAAACCCTGCGCGCGCCGGCCATCAAGGCCTCGGCCGGCCGGCGCCGCGGCGGCGGGCATACCTGGGTCGAGGGCCTGCCGCTGAAGACGCGCTTTCGCCATTCGCGGATTTACGCCAGCACCATCCCCTTCGTGGTGGTCGGCGCCTTCATCGGCCTCTTGACGGGCGTCATGGGGGTGGGCGGCGGCTTCCTGCTGGTGCCGGCCATGATCTATCTGTTGCGCATCCCGACCCGCATCGTGATCGGCACCTCCACCTTCCAGATCGTGTGCGTGACGGCGTTCGCCACCGTGCTGCAGGCGGCCCTCAACCACACCGTCGACCTGCTGCTGTCGCTGCCGCTGATGGCAGGCAGCGTGGTCGGCGCGCAGTTCGGGGTCGGCTACTCGGAGCGCTTCAAGGCCGAGCAGCTGCGCGCGCTGCTGGCGCTGATCGTGCTCGCCGTGGCCGTGCGCATGGCGCTGGGGCTGGTGGTGCGGCCCTCCGACCTCTACAGTCTCGAGCTGCCCGGGTAAGCCTGCGCGTGGCGAGGCGACGCGGCGCTGCGGGCATGCCCCGCGCACATGCAACCAGGGCCGCGCATGGGCCTCGCTATTCGCCGTCGCCGGCGCGCGGCAGGGGCCGCGCCCGGCTCGCGGCCAGCTCCAGGCGGTAGACGCGCAGGAGCTCGGCGTGGCGCCCCAGGTCGTACGTCCAGTGCCCGGCGATGCCGCGCCGCCGCTCCGCGCGCAGCGCACGCGCCAGCCTGGCGAGGATCCGCGCGCGCCCGTGCGGGCTCTCGTCCTCTACCTCGTGCGGCCACAGCGGCAGGATGCGCGGCAGCTCCGCGCGGCGGTCGTAGGGCCTCTGCCTGCGGCGCGGCGCGCAATATGCGCGAGGCCGCTCGGGCCGCTTGCGGGGCGGCGGGTGCCGGTTGCGGGTCTTTTGCATCGTGCGGGCTGCGGCCGCTCCAGGTGAAACGGCCGAGCATCGCACGACGCCGCACAGCGGGGATTGCGCGGCGGGCGGCGGCCCGCTCCCCAGGCGCCGACGCTGCGCTATCCCCGCAGTTCACCAGTTCCCTACAATGGGCCTGGCGAACGGCACCGCGTTCTGTATCATCCGCCAGCTGCCGTTCATGACGTCTACGCCGTTGCTACGGATTGGATGACCATGTTGGGCAGCTCTCTCGTCGATTTTCCTCCGCAATCCTCGCCGCATCCCCGGGCGCCTTGCCGGCGCGCCGCACCCCTTCTGACAGATCGGCATCTGCGCCTTCTCCTCGAGCACACGGTGGCGCCCGCCTTCCCGGTGGGCTCGATCGCGCTGTGGGCACAGACGCGGGGCAGCCCGGACGCGGCGCTCGCCCGGCAAGCCGCCATGTACCTGGCGCACGTCGGCTGCGGCTTGACCTTCACCGAGATCGGACGGCTGTTCAGCCGCGATCGCACCACGGTGGCGCACGCCTGCGGCCGCATCGAGGATAGGCGCGAGAGCGTGCCCTTCGATCGCGCGCTCGAGCTGCTCGAGGGCGTCGTGCGCCTCTTGGCGTCGCGGCCGGCATAATCAGCGGCAGAGCTTGGCAACCGATGTCCAGGGCCAACCGCGCCGCCCGTGCGCTGGTGATCGCCGAGGCCAAGGCGGCGCTCGCCCGGCTCGCCGACGAAGGCGCTTACCTCGCGGCGGATCGAGCACCCGGCAGCCCGGCGGGCGCGTGCGCCATTCATGCGCCCCAGGACGGCACTGGCGGCAGCGCCGAGCCCGTCGGCCATGTCTCGCGCCCGGCCATCGCCTACTGCCTGCGCAAGGGCTGGCTCGAGTGGGACGAGCCAGGCCGGTGCCTGCGGCTCGCCAAGGCCGGTAAGTGCGCGCTGGCGGCCGAGCAGGGCCGGGCGCGCCGCGCCGGGCGCAAGCCCACCCCGCCCGGCGGGCGGGCGCCAACGGCGGCGCCGCGCCCGCCGGCCGAGACGCCGCTCGCCCTGCTGCGCCGCCGCCGCCACAAGGACGGCCGGCCGCTCGTCAGCGATGCCCAGTTCAGCGCCGCCGAGATGCTGGCGGCCGATTTCTGGCACGGGCAGCTCGCGCCGAGGGTCACCGCCAACTGGTCGACGATGGTGCCGGCGCACCGGGTCCGCCGCGCCACGCCGGGCACTGGCGCGGAGATGCGCGATGCCATGCTGGCCGCGCGCCAGCGCTTCCACCGCGCGCTCGATGCGGTGGGGCCGGAGCTCGCGGGCGTCCTCGCCGATGTGTGCTGCCGCGACATGGGCCTCGAAGCGGCCGGCCGCGCATCGGGCTGGCCGCAGCGCGCGGCCAAGGTGGTGCTCGACCTCGCCCTGACCCGGCTTGCGCGCCACTACGGCCTGATCGCGCCGGAGCGTCCGGCCGCAAGCCGCATGCGCCACTGGGGCGATGCCGATTTCAGGCCGACCATCGATCAGTGGCGCTAGGGCGAGAGCACGCTGCGCGGCCCCTTGGACAAACATCCAAGGTGAACTCGATAGCAATACATGGTCGCCGCAATGTTTTCCGCCTGCGTTTTGGGCATCCTCCGCGCATCGGTCGCGTCGCCGATCGAATGGAGGTCGACATGAAGATCGTCGTCATAGGAGGCAGCGGTCTCATCGGCACCAATCTTGTGAACCGGCTCCGTCAGGGCGGCCACGAGGTCGTGGCGGCCTCGCCCAATTCGGGCGTCAACACCATCACCGGTGAGGGACTGGCCGCAGCGCTTGCGGGCGCACAAGTCGTCGTCGACGTGGCGAACTCGCCATCGTTCGAAGACAAGGCCGTTATGGAATTCTTCCAGACGTCCGGTCGCAATCTGCTGGCCACGGAAGCGGCCGCGGGCGTCGGACATCACCTCGCCCTGTCCGTCGTCGGCGCCGACCGCCTTCCCGACAGCGGCTACTTGCGCGCCAAAGTGGCCCAGGAAAATCTGATCAAGGCCTCCAAGATTCCCTACACGATCCTGCGCTCGACACAGTTCTTCGAGTTCGTCGGCGCCATCATCAAATCCGGCACCGTCGACGACGTGATCCGCCTGTCGCCCGCTCTCTTCCAACCCATTGCTTCGGATGACGTTGCCGCCGCGCTTGCCGATCTCACGCTTGGGCGGCCGCTCAACGGCACCGTCGAGGTGGCAGGCGCCGAGCGGTGCCCGCTCGACAAGCTCGCCCAAAAGTTCCTGGCCGCCAACGACGATGGGCGCCCGGTGATCGCCGACGTGCATGCCCGCTACTTCGGCGCCGAGCTGAACGATCAATCCCTTACACCCGGCGAGAACCCGCGCATCGGCGCGACCCGTTTCGACGATTGGCTCAAGCGGTCTTTGGAGAAGCGATGAGTCCCCCGCGCGCGGCAAAGCCATCCCTTTTCTTCACCCCAGCAAAGGACCCAAGACAATGAGCACGATCACGACCAAAGACGGCACGCGAGATCTACTACAAGGACTGGGGCAAGGGCCCGGTCGTCACGTTCTCGCACGGCTGGCCGCTGAGCTCCGACGCCTGGGACGGCCAGATGCTGTTCCTGGCGCAGCAGGGCTTCCGCGTGGTCGCACACGACCGGCGCGGCCACGGCCGCTCCAGCCAGGCCTTCTCCGGCAACGACATGAACGGCTACGCCGACGATCTGGCGGCCGTCATCGAGGCGCTCGATCTCACACGATGTGACGGTGGTGGGCCACTCCACCGGCGGCGGCGAAGTCGCGCGCTACATCGGACGCCACGGGACGAAGCGGGTCGCCAAGGCGGTCCTGATCGCCGCCGTGCCGCCGATCATGCTGAAGACGCCGGCGAATCCCGAGGGGCTGCCGATGGAGGTGTTCGACGGCCTGCGCAGCGGGCTCTTCAAGGACCGCTCGCAGTTCTACAAGGACCTGGCGCTCGCATGTTCTATGGCGCCAACAGGCCCGGCGCCAAGGTCTCGCAGGGAACGCTCGATCAGTTCTGGCTGTGGAGCATGCAGTCCGGCCTCAAGAACGCCTACGACAGCATCAAGGCGTTCTCCGAGACCGACTTCACCGAGGACCTCAAGAAGTTCGACGTGCCGACCCTGGTCCTGCACGGCGAGGACGATCAGATCGTTCCCGTCAAGGACTCGGCGGTGAAGTCGGCGCGGCTGATCAAGGGCGCCAAGGAGATCTACTATCCGGGCGCGCCGCACGGCATCACTGCCACGCATCAGGACCAGATCAACGCTGACCTGCTCGCCTTCATCAAGGCGTAACAACTGGGCATGCAGGCCCAACTTGGGCCTGCATGCCTCGCCTGTGCTCCTGCCTCGGAATGGCTCACCGGATTAGTGATCGCCGAAGCTCAGCGCACGTATGCGCTGCAACTCGTCCGACATCTGGGCCCGGGGTGCGGCTCGAGTGGCTCGGCAATCCGTCGCCATTGCTGCAGCGCATCGGCAACGGCGAAGCGCGCAGCTTCCGGAAGTAAGAGCCGTTCACATTGCCGGGTCTTTGTAAGCCGTGTGCCGAAGTCAGCGGTGTGCCGAACGGCGGTTACGTTGACTCCGTATTTATCAAAAGCCCGCGCGCGTGCAGCCTTATGTTCCCGTTCTGGGCTGGCGCGAGGTAGCGTGACATGCGTGAAAACAAGCAAGAGTCGAAAGGCAAGCAGCTGGCCGCCGCTCGCCACCGGTCTGTCGATGCGGGACAGGACGAGCATCTCAAGCGCAAGGACTACGAGAGCCAGCTGCGCCGGCTGCACGTGAAGCTGGTCGAGCTTCAGGAATGGGTCAGGCACGAGGGCAAGAAGGTCTGCATCATTTTCGAGGGGCGGGACGGCGCCGGCAAGGGCGGCGCGATCAAGGCCATCACCGCCAGGGTGAGCCCCCGCATCTTCCGCGTGGTTGCCCTTCCCGCACCGACCGACCGGGAAAAGACGCAGATGTACATCCAGCGGTATCTGCCCCATCTGCCGTCCGGCGGCGAGATCGTGATCTTCGACCGCAGCTGGTACAATCGCGCCGGCGTCGAGCGCGTCATGGGGTTCTGCACGGAGGCGGAAGCCAAGCGCTTTCTCGGCGTGGTGCCTCAGGTGGAGAAGGCCATGGTCGACTCAGGGATCGTTCTCATCAAGTACTGGCTCGAGGTGAGCCCCGAAGAGCAGGAACGGCGGCTCAAGGCGCGGATCGACGACGGGCGCAAGATCTGGAAGCTCACCAAGATGGATCTGAAGTCATTCACACGCTGGGACGACTACACTCGCATGCGCGATGAGATGTTCATGGCGACCGATACCGCCTGGGCACCCTGGTTCGTCGTTCGCTCGGACGACAAGAGGCGGGCACGGCTGAACATCATCGAGCACCTGCTCACAAATATTCCCTACGAGCGCGTGCCGCGTGCGAGAGTGAAGCTGCCTGCGCGCCGTATAGCGGAGCGCGACCGAGCGCCTCGGCTCTCGCTGAAGATGATTGCCGAGGTGCACTGAGAGCCCAGCGTCGGGTTGAACCATGACCGCAGATGACAACCAAGACCCGACTCGGAAGATACTCGGCACCACGACCATCGACCTGGCGATCCGCCTAAGCTTCATCGGCCTCCTCGGTTACTTGTCGTTTCGGGTAATCGCTCCATTCCTGACCATCGGCATGTGGAGCGCCATACTCGCGGTCGCCCTCTACCCTCTGTTCTATTGGCTGGCACGACGGCTGAACCCGCGCCTGGCCGCAGCGCTTGTCACGTTGTTGTGCTTGATGATCGTCATAGGTCCCGTGACCTGGCTCGGCCTCGGCATGATCGCCGGTATCGGCTCGTTGGCGGCCTCGCTGGACACGCCGCAACTGGTAATTCCTCTCCCCCCGAATTCGGTGAAGCGCTGGCCGCTCGCCGGCGCTCGGCTGCACGAGCTTTGGAGCCTCGCAGCCACGAACTTGAAGGTTGCCCTGGCCGAGGTTGCGCCGACGCTCAGGCCGGTCGGCGCCATGCTGCTCGGCTTGGCCCAGAGCGCGTTTTTCGCCCTGCTCGAGCTCCTTGCGGCGATCGTGATTGCGGGGTTCTTGTTCACCCGCGGACCGCAATTGGCCGACGCGCTGGGCGCGATTCTGGGCCGCGCACTCAGTCATCGCGGCAAGGAATTGGTGCAAGTCGCGGGAGCAACCATACGCAACGTCTCGCGCGGCGTGATTGGCATCGCGCTGTTGCAGGCCATTCTCGCCGGGGCAGGATTTGTTGCCGCGGGGGTTCCCGCTGCCGGCGTGCTGGCCTTCCTCGCTCTGCTGCTCGGCATCGTCCAGGTCGGTCCAGGGATCCTGTTCGTGCCGGTCGTCATCTGGAGCTGGATAAAGATGGACACGACGCACGCGCTGATGTTCACCGCCTACATGGTTCCAGTCGGCTTGGTGGACAACATCCTCAAGCCGTTTCTGATGGCGCGCGGGCTGACCACGCCGATGCCGGTGATCATGGTCGGCGTCATCGGCGGCATGATGGCTTACGGGATTGTCGGGCTGTTCTTCGGGCCCATCGTTCTGTCGGTCGCTTGGGCCATATTGGTGGCATGGGTGCACGGAGGCGAGGCCGCGGCGGAGGACCACAGTCCTCCCTGATTGCCTTTCGTTTTCAGGCCGCTGGGGGCACAGGCGCG
Source organism: uncultured Alphaproteobacteria bacterium (assembly GCA_963724565.1). Classification (GTDB taxonomy): domain Bacteria; phylum Pseudomonadota; class Alphaproteobacteria; order Rhizobiales; family Hyphomicrobiaceae; genus AWTP1-13. The sequence goes on from CAVRVK010000024.1 coordinate 8,247, forward strand.
AATTGCGCAACGGTGCGCCCCGCAAATCGTCCGACGGCGGAGCTGATCGCGCCAGGGGCAGAGAATCGCTCGGGCCTGTGTCCGCACCGCACTTGCCCTTAAGAATTGGTTAACCTTTACAATCCCATATGGTGAACGTTTGGTTACCTGGAAATTGCCACTTTCCACAGGTAACCAACAGACTGTCCCGCCATGTGACGCGTTAGACGGGGGTCTAGGGCATGAAGTTTGGCAGGCTACCGGGCGTCCGCCTGTGCGGAACGCTCTTTTTACTGGTTGTCGCTGCCTCTCTTGCGGCGCCTGCCCCCGTGCTCGCTCAGGGGCTGCTCGATCTGCAGTGGTTGACCGGCAAGGGCGCGGCCAAGGACCCTGGCGAGAAAACCACCCGCACCCGCTTCATCATCGGGCTGGAGCAGGCGGTCGAATTCGAGGTGGCGGCGCTCGAAAATCCAAACCGCGTGTTCGTCGACCTGCCCGAGGTCAAAGTCGTGCTGCCCGATCCTCTGGGCGATACGCCGGCGGGTCTGATCAAGGGCTTCCGGCACGGCATGTCGGCGCCGGGCAAGTCGCGCGTCGTCATCGACGTCACCGGGCCGGTGGTGGTCGAGAAGTACAGCATCGAGAAGCCCGCCGACGGCAAGTTCGCCCGCATCGTGATCGACTTGGTGTCCGCCGACGAGGCCACGGTGACGGAGGAGGCGCGCGCTGCCATGCGCGCCGGCGCGCTCGGTCTCGGCGCTGTCAGCCTGCAGCCGCCGACGCCGAAGCCCGCCCAATCGCCGCAAGCGCGTGCCGCAAACGCCTTCAAGCCCGTGATCGTCATCGATCCCGGACACGGCGGCGAGGACGGCGGCGCCAGGAAATTCGGCACGCTGGAAAAGGATGTCGTGCTGTCGTTCAGCCTCAAGCTGCGCGAGAAGCTCAATGAGACAGGCCGCTACAAGATCCTCATGACGCGCGAGAAAGACGTATTCGTCCCGCTCGAGGAGCGGCGCGAGTTCGCCGAGCGCAACCAGGCGGCACTGTTCATTGCCATCCATGCCGACTACGCGGCTCGCGCCACGGCGCGCGGCGCCACCATCTATTCGCTGCGCCCGCAGCTCTCCGAATCGCTGCGCCGGGCCGCCAAAGGCCTCAAGGAGAGCGTGCTCTCCAGCCAGGAGAGCGCCCAGATCAAGAAGGTCGGGGGCGACGCCAACGCGGTGCGCGACATGCTGGCCGATCTCGCCCAGCTCGATGTCGATCGCAAGGGCGAGCGCACCAACGTGCTGGTCCAGTCGGTGCTGAGCTTCATGGGCTCCACCACCAACATGATGGACAACCCCGACCGCAAGGCCGCCTTCGTCGTGCTGAAGACCACCACCGTGCCCTCGATCCTGCTCGAGCTCGGCTATCTCACCAGCACGGCGGACGCCCAGCAGCTCAAGTCCGACCAGTGGCGCGACAGCGTTTCGGGCTCGCTGGTCACGGCCATCGACAACTATTTCGCCAACCACGTCGCCCGTCTGCCGATGTAGCCGGCGCCTCGCGCAAACGCGTCCCGGCCGGCGGGCCTCAGCCGAACACGTCGAGCAGCGTCCCGTCGCGGATCACCTCGCGGCCGTCGATGGCGATGGTCGTGCGCATGACGGGAATGTCGAAGTGCCCGGCGGTGTAGCGGCCCGCGAACTCGTTGGCGCCGGTGGAGAACAGGAAATTGCCGGCCACCGCGCGCAGCTCGGTGCCGTTGGTGTCGCGACGATCGTACATGGCCAGGGCCTCGTAGCGCGCGCGGCGGTTGAGGCCGAAGCCGACGTGGCTCACCGCGTAGGCCTCCCGGTCACCCCAGGCGGCGAGATAGCCCTTCATCATCTCCGCATCCGCGCCTTCGCCCTCGATGCGCGTGACGTAGTCGGCCTCGAGCGTGAGGCGCACCGGGGCTTCGAGGTAGCGCTTGAAGGTCAGGTTGATGTCGCCGCGGTCGAGCACGAGGGGGCCGTTCACCGAGCCAGCCTTGCAGAAGCTGACGACGATGCCGCCCGGCCAGTGCGCCAAGGTGCCGGGCTTGTCGGTCCAGCCCCAGATGCCGACGGTGGAAGCGCCGCCCATGTCGATGTCGAGATCGGTGCCGGCGGCCGAGCGCACGCTCATGCGGGCGGCGCCGCGCAGCATCTTGGCGGCCGCGCGGACACTTTTCTCGAGCGCGCTGTCGGGCGCCATGCGCTCCAGCGCCTCGGGATGCTCGTTGGATATCACCATGATGCGCGCGCCTGCCTTGAGGATGGCCGGCGTCTCGGGCGCGTGCATCAGCCCCTCGATGGTGCAGTCGACCACGAAGCCCGCCTGGCCGAGCGCCGCCACCACGGGAGCCAGCTTGCCGATCGCCTCGCTGGCGCCGGTGGAGCGCACCGGAACGGGGTGCCTATTGCGCGGGGTCGGCACCACCACGTGGAACGGCCTGGCACCCAGCCGCAGCAGCGCCAGCTCGGCCAGATGCACGTTCAGCGCCCGCGATTGCGTCTCCGACAGGATCGCCGCCGTGTCGCCCCTCTTCACGGCGCAGCGCTCGAACACCTCGCAGAACGCGTCGATCCACTTGCCTTCGATGCGGTCGGCGAACATGGGCGGCCTCTCTCGCGCGCGGGTTGGCGTTGGATGATAGGTATGGCATGGGCCCGCAGCAACAGCGGCCGGGTCTTGCCTGGAGGCCAATCGCTCAGTCGGTATAGCCAGCCAGGCTGGCGGCGACGTCGATCATCGGTTGTTGGCTCACTGTCACGAAGCCGCTGCCCGGCCTGTCGAGGTCCTGGATCAGAAGGATCATGGCGGCAATCAGCATCCCCGTTATGTAAACCCCGGGTCTCCAGCGCCGACCCTCCAGGGCGCCCGCGTAACCTGTAAAGGCGATTGCCACCACGGCTGTCGCGTACAGCGAGAGCAAAGCAATGTTGGGCACTCGGGTCCGCGCTGCGGTCAAGCGTTTCTCATGATTATCGATCATTTCGTTGAGGGACTGAATGAAGAGTCCCGTGGGCACCATCGCCGTGTTCTTGAGAGCTACTGTCTTTGCCTGCTGCCAAAGCGCTTCCTGAACGGCATTCGACCTGGCAATTGCGGCTTCCAGTTCCAGCGGTGACGGCACACGCCGCGTAATGTCCAACCGCACCTTGGTGTACTCGCGCAGCAGGGCCAGGCTCTCCGTGTTGTGCGGCGATGGGAGAAGGCGGGCGCGCAGCGCGGTTGTGCCGATGGCATTCGCCTCGTTCAGCACGGCCTCCCGTCGTGTGTCGAAGCGCGTCAGCGCCATGGCGAATGTGAAACTGATCATCAGCGCCAGGAGGCCCAGCATGGAGGCTTCCAGTGTCGTGATGTTCGAGCTGCCGCGATCACCCGCGCGCAGGCCGAGCCAATGCCCCAACTCGCCAGCCGCCAGGATCAGCACAATGCTGCTCACAAAGATCAGCGGCAGGGGGTAGTCGGCGAGTTCAAGCATGGGGAGGACTGGGCACCGCGCGTTCTGCAGATCCGAAAAACTATTGGATACGGCTGGCGGGCATTGCCGGCGACCCGGCGCGAGGCCCTTGCCCTCGAGTCAGCACCTACACTGGGTTAACAAGCTTGGCAGCAGTTTCTCCGTCTTGAGATTAATGACGGGCTCGACCGGACCGGCGCCACGCGGGGTCGAGCGCGGTGCACACGGAAAGGCGGCCGGCATCGCGCGGCGCCGGCCGCCCCAGCTGCCGTCAAGATCAGACGGTCCGGCAGCTACTTGGCTTTGGCTTCGGGGAGGGCCCGCACCTCCTCGCCCGCAAGCCGCAACTTTACGCGGTCGGCCAGCCGCTCGAAATCGTCGCCGCTGATGGTCACGGTTCTGTCGCCGATGCCGAGCCAGCGGCCGATGGCGACCTGGATCGACTGCACTTTCCCGTCGGGCCCTCTGTTCACCTCGACGACCTGACCGAGGTTCTTGTCGTCGGCGCTGTAGACGGGCACCCCCCTGAGCGTCGCCAAGCCCTGCACCGCCTGCCGCAAGCCGGTGAGAACGGCCTGGCACGACTGCGAGAGCGAGCCGCTCTTCTGCACCAGGCACTGCCCGATCCTGTCCGCATCGCCGCATTGCGCCTCGATGTCGTTCCAGCATGCTTCGGAGATGCGCTCGACGCGGTTGACGGCGCGCTCGAGCTGGCGCGAGGCGCGATACAGCGCAAACTGGCACCTGCGGCTCAGCTGGTCCTCGTAGGCCTGCATGCACAGCAGCACGCGGCCCTCGCCGCGCGTGACGTTGCCGCAGAAGTTGCTGATGTCGCCGGCGCACGCGCCCTCGACCATCTCGACCGCACCGGCGATGCGATCCCTGAGCTGGGATTGCGCCAACGCCGTTGCGACTGGCCACGCCAACGCCAGGCACGCAGCCGAAAGCATCACAGTCCTCGGGCTGTTCCTCATGGCAAGTCTCCTTTCGCTACCCACCGCATCGATACAGCGCGCATGAGGGTCGCGGGATCGGGGGATCGCCCTAGGCCGGTGTTGGATAGCGTGTAGGTTGGGTCAGCGCTTCGCTCGACCCGACCTGGCCGTCACCCCTCCTCCGGAAACCCGGCCAGCAGGCGCGCGCGCAGCGCATTGAAGCCCGCGTTGAGCGCCAGGCCCAGCATCGAGATGGCGATCAGCGGCACGAACATGTCGACCGTGTGGAAGCTGCGCGAGGCGTAGATGAGGAGGTGGCCGAGCCCGTTGCTGGAGGTGATCATCTCGGCCAGGAACACGACGATGCAGGAGATGACGAGGCCGATGCGGCAGCCGGTCAGCACCGAGGGTAGCGCCGCCGGCAGCACCACCGTGAGGAGCGCCTTGCGCGCCGAGGTGCCCGCCGCGCGCGCCGACCACACGAGCTTGGGCTCGACCGCGCTGGTGCCCTGGTAGGTGGCGAGCAGGATCGGGAAAACCGCGTCGGCCGCCACCAGCGCCACCTTGGAGGCGTGCTCGAAGCCGAGGATCAGGATGAACGCCGGGTAGAGCGCGATCTTGGGCACCGGCGCCAGTACGCGCACGATCGGCCGCACTATCGCCTCTATCGCCCGGTTGCCGGTCGCCGCCATGCCGAGCGTCACGCCGATCACGACGGCAATGGCAAAGCCCGCGAACAGGCGAAACAGAGTGATCGCCGCGTGCTCGAGAAAGGTGGGGTCTCGCAGCTGCTCGGCGAGCCTTGCGAACACCGCGCCCGGCGGCGGCAGCAGGGATGGCGGCGCCATGCCGGCGCTGGTCAACCCCTGCCACAGCGCCAGGATCAGCGCGATCGGCAGGATGCCGAGCAGAACCTCGGCGATGGCGTTGCGCCTCATGACGTCCCCACCGCGATCTGGTGCACGGGCTCGGCCCACCCGAGAAGCCTCGCGCGCAGGCGCTCGAAGGCCACGTCGAGGGCGAAGCCCAACAAGCCGATGATGACGATCGTCGCGTAGACCGTGTCGTAGAGCGCCATGTCGAGCGAGTTGAAGAGGATGTTGCCGACGCCCGCCTGCCGCGCGATCATCTCGCTCGTCACCATGGTGATGAGCGCCAGCACCAGGCCCGTGCGCAGGCCGACGAATACCTCGGGCAGCGAGGCTGGCAGCACCACGCGCGCCAGCCGCTGGGCCGGCGTCATGCCCATCGCCGCGGCCGACCACAGCATCTTCTCCTCCACGGCGCGGGCACCCTGGTAGCTGTGGTAGATGACCGGCAGGCTGACGCCCAAAAAGATTACCAGCGTCTTGGAGGCATCGCCGATGCCGAGCCACAGCATGATGACCGGCATCAGAGCGGCCTTGGGCACCGGATAGATCGTCATCAAGAGAGGATTGAGGGCGGCGGCGAAGAGGCGGCTGCGGCCCATCAGCAGCCCCGTGGGGATTGCGAACAGCGCGCCGAGCCCGAAACCTGATGAGCATCCGCCGCAGCGAATCGAAGATGTGAAACAACGCCTCCCGGTCGCCCAGGAGGGCGGGCACCTGGCGCAGCGCCTCGTGCGCCGGCGGCAGGCCGCTGATGTGGAACGTGCGCGAGGCGAGCTCCCACAGCGCCAGCAGGCCGACACACGCGAGCAGCGGCGGCAACCCGGGCACCGAGGACCAGCGCGCGCTCATGGTCCTTGGAGCCCCTGCGGCGTGTCCATCATGCGCTCGATGTCGACCACCAGGCTCTGGTAGCGGCGGTCGATGAGCAGCTCCGCGCGACGGCGGGGTCTGGCCAAGTCGATGGCGATGGTCTCCTTGACGCGGCCCGGCGCCCGCGTCAGCACCACCACCCGGTCCGACAGGAACACCGCCTCCTCCACGCTGTGGGTCACGAACAGCACGGTTTTGCGGTCGCGCTCCCAGATCTCGAACAGCTCGTGCTGCATGCCGGTGCGAGTGTGCGCATCGAGCGCGCCGAACGGCTCGTCCATCAGCAGGATGCTGGGGCCATAGGCCAAGGTGCGGGCGATCGCCACGCGCTGCTTCATGCCGCCGGAAAGCTCCTTGGGATAGAAATTCTCATAGCCCTTGAGATGCACCAGCGCGATGAGCGCGCGCGCCTTCTCCTCGGCCTCCGCTCTCCCCATGCCGCGCTCGAGCGGCCCGTACATGACGTTGCCGAGCACCGTCTTCCAGGGAAACAGCGCGAACTCTTGGAACACCGGCCCGCGGTCGGGGCCAGGGCCGGTGACCGGCCGCCCGTTGACGGCCACCGTTCCCTCGCTCGGCGGCACGAAGCCGCCGACGATGTAGAGCAGCGTGGACTTGCCGCAGCCCGACGGCCCGAGGATGGAGACGAACTCGCCGTCGGCGATGGTGAGCGAGATATCGGCCAGAGCGAGATGGCTGGTGCCGCGCTGGGTCTCGAACGTCTTGCTCAGCCGCTCGATGGCGATCATGCCCGTCCCCTCTCCCCGCTTGCGGGGAGAGGGCTAGGGTGAGGGGCAGCCAATGTGAACAACGCTGGAATCCGCTGCCGCCCCTTGTAAGTCTCATGGCCGCGACTCGCATAAGGTGCGCGTTGCGGTGACGAGCGGGCGTCCGAACGCCCCTGGGTCTTCAAAGACCGTGGGTGAGCTTGGTGCCCCGCCCGTCGTTCCATCGAACCCGAACAGTCGCCTGGGCCGCTCATCGCGAAGCTCGATTAGGCAAGGACGGGTCGCCATGGACAGCATCGTCGTTGGTATCGACGTCGCCAAAGATCGTCTCGACGTCGCCCTGCGTCCCAGTGGAGAGGTGTTCGTTGTCGAACGCAACGCGGGTGGCCTGGAGCTGCTGGTGCAACGGCTCAAGCCGCTGGCTCCCTCGCTCGTCGTCCTGGAAGCCACCGGAGGCTTCGAAACGGTTGCGGCTGCGGCCCTGGCGGCCGCAGGACTGCCGGTCGTCGTCGTTAATCCGGCCCAGGTCCGCGCCTTCGCCAAGGCGATCGGCCAGCGTGCAAAGACCGATGCCGATCGACGCAGCCGTCATCGCCCACTTCGCCGAGGCAACCAAGCCCGAGCCGCGGCCGCTGGCCGATGAAGCCACGCGTCTGCTTGGCAGACCTGGTTGCGCGCCGGCGGCAGATCGTCGAGATGATCGGCGCCGAGCGCCAGCGCGAGAAACGGGCCACCACGCGGATCAAGAAGAGCATCGCGCGTCTCATCAAGGCCCTCGAGAAGGAACTCGCCAGCGTCAACTCCGACATCGACGATGCCGTGCGCGGCTCGCCGGCCTGGCGCGACAAGGAGGACCTCCTCGCCTCGGTGCCGGGCATCGGGCCGATCATTGCGCGCACTCTCATCGCCGATCTGCCCGAACTCGGCAGCCTCGACCGCAAGAAGATCGCAGCCCTTGCCGGGCTCGCGCCCTTCACCCGCCAGTCCGGCCAATGGCAGGGCCGAAGCTTCATCGGCGGCGGACGAGGAAGCGTGCGCACCGCCCTCTTCATGGGAGCGATGGCCGCCAGGCGACACAACCCCATCCTGAAGGCCTTCTTCGGCCGCCTGGTCGCAGCTGGGAAGCCCAAGATGGTCGCCCTCATTGCCGTCGCCCGCAAACTCCTCACCATCCTCAACGCCGTTCTCAGAGACCAAAAGCCATGGCAAACCGCTTGACAGCCAACACAGTCGCTCACCCCGACCCTCTCCCCACGCTGATGGCGCTAGCAGAGAGGTCGAGGAAGCGTGGGGAGAGGGGGTCTTCCTCATTCGATCGGCGCGACCACGCTGGCGTGGCGGAAGCGGGCGACGTCGAGCTTCTCCTTGATCATGCCGGACTCCGCATAGATGTCGAACATCGCCTGGATGCCGGCGAAGTTCGGCGCCGCGCCGGGCTCACGCGCGAAGTCGTTCGGCTTCAACAGGTAGGTCTCGAGCACCGGGATCGGCGCCTTGATCACCTCGTTCACCACCTTCAGCGTCTCCGCACGATTGGCGAGCGCCTTCTTCATGCCGGCGGTGAGGTCGCGCACGTAGAGCTTCACCAGCTCCGGGTTCTTGTCGACGAAGTCCTTCCGGCACACCTCGAGGATGTGCACGATGTTCTGCTGCTGGTCGGAGAGCGCGAACAGCTTCCTCAAGCCCCCCGCGGCCTCTGCTTTGGCGGCGAACGGCTGGTTCAGCACGCCGACGTCGACGCGCCCCGTGCGGATGGCATCCTCCGAGCCCGGGAAGCCGGTCTCGATCAGGCGGATGTCCTTGGCCGGATCGAGGCCGTTCTTCTTGAGCAGCAGGAACATGGGGCCGAGGATGCCGGAGCCGAACACGTTGGTGCCGACGCTCTTGCCCTTCATGTCGGCGATGGTCTTGATGGGGCTATCGTCCTTCACCGCCCAGTAGACGGAGAAGCTGCCCGGCCGCTCACCGACGTGCTGGGCGATGATGTAGGCCTGCAGGCCGCCCTGGATGGCGCCGTTGGCGAGCGACAGCGGTGCCTGCGTCGAGCAGTCGAGCGAGCCCGCCACCATCGCCTGCACCATGGGCGCGGTGCCCTGGAACTGCACGAACTCGATCTTGTAGGCCTTGCCGAGCGCCGCGAACTCCTCCATGCGGCGCATCAGCCAGTACTTGGCCTCCTCGGCGGGGATGGTCCAGCCGACGCGGATCACCTCCTGCGCCACCGCGGCGCCACCCAACAGCGTGCAGCCGGCCACCGCCAGCCCCAGCGCCAACTTCCTCGACATACGCCTGCGCAATTTCATCGCTCTTGCCCCTGTTTGTCCTGCAACGGACCGTCTCGTCGTTGGAAAACTCTAGCAAAGTTGAGCGCGGCCGTCCCGCCCCTGCGTCGCTGCAGTGTCTGAGGCAGCCCCTGCACCGGGAATGACCGCGGTCGCCTCGATCTCGACCTTGGCGCGGTCCTCCACCAGGGCCACCACCTGCACGAGCGTCATGGCCGGGAAGTGCCGGCCGAGCACGCGGCGGTAGGCGGCGCCCACCTCCTTCTGGCGGCTGACGTACTCCGTCTTGGAGGTGACGTACCAGGTGAGCCGCACGATGTGCTCAGGGTTCGCGCCGGCCTCTGCCAGCACCTCGACGATGTTTTTCAACGCCTGCTCAACCTGGGCGGCGAAGTCGTCGCTCGAAAACTGCTGGTCAGGGCCCCAGCCGATCTGGCCGGCGACGAATACCTGGCGGCCCTCGGCGGCGATGCCGTTGGCAAAGCCTTTGGCCGGGGCCCAGTGTTTGGGATGCAGCGGCTGCATGGGAGCGCTCGCGTGAACATGAGGTTGTGGCACCGACATAAGAATTGCTGGTATGCAGTCTGTCCATCGAAACCGGCAGAGTTCACCGGAACAGGTCCATGGCCGCCCCTTTGCGACAGTGCCGTACACCATGATCGTCCTCGATGGGCTAGGCAACGTGCCGCCCGAGGCGCGCCGGGCTTCGCTGGCGATCGGCAATTTCGACGGCGTGCATCGCGGCCACCAGGCGCTGCTGCAGGCGGCCCGGAGCGCGGCGGCGGCGAAGTCGGCGGCAAGGCCGGCGTGATCCTGTTCGAGCCGCAACCCGCGCGAGTTCTTCCAGCCCGACAAGCCGCATTTCCGGCTCACCCCGCTGCCGCGGAAGCTGGAGCTGATCGAGGCGTTCGGCCTCGATCTCGCGGTCGTGCTGCGCTTCGACGCGGCGCTGGCCGAGCTTTCGGCCGACGCCTTCATCGACGAGGTGCTGGTTCAGGGTCTCGGCGTCGCGCACGTCGTGATCGGCTATGACTTCCGCTTCGGCAAGGGCCGCACCGGCGATCCCGAGATGCTGCGCAGCGCCGGGGCGGCGCGCGGCTTCGGCGTGACGGTGGTGGCGCAGGTCGCGGGCGGCGGCGAGGTGTTCTCCTCGAGCGCCATCCGCGCCGAGCTGGCGCAGGGCGACGTAGCCGGGCGCGGCGGAGATGCTGGGCCACTACTGGCGCGTCAGCGGGCACGGTCATCGGCGGGGCCAAGCGCGGCACCGTCCTCGGCTTCCCGACGGCCAACATCGCCTTGGCGCCCAACACGGCGCTGGCCCACGGCATCTACGCGGTGCGCGTGCACCGTCGACGGCAACAGCCATGCGGCGGCCGCCTATCTCGGCACGCGACCGACCTTCGACGACGGCGCGCCGCTGCTGGAGGTGTTCCTGTTCGACTTTCACGGTGATTTGTACGGCCGGGAGATGTCGGTGGAGTTCATCGACCACATCCGCGCCGACCGCCGCTTCGACAGCGCGGAAGCCTTGAAGGCGCAGATGCAGCGCGATTGCGACCGTGCGCGCGCCATTCTCGAACGCGCGCCGAGCCAGCCGGTCGACCGGTCCTGACCCCGGTGGCCATCACCCTTACAATCCCGGTTAGCAACTCCGGTCAGGCGCCTGTTGCGGTTTTGTCACAAGCAAAATGAACGTTACGTGTTGTCCCAGGTTTTCACATGGTCACGGTGGCTGGAGCGCGGCTAGGGTCGGAACCGTATCCGGGTTCCGTGTTTCGCGTCGGAGAAGCCTGTGGACGAGAATTGGGATCGAGTGCGTGGCAGCGTCGGGGTTGTTGCCACGATGATCACGCTGCTGGGCTTGCTCTGGCTGACCTGACCACAAGGCTAGGGCACTGCCGGGCTCTTCCCGCTACCGCTCTCGACCGCTACTCGCGGCATTCCAACGCGTAATCCCGGCATTCCAAGGAGCAGTGGAGCCACGGGCACGCGCCGGCATTCGGCGGCCCGGCTGTCTCCTCGTCGCCGCTTGGAGGTCACCTCGCTCATTCGCCGCAAAGGCCGAGTAGACCGCGCGCTGTAGACCGCGCGCTCGTTCAATCGGGCATGCGGTTGCTCTGGACGTGCGCCGCGGCTACAACACGGCCCATGTCGCGATTCATACGAGCCAAGCCGACGCGAATTACGGGCCCGGTCGCCCTGGCCTGAAGCTAGGGCGTCCGGGGCTTCCCCGTGCTTGAGCCGCTTCGCATCAGCTTGTCACAAGACGGCATCCCCATGACCTCGACCAAACCTGCCGCGCGCGATTGGAGCGCGACCCTGTTCCTGCCCAAGACGGCGTTCCCCATGAAGGCCGGCCTGCCGCAGCTCGAGCCCAGGCTGCTGGAGCGCTGGGCCAAGCTCGGCCTGTACGAGCGCCTGCGCGAGACGGCCAAGGGCCGCCCCAAGTTCGTCCTGCACGACGGGCCGCCCTACGCCAACGGCAACATCCACATCGGCACGGCGCTCAACAAGATCCTGAAGGACATGGTGACGCGCAGCCAGCAGATGCTGGGCTTCGATTCCAACTACGTGCCGGGCTGGGACTGCCACGGCCTGCCGATCGAGTGGAAGATCGAGGAGCAGTACCGCGCCAAGGGCCAGGACAAGGACGCGGTGCCGGTCATCGAGTTCCGCCAGCAGTGCCGCGAGTTCGCCGAGCACTGGATCGGCGTGCAGCGCGAGGAGTTCAAGCGGCTGGGCGTCGAGGGCGACTGGGAGCACTACTACTCGACCATGGCCTACAAGGCCGAGGCGCACGATCGCCGCCGAGCTGATGAAGTTCGCCATGAACGGCGCGCTCTATCGCGGCTCCAAGCCGGTGATGTGGAGCGTGGTGGAGAAGACGGCGCTGGCGGAAGCCGAGGTCGAGTACCACGACTACACCAGCGACACGGTGTGGGTGAAGTTTCCTGTCGTGCGATGACGCTTGCAGCGGGTCAGCCAGGCTGACGATGCTACGAAGCTCGCAGAATGCTGAGAGAGCTAGCTCGATCGAAGCGTCCATAGTCATCTGGACCACGACGCCTTGGACGATCCCGGGCAATCGCGCGATCGCTTCTCATCGAAGATCAACTATGGCCTCTACGAGGTGACCGACGCTCCCGAAGGAAACTGGGCGAAGATCGGCGACAAGTCTGATCTTCGCCGACAAGCTCGCCGAGAGCGTCATGAAGGCGGCGAAGGTCGAGGCGTATGAGCAGCTGGCGATTCGACGCCGTCGAGGTCATTGGCTCTGCTGTGATGCTCGCACATCCACTGCGCGGCGATGGGCTATGACTTCGATGTCCCCCTGCTCGATGGCGATCACGTCACCGACGAGGACGGCACGGGGTTCGTGCACACCGCGCCCGGCCACGGCCGCGAGGACTTCGAGGTCTGGACGGCGAACAGCGCCGAGCTGAGCGAGCGCGGCATCGACACCGACCATCCCCTTCACCGTCGACGCCGACGGCGCGCTTCACCAAGGAGGCGCCGGGCTTCGAGGGCAAGCGCGTCATCGACGACAAGGGCAACAAGGGCGACGCCAACGAGGCCGTCATCAAGGCGCTGGTCGAGGCCAACACGCTGATCGCGCGCGGCCGCCTCAAGCACCAGTATCCGCACTCCTGGCGCTCCAAGAAGCCCGTCATCTTCCGCAACACGCCGCAGTGGTTCATCGCCATGGACCAGGCCGCTGAGGATGCCGGGTCAGCGGCGGCAATCAGACGCTGCGCGAGTGCGCGCTGCAAGGCCATCGCCGAGACCGAGTTCGTGCCGCTTTCGGGCCAGAACCGCCTGCGCGGCATGATCGAGGCGCGCCCGACTGGGTGATCTCGCGCCAGCGCGCCTGGGGCGTGCCCATCACCGTGTTCCAGCACAAGGAGACGGGCGAGGTGATCCCCTCGGCCAAGTTCTCCAAGTCGGACGAGCTGATGGCGCGCATCCGCACGGCGATCACCGAGAAGGGCGCCGATGCCTGGTTCGAGAAGGGCGCGCGGGAGCGCTTCCTCGCCGGCCTCGTCGACAACCCGGCCGATTGGGAGCAGGTCGACCGACATTCTCGATGTGTGGTTCGATTCCGGCTCCACCCACACCTTCACGCTGGAGGACCCGCAGGCCTTCCCGCAGCTCGCCGGCATCCGCCGCCAGCGCGACGGCGGCGCCGACCGCGTCATGTATCTGGAAGGCTCCGACCAGCACCGCGGCTGGTTCCAGTCCTCGCTGCTGGAGAGCTGCGGCACGCGCGGGCGCGCGCCCTTCGACGTGGTGCTCACGCACGGCTTCATCCTCGACGAGAAGGGCGAGGAGAAGATGTCGAAGTCGAAGGGCAACACGCTCTCGCCGCAGGACCTGATGAAGACCTCGGGCGCCGACATCCTGCGCCTGTGGGTGGCGTCTGCCGACTACACGGGCGACATCCGCTTCGGACCCACCGTGCTGCAGGGCACCGCCGAGTCCTATCGCAAGCTCAGGAACACCCTGCGCTGGATGCTCGGCACGCTCGCCCACTACGAGGGCAGGCAGAAGGTCGCGTCGCCACCATGCCGGAGCTGGAGCAGTTCATGCTGCATCGCCTCGTCGAGCTCGACGAGGTCGTGCGCAAGGCCTACGCGGAATACGACTACAAGCGGGTGGTGGCGGTGCTGTCGCATTTCATGAACACCGACCTGTCCGCGTTCTACTTCGACATCCGCAAGGACGCGCTCTACTGCGAGCCCTACTCCAGCGCCAAGCGCAAGGCGGCGCTCGAGACGATCGAGCAGATCTTCCGCTGCACCTGCACTGTGGCTGGCGCCGCTCCTGTGCTTCACCGCCGAGGAGGCATGGCTGGCGCGCTACCCTTCAGAGGACGGCTCCGTGCACCTGGAAACCTTCCCCGAGGTGCCCAAGTCCTGGCGCAACGAGGCGCTGGCCGAGGACTGGGAGGCACATCAAGCGCGTGCGCCGCGTGGTGACGGGCGCGCTCGAGATCGAGCGGGCCAACAAGAAGATCGGCTCGTCGCTGGAGGCGGCGCCGCAGGTCTACGTCAAGGATGACGAGCTGCTCTCCGCGCTGGAGGGCGTCGATTTCGCCGAGGTGTGCATCACCTCGGGCATCGAGGTGATCGACGGCGAGGCGCCGGACGGGCGCCTTCACGCTCGCCGACGTCGCCGGTGTCGGCGTGGTGCCGAGGAAGGCCGCCGGCACCAAGTGCGCGCGCTCCTGGCGCTTCACGGACGATGTCGGCAGCGATCCGGACTATCCCGAGCTCTCCGCCCGCGATGCGGCGGCGGTGCGCGAGTTCGATGCGAGGCGGGAAGGTGTCGGGGTGAGCAAGGATAAGCCCTTGCTATGGGGGCCTCTGTCGCCGCTCGGGATCGGGCTCGCCGCCCTGACCCTGGCTGTCGACCAGGCGCACAAGTGGTGGATGCTGCTCGTCTACCGCATCGAGGACCAGGGCCGGGTCGCGGTCACGCCGTTCCTCGACCTCGTGTACGTCAAGAACCTCGGCGTCAGCTACGGCCTGTTCCTGCAGGAAAGCCGCGGGGGCAATGGCTGCTTGACCGGCTTTGCCGTCGTGGCGGCGCTCGCCATGGCCGTCTGGCTGGCCCGCGGGCGTGACCGACAGGCTGGTCGCGGTCAGCCTCGGGCTCATCATGGGAGGGGCCATCAGCAACGCCATCGACCGCCTGGTCCTGGGCGGGCGTGGCCGACTTCTTCTCGCTGCATGCCTTCGGCTTCTACTGGTACGTCTTCAATATCGCAGATGCGGCAATTGTTGCCGGGGTCTGCGGCCTCCTGTATGACTTCCTTGATCCCGAGTCGCAATCGTGCCTCAAAGTCGCCGTAAGCCCTTGGCGAGACACCGACTTGGGGGATCGCTCGAGATGCCGTTGCGCCAGCACCTGACGCTGATCTCGACCGCTGCGGTGGTCGCGTCCGGCGCTCGCCTTGAGCGCCTGCGGCGGTCGACGGTGTCGAGCTCAACGGCAAGATGTTCGACTGGATGGGTGTCAGCGCCAGCTCGCAGGATACGCGCACGCGCGAGCCCAAGATGGCGGACCGGGCGCCGCTGGTGGTGCCGCCCAGCGTCACGCGGCTGCCCGAGCCCGGATCGGGCAAGGCGACGTCTGAGGACGTGGCGGCCCTCAATGATCCCGAGCTGCGCAAGCAGGCCGCAGCCAAGGAGCGCGAGCGCCTCCATCTCGCCTATTGCCGCGGCGAGATGCAGTGGAAGGAAAAGGCGCTCGATCCCAACGCCGTGGCGCCAACCGCAGCCCATACGGTCCCTGTCCGGACATAATCAACAACATCACGGGCAAGTCCAAATAACCAGCCACGTGCCGGTGCTGGTGGGCTTTGGAGGCGCAGACTGCGTCTCCCTTCCGTAGCTCTTGGCCTCGACTTCTGCGGATTAACCGGCCTGCAGTGACATTAAGGGGTTGTCATTTGACTTGGGGCTTCGCAAGACCAGATACAGCCACCTTCGGGCCCGCTGCTTCGGCGAGCCCTGTCGGCAACGGGCGGGCTTGCCTGTGCAGGTCGCCAGTCTCGCGCTCAGGATGCGTCGACCGATGTGGACACCAGGCAAACGTCTTCTCACTCCTCCCGCTCGCGCTCATGCTGATCACCCAGGACTACTCCACCTACGCCCAGGCCAATCCGGCCGCCCGCGTGAGCCAGTTCAAGCTGGCGAACGGCCTCGTAGCTCGTCGTCGTGCCCGACACCCGCGCTCCGGTGGTGACGCACATGCTCTACATCCGTGCGGGCTCGGCCGACGAGCCGCCGGGCGTGTCGGGCATCGCCCACTTCCTCGAGCACCTGATGTTCAAGTCGACGGAGAAGCTCGCCAGCGGCGAGTTCTCGGCGATCGTCTCGCGCCTCGGCGGCCAGCACAACGCTTTCACCAACTACGACTACACCGCCTACTACGAGCGCGTCGCCAAGGACCGGCTGAAGGCCGATCATGGCGATGGAAGCCGACCGCATGGCCAACCTGCGGCTCGGCGAGCGGAGGTGGACGACCGAGCGGCAGGTGATCATCGAGGAGCGGCGGGTGCGCATCGAGAACGTGCCCGTCGAGCCTGCTGTCGGAGCAGATGTCGGCGGCGCTCTACCAGAACCATCCCTACCGCATCCCCATCATCGGCTGGATGCACGAGATGGCCAAGCTCTCGCGCGAGGACGCGCTGACCTTCTACAAGCGCTTCTATGCGCCCAACAACGCCATCGTGGTCGTCACCGGCGACGTCAACGCCGCCGAGGTCAAGGCGCTGGCCGATGCGACCTACGGCGCCCTGCCGGCCAATCCGCAGGTCGACCAGCGCGTGCGGCCGCAGGAGCCCGAGCAGCGCGCCCCGCGCCGCGTCGAGTTGCAAGGACCCGCGCGCGGGCAATGCCTCGGTGCGCCGATACTATCTGGCGCCCGCCGTCGCCAAGGCGGCGCCGGGTGAGGCGGAAGCGCTCTACCTGCTCATGAAGATCGCCGGCCTCGGCGGCACCAGCCGCCTCTACCAGAAGCTGGTGGTGGAGGATAAGGTCGCCTCCAGCGCGGGCGGCTGGTACTCGCGGCATGCAGCCTCGACAGCGGCACCATCGGCCTCTACGGCGTGGCGGCCGAGGGCGTCTCGCTCGACAAGGTCGAGCAGGCGCATCGACCGGGTCGTGCACGACCTGCGCGAGAACGGCGTCACCGAGGCCGAGCTCGAGCGCGCCAAGAAGCAGTTCATCGCCGAGTTCGTCTACGAGTCCGACAGCCAGGAAACGCTGGCGCGACGCTACGGCAGCGGGCTGGCGCTCGGCATGACGATCGACCAGATCAACAGCTGGCCGGCGAGCTATCGCCAAGGTCACGGCGGCCCAGGTGAAGCAGGCCGCGCCAAGTACCTCGATATCCGCCGCTCGGTGACTGGAACGCTTGATTCCCGGCCACCTCCGGTCCGGAGAGCACGTCGCGCCGGCTCCGGCGCCGCGGCCAAGCAAGAGCTGAGGCGGGGCGGTGACGATGTTCGAGCCAGTTGTCGACGATCGCGCATGCGGCTGGCCAGCATGGCTCATGCTCGCGTGCGCTGGTCCTGGCGTTTGCGGCTGCCGCTCGACGCTAACCCTCCAGCAAAGCGCAGGCCATGAAGATTCAGGAGGTCAAGAGCCCCGGCGGCATCACGCGCGTGGCTGGTCGAGGAGCACAGCGTGCCGCTGATGGCCATGCGCTTCGCCTTCGATGGCGGCGGCAACTCGCAGGACCCCGTCGGCAAGGAGGGGCTGGCCAACTTCCTGTCCGGCATGCTGGATGAAGGTGCCGGCGACCTCACCGCCAAGCAGTTCCAGGAGCGCATGGAAGAGATCGCCCTGCGCATGAGCTTCGAGGACGGGCGCGACGCCTTCTACGGCAGCTTCGAGACGCTGACGCGAGAACCGCGAGCAGGCGGTCGAGCTGCTGGCGCTTGGCGGTCAACCAGGCCGCGCTTCGATGCGGAGGCGATCGAGCGCATGCGCGACCAGTTTCTGGCCAGCCTCGCTGCCGCCGCGCGCGACCCGACGCGCGTCGCCTCCGAGCAGTGGATGGCGCTGGCGTTCGCCGGGCCATCCCTACGGCCGGCCCGGCCAACGGCACGCCGCAGTCGGTGGCCAAGATCGCGCGCGACCGATCTGGTCGACGTTCCGCGCGCGCACGTTCGCCAAGGACACGCTGCGCGTGGTGGTCGGTCGGCGATATCGATGCCGCCACGCTCGGCACCATGCTCGACAGCATCTTCGGCGCCCTGCCCGCCAAGGCCAAGCTGACGCCGGTCGCCAAGACCGAGCCCAAGGCCGCGCAGAGGCTGAAGGTGATCGACATGAACGTGCCGCAGTCGGTGGCGCGTTTCGGCCTGCCGGCAATGGCGCGCAAGGACAAGGACTTCATGGCCGCGTTCGTGCTCAACACGATCCTCGGCGGCGGCTTCACCTCGCGGCTCTACCAGGAGGTGCGCGAGAAGCGCGGTCTCGCCTACGGCGTCGATACCTCGATCGATGCCGCTGAAGAATGCGTCGGTGTTCATCGGCAGCGTCGCCACCAAGAACGAGGAGATCGCCCAGTCGCTGGAGGTGATCCGCAGCGAGTTGAAGCGCATCGCCGACGGAGGGCGTGACCGAGAAGGAGCTGGACGACGCCAAGTCCTACCTGACCGGCTCGTTCGCGCTGCGCTTCGACACCAACGCCAACATCGCCAACCAGCTGCTGTGGATGCATGGTCGAGGGGCTCGGCACCGACTACGTCGAGACGCGCAACGCGCAGATCGATGCCGTGACGCTGGACGACATGCAAGCGCGTGGCCAAGCGCCTGTTCGACGGCCAGGAGCCGATCGTCACGGTGGTGGGCAAGCCCAAGGGCGTAACGCCGACGGGCGCAGGGCGGCTAGTGTGATGATCGAGAAGTGCGCCAGCATCGCGTGACGCCAGGGTCGGTAGCGGACTTCTCGATCTGCATCGCACTAGCATCATGATTTTGCTAGTGTCCTTCAGATCGCGAAATTCGTGACCTGGTTCGCGGCATAGTGAGACGAACTTCGCGATCAGGACACTAGCTCGCGCAGGCCATGCGCTGCGGCGGCCGCCGTGATGACATGCGGGCGAATTCGCGCTAGGCCTCGCGCTATGACGCCACAGCAAGCTTCGCACGCACCGATCTATCGGCAGTCGATCGCGGGTTGCCTCGATGCCGCCATCGGCCAGCACGGCCTGTCGCAGGCCGAGCTCGATCGCTGGCTGCGAGCGTCTGGCGCCGGCGCGTCGCACGCCTGCAGGACGACTACACGCAGCCGGCGCCTGCCGCACCTGCGCATCCCCGAGGATACCGCCGACATCGCGGCGGCAGAGGCCGCCTTCGCCAGGCTGTGCCGACGGCGCGCGCGCGGTGATCTTCTTCGGCACCGGCGGCTCGAGCCTCGGCGGGCAGACGCTGGCGCAGCTCGGCGGCTGGCACATTCCCGGCACCGCCGACGAGGCGCAGAAGCAAGCGCCCGCGCACGCGCTTCTACGACAACCTCGACGGCGGCACGCTGGCCTCGGCGCTCGACTCCTTCGACGATCTTGCCGGCGTGCGCTTCGTCGTCATCTCCAAGTCCGGCGGCACGCCCGAGACGCTGGTGCAGGCGCTGGCGGCGCTGCGGCGCGGTAAAGGCCGCGGGGCTGGAGAAGCGCATGCCCGAGCTGTTCCTCGGGCGTGACGCGAGCCGCAAGTCGCGGGCAAGGCCAACGGCCTGCGCACGCTGTTCGAGGCGCACGGCATTCCCATGCTCGACCATCACCCGGGCATCGGCGGGCGGTTCTCGGCGCTCACCAACGTCGGCCTGCTGGCGGCGATCGCGCGCGGGCTCGATGCGCGCGCCGTGCGGGCCGGCGCCAGGGACGGTGGTCGACGCGCTGATGGCGGCCAAGACCCCCGGCGACTTCGCGCCGGCGCTGGGTGCGGCCGTGGCAATCGCGCTTGCCGCCGAGCGCGGCATCCGCGCCCAGGTGATGATGCCCTATGCGGACCGGCTGGGGCGCTTCTCGGCCTGGTTCGCGCAGCTGTGGGCGGAGAGCCTCGGCAAGAACGGCAAAGGCACGGCGCCCGATCGCCTGCCTCGGGCCGCGTCGACCAGCACAGCCAGCTGCAGCTTTTCATGGACGGCCCGCGCGAGCACCTGATCACGGTGGTGCGCGCGCCGACGGCGGGCACCGGCCCGCGCATCGACGCCGAGCCTCGCGCGCGCGGCGGGGCTGGACTACCTGGCCGGCAGAACCGCGGGCGACCTGGTGGCGGCGCAGGCCGAGGCCCTGCCGCAGGCGCTGGCCAAGGCCGGCCGGCCGGTGCGCACCTTCGATCTCGCCGACCTTGACGAGCGCGCGCTCGGCGCGCTGATGATGCACATGATGCTGGAGACGATTCTGGCCGCTCACCTGCTGGGTGTCGACCCGTTCGATCAGCCGGCCGTGGAGCTGGCCAAGGACATCACGCGCGAGCGCGTGGCGGCGCTGCCCAAGCGTGGCTGGTCGAGGGGCAGCCCCTGAGACGGGTAGAAAGCCCGATTGCGTTGGGTCAGCTGCTCGACCCCTCGAGGTCGTCATGCCCATCCGCCAGCTCAGCCCCGAGACCGTCAACCGCATCGCCGCCGGCGAGGTGATCGAGCGGCCGGCGAGCGTGGTGAAGGAGCTGGTCGAGAACGCGCTCGATGCCGGGGCCACCGACATCGAGGTGGTGACGGCGGCGGGCGGCCTGTCGCTGATCCGCGTCACCGACAACGGCGCTGGCATGGGCGCGGCCGACCTGGCGCTGGCGGTGGAGCGGCACGCCACCTCCAAGCTCGCCGACGAGGACCTGTTCAACATCGCCACGCTCGGGTTTCCGCGGCGAGGCGCTGCCGTCGATCGGCTCGATTGCGCATCTGGCCATCGCCTCGCGCGCCGCGCGATGCGCCGCAGCGCGCACGAGATCGTGGTCGACCGTGGCGCGCAAGGAGCGCTGTGCGGCCGGCGGCGCTCAACCCGGGCACGCGGGTGGAGGTGCGCGAGCTGTTCTCGGCGACGCCGGCGCGGCTCAAGTTCCTGAAGAGCGAGCGCGCCGAGAACATGGCGATCTCGGAGGTGGTGAAGCGGCTCGCCATGGCCAACCCGACCGTCGCCTTCACGCTCACCACCGGCGAGCGCGCCGGCCTGCAAGCTGCCGGCGCAGCCGCTGGGACCAGACGGGCATCTGGCGCGGCTCGGCCGCATCATGGGTCGCGAGTTCCTCGACGATGCGCTGGCCGTCGACATCGAACGCGAGGGCGTGCGGGTGACCGGCTTCGCCGGCCTGCCGACGCTGCAACCGGCCCGATCCCGGGCCAGCAGTTCCTGTTCGTCAACGGCCGGCCGGTGAAGGACAAGCTGCTGGTCGGCGCGGTGCGCGCCGCCTACGGCGACCTGGTGCCCAGGGGCCGCTATCCGCTGCTCGCCCTGTTCGTGGACGCTCTCCCCGCGCGAGGTCGACGTCAACGTGCACCCGAGCAAGGCCGAGGTGCGCTTCCGCGACGGCCGGCGCCGTGCGCGCGCTGGTGGCCGGCGCGCTGCGGGCGGCGCTGGAGGCGGCGGGGCACCGCGCCACTGTCGCGGGCGGCCTCGGTACGCTCGACGCGCTGGCACGCTCTGCGGTGCCGCGCGGCGAGGTTGGGGGCGCGTCCGGCAAGTTTGAGCCGCGCGGGTCATATGCGCCGTCCTATCGCCCCGCACCGGCGCGGGGCTTTGCCGAGGATTGGCAGGCGCCGCTCGAGGGATTGGCAGCACTGAGCGCCGACAGCGCGGCGGCAGCCGAGCCGGCTCGCTGCGGAGCTGCTCGACCGGCCGCTGGGGGCGGCGCGCGCGCAGCTGCACGAGACCTACATCGTGACGCAGACGCGCCATTCGGTGGTCATCGTCGATCAGCACGCCGCGCACGAGCGCCTGGTTTACGAGCGCATCAAGGCGGCACTGGCCGACGGCGGCGTGGCGCGGCAGACACTGCTGATCCCGGAGGTGGTGGAGCTCGACAGCGACGAGGCGGCGGCGCTCGTCGAAAGTGCCGCAGGCCTATGCGGCGCTGGGTCTGGCCATCGAGGCGTTCGGGGCAGGCGCGGTGCTCGTGCGCGAGGTGCCGGCGCTGCTGGGCGACACCGACGTCAAGGGCTGGTGCGCGACCTGGCGCGCGAGGCGTCAAGCGAAGGCGAGGGCGCCGGCAACCTGCTCGAAGGGCGGCTGGCGGCGGTGTGCTCGACCATGGCCTGCCACGGCTCGGTGCGCGCGGGGCGGCGGCTGACGGGCGAGGAGATGAACGCGCTGCTTGCGCGCAGATGGAGGCGACGCCGGGCTCGGGCCAGTGCAACCACGGCCGCCCCACCTACGTGGAGCTGAAGCTCACCGACATCGAGCGGCTGTTCGGGCGGCGGTGAGGCAGAACATTCCTGGCTCAGGACACAGAAGCGCTATGAAAACTGAGATGAGAGAGGACCCCTACAGTTTGGTATCAACCAAATTTTGCGCGAGCTGGGACGAGTATCTTGCATCGCATAGATGCGGGGACGGACAACCACTGGAGGCGATCTATCGTGGCCACGCCGATCTGCGCTGGGGCCTCGTCCCCCACAGCGCTCGCGGTCGGCATAAGTGGTCCTCAAGAAAGGACGTCGTAATCGGCCCGGCACCACCGGGGCAAACGCGCTACTTCAAATTTCTAGCGACTGGATTGCCAGGCGTTGACTTGCGCGGCCTTGAACAGATCGATATTGAGGCGCTCGCTCGGCACCACGGGCTGTGCTCGGACCTACTGGACTGGACAAGAAGTCCGTTCGTTGCTGCATTCTTCGCCTTTACTGCTGCCCTCGATGCAGCCAACGGCGGGCGCTTGACAAGCGGCACTCTCGATCAAGAGCCAGTTTCTCTTCCCACCGAGCCAGTCTGCATTTGGCGATTATCCGTGTCCAATGAACTGTGGGTTGACGGAGAGTTTGCGGCAATGACTGCTCTTGCAGCAGTGAACTACTGGCAGAAGGCGCAGAATGGTCTATTTACTCGACTTACTCACAAGGATCACATCGATGTTGTGTCGTATTTGAAGTCGCGCAATCTCGCGCAGCGGCTTCACCGTTTCGCTATCCCAGGAGCCGAGGCTGGCAAGGCCCTGAGCGATTTAGAGGCAATGAACGTCACCTTTGCTACGCTGTTTCCAGACTGTCGCGGCGCGGCTCTGCAGGCCAATATCGGTCCAACTTGGAAATTCCTAGGTGGATCGTAATGTCTAGAGATCGCTTTGCTTGCCCAAGCCATGGGGACACGCCAACGCGCTACGCCGTGATCATCGAGCCGGCGCACGAGAACTATTCGGCCTACGTCCCGGATCTGCCGGGCTGCGTGGCGACGGGGGCCACGGTGAAGGCCGTGGAAGATGAGATCCGCGAGGCGATCCGCTTTCACATCGAAGGGCTGAAGGCGGACGGCCTCGAGGTGCCGGAGCCCACCAGCATCGCCGAGTAAGCGCAAGCGTGAGGTGCCGCCGGCATCGTAGGGTGCAATAAGCGGTAGCGCATTGCACCGCTGAACCAGTGAAACGGTGCAATACGGCTGACGCCTATTGCACCCTACGCACATTAACCACGCGCGAAATTTCGTAGCGCCATGCTTATCCCCGCCCCCTCGGGCGCGTGCAAGGATTGCGCCTGTCGCTGCTTGCGACGGGGCGCATGGTACCAGCACCCAGCGTGGCAGCGATCGGCGCCTGGAAGGGTGGCCCTCGTGTTGGAGGGCTTAAGATCCAGGAGGCCTGCTGTGACCGTTGCCGTCGAAGCGCCAGCAATGGCTGCGGAGTGCGGCGACCGCCGAGAGGCACATGGCCGGCGCCGCGCTCGCAAGAGCAGGCAACCGGCTGCAGCTTGCAGCGGTGCCCAAAATCGCCGTCACGCGGGTGCCGCAAGGCAACCCAGGGGACCCCCAAGGTCCCAGAGAGCCCCCCAGGAGGGCTCTCAGGCAGGCCCGGCCGGGCTTGCTGGGGCCGGAGGACAACCGGCCCCGGGTCGCCGAGAGGCGCCCGCGTACCCGTCGCGCCTCGCTCCGCCCCCGGCGGCGCGGGAAAGAAACGGCGCGTGCGCAACAACCAGGAGCAGCCGGCACCATGGGAAACCGAAACGATCCAGGGCAGGGAGCGCTCAAGCCAGGGCAGGGAGCGCTCAAGCCAGGGCAGGGAGCGCTCAAGCGCCAGACCCGCTTCGCCCTGAGCCTCGCCCAGTGCTCCAGCCGCTTCCTGGAGTTCTTTGCCGGCTGTCGCGCTACGCGCAAGGCCTGGATGACAGGTGTGCCGCCGCTCACCCCCGACGCACGGCGTAAAGCATCAGGAAGATGCCGGCGATGACGGCGGCCATGGCGGTGAGCAGCAATGCGTCGACGGGGAACAGCGGGATCAGGCCGACGGCGCCCGCGGCGAGCTGCACGATCAGCGCCGCCAGCGGCGAGAAGGCGGCGGCGGCGGCGAAGTTCTCGCTCGTGATCTTCACCACGCAGGAAAAGCTCAGCACCCACATGGCGGTGAGGATGACGCTGCCGACCAGGGCGCCGAGCAGGATCGTCGGCACGTGCAGCATCTCCTCCGCCGTCGGCACCAGCGTGGTCGGCGGCAATGTGCCCATCGTGATGAGCGTGGCGGCGGTGCCGGTCAGCGCCAGGCCGGTGATGGACGTCACCAGCACAACCAGGCCCGTGATGCGCAGCTTTTCCGTCACCGTCCGCGCGCGGCGGTTCCAGGGATGGAACTCGGCCGAGAAGGTGCGCAGGTTGAACGCCAGCGCGCAGCCGGCAGCGGCTACAGCCACGTCGCCAAGGTGGGCGGGGGCGACAGATACAATGACGGGCACCATACCGAGGCACATGACGGCCGCGCCCCACAGCGTCAGCGGCCGCGGCCGGCGCGCGAAAAATGTCCAGCCGACCAGCAGGGATACCGGAACGGTGAGGCGCACAAGCAGGCTGCCGTCGGCCGGCGGCACGTGCTGCAGGAGCAGGTAATAGAAGACCTCCATGGCGATGGTGCCGATGCCGATCAGCCAGCTCTGCGGCGCGAGCACGATGGCGAGCGCGTCGGACCCCGGGCCTGCGATCGCCAGCAGCGCGGCAGCCGAGACCACCATGGCGTAGAGCACGAAGGCGATCGGGTGTGCGCCGAGCTGGTGGCCGACCACGTAGGCCACGCTCAACAGGCCGATGACGAACACGAAAACGCCGGCCTCGATCCAGCCGGAGATGGGGTAGTGGCGGGCAGTTGCGGTATTCGGTGGGGGCATGGTGATCATTGTAGGTTGGGCCAAGCGAAGCGCAGACCCAACGCAGTTGTGGGCAGTGGCGGGGATTTGTGTTGGGTCATCGCTGACGCTCGACCCAACCTACGCAATGTAGCGCGCAAACAGCACCTGCGTATCGCCCCAGCTGCGCCGGTCCAGCTCTGCAAATTGCGCTGGGACCGCGATGGGCTCGCCCTTGCGCTCCTCGACGACAGCGATGGCTCCGGCCGCGAGCCAGCCGCCAGCGGCTGCAGAGGCAAGCGCCCGCTCGGCAAGGCCTTTGCCGTAGGGCGGATCGAGGAAGACGAGGCCGAAGGCGGCTTGGCTGCCGGTCGGGCCCAGGTTCGTCGCATCGCGGCGGAAAATCTTGGTGACGCCCGTCAGCGCCAGCGCCTCGAGGTTGCGGCGGATCAGCGCGCGCGCCTCCGCGCCCTCCTCCACGAACAGGCAGTAGGCAGCACCGCGGGAGAGCGCTTCCAGCCCCAGCGCGCCGGTGCCGGCAAACAGATCGAGCACGCGGGTGCCCTCGATGGCAAAGTCGGGGACGCCGTGCTCGAGGATGTTGAACACCAACTCGCGCACCTTGTCGGAGGTCGGGCGCGTAGCCGCATCGTCCGGCGCGGCGAGGGGGCGGCCGCGAAACTGTCCGCCGACGATCCTCATGGCAACTTCCCCTCGCGCGACCCGCGCTGCTCGCTAGATCGCCCGGTAGCCGCCGTCCACCATGACGATGGAGCCGGTGACATAGGCCGAGAGATCGGAGGCGAGGAAGACGGCGGGGCCGACGATATCCTCGGGCTTGCCGGGGCGGCCGAGGGGCGTGTGGTCGACGAAGACCTTCACCAGCTCGGGGTTGTTGGCGCGCACGTGCGCATTGAGGGGCGTTTCGATCAGGCCGGGGCCGATAGCGTTGACGCGCACGCCGTCCTTGCCGAGCTCGGCCGCCAGCGCGCGGGTGAAGCCGAGCACGCCATGCTTGGAGGTGGTGTAGGCCACAGAATTGGGTGTGCGCACGTGCACGAAGGACTGGATCGACCCGATGTTGACGATGCGGCCTTTGGTGGCGCGGAGCTGGTCGATGAAGGCATGGGTGACGTTGAACACGCCGTTGAGGTTGACCGACATGATGTCCTGCCAGTCCTTGATCACGGCCGCCCTGTCACCGGCGAAGGCATTGCGGCGGTTGATGCCGGCGTTGTTCACCAGGATCGAGACGGGGCCGACTGCTTGGCCGACCTCGGCCGCGACCGCGAGGCATCTGTCGCGATCGGTGACGTCGAGTTGGAGGCTCAAAGCCTTGCCGCCGGCGACCATGATTTCCTTGGCGGTCTGCTTCGCGCCATCGAGGTTGGCGTCCAGCACAACGACGTGCGCGCCTTCCTTGGCGTAGCGCCGCGCTATGGCCTGGCCGATGCCCGATGCCGCCCCGGTGACGGCGGCGATATGCCCTTCGAGGAGCCCGGTCATGTTGCCTCCCTATGGTGTGTTGATTGCAGGCGAGGCTAGCCAATGGCCCCGACCCGGACAAGGCGCGTCGCTGGCCCCTTC
This sequence comes from uncultured Alphaproteobacteria bacterium, assembly GCA_963724565.1. GTDB lineage: Bacteria > Pseudomonadota > Alphaproteobacteria > Rhizobiales > Hyphomicrobiaceae > AWTP1-13. Next base: position 34,737 of record CAVRVK010000024.1, read on the forward strand.
ACTCATGCCCAGCCCTTCGGCTTCCAGGCAGCCTTGGACTTGCGCTTGGTCTCGGCGGTGTCGTCGTCGAATTCGGCAATGCCAAGCTCGCCGGCGGCCTGCGGTCCCAGCTGCTCGATCAGCACGCGCCGCTTGACGGGCTCGACCTCGCCGGGCTGCAGGTCGAGCAGCTGGAACGGACCGAAGGAGATGCGGATCAGCCGGTTCACCGTGAGACCGAGGCTTTCCAGGATCTTGCGCACCTCGCGGTTCTTGCCCTCGCGCAGGCCGAGCGTCAGCCACACGTTGCTGCCCTGCGGCTTGTCCAGCGTGGCCTCGATCGGACCGTAGCGCACGCCCTCGATTTCGACACCGTCCTTGAGCTTGTCGAGCGCCGCCTGCGGTGACGGCTCCGTGCGCGCGCACGCGGTAGCGGCGCATCCAGCCGGTGGCGGGCAGCTCCAGATGGCGGGCGAGCGCGCCGTCGTTGGTCAGCAGCAGCAGCCCTTCCGTGTTGAAGTCGAGCCGGCCGATGGAGATGACGCGCGGCAGGTGCTCGGGCAGCGCGTCGAAGACGGTCGGCCGGCCCTGCGGGTCGGCATGCGTGGTGACGAGGCCTCTGGGCTTGTGATAGCGCCACAGGCGCGGCGGCTCGGGCGCGGGGAGCGGGCTTGCCGTCGACCAGGATGCGGTCGCTCGGGCGCCACGTCGCGCGCCGGGCTCGACGAGCATCTCGCCGTTGACGCTGACGCGGCCTTCCGCGATCCAGCGCTCGGCCTCGCGGCGCGAGCACAGTCCCGCCCGCGCCAGCGCCTTGGCGATGCGCATGGGCTCGGACGGGGCGCCGGGTGGCGCGTCGCGACGTTGACCCGCGGGTCTTTTTTGGGCATGGATGCTCGCGACTCGTTTCTGGAGCCGCGCTATATGACATCGCGCCCGCCGCAGGGCCATATGCTGTCCGCCCTCGCCGAGGCCGAGGCCGCCGGCGCGCGCGGCGAGGTGCCGGTCGGTGCAGTGTTGGTCGGTGCGCGACGGCGTCGTGCTGGCGCGGGCGGGAAATCGCACGCGCGAGCTGACCGATCCGACCGCCCATGCCGAGATGCTGGCGATCCGCGCGGCCTGCGCTGCGCTGCGGATCGGAGCGGCTCGACGGGCTGCGACCTCTACGTCACGCTGGAGCCCTGCCCGATGTGCGCGACTGCCATCTCGTTCGCGCGCATCCGCCGGCTCTACTTCGGCGCAGCCGATCCCAAGGGCGGCGGCGTCGAGCACGGCCCGCGCATTTTCAGCCAGCCGTCCTGCCACCACGCGCCGGAGGTCTACGGCGGGATCGAGGAGACGCGCGCCGGCGGCGCTGCTGCGGGCGTTTTTCGCCGCCCGCCGTTGAGGCGCGCTGCGCGCGCCGTGCCGTTCGGCATCCTCGCTGTCGGTAGCTCTCGGCGCTGTGCGGATCGGCACGATGCCGTGGCGCTCGTAGAGCTCGCCCAGCAGGTCCCAGTCGCCAACGACGGTGCGTAGATCCAGCGGTAGCTGCGCTGCGCTGGGCCCTGGCGAGCGCGAAGGCGCGCTCGCGACCGATGAACTCGGACGTGGCGGCGATCTCCAGCCAGTTCACGACCAGGTGCGTGTAGGTGGCGTCGTAGTTGCGCGCGCCGCCATCGGCGACGTCGATCGGCGCATCGGGATAGCGGCGCACCAGCTCGTCGTATGAACGGGGCCACCATGTCGCGCTCGGGCGTGCCCAGGTACCACAGGTACCAGTGCATCTGCTCGTGCAGGTAGGTGGAGAGCAGCAGGTCCTCGCTGTCGGCGAAGCGGTTGCCGAGCGTCAGAACCGGATGGGCGAAGGTGTCCCCGCCCGGCATGATGCGCACGATCTTGGTGTACTCGTAGCGGGTGAGGTCGTGCCGGCGCCTCAGCGCGGCCAGCATGATCGCGCACGCGCTCGGCCTCGCGCTTGGCGTGGTCGAGATCGACGTGGATATCGGAACTGGTCGGAATCTCGCCACGTGCCACCGCTCGTGCTCGCCCGCGCCACTCGGAGTGCCCGCGCGGCCGCAACATGCGCAATCGGTCGGCGCAGCGATAGTGTGGCGCTCGAAGGCGCTGTGGATACTTTAAGCGCGCGCGTCAAGCCGCTCTGAGACAGCTGGCGTTTCAGGTCGTCCTTGGCGCCTTGCGCCGCAGCGAGGATTTCCGCGATCTTGAAGTAGTCGAAGGCGGCAAAGCCGCCGACCGCGGGACGAATGAGGATGTCGGGTGCCACCGACTTCAGTTTCTCGCGCGTGATGGAGTGGAACAGCAGCTGCGTCGCCCCGGTCACCGCTTCGAGCGGGCCGGGCACCGTGACGCCGGGGCGGCGCTGCGGGTCGCCGGTGACGTCGACGGCAACCGTGATGTCGGCGCGGTCCATGACCGACGTCGAAGGGCAGCGGATTGATGTAGCCGCCGTCGATCAGCACGCGGCCCTCGAGCACCACGGGCCGCGCCCAGGCCGGCAGCGCGCAGCTCGCGGCCAGCGCCGGGATCACCGGGCCGTGGTCGATGACCACCTGCTCGATGGCGTAGAAATCGGCGGCGATCGCCACGAACGGAATCTTGAGCGCTTCGAAATCGCAATGCAGGACTTCGGGCAGCAGCATCTCGAAAAGCGTGACGTTGTCGACGACGCGCGGGCGAGCGCAGGCTCCAGAGCGTCGAGATGCCGCCGCGCAGCTTGCCGGCGAAGCGCTTGAAGAAGGCGGCGCGGCTGGCGAAGCAGGCTCTCGAAGCCCGCGCGGATCTCGGCGGCCGACAGGCCCGCCGCGTAGCAGCGCGCCGCACGATCGCGCCCATGGACGTGCCGGCGATCATCGACGGGCTTGATGCCGAGCTCGTCGAAGGCCTCCAGCATGACGATGTGGGCGAGCCCGCGCGCCGAGCCGCCGCCGAGCGCCAGCGCGACGCGCGGGCCGACCGCCGCGGACGTGCCGGCCGCGGGCTCCGGTCATGCTGGGCGCCTCCGTGGCGAGGCGCTCGAGGCCCGGCAAGCCGCTTCTTGCGTCGGGTGCGGGCTGTCGGGCGCAGTGGCGGCCGGCAGCCGTCTCGACGGTCTGGCTTGCGAGCACGCGCTCGAGCTGGCGCTTGAGCTGCTCCTTGGCTCGGCCGGCGGCGCTCATCACCTGCTCGAAGCGGTGGAACTCCAGCACGTGGAACTCGTCGACCTCCACATCGACGTAGATGTCGGGCTGCTGGGCCTTCAGCTTCTCGCGCACGATCGAGCGCTGCAGGATCTGCGAGGAAGACACGAGCGCGGAGAAGGCGGTGGGCTGCGGGCGCTTGCCGCGGACCCAGGGAGGCGCCGCTGACGTCGATGGCGACCGTGATGTCGGCCTCGCCCTTGAGGACATCGAACGGCAGCGGATTGACCAGGCCGCCGTCCATCAGCACGCGGCCGTCGCGCGTGACCGGCGTGAACAGCGCCGGCAGCGCCATGCTGGCGGCCACCGCGCTGCGCAGGTCGCCGGACTGCGAGCACGACCTGCTCCTGCGCGTAGAAGTCGGTCGCCACCACCTTGAGCGGGATGGCGAGATGGGCGAAGTCGCGTGCCACCTTGGAGGGCAGCATGCAGGTCGAGCAGCAGCTCGGGCTTGAGCAGCGAGGATCGCATCGGCAGGATGTTGAGGAAGCGTTGAACACCGGCTCGGAGCGGGCCGACAGCAGGTAGCGGGCGAGGCCCAGGCGCTGGCCCAGCACCTCCTCGGTGTGCGCCTTGATGAGCCGGGCGGAGAGGCCCGAGGCATAGGCCGCACCGAACAGGGCGCCGATCGACGTGCCGGCGATGATCGTGGGCTTGAGCCCCAGTTCGTCGAACACCTCCAGCATCAGGATGTGCGCGAGCCCGCGCGCGCCGCCGCCGCCCAGCGCCAGCGCGATGGTGGGCTGCTTGGCGGGCAGTTTCGGGGTGCGCCTTGGCGCGGGTCGCCGACGGTCATCTTATTTGCGGACGGCGTTCACCTTGCGGCGAACGGCGGTCGAGGAATGGCAATGAGCGCGGCCAGCGTGTCTCGCGGATTCTCCTCGGCCAGGAAGTGCCCCGAGGTCGACCGCAGGCGCCGCTGACAGTTGGTGCACCAGGGGCGCCAGACGTCGAGCGGGCCGCCGGCCAGATAGTCGCTGGCCCAGAGCACGAGGGTCGGGCAGGCGATCTTGCGCCCTGCCGCCTGGTCGGCATCGTCGAGCTTGCGGTCGATGCTGGCGCCGGCGCGATAGTCCTCGCAGATGGCGTGCACGCTGGCCGGGCTCTGCATCAGTGCGCGATAGTGGGCCAGCGCCTCGGGCGAGAACGGCGACAGGTCGCGCGGTCTTGGCCCAGCTCGCGAGCGTGTGCTCTAGGTAGTAGACGGGATCGTTGCCGATCAGCGTCTCGGGCATCGGGTGCGGCTGGGCCAGGAACGACCAGTGGTAGGTCTTGAGCGCCCAGCCGGCGTTGGCGCGCGCCACACCTCGCCGGTCGGGATGATGTCGATCGGCACGAGCGCGGTGACGGCCTCGGGATGATCGAGCGCCAGCCGATAGGCGACGCGGCCGCCGCGATCGTGTCCCGCCACCATGAAGCGCGCGTGCCCGAGCGCGCGCATGAGCGCCAGGCAATCCTCGGCCATGGCCCGCTTGGAGTAGGTCGTATGCTCGGCATCGCCCGGCGGCGCCGAGCTTGCGCCGTACCCGCGCAGGTCGGCGATGACCAGCGTGCAGTGCCGCGCCAGCTCGGGCGCGACCTTGTGCCAGACGACGTGCGTCTGCGGGTAGCCGTGCAGCAGCAGCAGCGGCGGCCCGCGAGCCGCCGGTGCGAGCGTAGATCTCGACGCCGGGCGCGGTCTTGATGCGCCGCTCGGCAAAGCCGGGAAACAGGTCGGGCAGCGCGCTCATGGCCTTTCCCGCTCCCGCTGCAGCGCCCGCCAGCCGATGTCGGAGCGGCAGAAGCCGTCCGGCCAGTCGATCTTGGCGACGGCTGCGATAGGCGCGCTCCTGCGCCTCGGCGACGGTCTTGCCGCGCGCGGCGACGTTGAGCACGCGCCCGCCGGCAGCGAGCAGGCGGTCACCTTCGCTGCACCGTGCCTGCGTGGAAGATTTCCACGCCCTCGACGGCGCCGGCCGCATCGAGGCCGCGGATCTCGCTGCCCTTGGCGTAGTCGCCGGGATAGCCCTTGGCGGCCATGACGACGGTCGAGCGCAGCGTCGTCGTGCCAGCGCAGATCGAAGGTCTTGAGCACGCCGTCGGCGGTGGCGAGGAGCGCGGGCAGCAGGTCCGACTTCAGGCGCAGCATCAGCACCTGGCGTCTCCGGATCGCCGAAGCGCACGTTGTACTCGATGAGCTTGGGGCCGGTCGCGGTGATCATCAGCCCGGCGAACAGCACGCCCTTGAAGGGCGTGCCGCGCGCCGCCATGCCCTCGACGGTCGGCCAGATGATCTCCTCCATGGTGCGGCGGATCATGTCCGGCGTCATCACCGGCGCCGGTGAATAGGCGCCCATGCCGCCCGTGTTGGGGCCTTTCTCGCCGTCGAACGCGCGCTTGTGGTCCTGCGCCGCGACCAGCGGGCAGCGCGTGGGCGCCGTCGACGAGCGCAAAGAAGCTCGCCTCCTCGCCGACGAGGCATTCCTCGATGACGACCTCGGCGCCCGCCGCGCCGAACGCGCCCGGAGAAGCACTGGCTCGATCGCCGCGGCGGCGGCCTCGCGCGTCTCGGCAACCGTCACGCCCTTGCCGGCAGCCAAGCCGTCGGCCTTGACGACGATCGGCAGGGGCTGTCGGGCGAGGTAGGCCAGGGCGGCTTGCCTTGTCCTTGAAGCGGCCGTAGGCGGCGGTGGGGATGGCAAACTCCGTGCAGAAGTCCTTGGTGAAACCCTTGGAGCCTTCGAGCTGCGCGGCGGCCTTGGAGGGTCCGAAGACCTTGATCCGGGCTGCCGCCAGATCGTCGGCAAGGCCGGCCACCAGCGGCGCCTCCGGCCCGATGACAACGAGATCGATTTGCCTGCTCACGGCAGAATTCGATCGATGGCGGCGTGGTCGGCGCTATCGCAGCGCGACGCATTCCGCAACCTCGGCGATGCCGGCGTTGCCGGGCGCGCAATAGAGCTTGGTCAGCAGGGGACTGGCGCGAAATGGCCCAGGCCAGCGCGTGCTCGCGGCCGCCGGAACCGATCAGCAGGACGTTCATGGGCGAGCCCCGCAAAAGCCCTGGAAAGACCCACTCAATTGACCGCTTCGTGCCGCGCCCTCATGTATCATCGAATGAGAGCCGAACAAAGCCAGGGGTGATCGTGACTGAGCCTGCCGCCAGCGCCGCCCGGCCAGGAGCACCAATCTGCCGGAGTTCACGGTTTCGGAGCTGAGCTCGCCATCAAGCGCACGCTCGAGGGCGCCTACGGCTACGTGCGGCTGCGCGGCGAGATTTCGGGCTTTCGCGGCGCGCACTCCTCGGGCCACTGCTATTTCTCGCTCAAGGACGAGAAGGCCCGCATCGAGGCCGTGATCTGGCGAACCACGGTGCAGGGCCTGCGGGTGAAGCCGGCGGAAGGTCTGGAGGTGATCGCCACGGGGCGCGTCACCACCTATCCCGGCTCGTTCGCGCTACCAGATCGTCATCGACGCGCTGGAGCCGGCGGGCATCGGCGCGCTGATGGCGCTGCTCGAGGAGCGCAAGAAGAAGCTCGCGGTCGAGGGTCTGTTCGACGACGGCCAAGAAAAGCAAGCTGCCCTTCCTGCCGCGCGTGATCGGCGTCGTCACGTCGCCGACCGGCGCCGTGATCCGCGACATGCTGGCGGGATTCGCCGAGCGGTTTCCGGCCCGCGTGCTGGTTTGGCCGGTACGGGTGCAGGGCGAGACGTGCGCGGCCGAGGTGGCAGCGGCGATCAGGGGCTTCAACGCGTCTGCAGCCAGGCGGCGCGATCCCCAGGCCTGATGTGCTGATCGTCGCGCGCGGCGGCGGCAGCCTGGAGGATCTGTGGGGCTTCAACGAGGAGATGGTGGTGCGTGCTGCGGCGGCGAGCGCAATCCCGCTCATCTCCGCGGTCGGCCACGAGACGGACTGGACGCTGATCGATCTGGTGGCTGACGCGCGCGCGCCGACGCCGACCAAGGCGGCGGAGTGGGCCGTGCCGAAGCATGGCGAACTGGTCGAGCAGACGCGGCAAGCTCGACCTGCGCCTGCACGGTCGCCGCCCGCCGCGCGCTCGATGGCATGCGCGCGCATTGGCGCGCGACCGCACGCGGGCTGCCGCGCCGGCAGGATCTGATCGCGCTGCCGCGCCAGCGCTTCGATGCCATTGAGCGTCGCCTGGGCCGTGCGTTGCTGGCCAACGCGCGCACGCACGAGCGGCGGTTCGGTCGGCGTCGCCGTCACAAGCTGGCGCCATCCTTGCTGCGTCGCCGCATGGAGCGCGCACGCGGACCGTCTCGAGGCATTGGGCCGGCGCGCGGACGCCGCGCTGCAGCGGATCACGGGGCCGCGGCGCACGCGGCTGGAGCGCACCGCTGGGCGTCTCGTCTGCATCGGTGCGCCAGCAGGTGATGCGATCCCGGAACGCGCCGAAGTATTAGGCACCAGGTTGCGGCAATCCATGCTCAACGCGGTGGCGACGGCATCGGCGCCATCTCGAGCTTCGCGCCAAGCTGCTGGCCTCGCTCAGCTACCACGGCGTGTCTGCAGCGCGGATTTGCCCTGGTGCGCGACAGGCAAGGCCACAGCGTGCGCTCGGCCTCTCAGGTGGTCGCAGGCCAGCACCTCGATATCGAGCTAGCCGACGGCACAGGTCGGGGCCGCAGGTGACAGGCGAAGCCAGCGAAACCTGATAGGCCCAAAGCGGCGCCCGCGGCGACGCCCGCGCCCCGGCGGCCGGCTCGACAAGGCGGCAACCAGGGATCGCTGTTCTGAAGGCGCGTGCATCCTATCGGATGACATCTCGGAGGCTGCCTCGGATCAGCGAGTTGCGCTATGGTTGGCGCGGTAGCGGAGATGCGATATCACGTCGCCGAGGTCGACAGGGCATGAATCGGTTCGAACGGCTGTTCGGTCTCAAGGGAGAGGCCAAGCTGCGCTATCTCGACGGCGAGTTCCAGGTGCTCACGCCTGGCGACTTCGTGCGCTGCGCCGTCACTGGCGAGCCAATCGCGCTGCCCGACCTGCGCTACTGGAGCGTGGAGCTGCAGGAAGCCTACGTCAGCGCGGAGATTTCCTTCGAGCGGAACAGCGCCTCACGGGCGCGGAAGTAGGTTGGGTCAAGCGGAGCGCAGACCCAACATGCCTGAGCATCATGCTCTTGATTGTGTTGGGTCATCGCTTCGCTCGACCCAACCTACGCGCTACCCCGCCCCTTAAAGCGCTATCGACCAGGGCGTTGAGGCGCTCGGCGTCGGGCTCGGCAAAGTGCAGCTTGATCGGCAGGGGGCGCGTGGCAGCTGCAAGCGCCGCAAGGGCGCCCGTTGGCGCACTCGCAAGGCGCGCCAGGTCCTTTTCGGTGCTGACCAGTAGCGCTCGGTGCTTGCGCGCCAGCAGTAACAGATGTTCGGCATCGGCTGGCGCAATGGCCTGGTGGTCGCGGAAGATCACAGTCTCGATCAGCTGCGCGCCCAGTGTTCGAGCAGGCGAAAGAAGCGTTGCGGTGCACCGATGCCGGCCCAGGCCACTACCGGCAGCGCCGTCAGCCAGCTCGCATCGCCCGCTGCGACCGTGGTTGCGCGCAAGCACCGGGCCGTCGAACCGCTGCCGCAAGGCATTGCGCCAAGGCGTCACCAGCCCCGGCCGGTGCCGCGTTGACGACGATCGCGTCGGCGAGGCCGAGCTGGAACGCGAGGCTGCGCACGCAGCGGGCCCGCCGGCATCACCCGGCCGTTGCCGAGGCCGCGTGCCGCCGTCGACGACGGCGATGGTCAGGTCCTTGGCGAGCTGCGGGTTCTGCAGCCCGTCGTCCATCACGATGACGCCGTCGCGGCCTCGGCCTCCGTCTCGACCGCACGGGCGCCCGCGCTCCTGTCGCGCGCCACCAGCGTCGGGGCGGCACGCGCCAGCAGCAGCGCTTCGTCGCCGACGTCGCTGGCGGTGTCGCTGCCGCCGACCCAATGCGGACCGGCGTGGCGTCCGCCATAGCCGCGGGTGAGCACCACCGGCCGCTGGCCGGCCGCTCGAGGAGGTGCGCACAGATGCGCCGCCAGCGGCGTCTTGCCCGTGCCGCCGGCGGTGAAGTTGCCGACGCAGATCACCGGCAGCCGAGAGCGGTAGGGGGTGGCCCGAGCGTACGCGTTGCGCGGCAGCCCAACCGTAGATCGCCGCCAGCGGCTGCAAGCCAGGTGGCCATGCCGACTGGGGCCCTCACGATACCACCAGGCGGGCTCGTCAAGAGGCACGCGCAAAGCCGTCCTCGGCCGGCAGGTAGGCGCAGCAACGCCTCCACGGTGCGCGGCAATGCCCCCGATAGCGCCGTCAGCGCGGTGCTCGCGCGTGCGCACATGCGGCTCAGCTCGGTGCGGTCGGCAAGCAGGCGGCCGGCGGCGCTGGCAAGTTCCGGCGCGGAGCGCACGACGATGGCGGCGCGGATGGTCGATCAGCGCGCGATAGGTGTCGGCGAAGTTCTGCCAGATGCGGACCGGTGATGACGGCGGCGCCCTGGCGCACGGCCTCGATCGGGTTCTGCCCGCCCCGGTCGACCAGCGATCCGCCGATGAAGGCCACCGGAGCCAGCTTATAGAGCATGCCGAGTTCGCCGATGGTGTCGGCGACGTAGGCGTCGCTGGTGCGCTCGGGCAGCGCACCGAGCGAGCGCCGCGCCACGCTGAGCCCCTGGCTCTTGAGCAGGTCGGCGATCGCCGCGCCGCGCTCGGGATGGCGCGGGGCGATGATGGTGCACAGATCGGGCAGGCTCTGTCGCAGCTGGCGGTGCGCTTCCGCAACGATGGCGTCCTCGCCTTCGTGCGTGCTCGCGGCGACCAGCAGCGCGCGGCCCTCGAGGGCAGGTTTCAGGCGCTGCAGCTCGATCGCGTTCACCGGCGGCGGCGGCGTATCGATCTTGAGATTGCCGACGGCGGTAGCGCCGGCGGCGCCCAGCGCCTTGAAGCGGCGGGTGAGCGGATCGTTCTGCGTCAGCACCAGGGAGAAGCGGCTGAACAGCGGCCGGGCCATGCCGGGCCTGCGCCGCCAGCGCCGGAACGAGCGCTTGGTCATGCGTGCGTTGACGAGGGCCAGCGGAATATCGCGCGCGGAGCTCTCCAGGATCAGGTTCGGCCAGATTTCGGACTTCGGTGAAGACGGCGAGGTCCGGCTGCCAGTGGTCGAGAAAGCCCCGCACGTACTCCGGCGCATCGAGCGGCACATACTGATGCAGCGCGCGCGGGCCCAGGCGCTCGGCGGCCAGCTTGGCCGACGTCACGGTGCCGGTGGTGAGCAGGAAGGACAGTGCCGGCCGCCGCTCGGCCAAGCGCCTCATCAGGGGCAGGATGGCGTTGGTCTCGCCGACGCTGGCGGCGTGCAGCCAGACGAGCCGCCCCTGCGGGTCTCGGCGATGCTCGGCCGGCCCAGCCGTTCGTCGCGCCGGCCGGCTCCTCCTTGCCGCGCCGCTCGCGCAGCTTGAGGAGCAGCGGTACCACCGGGCGCGCCAGGGAGGTGAGGTTGCGATAGGCCTTGAGACGAAAAGCCGGGCTCGGCAACGCTCGCCGCGCCGTCGCGGCCGGCGTGGCGCGCGACGGATCGGCGTGCGCGCGCTCGTAGGCCAGCGCGGTCGCGGTGTTCGAGCGAGTCCTCCACGGCCTGCCGGTAGACCTCGAGGTCGGCGACGTCGGCCGTGCGGGGAACTGAAACGGGCTCGCCGATGGCAAAGCCCAGGTCCGACCACGGCAGGTTCAGCGTCATCCGGCTCCAGGTGTTGAAGGCGATGTAGCGCGAGGTTGCGATCGCCATCGGCAGGATCGGCCGGCCGGATTGGCGCGCCACCATCACGACGCCGAGCCCGCAGCGGCGCGCCTCGCCGCCCGGCACGTCGGCCGTCATGGCCACCGAGCGGCCCTCGCGCAGGGTCTGCACTGCCGCCCTGTAGGCGTGCGAGCCGCCCCGGTCCTTGCCGCGCGATGCGGCTCCGGCGCCGCGGATGAGGTGAATGCCGAAATGGCGCAGCGTGACCCCCATCAGCTCGGCGTCGCGGTGCCGCGCCAGCATGACGTCGGCCTCGAAGCCCGGACGCTTGACCAGCGGCATCAGCATGAACTGGCCGTGCCACATGGTGACGATGCACGGATGGTGGTGCGAATGCGCGTCGAACCGCTCCGTCATTTCCTCGGTCTGGCGCGAGGAGTTGCCGACGAAGCGGATGTAGCGCGCCAGCAGCGAGCCGACCGCAGCATAGATGAGCCTTGGCTTGTTCTCCGCGTTCGCCACTGCGGCGTACCTACCGGATGAAGTTGACGGCAAAGGATGATTGGGAACGGCCACCTCTATAGCCGATCCCGAGCATACATCGAAATCCTCGATTCGCCTCTGCTCCGGTGCGGCCAAAGGCTGCGGCGTACACCGGCAAATCCTTCGCCGGAACGGCTGAATCAGGCGGCTTCGATCGGTTGGACGCGCTGCTCGGACGCCTGATCCAGGTCGAGCAGGACCTGCGAGCGGCACAGCCGCGCATAGTCGCCGTCGCGCGCCAGCAGCTCGGCGTGCGTGCCGGTCTCCACCATGCGCCCATCCTTCATGACGCAGATCACGTCGGCCCGCTGCACGGTGGACAGGCGGTGGGCGATCACCAGCGTGGTGCGGTTGCGGGTGAAGCGGGCAAGCGCCTCCTGCACGAGACGCTCGGACTCGGTGTCGAGCGCGCTGGTCGCCTCGTCCAGCAGCAGGATCGGCGCGTCCTTCAGGATGGCGCGCGCCAGGGCCAGGCGCTGACGCTGTCCGCCCGACAGCCGCAATCCGCCCTCGCCGATCACCGTGTCGTAGCCCTGGGGCTGCGCCATGATGAAATCGTGCGAGCCCGACGGCCTTGGCCGCGGCCACGATGTTGGCCTCGCTGGCCGCAAGATGGCCGAGGCCGATGTTGGCGCGGATGGTGTCGTCGAACAGCGTCACCTCCTGGCTGACGATGGCGATGGCGTCGCGCAGGCTCGCCAGCGTCACATCGCGCACGTCCTGGCCGTCGATGGCGATGCGCCCGCTCTGCGACGTCGAACAGCCGCGCCACCAGATTGATGACGGTCGATTTGCCGGCACCCGAGCGTCCCACCAGCGCCACGGTCTTGCCGCCGGGCACCGTCAGCGAGAAGTTCCTAACCGCCGGCGCGGCGGCAGCAGAGCCGTAGGCAAAGCTCACGTTGTCGAAGACGATGGTGCCGCTGCCGATCTGCGAGAGGCTTGGCACCTGGGCGGTCGACGACGGTCGGCCGCTCGTCCAGCAGCTCGTAGATGCGGTCGGCCGCAGCCAGCCCCTCGGCCGTGGCGGTGGACACTGTGCCTATCGAGCGTATCGATTGCGCGCCGAGCAGCAGCGCGGCGACGAAGCCCAGGAAGTCGCCGACCGTCGCGCCGCCGCTGGCGATGCGCCAATAGGCAAAGGCGATCACGCCGGCAACGGCCACGCCGGCCAGCGCCTCCAGCGAGGGGGCCACGCGCGCGCGGGCGCGAACCGCCTTCATCCTGAGGCGGAACACCTCCTCGAAGTTCTCGCTCAGGCGGCGTGTCGCATAGTCTTCGAGGCGGAAGGCCTTGATCAGGCGCGCACCGGCGAGCTTCTCGGTGAGGCGTGAGGTGACGCTGCCGAGCTCGGTCTGCGTTCGGTGCGACACGGAACGCAGACGGCGGCCGACGCTGAACATGGGAAGGAGCGCCAGCGGCGACAGCGCCAGCACGATCAGTGTCATTTTCCAGTCGAGATAGAGCATGACGACGAACACGGCGATCAGCGAGAACACGTCGCGGATGAAGGCGACGAGCGCGATCTGCGCGGCCTGCTGGATGAAGGTGAGGTCGTTGGTGAGCCGGGAGACCAGCTGGCCTGTCGTTTCGCGCGTGATGCGCGCATAGTCGGCGGCGATCAGGTGGGCAAAGGCCTTCTGCTGGATGTCGGTGACCATGCGCAGCACGATGCGCATGGTCGTCACCTGGTGCAGGTACAAGAACAGGCTGCGCAAGGCCGTGACGCCAACGATGGCGACGAGCACCAGGGGCAGCATGCCGCTTTCGGGCTTCATCAGCGAGTCGAAGGAGTGCTTGATGATCAGCGGATAGCCGCCGGTGCTGGCGGCCAGGCCGGCGGTGAAAAGCAGCGCGAGCGCGACCTGTGCCCGTGCCGGCCAGATCCAGTCCTGGATGAAGCGCCGCAGCACGCTGCGCGCCCGCTTGTCGAGGGTCGGCTTGGCCTTGCGGCTGCCAGACGATTTCGCGGCGTCGGCCAATGCTGCTCCCTGGGCCGGAACTCAGAGATTCGCAGCGCCTACCTAACAGCTTGGGCCAACTGGCGCTACTCGACCAGGGGCGCCCCGCGCTCGCTGCGCCAAAGTGTCACGAACCGGTCGGCCCCGTCAGCTCGGGGTCGAGCAGGCGATGCATGTGCACGATGAAGTAGCGCATGTGCGCGTTGTCCACCGTGCGCTGGGCCGCTGCCTTCCAGGCTTTGTAGGCTTCGGCGTAGTTGGGGTAGATGCCGACGATGTCGAGGGCGTCGGTGTTGACGAACTCGGTGCCGTGCAGCGATTTGAGCTCGCCGCCGAACACGAGGTGGAGCAGCTGCTTTGCCGGGGGCGGGCTGTCACCTGCGGTCATGCTTTTTTCCTCCTCCGTCGCAAGCCCCGACAGTTTAGCAAGGTGCCCCGCATCGTGCACGGTGACAGACTGCAAACTCTTTGCTCACGGTGACCCGACCAGTGCACCGAGCGCCATGTCGGCGACCAGCCCGCCGAACAGCAGCCAGCCAACCACCTGATTCGACTTGAAGCGCTCGAGGCAATTGCTGGCATCGCTCGTATCGAGCGTCGCCACCTGCCAGGCAAGTTGCACGGCGGCCAGCATCAATGCCACCACGAAGGCAATGTGGGCGCCGGCCAGCAGGCCGGCCGCGCCCCACAGCAGCACCGCGCCGGCATAGAAGAAAACGAGCCAGCGTCGGGTCGCCGCGCCGAACGTGAGCGCGGTCGACTTCAGGCCGACGAGCGCATCGTCCTCCTTGTCCTGGTGGGCGTAGATGGTGTCGTAGCCGATGGTCCACAGCACGGAGCCGGCGTAGAGAGCCAGCGGTGCCCACGACAGCGAGCCCGTGACTGCCGCCCAGCCCACCAGCGCGCCCCACTTGAAGGTCAGCCCCAGCACCAGCTGCGGCCAGAAGGTGAACCGCTTGGCGAATGGGTAGATGGCGATCAGCAGCAGCGAGCTGGCGCCCAGCACAATCGTGAAGGGGTTGAACTGGACCAGCACCAGGAGGCCGGCGGCACAGAGGGCCGCCAGGAACAAGTAGGCCTGGGCCACGCTCACCTGGCCCGAGGGAATAGGTCGGGCGGCCGTGCGCGCGACGCGCGCGTCGTAGTCGCGGTCGACGATGTCGTTATAGGTGCATCCGGCTCCGCGCATGACGAAGGCGCCGAGCCAGAACAACAGGAGGTACCAGAGATCGGGATAGGGGCGGTCAATCGACACCTCTGCCAGGGCCTGGCTCCACCATGTCGGAAACAGCAGCAGCCAGGCGCCGATCGGCCGGTCGAAGCGGGCAAGCCGCAGGTAGGGCTTCCACGCCTGCGGCGCGCAGGCGGTCGACCCAGTTGCCGGAGGGGGCGTCTGGAACTTGGCCGGGGTGCGTCATGAGCAGGTCGGGACCCCAGTAGGTGGCTCCAGCGGGAGCGCTGTCGATCAGTCGTCGCGCTGCGGCAGCACCAGGTGGAGATGCCATAGCGCCAAGCCGAATACCACCACCGCGCCCGCCTGATGCGCCAGCCCCAGCGACAATGGCACGTGCGCGAGCAGGGTCCAGATGCCGAGCGCGAGCTTGGCCGACGGTGGCGCCCGCCAGGGCCAGCGCGGACGTCCGGACCGGCGAATCGGGCGTGCGAGCCAACAACGACCATGCCTGCCAGAGCACGACAGCGACGAAGCATGTAGGCCAGCATGCGGTGGTTGAACTGTACGGTGGTGGCGTTCTCGAACAGATTGACCCACCAGGGCGACATGACGCCAAGGCCGTCAGGCACGAATTGGCCATCCATCAGCGGCCAGGTGTTGTAGCCCGCTCCGGCCTTCAGGCCCGCCACGAAGGCTCCGGCCACGATCTGCAGGAACGCTAGCCCCACGACCAGCGCCGCAGTTCTGCGCTGGGCCGGGAGCAGGCCTCCTGCATCGAGCCGTCGCGCACCGAGCGACAGCGCCGTCCACAGCAAGCCTGCAAAGACCAGTGCGGCGAGCGCCAAGTGTAGCGCCAGGCGGTATTGGCTGACGCTGATGCGCTCGGCGAGCCCCGACCGCACCATGTACCAGCCGATGGCGCCCTGCAGTCCGCCCAGGGCGAGCAGCCCTGCGAGCCTCGGCAGGAGCGCGCGCGAGACACGGCCCGTCGCCAGGAAGAACAGGAACGGCACGAGAAAGACCACTCCGACCAGGCGCGCGAGAAAGCGATGCGTCCACTCCCACCAGAAGATGCGCTTGAAGGCCTCCAGGCTCATGCCCCGGTTGACGTGCTGGTACTGCGGGATCTGCCGGTACTTCTCGAACGCTTCCTGCCAGGCGGCGTCCGAGAGCGGCGGCACCACCCCCATGATCGGCTGCCACTCGGTGATGGAGAGCCCCGAGCCCGTGAGGCGGGTGGCCCCGCCAACGCTCACCAGCGCGAACACGAGGGCAGCCACGGCGAACAGCCACACGCGCACGGGGTCGGCGCGACGCGCAGCATGGGTGCCGGAAGGTTGGACGACGGCCTGTTGGAGCGTCATGAACCCAGTCTCGCGCGTTTCGGCTCGACGCCGCTTGCGGCGCATGGTCGCCCGCGACCCCGCTGGCCCTATTCGTAGCCCTCGGCGATCGAGGCGGCGATCTCGGCTTGGATCTCGGCGCCATCCAGCACGCCGCTAGGATTGCCGGCGCTCGGCAGGACGCGGCGGAAGTGCACCCAGGACTGACGGGCGATCTCCTCCAGCCGCGCGATCTCGGCGAGCGGGTCGGGGTGGTCGTCGGCGCGCAGGTCGAGCAGCGAGTAGTCCTCCTGGTCATGCACGAGGAGCGCAGCCGACTGGCGCCCGCGCGTGTCGCCGCCGGCGGCCTCGCCGGCCTGCATGGCGGCGATCAGCCGGCGTGCAAACGGCAACTCGCCGTTGGCCTCATAGGCCGCCGCCATGGCCTCGAGCACATCGCTGCCAACCAGCGTGTTGCCCGCGACGGAGAAGCTCGGCTTGCAGAGATGACCGCACCAGGCGGTGCAGGCGCTGCCGGTATGGGCAGCAAGCTGCCCGTGCCGATCCATCACGTGCACCTGGCGCAGATTGCGTCCCTCGTCGGCGGCTGTCAGCAGACGCACGGCATCTGCCGCCGAGGCGCCCGCCGCCAGCAGCGCCAGTCCGCGCGGGCCATAGTAGGGGTTGAAGAGCGCCTGGCTGACGATGGCGCCGACGCCCGTCCTGACAAACATGTTGCGCGCGCCAACCGCCAGAAACTTGCTCGCCACGGCGGCGCCGATGCGCCCGGTCTCCTCGTCGCGAGCGATGATGGAGAAGGTCATCGCCGGCCTCCTGTGTTCCATCCCGAGTCGGCCGGAACATTGGGCCGTGCAGTCCGCTCAGGCAAGATGCGTTTGCAGGTAGACTTCTGACAGCGCACACGAAAAGGCGATGCTTTCAAGATGCAGCGTGTCGCCGGGTCCGATCTCCTCGGGCTCCGCGGGCCAGTTGCCGTCGGTGCCGCGCCGCAGGAGTTCGATGAGGGGACGTGTCGAATGCACGACGGCGATCTCGCGAACGCTGGGGATAGTCGTGTACGACCACACGTTGTTCCACGTGTCAGCGGTATTGCCGGGCGAGAGAATTTCGATCAGGAGAACGGGATCCGGCAGGGTCTGCTGACCGGGTGCGTCCGGCGTGCAGGTAACGCCCAGATCGGGTACACGCATATTGATGTTGGCGCGGACACGCGTTGTAACGGCAGGCTCCGACACCACCCGGCAAGCCCCCGCATCCTGGACCAGCTTGTTGCCGATCAGCCGTCCGAGGGTCATTTGGATCGTTCCGTGAGTGATGCTGCCCGGTGACATTGCCCGGAGCTCGCCGTCAACGAGCTGGAACTTGCGGCCGCTGCCGTCGCCAGACCAGTCGAGGAAGTCGGCGACGGTCATCGTCGGCTCAGGCTTGTGGCGTGCGCTTGGCATGGTGCATCGTCCGCTGTCGGGGCCGAAATCTAACATGTCGGCAACCGCGATTGAAGCGATGCCCTGGCTCGTAGCTTAGCCGTTCAACGACCCGCGGCGTAGCCCTGCATGCCGCGCGGGTTGGCGGCGGCCTTGCGGCGCGGGCCGTCCTGGGCTGCCGCCGTCAGGCGTCCCTCCGACCAGTCGGGGCCGACTTCGACCTTGTGGCCGCGCCGCTGCAGCTCGGCGATCGGTCGCCGGCGGCAGCCGCCCCTCCACCACCAGCACGCCGGGCCGCGCCGTGCGCGGCCAGAACGACAGCGGGAAATGCTCGATGTGCCAGGCCGGCGCGTCGATCGCCTCCTGCAGGTTCATCTTCGGCGCCGAGCCCCGCAGGCTGGCGTGGCGCAGGAAGAGCTGGCAGCTCCACTGGTCCTGCTGGTCGCCGCCGGGCGTGCCCCAGCTCATGTACGGCTTGCCGTCGCGCAGCGCCATGCCGACCGACAAGCGTCGAGCGCGGGCGCTTGCCGGGCGCCAGCGACGCCGGCAGGCCCTCCTCCAGCCAGAACATCTGCCCGCGCGTGCCGAGCGGCCAGCCGAGCTCGGGGATCACCGGCGAGGACTGCAGCCAGCCGCCGGACGGCGTGGCCGTGAACATGTTGCCGGCCTTGTCGATGACGTCGATGTGCACCGTGTCGCCGCGCACCTCGCCGCTGCGGCGTCGACGCGCTCGTCGGCGCCGTGGCCGGTGTTGATGCGCGCAAAGGTCGGCTCGCCGGCGCCGGCGCCGAGCGCGCGCGCGCCCTTGACGATGACGCGGCCGCCGTAGCCCTCGATCCTGCCGGGGCGCTGCTCCATGCGAGGCTGCGTCGCCGACGAGCTTGCGCCGCTCGGCGTTGTAGGCCTCCGACAGCAGCGTCTCCATCGGCACGTCGACGAACTTGGGATCGCCGTAGAAGGCCTCGCGGTCGGCGTAGGCGAGCTTGGCGCACTCGACCCAGATGTGGATGAACTCGGGGTCGGTCGGCGCCATGCGGTCGAGATCGAAGCCCTTGAGCAGCGCCAGCATCTGCAGCAGCACCGGGCCCTGCGTCCAGGCGTGCGGCTTGAGCACGCGATAGCTGCCGTAGTCGAGATGCACGGGCTCTTCGACCGTCGGCAGCCAGGTCGCCATGTCCTGCGCGGTGAGCACGCCCCGGTGCGCGCCGGCCGCTGACGTCCATCACCTCGTTGTTGCGGCAGAAGCGCGTCGATGGCCTCGGCGACGAAGCCCTGGCTCCAGGCGCGCCGCGCCCGCTCGATCTCCGCCTCGCGCCCGCCGCCGCCGGCTTCGGCTTCCTTGAGGATGCGCTTGTAGGTCTCGGCGTGGCGCTTGTTGGTGAACAGCGTGCCCGGGCGCCGGCACCTTGCCGTCCGGGCAGATAGACAGCCGCCGAGGTCGGCCAGTGCTCGCGATAGAGCTCGCTCGACCGTGGCGATGGTGGCGCAGGCGCGCTCCACCAGCGGGTGGCCGTTCTCGGCGTAGCCGATGGCCGGCTCCAGCACGTCGCGCAGGCGCATCGTGCCGTAGTCGCGCAGCACCATCATGAAGGTCTCGAAGGTGCCCGGGATGCAGGCCGGCAGCAGCCCGGTGCCCGGCACGATGTCGAGGCCCAGATGGCCGCGGTAGTGCGCGATGGTGGCGCCGGCCGGCGCCGGACCCTGGCCGCAGATCACCTTGGGCTGCCGTGCTGCCCGCCTCGCAGATCATCACCGGCACGTCGCCGCCGGGGCCGCACAGGTGCGGCTCCACCACCTGCAAGCGTGAAGGCCGTGGCGATGCCGGCGTCGAAGGCGTTGCCGCCGCGCTCCAGGATGCCCATGCCCACGGCCGTGCCGATCCAGTGCGTGGAGGCCACCACGCCGAAGGTGCCGTCGATCTCGGGCCGGGTCGTGAAGGGGCCCGGATTGATGTTGGACATGGGTGTGCTGCTCGCGGCTGCTGCGGCTTGCTGCAGGTCCCGGCGCCACACTAGGGGCGACACGGGCATGGCAACGCGGCTACTCGCCGCTTGTCGCGCGCCAAGCGCCACCACCGCCAGGATCTCGAACAGCATCTGCGCCGCCGCCTGCGCGGTGTTGGTGGTCGCGTCGTACTGCGGCGCCACCTCGACCACGTCGCCGCCGATCGATGTCGAGGCCGGCGCAGCCGCGCACCAGCTCCATCGCCTCGCGCGTGCTGAGGCCGCCGGCCTCGGGCGTGCCGGTGCCGGGCGCGAAGGCCGGATCGAGGCTGTCGATGTCGAAGGAGATGTAGGTCGGGCCGTCGCCCACCACCTGGCGGATCTTCTTGACGGTCTTGGCCACGCCGAGCTGCAGCGAACTCCTCGGCGTGGATCACGGTCATGCCGCTGACATAGGAGAACTCCCACAGGTACTCGGCACCGCCGCGAATGCCGATCTGGATGGTGCGCTCGGGGTCCAGCACGCCGGCCAGCACCGCCTGCCGGAACGGGCCGCCGTGGTGGAACTTGGCGCCCTCGAAGGGGCCGCCGGTGTCGCAGTGGGCATCGATGTGCACCAGGCCCACGGGCGCGTCGGCGCCCAGCGCCTTGAGGATGGGATAGGTGATCGAATGATCGCCGCCGACGGCGACGGGGCGACACCGGCAGCTGCAATCTTGGTGAAGAAAGCCTCAATGTCCTCGATGCTGTCGTCCAGGCTGTAGCGGCTGCGAAACGGCACATCGCCGACATCGGCTGCCTTGCACCGCCGAGAGGGGCAGGAAGCGATGCACATGATGGTAGGGCCCGATGCGCTCCACCGCCCGCACCGCCCTCGGCCCGAAGCGCGCCCCCGGCCGGTTGGTGACGCCCAGGTCCATGCGGCACACCGACCAGGGCCACGTCGAGCCCGCCGAAGTCCGGCTGGTCGGGCGCGTCCTGGCGCAGGGGGGCGCCAAGGAACGTCGATACGCCTTCGTAGGGCTTGGGCCGTCGATCGGTTCCCGCGAAGATCGTCTCGATCGCCTGTCTTGAATTCCGGATGGTGGGAAGCGCTCGGGTGAGCCGGCCGAATATTTCGCGCGCAGCGTGTCGAGCTTCTTGCGGTTCATCCCGGGTTCTCCTTGCCAACCATTGCGCAACGGTAACCGACCGATCTCGGGCCAATACATGTTCAAGAATTGTTATCCACGAATGCTTGAGATGCGGGTGCATTTTTCTTCTGCCTGCAGAAGAAAGAAGAGATTATTAGGTTCAACAACGTATTTCCTTCTCCCAGTCTGCGGGAGAAGTGTGTGATGCGTGGCGTTGTTCACGCAATTCGTGCTGCTCTGAGGGAGCGCGGCTCGGGTGCCGCGGCGACGCAGGGCAACCTGGCGCACGGCGCGTGTCGCCGAGGCACCCGGCGCTGCGTACCGGCCAGCGTCAATCGCCCCGGTCGCCGCGCAAACTGGTGAGGGTGCTCGGAGCCATCGTCGCCGTTACCGCCGTCGCTGTCTGCCCCGCTCGGCTACTGCATCATCGGCTACCTCAAGGAGGCCGACGCGCTCTCCTACAAGGCTGAACTGACGGCGACGCGGGCTGCGCACTACATTGACACGCCGAAGAATGCGCCATGGCGTCGCCGACAGCGGTCAGCTTCCGCCGATCGGCGAGATCCGAACGCCCACCGCAGCACCCATGCTGCAGCGCATCCTGGATGCCAATGGGCAGGCCGTCATCGCAGAAGGGCGCGACGCTCGCCTGGCCGACCTTTGCCCGCAGTGCGCCGATCTTCGCCGATGGCAAGCCCGTCGGCAGCGCCGAGGTGTCGGCCAGCCTGCGTCCCTTGCTCACCGAGGTATCGCTCATTGCGCTGTGCTCGTTGCTTGCTCGGTCTTGCAGCCTACTGGGCGTTTGCCGTGCTGCCGCTCAGGGTGGTCGACCGCTCGTTCCGCGAGCTCGAGCTTGCCAACGCGCTTCTCAAGGAGCGCGAAGCAGACGTTGAAGTCGCAGAACCTTCGTCTTCGATGCGGCGCTGGAGAACATGTTCCAGGGCCTGGCGATGTTCGACGGCCAAGAGCGTATCGTCATCGCCAACGATCGCTTCGCCGAGATGTACGGTCTCACGCCCGATGCAGGTGAAGCCCGGCACCACGCTGCACCGAGTCGCCGAGCTGCGCATCGCCAACGGCTCCTACGTCGGCCTGACACCCGAAGATGTGGTGAAGACGATGCGCGAGCGCGTGGCGCGAGGCACGCGAAAGCCACCTGACCAGCAAGCTCGGCGATGGCCGCATCATCAGCGTGTCGCTCCGGCCGACCGGCGATGGCGGGTGGGTCAGCACGCACCAGGACATTACCGAGCGCGAGAACCTCACAGCGCAGCTGGCGCAAGCAGAACGAACTGCTGCAGCAGCGCGAGGAAGAGCTGAAGGCGCAGAACATGCGCTTCGACGCCGCCATACGCTACATGTCGCAGGGCTTGTGCCTGTTCGATGCCGAGCAGCGCGTCGTTGATCGCCAACGACCGCTACGCCGAGCTCTATGGCCTCGCTCCCGAGCAGATGAAGCCAGGTACCACGCTGCGCCAGATCCTGGAGGCGCGCGCCGCCAAGGGCCTCTACAAAAACATGGACGCCAAGACGTTCGTGAGCACGGGGGTCACCAGCTTCAGCAAGGAAGTCTCCGAGATCGTGCGCCTCGCCGACGGGCGCTGCATCTCCGTGTTGCGCCGGCCGATGCCCGATGGCGGATTGGTCAGCACGCACGAGGACGTCACCGAACGGGAGAAGGCTGAGCGCACGCCTGGAAAGGCAGAACGAGCTGCTGCGACAGCGCGAGGAGGAGCTGCAAGCCTGGAACCTGCGGCTCGACGCGGCGCTCGAGAACATGTCGCAAGGCCTGTGCCTGTACGACGCCCAGCAGCAGGTGGTGATCGCCAACCGGCGCTTCGCAGAGATCTATGGCCTAAGCCAGGACCAGGTGAAACCGGGCACCACGCTGCGCCAGATCCTAGAGGCCAGAATTGCCAAAGGCCTTTATGCGGGCGCAAGCCCGGAGGAGTACATCAAGGAGCGGCTCGCCGCCCTCGGACGAGGCCTCCACCAAGATCCAGCGCTTGAGCGACGGACGCGACATTGCCATCTGCCACACGCCGATGCGCGATGGTGGCTGGGTGACCACCCACGAGGATGTCACCGAGCGCGAAAGCCTCAAGTGGCGCCTCAAGCAGCAGAACGACCAGCTGGATGCGGCCTTGAACAACATGACGCAGGGCTGGTCATGTTCGACGCCGACCAGCGGTTGGTGGTCTGCAACCAGCGCTACATCGAGATGTACCGGCTGACACCCGAGCAGAGCAAGCCCGGCACAACCATGCGCGCAGATCCTGCGAGTATCGCCTGGCCAACGGATGCTACAGCAAGACCGACCCGGCGCATTTCGTGGATGATCTGGCCAGGGAATTCAACAAGAGGTCGAGCGACACCCACGAGCTGGCCGACGGGCGCATCATCAACGTGCGGCGGCCGCGAGACGGCGAGCGGCGGCTGGGTGATCACGCACGAGGACATCACCGAGCGCCAGAAGCTGCACGCACAGCTCGAGCAGAACAACAAGCTGCTGAGCGAGCGCACCTCGCGACTGCAGACGATCATCGACAACTTTCCGGGCGGCATTGTCCTTCCTCGATCGCGACCTGCGCATCGTGTTCTGCAACGAAAAGGCCAAGCTGCTGCTGGACCTTCCCGACTCGCTGTTCGCCAACGGCCCGCCCTCGATCGAGGACCTGTTCCGCTTCAACGCGCAGCGCGGCGAGTACGGCCCCGGCGAGGTCGAAGAGCAGGTCGCCAACCGCATGGCCATCGTCAGGTCGTCGCCGCAGGGGCACGAGCTCGAGCGCATGCGTCCGGACGGCACAGTGCTGGATGTCCGTGGCGCACCGCTCGATGACGGCGGCTTCATCACCACCTACATGGACATCACCGAGCGGCGCCGCTCGGAGGCCAAGATCGCGCACATGGCGCTGCACGATGCGCTTGACCGGCCTCGCCAACCGCGTGCTGCTCAACGAGCAGCTCGAGCAGGCGCTGACGCGGGTCAAGCGCGGCGAGATGGTTGCCGTGCACCTTCTCGACCTCGACCACTTCAAGAACGTCAACGATACGCTGGGGCATCCGGCGGGCGACAAGCTGCTCAAGGATGCCGCCGAGCCGCTTGCGCGCCCTGGTGCGCGAGACGGACACGATCGCCCGCATGGGCGGCGACGAGTTCGCGATCCTGCAGGTTGCGATCGGTCAGCCGGCCGATGCCACGGCGCTGGCGCAGCGCGTCATCGAGTCGGTGAGCGCAGCCCTACGAGATCGACGGGCGCCAGGTCGTCGATCGGCACCAGCGTCGGCATCGCCATCGGTCCTGCGGACGGGCTGACGTCCGATCAATTGATGCGCAATGCCGACCTTGCGCTCTATCGCGCCAAGGGCGACGGGCGCGGCACCTACCGCTTCTTCGAGGCCGACATGGACGCGCAGATGCAGCAGCGTCGCGCCATGGAGCACGACCTGCGCAAGGCCCTGACGGCCGGGCGAGTTCGAGCTGCACTATCAGCCCGTCGTCAATCTGGAGAGCAACAAGATCAGCGGTTTCGAGGCCCTGATGCGCTGGCAGCATCCCGAGAAGGGCATGATCGCGCCCGGCCAGTTCATCGGCCTGGCCGAGGAGATCGGCTTCATCGTGCCGCTCGGCGAATGGGTGATCAGGGAGGCCTGCGCCACCGCCGCCAAATGGCCGGCGCACATGCGCATCTCGGTCAACCTGTCGCCGGTCCAGTTCAGGAATTCCGGGCTGGTGCAGGTCGTGGTCGGGGCGCTGGCGGCATCGGGCCTGGCCGCGGACCGGCTGGAGCTCGAGATCACCGAGACGGCATTGCTGGAGGACAGCGAAGCCACGCTCGCCACGCTCTACCGCCTGCGCGAGCTCGGCGTGCGCATCGCCATGGACGACTTCGGCACCGGCTATTCGTCGCTCGCCTACCTGCAGAGCTTCCCCTTCGATCGCATCAAGATCGACCGCTCGTTCATCCGGGACATCGCCGACAGCGTCGGCTCGCTCAACATCGTGCGGGCGGTGGCGGCGCTGGCGCAAGGGACTCGGCATGGAAACGACGGCCGAGGGCGTGGAGACGAGCGAGCAGCTCGATTCCGTGCGCTCTGAGGGCTGCACCGAGATGCAGGGCTTCCTGTTCAGCCGGCCGCGACCCGCCGACGAGCTCGAGCAGCTGTTCTTCAGCAGCCAGGACCGCGAAGGCGGCGCTGGCGCGGCAAGCGCCGCCTAAGGCGGGCGCCAGCCGCTGCGCCTGCGTCAGCCGACGAGGTGCTCCACCGTATCGTAGGCCTGGGTGTCGGGGGCAGCCTTCAACAGGCCTGCGAGCGCACCCCAAAGGGCCTGAATTTTGGCGACGGAGGAGTCTGCGTCCGCCTTGCTTGCATAGATGGCGGTGACCGCACCCTGTCCGTCGCCGCGCCAGGCCACGTAGATGTCGACAACACCCGGCAGAGCCTTGGCCGCGGGCTGCATCTCCTTGAGCTTCACCGGCAGCTCGCCGAGGCGCGCGGGATCTACCTTGAATGACGTCACGCGTGCGTACATGGCCGTTTCCTCTTGTTGTAATGATTGCGCCGACAACGCTGGCACGGGCTGGGGGCGGAATAACGGCACGCCCACGGATGGTGCTCGATCGGTTGCAGTCTCTTGACCGCTGCCGACGGCTCTGGCCTCAATGCTTCGAAAGATGTGGTCAGGGGGCGACCATGCACCGCACGTCACCGATGCGCACCAAAGCCGGCGATGCCAGTACGCCAACCGCCTCGCGGAGTGCGAGGACAACTGCTGCGGTGCGCAGCGCGTGACGGACAACCCGCACCGGATTGTTGTCGTCGGCGGCGGCGCCGGCGGGCTCGAGCTGGTAACCCGGCTCGGCGACAGGCTCGGCAAGCGCGGCAAGGCCCACGTCACGCTGATCGACCGGCGCCGCACGCACCTGTGGAAGCCGCTGCTGCACGAGATCGCCGCCGGCAGCATGGACTTGGGCACGCACGAGCTCGATTACCTGGCGCAGGCCTATTGGCACGGCTTCACCTTTCGCTTGGGTGCGCTGATTGGCATCGACCGCGGACGGCGCATGGTGCGTGTGGCGCCCTACATCGACAGCGAGGGCCGCGAGGTGACGCCGGCGCGCGAATTCGGATACGACACGCTGGTCATCGCCATCGGCAGCCTCACCAACGACTTCGGCACCCGGGGCGTGAAAGCGCATGCCATCGCGCTCGAAACGGCCGACGAGGCCAAGCGCTTCCACGGCCGCCTGATCAACGCCTGCATCCGCGCCCATTCGCAGGCCGAGCCGCTGCGCCCCGAGCAGCTGCAGGTGGCGATCATCGGTGCCGGTGCGACAGGGACCGAGCTGGCGGCCGAGCTGCACAAGACAACGCGCCAGCTCGTTGCCTTCGGCCTCGACCGCATCGATCCCGACAAGGACATCAAGATTCACTTGATCGAGGCGGCCCCGCGCATCCTGCCCGCGCTGCCGGAGCGGCTTTCGGAGGCCGCGGCCAAACTGCTCGAGGGTCTGAACGTGCGCATCCACACCCGCGCGCGTGTCATGGAAGTCACGGCCAATGGCGTCTCGCTCGAAAGCGGCCTGTCGATACCCGCCGAGCTGGTCGTGTGGGCCGCTGGCATCAAGGCGCCGGACCTGCTCAAGGATATCGCCGGCTTGGAAACCAACCTCATCAATCAGCTGGTGGTGCGACAGACGCTGCAGACCACGCGCGATGATGCCATCTTCGCCTTCGGCGACTGCTCCGCGTGTCCCTGGCCGGGGCATCCGGGCACCGTGCCGCCGCGGGGGCAGGCGGCGCACCAGCAGGCCTCGCACCTGGCGAGAGAGCTGCCACGGCGCATTGCCGGCATGACGGTGCGCGATTGGCACTACCGCGACTTCGGCTCGCTGGTGTCGCTCGGCGAGTACTCGACGGTCGGCAACCTGATGGGCAAGCTCATCGGCGGCAACCTGTTCATCGAGGGCCTGTTCGCCGGGATCATGTACAAGTCGCTCTACAAGATGCACCAGCTGGCGCTGCACGGGCCGACCAAAGTCGCCCTCGATACCATCGCGCGGCTCATCTCACGCCGCACCGAGCCGGTGGTGAAGCTGCATTGAGAAGCGGCTCTGGCCGCAATGGCGATCTGGCAGATTGCACCGATAGATCTCACGTCGAGCGTGTGAGCCGCTTCTCGTAGCGCCACACTTCCAGGGGGAAGGGGCCGCTCGACGTCTCCGTCGGGTTGACGACCGTGCCGGCAAGGCGCCAGCCGCACTTCTCGTAGAACCGCGCGGCGCGCTCGTTGCCGACCGCGCACGCGAGCCACGCCGTCTCGACGCCGCGCTCGGCGAGCCGTGCCTCCGCGTCGGCGATGAGCGCCGCGGCGGCGCCAGAGCCACGGGCCTAGCGCGAAACGAACAGCTGATACAGCTCGCCACCCTTGAGGACGCAGAAGCCGATCGGCGCGCCGCACGGGCCGGCAACGCGGATGTTCGGGAGAACAGCTTGCAGCCGCTCGCGAAAGCTCTCGAAGGTGCGGAGCCGGGTCAGCTCCGGCGGCATCAGCGGCGCATGGGACTCGTGCCAGACCTCGTGCCATAGCTGCGCGAGATGATCGATCTCGGCAGCGTCGGCGGGTCTCACCTGCATCTATCAATCGCCCTGGAACGTCGGCTTCTGCTTGGCCACGAATGCCTCGTAGGCGCGGGCGTAGTCCTTGGTCTGCATGCAAATGGCCTGCGCCTGGGCCTCGGCCTCGATGGCCTCGTCCACCCCCATGCTCCACTCCTGGTGGATGCAGCGCTTGGTCATGGCATGCGCGAACGTCGGGCCCATCGGCCAGCGCCTTGGCCATGGCCTGCGCCTCGCCAAGCATGGCATCGGGCTCGCAAAGCTTATTGAAGAAGCCCCACCGCTCCGCCTCGGTGCCGTCCATGGTGCGTCCCGTATAGAGCAGCTCGGCGGCGCGGCCCGCGCCGATGATGCGCGGCAGCATGTTGCAGGCCCCCATGTCGGCGCCGGCAAGGCCCACGCGCACGAACAGGAACGCCGTCTTGGCTCGCGCCGTGCCGTAGCGCAGGTCGGAGGCCATGGCCAGGATGGCGCCGGCGCCGGCGCAAATGCCGTCGATGGCGGCCACGACCGGCTGCGGGCAGGCGCGCATGGCCTTGACGAGGTCGCCCGTCATTCGGGTGAAGGCCAGCAACCCCGCCATGTCGCCCTTGCGCTGCATCTCCACCAGCGGGCCGATGATCTCGTGCACGTCGCCGCCGGAGCAGAAGTTGCCGCCGGCGCCCGTGATCACAACACTCTTGACGCCGTCGGCGTAGACGAGGTCGCGGAAGGTGTCGCGCAGCTCGGCGTAGGATTCCAAGGTCAGCGGGTTCTTGCGCTCGGGGCGGTTGAGCGTGACCGTGGCGACTTTGCCGTCGAGCTGCCATTGGAAGTGCTGCGGCCGGAACGAAGCAAAGTCGACGCCGGAGGGGCGGAAGCGGTCCGCGGTGTCAGGCGGCGCGTCCTTTTGACCCGATTTTCCGGTGCCTGCAGTGGGGGACATGTTCATCTCCTTCGGCCGGCACGTCTCGTCAGCCGGCAAAGCACGTCAGCCGCTAGCTCTCAAAGCGCGCGACGACAATGTAGTCCGGTCGTGGGCTCACAAAAGAATAGAAACTGGGGTAGTGGGGCAGGGCAGTGCACTCGTGGCTGCACCACCGTGGCCAACCGGAAGGCCGAGTTTTGGCCATTATTCTCATTAGGTTGTTATCTTGCGGGTGCGGCAAGTTCCCGATCGCAAGAGGGCGGCGGTCGGGGTGTTTTGCGTTGGGAGCCCTCTCGTGACCAAATTTCTCGCCGTTTCCAATCGCCGCGGCGGTGTGGGTAAGACCACCCTCACCATGATGCTGGCGTACGGTCTTTCCGTTGCACGGCGCCAGAAAGTCCTGCTCATCGATCTCGACGCGCAGGCTTCCACGTCGATCATCATGATGGGCCATCAGCGCTGGCGGGCAGCGCGTGAGGAAAAGCGCACGACTTCCAGCCTGCTCAGCGAAATGGTCACCGACGCTCCGGTCGGCTGCAAAGACTACATATCGAAAGGCATCGGCGATGTAACGCTTGCCGATGGCAAGGCGCCCGTCCTCGACATCGTACCGAGCGCCCACGACCTGGACGACAAGGAAGCGCTCCTGCTGATCGCGCAGCAGGCCGGCTTCCACAAGATCAGCGATGTGTTCGACAACATGCAGGATCGGATGGGCAAGATCATCCGCTCCGCCGAAGGCAGCTACGACCAGGTCATCATCGATTGCGCCCCCGGGCTGTCCCAGCTGGTATGGGGTGCCCTGCGTGTGTCCGACTTCGTGCTTGTCCCCTTCATTCCCGACAGAACGGCAGAGGACAACGTCGGTTGGCTGGCGCAGCGGCTCAGGCAGATCGGCGCGCCAAGGGTCTTCACGGTTCCCAATCGGGTATCGGGCCAAGACAGCCGCGCCCAAGGCATAGTGGCAGCCGTGAGCGGCAGGTATCCCTCGCTCGGTATTCAGATTCCGGCAACCCAGCCGCTGGCTACCGCGCTCGACTACCGAGATGCGCCGGGCACCTTTGCCTCCAAGTTCGGCTCCGCCGCCCAGCACGTCAGTCAGCTTGCCGACTGCGTGCTCGATGTCATCAACAAGCCAGTCGCGGTGGCAGCGGAATGAGTGGCGCTCCCTTGCATGAGACTCTTGCGGCGGTTGTTCGATGTCGTCGTGAGCGAGGTCGGGCAGAATCCTGCGTTCGCACAAAAATTGGCGCAGGCCATCGGTCAGGATCTTTCCGACTCACCCCAATCAAGCGAAGCCACCCTTGCGTCACCGGGCGGTCGCTGCCGCGGAGCTTCACGCGGTCAACATTCTGAGACTGCATGGCGAGGGCGCCTTGCGGGGCAAGCTGGAGCAGCTCAAGGCCGTGGAAGACCTGAAATCGGTGGCCCGGGCATCCGGCTTGATACTGTCGGGAAGCGCGGCCAGAGCGCGGCCCTCGCGTACCGCCTTGATCGACGGAATAGTCGATGCGGCCAAGCACTACGACGAGCAACGGCAGGCCGCGACCGCGTGAGTGGGCTGTATGGGGCTCACATCATCACGTCTCGGGCCACCGCTTTTCGAAATCCCAGACATGCTCGAAGCCGACCAGGCGGCAGAATTTGTCGAATGAGTAGAGCTCGTTCTGGAGCGTGGCGCTCGAGCCCTTCTTGGCCAGCACGCCGTAGACGTGTTCGAGCGCCTTGGCGGTGGCAAGAAAACCGGTGGCGGGGAAGATCGCGATCTTGTAGCCGAGCTCTTCGAGCCGCTCGCGGGACAGTATCGGCGTGCGCCCGCCGTCGGCCATGTTGGCGAGCAGCGGCACGTCGAAATGCCGGCCGATGCGGGCCATCTCCTCCTCGCTCTCGGGGCTCTCGATGAACAGGATGTCGGCGCCCGCCTTGGCGTAAGCTTCGCCGCGGCGTAGCGCCTCGTCGAGACCGTGGTTGGTGCGGGCATCGGTGCGCGCCACCACCAGGAAATCCGGCGAAGCGCGGCTTGCCACCGCAACCTTGATCTTGCGCACCATGTCCTCGAGGGGGATTACGCGGCGGCCGGGGGTGTGGCCGCAGCGCTTGGGAAATACCTGGTCCTCGAGCTGGAGCGCTGCTGCGCCGGCTGCCTCGTAGCCCCGGACCGTTCGCTCGACGTTGAGCAAGCCGCCGAAACCCGTATCGGCATCGCAGATCACAGGTGTCTTCGTCCCCAGGCAGATTTGGGCAACGCGCTCCACCATCTCCGTGAAGCTGACAAGCCCGGCGTCAGGCAGCCCAAGCGACGCCGAGACGCCGTATCCCGTCATGTAGAGGACGTCGAAGCCCAGGCGATCGGCGATCCTGGCCGAGATCATGTCGTAGACGCCCGGCGCAGTGACGAGCCCCGGCCGCGAGAGCACCTGCTTCAGTATCTTTCGTGATTGCATCGGTCACCCATCGACATCGTGGCCTTCGCGCTCGCACAATCGCGTTACATCGGCAAAATCCGGTCCTGCACTCGGGATTTTTACCACCATTCCGAGCGAAAGGTTTGAAATCGGCGCCGATATGGAAGATGCTGCTCTTGTCCAATACGCCCGGGCACGCCGGTGAACGAAAAAAAGCACGTGGGAGGACTGCAAATGCCATCTTTGGGTTGGAAATCCATTCTTGCGCTCGCGGCCGGACTCCTGGCGGTTCCCGCAGCGATACAAATCGCCAGCGCGGATACCCCAAAACGGGGCGGGATACTCAAGTTCGTCGTGCCCGACGAGCCGCCGAGCTTCGATGGGCACCGCGAAACCACCTTCGCCCTGATCCACCCGATTGCACCCTTCTACAGCACGCTGATCCGGGTGGAGCCGGAGAACCCGAACTCGGGCAAGTACGTGTGCGACGTTTGCACCGAGATGCCTCAGCCCACCGACGACGGCAAGACCTACACGTTCAAGATCCGCAAGGACGTGAAATTCCACGACGGCACGGCTCTGACCGCCGCGGATGTGCTCGCGACCTTCCAACGCATCATCTTCCCGCCCAAGGGGGTGTCGAGCGCCCGCAACGCCCAGTTCAGCATGGTCGAGAGCGTGACCAGCCCGGACGCCGACACGGTGGTGTTCAAGCTCAAGCACCCGTCCGGGGCGTTCATCCCCGCGCTGGCCACGCCCTACAACTTCGTCTACGCGAAGGCGAAGCTCGACGCCGATCAGCACTGGTACGAGAAGAACGTGATGGGTTCGGGGCCGTTCATCTTCGAGGAACGCCAGGCCGGTGCGTTCGTGAAGGGCAAGCGCAACCCCAACTATCATCACAAGGGCAAGCCCTACATCGATGGCTTCGAGGCGATCTTCGCCAAGACGCAGACGCTGCGCGTGCAGGCGATCCGCGGCGACCAGGCCGCTGTCGAGTTCCGGGGCTTCCCGCCCAAGAGCCGTGACGATCTTGTTGCCGCGCTCGGCAAGGACATCACGGTCCAGGAGAGCGACTGGAACTGCGTGCTGAACCTCACCTCCAACCAAGCGCAGAAGCCCTTCGACGACGTGCGCGTGCGCAAGGCGATCTCGCTGGCGCTGGACCGCTGGAGCGGCTCGAAGGACATATCAAAGATCGCGATCGTCAAGGCGGTTGGCGGCATAGTCTTCCCCAGCCATCCGCTGGCGGCGACGAAGGCCGAGCTGGAGCAGATCGTCGGCTTCTGGCCCGATATCGACAAGTCGCGCGCGGAGGCCAAGAAGCTGCTGAAGGAAGCTGGGCACGAGAACCTCAAGTTCACGCTGCTCAACCGCGGTGTCGACCAGCCATATACTATTCTAGGCACGTGGATGATCGACCAGTGGAAGCAGGTCGGCATCACTGTCGATCAGAAGGTGGAAGCGACGGGTCCGTTCTACGCATCCCTGCGTGAGGGCAAATTCCAGGTGGCGCTGGAGTTCAACTGCCAGTCGGTCGTCAACCCGCTGGTCGACGTCTCCACGTTCCGGCCCGACTCCGAGTCCAACTACGCCAATTTCAAGGACGACGAGCTGATCAAGCTGCACGACGCCATGAACCGGACCGGCGACGTGGCCGAGCAGAGGAAGCTGATGCGGGCCTACGAAAAGCGCGTGCTGAACGATCTGGCCTCCACCGCAATTACGCTGTGGTGGTACCGCATCATCCCGCATCGAACCTACTTCAAAGGCTGGACCATCACGCCGAGCCACTACCTGAACCAGGACCTGTCGCAGGTCTGGCTCGACAAGTAGGCCGGCGCTCGCAAGTTCGCTCAATGGTTCGGCCTGGTGTGCGCTTCTTGGCGCCGGGCCGACCCGCAACAGCCCCGGCGTGAAGCATGTTTGCGTATGTCGCCAAGCGCGTGCTGCTGATGATCCCGACGCTGTTCGGGGCAGCAGTTCTGGTTTTCGTGCTGATGCGCCTGATCCCAGGCGACATCTGCGTGCTGCGGCTCGCCACCGGCGGCGGCAGCATCGATACGTCTGTGCTGCACAATTGCCGCGCCGAGATCGGGACCGACCAACCCTACTTGTGGCAATTCTGGATGTTCGTGAAGGGGTTGGCGTTCCTAGATTTCGGCAAGTCGATGTGGACGGGGCGACCGATCATCGATGAGATCGGCCTGCGCTTCCAGCTGTCGCTGCAGGTGGCGATCATGGCCACTCTCACGGCCATTGTCATCGCCATTCCGCTCGGCACGATCTCGGCCGTCAAGCAGAACACCTGGATCGATCATGTCGTGCGGGCGTTCTCCATAGCGGGTGTCGCCATGCCGTCCTTCTGGCTCGGCATTCTTATCATTCTCGGCATCCTGATCACCTCGAAGGCCTGGTTCGGCACGCCCTGGATGCCGCCCATCACCTATGTGCCGCTCTGGGTCGATCCAATTCATAACCTGAGCATGCTGATCTGGCCGGCGCTTGCTACCGGCTATCGTTATTCGGCCGTTGCGACCCGCATGACCCGCTCGGCCATGCTCGAGGTGCTACGCGAGGATTACGTGCGCACGGCGCGCGCCAAGGGCGTCTACCAGAGGCTGGTGGTGCGCCGCCACGCGTTGCGCAATGCCCTGCTGCCCGTCGTCACCATCATCGGCATCGAGTTCGCCTTCCTGATGGGCGGCCTAGTGGTCACGGAGCAAGTGTTCAATCTCAACGGTCTCGGCAAGCTGTTCGTCGAGTCGGTCTCCAACTACGACTACAACATGACCCAGGCCCTTGTGATGCTGGTGGTCGGGATCTTCGCCCTCACCAATCTGGCGATCGACATCCTGTATGGCTGGCTCGATCCGCGCATCCGCTACAACCGCTAGGAAGAGAGATTATGGCCACTATCTCCCATCCTGCTGCCCTTGATCAGGGACCGTCCAGGCCATCGTGGTGGGCGGTGGCTTGGCAGTTCTGCCGGCAAAACCCTCTCGGTACCGCCGGCGGCGTGGTCGTCATCGTGATGATCCTGATGGCGGCCTTTGCTGAAGTGGTCACCTTCTACGACCCGACGCGCAACAATTTCGGTGCCATGCTGGAGCCGCCGAGCAGGGACTATTGGCTCGGGACCGACCAGTTCGGCCGCGACCTCTATGCCCGCATCGTCTACGGCGCGCGCACCGCGCTGCTGGTGGGATTCGTCTCGGCGTTCGTGGGAGGGACGGTGGGACTGATCCTGGGCGTGGCTAGCGCGCATTTTGGCGGTCGCTTCGATATGATCCTGCAGAGCATCATGGATGTGCTGATGGCTTTCCCGCTGATCATCCTGGCGCTCGCCATGGTGTCGATCTTCGGCACCGGCACCATCAACGTCATCATCGCCATCACCATACCGTTCATTCCGCGCTGTGCCCGCGTGGTGCGCTCGAGCGCGTTGGCGGTCCGCGAGATGCCCTATATCGATGCGGCCCGCGCTGCAGGCTTCGGGCACGCCCGCATCGTGCTGCGGCACATGGTGCCCAACGTGTTCGCGCCTTACCTCGTGGTGATGACGGCGGCCGTGGGCCAGGCGATCCTGCTCGAGTCGTCGCTGTCGTTCCTGGGGCTTGGCGTGCAGGAGCCGGTCGCCGCCTGGGGGCTGATGCTCAGGGGCGGCGCGCAGGAATATGCCGAGAGCGCGCCCTGGGTGGCGATTTTCCCCGGCATCGCCATCTCGCTTGCGGTGTTCGGCTTCAACCTGTTCGGCGACTCGCTGCGCGACTGGCTCGACCCGAAGATGAAGGTTTAGGCCGCAAAGGCGCTAGGCCTGCTGCTTGCGCAGGTCCTTGACGCGGACGGCCTTGCCTTGGGAGCGGGGGATCTCACCCGGCGCCTTGATATCGACGGTGCAGGTTACCCCGACCAGCGACTTGATGTGGTGCGCAACCTCGCCCGCCTTGCGTTTGCGGTCGGTTTCGCCCGCGGCCACGCCAGGTTCGAGCTCGACCTCGACCGTCATGGCGTCCATCGCGCCATCCTTGGTGAGGACGATCTGATAGTGCGGGGCAATGCCCGGCAGACCGACCAGCACCGCTTCCACCTGCGATGGGTATACGTTGACGCCGCGGATGATGAGCATGTCGTCGTTGCGCCCCGTCACCCGCATGATGCGCACGTGCGTGCGCCCGCAGGCGCAGGGGGCGCTTTCGAGGCGGGTGATGTCGCGCGTGCGGTAGCGGATCATCGGCAGCGCTTCCTTGGTGAGCGTGGTGATGACCAGCTCGCCTGCCTTGCCGTGGGGCAGCGGTTGGAGCGTCTCCGGGTCGATCACCTCGAACAGGAAGTGGTCCTCCCATCCATGCAGACCCGATTGCGCCACGTGGCATTCGCTGGCAACGCCCGGCCCCATGATCTCCGACAGGCCATAGATGTCGATGGCCTTGATGCCGAGCCGGGCTTCGAGGTCGCGGCGCATGGCATCGCTCCAGGGCTCGGCGCCGAAGATGCCGAGGCGCACAGGGGCCTGCCGCAGGTCGATGCCCATGCCGGCCGCGACCTCGGCGATGTTGAGGGCGTAGGACGGCGTCGCGCACAGCACGTCGGCCTTGAAGTCCGTGAGCAGGGCCACCTGCCTCTCGGTGCCGCCGCCCGACAGCGGCACGACGGTGCAGCCCAGCCGCTCGGCGCCGTAGTGGGCGCCCAGCCCGCCGGTGAACAGCCCGTAGCCGTAAGCATTGTGGACGATGTCGCCGGGCACGGTGCCGCCGCAGGCGAACGAGCGGGCCATCAGGTCGGACCAGCGATCGAGGTCGCCCTTGGTGTAGCCGACGACGGTGGGCTTGCCGGTGGTGCCGGACGAGGCATGCACGCGCAGCAGCTCCGTGCGCGGCACGGCGAACATGCCGAAGGGGTAGTTGTCGCGCAGGTCGGCCTTGGCGGTGAAGGGAAAGCGCGCGATATCGGCAAGCGTTTGCAGGTCGCCGGGCTTCACGCCCGCAGTGTCGAATTTGCGTTTGTAGTGCGGCACGCTCGCATAGGCACGTTCAAGCGTCTCTTTCAGCCGGCGCGCCTGCAATTGCGCCAATGCCTCGCGCGGCATGGTCTCGGCGGCGGCATCGAACATGAACACCTTGGAGTCGCGGACCATCGACGCGCTCATGCTGCGATCTCCCCGCTCACGCGGCGGCACGCCTCGCCGCCTTGGCCTTCAAGCGCTCGTGGGTCTTTTTCACGTCGACGACGAAGCGCGTATGGGTGCCCGTGCTGATCGGCTCGAGCTCGTCCTTGGCCGCGACGTCGAAGGTTACCTTGCGTCCCTCGACTGCAGTGACGGTGACCGTGATCTCGACCTGCATGCCGAGCAGCGTCGGGGCGAGGTGGGTGAGCGAAATCGCCATGCCGACCGAATCCTCGCCTGCGTCCGCATGCTCGAGCAACAGGTCGCGGCAGGTGTGCTCTACATCGCGCACGAGGATCGGCGTGGCATACACCCGGCCTTCCTCTCCCATGAAGGCGATGGTTCTGTCGGCGTCGACCTTCAGGCGTTGGACGCGGGACACTCCCGGTCGAAGGCTCGGTTTCATCGACGTCCTCCCAGCTGAGCCGTTTGCGAGGAGTGTAGGTGCGAGCCAATCGCACTGGCAAACATGAAATTGCCGCTCTGCCCTGAGCCAGTATTTACTGCCCCGAGCCCGTCGCTCAAGCGGTCCGGCGGTTGAGAAGCCAAGGCATGGCCACGAAGGTCGCCAGCAGCCCCGCGTAGATGAGCCCTTCCGGGGTGACAAAGTGCGCGAGCTGTTGGGATGCAGTGAGGCCGCGCAAGCCGATGCCGACCGCGAAATCCGCAATCTGCTGAAGCAGCAGCGCGCCCAGTCCCACGAGCCCCAGGGAAGTGGAATCCCTGCTCAGCCGCATCACACGCGGCACCCGGCGGGCAGCTGCCACAATGGCGGCCAGCAGAAACGGCGCCTCGCAGGCCGTTGCCACCAAGGGTCCCAGGCTGGGCTCCAGCCACAGCACACGGATCGGGCCCAGGACGAAGCCCGCGCCGAAAACGATGGCGAAATAGAGCAGGGCTGCCAATGCAATGCGCACGCTCCTGTCTGCGCCAGGTCGCCGGCCTTCGTCTTGATGGGCATCAAGGCGAAGCGTGGCCCCGGCATTTGCGCTGGCGAGTGACCCGGCCGCAGAGCTCAGTCGTTTGAAATCTTGGCCGCATCGGGGGGAATGGGAACGGCGACAACCTCGCCGTCGACGACCTTAAGGGCCACCTCTCCGCGCTTGAGGCGTTGCGCCTCCGCGCCGAACAGCTGATGGCGCCAGCCCTTGAGGGCCGGCACGTCGGGGTTGTCCTCGACAACCAGGCGCTCCAGGTCGTCGGCGCCGGCGATCAGCCGGGGCGCCACCTTGTTGCGCGCGGCGCACGCTTTGAGCAGTACGCGCAACAGCTCGACCGTGGCACTCTTGTCCGCCGGCACGCCGGTGCCCTCGCGCAACTGCGGCACTGTTTTCGGGTCGCGCGCCAGTCCCTGCTTGACCGCCTCCACGATCTCCTTGGCGCGGGCCGAGCGCCCGAAACCCTCGCTCAAGGAGCGCAGCTGCGAAAGTTGCGCCACGTCGGTCGGCGCGTGGCTGGCGATGTCGTAGAGCGCCTCGTCACGCAGGATGCGGTTGCGCGGCACGTCCTGCGTCTGCGCGGCCCTGTCGCGCCAGGCCGCCAGCTCGATCAGGACGGCCAGCCCTTTGCGGTTCTTGACCCTGAGCTTGAGCCGCCGCCAGGCTTCCTCGGGTGGCGTCTCGTAGGTGCGAGCATCCAGCAGCTCCGCCATTTCCTCATCGAGCCAGCGGCTCCTGCCGCTGGACTTGAGCTCGGCGTCGAGGCGCTTGTAGACGTCGCGCAAATGCGTGACATCGCCCAGGGCGTAGGCGAGCTGCCTTTCGGTCAAGGGCCTGCGCGCCCAGTCGGTGAAGCGCGAGGATCTTGTCGAGGTCGCGGCCGGTGACCTGCTTGACCAGGCTGACGTAACTCACGGATTCGCCGAAGCCGCACACCATGGCCGCCACCTGCGTGTCGAAGATCGGGTGCGGAATGAGACGCGCCTGCGTCCACACGATCTCCAAGTCCTGGCGGGCCGCGTGGAAGACCTTGACCACGCGCTCATTGGCCATCAGCTGGTAGAACGGCGCCAGATCGATGCCGCGCTCGAGCGGGTCGACGATCGCTTCCTCGCCGGGTCCAGCGAGCTGGATCAGGCAGAGCTTCGGCCAGAACGTCTGCTCGCGTATGAATTCGGTGTCGACGGTGACGAATTCGTGCTGGCCGAGGCGATCGCAGAATTGGCCTAATGCTTGGGTCGTGGTGATGAGGCGCATGGGCGCGCGGGTTATAACTGCATCGCTCGAGCGGCACAATCGGTCCGAAGCGACACGGTGAAGATGTCCCAGCATCCGTGGCAACTTGGACCGGCGCGCGGCGACGTGCTCAAAGCGATCCTGACTTAGCGCGTCAGCACGATGAAATCGGTGGTGACCCCCGTTTCGCGGCTCATGGCCTCGTCGGAGACGATGAGGGACGCACCCGCCCACAGCCTGTCGGCAATGAATGCCCTTGTCTCCGCCTCCAGCTCGAACCGTTCGAGCACCGCGGCAGCGGCGGGCGTGGGAATGGCGGGGGCAGGTGTCGGAGCGGCCTGGCTTGGCGGCGCGCCGCCCCTGACGTTCCGGCGTGGCTCAGCCGGGCGTGACGGAGGCAGCGAGACCGAAAGCCAGCGTAGGGTCTTTCCGTTGTCTTCCCCGGCCCTGACGAAATAGACGTGGGTGCCTAACGGAGTCTCGGGGTCTTTGAAGGTCGCGGGCGCCTCGTGGACAGGCGCCCAGGCTTGGCGGATGTAGACCCGACCTGTCTTCTTGCTCACAAGAACAGTGATTGGCTCGGTGTTGCGCTCCGTCGTCTTGAGGGCGGCAACAGCCCGGGCGCTGGCATGCTCGGCCTGCCAGGCGGTCTTGGCGACGGCTATCGCCTCGGGCGTGCTCTCGGCTTCCAGCGCGCGTGCCTCGGCGACTGCTTTCTCGGCGTCGGCAAGCTTGCGCTCGGCCTCGGCGAGGGCATTCTTGGCACGCTCCGTCGCATCGGGCGCATCGCGCAGGACTTTGCTTGCGGCGTCGCGCTTGGCGAGGGCGGCGGCCAGTGCGATCTCCGCCTGCCGCAATGCGCCGATGGTCCGGCTGGCCTCTGCGGCCTTGCGTGCCGAGGCCTCCACTGCGGACTTGGCGGCTTTGGTCTTGGCCGCCGCATCGGCGATCGCAGCGAGCCTGGCAGCCTTGGCGCGCTCCAGCGGGCTCAACAGCTTGGCGGGCGGCGAGATGTCGTCGTCAGGACTTGCCGCAAGCCCAACGCCGACCAAGGCCGGGCCGGGGTTCTCCAACCCCGCCGGCCCTGCGTTGTCCGGTCGCGGGGACCCTGCCATTTCCCGAGTAGCCGCGACCATGGCAGGGGCGGGCAGAAGTGGGTGCTCGATGTCGTAAACGGACGCGTCCTCCGGCACCACCACCACGCGAGCGCCAACCCTGGTCATGCCCCACAGCTCGACGGCAAATTGGTTCGGGAGGCGGATGCAGCCGTGCGAGGCCGGATAGCCCGGCACAACGCCAGCGTGTAGCGCAATTCCCGACCAGGTGATTCGCTGCATGTAGGGCATCGGCGCAGCGGAGTAGATGTTGGACCGGTGGAAGCGGTTTTTCTGCACGATGGAGAACACGCCGCTCGGTGTCGGGTGGCTGGCCGTGCCAGTGGAGACCTCGCTCTGGGCAATGAGGCCGGCTTGGCCGTAGACCCACATGCGCTGCCGTGCCAGCGACACGACGGCCAGGATAGGGCCGGGTGGCGGCACCTTTGCTGCGGCCTTGAGGGCGGGGCGCTCCCGGCTCGGGCGCGCTTCAGCTTCGGCAGCTGGCAGCGGGAGAGCCAGCGCTGCCGCGGCCAGCGCGCTCAACAGGTGCGGCCGTCTGGCGCTTGGGGTTGCTACTGGTGATGTGGAAGCTGCTGTCACCGCCAATCCTCGCAACGCGCATCCTATCGCTACAGTACGGCAGAGAAAGCCCGCATCTGCCGATTACTCGTGGCAAAGTAAAGGCCCGGGCCTCGAGGCGCGCCGAATGCCAGTCGGGTGTGGCGGCTAGAGTTAACCCTCGAGCTGCCAGCTGCCGTCACCGAGCCGGCAGGCGACACCCTCGACCCGCCCGCTGCGGAAGCCGGTGGTCAACACCAGGACTATGTGCCGGCACACGCGGCCTGAGCGATCCTTGAACGAGGCTGTCGGGTTGATCACGCCGCTGAGGCGGCCATTGCCGCGGTGCCAAACGTAGCTGACGCCGTCGCCCACCTCGCTGAGCGCCACGCGGATGGCGTCCAGCGCCGCGATCTCGTCGCTGTCGTCGAGGTCTTGCGAGTGGTCGGCAAACCGGGGCCGCTGGGGCGTCGCCTTTTCAGGGGAGGAGCAGGTGCAAGGGGCGGGTTCGGCGGGCCTTTGCTGCTGCGCCGCCAGCGGATCGAGAAATGCCAGATACGCGGCGATCGACGCGGAGGCCACCAAGCAGACAGAAACGAGACGCATGCGCTACCTGCACGACGATACGAAGCCAACCCACGTCTGTTGAGTGTGCGCAAGCGGCGTTAAGGTAGGGTGAAGAGGCGTGCCGCGACGGCGCAAAAGGGGTCGAACATGGCCGACGAGAAAAAGGCGGACTACTACACCGGGCCCCAGGCCGGCGACTTCGCTGCAGCCGCAGAGCCGTTCGCCCTGTTCGAGGCGTGGTTCGCGGAGGCCGTCGCGCACGAGCCGAACGATCCCAACGCGTTCGCGCTGGCGACGGTGGACGCTTCGGGCCTGCCCAATGTGCGCATGGTGCTGCTCAAGGGGCTCGATGCGCCGGACCATCCCGATCGCGGCTTCGTCTTCTACACGAACTTCGAGAGCGCCAAGGGCGACCGAGTTGCTGGCCTCCAGGAAGGCCGCGCTCGAATTTCCACTGGAAGAGCCTGCGCCGGCAGGTGCGCATCCGCGGGCTTGGTCTCGGTGGTGAGCGATGCCGAGGCCGACGCCTATTTCGCGACGCGTCCTCGCGGCAGCCGGCTCGGCGCCTGGGCCTCGCAGCAGTCGCGGCCGCTGGAGAGCCGCGTTCGCGCTGGAGAAGGCGGTGGCGAGGTGACGGCGCGCTATCCGCTCGGCGAAATTCCACGGCCGCCCTACTGGTCTGGCTTCCGCGTGACGCCGCTGCGAGATGGAGTTCTGGCACGACCGTCCGTTCCGCCTGCACGAGCGGGTGGCGTTCCGGCGGAGCGCCGCCGGCGAGGCTTGGATGAAGCAGCGG
The DNA here is from genome assembly GCA_963724565.1 of uncultured Alphaproteobacteria bacterium. GTDB lineage: Bacteria > Pseudomonadota > Alphaproteobacteria > Rhizobiales > Hyphomicrobiaceae > AWTP1-13. Next base: position 75,414 of record CAVRVK010000024.1, read on the forward strand.
CTGTTTCCGTGATGCGCACGCCGCCAAGGAGGCAGCGATGGGTTTCCTGACCGACGACGAGCTCAACGAGCTGATCCCGGCGGAGATGCTGCCGCACACCACGCCGATCCCGACGCAGATCGTCTCCAGCGACGAATACATCCCCGCCCCGCAGAGCGAGCAGCAGAAGGAGGTCGAGGCGCGCCTGCTCGACATGGGCGACGAGCTCGGCAAGAAGCAGGGCCTCGACCGGCGCGCAGTTCTTCCAGACCGCGGCCGGCATGGCGGCCGCCTTCGTCGCCATGAACGACACCTTCGGCACGGTGTTCGACGTCAGCCGGGCGGAAGCCTCGACGCCCGCCATGGCGCAGGAGCGCGCCAACGCGCTGCGCGACCAGTTCATCATGGACATGCACACGCATTTCCTGCGCGACGACACGCGCATCCAGACCTTCGTGCGCGCGCGCGAGGCGGTGGGCCGCTGGGCTGGAACCCGGCGCTGATCGACAAGCCGCAGACCATCGAGGACCTGAAGTGGAACAACTACTTCAAGGAAATCTTCCTCGACAGCGACACCAAGATCGCGCTGATCTCGAGCGCGCCCTCCGACATCCCGCAGGACTGGTTCCTCACCAACGAGATGGCGATCGCCGCGCGCGAGCGCGTCAACAAGGAGGCCGGCTCCAAGCGCATGATGGCGCACGCCATCTTCACGCCGGGGCAGCCGGGCTGGCTGGAGCACCTCGAGCATGCGCTGTCGATGAAGCCCAATTCCATCAAGGGCTACACGATCGGCGACAACACCAACAAGCACATCAGCAAGTATCCCTGGCGCATGGACGACGAGGCCGTCACCTACAAGGCCTACGAGCTGGCCGTGAAGCACGGCATCAAGAACGTCTGCGTGCACAAGGGGCTGTTCCCGGCGTCGGTCGAGCAGCAGTTCCCGCACCTCGCTCGCCTACTGCGACGTGCGCGACGTCGGCAAGGCGGCCAAGGACTGGCCGCAGCTCAACTTCGTCATCTACCACTCGGCCTATCGCCACGCCGGCGGCGGCACCGCAGCGCAGCGGCTGGCAGGAGTTCGAGCAGACCGGCCGCATCTCCTGGGTGAGCGATCTCGCCGAGATCCCCGCGAAGTACGGCGTCACCAACGTCTACGGCGACGTCGGCCAGCTGTTCGCGCAGAGCGTGGTGGCCGAGCCGCGGCTCGGCGCGGCGCTGATGGGCATCCTGATCAAGGGCCTCGGCGCCGACCACGTGTGCTGGGGCACGGACGCCATCTGGACCGGCTCGCCGCAATGGCAGATCGAGGCGCTGCGCCGGCTCGAGATCCCCGAGGACATGCAGAAGAAATACGGCTTCGCGCCGCTGGGCGCGCGCCGACCGGGCCGGTCAAGACCGCGATCTTCTCGCGGCAACAACATGCGCCTCTACGGCATGCAGAAGCGCACCGATCTGCGGCGACCGCTTCGCCGCCATGAAGGAGGAGTACATCCAGAACGGCGCCGCCCGCAGCAACCTGCGCTACGGCTACGCCCGCCGGCCGGAGGGCTGGACGGGCTGACAAAAGAACCTGCAGCGGCATTGCCAGGTGTGGCGCTTCGGCATCGCTCCAAGGATCGTCGGGCTCGCGACGTTCCCCGCCCAAGTCGTTCGATGTTACGAACGAGGAGGAGTGCTCAGTCCGCATCCGCTCGAGTAGTGCGTGCCATGTGCCAGGTGAAGCGACGCCGTCTTGGCGTATCCGTGCTCAGGCCGATGCTGGGCCTGCTGGCACTGGCCGCCCTCGCCGGACCGCTGGCCGCGCAGCGGGGCTTGGATGGAGGGAGCGGCGACTACAGGCGCCCCTCAGCGGCAGATGTGCCGCTGATGGCGGTGGTCGCGCTTCAGCAGCCAGCGCGTCACCGTCTATTCAGCCCGCGGCAAGATGCTCGAGGCGCCGGTGTCGACCGGCAGAAGCGGGTACGACACGCCGGCCGGCATCTACAGCGTCATCGAGAAGCAACGCGACCACTACTCCAATCTCTACGACGATGCGGCGATGCCGTTCATGCAGCGCCTCACCTGGTCGGGCATCGCGCTGCACTCGGGCGCCTTGCCGGGATACCCGGCATCGCATGGCTGCATCCGCCTGCCGCACGAGTTTGCCGGGCAGCTGTTCGATGCGAGCAGGATGGGCATGCGGGTGGTGGTCGTGCGCGACGACATGAGCCCCGTCGAAATCGCCCATCCGGCTCTGTTCAAGCCGGCACCGCTGGGCCCCGACGCGCCAGTCGAGGCCGCCCGTCAAGGGCGGCAGCCGCCGAAGCGGCGGGCGGGAACGGAAGGTCGATCGCTGCCGCAAGGCGCAGGGCGGAACAGGGCGAGCCGGGAAGCCGAAGAGCTATCGAAGGCGCGATCCGAGGCTGCATCGTCTCAGGAAGAGAAGGGATCGGCTGAGAGCGCGAGATCAACGAAGGCGAGCAGCTTGATCAAGAGGCGGAAGGCGCACTCGAGCTGCTCGCCCAGGCAAGCTGAAGAGCATCCGAGCCAAGGCGCGGGAACAACTGGTGCGCGCACAGAACGAGATCGATGCCATCTTCGCCCAGGGCAAGGCCAAGATCGATGCGGCAGCGGCGGCGCGCCAGGAGGCCAAGGCTGCGCTGGCGGCCAGCATCGAGGCCCAGAACGAGGCGAAGGCCTGGGAGGGAGAGCCGGTGTCGGTGTTCATCAGCCGCAAGACGCAGCGCCTCTATGTCCGCAAGGCCTTCGAGCCGCTGTTCGAGAGCGAGGTGACGATCAGCAATCCGAATGCGCCGATCGGTACCACGCTCTTCACGGCGCTCGGCTACACCAACGACGACAGCGGCCTGCGCTGGATCGCCTTGGCCATGTACGCCAAACGGGAACGGCGGCGGCTGGCCGTGGCGCGGGGCCCGCCAAGACGAGTGCGGAAGCTGCCAAAGCGGCGCTCGACCGCATCGCCATCCCGCACGACGCGCTCGACCGCATCAACGAGATGATCTCACCGGCGCTCCTCGCTGATCATCTCCGACGAAGCCCATGAGCCGGGAGACCGGCAAGGGCACCGACTTCGTGGTGTCTGATGAGCGGCGAGCCGCAGGGCGGCATCCGGCGCCGGCCGCGCAATCCCGACATCGCGCGTGGCTACGATGGGCCCTATTCGGGGGGCGGCAATCCCAACCCGTTCTCCTGGTGGTGACGGGCCTTCCGAGCGCACCTCGTGGGCGGCCGGGCCGTGAACTGTTGCGAGCGGCCGAGCGGGCCGACAACTGACTGTCTTGCGAGGGTCGACCCCTCACAAACGGGGGTGACCGTCGGCTGCTGGCGAGCGCATGCTTGATTCAGGTCAAGACCGCTAAGCCTGCCCGCGCCTTATTCTGTCGCGCGACGGGCGGCCATAGCGTGACATGCGAACTGTTGCCCAATTCCTCGAACACATTGTGCGGATACGCCAATGCGGCGCTCGCGGGGATCCGACTAATGCAATGGTGGTTTGATCGCCGTGGAGACGGCCGAAGCCCCAAGCATGACGTCGCCCCCGCAAAGTTGGTGGCAGAACCCGATGCAGGCGATGCGTCAGATTCCGCCAAGGGCGCTCGCCGTCGCGGCCGTTTTGGCGGTGCTCGCTGTCGGGGCTCTGGTGGTGGCATGCGCCTCGGCCCCGAGGTCGCCGCCGTCGCGGTGACGCGCGGCACGGCCGTCGAGATCGTCTATGCGACAGGCGCGGTCGAGCCGGTGCGCTGGGCCAAGGTGACGAGCCTGGTCCGCAACCGCATCCTCGATGTGTGCTACTGCGAGGGCAAGACCGTTGCCAAAGGCGACGTCCTTGCGCGTCTCGACGACAAGGAACCGCGCGCGCAGCTCGAGGAGCTGAGAGCCCGCGAGGAATTCGCCAAGCGCGAGATGGAGCGCGTGACGCAACTGCTCGGGCGGGGAGCGGCCACGATCCAGACGCACGAAAAAATGGGCATGGACCTGCGCCAGGTCCAGGCGCTGATCTCAGTGCAGATGGAGAAGCTCGCCTACTACACGATCACCGCGCCGATGGACGGGCTTGTTCTGCGTCGGGACGGCGAGGTGGGCGAGATCGCCGAGGCCGGGCAGGTCCTGTTTCGCGTTGGCGTGCCAAAGCCGCAGCAGATCGTGGCCGAGGTCAACGAGGTGGACATCCCGCGCGTGGCCGTCGGCCAGACCGTATTGCTGCGTACCGATGCCTTCTCGAGCCAGCGCCTCGAGGGCCGCGTGCGTGAGATAACGCCCATGGGCGATGCCATCACCAAGACCTACCGCATCCGCATCGGCTTGCCGGACGACACGCCGCTCATCGCCGGCATGAGCGTGGAGGCCAACGTCATAACGCGCGAGAAGGCCGGCGTCCTGCTCGTTCCCGCCGACGCGGTGCAGGACGCGTCCGTGTTCGTCATCGATGGCAACCGCCTGAGGCGGCGACAGGTCGTGATCGGCATTCGCGGCACGCGCGCCGTGGAAGTGCTCTCGGGCCTGCAGGAAGGCGAGAAAGTGGCCTCGCCCTGCCCCAACGGGCGGAGCCGATGGACAACGGGTCCGCCTGATCGCTCCGGCGAAATAGGATGCAATGAAACTTGTTTTCTACATCGCTCTGACGCACGTGCGCTTCCGGTTGCGGCAGACGCTGGTGGCAGTGGCCGGCGTTGCCACCGGTGTCGGCTTCTCGATCATGATGGCGGCCCTTATGGAGGGGTCGCAGAACGACTTCATGCGCCAGCTGATCGACGCGCTGCCGCACATCACCGTCTACGACGACCTGCGGCATGCCCCGGTGCAGCCGGCGGAAACGTTCTTCGCCGCCGCCGAAATCCACGGGCTCACGCCGGAGATACGCCGGCGCGGCATCAAGAACCCGATGGCGATCATGGCTACTCTGGAAGGCTGGGTGCCGGGCGCGGTCGCGCCGTCGGTGAAGACGCCAGGCGCTCATTCGCTATGCCGGGCGCGACGTCGGCGCCAGCATCTTGGGGATCGATCCCCTTCGTGAGCCCAAGGTCTCTGCGCTTGCCAGGCAAATGCGCCAGGGGACGCTCGCCTCGCTCTATCGCGCCACCAACGCCATCATCCTCGGGGACCGTCTGGCCGAGAAGATCGGGGCGCGGCTCGGTGCCAATCTGAGCGTGCAGGCGACCGAAGGCGTGCGCATCAACGCCCAGGTCGTGGGGCTGTTCCGGTCCGGCATACGCGCGATCGACGAGGGCACGGCCTATGTGCTGGTCAAGACCGGGCAGATTCTGGCGAACCAGACGGGCCTCGTGAACGAGCTGCGCGTGCGTGTGAGCGACCCGATGGCGGCTGCGGCTGTCGCGCAGCGCATCGAGCGCGAGGTCGGCTACAAGTCGGTGGCGTGGCAGGAGGCCAACGAGGACCTGCTCAGTGCCTTCATCATCCGCAACGTCATCATGTACACGGTGGTCGGCGCCATCCTGCTGGTGGCGAGCTTCGGCACCTACAACATCATCTCGACCATCACGCACGAGAAGACCCGCGACATTGCCATCATGAAGTCGCTCGGCATCCGCGAAGCCACCGTTCGCAGGATCTTCGTGCTGGAAGCCCTGGTGATCGGCCTCATCGGCGCGGTTGCCGGCTGGGTCCTCGGCTATGCCCTGTCGAGCGCCCTCGGATCGGTCGAGATCCGCAATCCGATGATCGATACGACCCGCCTGCCGGTCGTCTACTCCTTGCTGCACTACGTCGTCGCGGCAGGCGTGGCGCTGGCCGCCTCTTTGGTCGCCGGCTACTTCCCGTCGCGCAAGGCGTCGCGGGTTCACCCTGTCGACATCATCCGGGGCGCGACGTGAGCGCGCCGCAGACAGCTGCCGAGCCGGCGCCGGCTCTGATCGTCGCGACCAGCGTGACCCGCATTCTGCCCGGCGTCGTGCCGACGACGCTGGTGCACGGCATCGACCTGGCCATCGGCAACAACGAGTTCGTGGCGATCACCGGCCCTTCGGGCTCGGGCAAGTCGTCGCTGCTCTATCTCCTGGGGCTGCTCGATCTGCCGACCGCCGGCGAGGTGCGTATCCGCGACCGTGCTACGGCGCACATGGACGAGCCGGAGCGCGCGCTGACGCGGCTCTCCACGCTGGGCTTCGTGTTCCAATTCCACTTCCTGCTGCCCGAATTCTCGGCGTTGGAGAACGTCATGCTGCCGATGCGGGCGATGGGTGCGCTCTCCGAGGACGACATGCGCGTGCGGGCGCGCACGTTGCTGGGCTCGCTCGGCCTCGCCGATCACGCGCTGAAGCGGCCCGACCAGCTCTCAGGCGGTCAACGCCAGCGTGTGGCGGTGGCCCGCGCGCTCGCCAACGATCCACCACTGATCCTGGCCGACGAGCCCACCGGCTCGCTCGACTCGGTCTCCAGCGAGCAGGTGTTCCAGATCCTGCGCGACCTCGTCGACAAGGATGGCAAGACCGTGGTCGCCGTCACGCACGATCTAGGGCTCGCCGCCCGCATGGACCGACAGATCCACCTCGCCGATGGCGCCATTGCCTTGGATGAGCAGTTGAGCCACTAGTGTCCCGATTCCGAAGTTCGCCGGTGTTCGAGGCCGGGCTGCGGAGCGAACTTCGGAATCACAAGGGACACTAGAATCATTGAGTTGCTAGTGTGATTCAGATCGAGAAATTCGCTCTGAGGGAAGCTGCGAGCACCGGCGAATTTCTCGATCATCACACTAGCCCTTTGCCGGAAGGTGTCGATCGGCGGTCGCAATATCTCTGGGATTGGCGTGGGCGAGCTAAGGACATTGGCCTCGACATTGACGGAGGGTAGATGTCTGCTGGCGTCCGATCTTGGGCGAGGCAATGCAGGGTGAGAACAGAGCATCATGCGCACGTATCGTATCGCTGCCATTCCGGGCGACGGCATCGGCTCCGAAGTGATAGCCGCCGGGGTGGAGGCGCTCACCGCCTGCGCCAGGCGCGACGGCGGCTTCGCGGTCGCCTTCGACCATTTCGACTGGGGCAGCGAGCGCTACAAGAAGACCGGCGCGTTCATGCCGGCCAACGGCCTCGACCTGATCAAGGGACACGACGCCATCCTGTTCGGCTCGGCCGGTGCGCCCGACGTGCCGGACCACATCACCTTGTGGGGCCTGCGGCTCGCCATCTGCCAGCCGTTCGACCAATACGCCAACGTGCGCCCGACGCGCATTCTGCCGGGGATCACGAGCCCGCTGAGAGCCGTGTCGGGGCCGGAGCTCGACTGGGTGATCGTGCGGGAGAACTCGGAGGGCGAGTACGCGGGCGTGGGTGGGCGCGTGCATCGCGGGCTGCCCGAGGAGGTGGCGACCGACGTGTCGATGTTCACCCGCGCGGGCATCGTTCGCATCATGCGTTTCGCCTTCGCGCTGGCGCGCACGCGTCCGCGCAAGCTCTTGACGGTGGTGACCAAGTCGAATGCCCAGCGGCACGGCATGGTGCTGTGGGACGAGATAGCGGCGCAAGTTGCGGGCGAGTTCCCCGACGTGACGTGGGACAAGATGCTGGTCGACGCCATGACCATGCGCATGGTGCTCAAGCCCCAGAGCATCGATACGATCGTTGCAACCAACCTGCACGCCGACATCCTGTCCGATCTGGCGGCGGCGCTGGCGGGATCGCTCGGGATCGCGCCGACCGCCAACCTCAATCCGGAGCGCGCGTTCCCCTCCATGTTCGAGCCGATCCACGGCTCGGCCTTCGATATCGTCGGCAAGGAAATCGCCAATCCGATCGGCACGTTCTGGTCGGGCGTGATGATGCTGGAGCATCTGGGCGAGCGGGGTGCCGCAGCGCGGCTGATGCGGGCCATAGAGCGCGTCACGGCGGACCAGGCGGTGCACACACCCGATCTGGGGGGCAAGGCCACCACCGCGCAGGTGACGGCGGCGGTGCTGGAGGCGCTGGCGGGGGACAATCGCTAGGCCTCCGCTCTGGTGCTTGATATATCCGGCTCCAGCGAAAAGTTTCACTACGCGAAAAGAACTGTCGCCCTTCGACGCGGCACGGGTTTGTATCCCCGTCCAGGCGAGACTAGAGTGGCGATCCCGCCTTTACCCTTCCCCGCTTCCCCGAGGTTCAGCCCAGTGCCGCATCTCTTCGATCCCGCTCGCCGTTGGCCCGATCGAGCTTCCCAATCGCATCGCCGTGGCGCCCATGTGCCAGTACTCGGCCGACGACGGCACGGCCACCGACTGGCATCTGCAGCATCTGATGCAGCTCGCCATCAGCCGGGCCGGACTGGTGATGATGGAGGCGACCGCGCGTCGAGCGCGGCGGGGCGCATCACGCATCGCTGCCTCGGCCTCTACTCCGACGCCAACGAGGCCGCCATCGCCCGCGTGCTGGCGGCGGCGCGCCGGGTCGCGCGCGCCGGGCACGCGCTTCGGCATCCAGCTCGCGCATGCCGGGCGCAAGGCCTCCTGCCACACCCCGTGGGAAGGCGGCAAGCCGCTGGCGCCAGCGGAGGGCGCCTGGCAGACGGTGGCGCCGTCGGCCATCCCCTTCGCCGACGGCGGCCCGCCGCCGACGGCGCTCGACGAGGCGGGCTTGCAGCGCGTGACGGCTGCGTTCTGCCAGGCCGCGCGAGCGGGCCGTTCGACTGGGCTTCGAGGTGATCGAGCTGCACGCCGCGCACGGCTACCTGCTGCACGAGTTCGTATCCCCGCTCTCCAACAAGCGCACCGACGCCTATGGCGGCTCGCTGGAGAACCGCATGCGCTTTCCGCTCGAGGTGGCCCGCGCCGTGCGCGAGGCAGTCCCCGCGCAACGATCGCGCTGGGCGCCCGCATCACCGGCACCGACTGGGCCGACGGCGGGCTCGACCGCCGACGACGCGGTGGCGTTTGCGGCGGCGCTGAAGGCGGCCGGCTTCGACTATGTCTGCGTGTCGGGTGGCGGCGCGGTGCCGCAAATGAAGATTCGCGCTGGGCCCGGGCTACCAGGTGCCGATGGCCGCCAAGGTGCGCGCGCGAGACCGGCATCGTCACGCGCGCCGTCGGCCTGATCGTGGAGCCGGCGCAGGCCGAGGCGATCATCGCCTCCGGCCAGGCCGATTTCGTCGCGCTCGCGCGCGCGTTCCTCGACGATCCGCGCTGGGTGTGGCACGCGGCGGAGCGGCTCGGCGCCACGATCGCCTTCCCGCCGCAGTATGCGCGCGTGGCGCGGGCGCAGTGGCCGGGCGCGGCGATGGCGCGCCCGGGAGTAGAGGCGCGCGCCTAAAGCGCACATGAGCGGCGCCGACGCGGTGCGACCGGGGGCCCCGCGCTTTGGCGCCGCCGCGGTAGCGTGATAGGCTCGCCGCGAAGGAGCCGCCGGTCCGCTGCGGCGCAACCCGTACCCCATGCCGAGCACGCCGCAAGACGAAAAGAAAACGCTGATCCTCACCGGCGCCTCGCGCGGCATCGGCCACGCCACCGTGAAGCGCTTCGCCTCGGCCGGCTGGCGCGTCATCACCTGCTCGCGCCACGCCTTCCCCGAGAACTGCCCGTGGGAGATGGGGCCGGAGGACCACATCCAGGTCGACCTCGCCGATCCGGCCGATACGCAGCGCGCCATCGGCGAGATGCGCCAGCGCCTCAAGGCCCAGGACGGCCGCCTCAACGCGCTCGTCAGCAACGCCGCCATCTCGCCCAAGGGCCAGGGCGGCGCGCGGCTCGGCGCCATCGACACGCCGCTGGAGGACTGGCAGCACGTGTTCCAGGTCAACTTCTTCGCGCCCATCATGCTGGCGCGCGGGCTGATCGCGGAGCTGGAGCAGGCCAAGGGCGCGGTGGTGAACGTCACCTCCATCGCCGGCGGCCGCGTGCATCCCTTCGCGGGCGCCGCCTACGCCACCTCGAAGGCGGCGCTGGCCGGCCTCACGCGCGAGATGGCCAAGGACTTCGGCCGGCGCGGCATCCGCGTCAACGCCATCTCGCCCGGCGAGATCGACACCGCCATCCTCTCGCCCGGCACCGACAAGATCGTGGAGGAGCAGATCCCGCTCGGCCGCCTGGGCGAGCCCGAGGAGGTGGCCAAGGCCATCTATTTCCTGTGCACCGACCAGTCGAGCTACATCAACGGCGCCGAGCTGCACATCAACGGCGGCCAGCACGTTTAGGGTGTCATCCCGGATGCTCGCGGTGAGCAAATCCCCTCTCCCGGTCCTTACTGGGAGAGGTTAGGCCTGCCCTCGGACGTATCCGAGGGTGAGGGCCGGCCACGACGACGGCCTGCAACCCGACAACCGCCCGCGGCCTGCCTGCGACACCTACCTGCGCGAGCACGGCTGCAACCGTGGATGGACGGCCTAGGTACTTGCCGCTCCCGGAACTAGGGCAACACCTGATCGACGCATTTCCTTGCCGCGGGAATGTGTACGCGCATCGGGTGAGCCATTGAGAGCAACAGGGGGACATCACCTCGACAATCAACAACGCGCTCCGCTTCTCGGCGCGCGCGCCCTTTTGCGTTTGCTACTTGGCACCGCCGCGGTCTCTGTCACCTATTTCTTGGCGGCCCGCCTCAGCCTCGCTCTGGTCACACCGTCCGATGGCGTGGCCGTCTTCTGGCCCGCCGCCGGCGTCGCGTGCGGCCTCGTCATCGCGCTCGGCCCCTCTTGGCGGTTGCCGGTTGCCCTCGGCGTGATGGGTGCAACCGTAGCGGCAAACCTGCTGGGGGACAGGAATCTTGCCGCGGCCGTGATCTTTGCCCTGTGCAACGCAGGGGAAGCTTTGCTCATAGCGTGGCTGGTCAAGGCGTACTCGGGCCAAAATTTCACGTTGGGCAGTCTGCGCAGCGTGTTGGGCTTTCTTGCCGCAACGGCAGTCGGCACCGCGTTATCCGGTATCGGTGGGACCGCAGGATTTGTTCTATTTCACAACTCGGGCCCGTCCCTGCCAACCATCTGGTTCAACTGGTTCGCGTCGGACGCCCTCGGCATCGTTATTGTCGCGCCTCTGCTCATCGGCCTGACTGCTACGCTGCGCAGCGTCCCCGAGAAGCGACAATTGATCGAGGGGCTGTTGGCACTTGTGGCGATAGCCCTGGTGAGCGCCCTTGGATTCTTTTCCTCGACCGACCATTGGTTCACTATCCTGCCGCTCAGTTTACTGTTGCCTCTTGCCTATTGGGTGACCGCGCGCTGCGCGCCGGTGTTCGCCGCGTCCGCGGCATTCATCCTCGCTGCCGCGGTCGTGTGGACAATCACGTTTGGCATAGGCCGTTTGGGCGACCCGACGGTACCCCTCGCCGACCGTGCGCTGGCTGCGCGAGCAGCACTATTCGCCATGTCGTCAGCCCTACTAATTCTTTCAGCTCTGTTTCAGGAGTGGCGACGCGGTGAGGCAGCCCTCAAAGAGAGCAAGAACCGCCTTCAGGAAAGCAACGACCGGCTTCAACTCGCACTGTCGGCGGCCAAGCTCGGAGCGTTCAAATCGACCTTTCCACCGGCCGACTGGAATCCGATACGCGAGCTGTCTTCCTGCATGGACACGATGCGGCCCCCAAGACTGTGCGCGAAGGAAGAAGCTTCGTTCATCGCGATGATCTGCCCCACATCGACCGCGCGTTTGCGGAAGCGCTGGGCGCCAATGGCGTCTGGAGTACCGAATACCGGGTGGTCTATCCGCCGGGCCACCAGCTCGAGGGCGAGGTCCGTTGGGTGGCATTGGACGGCTCGATTGTGCGCGGGGAGCAAGGACAGCCGGCGCGCATGCATGGCGTCGTCCGCGACGCCA
>CAVRVK010000025.1:0-220727 GCA_963724565.1 uncultured Alphaproteobacteria bacterium
CCAGGGCCAAGCTTGCCGAGGAAACCTTGCGCAATCAGGGGAAGGCGTTCCGAAGGCTGCTCGAGGCCTTGCCCGCAGCTATCCACACGACCGATACAGCCGGCCGCATAACGTTTTGCAACAAGGCGGCCATCGACTTGTGGGGCGTCAACCCAGAGTTGGGCAAAGACAAGTGCTCCGATCTTGGTCGCCTGTATTACCCCGATGGCACCTTGATGCCACCGGACCTGTGCCCGACCAGGCTTTGCCTGACCGAGCGCCGAGCCGTTGAAGCACGGGAGGCACTGTTCGAACGCCCCGACGGCAAGCGCATTGCCATCGTCCCCTATCCCGTGCCCTTGACCGACGAGGACGGCGAAGTTGTCGGCGTCGTGAGCATGAAGATCGACATCTCGGAGCGCAAGCGGGCGGAGGCGGCGTTGGCTGAACGCAACGCACAGTTCGCCCTGGCCAGCAAGGTCGCCTTGGTCGGATGTCACACTTACGACTGCCTCTCGGGGGCCACGACGCTGTCGCCAGGCTGTGCCGCCACCTATGGTCTTTCCGAATGCATCGTTGAGTTGTCGCCCGATGAAAGCCGGGCGCTCATACATCCGGAGGATCTTGCACGGCTGGGGGTAGAATTCCGCCAGGCATACGAGCTGCAGCAGAGCGAAGTCGTTTCGGAGTTCAGAATTGTCCGAGCGGACAATGGCGAGGCTCGGTGGATCGAGACCCGCAACATCGTTGCATACGACGATAGCGGGCGACCTTTGCGAATGACGGGTGTCAGCATCGATGTCACCGAACGGAGGAAATCAGAAGATCACAGGACCCTTCTGATTGCCGAGCTCGACCATCGCGTCAAGAACGTGCTGGCCTTCGTCACGGCGATCGCGCAGCACGCCGATGCAAGCAGCAGGTCGAGGGGCGAATTCATCGGCGCGCTCAACGGCCGCATTCAAGCGTTGGCCAACGCTCACATCCTGTTGAGCAAGCGCCGTTGGCAGGGTGTGGACTTGGCCGAACTCGTTAGCGCGGAGCTTGCACCTTGCGAGAGGAACGGCAACACCCTGGTGGAAGGTCCCTCCCTCACCGTGGCTGCCGAAGCCGCGCAGACGATGGCGATGGTTTTTCACGAGCTCGCCACAAATGCAGCCAAGTATGGCGCGCTTTCCAACCGTTGCGGCCAGGTCTCGGTGCGCTGGCACTGGCAGGCGAATGGAAGCGGGTATCGTGGATTGGCCCTGGAGTGGCGGGAGACGGGCGGACCGCCGATTGGTGTTCCTGGTCCATCGGGACACGGCATGAGCGTGATCCGGGATCTCATCCCCTACGAGCTCGGCGGCACTGTCGACTGCGTGCTTGCTCCCGGCGGGGTCCGCTGCAAACTGGAAATACCTCCCCGCTGGCTGAGCATCAACCAGCCTAGTGCGGGTGTCGGACACGATCCTGTCGGTGTGAAGTTGGTTGAGAAGGCCCAAAGCGGCTAGTTGAGCTCGAGCTTCGCCCGCATCCCAATGGTTATGCTGTGATCGAGGGGCGGCCGCGTAAGCGATTCCTCCAGCGCCGCACCTGGATTGATGACGATCTGCAGGTCGGGCTGGAGAGAGAACTTGGGCGTCACCTGGTACAAGTAGGTGGCCTCGATAACGGTCTCGCCCTGGCGCACGCCATTCGGTAGGCCGGTTTGCGTTGCAGTCTCTTCGGCCAGTCTGCGAAACGAGTTGCTGGTCTGCGCGTAGGCGACTGCAATGCCGAGGACGTCCTGGTCGCGACCGGCGAAGGGAGCCTTCAGGTGCAAGCCCGCCTCGGCAAAGGCGTCCACCCTGTTGCGATCATCCGGCGCAACCATCATCAACCCAAATGCGAATAGCTGTTGCTTGCCGGCCGGATTGCGCCAGATCATCTGATCGGCAATGGCGTAGAAGGCAAAATCGCCCTGATGACGGCGCGCTACGCCGGTGCTGATGGGGTCGGCGAGCGACAAGCCCTTGCTGTCACGCAATTGATCATCGAAACCGCCCGCGCGATAGAACGCACCGATCTTGTAAGTTCCGGGCATCAGCTGCCGGCGGCTGTCCTCTTTGCGCTCGTACCACAGTTCGACGAACGACAGGGGAGGGTCGACCAGGCGGAAAGCAGTGCCGTACCGATCTCGCAGCTGCGGATCGCCTGATCCGGGCCCGGCTGGGTCACCGTTGAATACTGCCCCAACAAGGGTCACCTCGTCACTCAACTTCAGTTTCGCCCTGACCATGGGGGTGGCCAGCGGATAGTTGGGACCGCCTGAGGGTAAGTTTTGGACGAGGAGGTCGGGAAAGCCGAAGCTGGAATTGAGGAAAACGGCTGCCGACGGAGCAATCATCATCTCGTCGTTGGCGCCTTCTTGTCCGATTCGAACGTTGAGCGCACCCGACAAGAACTCCTGCTCCAGCCAGAGATTGTAGAGCTTGATGCCGGGCGTGGCCTCGATGTTGCTCAAGAGCTGTTGGTTGCCGACCAGGACCTCGGATGGACCGTGCCCGTGGATGTAGAAGGCACTGGCGAACAGTTTTGCCCCCGACCATCCGACCAGTCGCTTGAGGTCCATAGTGACCGACGCGGTCGTGAGCCCGTTGTAGGACGCACCGGTCCTGAGGCCGCCCGCGAGGTTGCCCCAAACTTCGCTCTGCTCGTTCAGCTCAAACGTGATGCCGGGTGTGCCACGCTTGGGTTCGGCCAGCGTCGGCGGTGCAACCGCGGACAAGATTCCGAGGCAACCAGCCGTCATCGCCACCTGTAAGAGAACTTGTCGCATTCGAGTCGTAATCCGGCGCCGAGTGTCGTCTGGCCACGCCTAAGAAAGTCAACAGGGAGGTATTCACTCGAACGCCGCGCAAGTCTCTTCCTTCAAGCTACTAACGCCGTCAGGGGTCTTTACGCAATTGCGGCTGCCCAAGTTGCCAGAGGCTTGTGACAAGTTTGCTATTACCTTTGCACCAAGTGTAGCTGCCACTGCACGGCAACGCGGCATGACCGTCATGGTAACTGATGATCGCGCCCTTCAACCCGCCCGACGGGAGAGCGCCAGAGTACACGGCGTGGATCGCCGCCCTCTCCCTCACCGGCAGATCAGCACCGGCGTCTTGCTGTGGGTCAGCACCTTCACGGCCGCGCTGCCGAGCAGCACCCGCTTGACCCCGCGGTAGCCGTGCGAGGCCATGACGATCAGATCGCAGCCCTTGCTCTGTGCCGTCTCGACGATCACCTGCGCCGGCTCCTCGTGCGTCACGCGCAGCGTGTCGCTGGCGAGGCCCAACGCCGCTGCCCCTGCTGTGGCCTGTGACAGGATGCGCTTGGCGCTCTCGGTGGTGGCCTTCTCGTGCGCCTCGACCAGGCTTTCCGCAGGTGCTGCCCAATAGCTAGGCATCGGAAACGGGGCCGTTACGGTCAGCACCGTGACCTGGGCCTTGAGCGCACGGGCAAGCTCCAGGCCTTGCGCCTGAGCCTTGCCGGCCAGCTCGGAGCCGTCGGTGGCGATGAGGATGTGTTTGTACATGGTTGCTCTCCTGTGGCTGCGGCGGGTACCGCACAATCCGCGCGTCGCGCTGATGCCGTGTAGCGGGCACGCCCCGCTCCCGCGCCTCCAGCACATCGGGCGCTTTTTGTCTCTGGCTTCGGCCAGGTCCTTCGCGCTAGAAAGCTAACCGCTAGGGGTCGCCGGACCTTGATCCAGAGCAAACTCCGCAGCGCGCCTTCAGTGCCGCGGTTCCAGCGGCGTTCTGCTATCTCCCCGCCTCTTTCGATGACACAAGTCGGCGGCGCCCTGCTGGGGACACGCCTGTGCCGACTTTTCCTGCCGGAGGGTAATCGCCATGAGAATAGGCAATGGCCAGGTGAGGGGCTCGCTGCGGCTTGCCGCCCTTGCAGCGCTTGCCTGCATCGCCACAGCCGCGCTGGCAGCCACGCCGTTCGATGCCTTTCTCGGGTCGTGGTCGGGTACCGGCCAGGTCCGCTACGACGATGGGCGCTCCGAGAGCATGCGCTGCCAGGCCTACTACACGGGGGGCGGCCAGAGCCTCCACCTGGCGATCCGCTGCAACAGCGCAGGCAGCGACATAGAGATACGCGGTCGGCTGACCGAATTTGGCGGCAACGTCGCGGGCACTTGGGAGGAGCGTACCTTCAAGGCCGCGGGCGAGGTGAAGGGTCGTATCGGCGGCAGCCGCTTGACGCTGACAGTCACCGGCGGGGGCTTCTCCGGGTCGATGTCGGTCACGCTCGGCGGCTCCAGGCAGACGGTCGCCATCTCGACGCAGGGCATACCGATGCGCAGCGTCAGCGTGGTTCTCGCCAAAGGCTAGAGCAGGATTGGTTCGGATCGAGCCGCCTCGATCGAATGTCCACGCAGCGACACCAAAGCAAGCCGCCAATGCCGGTGAGCAAAAAGGACGGAACGTGAGGTCCCATGAGAAATCAAGTTGCGGCAGCGCTCACCGTGGCAGCCTTGTGGTTCTCGCCGCCGGCAACGCTAGCGCAATCCCCTGAGGAATGGGTCACGCTGGCCACCCGCGTGCACGGCGGCTTCGGCGCCTTCATCCCGGTCGGCATCCGCATCGGTCAAGATGCGCTGGAGCGCCTCAAAGCAGGACCGCGCGAAGTGGCCGTCACCTACTACGACAGTGACAGGGCGCCATGCGCCTGCATCGCCGACGGGATCATGATCGCTACCACGGCCAGCCCCGGCCAGAGGACGCTGACGATAGCGGCCGAGAAGGCACCTGCTGGAGCGATGGCCGTAGCTGTCATCAAGCACCGCAAGACCGGGGCAGAGGTCCGCTACACAGTCTCCGAGGCCTGGCTGCCGAAGCTGATCGAGATCAACAAGCAGTTCGATCCGGCCGGACGCTACGAGCAGGTCATGAAGGCGGCGGGGCTGTTCGAAATTTCAAACTGAACCCACCACTACCCTTGGGCTGCGTGTGTGGCGCCCCGATCGGGACGCCCAGGCGCCTCATGCCTCTGCCGGTGTGTCCGCGTGGGGGTGCCGGTTGCCGGCTGCGCGCTCTCCGGGGACTCTTGCGCCTTCCTGACCGGCCATTGTCGGCTTGGCGCCGACGCCATCGGCGCGGTCGCGAGCAGCGGGGCGCAGCCGCAACGAGAACTGGGCTCCGCCGCTGGGCCGATTGACGCAGGCGACCGTACCGCCGTGCGCTTGAGCAATGCGTTGCACGATCGCCAGACCCAGGCCGGCCCCGACCCTGCGGCGGTCCGCGCGCCAGAAGCGCTGAAAGATGAGCTCCTGCTTGTCCTGGGGTATGCCAGGGCCGTCATCGAGCACGCTCACTTGGCCATCCGGATCGACCACGATCTCCACGGTGGTCCCCTTGGGGGTGTGGTTGATGGCGTTCTCGGCGAGATTGCGAATCGCTCGATACAACATCTCATGATCGCCGTTGACCCAGACCGGCCCATTGGCCGAGGACAGGGCGATATCCTTGCCCCGCGCCAGCGCCAGAGGCGCAATGAACTCCACTACCTCACTGCATAGCTGGTGCAGGTCGGCCGTCTCGCCGGCAGCAACCACGTAGGTATCGAGCTCGGCGACGTCGAGCAGCTGATTGATCACGCGACTGACGCCTTCGATGTCTTGGCGCAGCGCCTGCACGGCCGATTGGTCGGCAAACGTGTCGATGCGCGTCCGCAGGACGCTGAGAGGCGTGCGCAATTCATGTGCCGCATCGGCAATGAATTCCCGCTGCGCGTTGAAGCCGTGCTCCAGGCGATCCAATGCCTGATTGATCGATTGCACTAGCGGCAGCACCTCCCGCGGCATGTCCTCGAGCGGCAGGCGAATGTCGGTCCGGACCGGGCTGATGCTGCGGGCGCGGTCGGAAGCCTGCCCAAGGGGCAGCAGCGCGCGCCTGAAGATGATGATGTCGATCGCCAGCAGCACGAGCAGAATGGGCAGCGTGATCCACCCGGCGCGGCGCAGGAAATCGGCGACGATGTCATCGATGATCACATCCCGATGCGACAGGTTCTCCGCGGCGTCGACCCAAACGGTCCGGTCGCCGATTTGCTTGGGAGCGCTCACGCCGGACAGTTCCAGATCGCCGTGCTTTGCCCGCAGGAACACCGGATCGGGCGAGCGATCGCCCTGGGCAAAGATCGGCGCGCGATCCTTGAGCGAGGAAAACAGCACTTGTCCGGTTTCATCGACGACGCCGTAGGCATAGCGGCCGTACTTCCGTGAGTAGAGCGCCTGAAGGTCCGGCGGCAGCTCCAGCTTCAATCTGCCCGTGGCGTCGACTGTGAGATAGCCGGCCACTGTGTCGGCGAGATCGTGCATGGCGATCTGATGCAGCCGGTCGGCCTCCCGAGCCAGCAGCCAATGCAGCGCCAGCGGCATGAGCACCGATATGATGCCCAAAGCAATTACATGCAGGAACACGATGCGCGACAGGATGGACTTGAAGCGTGTTCCGGCCTGGAACGGTGCCGACGTCGTCATGCGGGTTCGGCCTCGGCGATGAGGTATCCCACACCCCGCAGGGTGTGGATCTGTATATGCGCGCCGCCCGCCGCCAGCTGCTTGCGAAGACGGTGAACGTAGACCTCCACCGCATTGGACGCCACGTCTTCCGATATCCCGAAGATCTGGTCCTCGATCAGCCTCTTGGGCACGACGTGGCCCTTCCGCCGAAGCAGCAGCTCGAGCACAGCCGCCTCGCGCGCCGACAACAGTTGCGGCTCCTGATCGATGAAGGCTTGTCGGCTTTCCATGTCGAATACCAGGTTGGCCAGTCTGATCGAGCTCCCCAGCAGTTGGCTGGGGCGCCGCAGGATTGCCTCGAGCCGCGCCACCAGTTCTTCGAACGCGAAGGGCTTGATGAGGTAGTCGTCGGCGCCGCCGCGCAACCCCTTGACCCGGTCTTGGGCGCTCGAGCGCGCGGTAAGCACCAAAACCGGGATGGGGTCCTTGCGCGATCTGACCTCTTGCAGGATCGAAAGCCCGTCGCCGTCCGGCAGCCCCAGGTCGAGCACCACCGCAGCATAGAGGGTGGTCTTCAGCGCCGCGCGCGCATCTGCCGCGGTCGCCGCACAGTCCGCATCGAATCGCGCGGCCTTGAGACCTTTGACCAGGAGCTGGGAAAGCTCCTCGTTGTCCTCAACTACGAGCAAGCGCATGACAAATCCGTGTCCTGAGCAGGATCGCTTCAGATTGGACGCTTCGATCCAGCGCCGATGTAGCGAGCTGAAGCGTAAATCCTGCTCTTTGATCTACAGTTTAGGACGAGATTCACGTTCTCGCACAAACCGAGGCGCTTCCATTGAGAACGATCTCGGTCTAGGTCTGCCCGCGGGTTCGGCATGACCGGACAAGCCTATGGCACGTCTACTGCGGGGCGCTACACCTGTCGATGCCAACCCCCTTGTAAGGTTCACGTAAGCTACGCGTAAGCGTACCGTCAGCCAAACCCGATACTAGGAGCTATCTAAGTCCGCCGAGCGCCCGGCTGCGGACCCGGCAGCAGTTGTTGCGCGGGTTAGGCTGGGCGCGGCCAGCGGCGATTGTTCCCGCCTGCGCGAACCGAAAGGAATGTGGACGCGCTGTGCCTGTGCGCCAGAAAGCCCCGTTCTGTGCGGTTGCGGCGGTATTGGCGGCCGCCATTGCGAGCGGCTGCGCGGTCGGGCCTGATTTCCAGCCGCCGCAAGCGCCGGACGTGAGCGGCTATCTGGCGCAGCGTGGCGCCTCACCGTCCGGCAGGCGTGTCCTCGGCAGTCTGTTTGTTGCGGGCGCCGAGCTGCCAAGCCGGTGGTGGGAGTCGTTTCAATCTCGCCACTTGAGCGAGCTGGTAGAGCAGGGCATTCTGCACAACGCCGATCTCCAGGCCGCCGAGGCCGCCGTCCGCATCGCCCAGGCGAACGCGCTGGCCCAGCGCGGGGCACTGTTCCCGCAGATTGGCGGCACTTGGGACACGACGCGCCAGCTGACGCCGACCGCGACGCTGACGACCGACTCCGCATCGGGTGCAAGCCTTTACACCGTCCATACCCCGCAGGTGTCGGTAGCCTATGTCGCCGATGTGTTCGGAGGACGCCGCCGGCAGGTCGAGAGCGCGGACGCAGCCGCAGAGGCGCAAATGTTCCAGCGCGAGGGCGTCTATCTCACGCTGACCTCCAACGTTGCCCTGGTCGCCATCCAGGAGGCATCGTTGCGAGGACAGATTGCGGCCACGCGTCGGCTCATTTCCCTGCAGACACAGCTGCTGACGACCTTGCGGCGGCAGAACACGCTTGGGCAGATAGCCCTGCCCGAGGTGGTCGCGCAGGAAACGGCCCTTGCGCAAACGAAATTGCTGTTGCCGCCTCTGGAGAAGCTGCTCGACCAGCAGCGCAATCTGCTCGCCACGCTCACGGGGCGCTTTCCCAGCGAGGGAGCGGGGGAGGCCTTCCAGCTTGCTTCCTTTCGCTTTCCTCGCAAGCTGCCGCTCAGCCTGCCAGCCGACCTCGTGCGGCAGCGTCCCGACGTGCGCGCCGCCGAGCAGGTCGTGCGGGCAGCCAACGCGGAGATCGGCGTAGCCATTGCCAACCGGCTGCCGCAGATCACGCTGAGCGGCAATGTTGGCAGTGCCGCGGATGCTGCCTCGCGGCTGTTTCTGCCTGGAACCAATTTCTGGCTGGTTGGGGCCAACGTGATGCAGCCAATCTTCGACGGTGGCACGCTCCGCTACAAGCAGCAGGCGGCCGAGGAAGGCCTGGTGCTGGCGGTCGCACAGTACCGCAGCACCGTGCTGACGGCGTTCCGTAACGTTGCTGACGTGCTCGCTGCTCTGCAAGCCGATGCGCGCGCTCTGGAGGCAGCGATTGCGGCGGAGCGATCGGCGCAGCGCAGCATCGAGCTGGTGCAGAAGCAAGTCGAGCAGGGGCAAGTGAGCCTGCCCAATCTGATCAATGCGCAGCAGGCCTATCTCGTGACATCGCTTGCCCGCGTACAGGCACAGGCCGCAAGGCTTGCAGACATCGTTGCGCTTTTCCAGGCGCTCGGCGGGGGCTGGTGGAACAGGTGGGAAGCCGCCGTGGCGCCAGCAGTTGCAGTACATGAGCGGGAGTGAGTGACGTGTTGCCAGTACGGCGCGGAGTAGCAAGGCAAGTGGCCTTTTCTGCTGCAGCGGTTGCAGCATGTGCGGCGGTATTCTTCCTGACGCCGCGGTTCGGCGGGCAGCACGTCGTCTCGGCCGGGCCGCCCGTTCCGCCGCCGGTGAGGAACGCGGAGACAGTTCAGGTGACCGCCGAGCAGATGCATCAGCTCGGGCTCGTCGAGGTGGAGTCCGCCACCTTCCGCATCTTGCGACCTGCCATCGGTCAGATCGCCTTCAACGAGGACGCCAGCACGGTCGTGCTGACGCCGTTCTCCGGGCGCGTGGTCCGCCTCATTGCCAGGATCGGCGACGAGGTAAAGCGCGGCGAACCGCTGTTCGAGATCGACAGTCCGGAAGTGGTGCAGGTGCAAACCGACCTGATCGCAGCAGTGCAGGCGCTCGAGAAGAGCAAGTCGCAACTCGCCTTGGCCAAACGCACCTTCGACCGGCAAGCCAGCCTGCTTGCCGATAAGGCGACCTCGCAACGCGAGCATGATCAGGCACGCAACGACCTGGCAGCTGCCGAATCCGATAGCAAGACCGCCGAGGGAACGGTTGCGGCGAGCCGCAACCGGCTGCGCGTGCTCGTCGGACGCAGCGATGCCGAGGTTGCCCGGGTCGAACGCGAGCGCTCCATCAACCCCCTCATCACGATCAACGCGCCGATCGAGGGCACGGTGATCGCACGCAAGATCGGTCCCGGACAGTACGTGCGCAGCGATTCGGGCGAGCCCCTCTACTCGATCGCCGACTTGTCGACCATGTGGCTGAAGGCGAACGTGCCCGAGAACGACATTCCTCATGTGCGCGTCGGCCAGGAGATCGAGGTCAACGTCACCGCATTGCCGGGCAGGATTTTCAAAGCGCGCATCGTCGCCATCGGGGCAGCGTCCGACTCGGCAACACGCCGCGTCGTGGTGCGATCGGAAATCGCCAACCCCGATGGCGCCCTCCGGTCCGAGATGTTTGCCACGTTCAAGATCGTGACCGGCAGCGGCGAGCCTTCTCCCTCGGTGCCTGTCGAGGCGGTGATCTGGGAAGGCGAGCTGCCCGTCGTCTGGATCGGGCGCGAGCCCATGGTGTTCGAGCGCCGCCGCGTGCAGGCCGGCTTGGAGCAGGACCGCAAGCTGCAGATCCTTGCCGGCCTGAAGGCGGGCGACGTCGTGGTCGGCCGCGGGGCGATCTTCATCGACAACGAGTGGCGCAGCAAGTGATCGAGGCCACCGGCGAGACCGCTGATGCTGCGTAGGTTGATCGCGTTCTGTCTTTCCAGGCGGCCCCTGGTGCTGGTGGCGTTCACTGCCTTCCTCGGCATCGGCTACGCCGCTTTCACCGCGCTCAATGTCGAGGCCTATCCCGATCCCACGCCGCCGATCATCGAGATCATCGCCCAGAACCCGGGTCAATCTCCCGAGGAGATGGAGCGCTACGTCACCATCCCCATAGAGATCGCGGTGGCGAGCACGCCCGGGCTCAAGTACGTGCGTTCCAACACCGTCTACGGCCTCAGCTTCATTCGCCTGCAGTTCGAGTACGGGCGCGACTATTATTTCGTGCGCCAGCAGACGGTCAATCGGCTGAGCACGGCCACCCTTCCTACCGGCGTGCAACCGGTGATCTCGCCGGCAGGCACCATCAGCGAGATATTCCGCTACCAGCTCAAGGGCCCGCCCGGCATGGACTTGATGGAGCTGAAGACGCTCCAGGACTGGGTTGTGGAGCGCAGGCTGCGCACCGTCCCGGGCGTTTCCGACGTTTTGGTGCTGGGCGGCAAGAGCAAGGAGTTCCAGGTCGAGGTCGATCTCAACCGCATGATGTCCTACGGCGTGACCTTGCCGCAAATCCTGAGCGCCATTTCGGCCGGCAACTCCAATGTCGGCGGCCGCACCATCTCCGTGGGTGAGCAGTCGGTCAATGTGCGCGGCATCGGCGTGGTGCGTTCGCTGGAGGACATTCGCAATATCGTTCTCACCCAGCAGCGCGGCGTGCCGGTGTTGCTTTCCGACGTGGCGAACGTCCAGATCGGTTTCACGCCGCGGCTCGGCATCGCCGGGCGCGATGAAATCACCGACGTGGTGTTCGGCATCGTGCTGATGCAGAGGTTCGAGCGCACCATGGAGGTTGTCGCGCGCGTTCGCGAGGCTATCCATCGCCTCAACACGGATGGCAGCCTTCCGCCGGGCGTCAAGGTCGACACCTTCTACGATCGCGGCGACCTGGTCGCCGTCACCGTCAGCACCGTGCTGCACAACATGCTGTTCGGCGTCGCGCTGATCTTTGTCATCCAATGGGGATTTCTCGGCAGTCTGCGCGGGGCGATCATTGTGGGCGCCACGATTCCGGTCGCGCTGTTCTTGGCCGTGATCATCACCGTGCTCAGGGGCGAATCCGCCAACCTTCTTTCGATCGGAGCCATCGATCTCGGCATCATCGTCGATGCCAGCGTGATCATGCTCGAGAACA
Source organism: uncultured Alphaproteobacteria bacterium (assembly GCA_963724565.1). Classification (GTDB taxonomy): domain Bacteria; phylum Pseudomonadota; class Alphaproteobacteria; order Rhizobiales; family Hyphomicrobiaceae; genus AWTP1-13. Next base: position 11,571 of record CAVRVK010000025.1, read on the forward strand.
TCTACCGACATCTGGCGCACCGCGCCCCGCTCTCCGAATCGGATCGCGAGCCGGGTTTTTCGGAAAAGCTGGTGCATGTGCTCAAGGGCGCGATCGAAGTCGACAAGGCGATCTTGTTCTCGGTGCTGATCACGATCGCCGCCTTCCTGCCCCTGTTCACGATGCAAGGCGTGGAGGGGCAAATCTTCGGGCCCATGGCGCGCACCTACGCGTACGCCCTGCTCGGCGCCGTCATCGCCACGTTTACGGTTACGCCGGTCCTTGCCTCGATGTTGCTGCCGGAGAGGGTGAGCGAAGTCGAGACCTTCCTGGTGCGGCAGGTAAGGTTAGTCTATGCAAGCGTCCTTCCTCTTGCCGTGCGCTACTTCCGTATCTCGGCGCTCGCCGGACTTGCCGTCCTGGTCCTGTGCTGCGTGCTTGCCCTGCGCCTGGGTACCGAGTTCCTGCCCAAGCTCGAGGAAGGCAATTTGTGGATACGCGCCCTGCTGCCGCCGACCATCACGATCGAAGCCGGGATGGACAGCGTGGCGCGCATGCGCAACCTGATCAAGGCTTACGCGCCGGTGGCAACGGTTGTCTCCGAGCAGGGCCGCGGCGAGGACGGCACCGATCCGGACGGCTCCTTCGTCGCCGAATTCTTCGTGCCCCTGAAGCCCCGGTCCCAGTGGCCCGCTGGCCTGACCAAGGACGAACTGGTCCGCCAGATGCGAGACCAGTTCGAGCGCGAGTTCGTCGGCGTCGATCTGAACTTCTCGCAGTATATCCAGGACAACATCGAGGAAGCTCTGTCCGGGGTGAAAGGCGAGAATTCCCTCAAAGTGTTCGGCCCCGATCTTGGCGAGTTGGAACGCCTCTCGAAGCGCTTCAAGAACGAGTTGTCCCAGGTTCCCGGCGTCGCCGACCCGGGAGGCTTCAGTCTGCTCGGACAACCCAATCTCGTCATCAAGATCGATCGCGCCAAGGCGGCCCGCTATGGCTTCTCCGTTGGCGACATCAACTCGGTGGTTCAGGCGGCCATCGGCGGGCAGGAAGTGTCGCGTGTCTACGAGGGCGAATGGAATTTCGCGCTCACCGTTCGTTTGGCTCCGGAATTCCGCGGCAGCATCGGCGCGATCCGCGCTATTCCGGTCGCACTACCCAACTCGGACCCGAAGTCGCCCACCGCCTACATTGCTCTGGGCGATATTGCGGACATCCGCCTCGAGACGGGAGCGGCCTATATCTATCGCGAGAACGGGCGCCGTTACCGGCCGATCAAATTTTCCGTCCGCGATCGCGATCTCGGGTCGACGGTTGCCGAGGCGCAACTGCGCGTCGCCGAAAAGGTGCCGCTGCCGCAGGGCTATGGTCTGCAGTGGGCCGGTGAATTCGGCTCGCTGGTGGAGGCGCAAAGCCGGCTCGCCTACATTGTGCCCCTCAGTCTGCTCCTCATTCTGATGCTGCTCTACAGCGTGTTCAACTCCGTACGCGACAGTTTGATCGCGCTCGCCGGCATTCCCTTTGCCGTGGCAGGTGGCATTCTCGGCCTCCACGTCGCCGACCTCAACTTCAGCATCTCGGCCGCGATCGGATTCATCTCGCTGTTCGGCGTCTCGGCCATGGATGGCATCCTTCTCATGTCCTACATCCGCCGCAATCTCGAAGCCGGCGTCGGCAGCGAGCAGGCCGTTGTGCTGGCCGGCGAAACGCGCATGCGGCAGGTCTTGATGACCAGCCTCTCCGCCTGCATCGGCTTGGTGCCTGCTGCGATCTCCACCGGTATAGGCGCGCAGGTGCAGCAGCCGCTCGCCTGCGTCATCGTGGGGGGCATGTTGATGTCGCCAATCTGCAGCCTGCTCATGATCCCGACGCTGGCGCACATGTTCTTGCCGGCGGCACGGCAAGCCGGCGAAACGCGCGGCGCGATTGCCGTGGCACACTGAAACCTTCGCGAGCCGGCGAGCCGGGCTATTTGTCGGGTGGAAAGCGGATAGTGGCGGCCAGCGTGATCCAGTTCGCGTTCTCGCCGTTTATGTTGCGTCCGTAGATGAGATCGACCGAGAACTTGTCTACCGGGCGGTACCTGAGCCCCGCCTGAAATCTGGGCTCGGTTACGGCCGCAATGTCGCTGCTGCCGGCCTGACCAAACGCTTCCAAGGTCAGCGTTATGACGTCGGTGAGCTTCCAATCGTAGCCGATGCCGTAGGTGAAATAGTTGCGATCGACGCTACCGTCCCAGAGCCATCCGGCGTTGACGTTGATGCGCATGACCTCGGAAAGGCGCAACGTCGCCGGCGCATAGGCGAACACGGAAGTCGGCTCCAGCGTCGCGAGGTCGAAGGAGGCGCCTCCCGCGATTGCCAGCCCGAAGCTGCCGATTGCGGTTGGAATAAGCTTGGTTCTGACCCTGGGCGCGATGCTGGTTGCCCACTCGTCATCCGTGCGCTGGCCAAACAATTGCGCTCCCAATTCGACCGGCCGGCCGAACATGTCCACCACGCAGGATGGATTGACGATGGCAATGGCGTCCTGGTTGCTCGCAGCCGAATACCACGACTCTATCTTGCATGAGCCGGTCTCGGAGACTTCCGAGGTATCGACCGCGAAAGCGGTTCCCGCCGCCCAGGCGTGGCCGCCCCAATCGGCGGCCAGGAGAACCGAGAGCAAAACGCGAAATCCTGGGGTAGCAAAGACTCGACTTCCACTCACGATACTCTCCATCAGGGCACGGAAGGTCTCCGACTCTGCCCCGTCGCCGTGCGCGAATTGCAGCGACACCCTAAGGTAGATCGCGCGTGACGTCTTGAAAACGCAATTCGGCGGGTTACGGACTTTGAGAACTGCCGACCTCGCCGCTTGTGGGGGGCTTGCGTTGCAATTGCTCGGGCGCGGCGGAGGGAAAGGACGCTGCTTGACGCACTATGGGCCCCGGGGGCGTCAGGGGCGTTGCGTGCCGGTTGGCGCTCCAGAAGGAATCATGATCAGGCTGTGCCGCCAAGAAGCGCGATGCGGATGCCCGCTATGCCTGATGCCGCCCACCTGAAGACCCTCAATGTCGAGCAACGCCGTGCCGTCGAGCACGGTGTCGTCGCGACCGGCGCCAACATCGCGGGACCGCTGCTGGTGATTGCGGGAGCCGGGTCGGGCAAGACCAATACCCTAGCGCATCGTGTGGCCCATCTGATCGTCAAAGGCGCAGACCCCGGCCGCATCCTGCTGCTCACCTTCTCACGGCGTGCTGCCGCCGAGATGGAGCGCCGGGCCGAGCGCATCATCGCTGCAGCTCTCGGTCCGAGCCGAGTTGGAAGGCAAATTGGGTGGTCCGGCACCTTCCACGCCGTCGGCGCGCGGCTGCTTCGCACCCACGCCCGCGCCATCGGGCTGGACCCTTCCTTCACCGTCCACGACCGCGAGGATGCGGCCGACCAGATGAACCTGGTGCGGCACGAAAAGGGATTGTCGGAAAAGGACAAGCGCTTCCCGCTCAAAGCCACGTGCCTCGCCATTTATTCGCGAGCCGTGAACGCGGCGGAACCGCTGGAGACCGTGCTGCTGAAGCAGTTCCCCTGGTGCGCCGAATGGAAAGATGCACTGCGCGAGCTCTTCGACGGCTACGTCGAAGCCAAGCAGCGCCAGCAGGTGCTCGACTACGACGACTTGCTCCTCTACTGGGCCGAGCTGATGAGTGTTGCCGAACTCGCTAGCGAGGTGCGCCAACATTTCGATCACGTGCTGGTCGATGAATACCAGGACACCAACGCCCTGCAGGCGGCGATTCTGCTGGGTCTCAAGCCGGACGGTCATGGCCTGACCGTGGTCGGCGACGATGCCCAGGCCATCTATGGCTTCCGCGCGGCCAATGTGCGCAACATGCTCGACTTCCCGGCTCAGTTCAGTCCGCCAGCGACCGTGGTGACTCTGGAAGAGAACTACCGCTCGACCCAGCCGATCCTCGCCGCCTCCAATGCCGTCATCGGTCTGGCGCGCGAGCGCTTCGCCAAGAAGCTGCGTTCGCGCCGCAGCGGCGATGCCAAGCCGGCGCTGGTAACCGTTGCCGACGATGTCGGCCAGGTCGACTTCGTCGTCGAAAGCGTACTGCGCAATCGTGAGGACGCCACGCAGCTGAGAGAGCAAGCGGTATTGTTCCGCACCGCGCACCACAGCGCCATGCTGGAAATCGAGCTCGCCCGCCGCAACGTTCCGTTCGTTAAGTTCGGCGGCCTCAAGTTCGTTGAGGCGGCGCACGTCAAGGACGTCCTGGCCGTGCTGCGTTGGGCCGAGAATCCGAGCGATCGCGTCACCGGCTTCCGCGTCGCACAGATGCTCGATGGCATCGGCCCCACCACCGCCGGCAAGATTCTCGATCGCATCGCCGGCCGCTCGGCGAGGGATGCACTCTCAACCTTCTCGCCCCCCGCCAAAGCGGCCTCGGCCTGGCGCGACCTGGTGGCGCTGATGATCCAGCTTTACGACAAGACCGCCGACTGGCCGGAGCAATTCGATCTTGTCAGGCAGTGGTACCTGCCGCATCTCGGGCAGCGGTATCCGGACGCGGCGATGCGAGCCGCCGACCTCGACCAGCTGCAGCGTATTGCGGCGGGCTATCCGTCGCGGACACGCTTTCTCACTGACCTGACACTGGACCCGCCGAGTGCGACTTCCGACGAAGCCGGCGCACCGCTGCTGGACGAGGACTATCTGATCCTCTCCACCATCCACTCCGCCAAGGGCCAGGAGTGGAAGGCGGTATTCGTTCTGAACGTCGTCGATGGCTGCATTCCCTCGGACATGTCGACCGGCAGTGTCGAGGATATCGAGGAGGAGCGGCGCTTGCTGTACGTGGCGATGACGCGGGCCAAGGATCAGCTGTCCTTGATCGTGCCGCATCGCTTCTACGTGCACGGCCAGGCCCGCGGCGGCGACAAGCATCTCTATGCGTCGCGTACGCGCTTCATTCCGGCCGCCATCTTGGGAGATTTCGAAGTGTGTGTTTGGCCCGCGGCTGGGCGTGCCACCGCGGCGACAAACCGGAATTCGGGTGTGACCGTCGACCTCGCCGCCAGAATGCGAGGCAGATGGCGCAGCACGGGAACCTAGGCTCCTGGTCGATGCTGGACCGGTTATCGCGACGTGATGGCGCGACGCAGCCGCTTGCCGCCGGCCACTCGTTCGCTGCTGTGTCACGCGGGACGACGGACCAGGAAGCCTTCGCCGTGCTCGAGGAAAGCGCCAATGAGCCGGGCGGTCCTTTGCGGCTGGTCGAACTCCGGCACGTGCGCGGCACCGTAGATGAAGCTCAAGTGCGAATTGGCGATGCCGGCCTCGAGCCGTCGCGCAGTGTCGATCGGGACTACCTCGTCCTGCGTGCCGAACAGGATGAGTGTGCGCGCCTTGATCCGAGGAAGCGCGTTCTGGATCGCCGTATCGAAGGTGATGCCGCCGGCGTAGCCGTCCCGCACGCGCTGATTCTCCGCCAGCACCTCGGCCGAACGTGTCTCCTTCGGTGCACGCTCGGGCACGGCGAAGAGCTTGCGCAACCGCTGGTCGGGGTCGACGGGAAGGCCACCGGTGCCCTCGGTCCTCAGCCCTGCGGGCGCTTCCAGCACGAGCTGCTCGACCAGGTCGGGATGGCGCGCGGCCAGCCACAGCGCGATCCAGCCGCCGAAGGATTCGCTCACCAGATCGCAGGGGCCGCCAATGACCGCGCGCACGAACTTCGCCATCAGGTCGGCGAGATCGACCATGGTCGAAACCGAGCCGTGCGTTGGCGTCCCGTTGAACCCCGGCACGGTCGGCATGTAGATCGTGTGCCGGCGCGCCAGATCGTCGGTCACGGCCGTGATGCGGGGTCCGCCGGAGGAATGCAGGTGCAGGATCGGCCGCCCTTCGCCGCCGTGGATGTAGTGCAGCGGCCCGCTGTCGAGCCCGACCTGCAGCTCCCTGAACCGGGTCTCGTTCATGTCACAGCCCCCTTGCCTCGGGCAGCACCTGGTCGCGGAACAGCTCCATGCCGCGCCGCACGACGGCGTCGGGGATGTTGCCGATCTTCATGTTGATGTTGAAGTGGCCGTTGCCGAGCGCGTCGCGGATGCGCCGCATCTGCTTCAGCACGCTCTGCGGGCTGCCGCACAGCACCGAGCCCGCGTCGATCATTTCGTCGAGAGAGCGCTCTTTCAGGGTCGCCAGCCGGTTGACGAAACGCTCGCCGTGCTCCTGGCCGAAGAAGCGCGACTTCTGGATCACCAGGCGCTGGGCGTCGCGGATGGAATGCATGAGCACGCGGTGGAAGTAGCGCAGGCCCTCGTTCAGGTATTCGCGCGCTTCCTCGTCGCTGTCGGCAATGCAAGTGTTGTAGCCGAGCAGGATGTGCGCCGGCGTCGGCTCGAACCCGATGCCACGCGCGGTGTTGCGATAGACATCGATGCAGCGCCGCGCGATGCCGAGATCGGCAATCAGGGTCATGCCCATCATCGCCTTGTGCCGGGCGGCGAACTCGGCCGACTCCTCGTTGCTCGCCGACATCAGGATCGGCGGATGCGGTTGCTGTAACGGCCTCGGCCAAATGGAAACGGACGGGTATTGGTAGAACTCGCCCTCCCATCCGAACGGCTCGGGCTCGGTCCACGCCTTGACGATCAGCGCAGCCGCTTCGCGCAACCGCTCGCGCAATTCATCGGGCACAATGTTGTAGGCAATGTACTCGTGCGGCACGCCCCGGATCATGCCGGCGATCAGTCGCCCGCCGCTCATCACGTCGAGCATGGCATATTCTTCGGCAACCCGGATCGGGTTCAGCAGCGGGATGAGGTTGCCCAGCATCGCCAGGCGGATCGTACGCGTGCGCTGGGCCAGCGCCGCGCCGATCAGGTTGCAGTTGGCCATCAGCCCATATGGGCTGAAATGGTGCTCGTTGCAGCCGACCCAGTCGAAGCCGCATTGCTCTGCGAACGCCATGGTGTCGATGTAGTCGTCGTAGAGCTGCTTGCCGCGTTCAGGCACGAACGCGCGGTTGCTGACGGGCCATTGCGACGGCGCCTCGTCGAGGTCCGTCCATGGCATCAAGTGAAAGAAGGAAAACTTCATCGGGTCGCTGCTCGGCTGAGAAGTGAGGCTGGTTCGGCAATCAGTGGCGGGTTATGGCCGAGGAGGCGGGCGTCGGACCCCACCCCCTGACGATGGCCGTCTTACCCTCCAACCGGCGCATGGATAGCTCCCAGGCGTGCTCCTGAAGCACTGTCTTGCCCCCCTCAGCGCGTGTCAACGACGCAGTATGGCCAGGCGCGCGCCGGCACTTGGCCGGCGAGACGCCCTTGAATGGGGCAGCGCCCACGATCTAGGCTCCCATGAAGTGTGGGTCGGCTGAGCGGCGGCTCACCCCAGAACCAACGTCGCCATGGACGGTCGCTGGACCGTCAACTACCGTTGACCCGAACTTCCTGCGTAAGAGAGCAGGAGCGTAGTCCGGTTGGGAGGAAGAGTATGTTCCGGGTCAAGAGCCCCCAGGATCTTGGGGCAGCCGTCGTCTTCGTGGCGATTGGTCTCGCCGGCGCCTACTTCGGAAAAGATCTGAGCTTTGGCACAGCCGGTCGTATGGGGCCTGGCTATTTTCCCATCATTCTCAGCTGGATCATCGTTGCTGTCGGGTTCGTTCTCGGCTTCACGGCAGTGACAGTCGAGGGGCCGCCTATCGAGCCCGTCCAACTTCGCCCAATCACAGTGATCATCGCTGCCATCTTGGTCTTCGGTCTCTTGATCGGCGCCGCCGGGTTGGCGATAGCAGCGGTGCTCCTCACCGTCTTGGCGGCCTATGCGCGCCACGACGCGAAATTGGGAGAAGCGGTGTTGCTCGGCATCGGCCTCGCGGCCTTCACTGTTGCCGTGTTCGTTTACGGATTGTCGCAGCCGTTGCCTGCCTGGTGGGGCCGATAGGATGGAGTTCGACTTTCTCCAGAACCTGGCAACCGGTTTCAGCGCCGCGGGCTCGCTCAAGAACATCGGCTTTGCCCTGATCGGATGCTTGCTCGGCACCTTGATCGGGGTGCTGCCCGGCATCGGACCGATCCCCGCCATCGCCATGCTGTTGCCGATCACCTTCGGCCTCGACCCGCTGTCCTCCCTGGTCATGCTGGCCGGCATCTACTACGGCGCGCAGTACGGCGGCTCGACCACATCGATCCTGGTGAACATACCGGGCGAGGCCGCATCGATCGTCACGTGTATAGACGGGCATCAGATGGCCAAGCAGGGACGCGCCGGGGCTGCGCTCGCGGTTGCCGCGCTCGGTTCATTTTTCGCTGGCTGTGTCGGCACGGTCTTCATCGCGGCGTTCGGGCCGCCGCTGGCGGCGATCGCCCAGCAGTTCAATTCGCCGGACTATTTTTCGCTGATGGTGCTTGGCCTCGTCACAGCCGTGATACTGGCGCACGGCTCGGTGATCAAAGCCGTCGGCATGGTCCTTGTCGGCCTCCTGCTCGGCCTCGTCGGCACCGACGTGAACAGCGGGCTCACACGCTACACGTTCGGCGTCTCGGATCTGTGGGACGGCATCGACTTCCTGCCGCTGGTTATCGGCCTGTTCGGCATCGTCGAGATCATACGCAATCTCGAGCAGCCGTCGCTGCCGCGACCCTATGTCAAAGCCAAGCTGAGCGAGCTGTGGCCGAGCAAGGAAGACTTCCGTCAATCGTGGCGGCCGGTGCTGCGCGGCACTGGTCTGGGCTCGGTCCTAGGCATATTGCCCGGCGGCGGTGCCGTGCTGGCCTCGTTTGCGAGCTATACGCTGGAAAAAAAGGTCGCCAAGGATCCGAGCCGCTTTGGCAAAGGCGCCATTGAGGGCGTAGCGGGGCCGGAATCGGCCAACAATGCCGCCGCTCAGACCTCCTTCATTCCCCTGCTCACGCTCGGATTGCCGTCGAACGCCATCATGGCCCTCATGATGGGCGCAATGATCATCCAGGGAATCCAGCCCGGCTCCGCGGTCATGACCAAGCGCCCCGATCTGTTTTGGGGCATGGTCGCGAGCATGTGGATCGGCAATCTGATGCTGCTGGTGATCAATCTTCCGTTGGTCGGAGTGTGGGTTCGGCTGCTGTCCCTGCCCTATCGCCTGCTCTATCCGGCGATCCTGCTGTTTTGCGTAATCGGCATCTACAGCACCAACACGAACTTCGCGCAGTTGGTGCTTTGCGCTGTTTTCGCGGTGTTCGGCTACGTGTTGTTGCGATTTGGCTGCGAGCCCGCGCCGCTGGTCCTGGGTTTCATTCTGGGCCCGCTCATGGAGGAGAACCTCCGCCGGTCTTTGGTAATCTCTCGCGGCGACCCGATGGTTTTCCTTGAACGTCCAATCTCGGCGATCCTGCTCGCCGCAACCGTTGTGGTCGTGGTCGCGCTCATCATATTGCCGCAGTTCCGCAGGACCCGTAGTGAGGCGTTCCAGGAATGAGCGTGCAAGCATCGGTTTATTCAAAACAGGATGGCGATGCGGAGCAGATAGGCGCATCAATCCCAAGCATCGACAAAGAATGCGAAGGAGGAAGCATATGAAGCGAAAGTTGCGGTTGCCCCTGCGAGCGAGCGGATTAGCTCTTGCCTTGGTTGGTGGGCTGGGAGCGATGGCGGGCCACGTTCGAGCGCAGGATTATCCGAGCCAGGACATACGTTTTATCTGCGCCTTTCCTGCGGGCAGCGGCGCCGACGTTCTGGTCCGACATTTTGCCGACAAGCTGCGCCCGATCGTCAATCGCACCGTAATCGTGGAGAACAAGGCTGGAGCGGGCGGAAACATCGCAACCGAATACGTGGCAAGGTCCAAGCCCGATGGGCATACCATCTTCGTCCACGCGGGCACTGCCGTGGCTGCGAACCAGAGCCTGTTCAAGAAGCCGCCGGTCGATGTTGCCAAGGCGATACGCGTCGCCGCCACCATCAACCGGCAACCCTTCATGCTGGTCGTCGACGCCAAGAGCCCATACAAGACAGTCGCCGACCTGACGGCTGCCATGAAGCAGAAGGGGGCCAAGGCCACCTACGCCACTGCCGCCCCCACAGGCAAGATCATGGGCGAGATCTATAGGAGCGCCACCGGCATCGAAGCGGTCGAGGTGGCCTATAAGAGCGCTCCGGATTCCCTGAATGAGCTGTTGAGCGGTAAGCTCGACTACGGCATGCACGATCCCGTTTTCTCGCTGGCCCAGCAACGTGAGGGACGACTGCGCATCCTGGCGGTGAGTACGGGAAAGCGGCTCGAGGCCAGTCCGGAGCTGCCGACGATGGCCGAGCTTGGGATTGCGATGGACCTGACGGGCTGGTGGGCGGCGATGGTGCCGGCTGGCACGCCCAAGCCTGTGATCGACACGATACACCGCTGGTTCGTCCAGATGGTATCGTCGGAGGAAACGAAGGCGTTCCTCAACAGCTTCGGGGGTGACCCTTACATCAATACGCCGGAGCGAGCCCAGGAGATGTTCGAGACCGCCATCAGGGAGTGGGGCGAATACGTTCGCATGGCCAAGATCGAGCCGGCGGGCTGAGACAAAAGGAGCCGTGACGGCGCAACGCGCCGTCGCGCAACTTGAAAGGCCGCATCGTCTAAAGAGCGTTGACCGGGTGGGAGGACGACATGGAAGTTGGCAGAAGGCTATTGTATCTGGTCGCGGCATTCGCGTTGGTCGCCTGCTTCGGCGGTGTGCGGGGCGTGCATGCGCAGGACTATCCCAGCCAGGACATCCGCCTGATTTGCGGGTTCCCGCCGGGCAGCGGTGCCGACGTATTCGTGCGCTACTTTGCCGAGAAGCTGCGCCCGCTGGCCGGACGCACCGTCGTTGTCGAGAACAAGGTCGGGGCGGCGAGCAATATCGCCACCGAACATGTCGCGCGCTCGAAGCCCGACGGATACACGCTCTACCCGTTTGCGGGCACGACGGTCGCGGCGAGCATGCATCTGTTCAAGAATCCGCCCGTTGACGTCGGCAAGGCGCTGCGGGTGGCGGCCACCACCAGCAATCTTGCCTTCATGCTGCTGGTGGACGCCAAGAGCCCCTACAAGACCGTGGCTGAACTGACGGCAGCAATGAAGCAGAAGGCGGGTGCCGCCAACTATGCGGTGGCGGCCAATCCGGGGCGGATCATGGGTGCGATCTACAAGGACAAGGCGGGTCTGGCTGCCACCGAGGTGCAGTACCGGAGCGCTCCGGACTCATTGAACGAAATGACGAGCGGCAAGATCGACTATGGCTTGCACGACGCGGTCTTCGCGCTGGCGCAGCACCGGGCTGGACGTCTGCGCATTCTGGCGGTCAGCAGCGGGAAACGGATGGAATCTCTTCCTGACATTCCCACGATGACGGAGTCGGGCATCCCGATGAGCCTCGATCTGTGGTGGGGCGTGATGGTGCCGGCCGCCACGCCCGACCCGATCGTCAACAAGATAAATCAGTGGTTCGGCCAGATCATCGGAGCGGACGAGACCAAGAAGTTCCTCAACGACGCCGGTGCAGATCCGATGATCCGCACGCCGGAGCAGGCGCAGAAGATGTTCGAAATTGCCATCAAGGAGTGGGGCGAATACGTCCGCTTTGCCAAGATCGAGCCCCAGTGAGGTCTGCGCCGCCGCCTGCGGCACTCATACTCGGGACACGCTTGGGTAGCCATCCTGCCCAGCGGTGGCGTTTCGGCTGCGCACGGTGTCCCGGATTCTCGGTTTCTCGTCACGGGCCGGGACCTGTGCGTTGGACGGCGACGCCGCTTCGGCGCAGGTCGTCTCCGCAATTGCCGTGATCGTTTCCTCCGTGGTGGGTCAGCGATTGGAGTTTTAGGGATCATCGGTCTGCGGCAGGTATGCTGCTCGATAGTGTCCGGCGTTTCGGACATGCCACCAGCTGGTATGCCTGCCGCTTAACGACATCCTGAAGCGCTGCATGCTCCAAGTCTCGCCGCAGCTGCTCGCGATGCCGCTTTTTGCTAGTATCGCGTTGCTCGAAGGCGCTCCGACATGAAATTTCTGGTAATCGACGATCATGCACTCATCCGCGAGGCGATGCGCGGCGTGCTCAAGGAACTCAGAGGTGATGCCACCATCCTGGAGGCCGCCAGCGCCAGCCAGGCGACGGACGTGATCCAGCAGCATCCCGACCTCGCGCTCATCCTGCTCGATCTTAAGCTGCCTGACCGCGATGGCATTGAAATGCTCGCAGAGCTGCGCGAGCACCACCCGGCGATCTCCGTCGTCATGTTGTCGGCCTTCAACGACCGCGACAATGTCATCAGGGCGCTCGACAACGGCGCGCTCGGCTTCATACCCAAGACCGACTCGCGCGAGGTTCTGCTCGGTGCGCTGCGGCTCATCCTTGCGGGCGGCACATATATTCCTCCCGACGTCTTGGCGCGGGGGTCGGCCGTGGCCGCCGCACCGGACAAGCCGCCGCCCGAGAAGCGTCCGTCACCGGCCGAGCTCGGCCTGACAGAGAGGCAGGTCGAAGTGCTGGCGCTGATGATGCAGGGCAAGAGCAACAAGCTCATCTGCCGCGCGCTCGACCTCGCCGAGCCGACCGTGAAGAACCATGTGTCCGCTATCCTGAAGGCACTGGAAGTCACGAACCGCACCGAGGCGGTGCTGGCCGTTGCCGCGCTGGGCTGGGAGCTGCGTCCGCCGGGGCGTTGATCGCCCCACCGGCTGCGCCGAGCCCCTTGCGGCCTTCAATCCTTGAGCAGGCGAGACATGATGGCGCGCAGTGCCATCGGGTTGACGGGCTTGTGCAGCAGATGATGCGTGCTGGCGTGGGTCTCGCGCAAACGCTGCTGCGAGATGTCGCCGCTGACCAGGAAGGCCGGGATCGGGCCGCCGAACGCACCGCGAAGCGCATCGATGGCGTCGATGCCGGTTCGCCCATCCTGCAGGTGAAAATCGGAAATGATCAGATCCGGCGCTTTTCCGTCGAGTTTCTTCAGCGCCTCGCGATCGGACTGAGCGGTGACGACGCGACACCCCCAGCTGCTGAGCAACCCCCCCGTTCCTTCGAGCGCCAATTGGTCGTCGTCGATCACCAAGATCAGCTTGCCGTGCAGCCGGTCGGGCAACGCAGCCGTGGTAGCGGCCACAGCTACGGTCGAGTGGGCGCGCGCCGCCGCCCGCGGGACCGAGATCGAGAAGCGAGAGCCTTTGCCGAGCGTCGAGGCTAGGGTTATGGGATGTTCCAGCACGGCGCTCAAGCGATCGACGATGGCGAGGCCTAGCCCCAGCCCCACCTTGCTGCTCCGCTCCTGCGCCGCGACCTGGTAGAACTCGCTGAAGATGCTGCGCTGCTGATCCGGCGCAATCCCTATCCCGGTGTCGCACACATCGATGCGCAACTCGCGCCCAGCGCGCCGGCAGCCGACAACGATCCCGCCGGCCGACGTGTAGCGCACTGCGTTGGAAACAAGGTTGAGCAGGATTTGCTCGAGCAGGATGGGATCGCTGCGGATCCACCCGCTGCTTGCCACCGTGCGTAGGCGCAGACCCTTGTCGCGCGCCGTCTGGGTGAACGTGGCGGCAATGCGACTCAGAACTCTGCTGACCGGAAACTCGGAGATGCTGGTGGTCATCGCACCGGCATCGAGCTTGGAGATGTCGAGCAGTGCGTTGAACAGCTCGTTCATATTGGCGATTGCGGTGTCGATGCGCACCGCGAGGCGGTCGCGTTCGGCCTGGTCCTTCTCGGAGCGCAGTTGCGCAGCGAACAGGTTCAGGGCGTGCAGCGGCTGGCGCAGATCGTGACTCGCTGCCGCAAGGAAACGCGACTTCGACAGATTGGCCGCCTGCAGCTGCTCGGTGCGCTCCTCCACCTTGCGCTCGAGTGTCGCGTAGGAGGTCTGCAGCTTGCCCGCCATGTCGTTCAACTGCTCTCCCAGCGCCTCGAGCTCGTCTCCCGACTTGATGGCGATGCGATGATCGAGCTGGCCAGCACCGATGCGCGCCGCTCCAGCGGCCAGGGCGCGGACGGGAACCACCATCAGGCGCGCCATCAGCAGCGCCGCGAGCAGCGCCAGAACGAGCCCGGCCAGCAGTACGACGACGGTACGCACGATGGCATCGTAGAGCGGCGCGTTGGCTTCGTTTTCGGGCAGCTCCACCAGCACCAGCCAGTTGAGCGGGTCAGCCGTGGCGTGCGCCGCCAGCACGCGTTCGCCGCGAAAATCGCGCGCAATCTGCGCCTCCTCGAGGCCGGGTGCCTGTGCCCGCGCGCGTGCCGACCTGACCTGGGCAAGCTGCGAGAAGTCGGTATTGCGCAGCACGAGGCTGATTTCGGGATGGGCGATGAGCCGGCCTTGCGCATCGACGACGTAGGCCCGGCCATTCTGACCGACCCGGATCTGATTGACCACGTCCCAGATGAGGGTGAGGTTGACCTCGGCTACGCTGACGCCGGCATCCCGGCGCGCACCTGCCATGGCGAGCGTCATGAACGGCTCGGTGCCACGCCGGAAATAGACAGGCCCGTAGTAGACTTTGTTGGCGAGCGCCGCCTTGAACTTTTCCTCCGTCGAGTAGTCGGTATTGCTGCCGACCTCATCCATGGCCTGTCGCGAAATGTGCAACTGCTCCCGCCCCTCGTCATCGAGCAATGACAGCTCCGCGATCGCCGGCACCTGGCGCAACAGTCTGCGGCCGTCGAGCGCACGCTGCTCGGTCGCCGCAGTCTCCCAGGACAGGTGGGTGGTCCAGCCGAGCTGGCCCTCTATCTCCCTGATGAACTGGGTGATCTTGGATGCAGCCGAGACGGCCTGCTCTTTCTGGATGCGAAAGAGCGCGGCGCGATGATCGCGGACAGTGAACCAGATATCGACAAGCCCGTTGATGATGAGGGCAGAGCTCGTGACGACGACGAACAGAACGACATATTTCCAGAACAGCGTCCGCCTCACCACCAGCAGACTGCGTAGTGGGGTGATGCTTGGCGTTAACCTCTTGAGCCGATCGATCACCGGGCCACCTCGCGCCACGTCGCCTCGGCTACGGACTTGGCAAGACCCAAGTGCGGGTGAAGGCAATGGCGCTGCTCGCCGTGCTCACGTAGAATGCCTCTCACGTGGCAGGCTTTAGGTTCCAACCTTGTGCGCAACGGTTCTTTCACGGACCCATTATGGAGTGCGCCATGAACCGGCGCCAGATCGTCTCCTTGCTCAGTGCGGCGGCCCTCATGGGCCCTGCCGCCGCCATGGCGCAAACTTCGCCCGGCCGGCCGAGGCGCGTCGGCCTCATGGTGGCGACCGGCGAGAACGACGCCGAGGGCAAGCTGCGGGTCGAGGCGTTCAACCGCTCGCTCGGCGAGGCAGGCTGGGTCGACGGGCGCGATGTCGTCATCGATGTCGTGTGGTATCGCGGCAGCTTCCCGGTGGCCCAGAACTCTGGCCAAGGACCTCGTCGATCGCGGAGCCGAGGTGCTCGTCGTGAACGGCACGCCGGGTATGGACGCCGTGCGGGCACTGGGTGCAAGCGCTTCGAGCCTCCCCATCGTCTTCGTCGTCGTCAGCAATCCAGTCGGCGCAGGCTACGTCCCGAACTTGTCGCGACCAGGCGCCAACATCACCGGCTTCAGCACATTCGAGCCGGACATAGCAGGCAAGTGGCTCCAGCTCCTCAGGGAGGTGACGCCTGGCATGCAAAACGTGAGCATGCTGCTCGACCAGAAATTCATCGGCTTCAACTCCCTATGGGAGGCCATTCGGGATATCGCGCCCACGCTTGGCATCACCCCCCACGCTGCGTACGCCAGCTCACTGGGCGATATCGAGCGTGCAATCGAGACTATTTCCCGGCAGCCTTCGCCCGGCCTTGTCGTCAGTCCAAGCCCGATAAATACCGTCAACCGCCAACGCCTGATCCAGATTGCCAACGACAGCGGGATACCCGCGATCTATCCGTTCCGCTTCTACGTGCGGGAGGGGGCGCTGATCGCATACGGGTTCAATGCCGCCGATCAGTTCAGGCGCGCCGCCGTCTATGTCGCCCGCATCCTGAAAGGCGAGAAGGCCGGCGACCTGCCGGTGCAGGCACCCAGCCTGTTCGAGCTTGGCATCAATCTGAAGACCGCAAAGGCCATGGGGCTCACAATGCCTCAGTCGCTCCTCATCGCTGCCGACGAGATTGTCGAGTAGCCGACTGGCGGGCTTCTCCGCCTCGCCCAAGAAGTGCGCAACGATTGAGCGCTGCGACACCGCTCGCGCACCGCTACGCCCTCGCAATGAGCAAACAGTACCAAAGTACTGGTTCAAATAGCGCGTGCCGCGGCCTCGGTTCGGCATCGCCCCGCGCCATGAATTTCAGGTCATTTGGACGCAATTTGCCGCTTCGACGCTCGCAACCCGGCAGTACGTCAGGTGGATTTTCCGAAGCGTCACAAAGTGAAACATAAGGGCTCGCCGCACGGCCAAGCGAGGGCGGTGGCGCCGAGAGAAGCAATCGTGCCGACTCGGGCCTTTAGCAGATACCTCGCGGCCGATCATCAGTGACGGCACGAAAGATGGAGACGATCATGAGCACGATTTCGAGCGCGCCGGCCATGACGGTTGGCTGGCCTTCAAGGGCCAAGAGCCTCGCCGCCACCCTGAAGCGCTGGTGGGTGGCCTACATGATGTGGCGCATCGAGCAGGCGGCGGCTGCCCGTCTCTATTCGATGAGCGATCGCGAGCTCAAGGATATTGGGCTCAACCGTTCAGGGATCGCCGGCGCCCTGCGGGAGGTCGGCCCGCGATCGGGTCTTCAGCCGCTACTACTGATCCAGCCAGAAAGCACATTGCAATGAACGCCAATCTTGCATACCGGCCGCGGCCGGCGTGCCGCGAGCGGGTGATAGCCCTGCATTGCTCGGGTGGCGGCGCCAGCCAGTGGTGCCACCTGTCCGAGACGCTGGGCGGCCGCTACGAGGTGCTGGCGCCTGAGCACTACGGCTCCGAGAGCTACCGGGCCGTGGACCGGCGAGCACGCTTTCGCGCTCGCGGACGAGAGCGCTCGCGCCATCGCGCTCATCGACAAGCGGGACGAAAAGGTCCACCTCGTCGGCCATTCCTACGGCGGCGGCGTCGCGCTCAATGTAGCTCTGGCTCGGCCGGACCGCATCGCCAGCATGGCGCTCTACGAGCCTTCCGCGTTTCATCTGCTGCGGCAGATGGGCGAGGCCGGCGCCGCGGCCTTCGCGGAGATCGCCGGCGTCGCCAGGCTTATGTGCCAGGGCGTTGTCACCGGCGACTATCGCGGAGCTGTTGCCGCCTTCGTCGACTACTGGAATGGGCCGGGCGCATGGAACGCCTTGCGCCCGTCGGTGCAGAACGCGCTGATCCGCTGGGCGCCCAAGGGACCGCTCGACTTTCGCGCATTGATCGAAGAGCCGACGCCGGCGGATGCCTACCGCGAGCTGACGTTTCCCGTGCTGATCCTGCGCGGCGAGCACGCACCGGCACCGACGCGTCTGATTTCCGAGGGCCTATCGGCCCTGCTGCCCGCAAGCCGGCTCGTTATAATCGACGGAGCCGGCCACATGGGCCCGCTGACGCATGCGCCGGAGGTATCGGCGCTGATCGCGCGGCACATCACCGAGGCCGCGACTAGCGGGTCACGTCGCCGGCGCTGGAGAGTGGTCGAAGCACCCGGTGCAGCATCGCGGCCGGCGGAGATCGTGCTGTGATGCACCTGATGGGCAAGTATCCCGTGCATCTCATCGATGTCGTGCGCCTGGCCGACGGCACGCGCGTCACGCTGCGTCCGATCCTGCCGCAGGATGCGGAGTTGCAGCGCGCGTTCTTTCGCTCGCTCTCCGCCCGATCCCGCTACTGCCGTTTCATGACTAGGCTCGAGGAGTTGCCCGAGACGCTAGCCGAGCGCTTCACGTGCATCGACTACCGCAGTCATCTCGCCTTGGTGGCAGAGGTGTTCGGGGGCAGGCGCGGGATCATGGTCGGCGAGGCGAGATACGTGGCCGACGAGCGCGACCGCACCACCTGCGAGTTCGCGATCGCCGTCGCCGACGCCTGGCAAGGCTTCGGCATCGCCCGCACCCTCCTGGAGCTGCTCGAGCGCGAGGCGGCCGCTGCCGGCTACCAGCGCATGGTCGCCGATGCTCTGGCCTCGAACGAGACGATGCTGGGGCTTGCCCAGCGTGCGCGCTACGCCGTCAGCATCGATCCTGCGGACAGAACGTTGGCGCGACTGGAGAAGCATCTGCCGCCGCCGCCGGCGATCGCCGCTTAGACCAATACCCGCACAAGACGATCAAACCACTGACCAAACAGGAGAGAAGCCGTGACGGTGAAGAGCAACAATCCAGAAACTATGGTTCTGCATGCAGGTCCGCGCAGCGACACTGCGACAGGTGCCGTTGCGGTACCGATCTACCAGACCACGTCCTATCAGTTCCAAGACACGGAGCACGCGGCCAACTTGTTCGCGCTCAAGGACTTCGGCAACATCTACTCGCGCATCATGAACCCTACTAACGATGCGCTGGAGCAGAGGATTGCCGCGCTGGAAGGCGGCGTGGCCGCGCTGGCGGTCAGCTCCGGTCAGGCAGCCTCGGCGCTTGCCATCCAGAACCTGTGCCGGCCGGGCGACAACATCGTGAGTTCGACCGACCTCTACGGCGGCACCTGGAACCTGTTCGCCAACACGCTGCCGTCCATGGGCATTGAGGTGCGCTTTGTCGATCCAGAGGACCCGGACGGCTTCCGCCGGGCTACCGACGACCGCACCCGGGCCTACTATGCCGAGACGCTGCCCAACCCCAAGCTCACCGTGTTTCCGATCGGCGAGGTCGCGGCGATCGGACGCGCGCTCGGCGTGCCGCTGATCATGGACAACACGGCCTCGCCCATCATCTGCCGCCCGTTCGACCACGGCGCCGCCATCGTCGTGCACTCCACCACCAAGTACATCGGCGGGCACGGCACGTCCATCGGCGGCATGATCGTCGACGGCGGCAACTTCGACTGGGCCAAGCACGCCAAGCGCTTCCCTACGCTCAACGAGCCGGATGCCAGCTACCACGGCACGGTGTGGACCGAGGCGGTGAAGCCGCTGGGCCCCATCGCCTACATCATCCGCGCCCGCGTGGTGCTGCTGCGCGACATCGGCGCCTGCATGAGCCCGTTCAACGCCTTCCAGTTCATCCAGGGGATGGAGACGCTGCCGCTGCAGGATGCGCGAGCATTGCCGCAACGCCGGCGAGGTGGCGCTCTATCTGCAGCGCCACCCCGCAGTGACCCGCGTCATCTTCGCCGGCATGCACGAGAACGCCGAGCAGCGTCGGCGCGCCACCACCTATCTCAAGGGCGGGTTCGGCGGCCTGGTCGGCTTCGAACTGAGGGGCGGGCGGGACGCCGGCGTGCGCTTCATCGACGGGCTAAAGATGTTCTATCACGTGGCCAACATCGGCGATGCGCGCTCCCTGGCGATCCACCCAGCTTCCACCACCCATTCGCAGCTGAGCCCCGCCGATCAACTGGCCAGCGGCGTGACCCCGGGCTACGTGCGCCTCTCCGTCGGCATCGAGCACATAGACGACATCATCACCGATCTGGATCAGGCGTTGGCTGCTGCCAACAGGTTCATCGCCGCCGCGGCATGAGGGTGGCGACAGGCTGGCGGCAGCGCGGCCCATAGGCACCAAGCAAGACGGCTCAGTCCGCAGCTGAGAATGGCTGGCCTGCGGTGGTACGGACGCGACGGCAAGCAGCCGTCGCGCGCCGAGTCAGACGTTCCGCCCCGTAAGTTCCGCATTCGCGATCCATGCGCTACTGTATGGGTCGTTCATCCGGCGCGAGGGGGTGCCGGTCGCATTTGTCGCTTGGGGCCGGCACTCCATGACGCGCGTGAGGGATCAGCAAGGAGTTCTGGTCTGGGATCCTGTTCGTTGCCTTCGGCTGCGCGGGGCTTTGGTTCGGCCGCAGCTACGCGGTCGGCACCCTGTCGCGCATGGGGCCGGGCTTCTTCCCGATGGCGATGAGCATCGCCTTGATCGGCATCGGCGCATTCATCCTTGCGCGCTCCCTCGTCGTTTCGGGCGAGCCGATCGAACGGATTGCGTTTCTGCCGCAGCTTCTGATTCTCGCCGCCATCGTCGTATTCGGCCTCCTGATCGAGCGTGTGGGGCTTGCCGCATCCGTGATCGCCGTCGCGGTGATCTCCGGCATCGCGGCGCAGGGATTGCGTTGGTTCGAACTCGCTGCGCTCGCCCTCGCCATGAGCGCGCTCTCGGTCGTCCTGTTCGTCTATCTGCTCGGCCAGCCGATCCAGGTCTGGGTCCGCTGAGATGGATATTCTCGCGCCATCTCGCCACCGGCTTCGGCGCGGCCGTGACGCCGATCAATCTCGGGTTCTGCTTCCTCGGCGTCATGCTCGGAACGGCGATCGGCGTGCTGCCAGGCATCGGCCCGATCGCCACGATTGCCGTGCTCCTGCCGATCACCTACGGCGCGCCGCCGCTCGGGGCGCTGATCATGCTGGCCGGCATCTACTACGGCGCCCAGTACGGCGGCTCGACCACGGCGATCCTGGTGAATCTGCCGGGAGAATCGTCCTCGGTGGTCACTTGCCTCGACGGCTATCAGATGGCAAAGCGCGGCCGCGCCGGTGCGGCGCTGAGCATCGCCGCTGTGGGCTCGTTCGTCGCGGGCTGTGTCGGCACTCTCGTGCTTGCCGCCTTTGCCCCGCCGCTGGCCGCAATCGGCGACCGCTTCGTGTCGCCGGAATACTGTTCGCTCATGCTGTTCGGCCTGGTCGCGGCGGTCGTGCTCGCGCACGGCTCCGTCGTCAAGGCCGTGGGCATGGTGTTCCTCGGGCTGCTGCTCGGCATTGTCGGGACCGACGTGCAGAGCGGGGTGGTCCGCTACACCTTCGGCATCGGCATCCTCTATGACGGCGTCGATTTCATACCGGTCGCCATGGGCCTGTTCGGCATTTCCGAGATCATGCGCAATCTCGACCGCTCCGCGATCGAGCGGGAGCGTGCGCCACGCCGTCGGCAGCCTGTGGCCGAACCGCGAGGAGTTCCAGAAAGCCTGGCCCGCCGTGTTGCGCGGCACGGGACTGGGGGCGGCGCTCGGCATCTTGCCCGGTGGTGGAGCCGTGCTGAGCTCGTTTGCGGCCTATGTGCTGGAAAAGCGCATATCGAGGACGCCCGAGCGCTTCGGCCAGGGAGCGGTCGAGGGTGTCGCCGGGCCGGAGTCCGCCAACAATGCCGCGGCCCAGACCTCCTTCGTTCCGCTCCTCACCCTCGGCATACCCTCCAATCCAGTCATGGCGCTGATGATGGGCGCGATGGTCATTCAGGGCATCGCGCCGGGCACTGCCGTCATCACCGAGCGTCCCGAGCTCTTCTGGGGCATGGTCGCGAGCATGTGGATCGGCAACCTGATGCTGGTCGTCATCAATCTGCCGCTGATCGGCATCTGGGTGCGGATGCTGAACGTGCCCTACCGCATCCTGTTTCCGTGCATCCTCGTTCTGTGCTGCGTCGGGGCCTACAGCGCGCAGTCGACGCCGACCATTCTCATGCTGACCGCCGTCTTTGCGCTGCTCGGATACGTCTTCCTGAAGCTCGGCTGCGAAGGCGCGCCCTTCATCCTCGGCTTCGTGCTCGGGCCGCTGATGGAGGAGAACCTGCGCCGGTCGATGGTCATTTCCGGCGGCGATCCGTCGATCTTCGTCACCCGTCCGATCTCGCTCGGCCTGATCCTGGCCGCGCTCGGGCTGGTGGTCCTCATGGTGCTGCCGCGCTTCCGCAAGACGCGCGCCACGGCGTTTCAGGAGGATTGAGCCTCGTCAAGAGAAACGCCGCGCCGGTGCTGGCGGCGCGGCGCTTCTGGCAGAGGGTCTAGACGCCGTTCAGCCCTGCGGCTCGATGTTCGCCTCAGTGGTGACCTTCTTCCACAAATCGCGATCGCCCTTGACGACCTCGACCGCCTCGGCGACCGAGTTGGTCAGGAGGGGCGTGGCGGCGCTCTCCGTCAGGAACGTCTTGGTCTCCTCCGTCTTGGCGATGTCGCGGAGCAAAGCCGCCCATTTTCTGGACGATTTCGTTCGGCGTGCCCTTGGGGAACCAGGCCGCCCATTTCGGCGTGAATACATATGGGAGGCCCGCTTCAGTCATGGTCGGCACGTCGGGCGCCGATGGGAGGCGCTCCGTGGTGGTGACGCCCAGGAGCTTCATGCGGCCCTGCTTCGCCTGCGCGATCGCGAACGTCGCATCCGCAAACAGGAAGTCGATCTGGTTCGACACCATCTCGCGCGCGGCATCGACCGTGCCCTTGTAGCTCACTCGCTCGGCCTTGGTGCCGGTCTCGAGCAGGAACTTCTCCGAGGCCACGAGGGTGACGGAGGTGGCCGTGCCGTACTTCATCTTGCCGCCGGCCGCCTTGAGGTTGGCGACCAACTCCTTCAGGGTGCCGGCCTTGCTGTCCGGCCCGACCGTGAGGACGAACACGCTCTGAGCAAGCGTCGCCACCGGCTGCAAGTCCATCGCGTCATAGCCCGGGTCCTTCATCAGGAAGGTGTTGCCGACCACGGCGGCAGTGCCGTGGATGAGCAGCGTGTAGCCGTCGGGCTTGGCCATGAGCGCCGCGTCGGTGGCGATCTTGCCGTTGGCGCCGACGCGGTTCTCGACCACGAACTTCTGGCCGGTCACCTTTTCCAGTTGCGCCGCGTAGTAGCGCACGAGCGTGTCGCCGCCGCCGCCCGCAGGGTAGCCGGCGATCACCCGCACCGGGCGGTCGGGATAGGTCTGCGCGGATGCGGCCTGGACCGCGAGCAAGCCGATCGCGGCGAGCGCCGCGAGGCGCGTGAAGACATGCAATGCTCTCATGACGTTTCCTTCTTCCCTGCTGGTTCCCGGTTGGAACGCCCTGTTCTTGTTGCACCGATCCTATTCCGTCCCGATCCGCTTGCGAAGCCGGCAACGTCTTCGGCTGTCTGCGAGCTAACGTCAGGCACGGCGCTCTTGACGATCAGGGCATCGAGCGCCAGCGCACCCTGCCTTCCGGATAGGCGACCAGCGGATTGATCTCCAGCTCGGCGATATCGGCCGACCGTTGCATGAGCCCGCCGACGGTCCGGGCAATGTCCGCCACGGCGGCGATGTCGACGGGCGCCGAGCCCCGGGCTCCGCTGCAGGAGCGCCGCGCCCTTGAGCCGGCCCAGCGCCTCGACGATGGCGCCCTTGCCGGCGCCCGCGGGCAGCAGTTGCACGTCCTTGCAGCGTCTCGACCCAGATGCCGCCGAGCCCGAGCATCAGCACCGCGCCCCACTGCGGGTCGCGCCGGGCGCCGACGATGAGCTCCAGGCCCTTCGCCGCCATCGCCTCGACCAGCACGCCGTCGAGCGCGAGGCCGGGCTTGGCGCGCTGCCACGTTGTCGTGCAGCGCGCTCCCAGGCGGCGCGCAGCGCGGCCGCGTCGCCCACGTTCAGGATCACGCCGCCGGCATCGCTCTTGTGGGCCAGCGCCGCGGCCTGCGCCTTGAGGGCGACCGGAAAGCCGATGCGCGCGGCAATGTCCTCTGCCGCGGCCAGGTCCTTGCGCGAGCCCTCCCTTGGGCACCGGCACGCCCGCGCCCGCAAGCAGCTCCTTGGCTCGGTACTCGGCCACCGGCCCGGCGGGCAAATGGCTCAGGTCGAGCGCGCTTGCCAGCGCCATCCGCCGTCGGGCTCGGGCGCCAGCGTTCTCGCTACCGCGTTGACCGCCGCCATCGCGCGCACCGCCCGCTCGGTGGAGCGGAACAGGGCCACGCCCTCGTGCGCGCACCATCCCATGAAGGTGTCGTCGAGCGGCATCGGATCGCCGAGCATGACGAAGGCGACCGGCTTTGGCGATAAGCGCATCACCGGGAGGAGCTGCTCCGCCTTCTCCACCTGCTGCGGCGGCCGCCCGGGGAACAGCGACAGGATCAGCGAATTCACGCCCGGATCGTCGATCAGCAGTTGCGCCGCCCGGTTCATGAGCTCAGGCCTGCGCGAACGCGACCGTGCCCATATCGAGCGGATTGTCGATCGCGACGAACGGCGGAAAGATTTCGCGCAGGCCCGCGACGGTTGCGGGCGACCATTCGGCGAGCTCCAGCCCCGCCTCGTGGGCGAAGTCGAAGGCGAGACCGCGCATTGCGCCGGAGTTGGTCATGAAGGCGGTCCGGCCGGCGACAGGAACGGGCCGCATGGCGAGCAGCAGCGCCACATCGACCAGCGCATCGAGCCCGTCCACCACCGCTACCCCGGCATTGGCGAGCATCGTGCGAGCGACGGCGAGATCGCCGGCGAAGGCGCCGGTGTGCGATTGCGCGGCGGCTTGCGCACGCTCGGTGCGGCCAGGCTGCATGAGCACGATGCGCTTGCTCGAGCTCCCGCGCGCGGTGCCGCGAGCCGTAGCAGCTTCCGCGGGTTGCGGATCTGCTCGACGAACAGCGCGGCCACGCCGGTTGTCGGCTCCTCCAGCACCTCGGCGAGGAAATCCTCTACGCCGAGCATGGCCTCGTTGCCCGTGCTGATGAGGAACGTCACCTTGAGGCCGCAGGCGATGAGCGAGTCGCGGATCGCGTTGGCGATCGCCCCGCTCTGGGCGATGACGGCGACGCCCGTCGTGCCGGCCTCCGCGCATCGGCCGGTACTCGCCGAAGGTGAGGGGGATACCGTCGACATAGTTGATGAAGCCGAGATTGTTCGGCCCGTTCACCACGACGCCGCTCTCCCGCGCGAGCGCGGCAAGCCTCTCCTGCAGCGCTCTGCCGTCCGGCCCCGCCTCGGCGAAGCCCGACGCGAAGACGACGGCGCCGTTCACCCTGCGGCGCGCGCAGGCGGCGATTGCATCGAGCACCGCCTCCTGCGGCACGATCAGGACGATCGCATCGAGCCCGAGCGGCAGGTCGTCGATCGACTGTACGCACGGATGCCCGTCGATCTCGGCCTTGGTGCGGCTGACGAGATGGAGGTCGCCCGCGAAGCCCGCGCGCTTGAGATTGGCGAGCACATTGCCGCCGATCGAGCGCGGGTCGCTCGATGCGCCGACGATGGCAACCGAGCGCGGCTTCAACAGGCGCGCGATCGCCGCCGGATCGACGTCAGCCACGGGCCTCTACTCGCCGCGCTTCATGGATTTGAGGCCGGGCCGGTAGCTCTTGTCGTCGAGGAATTGCTTGAGACCCTGCTGGCGCCCGCGCTCCGGGTCGATCAGGATGCCCTGCTCGTTCTTGGCGCTCAGATAGTCGAGCGCCACGTCCCAGGACATGTCCTCGACGTTCCTGAAGGCGACCTTCGCCTGGTGCAGCACCGTCGGGTTCTTCTCGAGCAGGACCTTCGCCAGCTCCCGCGTCCGGTCGCGCAATTGCGCCAGCGGAACGGACTCGTTGACGAGGCCCATGGCCGCGGCCTTGGTGCCGTTGAAGGGAATGCCGGTCATGATGGCATAGAGCGCGGCGCGCCGGCCCACGAGCTGGCTCAGCACCTTCGACACGTTGCCGCCCGGCAGGATGCCCCAGTTGATCTCGGAGACCCCGAACATCGCCTCGTCGGCGGCGATCGCCAGGTCGCAGGACGCCATGGGCGTGAAGGCGCCGCCGAAGCACCAGCCGTTGACCATGGCGATGGTGGGCTTGACGAAATTCATCAGCTTCTGGCCCTGCCAGGCGAACGCCTCGCGCCGCGCGCGCACCTGCACGATGCGCGGCGCATCGTCGGTCTCGCGGAAGTATTCCTTGAGGTCCATGCCGGCGGAGAAGGACTCGCCGGAGCCCGTGAGCACCAGCACGCGGCAGCGGTCGTCCACCTCCAGCGCGTCGAGAACCTCGTTCATCTCCCGGTTCATGACCGGGTTCATGGCATTGCGCTTGTCGGGCCGGTTCATGGAGACCCAGGCGATGCCGTCCTCGAACTCGACGAGGACGGCGTTTCCCCACGGCTCTGCGGGCTTCGTCTTGCTGCTACGCGTGTCAGTCATCGTTGCTTCACTCCCTCGACCACGCGCATGCTGTCCCACCAGGGGCAGACGCCAGGCACAAGCTCGTAGTTGCCTTCCATCACCTGCACCGGGCGCCGCTCGCCCGTGCTCGGCGTTCTCGAGGCGCAGCGCGCAGGGCATCGGCCCGCTTCTCGGGCGAGAGCCAGCTGCGCTCGTGCCCCCACAGGCTCGGACCGATGGTGCGCTCCGTGGCAGTCCAAGTCTCAGGGTCGATCGCCTTGCCGCCCCAGCCGTACTCCACCATGAAGCCCGACGGCGTGTGGGTATAGAAGGAGGTCATGTAGTCGCCGGCGTGGCGCCCGAGCGTCACCGCAAGCCGCCCCTCCTCGGCCAGCGCCAGGTCGAGGCCCTGGCCCACGTCGTCGAAGCTGTAGAGCTCGACGTTCAGATGGTGCGTGGCCGTCTTCCCGGTCTGGATGAAGGCGAGGCTGTGATGGCGCGCGTTGACATGAAGGAAGCGCGCCGGGAACGGGCGGTCGTAGTAGTCGCTCAAGCGGAAGCCGAGCACCTGGCGATAGAAGTCGACCACCTCGTCGATCCGATCGACGGTCATCACGATGTGACCCAGCCCCAGAGGCCCCGTGCGGAAGCCCGAGATGTTGCGTCCGGGCTTGAAGGGATCGCTCGCGACCTCGGACCCATGAAAAATCTCCACGCGCGAGCCCAGCGGATCGCTGAGCACGATCAGGTCCGCGACGCGGCGCTCGTCGGCCAGCGCCCGCGAGCCACGCATGACCTCAATGCCCGCCTGCTCGATATTCGCCGCGAGCTTGTCGAGCGCGGCCGCATCCGCGACCTCCCAGCCGAAGAACTTGACGCCCTGGCCGCCATCCGCATCGACGATCACGCGCTGCTTGTGGTCGTCCATGCGGAAGGCGACGCTGCCGCTGGTCTTGTCGACGAGCTGAAAGCCCAGATGCTTGGTGCCGTAGGTGCGCCAGTCGCCAAGGTCCTTGGCGCTGAAACCGACATAGCCCAAAGCCTGCGGACGCATGAGCCTCAATTGCTTTCCTGGCGATCCATCGATTGATCTATCAACAATCATCCTAGCCCGGTGCGGCGTGATTGGCCAACAGGTCCGAACCTCAGGGAAGCTGCCCACCAGCCGATGAACCCATGCCGCGCGCATAACAGCTCTTCTCGGATCGGACCCTGCCTGGACAGCCGCCATCGCCGCCCATAACAATCGGCGCGCACCGGAGACCGTCGATGAGCGAGCGCTCAACCCCGCCTTTCCGCGCCGACCAGGTCGGCAGCCTGATACGGCCCGAGCGCCTGGTCGAGGCGCGCCAGGCCGCGGAAGCGAAGAAGATCTCCGCCGGCGAGCTACGTCGCATCCAGGAGGATGCGATCCGCGAGGTGGTGCGCCTGCAGGAGGAGATCGGGCTCCGCTCGATCACCGACGGCGAGTTCAATCGCGTGTCGTGGCAGCGCGACTTTCTCCTCAAGCTCGACAACGTGACCCTGGTGCCGTCGAAGATCGCCGTGCGCTTTCACACCGCAGAGGGCACAACGGACCGGGCGCCGCCCTCGCTGGAGGTCACCGGCAAGCTTGGGCGGCCGCACGGCATTTTCGTCGACGATTTCAAGTTCCTGAAGACGGTCACGAAGGGCACGCCGAAGGTGACGGTGCCCTCGCCGACCGTGCTGCACTTCCGCGGCGGACGGAAGGCGGTCGATGCCAAAGCGTATCCCGACATCGGCGAGTTCTACAGCGACCTTGCCAGTGTCTATCGCGCGGAAATGAGCGACCTCGCCGCCGCTGGCTGCCGCTATTTGCAGATCGACGAGGTCAACCTCGCCTATCTGTGCGACGCCAACCTGCGCAAGGAGGTGGCAGGTTTCGGCGAAGACCCGGACGCGCTGCCCGCGACCTACGCCAAGCTCCTGAACGACTCTATCGCCGGCCGCCCCAAGGACATGGTCGTCGCCATGCATCTGTGCCGGGGCAACTTCGCCGGCGCCTGGGTGGCGGAAGGGGGCTATGAGCCGATCGCCGAGCTGCTGTTCAACGCGATCGGCGTCGACGCCTATTTCCTCGAATATGACAGCCCGCGCGCCGGCGGCTTCGAGCCGCTGCGCTTCCTGCCCAAGGGCAAGACCGCCGTGCTCGGGCTGCTGACCACCAAGAGCCCAGCGCTCGAGTCCAAGGACGACCTCAAGCGCCGTATCGACGAGGCAAGCCGGTTCGCGCCGATCGAGCAGCTGGCGCTCAGCCCGCAGTGCGGCTTCTCCAGCGGCATCGGCGGCCAGACCATGACCCAGGACGACGAGATCAGGAAGCTGCGGCTCGTCGTCGAGACCGCGCGTGAGGTGTGGGGCTAAGCAGGGTCAGACCCTGCGGGTCTGACCCCGTGGCACGACCTCGATGCTGACTTGCAAAGCTGTGAAGCAGCGTTGAGCAATGGTATCAGACCCAGAGGGTCTGACTCCAGCTCGCGCCCCGATTGACACGGGAAGGCCTGGCAGAGAAACATAAAGCGCACATCAGGGGACCCGCCGATGATCATCGATTGCCACGGCCATTACACGACGGCGCCGAAGGAATTGCAGATATTCCGCGACCGCCAGCTCGCCGGCCTGACGGATTCCACACGCCGCCCCGCAGACAAGGACCTCGGCATCAGCGACGATCAGATCCGGGAGAGCCTGGAGGGCGCGCAGCTCAAGTTCCAGCGCGCGCGAGGCACCGACGTCACCATCTTCTCGCCGCGCGCCGCCGGCATGGCCCACCATTTCGGCGACGAGGCGACGGCGGCGCAATGGGCCCGCATCTGCAACAGCCTGATCCACCGGGCGGTGCAGCTCTACCCTGAGAACTTCGTTGGCGTCTGCCAGTTGCCGCAGGTGACGGGCGTCTCGCCGAAGAACTGCATCGCCGAGCTCGAGCGCTGCGTGAAGGAGCTGGGCTTCATCGGCTGCAACCTCAATCCGGACCCCTCGGGCGGCTGGTGGAAAGACCCGCCCATGACGGATCGCTACTGGTATCCGATCTACGAGAAGATGGTCGAGCTGGACGTGCCGGCCATGGTGCATGTGAGCTCCACGTGCAATCCGGCGTTTCACGCCACCGGCGCTCACTACATCAACGGCGACACGACCGCCTTCATGCAGTTCCTGACGTCGGATCTGTTC
This sequence comes from uncultured Alphaproteobacteria bacterium, assembly GCA_963724565.1. GTDB lineage: Bacteria > Pseudomonadota > Alphaproteobacteria > Rhizobiales > Hyphomicrobiaceae > AWTP1-13. Next base: position 40,652 of record CAVRVK010000025.1, read on the forward strand.
AAGGACTTCCCGACGCTCAAGTTCATCATTCCGCACGGCGGCGGCGCGGTGCCCTACCACTGGGGACGCTATCGCGGGCTCGCGCTCGACATGAAGCGTCCGCCGCTCGAGGAGCATCTGCTCAAGAACGTGTTCTTCGACACCTGCGTCTATCACCTGCCCGGCATCGAGCTGCTCACCAAGGTCGTGCCGATCGAGAACATCCTGTTCGCCTCGGAGATGGTCGGCGCCGTCAAGGGCATCGACCCGAACACCGGGCATCATTTCGACGACACCAAGCGCTACGTCGACCAGCTGAAGCTCAGCGACACCGACCGCTTGCGCATCTTCGAAGGCAACGCCCGCCGGGTGTTCGGCCGGCTTGACGCGGTTCTCAAGAAGCAGCGCAAGGCCGCGGCCTGATCGCGCGGGGAGGAAACCATGAGCGAGCTACCACGCCTAAACGGCATCATCCGCGCGCTCGAGCAGGGGCAGGCGACCTTCACGTGCTTCTCCCCGGCGGAGGTCGATTCCGCGCTTGCCATGAGCGTGTCGAAGTACGACGGCGTCGTGTTCGAGATGGAGCACAACCCCTGGGACGCGCGGGCGCTGCGGGAGTCGCTGCAGTTCCTGCTGAACCGCCGCCAGCTCGTGCAAGTCGGGCTCGCTCGCACCGGCCGTGACGCCGATGGTGCGCATTCCGCCAAACGGCGTCGAGAAGGCGCAGTGGCACGCCAAGCAGGCGCTCGATCTCGGCTGCTACGGCGTCGTCTGGCCGCACATCAGTACGGTGGACGAGGCCTATAACGCGGTGGCCGCGTGCCGCTATCCGCGGCTCAAGAGCGCCGAGCGCTACGAGCCGGCCGGCATCCGCGGCGATGGGCCGACAGGTGCTGTGCGCTATTGGGGCCTGACGCAGCCCGAATACTACGCTCGCGCCGACGTGTGGCCGCTCGACCCGAAGGGCGAGATCCTGGTGGTGCTGCAGATCGAGGATACCAAGGGCGTCGAGAACCTCGACGATATGCTGAAGAAGGTGCCGGGCATCGGCGCGATCCTGATCGGCGAGGGAGACCTGTCGCAGGAACTCGGCGTGCCGCGCCAGTACGAGCATCCGAAGGTGTTGGAGGCCATGGCGCACGTCGTCAAGACCTGCCAGGCCAACAACGTGGTGGTCGGCCACCCGCACGTGGAGGCCGGCAATGCCGAGCGCATCCTCAAGGAAGGCTACCGCTTCCTGATGTGCGCGCCGGTGCGCAGCTATGGCCATCTGGACAAGGCGCGCACGCTCGCCGGCCGCAAGTAGGGCGCACATGACAAGCGCATTCCCAGCCTCGGGTAAGGTCCGGCTCAAGACCAATCTCGCCGACTATCCGGTCGTGCGCGCACTCAAGGCCGGCGAGGTTCGCTCCGATCTCGTGGAGTTCGATTTCTGCGGGCCGAAGACTGCCAACCAAGGCTTCAAGCCGATGATCAACGAGGGCGCCTTCGACGCGGGCGAGCTCGCCATCGGCAGCTTTCTCCAGGCCAAGGCCTACAACCGGCCGCTGGTCATGCTGCCCGCCGTGGTCATGGCGCGCTTCCAGCACAACTTCATCGTCTACAATTCATCGCGCGGCGAGCTGACGCCTAAGGATATGGAAGGCCGCCGCATCGCCGTGCGCGCCTACACGCAGACGACCGGCATCTGGGTGCGCGGCATTCTAAAGCACGAGCACGGGGTCGATCTCTCCCGCATCCGCTGGGTCTGCACAGACGACGCGCACGTCGCGGAATACCGCGATCCGCCGATCGTCGAGCGCCCCGGCCCCGGTGCCAAGAAGCTCGACCAGATGCTCTTCGACGGCGACGTGGACGCCCTGATCCCTGCAACGGACCTCACCAAGGACCACGCGCATCTCCGCCACCTGTTCCCCAATCCGAACCAGCAGGCGAAGGCCTGGGCGAAGAAGTACGGCACCGTGCCGGTCAACCACTATTTCGTGGTCTCGAGGGCGCTTGCCGATCAGCGCCCCGACGTGGTGCGGGAAATCTATCGGCTGCTGGTGGAAAGCAAGAAGTTGGCGCCGCCCGGCGCCGACGGCATCGACTTTCATCCAATGGGTGTCGAGGCCAACCACAAGACGCTCGAGCTGGTGGTCCAATACTCGGTGGAGCAGCAGATCATCCCGCGCGCCTTCACGGTCGAGGAATGTTTCGACGGCGCAGCGGCCGCGCTCGGCCCGACATAGAAAGTCCATGAGAGCCATCCGCATTCACGCCCATGGCGGGCCCGAGGTCATGCGCTGGGAGGACGTCGAGCTCCCCGCCCCTGCGGCCGGCGAAGCGCGCATCCGCCACACGGCAATCAGCCTGAACTTCTCCGACCTCAACCTGCGCCGCGGCGGCTTCTACACCGCCGAGCCGGTGCCGATGCCGATCATCCTGGGCAACGAGGCGGCCGGCGTGGTGGAAAGCGTCGGCCCTGGCGTCACCAACGTGAAGCCGGGCGACCGCATCGCCTACGTCGGCGTGAATGCTGCCTTCTACCAGCACACAGCCGCCTATGCCGAACAGCGCAACATGCCGGCCGCGCGCCTGATCCCTTTGCCCGAGGGCATCTCCGATGCCCAAGCGGCGGCCATGATGGTCAAGGGCCTCACCGCATCGCTGATCGTGCACCGCGTCTTTCCTCCCAAGCCGGGCGACGTGGTGCTCATCCATGCGGCGGCGAGCGGCGTCGGCATCATCCTGTCGCAGTGGGCGAAGCACTTGGGCGCGACGGTAATCGGCACGGTCGGATCGAAAGAGAAGGCGGAAATCGCCGCGGCGCACGGCTGCGACCACACCATCCTCTATCGCCAAACGGATTTCGTGGCCGCCGTAAAGAAGATCATGCCCAGGGGCGTGCACGCGGTGCTCGACGGCGTCGGCAAGGATACCTTCACGCCCTCGCTCGACTGCATGCGGCCCTTCGGCATCATCGTCAATTACGGCAACGCCTCGGGCCATGTGCCGCCGCTCGACATCCTCGATCTCAGCAAGAAAGGCGCGCTGTCGGTGTCGCGGCCAGGACTCAGCCATTACCTCAAGGACATCGACGAGTTTCGGGCGGCAGCGAACAAGCTGTTCGCTCTCGTCAAGGACGGCACGATCAGGATCGAGATCAGCGGCTCCTATGCATTGAAGGATGCGGCGGACGCGCATCGCGACGCCGAGAGCCGCAAATTCGCAGGCTCGGTCGTCCTGATCCCCTAACTGGCCGTTGCGAGCACCTGATCACATCAACAACCTGGCACGCCAGGACCCGCGATGCGGGAGACGCCCGGGCGGCAAGAAACGACACTGGCCCCACCACGTCCCTGGGGTCGGCGATGCGCCCGAGCAGAATGCGTTATGACTGCGGTGGGTTTCTCGGCGGCGTCGGCCGTTTACGGGCCCGCGACGACGCTCGGGTTGCTCAGGTCGGATGGACCGGTGCACATTGAGGGTCTCGAAACCTGCACGCACACAGGACTGCGCCCGATGAGTGATACCGCCACCGCGAAGCCGGAGGACGTGGGCTTCTCCTCCAGACGCATCGAGCGCGTCGAGAGCTGGATGCGCCAACAGGTTTCGGCTGGGCGGCTTGCCGGCATCGAAGTCGTGATCAATCGGCGGGGACGCACCGCATTCCACCGCTGCCATGGCAAGCGCGACCTCGCGCGCAATGCCGACGCTTCGCCCGACACCATCTATCGCGTCTACTCGATGACCAAGCCGCTAACCTCGGTGGCGATCATGATGCTTTACGAGGAGGGCCGGTTTCAGCTCGATGACCCGATCACGCGATACTTGCCGGCCTTCTCCGGCCAACGCGTGTTCACCGGCGGCGGCTATGGCGCAGTAATGACGGAACCCGCCACGCGCGACATCACGTTCCGCGATCTGCTCACCCACACTTCCGGCCTCACCTACGGGTTCATGCAGGCAACGCCGGTCGACGCCACCTATCGCGAACAGAAGATCGAGATGCCGGGCGCAGAGGCGCCGCTGAGCGAGGTCATTGCGCGGCTCGCCAAGGTGCCGCTCATCGCCCAGCCGGGCGCCGAATGGAACTATTCCATCTCGACCGACGTGCTCGGCCATCTGGTCGCCGTCATATCGGGCCAGCCGTTCGACGAGTTCCTGCGCGAGCGCGTCCTTCGTCCCCTTGACATGGCGGATACCGACTTCTTCGTGCCATCAGGCAAGGTCGATCGCTTCGCCGGCAGCTACGGCAAAGGACCCGACGGCCGACTGCGGTTGCTTGAGGATTCCGAGAAGAGTCCCTTCTTGCTGCCGCCCCAAGCCCCTTCTGGCGGCGGCGGCTTGGTGGGCACCGCACGCGACTACATGCGCTTTTGCCAGATGCTGCTCGGGCGTGGCGTGTGCGGATCGACGCAACTGCTCGCACGCAAGACCATCGAACTGATGACGATGAACCACCTCGACGGCGACATGGCGGCGATGGGACAGCCCCGTTTCGCGGAATCGAACTACCATGGCATCGGCTTCGGCCTCGGTTTCTCAGTCATGCTCGATCTGGCCAAGGCGCAGATCGCCGGCTCGCCTGGCGAGTGTGCGTGGGGAGGCATGGCCTCGACCGCCTTCTGGATCGATCCCCTGGAGGACCTGGCGGTGGTGATGATGACGCAGCTGACGCCCTCCTCCACCTACCCCATCCGTCGGGAGCTGCGCGTCATGGTCTATCAATCGATCGCCGATTGACCCGCCAACGCCGCCAGGGCGAAACTTTCGCAGCAGACCGCCCCAGCACCTCGTGCTGGGCGATCGCCGTACTTGCTGCTTCAGGCGCACCCGGCTGGGTCCATCGTCTTGCTGGCGTTGCTCTTCAGCCGGCGTGGGCTTCGGCAATTCGCTTGGCTTGGTCGATCGCCTTGCCGCATAGCGCCCGCACTCGCACGACGTCCTCCGGCGAAGGAGTGCCGACCAGCGGATCAACCAGGCAGAAGCCGATCTGGGCAAACACCTTCAGCCAGGAGAGGTCCCAGGACCGTTCGAATGCCCCGCGATCGAACCCACTCCCCAGTGCATCCTCCAGGCGCTGCACGTAGTAGAGCTTCAGGGGCTCTCGGTCTTCCGGCGTACGTCCATCGTTGGGTGGATAGCACCAGAAATGGAGGAACCAATACCAGGCAAGGTCCGCTGCCGCCGGCGCCTTGCAGGCGAAATCCCAATCGAACAACGACACGCCGGAGGGCAGAACCGCGATGTTGGCCCGGCGAAGGTCGCCGTGGATGATCGTCTGCGGCATTCTGGAAAGAGGCGCGAGCCAGCGGTCGCGATGCTCGCACAGGTCGAGGTAGAACTGACCATCGGCCGATCCCAGCACCTCGAGCAGGACAGGCACGAAGGTCCGGAACACGAAGACCTTTTCGAGCACCTCCGCCACCCAGGCGGGCCGCCCCGCACGTCCGCCGACTGCAGCGCAGGGATCGGTGAACATGGCGGTGTGCTGGTCGAGCGTTAGGACCGGCAGCTCGCCAGGCTTCGCCCTGCCCTCCCAGTAGCGAGCGTGCAGGCGCGCGAGGCCGTCGAGCAGCAGGCGAAAGGCCCCTTCGTCGAAGGTGCCGCGGGGTGCAACGCCATGTGAGACGTCGTCCATCAGCATCCAACACTCGCCGCGCTGGCGATGGAAAGCGACATCGATGGTTGGGCACGACAGCGGCTCCGGCAACTCCCGCGTCACCCCGCAGCGCCAAAGGGCGGGTTCATTGAACGCGGAGCCAAAGAGCTCGAACCGCCAGGGCTCCGGCATGAACTTCTTCAGGACGAAAGCGCCGGCGTCGCTGCGCAGCGAGAAGACATTGGCGGAAATCCTGCCGCCGCCGAGGCGGTCGACCTCGAGCCGGGTGACATGTCGCGGGCGGCCGGCGCGAGCAAGCGCCGCCGACAGATAGTGGGCGTCGGCCTCTCCGTCGATGGCCGGCAGTCCTGCCGTGTCGGGCGCGGGGTGCATCGATGCAGCCATGGCTAACCCCTTTTTCATGCTCGCCGAACGGCAGCATACACCTGTCCGTTCGATGCAGTTGCCACTCTCGTCAGAGTTCGGAAGATGCCGATTGCGAGCGGCCAAGGCGAGTGTCACAGTTGCCAAAATGGGTGCATTCGTGCCACGAGGTGCCGCCATGAAGCCTGCGCGGGGCCCCTATCGGGTGAGCCTCCTGGCTATCCCCGAGGTTATGACGTTCACGCTGAACGGGCTCTATGACGTACTCAATTCGTTCGGCCTGCTGAGCACGCACGACTACGCTTTGCCCCGGGAAGCGCCGTTTCGCGTCGAGATCGTGGCGATGACGCGCGGCCTCGTCCCGACGGCGAGCGGGTTGCCCGTGCCGGCGCATGCCGCGATCGGCGAGGTCGGCTCGACCGATATCGTCATCATCCCCTCCGTTATGGTTCAGGGCGGAGAATGGGTGAAGGGCCGATATCCCGAGGCCGTGCAATGGCTGAGCAGGATGCACGACAACGGCGCCACCCTCTGCTCGGCGTGCTCCGGCTTGTTGCTGCTGGCCGAAACCAATCTGCTGTCCGGCAGGGAGGCCACCATGCACTGGGCCTACGAGCAGACCTTCCGGCGAAACTTTCCCGACGTGCAGCTGCGCCTCGAAGAGATGCTGGTGACGGCCGGAGAGAGGCGAGAGCTGGTCATGTCGGGCGCCTCCATGGCCTGGCACGACCTCGTGCTCTATCTGATCGACCGCTATGTCGGCACACCCTCTGCGCAATCGATCGCACGCTTCTTCGCGATGCGCTGGCACGACGATGGTCAATCTCCCTACATCGGGTTTGCGCCAACAACCGCTCACGGAGATGCAGCGGTGGCGGATGCGCAGGTCTGGCTCGACCGTCACTTCCCGGTGGCGAACCCGGTCGAAGAGATGGTCAGGCGCTCGGGAATTCCCGAGCGCACCTTCAAGCGTCGGTTCACGCTGGCGACGGGCCTGGCCGCTCTCGACTATGTGCAGCGCCTGCGCATCGAGTATGCCAAGCGCCGGCTCGAGCAATCCGACATGCCGATCGATCAAATCAGCTCGGGCGTCGGATACGAGGACCCCGCCTTCTTCCGCAGGCTTTTCCGGCGTGTCACCGGCGTTTCCCCTGCCATCTACCGGCGCAGGTACCGCGTGCCGGGCGCCTCTCGAGCCGCACCCCCAGCGGGGACGTGGACTGCCCAACCGGATTCGAACCGCTAGTAGCCTTGGCAAGCCGCTTCCCAGCTAGTGTGCTGAGCCCGGCAAACTGGACCATCCAATGTGAGAAAATCGGCGTCTGATTCGGGTGGCTGACGAGGGAGCTCGCCGATGAGGAAGTCGAAGTTCACGGAGCAGCAGATCGCCTTCATCCTCAAGCAGGCCGACGACGGTGTTTCGGTCGAGGATACGTGCCGCAAGGCGGGGATCTCGATCCAGACGTACTACCGCTGGCGCCAGAAGTACGGTGGGCTGATGCCCTCGGAGATGAAGCGGCTGCGCCAGCTCGAGGAGGAGAACACGCGCCTGAAGCGACTGGTGGCGAACCTAAGCCTCGACAAGGAAATGCTGCAGGACGTCATCCGGCGAAAAATGTGAAGCCTGGCCGGGCCCGGGCTGTCGTCGACTATCTGTGCGAGAGCTACCGGATCAGCATTCGGCGGGCGTGCGGGGCGTATCCGTTGGATCGCTCGACCTATCACTACCGGTGCCGCCGTCCCGACCAGGCTCCTCTGCGCGAGCGCATTCGCGAGATAGCCAAGACGCGCGTGCGCTACGGCTATCGGCGTGTTCACGTCCTGCTCCGACGCGAAGGTTGGGCGATCAATCACAAGCGCACACGCCGGCTCTATCGCGAGGAAGGCCTGCAACTGCGCAACAAAAACCCGAAACGGAAGGTGGCCGCCAAGCTGCGGGATGATCGCGTCATGGCGACCGCACCCAATGAGTGCTGGGCGATGGACTTCATGGCCGACCAGCTGTTCGACGGCCGCAAGCTGCGCGTCCTGACGATCGTCGACATCTGCACCAAGCTCTGCCCGGCGATCGGCGTGGCACACGCCTACAAGGGTCACGACGTCGTTGCCACGCTGGAGGCTGCCGCACGCGAACACGGCCGACCCAAGCGCATCAGGGTCGACAACGGACCCGAATTTGTCTCTCGCGATATTGATCTGTGGGCTTGGCAGCACGGAGTCGTGCTGGACTACTCGCGACCGGGCAAGCCGACCGACAACGCCTTTGCCGAAGGCTTCAACAGTCGCGTCCGGCAGGAATGCTTGAACGCATTTTGGTTCTTGAGCCTCGACGATGCTCGGTGCAAGATCGAGGCGTGGCGGGTCGAATACAATACTGTTCGCCCGCACAGCGCGATCGGCCATCTGCCACCGGCCGAGCACGCGCAATCATTGGCTGCAGCATGCTGCAGCCAATGATTGGGAAGCCGAATTTTCTCGCTTCCGGTGGTCCAACGATGGGGCCAGGCACATTCACCCCAGGACTCTATCTCTGATTGGAGGGAAATCGGGGCTCAGGTCAAATGTGATAACTGCCGAAATTATAGCGCTTGCTTCTCGCCTAAGCGGAGACGGCGGCCACTTCATAACTTGAGACACTGCCGAAACCGGGATTGGCCAATTTCCAGAAACGCGGTTACCAGTCGCTCAGCACTCTCCCAGCTGAGATGCGATCCATCGAACGTGCGCAACCCCTCGATTTGCGGCGATATGAACTCGAAACCCAAGGCTGTAGCCAGCGCCTCGGCAGTGGCCCTTTGGTTGTTCACAGTTGGGACATAGGTCATGAAGATGCAGCGGCGCTCGACCCGGAGACCGGCAAGAAACTTCACCGCAAGGCCTTTCTGCCTTGCCACACTGTTTTCGTCGACCGGCGAACCAGACCCTGCATCTTGCGGCACCAACCCCCTGTTGCCGTTGAGCCGCCACTCTCCCGTCTCGGGATATCGATAGAAGGCGAATTGTTTGCCGCACAAGAAAGGTAGCCGGCCGCAAGCTAGTTGGTGAGGTATTTGCCACAACCGCTTGGCAACATACCGCTCCCGCGCATCTGCCACATGCATGACGTCATTCGCGGGGTCGGATTTCTTATCTATAAAGAAATCATCCAAATTGATAACATACACGCGAGCTTTCGGCTTGAGCTCCCGAAGCAGCGGTTCGGCAAACGTGGCATTCTCGAAATGCGAGAAGCCCAGCAAATAGTAACGGACACCAACGGCCGCACTCCATTTGCCAAGGGCCGGCGCGGAAAACCCGAACGGCAATCGACTGCTGCCGATGAACAGGATATCTGCTGTTTTGGCGGCTTCCACGGCCTTCGGCTCCAGGGAGAACCAAAACGCACCGTGATCGTAGTCGCCGTAGCTCCTCCCGTTGCAATAGCCGAGATAGTAACCTCGCGCATATTCGTGAGCGGGACAGGCAAAAATTCCCTCTCGCCGCAGGGACACCATAAAGGTCAGAGCCATGGCACCGAAAACCGCTAAGGTATAGATGATCGGCCAGCGCGGCGGCTTCTTGAAAAAGCTCCGGACCACGCTTGGGTCCGACACTACTGGCGGCATGATCGGACACGCCCTCTTCGTGGCGACATCAGTTCCTGAGGCACCAATATGCCCTCAGCCGCGCTGAGGGTCGCAATTTGTACCGGGACCTGTGCAGCAAATACCGCATCCGCCCTGGTGGAACAAGGGCCCCGCAGTGGCACCCAAGGGGAAGCGAGACTCGCGCAGGCTCGACTTGGCTGATCGCCTTTGCTCGGCGCCGGTGATCGACCACACGTCCACATTTCAGCGCGGAGAAGCGTTGGTCTGCTCGAGCAATGCTCATGCGGTCTGGGAGCACCATGTTGCCGATTGGACTGCATCGCTGACGATCCTCCAGCCAGCTACATGGTGGAAAGAGCCGCGATATCGAGCTCCGTCTGGGCCAGCACCCAGCCATCGATGCAATGGGTGCGCCCGCTGCGGAAATCATCGCGACACGCCAGCTCCACTGCCGCACGCATTGTACTGTGGCAACCCTTTCTCACCGCGCTCGTTAACCGATTATCCTGCTCGATGCGTCGGAAGCAGGCAACCGCCGACGACCTTGTTTGAGCAATGTATCTCTCGCCCAGGCCCCTGATGGCATCCGACGCCGGAAATGCAGTGTGCAACGGGGATAGACCGGCGCCACGCACTACGTGCACCCGGCACCAAGCTTTGCAAAGGCCCAACCCGGCAAGGGGCAGCCCAAGCGCCGCGCCGCCCACAATCAGGCCTCTCCGGGTCAGGCGCTTCATGTGCCTTTGACTGTCTGCTTGAGATGATCGGCCAGGCGGATCGCCAACGCTACGATCGTCAGAGTGGGGTTCACCCTGCCCGCAGTAGGGAACACCGAGCCGCCGGCAATAAAGAGATTGGCAATCCCGTGGATCCGGCAATTGCGGTCGACGACACCCTGCCGCTTGTCGTCGTCCATGCGCGTGGTGCCCATGTGATGCCAAGTCGTTTGGATTCTTTCGAGACCAACCGATTGTTCTAAATCGACGAGCATGCGCCCAAAACCCGCAGCTCCGACCCCTTGGGCCAAGGCCATGGCTGTCTGATACAGATTGTGCCGATCTTCTTCATTGATGTGCCAATCCAGCCCCGCCCTCTTCATGCCGAGCGCGTCCACCTGGTTGGTCAGCACGACACGGCTATCTGGATTAGGTGTTTGTTCCCCTTCGAGTTCCACTCTAATTGCCGCAACGGCGCGATTGCGGGAGGGTGCGCGTGTGTCCAAGGTGCGAGGCCGCCCATGAAGATCGAAGCCGTCGCGGTGGGCGTCTGCCCGAACAGCAGTGGGCGAGCGCCACAGCGCTATCGCAACAGCACCGAGATCATCCAGCACCTCACAAACTTGGTCGCCGGTTCTGTCCAAAGGCCCACCGCGCGGCACAGTGTGAGCCAATTCTCTGAACGCGACATAGGCCGGAGACCTTCTCGCTGCGACGACAATAGGGTCTCCCTGAAAAACAGGGTGGAAGCGCACGCTACAGCCGACCCGACCCTGCCGTTCAATCGCCTCCGCCGTGTTCTTCAGGACCACCTCCACTGGCGTTCCAGCGTCATCTCCAGTCTGCAAGAGCGGACAACCGTAGGTCTCGTTGAGCGGCAGTATCGTACCCGCAAAGGTCCGCAAGTGATCCATGAAGAAGCGGCCAACGAGATCGTATTCGTTGCCGATGCCCGTCTGGAAAAAGCGTGTGCAGCCAAGGAGGATGCGTGCGTTCTCGATGCCCCCGCAGCACAAGACGTATGCCGGCGCCTTTACCGTCAATTTGCGGCCTGTAAGTGTCTGCACGTCCAGCGAGGAGACCGAGGCACCATTGTCCGCAATCGAAATACCGGTAACGTTGGCGTGCAGATAAACCCTGGTTCGGTCAGATTCCAGCGCCGCCCTGAAGTGCTCAGCAAAACGCGTTGGTGGGCTGTGGCGAAATACACCAAAGTCAAGCGCGTTACTCTCGACGATTTGACAGCCAGGCGCTTTTGCCTGGGCAATGGTATTGGAATTGTCATGATAAGCACCAAGCTGACAGTAATTAAACGCACGCTGGTAGAAAGGGGTCAGCTCTTTCGATTTGATAGGCCAACCGCTAAAGGGGCGCGCACCAACCCGTTTGAAATCGACTTCATCGAGTTGCGCACATACTCCAGCCCAATGATTCGTCGTGCCGCCCAGAAAGCGGAGCCTGCTGCGATCAAGATTGGTATTGTTGTGCCCCAGGACGGGCCCATCGTATAGTTCCTGCGTGTCCTGCTCGAATGACCAGCCGCCGGACTCTAGGAGTATGACATCCTTGAACTGGCTCGCCAATTCTACTGCGACCGTTATCCCGGCCGCACCGCCACCGATTATCGCAATGGATCCGCTTAATGTGGTGTTGTCCTCCAGCTGCTGTGCGTCAACAAACATCCGAAGACTTCGTCCACCAATGCTGACAGGGGTAATTGGAGGCGCGAGTTGTCCAAGCTACGACGTATGGTCGCGGCGCCTCTCGCGCGCGCATTCGACACTGTGAGCGGTGTTTCCGTTCTACCTTCGGCACTGGTCAGGGTCAAGCAACCTCCGATGCACCGGGCAGCGTGCGTATTGTGTCCAATTCCTAGATGGTTACCGCCGTGTTGAACTCCCCCAGTTGTTCGCCCAGCCACTATCGCAATCACGGCCACCGCCAAACCTGCAATGCGAAGCCGGGAAACTTTGATCCCCGCAGCGGAGGCAGTGCATTGTGCACGGAAACGTCCAAGGGTTGAACACAACGTGCTTCGATCTGCCCGACCTCGCGCGCGGTATCCTTGTGGGTCACGGTGATCGCTGGGCGGCGCCGATGATTGCGGCGCGATCCTTGGGCATAGACGCCAACGGAGCCGGCCATGTCCTGCGGACACAGCAGCCACGTGGGTGCGACGCTTGGCGCAAATCGCTGCTGCCGTCCCACTGCCGCTCGCGGGGTGAGTGCGGGGCTGTCGGGATGCTCAGCGCAAGCTTTGCACGCCGTAGCAAAGCTTGCTATCGTCGCGGCAATGCGCACTTGCGGGGTATACGTTGGTTCATCGGGGAGTACCTTGACTTGCTCTGCTTGCTCCTGCGCAAAAGCGCAATGCAGGCAGCGGCGCTTGGGCATTGGCCCAGGCCGTGCTGCAACCGTCAATGGATGATGATGCTAATGCAGGCTGCGCCCATTCTGGTGCCGGAGACTTTGCCGCGGCCGCGCAATGATTAATTTCGGCCCAACCTCCGCTGCGCAGGTGTCAACTGTGATACATGCGGCGAACCGGTGGTGGGTCGGCGTGCCATTGCTAGCGATCTTGCTGATCGCTCCAACCCTGTTGCATGGACGACCCTTCCTGTTCCACGATACCCAAGCGTACTATTATTATGGTGGCAAACTGGTCGAATTCGCGTTGGCGAAGATTGCGCCTGCTCGCGACGGGGCGCCGACTGTCGGCACTGACGGCGCTGCGGGCGACCTGGTGAACGCGGAAGAAAGCACCGGGATAACCTTCTACGGCTCCCGCTCGCCCTTCTACAGCGTCTGGCTCTACTCGTTCGCCCGCATGTTCGGCCTTTGGGCGGTGCTCTTCACTCAGGCTGCTGCGGTCGCTGGGATCATATGGTGTGTGGCGACGCATGCGTTCGGCAAACGTCGCCTCGAGTGGGCAATGGGTGCCACGGCGCTCGCGACGTTTGGCGCAGGCGCCTGGTTTCCCCTCGGATTTGTCATGCCCGATGCCTCTGCGGCGGTGGCCTTGGCCGGCGTCGCCGTGCTCTTTGCCTATGCTGATCTGATGTCCCGATTTGAACTGCTCGGCGTGGCAATCCTGCTCGCAATAGCGGCAATGTTTCACGTCACGCATCTGGGGGCTGCAACGGTCGTTGCGGTGGCGGGCGTTGTGGCGGCTCGTTTCGTCGGCACCCGCGAGGAATGGCTGCCCCGCCGCGCAATCGTTGCCGTGGCGTCCGCGCTTGCCCTGGTGGTTGTCCTTCAGGTCGCCTTCGACGCGGCTGCCCGGGTGACGTTCGGAGCAAGCCTCAAACGGCCGCCTTTTATTATGGCGCGCATTATTGCCGACGGCCCGGGCCGTAGATATCTCGATCGGCATTGTACACAAGACCACGCCTTTGCGGTTTGTGCCTATCGCGATCGCAGCCGGGCCTTTGCCGACGCGTTCAATTTCCTATTCTTGGGCGACCCCAATCGCGGCGTGTTCCAGACAATTCCAGCCAAAGAGCGCGTGAAGCTGATAGATGAAGAGGCGCGTTTCGTGGCAGCCGTGGCGCGTGACTATCCCCTGGACGTGCTGAGGAGCGCGGTCGCCAACACGCTCGCGCAGTTTGCTCTGGTCTCGCCTGTCGAGGCCTACATGGACCCTGGCAACCTGTTCAACGACGCCGTTTTCCAGAACGCGACCTTGTTTGCAGTTGCTCCTTTTCTGAGATCCTGCGTGGAACAGCCAGGAAGCTGTCTTCCGAGAATACCGCAAGGACTAGTCTCTGCTGTTACCGCCTTGACCGTGCTTCTTGCCTTCAGCGCAATCGCCATTCACATGGTGACGGCATGGCGCCGTGATCACGCGTACATAGCCACCAGAAGTCCTGTGCATCAGAAGGCGCTCATTTTCGCGGGGCTGATCGTCATCGGGCTGCTGGCGAATGCTGCGCTGTGCGGCGCGCTTTCCGGTCCTTATCCGCGGTACCAGATTCGGGTCGCATGGCTTGCTGTGATTGCGGCTGCCGTTCTCGAAACGGCGTACCCGCTCCTCACTTCGCGCGTCTTGCGATGGAATTGGCGGTAGGGCAGGTGAGGTCCTGAGAAATTATTCAGACGCCAACCTAGGGTGCGGCCACCGCATTTGGTCGGGATTGGTATGGGCCTTCGAGCAGGTGCCTGAGGCGATTTACCTAGAGGACGATACCCTGCCCCACCAAAGTTTCTTTCGCTTCGCAGAGGAACTATTGGAACGATACCGCGACGACGATCGCGTTATGCACATATCAGGCAATAGCCTGCAATTGGGTCGCCGCTACGGTACGCATTCTACTATTTCTCTCGATATTCGCACATTTGGGGGTGCCCGACATGGCGCCGAACATTTCAGAAGTATGATTGCAAAATAGCCGACTGGCCTTCTCTTCGGGGGACGGGATGGCTCAAGGACATGACCGGGAACGACGTCGCTGTTCACTGGTGGCGGAGCATGTTCGACCGCGTCTATTCCTCCGATCGAAAGCTTTATGACGCCTGGGACGCGCAATGGTTATTCATGTTGTGGTGTCGAAACGGGCTCTCGATTACCCCCAACACCAATCTCGTCACCAACATTGGATTTGGACCCGATGCCACCCATACCGCGGCGGCTGATGAAGTTCTTGGGGAAATGCCCTTGGAGGAAATGGACTTTCCGTTGTCTCATCCTTCATGCTTCGTTCGCTGCATCGAAGCTGATGATTTCGCGTTCGAGGTTGCCTGCAAACCGAAGAAGAAGTCGAGCCTGTACGCCCTAGCGCGAGATTGGACTCCGCGCATGGTAAGAGGCATGTTACGCAGAGCTGTGGTGGAAGTGCGGTCACCTCTGAATGGTCGCTGAGCACTGACGAGCCGAGCAGGCTGTGGCGCAGCGGACGCGAAACGCTGACCCAGGGGCCTGTTCGAATAGTTGCTGGGTCTTCCGGGGGCGAGGGATTCTGTCCAGGGTCGATGCTGTTCTCTGTGGTCACGGAGGGATCGCGAGCTATCTCTATTGCTGACCAGATGGACTTTTCGGCATCCCTGTTTGGCATCGTCAGGACGCTTGTTGAAACGCACAAGCTCCTCTCCGCTGCCTACAAGCGGCGAGGGGGCTTCGTACCGTGAATGAGCAGGCAGCAAAGGTGGACGACGTACTGGTGATCGGTTCCGGGCCGGCGGGCGTGGCGGCCACGGCGGCTCTTCTCGCCGCCAACCGCACGGTCAAGATGCTGGACATCGGAGCCAGGCTCGAAGGCGACCGCGCAGACTTGGTGCGGGAATTGTCGGCCGGGGCAACCGTCAGGGCAGACAGCCCCGAATGGAGCTTCGCACGGGCCGGCTTGGCCGCGCAGGCCAAGATTCCTCTCAAGACGGCTTTCGGCTCAGATTTTCCTTATGGCAACGAAATGATGTTCGAAGGGGGCTTGCTCCCGTCGGGATTTGGCCTTCTTCCGTCGCGAGCCCTGGGCGGGTTCAGCAATGTGTGGGGCGCAACCCTTCTCCGCCTGATCGAGAGCGACATGAACGGATGGCCGTTCGGACTGGACGCACTGATGCCCAGCTATGGCGCCGTCGAAGCGATGCTGCCGATCTCCGCCCGCAGCGATGGGTTGTCGGAGAAGTATCCAATCCCGCCAACGTCACATCCACTGGAGCCGTCAAACCAAGCGAAGAGGGTGCTGGACAATCTCGAGCGACGGCTGACGCCCGAAGACAAGCTTGGTCTGGCCTTCGGGCATGCGCGTGTCGCCGTGGGTTCCGGCTGCCGGCGCTGCGGCATGTGCCTCTACGGGTGTCCTTACGGGCAGATCTTCAATTCTGCGTGGTTGGTCGAGGACTTCGCGAGGCGGCCGGGCTTCTCATACGTGCCGGGAGCGCGGGTGCTCTTCCTTTCGGAAACGAGCGGTCAAGTCGAGGTGACGGGACGAACGGTCGACGGCCGCCCTTTTATCGAGCGCGGCCGGCGCGTCTTCCTTGCTGCAGGGGCCCTGGGCACGCCGCTCATCATGCTGGCGAGCATGCGCGAACGCGTCCGGCAATTGCACCTTCAAGACAGCCAATACTTCTTGTTGCCCGCGATCGGCCCGCCGGCCTCCGAAGCGGACAGGGGTGCGCCGTTCACGCTCGCGCAACTGTTCATTGAGATCGATGATCCTCGGGTCGCCCGGCACGCCGTTCACAGCCAGCTCTATACCTTCAACGACTACTATGCAGAAAACTTGCGGCAGCGCCTGTTCCGAGGGGCGTCCACGCCGCTCGATGGCATAGTCAAATGGCTGGCAAACCGAATGCTGGTGGTTCAGAGCTATTTGCACTCGGGGCTTTCGGCGCATGCGCGGTTGCGCCTTGGCGGAAGCGAACAAGAGCCCACGCTGGGCGTCGAGCTGCAGCTGAACCCGGAAACACGACCTGCGATAAAGCGCGTTTGGCGCCGCCTCGCTTCCATAGGCCGTCGCGCCGGTCTTCTTGCCATGCCCATGCTTGGCCAGATTGGCGAGGTCGGGCGCGGATATCATAGCGGCGGCAGCTTCCCCATGCGCAAGCAACCGCAATTTGGTGAGAGCGACGTCGTGGGCCGCCCCTTCTCATTTAGCAGGGTCCACATCGTCGATGGCTCGTGCCTAACCACGATCCCATCCACGGCACCGACCTTGACGATCATGGCAAACGCGCATCGCATCGCGTCAGCAGCTGCCACGGAGGTGTGATGGGGGACGCGCCACGCTATGCCGTGACCGGCGGGAGCGGCTACTTCGGCAACAGGCTGATCGCCATTCTTCGGGCGCAGGGACGACCTGTGGTTGCGTTGGGGCGACGCCGGCCGGCTGTGGACGTGCCATTTCTGTCATTCGATTTGCACGATGGCGTGGCTGATATCGACGCCCTGCGACAAGCCAGAATCGATGTTCTGGTTCACGCGGCGTATGACTTCTCGGTGACCGCGCCAGCGCTTGTCCACAAAGTCAATGTTGAGGGGACGGCACGGTTATTGGATGCGGCCGGCAGTGCCGGCGTCGGGCGCTTCATCGAGATATCGACAATGAGCGCCTTCGATGGTTGCTCGTCGGTCTATGGACAGGCCAAGCTCGCCATCGAACGCATGGTAGCCGACAGGAAGGGTCTGTCCCTGCGCCCAGGGCTGATTTGGGGCCCGCGGCCGGGTGGAATGGTTGGCACACTGTATAAGCTGACGGGAACCCTGCCCGTCGTCCCGCTGATTGGAAGCGGAAACGCGCTGCAATATCTGGTGCGGGACGCAGACGTGGCCAAGCTCATCGTTCGACTGGGGGAGCACCCGCGGTTGCCGGCAGTACCCTACCTGACGGTTTGCCACGAGCAGCCGCTTCAGTTTCGCGAGATCCTGCGAAGGATGGCCGCGGCCCAAGGTCGACAGCCGATCTTCGTGCCGGTGCCTGCAGCGGTGGTGAGGCTCATGCTCCTCGGGGTGGAACGCGTTTTGCCTGGCCGCGGCTTACGGGCTGACAGCGTAACGGGTCTCATTCAAGGCAATCCAGCCCCAGTGTTTCGTCCTGACGTCCTGGCAACGCTTGGCGTGCCACCGTTTCAGGTGTTCGATCCTGCTGTGCTGGCCGCCGAGCCCGAACTGCGCCGAGAGCAAGCCCCATGATGCCTTCACTGCGCAGCGTAGCGGCGACAGCCGTCCTGATCGTTGCCCTCTGTTGGCCGGCCATCCTCAACGGCCAACCATTCTTCCTGCTCGATACGATCTACTACCTCAACTCGGCGGGGCGGGGGGCCGAGAAGCTGATTGGAGTGCAGACCCCCTGGTATCCAGCGAAGTTCATCCTGGCGGCGCCGAGCGAGCTTTCTCCTGCCAACACCGCCAGTGGCCCGACCCAACCCCCGTCTGTTGGCGCGCAAACGCAGACTTCGGAAAGCCCGCAATCGGCCGTTCTGATCGCCCGTTCTGTCTACTACGGCGCCTTCTTGCTGATCTCGGACAGCCTGCAAAGCCTTTGGCTCGCGGTGCTCGCCCAAGCCGCGTTGATAGCTAAGTGCACCTACCTGACGCTCCGCCAGCCGTTCAAGGAGCCGAGGTCTGCGACGCTCGTAAGCCTGATTGCCGTTGCGATATTCACGCCCTTGCCGTTCTTTGTGACAACACAGCGCTCTGGCCCAACGGGTCGTACCTCAAAACATTCAAGGCGTACCGCACTTGCTCAGCCGAGAGCTTGCGGCGCATCTCAGGGTCAGCGGTCGCAAACAGGCCGGGGTATGCCCACATGAACTGCTCGTGATCCGGGGGCAGGCGGTCTACGAAGGCACATACCGCCAGTCCGTTGCCGGGGCAGGTTGCGCGAAGATGGCGATAGCCGGGCCCGTCCTCGCAGCCGCAACAGCCCGCGCATACCGATCTGCCGTGAGGCCCTTCGACCGTTGTCTTGAACCGGTCCAGCAGGCCCGTTGCCATCGCCAGCCGGGCGGGCTAGCGTCACCTTGTCCAGGAGCACCTTGGGGAATGCGGGGTGATTAGCCTGCCTGCGGGTATGTATTTGCGTCTGAAGCCCGCCACTGCGCATCTGTGGCTGCTCGCAATCATCTGCACCGCTGCTTTTCTCTTGCGCTGTGTCGGCCTGACCGGCCGCTGGCTTTGGTACGACGAGCTCCTCTCGGTCAATTTCTCCGTGCACGGACCGTGGGCCGCGTTTCTCACCGCCCTGCGGTTCGACGTGCATCCGCCCCTCTACTACGTCCAGCTCGGGCTGTGGGCCCTGCCGAGCCGCAGCGACGTGTGGCTCATGCTCAACACCGTTGTTTGGAGCACGGCGGCGGTCGCCGTGCTCGCCTACTGCGCACAACGCATCTACGGGTGGCGCGTCGGGATTGCCGCAGGCCTGCTGTTGGCTCTCTCCCCGGCCGCGCTCGCCTATGCCGACCAGGTGCGGATGTACAGCCTGCTTATGGTGCTGATCGTCTGGGCTTGGTACGCGCAGGAGCGCTGGGTCAGCGGGAATGAGAGCAAGATGGATTTGCTTGCGCTGGTCGCCAGCCAGTTGGCCATCGTTTATTGCCACAGCGCCGGCCTGATCATGCTGTCCGGACCGGTGCTCTACGGCTTTGCCTGCGTCCTGAAGACGGGCCGGCGGGATGCGTTGGCTCGATGGTTCTTCGCTCACGTCCTGGTCGCGGTACTGGCACTCCCCAGCGTGGCAATTGCGCTTCTACGCGAGGTCGCCCATACGGGATTGCCGGACTTGGGCAACGTCGTCGGCACCTGGACTTTTCTTGCAACCGGCAAACTCGATGATGCGCCGTGGGCGATTGGGCTTGCCGGTCTGTTCGCCGCCTTGCTCGCCGCGTGGGCCTATTTCGACGAGCGCCTGCGCCTGCCGATTGCAACGCTTGTCGTTGCGCCGCTCGCTATTGCCTTCGCCGTCAGCCATGCGCTGAAGGCGATCTGGCTGCCGCGCATCTTTGTCACGGTCGTGCCGTTCCTGTGCCTTGTCGTCGCGCTGGCCCTTACGCCGCGACAGGAGGAGCAAGCCAGAATCAAGGCGCGGTGGACCGCTCTGGTCGCCTTCGCGGCGATCTGGGCGGCGATCGGTTTCACCCAGCAATTGTCGCGAGCAAAGGGCGATGGCTTCAAACCGGCCGCAGCTCTCGTTCATCAGCTGACCCGTCCCGGCGATCTGGTGCTGGTCGACGGACACTTTTGCTATTGGTCTTTCCTTTGGTACTACGAAGGCACCGATTGGGGGCGGGCGCAGCAGGCGTTCGTGCTCAACCCCAAATGGGCAGCCCTAACGAAACGGCTTCCGCCAGGCTTGTGGGAGCACCTGGGTTTCGGGTCTGCCGACACGAAGGTGGAACGCGGAGGCGTAACGGTGATGATGTGGGACCGGGATCAGCCCCCGCCGAGCAGCATCGGCCGCGTCTTCGTAGTCCGGACATTGGACTCCGCACCTGTCGCATTTTCCGGGCGCGAGGTACAGGAGCACACCACATTGGTTCCAGTGGTCGTGGAGCGATGGGCGAACTGAGCAGGCACGAAGCGACTCTCGGAGGGCCTTGCCCGGATCCTTAATGAGCGAACGCCACACGGCCGAGCGCACTCTTGATCGGCAAGATCTCGATCTTCGCCGCCTGCAGCTTGGCAACCGCCTCCTCCAGCTCGTGTCAGTTCCCGGCAGCGGGCTGGCGGTCGGGGCCGCGGGTCAAGATGCTTTCGAAATAGCTGATCGTTTTCTTCAGTCCCTCTCGCAGCGCTACCGTCGGCTGCCATTTGAGCCGCTCTTTGGCGAGGTCTATGACCGGCTTGCGCTGCTTGGGATCATCCGATGGCAAGGCGCGGTAGACGATCTCGGATTTGGAACCGCATAGTGAGACGATGGTTTCGGCCAGCTCGCGGATTGTCATCTCGTTCGGATTGCCGAGATTGATCGGGCCTGTGAAATCGTTCGGAGTGTCCATTAGAAGTACAAGCCCGTTCACAAGATCGTCGACGTAGCAGAACGAGCGCGTCTGCAGACCATCACCATACAGAGTGATGTGGTCACCCTGCAGCGCCTGCACGATGAAGTTCGACACGACGCGACCATCGTTCACGTGCATGCGCGGCCCGTAGGTATTGAAGATACGCGCAATTTTGACTGGTATGCCGTGTTGACGATGGTAGTCGAAGAAGAGCGTCTCGGCAGCTCGCTTGCCTTCGTCGTAGCAGGCGCGAATGCCGATCGGATTGACGTTGCCCCAATAGTCCTCCGTCTGAGGATGAACGTTGGGATCGCCGTAGACCTCCGAGGTGGAGGCTTGAAGCACGCGGCACTTGAGGCGCTTGGCCAAACCCAGAATATTGATCGAGCCATGAACCGATGTTTTCAGGGTCTGCACGGGGTCTCGTTGGTAGTGGATCGGTGCCGCCGGGCAGGCCAAGTGGAAGATCTCATCGGCCTCCAGATAGAGCGGAAATGTAATGTCATGGCGGATCAGCTCGAATCGAGGGTTGAGAAGCATGTGTTCCACATTGCGCTTCGCGCTCGTGTAGAAATTGTCGACGCAGAGAACCTCGTCTCCGCGCTCGAGCAGGCGATCGCACAAGTGCGAACCGACGAAGCCTGCTCCGCCGGTAACGATGATACGCTTCGGTTGTGTGATCATTCACTCACCACCCTCGCCTTCGCGAACCTACATGCCGGGGATGCACTCGCCAAGCTCCCAAACTCAACCTGATGCGTGCCGCGTAACTCGCCTCTAGTGCGGTGAGAAACTGCAGCCAGTTTGCTGCCATAGATGCGATCGTGAAACACAATCCGCAGCGCTCGGTAAACAACAGACGGGACGCGTCAATTCTTGACCCGAAAGCGTAGCAGCTGCATCGCCGCGCCTCCGAGGATCATCGCCTTGTCGGCCTCGGGGAGCGCGAGTGCCCGCACCTGCCGCGCGCACTCGAGCGTTCCCATGTCGAAGGGATAGTCGCTGCCGAGCAGCACGCGCGAGGCACCGCAGGAGGCGACGAGAAACTCGAGCGCAGGTTGGCCGTGCAGGATGGTGTCGAACAGCAGGCGATCGAGGCTGGCGGCGGGCGGTGTTTGCAGTTTCGCCTGCGGCTCGGGCCGTACCTGCCAGCCGTGCTTGAAGCGGCCGATCTGATAAGGCAGAAAGCCGCCGCCGTGCACCATCAGGAAATTGATGTTGGCGTAGCGCTCGATCACGCCGCCGAACACGAGGGCGGCGGCCGCAATGGTCGTGTCCAGCGGATTGCCGATCAGATTGACGAGATAGTACGATTTCAGCCGCTCTGCTCCGGCGACCTGGGTGGGGTGCACCATGATGAAGGCGCCGAGCTCGTTGGCCGCTGCCCATAGCGGCTCGAGCGCCGGGTCGTCGAGATTGCGGCCATTGACGTTGGAGCCGATCTGCGTGCCCTTGAGGCCAAGCTTGCGCATGGCGCGACGCAGCTCGTCGGCGGCCAGCTCGGGCGCCTGCATGGGCAGTGTCGCAATCCCCAATAGTCGATCCGGGTGGGCCGCAACCGCCTTGGCGATCTGATCGTTCTGCAAGGCGGCGAGCACCGCAGTGAGCGCTGCGTCCTGATTGTAGAGGAAGGTCTGCGGGGTGTTGGAGACAACCTGCATGTCGATGCCGGCTGCATCCATGTCTCGAAATCGCCTCTGCATGTCCCAGGCGCCACGAGGGAAGGGCCGGTAGCTGCTTCCAGCCACATCGAGGACGGCAAAGTCGTCGTCGATGCGTTCGAGCCGCGGCCCGATCGATGGTGCTTCCTTGCGCATGAGAGCCATCGTGTCCTCGGCAAGGATGTGGGCGTGAACATCGATAACCGTGCGGTCTGTCATTGCGAGGTTCCCGGGTGCGGCGCTGCAGAAACTTGGTCCATGCCAATGCGAGGGCAAGGTTGGCGGAGGTGTAGGGAGGCGGTGAGCCCGATCACGTCTCGCTCTCCCGGAATACTCGCTCGCGGCCGGCGCGGATCATGGGCGCGGCAAGCACCATGACGAGCACAACCGTGAGGACCAGAAAGGTGGCGCTGATCGGGCGGTCGACGAACACCGCCGGGCTGCCGTGCGAGATCAGCAACGCTCGGCGCAGGTTCTCCTCGATCAGCGGACCCAAGATGAATCCCGAGCAGCAGCGGCGCCGGCTCGCAGTTGCAGTCGATACAACAGATAGCCGACGAAGCCGAACACGGCCGCGATCAGCACGTCGAGCGCGCTGTTGTTGACGCTGTAGACGCCGATGCAGCAGATCAGGAGGATCGCCGGATAGAGGAAGCGGTAGGGCACGGTCAGCATCTTGGCCCAGATGCCGACCAGCGGCAGGTTCAGGATCACCAGCATCAGATTGCCGATCCACATGCTGGCGACGAGGCCCCAGAACAGCTCGGGCTTTTCGCGCATGAGCTGCGGTCCGGGGTGCAGTCCCTGCATCATCAGCGCGCCGATCATCAGCGCCATGACCGCGTTGGAAGGCACACCCAGCGTCAGCAGCGGGATGAAGGAGGTCTGGGCCGCGGCGTTGTTGGCCGCCTCTGGGCCGGCGACGCCTTCGATGTGCGCCCTTGCCGAATCGCTCGGCTCGCGAGGAGACCTTCTTCTCCAGCGCATAGGCCGAGAACGACGCCAGCACCGGGCCGCCGCCGGGCAGGATGCCGAGCGCCGAGCCGAGCAGCGTGCCGCGCATCGCGGGCGCGATCATGGCGCGCAGTTCCTTCGGCCGCGGCCACAGATTCTTGATGCGCTCCATGTAGACGCGGGCGGTGCCGGTGCGCTCCAGATTGGCGATGGTCTCGCCGATGCCGAAGATGCCCATGGCGATCACGGCGAAGTCGATGCCGTCGCCGAATTGCGGGATGCCGAAGGTGTAGCGCGGCACGCTGGTGTTGACGTCGATGCCGATGGTGCCGAGCAGCATGCCGACCAGGATCATGCCGATGGCCTTGACCACCGAGCCGTGCGCCAGGATCACCGCGGCGACGAGGCCGAACACCATCAGCGAGAAATAGTCGGCCGGGCCGAACTTGAGCGCGACCTCGGCCAGCGCCGGCGCCGCGAGCGCGATCACGAAGGTGGCGATGGTGCCGGCGAGGAAGGAGGCGAGCGCCGCGGTCGCCAAGGCGAGCCCCGCCTGACCGTTGCGCGCCATCTGGTAGCCGTCGATGGCGGTGACGACCGAGGAGGACTCGCCGGGCAGGTTGACCAGGATCGCCGTGGTCGAGCCGCCGTACTGGGCGCCGTAGTAGATGCCGGCCAGCATGATCAGGGCTGCCTGCGGCTGGAAGCGCCGAAGGTGAACGGCAGCAGGATCGAGATGGTGGCGACCGGCCCGAGGCCCGGCAGCACGCCGATGATCGTGCCGAGCAGAACGCCGAGGAAGCCGTAGAGCAGGTTGGCAGGCGCCAGCGCGATGGAAAAGCCGAGACCGAGATTGGAAAGGACGTCCATGGCCGTCCCGTTACAACCGCAGCCATTTGATGGGCAGGCCGAGGCCATAAAGAAAGACAGCGCCGGTGGCCAGCGTCAGGCCGATCGCCAGAACCCCAGTCTCGATCGGCCTGCAGCTCGCGGTCAGCCAGGCGCGATGCCACAATGAGCAGAACGCCCGCGGCCAGGAGGCCGGCGCGGTCGATCAAAAGGCCGAAGCTGAGCACGCCGACCAGGATCAGCGCCAGCGGCCGCCAGCGGATAGTCCCCGACAGCATCGCCAGCCGTGAGGAGCGCGCGCCCGACCAGCACGGCGCCCGACCAGCACCAGGGCGGAGCTGATGAGCATGGGAAAGTAGCCGGGCCCCATGCGTGCGGTCGTGCCCACGGCATAGCGCGAGCCATAGATGATGGCGAAGCCGCCGAGCGCAAGGAACAGGGCGCCGGTTGAGAGATCGGTCGAGAGGCGCAGTTTCATGGGGTCTCCGTTTCCCTCTCCGCGCACTGACGGCGTCAGAGAAGGGGGGTGGCGAAGGTGCGGGAGAGAGCCTCCTCACTCCGGCTTGGCACCCGTCCTCTGGATCACCTCGCTCCACTTCTTGGCGTCTTCGGCGAGATAGGCCTTGAACTCCTCGGGCGACTTGCTGGTGATGGCGATCACGCCGGCCTCGGCCATGCGTTCCACGACCTTGGGGTCGGCAACGGCGTGGACCAGCGCGGCGTGGAGCTTGTCGATGATCGGGCGCGGCGTGCCCGCCGGCACCAGCACGCCTTGCCAGGAGCTCGCTGACGTTGGCCGGGAAGCCCTGCTCGAGCATGGTCGGCACGTCGGGCAGCGCCGGCACGCGCTCCTTGGTGGTGACGCCCAGCGCCTTGAGGCGCCCGCCCTTCACGTGCTGGATGCGCCGAGGAGATGGTGGTGAACATCAGCTCGACGTGGCCGCCCATGATGTCGGCGACTGCCGGGCCCGCGCCGCCCTTGTAGGGCACGTGGTTCATGTCGAGGCCGGCGTTGAGGCGGAACACCTCCATCTCCAGGCGGTTGAGGCTGCCGCTGCCCGGCGAGGCGAAGTTGATCTTGCCCTGGTTCGCCTTGGCGTACTCGACCAGCTCCTTGGCATTGTTGGGCGGGAACTTGGGGTTGGCGATCAGTATGCCGGGCGTGTCGGCGACGATCGAGACCGGGATGAAATCCTTCTCGGGCTTGACGGTGAGGTCGGAGAACAGACTCGGGTTGATCGAGACGGTGCCGACATTGCCGAGGAAAATGCGTGTAGCCGTCGGGCGCGCGCGCGGGCGGCCACGTCCATGCCGACGTTGCCGGCGGCGCCCGCGCGGTTCTCAACCACGACCTGCTGGCCGAGGAACTGCGTCAGTCCCGGCTGGATCAGCCTGGCCACGAAGTCGGAGGCGCCGCCTGGAGCGAACGGCACGATCACGCGAATGGGCTGGGTCGGATACTTGGAAGCGTCCTGCGCCGCAGCGGTCCCGATGGCGACGACGGAGGCGAGGATCGCAGCGACTACAGCGAAGGCTCTACGCAAGCTGGTAGTCATTGTTCTGATCTCCCTGTAGCTAGTCTTCTTTCGTGGCTGTCGTCTGGTGGCGGCGCCGAGCCTCCGCAGGCACCTCAAGCGGTCCCCATCAGTTGGAGAGCAAGCTCCTGCGGCGCGAGCGGTAGTGCGACGGCCGTCTTGCGCTTGGCGGAGAGGTCGAGCGCCTTGGTCAGCATCAGGTTGCGGTGCGCCTCACGCGCCGTCGCCGCCGGCGTCGGCAGCCCGAGCGACACGCGGTTAAGCCAGGACACGGTTTCGTCGGCCATCGGCCCGCGTAGCTCGCCGAGCGCCATGTCGCCCGGCGGATAGGAGCCCAGGAAGTCGACGAGGCGGCTCTTGTCGGGCGCGTAGCCCTCCTCCTGCGGCGCCGATACCGCCAGCACCATGTCGCGATGCGTGTCGTCGATGGTCAAGACGCCGTGGGTGCCGTTGATGCCGACTTCCAGGCTGTACACGGCGCCAGGCCAGGTCACCGGCAGTGCCCACGAGATGTTGAGGTGATAAACGCTGCCGTCCGAGAACGTGATCATGCCTGCGGTCGCATCGATGCCGCCGTAAGTGGGCCCCAGCACCTTGTCGATCGAGCGCGCGTAGCACTCGACCGGCGTCTTGGCCTCCATGTACCACATGACGATATCGAGCATGTGCGTGCCCGAGATCACCATGGGGGAGATGGTCTTGGGATCGTCCGTGCGCTTGTAGTTGTCGATGGCGACCAGCCGGTTCATGAACGCCCGGCTAGTGACGAGCGTCACGTCCCCCAACGCTCCAGTGCGCACTTTCTCCTTGGCGGAGAGCCACTTGCGGCGAAAGCGTTGGGTATAGCCGACGACGGCATCGACGCCGGCCCGCTCGATGGCCTCCAGCACCCGCGCGGATTCGCCCAAGTCGGTGGCCAGCGGCTTCTCGATCAGCAGCGGCACGCCGCGCTCCACCGCCGCCAGAATTGGCGCCACGTGCAGATGCTCGTCGGTGGCGATGATGGCGGCGGTCACCTCCGGCCGCCGCAGTAGCTCGCGATGGTCCTGAGTGACGAAGTCCGCTTCGATCCTGCTGCCAACCTCGCCAGCGCGATTGGCGTTCTTCTCGGCGAGCCCGATCCACTCGACCGCGGGATGGCGCGCCGCCACCTCGCCGCGAAAGAGGCCGACACGACCGCCGCCGACGATCGCAAGACCGATGCCTTTAGCCGAGCGACCTCTCATTTTCCCAAGCCGGTGCCGAAACGCGCGTGAATGGCTGTCCTCGGCTGATCAGTATCATTCCGAATGAGCAGCGGCCAGCCGCAAGCTTCGCTCGGAATTACGACCGAGCATGTCCGCTATCAGCAAAGCTGATTGCGCGATAGCGTGCGTCGGCTCACAGAAACAGGTACAGTTGCGTTGGTGCATTGTCGTGTCGCGTCGGAGCATCCGATTCCCCGATGCAGAGCGTTGGCCGGGCCGTCGTGCGCCCTTCTCCGTCCGGATACCAATCCGCCCGCCCGTCGCGCTGGCGCGCGGTCGCGGAGACGGCCTTTCCGTTCGTCGTGGTCGGCGCGCTGTGGGAGATCGTGGCGCGTCTGCGAAATTTTCCTCCCGCGCCTGTTTCCATCGCTCGAGACCATCGCCTCCAGCCTTCGTGCGCCTCACCGCCTCCGGCGTGCTGCCGCATCATGCCGCCGACACGATTCTGCGGCTGGTGAGCCGGCTTCGCGCTGGCCGCCGTCGTCGGCGTCGCGATCGGCATCGTCATGGGACGGTCGCGCCTCGCCGAGGACCTGGCTCTGCCGCTCGTCAGCATGGGCGCGCCGATCCCGGGCATCGCCTATGCGCCGCTGTTCCTGCTCTGGTTCGGGCTCGGCAACGTCTCCGCCGTTCTGCTGGTCGGCTTCGTTTCGGCCTTTCCCATCATCTTCAATACCTGGACCGGCGTGAAGGCGGTGAAGGAGGTGTGGCTGCGCTCGGCGCTCGCCATGGGCGCCGACGACCGCCGGCTGTTTCACAAGGTGATCCTGCCGGGCGCGCTGCCCTACATCCTGACCGGCCTGCGCCTCGGCCTCGCGCAGGCCTGGCGCATCCTGGTCGGCGTCGAGATGCTGGCGGCGGTGCCCTGGGGCCTGGGCTGGATGATCTTCGGTGCGCGCGAGTTTCTGAACACGGACGTGATGCTGGCGGGCGTCGTCGTCATCGGGGCCATCGGCTCTGGCCTTGGAGAAGCTGGTGTTCAAGCGGCTCGAGGATTTCACCGTCGTGCGCTGGGGGATGATGACATGACGCCGAGGCGCGCCGACCGCACCCGTTCGCTGCGCCGGGCGGCGCCTCTCGCTGCTGCTCGCCGCGGCCGTTTACGAGGCCTTGGCCCGCAGCGGCACTTTTCCCCCGCACTGCTGCCGACGCTGCCGGCGGTAGCGCGCGCGCTGTTCGATGGCGTGCTGGACGGCAGCCTGCCGGGGCACGCGCCTGGCCACGCTCTACCGCGTGCTGGTGGGCATGGGCCTGGCCGTCGTGGTTGCCCTGCCGCTCGGCATCCTGATGGGGCGCTTCCGTGCCGTCGAAGGCTTCTTCCTGCCGCTGGCGAGCGCGCTGATGCCGATCCCGTCGCTGGCCTGGGTGCCGGTGTTCATCCTCTGGTTCGGCCTCGGCAATGCCACCGCCATCGGCATCGTCTTCTACGCCGCATCTGTTCCCCATGCTGCTCAACGCCTGGTCGGGCGTGCGCGCCGTCAACCCGCTCTGGCTGCGCGGCGGCCGGCGCCATGGGCGCCGGACGAGCGCTCCCTGTTCTGGAAGGTGATCATCCCCGGCGCCTTCCCGTTCATCATCACGGGCCTGCGCCAGGCCTTCCTGCGCGCCTGGATCGCGGTGGTGGGCGCCGAGATGCTGGCCGCCTCCGACTGGGGGCTCGGCTGGGTGATCTTCGATGCCAAGGAATTCCTCAAGGCCGACGTGATGCTCGCCTCGCTCGCCGTCATCGGCCTCATCGGCTTCGCCTTCGAGCGATTGGTGTTCGGCGCGCTGGAGCGCGCCACGGTGCAGCGCTGGGGCATGGTACGGGCGGCCAAGGGCTGAGGCAAGCGCATGCCCCACATCGAGGTCCGCGACGTCTCGCTGAGCTACGACACGCCGGCCGGCCGCGTGACGGGGGTGGAGGGCGCGAGCTTCGACATCGAGCAGTCGGAGTTCGTCTGCCTGGTCGGCCCCAGCGGCTGCGGCAAGTCGACGCTGCTCAACATCATCGCCGGCTTTCTCGCCCCGACCGGCGGCGAGCATCCGCATCGGCGGCGAGCCCGTCACCGGCCACGGCATGGACCGCGGCATCGTCTTCCAGGACTTCGCCCAGCTCTTCCCCTGGCGCACCGCACTCGGCAACGTCGCCTTCGGCCTGGAGATGAAGGGCGTCCCCAGGCCGGAGCGGGAAAGGATCGCGCTGGAGCAACTCCGGCTGGTCAAGCTGGAGAAGTTTGCCAACGCCTATCCGCACCACCTCTCCGGCGGCATGCAGCAGCGGGTCGCCATCGCCCGCGCGCTCGCCTACAATCCGTCCGTGCTGCTGATGGACGAGCCGTTCGCGGCGCTCGATGCGCTCACCCGCGACGACATGCAACGGCTGCTCGGCGAGGTGTGGCGCGAGACGCGCAAGACGGTGGTGTACGTGACCCACAACGTGGCCGAGGCCGTCTATCTCGCCGACCGCGTGCGTGGTCATGACCCCGCATCCCGGCACGGTGAAGGCGCAGGTGCCGATCAGGCTCGCGCGGCCGCGCGACCCGCTCAGCGTCGAATTCCTCGATCATCAGAAGGAACTGCTGCGCCACTCAGCCAGAACGCCGAGCTAGAGTCTAGCGTGCGGAGGCAAGCCCCGTGCAGCGGCTGTCGGGCCAGACTGCGCTACCCAGACCGCAGAGGCAAAAGCCGATCTGCAGGAGGAGACGATGACGACAGGGCAAGGCATCACCCGGCGGCAGACTATCTCGCCGCGAGCGGCGCAGGCGCGCTGGCCGCCGGCCTCGGCCTGCCGCGCCCCGCCGCCGCGCAGGCCGCCGCCATCCGCCAGGGCTACCAGACCAACGTGTGGGGCATGCCGACCTACTACCTGCTGCGCTCCGGCGCGCTGGAGAAGCGCGGGCTGAAGTTCGAGGAGTTCGCCGTGCCGTCCGGCAACCTCACCATGCAGCAGATGGTGGCGCGGCAGGTGGATCTCGGCACCTACGCCGGCCCCTCCTTCATCCTCGGCCACGACAAGGGCGGCCTCGTCGGTATCGCCGTCATCGAGCACGTCGGCCGCACCACGCGCATCATGGCGCGCAAGGATCTCGGCATCAGCAAGGTCGAGCAGCTCAAGGGCCTCAAGATCGCCAACCAGACCGGCTCCTCGGTCGGCAACATCTTCGTCGACCAGATCGCGCCGGCCGCCGGCCTGAAAAAGGGCGACTACCAGGAAGTGCGCATGGACGTGAACAACATGGTGGCCGCCATGGCCGCCAAGACCGTCGACGCCATGGTCAACGTCGAGCCCTACAACGCCATCGCCGAGGCCGACGGCCTCGCCACCACCATCATGGACTACTGGGAGCGTCGACAAGATGCCGGTGTTCATGGCCGCCACGCCCGAGTTCGTCGCCAAGAGCGCGGACACCATCGTCGCCTATCTCAAGGCCTGGCTCGACGTGGCGCGCGACTTCAAGGAGCAACCCCAACAAGGTGGCCGACACCATCTACGGCTTCTACACCGTCGAAGGGCTATACCATGTCGCAGGAGACCTTCCGCAAGGCGCTCGCCACCGTCGACGTGGATCCGGCTTCCCCTCCGACCTCAACCCCTACATGCAGCGCCACGCCGAGGTCCTGCTGCAAGGAGAAGAAGATCGCCGCCATCCCCGACTGGAGCAAGGCGCTGCGGCCCGAGTTCATGGAGAGGGCGCGCGGCGTGATGCGCATTCCGGGACCCGCTCGCAGCCGTCCAGACGCGAAGAGACCGAACGGACGGAGACGCCATGGCCGCCGCGAAGGCACCTACGAGCCCGTCATCCGCGAACTTCAAGCTCCTCGCCCACCACGAGCTCAACGGCTTCGGCGGCATGGGCGAGGGCATGTCGATCCAGATCGCCAAGGACGGCCGCCGCATCCTGTGGCTCGCGCACGAGAGCGCGCCCAAGAACTTCACCGCCGTCGACGTCTCCGATCCCGCGCAGCCCAAGATCGTCGTGCAGACCGACCTGCCGGCAGCCGCACATGCGCTCCAACTCGCTGGAGACGGTCGGCGACATCATGGCCGTCGCCTACCAGACGCAAGAAGCACGGCCAGAAGCCGGCGGGCTTCGAGCTGTTCGACATCTCGGTGCCGGAAACGCCCGAAGTCGATCGCCTTCGTCGACGCCTCGGGGCCCGGCTCGCGCGGCGTGCACCAGCTGTGGTTCTGCGACGGCGAGACCGTGCACATGGCGGCCGGCGCGCCCGACTTCACGGCCACCAACCCGCTCGACGACCAGTTCTACCGCGCCTTCGACGTGCGCAATCCGTCGAAGCCCGTCGAGGTCAGCCGCTGGTGGATGCCGGGCACGCGCGTGGGCGACACCGCGCCGCCGCCCGCGCGCCACAAGCCGCCGCGCTACGACATGGGCTTCCGCGCCCACAACACCAACGTCTATCCGCAGCGGCCCGACCGCTGCTATCTCGGCTATATCGACGGCGGCATGTTCATTCTCGACATCTCCGACAGGGCGAACCCGAAGCCGCTCTGCCGCTGGGACAACTCGCCGCCGTTCTCGGGCTTCACGCACACCGTGCTGCCGCTGTTCGAGCGCGAGCTGCTGGTGGTGACCGACGAGTTCGTGGTCGACGACGCCAAGGACTGGCCGAAGCTGATCTGGATCCTCGACGGTCGCGAGGAGACGCAACCCGGTGCCGATCGCCACCTGCCCGGTCGACGGACGTGGAGGACTACGCCAAGCGCGGCGGCCGCTTCGGCGCCCACAATATCCACGAGAACGTGCCGCGTGCCGACCTCCTGGCACTCCGACCGCGATCATTCTCGGCACCTTCTTCAACGGCGGCCTGCGCGCCTACGACATCGCCGACCCCTATCGGCCCGAGGAGGTCGGCGCGTTCGTGCCGGCGGCACCGCGCGGTGCGCCCACCGGCGCCATCCAGCTCAACGACGTCTTCGTCGACGAGCGCCAGGTCGTCTATGCCGTCGATCGCCATATCGGCGGTCTCTACATACTGGAGATGGGCTTCTGACAAGTGACCTGGTGCTGGCGCTCCGCGCTGCGCCTCGGCTTCCCGTCGCCGTGCGGGCCAGAGCGGCATGTGTCGGACCAAGTCTCAGCTAACGCACTTAATGTGAGCGATCCCTGCGAACAGGCATGTCCGGCATCCAGGCGCGTTGCCACATCTCCGCTGCCTGCAACCAGAAGGTCCATGGCGCAAGCGGATTGAACTCAGGCATTGCTTCGGCAAACGGCGATGCAGAAAGCCCGGGCATTTGACTGGTGAAGCTGCGCGGAATGCCCATCGGCGCGGTCGGTGATTTGAGCTGCCGTTTCCACCCTTCCATGATCTGATCGATCATTTGCGTCTGCGCCTTGGAGGCATTTTCCAGATACTCTCGCGTCGATCGGACGACTTGATCGGGCCACCCCATTGAGCGCGCGACTGCGGATGTCTGATCCACAACCTTGCGCAAGCAGCGCTCGTTGGCAGTCTCGATCTCGTCTCGCCAGTTCGACAGCGCGTCGAAGGCGGCGACTACGCCTTCGCGCATCTCCTTCGTCATCCCGGGTATGTTCGTGAACTCGGACGAGCTGGCCATGACATGAACTCCCTTGTGTGGCATCTGTGGGAGATCAAGTCCCAAAGTCGCAGCCGTTTTCCTATCGGTTCTTATCCTGAGTTTGATGAGGTGTTTTCTCGCCAATGGGCCGTAGTGTCGGCCTGCCGACTGCCGACTCTTGTGGTGCAGGTCGACGCGGCGTGGGAGGCGGCCTCGATCTAGCCCTCAACCAGATAGCGACCCACAGCCATCATGTTCTTGGCCATTTGCAGCTCGTAGTTGGCGGCAATCTGACTGGCCGTCATGCCTGGCCGATAGAGCGACGGATTGCTGCGCAGCCATTGGGTGATGAACTTCCGCCCGTATTTGGCGAGCATGCGATGGGCTATGTTTTCGATCTTCTCGGTGGGCTTGGCGCTGAGAATTGCAGTCGCCATGCCTGGCCCCACGTTCCACGTCATGTATGTCTTGCCCGGGGTTGGATCGATGCCCATCTGGCGGAGCCGCTCTTGCTGGCGGGAAAAGTAATTGGCGACGGCAGGAGTTCGCTCGGTCGTAGTTGGTTCGGTCGTCCTTGCTGATGCCGAGTTCTTTCAGAGTGGTGGGCGCCGCAAGGATCTGCCACATGCCGATGGCAGACGACATGGGTCGGCCTTTCTGCTTGGGCTGTCCGGCTTGGGGATTGAGGCGGCTTTCGTGCCATCCGACGGCCAGAAGCAGGCGCGGGTCCAAGCTATGGCGGTAAGCGGCCTCGATCGCGGATACGATATGTTGCGGCTCACTGGACGCGTACGCTGCGTGCGAGCCGATGGCGAGAATGCTCAAGCTGCCGACAACGGCCGTCAGCCGCCGAAGTGCCATAGTCGCGGTGGTGCCGTACATCCTAGTTCCGACTGTCTTCTGCAAAACGTGACCTCCGATGCAAAAAAAGGCTGTCATGTGGGCGTTCCCGGATGGGAACGGACACATCGGCCGATGGTGGCTCGTGAGTTCGCTGGCGACGGCCATTCCAATCGGCCGCTCAACACAGTGAGGCTGTCAGACCTGGCCAGGACATGAGCCCAGGTGCTCGCCGACCGGAAAATAGGAACGCAGAGAGGAAGGTTCCTCCCCACCTGGGGGGAGACTTGATGATGTGCGACCACCTTCCCCCGGATCGCAGACTGAAAACTTGTGCTGCGCTGCGTGGCCCGCGCTCGCGGCTGCCGTCAGGCGCACCCCCGGATGGCCGCGACCGGTCGCCCGCAACACCGTGGAGCGCAGCGCCACACCTAATTCCGTCCCGCCCCGGCCCAATGGAGCGTCGCCCAGGTGTGGCGCTGCTGCTCTACTGCTCCCTCCTAGTAGCTATCATGGTTCGATGAGCCACAGAGCCGCGAGGAGGAGGAGGGCGCAGCCAGCGGCTACGGCCAAGACGATGAAGATCGCCTCCCGGTAGGTCAGTTCACCTCGATTGCTCGGCTCGTGATGCATTCCGCACTCGGTGCACATCGGTGGCTGTTGTAACGAGCGCATACATGGCGCGCCCGGCCAGCCGTCGCATCCCCATCCTGCGGGAGACCTGGTTGGACCCGACCACCACAATAGTAGGAGGAGTACGGAGTGGCCCGCAGCGACGAGTGCCGGAACCGAAGGCGCCAGAGACGCCAATTAGCTCAGGCGGATGGGGCTGGCCGTCCGGCGGGTGCCGCGAGCGGATGCAATCACTTGAGGAACCCAACTTCGAAGCCGAGCGGCTGCTCGACGATGCTGCACCGGCCGAACGGCGAGGCCTGCGCCATGCGCTCAAGGTCCGATTTGGAGTAGGCACGCTTCCTCAGGGCCGACAAGGTCGTTCGAGTGAGGAATGCGTCTATGCGGCCAAGATGCATTTTTGCGACCTCGTCAACTATGGACTTGCCAGACGCGTCGCTTCGCATGTCGATGATCAGCGCCCGCCCGCCCGCCCGCAGCACGCGATGCATCTCGCGCAACGCACCGACCGGGTCGCTGAAATTCTTGAATGCGGCGCGGCACACGATGAAGTCGAACGTGTCGGCACCGAACGGCAGGGCTGCGGCATCGCCTTCTTGGAAGTCAATCTCGACGCGGGCGCGCAGGGCGTTCTCGCGGGCGATGCGGACAAACGAGCGGCTGACGTCTAGTCCAGTGACCCGAAAAGGACCCAGCCGGGCCAGCTCGATCGCGAGATAGCCCGGCCCCGGCGCAACTTCGAGCACTCCGTCGCCCGGCCGCAGCCCATCGGCGATGCGCTTGGCCAAACCGCGGAATTCGGCGATGCTCATGCCGGTGTTTTTTGCGTACCAGGTCGCGATCATGCCTTCCATCGCCATGCCCTTGTACGGCTTGGGCCTGCGCCCCATGGTGGTCTTCATGGTCACTCCATATATCTTAGAAACTAAGAAGATCAGTAGTTAAGAAAACGGCAGAACGATGTCAAGCAAAACGAAGAGGCGACAGCACCTCGAGGCCGCGCTCAACGCAGCAATGCGCGATGTCAGTGGCCAAGGAGTGCTCTACAGCCAGGCCGTGGCCGAGCGGCTCGGCATGAACAGCACCGATCTGGAATGCCTCGACCATATCGTGCGCGGTCCGGTTACCGCCGGGAGGCTCGCCGAGGTGACAGGACTGACGACCGGCGCCATTACAGGCGTCATCGACCGGCTCGAGCGCATCGGACTGGCTCGGAGGGAGCCCGATCCGGATGACCGCCGCAAGATCTTGGTTCGGGCATTGCCAGCTGTCGGGAAGCGCGTCGTGCCGCTATTCGTGCCGATGGAGCGCACCGCAATGGCCGTCCTGTCAAGCTATCGCGAAGACGAACTCGCCCTGCTGCTGGATTTTCTGACCAGAGCACGGGATGCCGCCTTGGCGGCCCTGTCGGAGCTTCGCGCGCTCCCGGAGCATCGTTCAAGGCCGAAGCCGCGTAAGCCCAGATAACGGCAAGCGCTCAAGACCCGTGAATTGGGGGCTCTTCTCACTTCCAAATCTGGCGCCACCCAGCCCAGGTTGCCGGCTCCAATACAGCACGTATTGCGCATCAGTGCGGGGCCGTGCTCTTCTTTGCTCTCTCGGCAAGAAGGGACGCACCCATGCACGGACGAAACAGTGGGCACTGGTTGGCTGGCGCGCTTGGGGCGCTCTTGGTGATCGCTTCCTCGGGCGCAACCGGTGCCCAGGAGGTGACGCTGAAGGGCATCACGGCGTTCGCGGAGAAGACCTTCTATTCCCGCGGCTTCGAGCGGTTCATCGAGAAGGTCAACGCCGACGGCAAGGGCGTGATCCAGATCAACTACATCGGCGGACCCAAGGCGATGCCGCCGTTCGAGGTCGGCAATGCGCTCAAGGGCGGCGTCGTCGACATCGCCAACGTGACGGGCGCGTTCTACACCAACGTGATGCCCGAGGCGGACGCCTGGAAGCTCGCCGAGCGGCCGATGGCGGAGCTGCGCAAGAACGGCGGCTACGCCTACATGGCCAAGCTCTACGACCAGAAGATGAATGCCGTCTTGCTCGCCCGCCACATCGACAACAATCCCGTTCCATCTCTACCTGACCAAGCCCATCACCAAGCCCGATCTGACCGGCCTCAAGCTGCGCATCACCCCGGTGTATCGCGACTTCTTCCAGGCGCTCGGCGCCACCGTCGTGCAGACCGCGCCGGGCGAGGTCTACACGGCGCTCGAGCGCGGCGTGGTCGACGGCTACGGCTGGCCGATCACCGGCATCTTCGACCTCGGCTGGCACGAGAAGACCAAGTACCGCGTCGATCCCGGCTTCTACAGCGCCGAGGTCAGCGATCCTCATCAACAAGGCGACCTGGGGCAAGCTCAACGACGCGCAGAAGAAGGTGATCACCGACGCCGCGGCCATGGATCGAGGCGCAGGCCCGCTGACGACCGCCAAGGAGAACGCCGCGGACATCGCCAAGCAGAAGGCGGCCGGCATCCAGGTGATCGAGTTCAAAGGCGCCGACGGCGCAAGCCTACCGCGCCAAGGCCTACGAGGCCGGCTGGGCCGGCATCATCAAGCAGAGCCCGGAGCACGGCCCGAAGCTCAGGGAGTTCTTCTCCAAGGCGAAGTGATTGGGTCAAGCGAAGCGAGACCCGGAAGCGCGCCGATGCAGCGCGCGCTTCGCTGACGCAGCCTTCGTGCAGATGGATCGCCTATCCGAGCTTCGACGGCGTTCTTGACGGCTGATGCTGCCGCGCGCTGCTGCTGCTCGCGATGACGCTGCTGATCGGCGCCGACGTCGGTCCTGCGCAATGCCGGGCCTCGGCGGCATCGCGTGGAGCAACGAGGTCTCCGAGTACATGCTCTACCTGCTCACGCTGCTGTCCGCGCCCTGGCTGCTGCGGCAGGGCCAGCACATCCGCGTCGACATCCTGCTGCGGGCGCTTGCCGCCCAGGATCGGCTGGGCGCTCGAATGGGTCGGCGACCTTCTCGGCCTCGCTCTGCTCGCTCTATTTCGTCTGGTACGGATGGAAGGTGCTGGTCGCCAGCTACCTGGCCGGCGCGATCTCGATCAAGACGCTGGTGATCCCGGAATGGTGGCTGCTGGCGCCGATGCCGCTTGGCGTTCTCGCCGTCTCGCATCGAGTTCGTCTTCCGCATGCACCGGCTGGCCAAGGCCGAGCGGGCGCCGCGCAGCGATGCGGTGTCCGCGTCATGACCACGCGCTGCCGCGTCCTTCCCGACGCCCGGCCCGAGCAGGGCAGGTGACCCATGTCCTGGCAGATGGCAGCGCTGCTGCTGCTCGGCGGCTCCACCGTGCTCCTGTTCCTCGGCATGCCGGTGGCGCTCTCGTTCGTGGCCATCAATATCGTCGGCGCCTGGCTGTTCCTCGGCGGCGAGGCGGGCCTCGGCCAGGTCGTGCGCAACAGCGTCGTGTCGGTGATGAACTTCTCGCTCACGCCCATCCCGCTGTTCATCCTGATGGGCGAGATCCTGTTCCACACCGGCCTCGCCATCAAGGTGATCGACGGCGTCGAGCGTCTGATCCGCAGGTGCCGGGGCGCCTCGCCGTCGTCGCCGTGGTTGCCGGAACGGTGTTCTCCGCCATCTCCGGCTCGACCATCGCCACGACGGCCATGCTGGGCTCGCTGATGCTGCCCGTCATGCTGGCGCGCGGCTACCACCCGACCATGGCGACCGGGCCGATCATGGCGATCGGCGCCGTCGACATGCTGATCCCGCCGTCGGCGCTGACCGTGCTGCTCGGCAGCCTGTCGGGCATCTCCATCTCCAAGCTGCTGATCGGCGGCGTCGTGCCCGGCCTGATCCTGTCGGTCGCGTTCGTCGCCTACATCGTCGTGCGCGCGACGCTGACGCCGGCGCTCGCGCCGCCGACCCCGATCGCAGCGCCACGGCCGGCTGGGAGAACTGGCGCCTGCTCGTGCTCTACGTCGTGCCGCTGGTGTCGATCTTCGTCGTCGTCGTCGGCGCCATGTCGGGCGGCTTTGCCACGCCGACCGAATCGGCCGCGCTCGGCGCGCTGGCGACCATGGCGCTGGCGCGTCGCTCTATCGCGCGCTGACGCTGCGAGGCCCTGATGAAGTCGCTCAAGGGCACGGTGGCCATCACCGGCATGATCCTGTTCATCATCCTCGGCGCCACCACGTTCTCGCAGATCCTGAGCTTCTCCGGCGCCACCGACGGGCTGGTCTCGGCCATCCTCGGCCAGGGCCTGTCGCCCTTCGCCGTCTGGTCGCGCTGATGATGCTGCTGCTGATCTTCCTCGGCATCTTCGTCGACCAGGTCAGCATGATGCTGATCACGCTCCCCGTGTTCATGCCGATCGTGCTGAAGCTCGGCATCGATCCGATCTGGTTCGGCGTGCTGTTTCTCATCTGCATGCAGCTCGGGCTGCTGCTGCCGCCGCACGGCCTGCTGCTCATGACCATGCGCGGCGTGGCGCCGCCGGAGGTGACGATGGCGCACATCTTCCAGGCGGTCGTGCCCTATGTGATCATGAGCCTGCTGCTGCTGGCGCTGCTGCTGCTGTTCCCGATGATCGCCACGTGGCTGCCGAACCGGCTCGTCGGATAGAGCGTCGCATGGACACGAGCGATGAAGATCCAACCGTTGCGGCCGTGCTTGCCCACGACCTCGCCGCCTACGGCGCGCGCCGCTGCTTCGGCTTGCTCGGCACCGCCAATTTCAAGATCTCGCACGCGCTGGTGGAAGCCGGCGTCGAGCTGATCTCGGCGCGCCACGAGGGCAACGCCGCCAGCATGGCCGACGCCTATGCCAAGGCGACGCGGCGAGCTGACCCTGGTCAGCGTGCATTCCGGGCCGGGCCTCACCAACGCGCTGACCGGCATCGGCGAGGCCGCCAAGAGCCGGACGCCGCTGCTGGTGCTGGCAGGCGACGTGCCGACCGGTGCGGTGAAGTCGAACTTCTATATCGAGCAGGCCGAGATGGTGCGCTCCGTCGGCGCCGTCTGCGGAGCGCATCCACACGCCCGCCTCCGCGCGCGAGGATACGCTGCGCGCCGTGACCCGCGCGCTGCGCGACCGCCAGACGGTCGTGCTGAGCCTGCCGACCGACGTGCAGGACGCGCCGTTCCCGGGCAAGGTCGCCGCCGCTCGCGCTGCCGCCGGCGCCCGGCCCGCTGCATCCCGATCCCGCGAGCGTGCGCCGGCTGGCCGATGCGCTGGCCGAGCGCCGAGCGCCCGCTCGTTCTTGCCGGTCGCGGCGCGGTCATCTCCGGCGCGGAAGGCGGCGCTTGATCGCGCTGGCCGAGCGCACCGGCGCGCTGCTCGCCACCTCGGTCTGCGGCCACGGCCTGTTCGCCGGCAATCCCTGGTCGGTCGGCATCAGCGGCGGCTTTGCCTCGCCGGCGGCGGACGAGCTGATCTCGCGAGAGCGACCTCATCATCGCGCTTCGGCGCCAGCCTGACGCACTGGACCACCAAGCGCGGCAAGCTGATCGCGCCCGGCGCCGTCGTCGCGCAGGTCGATATCGAGGCGTCGAAGCTCGGGTACCAGATGCCCGTCCAGCACGCCGTCCACGCCGACGCCCAGGTGACGGCGGAGGCGATGCTGGCCGAGCTGGACCGGCGCGGCGTCGGCCCGCGCACGGGACGGCGCAACGACACCACGCGCAAGCGCATCGCACGACGGCGACAACCACAACGCACCCTATCAGGACACGTCGACGCGCCGAGTTCATCGATCCGCGCACGCTGAGCAAGGCGGTCGACGCCATCCTGCCGCAGACAGCGCGTGGTCGCCTCGGACTCGGGCCATTTCTGCGGCTGGGTGCCGCGCTTCCTGCGCGTGCCGAACGCGCGCGCCTCGTGCCTCAGCCACTCCTTCCAGTCCGTCGGCCTCGGCCTCGCATCGGCCATCGGGCTCGCGATCGCCAATCCCGGCGCGCTCGCCGTGCTCGGCGCCGGCGACGGCGGCTTCCTGATGTCGATCGCCGACCTCGAGACCGCCGTCCGCCTGAAGCTTGCGAATGTGCATCCTGATCTACAACGACAGCTCCTACGCCGCCGAGGTGCATCTCTACCGGCGGCGCGGCTACGCCGATCGACATCGTGCAGTTTCCCGACACGGATTTTGCCGCGATCGCGCGCGGCTACGGCGCGCAGGGCGGCGACGGTGCAGGACGCTCGACGACCTCGAGCCGGTACGCGCCTGGGTGCGCGAGGGCGCGCCCGGCGTCTTCGTCATCGACGCCAAGATCAATCCCGACCTCGAGGCCGACTGGCACGCCGAGCATTTCCCATGAGGCGGGCTTGCTGTGTTCGCGCGACGTCAGGGGTTGGCGCGACCCTGAAGTCTTCGGCGCTGCAGCGACCGTGGCATCTTCGCGGCCCGTGGCTGCTGCATTACTGCCGAGTATGAACCACATCAACAAAGCTGATTTGAACGGAACGATTGAGTTGTGCCGCGCGGCGGACCATAATTTTCGACGTGCGCAGCCCACGAAAGAAGGCTGAACGCCAGGGAGGAACAGGTGCAAGCGCGCAGCCGGGCGTACGCGCCGCTGGGGAGCGCCAATATTGCTGGCCCATCGGCACGATCCGAGGTGCGCGATGGCATGCATATCGACTGGGACGTTCCCATCGTCATGGACGACGGGGTAGTGCTGCGCGCCGACATGTTTCGCCCGGCGCGCAATGGCCGCTTCCCGGTGCTGCTGAGCTACGGCCCCTATGCCAAGGGTCTCGCATTCCAGGACGGCTATCCGAGCGCCTGGCAGCGCATGGCCCAGACGCATCCCGATGTCGTCGCCGGGTCTAGCAACAAGTACCAGAACTGGGAGGTGGTGGACCCCGAGAAATGGGTGCCGCACGACTATGCCTGCGTGCGCGTGGATTCGCGCGGCTGCGGCTGCTCGCCGGGTTTCATCGATCACTTTTCCCCGCGCGAGACAAAGGACTTTTACGACTGTATCGAGTGGGCCGGTGGGCAGTCGTGGTCCAATGGCAAGGTGGGGCTGAGCGGCATCTCCTACTACGGCATCAACCAGTGGCACGTTGCTTCGCTGCAGCCGCCGCATCTCGCCGCCATGTGCGTTTGGGAGGGCGCCGCCGACTGGTATCGCGACATGACCCATCACGGCGGCATTCTCTGCACGTTCTGGGAGAACTGGTACGACATGCAGGTGAAAACCGTGCAATACGGTACGGGCGAGCGCGGCAAGCGCAGCCGGGTGCACGGCGAGCTGGTGTGCGGGCCGCACCTGCTGTCGGAGTCGGAGCTGGCACGCAATCGCTGCGATTTCGGCGCCGAGATCCGCGAGCATCCCCTCGACGACGAGTACCACAAGGAGCGATCGCCGGTCTGGGCGAAGGTGAAGGCGCCGCTGCTCACCGCTGCCAACTGGGGCGGCCAAGGTCTGCATCCGCGCGGCAACTTCGAGGGATTCGTGCGCGCCGCCTCCAAGCAGAAGTGGCTGGAGGCGCACGGCATCGAGCACTGGACGCACTACTACACCGACTACGGCCGCGAGCTGCAGCTCAGGTTCTTCGACTACTTCCTGCACGGCAAGAAGAACGGCTGGGACAAGCAGCCGAAGGTTCTGCTGCAGGTGCGCCACACCAGCAAGTTCGTGGAGCGGGCCGAAGACGCGTGGCCGATCGCACGCACCAGATGGACGAAGCTTTATCTGGACCCTGTAGGCGCCGCGCTGCAGACGCGGAAGCAACCTGCGAAGACCACGCTGAGCTTCGAGGCCATGGGCGACGGCGTGACGTTCCTCACTACGCCGCTCGAGGCCGAAACGGAGATCACAGGCCCGTCGGCGCTCAAGGTATTTGCCTCCTCGTCCACCGCCGACGCCGACCTGTTCGTTGTGCTGCGGGTGTTCGCGCCGGACCTCAAGGAGGTCGTGTTCCAGGGTGCCATCGACCCGCACACGCCGATCGCCCAGGGCTGGCTCAGGGCCTCACACCGCAAGCTCGACGGCAAGCTCTCCACGCCGTACCGCCCCTACCATGCGCACAACAGGAAGCAGCCGCTCAAGCCCGGCGAGGTGGTGGAGCTCGACATCGAGATCTGGCCAACCTCGGTTGTTGTGCCGGCCGGGTATCGCATCGGACTGACCATTCGCGGTAAGGACTATGAATACGGCGGTGCGAGTGGTGGCAAACTATCGAACTTCAAGAACGAGCTGAGAGGCTGCGGGCCCTTCCTGCACGATGATCCACGGGACCGGCCCGCCGATATCTTCGGGGGCGTCACAAGGCTGCACTTCGGACCAACACAGCTGGCCTATGTTCTGCTACCCATCATTCCGCCGAAGACCTCTGCATCCGCAAGATCGAGAAAGCGGCCAACCAAACCAAGATGAAACGGCACCGACAAGCAAGGGAGTGAACGCCATGGCAATGCAACGCAGAACAGTTCTCAAGGGCATGGTCGCGACCGCTGCCGCAACCGCGCTCAAGGCGCCAGCGATTGCCCAGGCAGCGCCGTTCAAGATCGGCCTGCTCACGGTCAAGACCGGGCCGCTCGCGCAAGGCGGCATTCAAATGGAACAGGGCATCGCCGCCTTCCTGAAGGAGAAGGGGAACGCGCTTGCGGGCCGCAAGGTGGACCTGCTGGTGGCCGACACCGGCGGCAACCCGGCTGGCGCCAAAACCAAAGCCCAGGAACTGATCGAGCGCGATCGGGTCAACGTCATTCTGGGACCGCTGGCGGCGTTCGAGCTGCTGGCCATAACGGACTACGTGCGCGACAACGCCACGCCGCTCATCAGCCTGGCGGCTGCCGAGGATGTCACCCAGCGCAAGGCCAATCCCTTCGTCATCCGCCCGTCGGCGACCTCGGCGCAGTGCTGCCACGTCATGGGCGACTACGCGGCGAAGGAGCTGAAGTACCGGCGTGCGGCGACGTTCTCCGAGGACTTCGCTTTCGGCTACGAGCAGATGGCCGGTTTCCAGCGCGTGTTCGAGGACAACGGCGGCAAGGTGGTCAAGAAACTGTGGCCGCCGCTGGTCACCCCGGACTACACGCCCTTCATCGCTCAGATCGGCAATGTGGACTGCGTATTCACCGGTCTGGCCGGCTCCAACCCGGTGAAGTTCATGCGCTCTTATGCCGACCTCGGCCTCAAGGGCAAAATCCCACTGCTCGCCGGCTGGACGGCGATGGACGATGCGCTGCTAAAAAGCCTGGGTGACGAGGCCGTCGGCGTCGTTTCAGCCGCTTACTACTCGGCGGGTGCCGACACGCCGGCCAACAAGCGTTTCGTTGCCGCCATGCAGAAGGACTATGGCGTGCTGCCAGGTGGCTATTCGGCCGGCATGTACGTGGCGGGCCAGTGCGTGGAGGCGGCCATCCAACAGCTGGGCGGCAACGCCGACGACCGCAAGGCGCTCGCGGAAGCCTTGCACAAGGTGGCCCTGACCGACACGCCGCGCGGCGCAATCAAGTTCGACCAGTACGGCAACGTGGTCGGCGACGTCTTCATCCGCCGCTGCGAGAAGAGGGGCGATCAGCTGGTCAACACCGTGATCAAGACCTACCCGAACGTGAGCCAGTTTTGGACCTACCCGGAGAAAGAGTTCCTGGCCAACCCCGTCTATGCGCGCGACTACCCGCCGGCCAGGAATCTCGAAAATTAGCCGGAGCCCCGCGGAGAACGATATGATGGCCGGATCCCGGAAGGTCGCTGGCGCGACCTCCGGGACGAGGGTTGGATATTGGCGAGGCCGACTGTATGAGCCTGTGGCTGACTTTGGCGGTGAACAGCATTGCGCTCGGCGGTTTGCTGTTCCTGCTCTCGTCCGGCTTCTCCCTGATCTTCGGGTTGATGCGCATTCCGAACCTGATGCATGGCTCGTTCTTCATGCTGGGGGCTTACTTCGGGGTCACGCTGCTGGCGCGGGGAGTGAACTTCTGGGTGGCCGCGCTCGTAAGCGCCGCGGCGATGGCCGCCATCGGCGCGCTGATCGAGCGGTTCCTGCTGCGCCCTCTTGCAGGCGAGCAGCTGCCGCAAGTGCTGCTGACTCTCGGGTTCGCGTTCGTCATCAGTGACATCTGCCTGATGCTGTGGACCGGCGATCCTTGGCAGCCCACAACGCCGGCGCACTTGCGCGGTGTGGTGCAGGTGGCCGGCCTGTATTTTCCGATTTACCGGCTCGTGATCGTGCTGGTGGCGGTGGTCATCGCCGTCGCGCTGTGGCTGATGGTGGATTGGACCCGGCTCGGCGCCATGATTCGCGCCGGCGTCGACGACGCGCCGATCGCGCGCGTGGTCGGCATCAAGGTATCGCAGCTGTTCACCCTGGTGTTCGCGCTCGGCGCGGCGCTGGCCGCATTCGGCGGTGTGATGGGCGCGCCGTATCTCTCGGTCTATCCCGGTCTGGATTTCGAAATGCTGCCGCTGGCGCTGATCGTGGTGATCCTGGGCGGCACCGGCAGCCTGCTGGGCGCGCTGGTGGGGAGCTTCCTGATCGGCTTCCTCTACAATTTCGGACAGGCGCTGCTGCCCGACCTCGCCTACGTCATTCTCTTCCTGCCGATGCTGCTCATTCTCGTGCTGCGGCCGCAGGGGCTATTCGGCAGGCCGGTATCGTGAGCTGGACCAGTCCTCGGCGCGCCTTGATCATACTCTCGGCTGTCGCCCTCATCACTCTGCCGCTCTGGGCGGGCAACACCTACTACATCAATATCGCCAGTCAGATCCTGCTGTGGGCGGTGCTCGCCCTGGCGCTGAACGTGCTGGTGGG
Organism: uncultured Alphaproteobacteria bacterium; assembly: GCA_963724565.1. Taxonomy (GTDB): domain Bacteria; phylum Pseudomonadota; class Alphaproteobacteria; order Rhizobiales; family Hyphomicrobiaceae; genus AWTP1-13. The sequence goes on from CAVRVK010000025.1 coordinate 85,302, forward strand.
TTACGCGGGCCTCACGTCCCTTGGGCATGCGGGGTTGTTCGCCATGGCCGGGTACACGGGCGCATACATGCTTGCGGCCGGCCACGGCCATTTTGTCGCCTGTGCCACAGCGCTTGCCACAACCATCGCGACCTCGAAACTGTTCGCCGTGCTCGCGCTGCGCGCCACCGGCATCGGCTTCCTGATGATCACGCTGGCCTTCGGACAGATCCTGTGGGGCATCGCCTACCGCTGGGCGAGCCTCACCAACGGGGACAACGGCATCAATGTGGCGACGCGGCCGGCGCCGTTCGGATTGAGCCTGAGCAGCGCGCCGGCGTTCTACTACGCTACCCTGTGCGTGTTCGTGCTGGCGGTTGTCGCCATGTCGGTCTTCGTGCGCTCGCCGTTCGGAGTGAGCCTGGTCGGCACGCGTGACCAGGCCCGCCGCATGACGGCGCTCGGCTACAATGTGTGGCTGATACGCTATCTGGCCATCGTGTTCTCGGGCTTCTGGTCGGGCGCCGCCGGGCTGCTGTTCGTCTACTACAACCAATTCATCAGCCCGCAGGTGGGCGCGCTGACGACTTCGGCGGAAGCGCTGCTGATGGTGATCTCGGGCGGCAGCGGAACGTTGCTCGGGCCGATCATCGGCGCGGCCATTGTCGTCGTCATGAAGAACGTCGTCAGCGCGTACGTCGAGCGCTGGAATCTCGTGCTGGGTGTGATCTTCATCCTCATCATCAGCTTCATGCCCGAGGGCCTGGTGCCCGGGTCCGTGCGGCTTTGGGGTGCAGCCCGTGGGTGGCTGGCGCCGAGGTTGAACGGGTGGGCCCGGCGACCGGCAAGCGAGCCCAGGCCATGACCGCGCTCGCCGTCAAGACGCTCTGCAAGTCGTTCGGCGGCCTGCGCGTCACGGCCAACGTCAACCTGACCGTGGAGCCGGGCGAGCGGCGATTGATCATCGGCCCCAACGGCGCCGGCAAGACCACGCTGTTCAACCTGATCACCGGCGAGCTCCGGCCCGACAGCGGCTCGATCGCGCTCTTCGATCGCGACATTACCTACACGCCGTGCCGCAATCGCGCGCACCTCGGGCTGGCACGCACCTACCAGATCATCACCCTGTTCCCCCGCGACACTATTCTGCGCAACGTCACGCTGGCGCTGCTGGGCTTGTCGCCGCTGCGCTGGAACGCGTTTGTCAGTCTGGATCGCGAGCAGGACCTCACCCGGCGCGCACGCGCGGCCATCGGCAGAGTAGGCCTCGACCACATCGCCGACCGGCCCCTGGCGCAAACCTCCTACGGCGAGCGACGCCGCGTGGAGATTGCCATGGCCTTGGCGCAGACCCCCAAGGTGCTGCTCCTGGACGAGCCTTTCGCGGGCCTCTCGATCGACGAGCGGCGCGACGTGCAGAAGCTGCTGCATGCCATCCCGCGCGAGGTGACAGTGGTGATGATCGAGCACAACATGGACGTGGCGCTCGATTTCGCCGACCGCATCACGCTGCTACACTTCGGCGAGGTGATCGTGGAAGGAACGCGGGCCGAAGTGGTGGCCGATCCCCGCACTCGGGAGGTGTATCTTGGCGCCTAGCGCGCTCAGCCTGACCGAGATCGACGCCTTCTACGGCGACGGCCATGTGCTGCAGAAGGTGTCGTTTGCGGTAAGCGAGGGGCGCCTGCTGGGGCTGATCGGCCGCAACGGCGCCGGCAAGTCGACCTGCATGAACGTGACCGTCGGCTTGTTGCCGCCGCGCTCGGGCACCGTCGAGGTGTTCGGGGCCGACGTCACCAGGCTTGCCCCCGAGCGGGTTGCGGCGCACGGCGTGGCGCTCGTGCCGCAAGGGCGGCGCGTGTTTCGCAGCCTGACGGTGCGCGAGAACCTGGCGGTGGCAGCCCGCAGACCCGGGGATCGCAAGGCATTCTGGACCGTGGAGACGGTGTTTGCGATGTTTCCTCGCCTGCAGGAGCGGCGCAATCAGTTGGCGAGCCTGCTGTCGGGCGGCGAGCAGCAGATGCTGGCCATCGGCCGCGCACTGATGGCCAATCCGCGGGTGCTGCTGATGGACGAGCCTTCCGAAGGCCTGGCACCACAAATCGTCGCCGACGTGGGCCGCACCATTGCCAGGCTCAAGGGCGAGGGGCTGTCGATCGTGCTGGTGGAACAGAACATCAAGCTGACGCTGGAGCTGGCCGACGACGTCACCATCCTCAATTCGGGGAGCGTGGTGTTTGCCGGGTCGGCGGCGGAGCTGAAGGCGAACGACGCGATCGTGATGCAGCATCTCGGCGTGCACTAGCGTAGTCTAGGACCGGGCTCACCATCGTCTCCGCCGGGGCAGGTGGTGCAGGGGCGAGACAGTGCCGGATCAGAAAATCGGCCGAAGGCGGAGTGTGCGATTGCTCGCTACGCGGGGAGGCTGTTAGCGTTGCCCCTCCCGCGGCAGCGAGCGCTGTGGCGGTCCCGAATCGCCGACACAGGCGCCGTCAACAATTTCGCTAGATCAAGCACCAAGCAATTTCAAGGCCAGCACCATGCCAGGATCTTCGAACGCCGATCACCAGCGCCACCTCGACCTGCGGCTGGTGCGCGGCAACCTCGTCAACATTGCCACGCCGGCCTACGTGCTCGGCGTGTTCGACAACATCAATCCGACGGGCGCAACGCGCTACGTCGATAGCATGCTCGGCGGGACGCTGATGCGTCTGGTCCAGGACGGCATGCTGGGGTCTGGACTGGGAGAGGTTTCGATTCTCCCGACCCCGCGCCAGCGTCTCCTCGCCGATATGGTCATCTTTGCGGGGTTGGGGCCGATCGACAGCTTCGGCCCGCGCGTGCTCGAGATCGTTGCCGAAAACCTAGCGCGGGTGGTTTGTGCCGCCAGGCTCACATCCTTCACGGTGGTGCCGCTCGGCTCCAACGCCGGGCTTTCGCCGGAGCAATCGATCGAAAGCTTCCTGTCCGGGTTTCTGCGCGGACTGGCGCGCAGCGATCCGGGGCTCGAATTCCAGATGGTCCAGTTCTGCGAGTTCGATGAGGTACGGTATGGCAAGATTGTCGCCCATCTGGGCACGCTCTCCGACCGGGGATTCTTCACAGACAAGGGGGTCGAGGTCACCGTTCGCCGGGCGGAAGTCGGCAACAATTCCAAGATGGCCGCACCGCAGCCGGTGGTGGTGGAAGAGCAGATAGATCCGATCTACTTGCAGGTGAGGACGCGCGACGGCGGACGCGACGTTTCGGTGCTCGACTATTCCGTGCTGACAGCCAGCTACGGTCCGACCATCGAGACGCACACCCGAACGGTCACGAAGCGCGACACCGAGCTCGCCGGCTCGAAGCTCGCCGGCGCGACCCGAATAGACCACGGCATAAGTGCGGCGCTGCTCGAGTGCTACGTGCCTCTGGAGACACAAGAGCTGCTTGCACGGCATCTCGAGGACAAGCCCGACCAGTCCGTAGTCGTAATTCACGACAGGGGCGGCTCGCTGGTTCCGTGGGAAGTGCTCCATTTCGGCAACCGCTGTCCAGCAATCGAGGCGGGTCTCAGCAGACGGTTCTTGGCATCGAGCCCTGCCGTCAGGGCGCGATCCAATCTTCCCCCCAATGCGTCGCTTCGTGTCCTGCTCGTGGTCGATCCGTCCTCCAACCTCCCGGCGGCTGTGCACGAAGGCCAACAGCTGCAGGCCTTGTTCGAGAAGAAGCAGTGCGCGGTGGACGTTCTGCTCCAGAAAGATGCAACCAAGGCCAACATCCTTGGAAGGTTGTCGACCGGTGAGTACGACATTCTGCACTATGCGGGCCATGCCGCCTTCGCCACTGATTCTCCGGACAAGAGCGGCGTGCTGTTGAGCGATGGCATGCTGGTGGCTAGCGACGTTGCGCAGCTGGTAGCCGCACCGCAGCTCGTTTTCCTCAACGGTTGCGAGTCGGCGCGCTTGCGACGCGGCGGCTCGGGCGATGCATCTGAAGTCGCGCCCAACACGATCCGCCAAGTCCTGTTCGAGGACTTGGCGCACAACGTCAGCTTGGCCGAGATAGTGCTTCTCGGCGGCGTCAGCAATTTCATCGGCACCTACTGGCCAGTCGGGGACGCCGCAGCAGGGCAGCTGGCGATGCAGTTCTACACCGGTCTGCTCGATGGGGAGCCGCTCGGGCTGGCGCTGCGCAACGCACGCAAGCAGATCCAGAGTGGCCGCGACTGGGCCAACTATCAGCACTTCGGCAATCCCAGCTACCGGCTGCGTCAGCGGTAGATGATGCGGCAGGCGCAGCGGCCGGGTTGATCCATAGCTCCCATAGCGCCGGCTGATCCGGCCGCCGCTGCCGCGACCGCCACATGCCGCGGGAAAGGGGAGGCTTTGGCACGAGCCGGCTTGCCATGCCGGCTGAGGAGGATCATCAAACCTGCAAACGCTGCTGGTAGGCAGCGACGAAGCCGCGCCCTGGGAGACACGACCGATGGACGAAGGAGCCCTGCGCGAGGCCGCGCTCGACTATCACCGCGCCCCGACGGCCGGGAAGATCTCCGTCGTCGCCACCAAGGGCCTCACCAACCAGCACGACCTCTCGCTCGCCTATTCGCCGGGGGTGGCCTACGCGTGCCTGGCCATCAAGGAGGACCCGCAGGCCGCCGCGAGCCTGACGAGCCGCGCCAATCTGGTGGCCGTCATCAGCAATGGCACCGCCGTGCTGGGGCTCGGCAACATCGGGCCGCTCGCCAGCAAGCCGGTGATGGAGGGCAAGGGCTGCCTGTTCAAGAAGTTCGCCGGCATCGACGTGTTCGACATCGAGATCGATGCCACCGATCCCGACAGGATCGTGGAGGTGGTGGCGGCGCTGGAGCCGACCTTCGGCGGCATCAACCTGGAGGACATCAAGGCGCCGGAGTGCTTCATCGTCGAGCGGCGGCTGCGCGAGCGCATGAAGATTCCCGTCTTCCACGACGACCAGCACGGCACCGCCATCATCGTCTCGGCGGCCATCCTCAATGGCCTGAAGCTGGTCGGCAAGGATATCGTCAAGGTGAAGGTGGCCGTGTCGGGCGCGGGGGCGGCGGCGCTGGCGTGCCTCGACCTGCTCGTTTCTCTGGGAATGTCGCGGGACAACATCACCGTCAGCGACATCAAGGGCGTGGTCTACAAGGGCCGTACGGAGGAGATGGACCCCGAGAAGGCACGCTATGCCCGGGACACTCAGGCGCGCACCTTGGCGGAGATCCTGCCGGGTGCCGACATCTTCCTCGGGCTTTCCGCCGGCGGCGTGCTGAGACCTGAGATGATAGCGGGTATGGCCGAGAAACCGCTGATCCTGGCCCTTGCCAACCCCGAGCCCGAGATCAGGCCCGAGCTGGCGCAGCAGGCGCGGCCCGATGCCATCCTATGCACCGGGCGCTCCGACTACCCCAACCAGGTCAACAACGTGCTGTGCTTTCCCTTCATCTTCCGCGGAGCGCTCGATGTCGGGGCGACTGAGATCAACGAGGCGATGAAGCTTGCTGCCGTGCGCGCCATCGCCGAGCTGGCGCGGGCGGAGGCCTCCGATGTCGTGGCCAGCGCCTATGGGGGCGAGGCTCCGCGTTTCGGCTCCACCTACCTCATTCCCAAGCCGTTCGATCCGCGCCTCATTTGCCGCATCGCCCCGGCGGTGGCGCAGGCCGCGATCGACAGCGGCGTCGCCACGCGGCCACTCGACAATCTCGACGCCTATCGCCAGCGGCTGGAGCGCTTCGTCTACCACTCGGGCACCAGCATGCAGCCGGTGTTCCAGGCGGCCAAGGCGGCGCCCAAGCGCGTCATCTACGCAGAGGGCGAGGACGAACGCGTGCTGCGCGCCGTACAGGTGGTGGTCGACGAGGGCATCGCCTTTCCGGTCCTGCTCGGGCGGGCCGATGTGATCGCACGGCGTATCGAGACGCTGGGGCTCAGGCTGAAGGTCGGCGAGACCTGCGAGGTGGTCAACATCCTGAGCGACCCGCGCTACCCGAGCGTGGTGGCCGAGTACTATGAGCTCGGACGCCGCCGCGGTGTCACCCAGGCCATTGCCAAGGAGGCAATGCGAAGCCGCGCCTCGTTGATCGCCGCCATGCTGCTCCGGCGCGGCGACGTCGACGCCATGCTGTGCGGCACGGTCGGCACGTTCCACGAGCATCTGCACAATGTGCGCGAGGTGATCGGAAAGCGGCCGGGCGTGCTGACCTTGGCGGCCATGAACATGCTGATGCTGCCCGACCGCCAGCTCTTCATTTGCGATACCTACGTCAATCGTCATCCGACGGCGATCGAGATCGCCGAGATGACCCTGCTCGCTGCCGAGGAGGTGCGCCGTTTCGGCGTGACACCGGCTGCAGCCCTGCTGTCGCATTCGAGCTTCGGCAGCTCGGATGCGCCTGAAGCACAGGTGATGCGGGAGGCGCGGGCGATTTTGCTGGAGCACGATCCCGACCTCGCCGTCGAGGGCGAGATGCAGGGCGACGCTGCACTTTCCAAGACGGTGCTCGATGGCATTTTCCCCGGCTCGCGGCTCACGACCGAGGCCAACCTGCTGATCATGCCAGGCGTGGATGCCGCCAATATCGCCTACAACCTTCTCAAGATTGCAGCCGGCAACGGCATCACCATCGGGCCCATATTGCTCGGCGCAGCCAAACCCGTGCACATCCTGGAGCCCGGTGTTAGCGTACGCCGAATCGTCAACATGACGGCGTTGGCCACGGTTGACGCCAGCGTCGAGCGCTGGCGCGGCGCGAGCAACTCGCCGTTCATGCCGGCGTCATAGAAGGGAACTACGCATGCGCGCGAAGTGGGCCGCCTTCCGGCGCATCTGGCGGCGCAGGGGCACCGATTGACGCAGCGAGGAGGGTAGCGCCAGCCGCTCAACCGCCGCGCTGCACTCCATTGACATAGGCCGAGAGCGCGGCCCCGAGGTGGTCGAAGACGGCCCGCATGCGCGGGCTCGCCCGCAGGTTCTCGTGTGTCACCAGCCAGATCTCGAGGTTCAAGGCGAAGTGCCTGGGCATCAGCCGTACGAGATTGACGTCGCGCCGGGCGATGGGCACCTGGCAGACGCCGATGCCGTAGCCGGCGCGTATTGCGGCGAGATGCGCGAGATCGTTGTCGGTGCGGAGCGCGAACATGTCGCGTGAGAAGCGCAGGCCTTTGGCCTGCAGCGAACGGATGCTCGGCGTTTCCTGGTCGAAGCCGATCAGCGCGCGGTCCTCGAGCGCTTCGAGGCTGCGGGGAGTGCCGTGGGTCTCGAGGTAGAGGCGGTGGGCATGCAGGCCGAGCGTGACGTTGCCGATCTTCCTGGCGACGAGGCCGGTCTGCGTAGGGCGCACGTTTCTCACCGCGAGGTCGACGTCTCTGCGCAGGATGTCGCGCACCTGATTGGAGACTACCAGCTCGAGCGCGAGCCCCGGGTGCTTCTCGCGCAGGCTCGCCAGCATGGGCGGCAGTACTTCGACGCCGATCACCTCGCTGGCGCTGAGCCGCACCGCGCCGCGTATCTCCTGTGCGCTTCCGGAGGCCGCCCGCCTGAGCGCGGCTGCCGAGGAGGCCATTGCCTCGGCATAGGGTGCGAGCTCGATCGCCGCATCGGTCGGCTGCAATCCGTGCTGCGAGCGGGTGAAGAGGGCTGTGCCGAGCGCGGCCTCGAGCTCGTCGATGTGGCGGCCGATGGTCGGCTGCGTCAGCTTGAGCGCGCGGGCGGCGCCTGAAAGGCTGCCGGCGCGCAGCGCGGCGAGAAAGGAGCGGTAGAGCTCCCAGCCGGGTTCGACAGTTCTGGCCATACACAAATGTATAGCAGGTATTAGCGCTTCCACAATTTCCTTGATCGCGCGAGGACCCCAGATTGGCAGGCATCGAAACGCGAACATAAACGCGAACATGGAGAGCAGCGATGACCAACAAGCGAACGGCCCTGGTGCTGGGGGCCACGGGCGGCGTCGGCGGCGAGGTGGCCCTGGCCCTGTTGCAGCGCGGCTGGCGCGTTGTGAGCCTGCATCGCGAGCCCGAGCGTGCGGCGCGCAAGGCGAGCCAGCTGGGCGCCATCGAATGGGTAAGAGGCGATGCCATGCGGCGCCAGGACGTTGTCGCTGCTGCCAAGGGGGCCGATATCATCGTGCACGGCGTCAATCCGCCGGGCTACCGCAACTGGCGCGGGCTCGCGCTGCCCATGCTGGACAGCACCATCGCAGCAGCCAAGGTATCCGGCGCCCGCATCGTTTTCCCTGGCACGATCTACAACTATGGACCGGACGCGTTTCCGCTGCTGAGCGAGCGCTCATCGCAAAACCCGCTGACGCGTAAGGGCAAGATCCGGGTCGAGATGGAGCGGCGGCTCGAGGCCGCCAGTCGTGAGGGCGTGCGCACGCTCATTGTCCGCGCCGGCGATTTCTTCGGCCCCCGCGCCGGCAACAGCTGGTTCACGCAGGGTATGATCACTCCGGGCCGGCCGGTTCGCTCCATCATGTATCCGGGTCGCCCCGATGTTGGTCACGGCTTTGCGTATCTGCCCGACCTGGCGGCGACCATTGTCCAGCTGATCGAGCGAGAGGCGGAGCTGGCCGACTTCGATGTGTTCCACTTCGGCGGGCATTGGCTGGAGCCGGGTTTCGCCTTCGCCCGAGCCATCCAGCGAGTGGTGGGCGAGCCCCAGCGGCCGATCCGTCTTTTTCCGTGGCTGTTGGCCTACGCGCTCAGCCCGTTCGTCACCGTATTCCGGGAGATGCTGGAGCTGCGCTATGTCTGGCAGCGCCCGATACGGCTGGACAACGCCAAGCTCGTCGCGTTCTTGGGTGCCGAGCCGCACACGCCGCTCGACGCGGCCGTGCGAGCGAGCCTGGTTGAGCTGGGCTGTCTCCTCGAGGGCGATCGCGCCCGGCCGACCCTGCACGCGGGCGGGCAGCCGGCTGCCTGCCACTAGAAGCAGGCGCGTTCGCGCTCAGGCCGCCAGGCGCCGATGCAGGGCGTCGGGCCAGCGCGCGGTGAGGTAGCGGTAGACCCAGTTGCCGCGGGCCCTGAGCCGCCGATAGGTCGACTTGAGATCGAGCAGGAGGGTGATGCGCCGGCTCTTGCAGTTGAGCTCGCCGTGGTCGTGGGTGGCGACCGGCAGGAAGCCCATGACGCGCGTGTGGAACCCCAGCGGGCTGTGGGGATCGTCCTCGAACACGTCGGTAACGAGGTGCGTATAGTCCCGCGCCACCACTTCCTGGGTGGCGGCACGCATCAGGGCCGCGGCGGGCAGCACGTTGCTGCGATGCCCGGCGACAATGGCAAAGCGCCCCACCTCGGCGATGCGGTGCTGCTCGAGGAAGGCCTCGATGTCGATGCGCTGATCGATGAGTTTGAGGCCGTACTTGGCATACTGGAGGAGCGGCGGATCGTAGAGAGTGCGCAGGACGCCCACCGGCTCTCCCTGCAGGCGCACCAGAAACCAGGCGATGTCGTGTCGCTGCAGGTCGGAGGAGGGAAACTGGTGCGCCGGGTCGATGATCCAGCCCTTCTCGGTCTGGTACGTGGCGCCCAGCACGCTCAGAGCGGCGGCGCGGCCCGCCTCGTCGCGGATGCGTTCGGCCTGGACGCGGGTATCCTCTATCATGGGTCGGCCTCCTTGGCGGCTCCCTGCCATGTCCTGCCCGAGAGCTGCGCGATCTCCGTCATGATCACGGAGTGCCATGCGCTAACCTCGTTCGTTGTCGCGACCTCGCCGGCAGCACCTGGCGGCCGCAGCGGTGCGCCGATGTGCAGCTCCATTGGGGCCTTTCTCGGGACCGGCTGCGCCGGGTCGACGCCGGGAAAGCGGATGCCGAGCGGGATGATGGGAATGCCCATCTCGAGGGAGAGACGCGCGGCGCCGCGGCGCCCGCGCAGCAGCTGGGTGGCGTGGCGATTGACGCTGCCCTCCGGGAAGGCGCCGATAGAGCGGCCGGCGGCGAGCAGCGCCCGGGCCCGCTCGATGGTCGAGCTGCGCTGTCCATAGAGGGGCTTCAGCGCGTTGAGGAACCTCGGCCGCGCGGACTTGCGGGTTACCGTGACGACCTCGGCGCGAGAGTAGATGAAGCCCACGCCCGGGATCAGCTGGAAATTCCAGTCGGCGATAAAGTGCACGATGCGCCCGCCCCGATGCAGGAAGAGCAGGGCCGGCACAAGGATCGCCTCGCGCCGCGTGCTGTGGTTAGCGACGAGGATGAACGGGTCCGACGCCGGACGAATGTGCTCGAGCCCGTGGATTGCCACGATGTGCCGAGTGGCGAACAATGCGAGCGCGCGCAACAACAGGCGATCGCCGAGACGATGCAGCGAGGGCAGCGCCCATCTGAGAATCTGGGTTGCCGACGGGGCGCGCCACGCCAGTGCACCGGACTGCGATGGAATGGACCGCGTGAGGTCGGGAGTTCGCATGATAAAGGGCGTCAAGCGTGGGTTTGGTGGGACGCTCGACTCACATTCGCTTTTGCACCTATGCGCCCGGCACCTTGCAGAACGATGACAACAGTCTTGTCAAAGACTGGCGCCATCTGGGCTCAGTCGTCACCAAATTGTCGCAACACATGCCGGGGAAGCTCGAGGATCCGAACACCACGCAAAACGTACCCGGATCGCGCCTCACGCCTCCCCTCTTCAAATTCGTTGCTCGACAAGTCAGCGCGAGATTTCCTGGTCTGTCAATGCCGTCTGGCGAAAGGCGGCGCACGCGAAGTCGTCAGGGAAAGCGCGCAGTAGCCTGACAATTCCAGGGCTGCCGCGGAAGTTCTCACGATTGCAGCGCACTAGGTGTTCGATCGGCAGACGTGCGCTGCCACAATGGCATGCTAAGCCTGCGAATACGGCGTTCAGGGAGAGGGCACATGCTGTGGTCATCGGTTCCGCAATTGCGCTGGCACGTGGCGCAGCAGGTGTTGTTGAGCTGGCTCTGCCTGGCGGCGATGGTGGCGCTGTTCTGGTACCAGCCTGCGCTCGTGCGCGTGGCCGAAGACGTGCTGTTCGGCACCGGCTTCGTCCCGGGCGCGTACGAGGAGCGCGCGCTCGGCAGCTACTATTCCTACGGGTGGTGGTCGCTGCTGATTGCCTGGGGCACGCTGGAGGTGGGCGGCTTCATGATGCTGTGGCGCTACAAGGCCAAGCCCGACGAGTATCCGGAGTATCAGGCACGCTTGAGAAGCCTCGCCGAGCAGGCGGGCGTCAGGCCGCCGACGCTGATCATTCTGCGAGGCACGGGGGGCATGGGGCGCATCCTCAACGCGGCGGCGACGCAAAGCTTCCTGTCAGGGCCGAAGGTGATCATCATCGGCAACATCGTGGAGACCCTGACCGAGCAGGAGACGACCTACGTCAGCGCGCACGAGATCAGCCACCTGAAGCACCTCGATGTGGTCCCGGCGGTGCTGATCGGCGCCGGCAACAGCGCCATCGCCATCCAGAAGTGGGCGTTGCTGACATCGATGTTCTACGATCTCTTCGCCTACGGCTGGCGCGAGGCCGTGTTCCTGTTCGTGGCCTGGGTGGTGCTGTCGGCCACGCACGTGCTCTACAAGCTGCTGGCGGCGGCGCATTCCAGGACTCGCGAGTATCTGGCCGACGTGGGTGCCGTGAAGCTCGCCGGTTGGGATGGTCGGGCGGCCCTGGTGGTCGGGCTGGCGCGCATCCACCACATCGCCACCGGCTGGCGGCCGTTCAAGATCTTCCGGCCGCGCGACAACGAGCTGTTCGAGACGCATCCCGGCATCTCGGAGCGGGCGGACGCGCTGCAGCTCAATCCGCGCGAGCTGGCGGACGGCAACGTGCAGATCGGCGACGTGGTGGTGGCGGCTTAGTGGCCCGGGCGCCCTGGGTGCCTTGCTGCGGCCCAAGCTCGCGTTATACTGATTCCGTTCCTATGCCGGGTGGGCGGCCATGTTGCGGACGGCATTTGCTTTGCTGGTATTGATGCTGCTGGCTTCGGGTGCCGAGGCCCAGAAGCGCGTGGCGCTGGTGATTGGGAACGGCGCCTATCAGCACACTGGCAAGCTCACCAACCCGAAGAACGACGCGGGCGACATGATCGCCGCGCTCGGCAAGCTTGGCTTTCAGGTGATCGACGGGCTCGATCTCGACAAGGCCGCCTTCGATCGCCGGGTGCGCGACTTCGCGGCGGCCCTGAAGGGAACCGAAGCCGGCGTGTTCTTCTACGCCGGGCACGGCCTCCAGGTGTCGGGCCAGAACTACCTCGTTCCCGTCGACGCCAAGGCCGAAGAGGCGGCGGCGCTCGATCTGGAAATGGTGCGGGTCGATGTCATCCATCGCATCATGGAGCGTCAGACCAGCACGAATATCCTCTTCCTCGATGCTTGCCGCGACAATCCCCTGGCCCGCAACCTGGCGCGCTCGATGGGTGCCCGCTCTGCGGAGATCGGGCGCGGGCTAGCCGCGGTGGAGTCGGGGATCGGCACGCTGATCAGCTTCTCCACTCAGCCCGGCAACGTGGCGCTCGACGGAACCGGCCGCAACTCGCCGTTCGCGGCCGCGCTGCTGCGGCAGTTGGCGAACGCAAACGACGACCTGAGCGCAATCCTCATAGCCGTGCGCACCGATGTGGTGAAGACCACTCAGGGCAAACAGGTGCCGTGGGAGCATTCAGCACTGATGGGTCGGTTCTATTTCGGATCGTCGCCCCCTCCCCCCGTTGCCGCGCTGGCTCCGAGTTACTCGGCTGCCGCCGACGCAGCGCGCGTTTGCCGGGAGGTGGAAGGCATGTCGAGCCTGTCCATGCTCGGCGTGCTGGCGAACCAGCACAAGGGGACGCCTGCGGGAGACTGCATTGCGGCCCGCATGGATGAGCTGAAGCAGGCTTCGGCGAACAAGCAGCTGGCCGATGTTGCCAAGAAGAAGGCCGACGAGGACGCGCGGGCGAAAGCAGAGGCCGAGGCTCAGCGTCTCGCGCTGCTGCAGAAGGACGAGGAGCGCAAGCGCGCGGAAGCCGAGGCTGCAAGAAAGCGCGCAGAAGCCGCAGAGGCAGCTAAGCAACTCGCAGAGGCTGCCAAGAGGAAGGCCGACGAGGAGGCACAGGCAAAGGCGGGCGCCGAAGCGCAGCGTCTGGCCTTGCTTCGGGAGAAGGAGGAGGAGCGGAAGCGCGCCGAGGCCGATGCTGCAAGGAAGCGTGCAGAAGCGGAGGAGGCAGCCAAGCGGTTGGCTGAGGCTAAGAGAAAGGCCGACGAGGAGGCGCGGGCGAAAGCGGAGGCCGAGGCTCAGCGTCTCGCCCTGCTGCAAAAGGAGGAGGAGCGCAAGCGCGTTGAGGTCGAGGCTGCGAGAAAGCGTGCAGAAGCCGAGGCCGCCCAGAAGGTGGCGGCCGCAACACCGCCGCCAGCGTCAAAGGCGAACCCAGCATCAGACCCACCGGCAAAGAGCCCGGCGGAGCTGGCACTCGCCATTCAGACAGAGCTCAAGCGTGTTGGATGTGACCCCGGCCCTGTCAATGGATCGTGGGGTGCGAAGTCGCGACAAGCGCTCGGCGAATTTGCCCGGGCGACGAAGACCGCAATCCCATCCGAGGAGCCGTCAGATGGCGCGTTGAGCGCCGTAATTCAACGGAAGGGTCGCGTCTGCCCTCTGCGGTGCGGTCCTGGTGAAGCCGAGACCGGTGGGCGGTGCGTGGCCAAGGCTGGACCAGATGCCCCCAAGGCAGATGCGGCCGCGGCGCCCGCCAAATCAAACCAAGGAGCAAAAGAAACCAAACAAGAAGTCATGTTGGGCAATGACGCAGGCTCCGAGCATCGTGCCGTGCGATCACTATCTGGCGAACAAGAAAAGGAAAGTCTACAGCAACGATTGACCGGGCGCGCAAGCTGGGGCGGGGCGGTCGGCACACCGGTATCATCCTCGGGCTGAACAGTTGTCCCGAGGATGAGCTGTCTGTAAACGCCGGAGATTACCGTAGACCAGGCGCCACCTCATACCGCCCCGGGCCACATGCGCCGATCGGGCGACATCGGGTAGTTGGAATGCCACAGGTCGAGCCGATCCTCGTAGCGCTTGGCGTAGGCCTCGTCGGTGAGTGAGCCGACGCCTTCCAGCGCCAGCTCGGTGCCGACGCTGTGGTAGACGTCGAGGTTCGTCAGCTCCGGCTTAGGCAAATTCCCGGCTTCGAAGTCGGCCCACATCTGGCGGTAGAGGTCCTCCAGCGAGCGCGCGAGCTTCGGCGTGTCGAACAGCAGGCAAGTGTCGCGGTTGGCCGCCAGCTTCTGCTTGGCGGCGGTCAGCTTCTCCGGGTTGCGGCCAAGCTCGATGGCGCGCGTCACGTAGACGTCGGCGGTCGGGCAGACGAGATCGTCCATGCCGGCGGCGTGCACCAGACTGGCGCACACCCGCGAGGCGAAGCTGCGGCCCGGTACGGTGAGGATCGGCACGCCCATCCACATGGAGTTGGCGGCTGTGGTGTGGGCGCCGTAAGGGAATGTGTCGAGGAACAGATCCGCCAGCGCGAAGCGGGCCAGGTGCTGCGGATTGGGCCGCTTCTCGGCGAAGATCAGTCTATACGCAGGAATGCCGCACTGCTCGGCGGCCTTGATGAGACGGGCGTTGGCATCGCCGGTGCCAGACAGCAGCCACAGGAAGCTTCCCGGCACGTTGGACAGGATGGTCATCCAGCTCTTGAAGACGGGCTGGGTGATCTTCTGCATGCCGTTGAGGCAGCAATAGATTAGCGCGGTCTCGGGCAGGTTCTCGTCCCTGCGACCGGGGCGGGGCGCGACCACGCGCTTGCGATCGTTGGGCTGATAGCAGGGCAGCCGCACCACCTTCTCCGAGTAGTAGCGCTCGTAGCCTTCGGGGATGATGCGCTCATCGGCGATCAGGTAGTGGTGGCAGGGGCTGCCCATGGTGCCCGGGAAGCCGAACCAATTGGCGATGATGGGCGCAGGGCGGAAGCCGAACACCTTGGCGCGGGCATCGCGGGTGAAGCCGTTGAGATCGATGAGGATGTCTATTTTGTCCTCTTCGATCTTGGCCGCGGCCTGCTGGTCGCTCAAGCCGTTGATCTCGAACCAGGCATCGACGCTGCGCTTGATCCTGGCCTGCGTCGAGTCGGTGCGGTTGATGCCGCAGTAGTAGGCGTAGATCTCGAAGCTGTCCTTGTCGTGCGTCTCGAACAGGTCGGTGAGGGCGAAGCCGACGGCGTGCTCGCGCAGGTCGGAAGAGACGTAGCCAATGCGCAGCTTGGCCGTGTTGCGGCCGAGCGCTGGCGGGGAGAAGTGCCGCGGGCGTATGCTCGGCGTGCCGAGCAGGTGGCGGCTGTAGTTGGTGGCGCGCGCCAGCTGGAACACAGGGTCGTCGGCGTAGTTGGCGAGCGACAGGGGCGAGATGCCGGCCATCAGCACTTTGGCTTCGATGTGCTCGGTGCCCTCGATCACCGGCCATTTGCACTGGCGTTGGCGCAGGGCGACGTAGTGCTGGATGACTTCCGGCTGCGCCGGGTTGATTTCGAGGGATTGCTTCAGCGCATCCTCGGCGGGGCCGTCGTTGTAGGCGTTCTCCAGCACACGGCCCAGTTGCTGCAGGGTAATGAGCTTGTGCTTGACGGCGTCGCCGTTGACGGCCGAGAGGCCTTTCACCAGCTCCATCCACTGCCCCACGGCGAAACCGGGCTGGCCCGCGTCTTCCAGCTGCCGGCCGAGATTGATGTAGGGCGGGTAGAAGTCGGGCTTGAGCCTGATGCACTCGCGGAAGACGTTGATGGCACCGGCGCGGTCGCCGATCTTGGAGAGCGTCACCCCGTAGTTGAAGTAGGCCGCATGCAGGAGCGGGCTGGTGGAGTTGGCAGCTATCCAGCTCTTGTAGAGGTCGGCGACCTTCTGCGGCTCTTCCAGGCGATTGAGCCTTTCGGCATCGGAGAATAGTTCAAGGATCGTCGATTGCTGCACGAGGGCCCCCACCCGTTTCGTCAAGCTGCACGAGCGCACTTGTCCACGCTTTTTACAGGCGATTCGACGGTTGGGTGTCAATCGAACTCAGACGCCGCGGAATGGGTGCGACAGGCCCCGGGCAAGCCCCGCGGCGCGAGGCGAAGTTGCGGCGCGGCGAGGGCGGCAAAAGCGAAGCGGCCGGCGAGCAATGCCCGCCGGCCGCTTGAGTGTGCAACTAGGCGATTTACGAGTTCACGACGGTGATCAGGGCGTTGATCTGGGTCGCCGACATCACCTCGATCTGAGTGGTGACGAAGGCGTTGCCCTGGGTGGAGGTGAGCGCCGCGATCTGGCCAGACGTGATGCCGCTGATGGCCGTGGTGCTCAGGCCCGGGATACCGGTCGTCTCCGACAGCGCCGAGAAGTTGGTCGTTGTCAGATTGGCCAGCTGGTTCGCCGTCAGGGCCAGTGCCTGCGTCGCGGTCAGGTCGCCGAGCTCGGTGGTGGTGAACGCACCGAGACCCGTGCTCGTCAGGGCACCGATCTGGGCCCCAGTGAACGCGCCGACCTGGGTGGTGGTCAGGTTGGTCACCGCCGTGGAGGTCAGGCCGGCCACCTGCTGGGTCGACAAGTCGGTCACGTCGAGAGCGTTGAGGCTGGTCGTCGACAGAGCGTTTACCTGTGTCGAGGTGAAGCCACGCACCTGGGTGCTCGTCAGGTCGGTGAGCTGGGTGGTGGAGAACTTGTCGACCGAGGTGGTGGTGAGGCCGCCCAGCTGCAGGGAGGTCAGTGCGCCGAGCTGCGTGGTGCTCCAACCCTGCAGCACAGTGGAGCTGAGCCCGCCGAGGCCCGTCCCCGTCATGGCGCCGATCTGGGTCGCCGTGAACGCACCGGCCTGAGTATCCGTGAGGTTACCCATGGCGGTGGAGGTGAGCCCCTTCACCTGCGCCGTCGACAGGTCGGTGATGTCGAGGGCGGTGAGGCTGGTGGTGGAGAACGCGTTGAGCTGGGTCGTGGTCAGGCCCTGCACCTGCGTGCTCGTCAGATCCGTGATCTGGGTGGTCGAGAACTCGTCGATCGCCGTGGTGGTGAGGCCGGACAGCTGCTTGGAGGTCAAGGCCGCCAGCTGCGTGGTGTTCCAGGCCTGCACGTCGGTGGAGCTCAACGCCTCGATGCCCGTGGCTGCCAGCGCTCCGATCGCGGTCGCGGTCAGGGCCGCGGCCTGGGTGTCGGTCAGGTTGCCGAGCGCCGTGGTGCTCAGTCCCTTGATCTGCGTCACCGACAGGTCGGTGACGTCCAGCGCGTTGAGGCTGGTGGTCGACAGCCCGTTGAGCTGCGATGTCGTGAGACCCTGCGCCTGCGTGCTCGTCAGATCCGTGAGCTGGGTGGTCGAGAAGTTGTCGACCGCCGTGGTGGTGAGGCCGCCGAGCTGCTTCGCCGTCAGGGCACCGATCTGGGTGGTGTCCCAGGCCTGCAGCACGGTCGAGCTCAGAGCGCCAACGGCCGAGGTGGCCAGGAAGCCGATCTGGGTGGCGGTGAAGGCCTCGGCCTGGGTATCGGTCAGATTGTCGATGCCGGTGGCGTTCAGGCCCTTGATCTGCGCAGTCGAGAAGTCGGTCACGTCGAGTGCGTTGAGGCTGGTGGTCGACAGCCCGTTGAGCTGGGTCGAGGTGAAGCCCTGCACCTGGGTGCTGGTCAGATCGCCGAGCTGGGTGGTGGAGAAGTTGTCGACCGCTGTGGTGGTGAGGGCAGCCAGCTGCTTGGTGGTGATGCCGCCCAGCTGGGTCGTGTCCAGCGACTGGATCACCGTCGAGGTCAGCGACGCAAGCGCGGTGTTGGAGATCGACCCGATCTGCGTCGACGTCAGCGCCGCCGTCTGCGTGGTGCTCAGGTTGCCGATGGCTGTTGAAGTCATGAGGGCAACCTGTTGCGTCGACAGGTCGGTGGCGTCGAGGGCGTTGAGCGAGGTCGTCGACAGGGCGTTGAGCTGGGTAGAGGTGAGGCCACGCACCTGCGTGCTCGTCAGATCGGTGATCTGGGTGGTGGAGAACTCGTCGATCGCCGTGGTGGTCAGCTTACCAAGCTGGGTCGAGGTCAGCGCGCCGAGCTGGGTAGTGTTCCAGCCCTGCACGTCGGTGGAGCTCAGAGCCTCGATGCCCGTGCCGGCCAGAGCACCGATGGCGGTAGCGGTCAGCGCCTGAGCCTGGGTGTCGCTCAGGTTGCCGAGCGCCGTGGTGCTCAGGCCCTTGATCTGGGTGGTGGACAGATCGGTGACGTCGAAGGCATTGAGGCTGGTGGTCGACAGGGCGTTGAGCTGCGATGTGGTGAGACCCTGCACTTGCGTAGAAGTCAGATCACCGAGCTGGGTGGTGGAGAAGTTGTCGATGGCCGTGGTGGTGAGGGCGCCGAGCTGCTTGGAGTTCAAGGCGCCGATCTGGTTGGTGTCCCAGGCCTGCAGCACGGTGGAGCTCAGCGAGACGATGGCCGAGGTCGCCAGGTTGCCGATCTGGGTGGTCGTGAAGGCCTCGGCCTGCGTGTCGGTCAGATTGTCGATGCCGGTGGCGTTCAGGCCCTTGATCTGCGTGGTCGAGAAGTCGGTCACGTCCAGCGCGTTGAGACTGGTGGTGGTGAGCGAGTTGAGCTGGGTCGCCGTGAAGCCCTGCACCTGCGTGCTGGTCAGATCGCCGATCTGGGTGGTGGAGAAGTTGCCGACCGCGGTGGTGGTGAGGGCGGCCAGCTGCTTGGTGGTGATGCCGCCCAGCTGGGTCGTGTCCAGCGACTGGATCACCGTCGAGGTCAGCGACGCAAGCGCGGTGTTGGAGATCGACCCGATCTGCGTCGACGTCAGCGCCGCCGTCTGCGTGGTGCTCAGGTTGCCGAGGGCTGTGGAAGTCATGCCGGCAATCTGCTGCGTCGACAGGTCGGTAGCTTCGATGGCGTTGAGCGAGGTCGTCGACAGGACGTTGAGCTGGGTGGAGGTGAAGCCACGCACCTGCGTGCTCGTCAGGTCGGTGAGCTGGGTGGCGGAGAGGTTGTCGATCGCCGTCGTCGAGATCTTGCCGAGCTGGGTGGTGGTGAGCGCGCCGAGCTGGGTGGTGTTCCAGCCCTGCACGTCGGTGGAGCTCAAGGCCTCGATGCCCGTGGCAGCAAGGGCACCGATGGCGGTAGCGGTCAGCGCCTGAGCCTGGGTGTCGCTCAGGTTGCCGAGCGCCGTGGTGCTCAGGCCCTTGATCTGGGTGGTGGAGAGATCGGTGACGTCGAAGGCATTGAGGCTGGTGGTCGACAGGGCGTTGAGCTGCGATGTCGTGAGACCCTGCACCTGCGTAGAGGTCAGATCACCGAGCTGGGTGGTGGAGAAGTTGTCGATGGCCGTGGTGGTGAGGGCGCCGAGCTGCTTGGAGTTCAAGGCGCCGATCTGGTTGGTGTCCCAGGCCTGCAGCACGGTGGAGCTCAGCGAGACGATGGCCGAGGTCGCCAGGTTGCCGATCTGGGTGGTCGTGAAGGCCTCGGCCTGCGTGTCGGTCAGATTGTCGATGCCGGTGGCGTTCAGGCCCTTGATCTGCGTGGTCGAGAGATCGGTCACGTCCAGCGCGTTGAGACTGGTGGTGGAGAGCGAGTTGAGCTGGGTCGCCGTGAAGCCCTGCACCTGGGTGCTGGTCAGGTCGCCGAGTTGGGTGGTGGACAGGTTGTCGACCGCGGTGGTGGTGAGTCCAGCCAGCTGCTTGGCAGTGACGCCGCCCAGCTGGGTGGTGTCGAACGACTGCAGTACCGTCGAGGTCAGCCCGTTGAGCGCGGTGGTGGAGAGAACGCCGATCTGCGTGGAGGTCAGGTCACCGAGCTGAGTTGTGGACAGATTGCCGACCGCGGTGGAGGTCAATCCCGCCACCTGCGCCGTCGACAGGTCGGCGGCTTCGATGGCGTTGAGCTCTGTCGTCGCCAGGGTGTTGATCTGGGTGGTGGTGAGACCGCGCACCTGCGTGCTGGTCAGGTCCGTGAGCTGGGTAGCGGAGAAGTCGGAGATTGCGGTGGTCGAGAGCTTGCCGAGCTGGCTGGAGGTGAGGGCACCGAGCTGCGTGGTGTTCCAGCCCTGCACGTCCGTGGAGCTCAGCGCGTCGAGGCCGGTGGTGGAGAGGACGGCGATCTCGGTGGCGGTCAACGCCTGCGCCTGTGTGTCGGTCAGGTTGCCGATGGCGGTGGAGCTCAGGCCCTTGATCTGCGAGGTGGACAAGATCGGTCACGTCGAGCGCGTTGAGGCTCGTGGTCGACAAGGCGTTGAGCTGCGAGGTGGTGAAGCCCTGCACCTGGGTGGTCGTCAGGTTACCGAGCTGGGTGGTGGAGAAGTTGTCGATGGCCGTGGTGGTGATGCCGCCGAGCTGCTTGGAACTGAGCGCTCCGAGCTGGGTGGTGTCCCAGGCCTGCAGCTCGGTGGAGGTCAGGCCGCCGAGCGCGGTGGTGGTGAGGGTGGCAGATCTGGGTGGTAGTGAGGGCGCCCGTCTGCGTGTCCGTGAGAGCCATCAGGGCGGTGATGGAGATGCCTTTGATGGCGTTGACGGAGAAACCGGTGATCTGCGTCGTCTCGAAAGCCTGGAGATCGGTCGATTCGAATGCATTGAGCTGAGTAGCTGTCAGCGCGCCGATCTGCGTGGTGTTCAAAGCCGCCACGTCGGTCGTCGTCAGATTGACGATCGCTGTGGTCGACAGACCGGCGATCTGCTTCGCTGTCAGGCTGGTAATGATCGACATTTCAATGATCTCCGGTTCAGCAGAACGTTGGTTGCGCAATGCGCGACGAATCGGCGCTCGCGCGGCTCGCGCTGCAGGGCGCGAGCTGGGCAAGTACTTGCCGCTACGAGCAGAATTCATCGAGATTGGCCGCACAGGATGAGGTTGACCGACTTGGTGAGCCGCCGGTTAACGCTAGGAGCAAAATTCTAAGAATGACTTAAACAGTGTGCCTTGCCGGACGCTTTCGTGCCGTATTTGCCGCGAATTTTCCGCCTCTCCGCCTCAATAGCACCAAAGCGGAACAGTTTGCGGGGCCTTGCGCGCTGAGTGCGCGCGTGAGGCAAGCCTCGCACCAGCGACCCGTGCCATGCTCGACCCGGATATTCTTGCGGAAGGCGGCGGCATGGCACGACTATACGACAGCAGGAAGCGCATCCTGGTGACCGGCGGCGCCGGCTTCCTCGGCTCGCATCTGATCGACCGGCTGCTGGCGGCCGGGCACGAGGTGCTGTGCGTCGACAACCTGTTCACCGGCACCAAGCGCAACATCGAGCACTTGCACGGGCAACCGCGCTTCGAGTTCATGCGCCACGACGTGACGTTGCCGCTCTATGTCGAGGTGGATGAGATCTACAACCTGGCCTGCCCCGCCTCGCCGATCCACTACCAGCACGATCCGGTGCAGACGACCAAGACGTCGGTGCACGGCGCCATCAACATGCTGGGGCTGGCCAAGCGCCTGAAGTGCCGCATCCTGCAGGCCTCGACCAGCGAGGTGTACGGCGATCCGTCGATGCATCCGCAACCCGAGACGTACTGGGGCAACGTCAACCCGATCGGCATCCGCTCCTGCTACGACGAGGGCAAGCGCTGCGCCGAGACGCTGTTCTTCGACTATCACCGCCAGCACAAGCTGCAGATCAAGGTCGCGCGCATCTTCAACACCTACGGGCCGCGCATGCACCCGGCCGACGGGCGCGTGGTGTCGAACTTCATCGTGCAGGCCCTAAGGGACGAGCCGATCACGCTCTATGGGCGCGGACAGCAGACGCGCTCGTTCTGCTATGTCGACGATCTGGTCGAGGGGCTGATCCGGCTGATGGACGTCGCCGGCCGAGGTTCACCGGGCCGGTCAATCTCGGCAATCCGGCCGAGTTCACCATCAAGGCGCTGGCCGAGCATCGTCATCGAAGCAGACCGGCTCGCGCGTCGGAGCTCGACCTACCTGCCGCTGCCGCAGGATGACCCGCAGCAGCGCCGGCCCGACATCTCGCTGGCCAAGGCGAAGCTCGATTGGGAGCCGCAGGTGGCGCTCGAGGACGGACTGAAGCCGACGATTGCCTATTTCGCGGAACGGCTGACGGCGGAATCGGCCAAGGCACTCCGCCGTGTGGCCGCGGCCGAGCCGAAGAAGCGGCGGGCGCGCGCATCGCGAACCGCTGCCTGAGGTCCGCAGGGAGCGCCAGGCCTTATCTTCGCTGCGGCTGTGCGCCTTCCGGCGGCGGCGTTACGGCCGGGGCGGACGCCGCAGGGCTGGCGGGGCCGTCCTTCAGCCGGCAAGGGATCGCCCGCGCGATATAGCTGAAGCTGCAACCCTGAATCATGGTCAGCGGCGGCTCGGTGCGCGCCAGCTTCCAGTCGGACCATTCGGCGCCGAACGTGCCCGTGACCTCGGACTTCCATTTGTTCTGCGCTACGGGTGCGGCGCGGCGATCGAAGCGGTCCTTGTCGCAGCTCAACAGTTGGAGAGTGTCCTGATACTCCACCTCGACCCGGTGGGCCTCTTCTTTACATATGACGTCCGCCTGGCTCGCGACCTGGGTCGAGCTCACTCCCCGCATGCCGGCGAACGACGTGGCGAACGGCACGGAGACGGCAAATATGCTGAGCACGCACAGCAGCACGATTGCCCAGCGCGCCGCATCCGCCGTCCAGGCGCCGAAGGAGAGGAAGCGCGAGGGCGCATGACGGCTCCAGTCGGCCATGTAGCTCGCCATGTCCTGAATGACGCGATCGCTCTTGTAGTAGTAGCAGTGCGCGATCTCCTGGCGCCGCCAGGCCTCCGGCGTGATGAAGATGAGACGCAGGAGGCTGTTGTCGTTGGCGCGCCGCTTGACGCCGATCCGGCTGGCCATGGTCCACGCGAAGCTCTCGCCGCCGAACACCAGTCCTGAGGAGCGCAGCCGGATGCTCACCGCATAGGCAATGCCGAGAAGAGCCAGCACCAGTGGCATCAACAGCAGGAACAACGTCACGATCGCCGCAAGCAGGGCCAGGGGAATGTACCAGGCCACTTCACGGGCGTTGGCGATGTCGCCGAGATTGAGCTTGGTGGTGGTGAGGCCGAATAGCCAAGACCAAACGGCGGCGGGAAGGAATGTGAGCCAGTCCATCAGCCGGACGAACTGGGCCTGGTATTCCGGATTCCAGGCCGAGACCCCGAACCTAGCGAGCACGCTGCTCTTGAAGACGGAATGATTGATTGCCTCGACCCCGATGACAAAGGACAGGATGATTCCGGCGGCCAGCACGCATGCAGCAGCAAGTGCCAGCGTCTGCACCGTCCAGGTGAGCGCACTGAAAGCGCGCAGATGCGCGCCCGCCTCGTCGCCCGGCGTGTGATAGTTGAGATAGGCGGTCGGCTTGTCTTCCGGCGGATCGAACTTCTTGGGCAGCTGTTCTCTGAGGCCCGCGACCTTGTTGCGCATCCAGCCGAGGAACCGGCCGGGCAGGGTGACGATCAGCAGCCACAGAAGGATGAGCGGCGTAAGTATCGTGAACCACTCGCCTATCGGCTTCAGGAACGGCAGCCAGCTGCCGATGCGCTCGAGGCCCACGGTGGCGTAGGCGACGTAGTAGAGGGCGAGCAGCACGAGAAGCAGGTACTTGAACAGCAACAGCGCCGAAGACGCGCTGACAAGGGCACTGCTGCCCTTGCCGAACCGACGCTCAGCCCAGGCTTGCAATCGCGCGGTCCAATGCACGCCCGCCAGCCAGTAGGTCAGGAGCGGCGTGCCCAGGATCAACGCCGTGCGCAGGAACGAAGCCTCTTCGCGCATCTGCCCGGCGACATCCTTGATCTTCTCGCCGCTCCACAGAAAGTAGACGAGCCCCGCCAACGGCAGGACCGCGAGGATGCGGTACACCCAAACGGCGATGCCGGCGGTCAGCAACCCGCCGCGACGCTTCTCGAAGGTGACGAACGGGCTGCCGAAGGTGATGACGCCGTCGGGCCGCCGCACGGTGTTGTGCCCGACCAGTCCGTTGCGGGTGCGCAGGCAGGTGGGACACTCGTCGTCGTGGGCGGGCTCGTCTCTTGTCCGGCGGGTCGTAGTAGTCGGGCTCTTTGTCCCACAGGTTCATGGCCAGGCGGGAAATGGTGCCGCCATGGCTGTGCCCGACAATGTAGACGCCGTCGTAGTAGTCCTCGCCGTGCTCGGCGTAGGTCTTGGCGAGCTCGGTCTCGATCAGCTTCTTGAGGCCGATGGCAGCGGTGAGACGCTCAGGATGGCTGTTGCCGCCGGACCAGTCGTATTGGGTGTGGTCGACGTACTCGAGTTCTATACCGTGCTCGCGTAAGTGATGGCCCAAACGGTTGATGAACAGCCAGTTCTCGGTCTTCTTGCAGTCGTTGTCGTCCTGGTCCCAGTTGTCCCAGCCGGCGGCGTGGTCGAAGGTGCCGTGCACGGTGAAGACCTTGATCCGGCGCGGCCTGGCCGGCGCCGCTTGCGCGGCCAGCGTCTGCGGCTCGGACACGGCGGCGGCGAGATTGCGCGGCCGGTAGACGATCATGTGCGAGCGGCCTTCGCGCAGCTCGATGACCTTCCGGCCGAACCGCTCGACGACGCTTTGGTGGATGCTTTCGTTGACGGACACGCGGCCGCCGCGCAGCTTGCTCGTGCGCCAGGTGCCGAGCAGCGCGCGCCTGAGCGGCGATATGCCGTCGATGGCCTGCTTCACCAGTCGCACGAAAGGAACGAAACGGCTCCAGCGGAAGATCGAGCCCGTGGCCGACACATGCTGAGGGGCCAGCGGATCGGGCCTGGTGGAGCGGATCAATTCCTGCGTGTCGAAGGCGAGGCCGGTAGTGGCTGCCGTTCGCTCGACCATCCATCTGAGAGCGATGTCGGAAAGCCCGGTCTCGCGGAAGCCGCCTCCGACGTTGCAGTGGGTGCCGGCGAACCAGACCTGCTCGATGTGTTGACGTCTCGGGGAGGGTCTGACCTTTCCGCAGGGCCCACAGCGCGGGACGGAAGGGTCCGCGGATCTCATCGATCGACAGGGCGTGCAGCCCGACGTCGATAGATATCGGACAGGCGCGTGTCGTGGAACTTGAACATCCGCCCGATCGGTCCGCTCGAGACTGAACGGATTGCCGATGTTGCCGACGGTGTCCCACACGCCGATGCACTTGATGCGGACCGGATAGTGCGCTTCCGCCCGCACCTCGTCCAAGGCGTCCTCGCTGCGCCTCCTGGCGCGCGTGCGATAGAGCGACCAGGCCTCCTCGAAGGGGAAGTTCGCGATCGACTTGGCGACGCCGAAGAGGGTGATGAGGGTGCCCAAGCTCCGCGCCTCGAAGGCGCCGCGCGAGAAGCCGAAGAGGTAGATCTCGTCGCCCGGCTGATAGTCGGCGACGAGCTTCTCGTAGGCGTGGCGGATGCGATCGCCGATGCCGAACGCCGACCGCCCCTTTCAGGAACTGCGCCGTCTCCCCCGGGGTGTTGGCGATGCCGGGGATGTAGTGCGAGATCTGGCGTATGCCGTCGGCATCGACTTTGGCGATGAGAGGCTGCAGCTTGGCGACGTTGGTCTGTACGAAGCCGGCTTTGTTGTCGTTCCAGGTGCCGTCCAGGCAGAGGGCAATTCTCTTCACAGCAACTCTCCGTCAACATGTATTTGCGCGGAGCTGGCACAGGGCCGCACAATGGCGCCGGCGAACGCGCCCGGCAAATGACACCGGCAGGCAATCCGGCCCGCGGTGTTCTTGTGAAAAGGTCCTGTGGCCTGCCGGCAACGTACGGCGGCCGACAATCGCACCGCAGTGCGCCTAGCATAGCCGGGCGGTCAGCGGACGCCTGTGCTGCGCGCCACAGGAGCAAAGCGCGCCGCTCACTTGCGGCCGACGAGGACGGCCCCACGCGACAGCGGTTGCACCGAGCGCTCGTAGATGTTGACCCAGCTGTTGTCAGCGTGCCGAGCGGGCGGTGTGAAGCGATTGCGGCGCTGCAGCATTTCCTCCGGCGCGATATCGAGGTCCACCGTGCGCGCCTCCACATCGATGGTGATGCTGTCGCCGTCCTCGACGAGGCCCAGCGGGCCGCCAATGGCGGCCTCGGGCGTCACCTCGCCGACGACGAGCCCCTTGTTGACGAGGCCGGACAGTTGCCCGTCGGTGATGACGGGGACATCGGGGCCGAGGCCGGCGCCGTCGAGCGCGAAGACGATGCGCGAGGCCATGCCCATGCCGGGGCCGCCCTTGACGCCGATGCCGCGCAGCACGATCACGTCGCCCTTGGCGATTCTGCCGGCCTTGAGTGCTTCGAAGGCCTGCTCCCAGGCGCTGAAGGTCTTGGCACGGCCGCTGACCTTGAGCGGGCGATCCCACCTGAGCCCCATCTTGATGATGCCGCCGTCCGGCGCCAGCGAGCCGCGCACGATGACGATGCCGGGCTTGGTGGAGAGCGCGGCATCGCGCGGGCATACGTGCGAGTTGGCGGGCACAATATAGTTGGCGAGGTTCGCGGCCACCGTCTTTCCGGTGACGGTGAGCGCGCTGCCGTCGACGAGGTCGCCCAGCTGCTTGAGAACGGCGCGGGCGCCGCCGCCGGCCTCCAGCTCCTCGATGGATGTGTCGCCATTGGGCCTGACCGCGCACAGCACGGGGATGCGGGGGATCTGCTCCTCGAACAGCTTGTAGACGTCGAGGTCGAGGCCGGCCTCCACGGCGGTCGCCTGCAGGTGCTTGACACAGTTGATGGAGCCGGTCAGCGCCAGGACGACGGCGGCGGCGTTGGCGAAGGCGCCGCGGGTCAGGATCTGACGCGGGCGCAGGTCCTCCTCCACCATCTCGACGATGCGGCGGCCCGAGGCGCGCGCGTGCTCGAGCGCTGCCGGGCTCATGGCGGCGATCGGCGCGCCGCCGGGGAGCGACATGCCGAGGCCCTCGCACACGGAGTGCATGGAGTTGGCAGTGCCCATGCCGGAGCAGACGCCGGGCGAGGTGATGGCGGCCTCGCTCATGTCCTCCAGCTCGTCGAGCGTGATCTTGCCGGTGGCGTGATGGCCGGCGCCGAGGAACACCTCCTCGATGTCCATGTGGTGGCCGTGGTACTCACCGCTGCCCTGGTAGCCGCAGATGACGAGCAGGGTCGGGATATTGAGGCGGGCCGCCGCCATGAGGTGGCCGGGCACGGTCTTGTCGCAGGAGGTGAGGCAGATCATGCCGTCGAGCTGAGCGCCCTCCACCTGCACCTCGATGTCGTTCACGATCAGGTCGCGGCTCGGCAGGATGTAGGTGCCGCGGCGGCCGGCGCTATGAATAAAGTCGCTGGGGGCGGCGGTGCGCACCTCGAAGGGCAAGCCGCCGGCCGCGCGGATCGCCTCCTTGACGACGGGCACGAGCTGATCGAGGTGGGAGAAGCAGATGGCAAGCTCCGAGGAGGTGTTCACAATCGCGATCTTGGGCTTCTCCATGTCGGCATCGGTGAGGCCCAGCGCCCGCCACTGCGCGCGCCGCACCGCCCATAGCGAGGAGCCGCGCGGGAAGTTGGAGCGGAGCGTGCGGGTCATGGGGTCCTCATATGGGTGGAGAGACAGGGCGCTCGCCGAGGCTGCGTCGTGTACCAATCACGCAATCAGCCGCGTCCCTATCTTGCCAGCGGACGAGCCCAGGTCAATCTAACCCAAGAGGCGGCGAACTACTTCGCCAAGCGCTTGGCGAATACGTGCGAAATTTCTTGAAATCCCGTGCGCTCGAAGAACTTGTGGGCGCCCCGATTGTCCTTTCCGCTTTCGAGGAACAACCACGCGGCGTTGCGGGCCCGCACTTCACGCTCGACGAATTCGACCATTTCGGCGCCGAGCCCTTGTGAGCGAAGCGCCGGTTCCACAGCGAGGTCCTGGAGCGTGGCGAACCTTGCATCCTCGGTTTCGAAGTTCCAGCTCACGGTAGCTGCGGCGACGATGGCGTTCCTTGCATCGCGGGCCACTGCCAGGGAGCGATCGCTTTCGTCGCCGGTCGCCTCCGCAAGAAACCGCGCCTCGAGATCGGGAATCCAGGTCTTGCCGTCGGCGCTCAGGCCGGTTTGAATCTCGCCGTGCGAGATGTAGGCGGGATCGGCCGAGATGATGCGGGCGAAAAACCGCGCCGCATCCGCCCAAGCCGCCGGGCCTTGCTCCCAACCGATCCTGTATCCGGTCATCCATGTCTCCCTGGTGCGGACGCCAGCCTGGTGTCCTGTCTCCGAATTGCCTTCACGTTTGCACCGTTGTCTCCATCAAGGCCGGGCTGTCCGCAACGGGACGCATGCCGAAACGTGCGGCAAGCCGTGCGCCCTTCGGGGTGAAGGCCCATGCCGCCACGCGCGTGATATGTGGGTGGGCGCGCAACAGTTCAACCAGCGTGCGCTGCATATCTCTGAGCAGAACGAGGCCCGACACACCCGGTGACGCGCAGACGTCCGAGACATAGAGCACGCTGGCGCGCGCGTCTTGCGGCGCGACGATATCGCCCGCGCCAAGATCGCGCTCGCGCTTCTCCCTCCGCCTCAGGCTTGCGTACGCGACCGACGTCAAGGGCCAGAGCGCGTAGTACCCGGCGGGGCCGCCCTCCCTCGGCAGGATGCGAGCGTGGATGGTTCCGGCGGCGAGGAGATGGCGATAGAGGGCGGCATCGAGCAGGGTCTCAGCGGGAAACCAAGCGCCTGCGAGCGCGCGCATTGCCGGATAATCGTCCGGCCCTGCGGTGCGCATCTGGTGGGCGAGGGCCGTCGAGGGCGCCAGCGTCATCGCCCTGCGCTGATCGGACTTGGTTGCCAGAAACGCGGCTTCGGGATCGGCCTTTTGACCTTCCTACCCCGATTGCTCACTTTACCCTTCTCCCTGTCGATGTAGGTGAGGAACTTTTCACGATCGGCCTTCCACCAGCCGTTCAACCCTGCGAACAAGCGCGAGCCCCTCCTCACTCCCAAAGCGCGCATGACCCTCCCGCCGATAAACCTCGAGACTTTGAGGTGGCGCAGGTGGAGAGCATGGAAATACCGGTGGACGTGCTCGAGCACCCAGCAATCCTCGTCGCGAAGCCAGAAGCGAATCTCGCGCTTGAATTGACGCTCCAGCTCGCGGCGACGATTGTCGCTGGCGTTCAACATCACCGAGAACAAGTTCTCGGCACAGAGGCCGCGCAATTTGCTGCTCGGATCGGCGTAAAACCTGTGTATGCCATCCGAGAAGGTCGCCATCTTTTCGGGCTCATCCTCGTGCCGAAACTGATAGGCCGTCTCCATGGCGGCGAGCGGGACACGCCAGGGCTCGCGCGAAGCGAGAAGCGTCCGGATGGCGTCGCGATAAGCCTTCGCCTCGTCCGGCTGCGCTTTCTCTCTGGCGTCGCGGATGAGCCCCGCGATCACCCCGGCCGTCGTCTCCCCTACCGACCAGAGCGGGTGAGCAAACAGCAGGCGCAGCACTGAAACCAATGGCTCGGGTGTGCTCAACTTCGCAAAGGCGTCGCTTTGCTCGCTGATAAGCTCCTGCTTGGCGCCGATCTCGAAAAAACGCTCCACGATCTCGTACACACCAGCCGCGGTCGGCAAGGGCTTCAATAGGTCCAGCAGCTCTGCACGCCACGCCTGCATCTGCAGATAGAATTTGTGCTCCTCCTTCACCGCCTCGCTTGCCCCCGGCCCAGGCGGTGTGTTTGCATTTGCGAGCTCCGCCGCCCGGATGGCGTTCACGTCGTAGGCGATGAAATCCCATACCGGGTCCCAAAACGGATGCTTCTCGCCTTTCCCTCTGGGCAGAAGTCGACTTGGCTCGAACCCCTTGTAGACAAGGTTGATCATCAAATCGCCCAAGATAGAGCGGCCAGGGTAGCAGGGGTGGTTCGCCAAGCGCTCCAGCAGTTCGGTCTTCATTTCTGCAGCACTGTCTCGCGCCGAATAGATGGCCTTCAGCGCGTAGCCCCCGAGCTCGAAGTGATCGAGGCTGCGCTTCTGGACGATCAGCGTCGTGATCTCGGTCTCCTCGAGCGTCTTGCTCAGCACCGTCCTAGCGAGCGCCTCGGCGAGGGCGACGCGGAGCACGTAGTTACCCTGCTCGAGGCAGCCGTCGCAAAATTTGGCCCGGACTGTGGCTTGGCGCGTCTCCGGTTGGCGGTGGATGCGCTCGAGAAGTGCGTCCAGTGGGTCGCTGAGAGGCTCCAGCTCATAGAAGCAGCCGAGCAGCTGCGGCAGATAGGGCGGAAATGCTGGGCCCCCATCGCCGCTCGCGGCGGCTTGCTCGACAAGAGCAAGCACGACCAGCTTGGCAACATTGTCCAATAGGTCGCTGTCATCGTGGCCGCGAAAGTCCGGTGCATCCAAATGGGGGAGCGCCTGAAAGAGGTGCGGGAAGTATTTCCGAAACTGCAAATCCTTGTTGCGAGGTCCAACGACCTCGCCGGAGGCGTCCACGCTAACAAGCTGCTTGCACAGGAACGGCATCAATCGTGCGATGACTGCCGGACTTCGCCCCTGCTTGTCCGTCTCGACGCGAATGACGTTCTGGACCAAGCGATGCACCGAGGTGGAAGGGTCGCCGTCTGCGTACCCAGCAGAGCTTTGCAGCAGCGCGACATCTTGAAGGGCCCGGATGGCGGCGTCCACGCGCCGACGCGCGTCGAGAGCTTGGTCCAGCAGGGAGCGCGGTATGCCCTCAGCCGCGCAGTAGGACACGAAATCTGCGAGGCGGACCGCGTCGTCCCCGCCGAGCTTGCTGGCCTGTCGCAACGCCTGCGTTACTGTCGCGAACACGGAGCCTTCGTATTCGGCGTCGGCTGGCGCTTCTTTTATCAACTCGGCATGGTCGGCTGCGTAGTCCTTGAAGGAGCGTTGGGAGCTGTTGCAATAGGCGACGGCATGATCCAGGGCCAACGGCAGGCCACCGAGCGCGTCTGCAAGTTCCAGCGACCCTTCCACATCCTTCGGACGCTTGGTCCGCTCGCGCAGGAACCCCGCCGCAACGTCGACCAGCAGCGCTTCGAGCTTGATGGGGTGAGCCATGGAATCCCAATCGGGGCGTCGCGCCGTCATGAGTACGCGCAAATTGGCCGGCAATTGTTTGACAAGGCGCAGCACGAGTTGCTCAGTGCCCTCCCCTGCTGCCGCCTCATCGCCGGCTGATCCTGCGGCGGAGCTCGTCACGTTGTCGAAGACGAGCAGAAAGGGGCCGTTGGTATCGCCAAATCGGCGCTTCAACACGGCCTCGGCGTGTTGGAGCCGATCTTCTGAATCGGGAGGCTCGGAGGCGTCGCCTCGAGAACCGCCACCCGGGATGCGCTCAATGATGCGATCCAACAGCCCGGACGGTTCATCTGCCTTGAACCACCACACGCCTGCGAACAGCTTACCTCGGCTTCGCGCATACTGAGCCGCCAGGGTCGTCTTGCCGAAGCCGGGGCCGGCCTGGATCAAGACTCGGCGCCGGCTTCCCGGCACCGGTGACGCCCGAGCGGCTACCGGGTCATGCTCGCCGCCGGGAAAGAAATGCTTGGTGATCTCTTCGAGCCTGTCCTCCCGGCCGACGCACGCCGCAGGCTCGGGCATGTCGTTGTCGAAGTGGGCGTTGAGCGGCGCGCGCTGCTGCGCCGGCTCATGCAGGATGGTGGCGATGATCTCGGCTCTCCGCGCCTCGGCGGTCGGCTTGTCGTACAGGCGGCCGCGATAGGTTGCCTTCAGATTGGGATCGGCAGGATCGACGGCTTCACAATCGAGCGCGAACAGCTTCCGAGAGGCCGGATCGTGCCGTTTCCGATCTTCTATGAAATATTCCAGCTCCGCCTTGGTCCAAGCGCTTGTTTCATAACGGCCACCTGCAAGCGCCATGAAATGCGCCGACTTCCTGATCCCGTCTCGAATTTGCGGGTCAATCTCGCGCCCTCTGCGGGACTCGTATGACTGCAACCAAGCACTGAACCCTTGACCGCGCAGGACCGCTTCGATCTCCCGCGCGTACTCCAAGAATTCCTCATTAAAGCTTATAAAAAAATGCTTCTCGTACTCTGCCGGGCGGTCACGCTCTTCTCTCGCGATGTCCACCATACGCCCCTCCCCTGAGTCCGACGTTCTAGGTGCTCACAAATGACCTGAGACTGAGCAAACTGGGAGCCTACGCTGTGCACGCGCTGCCCGCCAGCAGGTGCACGCCGCGCCTAGGGGCCATCTTTGCCATAGTCGCGCTCGACCTTGGCAATTCTAATCTTGTACGAAGCGTACCAGCGCGACCGGCCCAGCTCCTGTGCCTTCAGATGCTCGGCCAATTGCTTCCAGCGCTTGATGTCGGCGTCGCTCTTCCAATAGCTCACGAACACGCTGAACCGCTCCGGCGTGTCGGCACCGAACTCGAAGCCGAGGAAGCCCGGCTGCTGCATCGCCAGCGCCGCCATCGCTTCACCCATCGCGTTATAGGCGGCGTCGTCACCGGGCGTGCGCGTGCTGGAAAAAATAGCGGCGTAGTAGGGCGGCTCGGGGGTCTTGGCGATCGACATCAGTATGCTCGCGTTCTGAAAGCGTGCGCTCGTTTGTAGCGCGGCAATGTGGATGAAAGGCGGCAGTCGTGAACGCAGCGATGATTGCCGCGCGCGGCGGCAGAGGCAAGCCCATTTTCGCGGCTGAAGCGGAAACGGCATAAGCCGGTTGCCGAACTGGGCATTGAGGATGCTCGCACAGCGCCGCGGTATGGTGAGCAGCAGGTCGGTCTCGTGCCGCCCCTCACCCCGACCCTCTCCCCGTAAGGACGGGGAGAGGGGGAAGATCGCGCGGCTCACGCCCGCGCGGGAGGCGCGCCGGCGCGCCAGGCGGCGAGCAGCTGCTGGCGGAGCCAGGCGTTGGCGGGATCGCCGTCGGCGTTGGCGTGCCAGTAGACGTAGGTGTCGTAGCGCCGGCACCTCGAGCGGGAACGGCAGCAGCCGGTTGCCGAACTGGGCGTTGAGGAGGCTGCGCGTAGCGCTGCGGCATGGTGAGCAGCAGGTCGGTCTCGCTGACGACGCGGCAGGCGGCGAAGAAGTTCTGGCAGCGCAGGCGCACGCGGCGGCGCAGGTTGTGGCGGCCGAGCTCGAAGTCCTCGGCGCTCAGGCCCCGCCGGCGCGAGGAGACGAGGATGTGCTCCTGCGGCCAGATAGGTGTCGAGGTCGAGCCTGCCGCGCACGCGCGGATGGCGGCGGCGCGCCACCACGGTCATCCACTCGACGCCGAGGCGCTCGCGGCGGATTTCCTCCGGCAGCGGCAGCAGCACGTCGATGGCCACGTCGAGCGTGCCGGCGGACAGCTCCCGCTCCAGCTCGCGCCGCTCGGCCCGCACGATGGTGATGTCGATGCTGCGGCGCAGCGCTGGCGACGGCCCGCATCAGGCCCGGCAGCGACGACGGAGTCGACCACGTCGCGCATGCCGACGGTGAAGCGCTTGACCGCGGTTGCCGCGATCGAAGCGGTCCGACCTTGCTCAGCGTCACCTCCAGCCCGCTGCAGCGCCTGGCGGACCGGCTCGATCAGGCGGCGGGCGAGCGGCGTCGGCGTCATGGCGTGGCCGTGGCGGGTGAACAGCGGGTCGTCGAACATCTCCCGCAGCCGGCCGAGCGCGTGGCTGATGGCCGGCTGCGACAGGTTGAGCCGCCGGCTGGCGCGCGTGATGCCGCCTTCCGCGTAGATGGTGTCGAACACCACGAACAGGTTGAGGTCGACCTTGGCGAGATGCATGAGACTTATGATTCCACATTCGATCAATTCATTTGCCGGATGATAGGCCAGGCGCCTAGCATCGCTCAACTGCATATTCCCAAGCGCGAGGAGACACCATGGATTTCGATTATTCACCCAAGGTGAAGGCGCTGCAGAAGAAGCGTCGCAGGCCTTCATGGAGAGCCACGTCTATCCCAACCAGAAGCGCTACAAGGACGAGGTGGCCGCGGGCGACCGCTGGCAGCCGCCGCCGCTAATCGAGGAGCTGAAGAAGAAGGCGCGCGCCGAGGAGCTGTGGAACCTGTTCCTGCCCGAGTCCAAGCGCGGCGCCGGGCTCACCAATCTGGAATACGCGCCGCTGTGCGAGATCATGGGCCGCGTCGCCTGGGCGCCGGAGGTGTTCAACTGCTCGGCGCCCGACACCGGCAACATGGAGACGCATCGAGCGCTACGGCACCGAAGCGCAGAAGAAGCGAATGGCTCGAGCCGCTGCTGGAAGGCAAGATCCGCTCCTGCTTCGCCATGACCGAGCCGCGCGTCGCCTCGTCTGACGCCACCAACATCGAGAGCCCGCATCGAGCGGCGCGGCGACAGCTACGTCATCAACGGCCGCAAGTGGTGGTCGTCGGGCGCGCTCGGACCCGCGCTGCAAGCTGTTCATCTTCATGGGCAAGACCGACCCCGGCAATCCCGACCGCCACAAGCAGCAGTCGATGATCCTCGTGCCGCGCGACGCCAAGGGCGTGAAGATCGTGCGCTGGCTGCCGGTGTTCGGCTTCGACGACGCCCCGCACGGCCATGCCGAGGTGGAGTTCGAGAACGTCGAGGTGCCGCGTCGCCAACATGCTGCTGGGCGAGGGCCGCGGCTTCGAGATCGCGCAGGGCCGGCTGGGTCCGGGGCGCATCCACCACACCATGCGCGCCATCGGCCAGGCCGAAGTGGCGCTGGAGAAGATGTGCAAGCGCGTGCAGTCGCGCGTCGCCTTCGGCAAGCCGCTCGCCGAGCAGACGGTGACGCTGGAGCGCATCGCCGAGTCGCGCATCCTGATCGACCAGGCCCGCCTGCTGGTGCTCAAGGCCGCCGACATGATGGACAAGGTCGGCAACAAGGCGGCCGCCGCCGAGATCGCCATGATCAAGGTCGCGGCGCCCAACATGCTGTGCCAGGTGCTCGACTACGCGATCCAGGCGCACGGCGGCGCCGGCGTGACGGAGGACTTCGGCCTCGCCGAGATGTACGCGCACGCGCGCGCCATGCGCATCTTCGACGGCCCCGACGAGGTGCACCGCAACCAGATCGCGCGCCTGGAGCTGAAGAAGCATCGCTGAGGACGCGGCTGACTGCGGCGGGCGAGGAGGGCGAGATGGACGCACAAGCAGCGCCCGACGGCTTCGCGCCGCACTTCAAGACGAGCCCCGTCACGGCGCCGTGGGAACCCCTGTTCTCGCGGCGCGGCGACAGGAACGTGGAGATTGGCCTGTGGCTGCGTGAGGTGCACTGCAACTCACGCGGCTTCGTGCACGGCGGCGTCATCGCCGCGCTTGCCGACAATGCCATGGGGCTGTCGTGCGTCGCCTGGCATCCGGGCGTCAAGGGCGCGCTGACGGTGAGCCTTGGCGTCGACTACGTCGCAACCGCCAAGGTGGGGCAATGGCTCAGAATCGAGCCGCGGGTGATCAAGGCCGGCGGCACACTCGGATTTGCCGACGCGCTGATCACGGCGGACGGGGAGACCATCGCGCGAGCCAACGCGACGTTTCGCATGTTCTCGTAGGTTGGGTCGAGCGTTAGCGATGACCCAACACAATTGACGGGATCTCAGCAGGTGTTGGGTCTGCGCTGCCGCTTGACCCAACCTACGCCTAGCCGATCCGGATCTTGTTCGGGGTCAGGAACCGATAGGGCGGCACGCGAAGGTTGGTGAGGGCCGGGCCGCCGCGGACGCGCCCGGAGTGGTCGAACCTCGCCGCGTGGCAGGGGCAGAACCAGCTGGTTCCCTCGGCGGCTGCAACCGGGTCCGGCTCCGATGTCAGCAGACAGCCCAAGTGCGTGCAGAGGCCGACGACGACGAGCCAGCTGTCATGCCCCTCTTGCGTGCGGTTCTCGTCGGTTGCGGGTGTCCTTGCGGGAAGCG
Organism: uncultured Alphaproteobacteria bacterium; assembly: GCA_963724565.1. GTDB lineage: Bacteria > Pseudomonadota > Alphaproteobacteria > Rhizobiales > Hyphomicrobiaceae > AWTP1-13. The sequence goes on from CAVRVK010000025.1 coordinate 120,953, forward strand.
TCTCGTTGCGCGCGTAGCGGTCGCGCAGCTCGAAGAGCGGCGTGCTGCGCGCTAGGCGCACCTCATCCGGCGTGCGATGGCGGATGAAGATTGGATTGCCCCTCCAGGCCACCAAGATCATTTGGCCCGGCTCGATCGGGCTCAGATCGACATCCGTCACCGCCGGCGGCGGCGTGGCGCTGTTGGGATTCATTTGGTCGATGAAAGGCCACAGCGAAAGGGCGCCGCCGACGCCGACGAACGCGGCCGCCGTCTGCACGATGAAGTCGCGGCGGGCGGGGAGGACGGTGGCAGCAGTTTCCGTCATGGCGTGTCCCATTGGGCTGCGATCGGAGTTATGCTATCGCCCGTCGGTGCCGGCTGGAACATCCACGATGCCACAGCCGGCGCGGCAGCACGGGGAGCTGTCATCAGAGGCAAGGTCTGCAAGTGATCAACCAAGTGAACGCACTGATCGGCCATGAGCTGGCGGTCATGATCCTACGGATCATCGGCGCGCTCATCATCGGGGCGCTGATAGGTGCGGAGCGCAGCTTTCACGGGCGCCCTGCGGGGTTCCGCACGCATGCGCTGGTGTGCGTCGCCTCTGCCCTGCTGATGCTGGTGACGGTCTATCAGAACGAGTGGATGACGCAGGTGGCGCTGGATGCCATCCGCACCGATCCGACGCGCATGGCGCAGGGCATCATGACGGGCATCGGCTTTTTGGGCGCCGGGGTGATCTTCAAGGAGGGACTGACGGTTCGCGGCCTTACCACGGCGGCGTCGATCTGGGTGACGGCGTCGATCGGCATCCTGGTCGGCATCGGCTTCTGGTTTCCAGCGCTCGTAGGCACCGCAGCGACCCTGCTCGTGCTTGCCGCCTTTCGCGCGTTCGAGAACTGGCTGCCGAGCGAGTTCTACGCGCATCATCACGTCCGCTTCAGGCGCGATGCGGTGATGCCCGAGAGCAAGCTGCGCGATCTGATTGGGGGGCACGGGTTCACGATCGCGAACCTCTCCACGCGGCTGGTGGGGGAGGGGAAGTTCTTCGAGTATCGCATGGTCATCCGCAGCCGCGACCCCGGCAAAGCCGCGCAGCTGTCGCAACGTCTGCTCGCACTGGAGGAGGTGATCGAGTTTCGCATCTCCCCGACGGGGGATTAGCTTTGGCTATCGCAGACGCACACGTATCGGGTTGAGTTCCCATCCCGGACCACTAACTCATGTGATACTGCAACCAGATACAAGCCGCGCCATGACCACGTTGCACCGGTATTGCGTCTTCGAGTCCGCGCATGGGTCCTGCGGGATCGCCTGGAACGAGGCGGGCATCACGCACTTCCAGCTGCCCTGCAAAGGCGCGGTGGCCGCTGAACGCTCGGTCCTGCGCCGTATGCCTCAGGCCGAGCGTGCCGCGCCGCCTGTCGTGGTGGGCGAGGCTGTTGCTGCGGCGAGGCGCTATTTCCAGGGGGAGGTCACCGATTTTTCGCAGATCGAGCTGGATCTCGACGGGCAGGAGGACTTCGTCAAGAGCGTCTACGCAGCGGCGCGGCGGATCAAGTGGGGGGAAACGACCACATATGGCGCACTTGCCAAAGAGGTCGGGGGCGGGCGAGAGGCGGCGCGCGACGTCGGTCAAGCAATGGCCCGCAATCCGATCCCGCTGATCATTCCATGTCACAGGGTCTTGGCCGCCGGCGGCAAGATCGGCGGCTTTTCGGCGCCGGGAGGCGTGGCGTCAAAGAAGCGCATGCTCGAGTTGGAAGGCTTCCAGTTCGAGGCGTCGAAGTCCCGCCAAGCGGCATTCAAGTTCTAGACTCTAGCTCCTGCGTCGGAACAGCCCTAACGAGACTGGGCGTTCCAATAGCGCTCGAGGTTGGCGACCAGCCCGCCGCTGAAGTGGCAGTAGGCCTGTTCCCGCATGTAGGAGGCGAGATAGCGGCGGAAGAGGTCGAGCGGCTCCTGGCCGATGCGGAACTGGCGCCGGTTGCCGACGAAGCTGACGATGCCGGAGCTTGTGAGGCCGTCGATGACGTTCGCCAGCGCGGTGTCCATTTGCCCGGCAGGCACGATCTCGTCGCAGATCATGCGGCCTTCCGGGCTGTCGCAGTCGATGCGGCGGCCGTACATGATGGCCTGGCGGGCGATCCGGTCGTCGACGAAGCGCGGCAGGCGGAGGTTGGCCATGCCGGGGATGATGCCCTCCTTGCGGGCCGGCAGCGTGAGGTAGGCGCCGGACTCGGCCAGCACGTAGTCCATCACCAGCAGGTGCTGGCAGCCGCCGCCGATGGCGAAGGTTTCGACCACGGCGATCCAGGGCTTCTCGATGGTGGATGTTTCGAGCTCGTGGGTCGGGGCTTCGCGGCTGGCGAGGCCGCGCAGGATCTTGCTCTCGTAGCCCATCACGTGCAGCGGGTAGAACAGGAACGAGATCTTGCCCTGATAGAGACCGGTGAGGTTGAGGCCGGAGCAGCAGATGCGCCGCCCTGCATATTTCTTGTGCTCGATGACGCCGCCGCGCAGCACCGCGATCTCCGTGCCGCGATCGAGGTTGGCGAGGTCGACCGCGATCTCCATGGAGGGGATGGTCGAGTCGTCGAGCGCATTGAGGGTCCTCGGATAGCGCAGCTCGACGATTGTTGCCTTGCCCTGGCGACTCACGTGCGTGGTGCCAAGGTCTATCGAGCCGTCCTTCTGCAGCCGCGGCAGCAGCTCCAGCGACTCCGGGCGCGGCAGCAGCATGGCGTGGCAGAGGTGCAGGCCAAGCTCGGGTCGGGCCAGGACGCGGGAGAGCAAAATGCCGTGGTCGATCTCGATGCCGTCCTTCTCCTTGAGCGGCAGCTCGTGCTCGGCAGCCAGGGCTTCGGGGCCTGGCGTCAGGCCAGGAACGATCTTGCCGGCCTCCGATACGAGCTGCTCCACGCGCACGAACTTGGCTTTGCCCGCGGTCAGCCTGGCGTACAGCTCGTCGACATGCAGGCTCAGGAACCGCTCGCGCAAGCTCCGCTCCTTGCCCAGGATGAGCGCGGCGGCAGCGGTTTGGTCCGGGCTGCGCGCAGTCCGCGTCGGCAGCTGCCGGCGCAGCTTCCGGCCTAGCTCCCAGAATGCTGAAGAGGCGCGGGCGTCGGAGGCGAAATCGCCGCGCAGCTCAGAGTGGGCCGCGAGCCAGGCGCTGGCGTCGCTACCTGCCAGCCCGGCCTTCTCAAGCAGGTGCTTCGCGTCGGGCGCGTTGTCGATGTCGGAGGTGGTAGCTGTCATCGGGTCTGCTCCCTACGCAGAAATGGAGACCTCGGCCAGGTGCACACTTTCTGCTCTTTGTATCCTGGAAACAGGAACAGAGCAGCGCAATGGCGCCATGATCTGCATCAATCCTACCCCAGTGGCACGCGTCAGGGCCATGCGCGGCCTCGCCGACAGAGTGGATTCTGCGGCAGGCTCGAGATTGAACCTGGAGCTGGGAAGTTCTGACCCATGGGCATCGGCGTTGGATTTGGGTAGCATTGGGCCATTGCGGCAAAGCTGAATTTGCGGGGCGTGCCGCCGCGGGCGACTTTAGGGAATTCGCTATTTACGCGGAACGCCATGCTACTCGCTACGAAGATCACTCCCGTTTTGCGCTATCGAGACCCCGGCACGGCCGCGCGGTGGCTCTGCAAGGCTTTCGGCTTTTCCGAGCACGAGACGGTGCACGGCGCCAATGGCGACGTCACCTACGTCTTGCTGCAACTGGGCCCCAACTTCGTTCTGGTGCTGCCGGTTGCGGACCTGGGGCTCGACGAGCTTCTCGTCCAACCCCAGGCGGTTGGAGGGGCCAATACCCAGGTCTGCTATGTGACCGTGGGGGACGCCAAAGCCCATCGCGCGCAGGCTGAACGGGCAGGGGCCAAGATCGAGATCGAGCCGCAGGACGACGGCCTCGGCGGGCAGTTCTACACCTGCAGCGACCTGGAAGGTCATCTGTGGAGTTTCGGCACCCGCGCCTACGGCTTGGCGGACGACGGTAGGCAGTGGGGGGTTGACGATCCGGGCTTGACGCAGGCCGACGCGACTGTGCGCTCCGGTCGCCGTTCCGGGGGGCGTGCGCTGGCTCGCAGCCTGGCGTTTGCGGCAGCGATGGCGCTGACGGCGGCGGGCGGGTGGGTGGCCCATCGGACCTACGTCCGCGCCGACACGGCGTCGGCCGCGAGAGTGGACGGGGCATTGGAACAGCTCGCACAGGAGCGCAGGCGAGTGGCGGCTGCCGAGGACGCTGCCAAGGACGCGGAAGAGGAGCTGGCCGCGCAGCGCTCGACCGCGGGTGAGATGCGTCGCGCCTTGCAGCAGGCGTTGGCAGAGCTGACAGCGGAACGTCAGCGCAAGGGCGAAGCGGCAGCGGCTCTGGCGGCCTCCAAGGGTGCGGCCACCGATCTCGAGCAGGGCAAGCTTCGCGCCCAGGCGGAGCTTACTGCCGCGCGCGAGAAGATCGCGCAGGAGCAGGCGCGGGCCAAGGCGGCCGCGGAGCGGGCCAGCGCGCTACAGGCGCAGATCGACAAGCTGCAGCAGGATCGTGCCGTTGAGCGGGAGGATTTGAACCGGGCAAAGGTTGCGCTGCAGGGCGCTCAGGCCCAGCTCAAAGCGTTGCGCGAGGCAAAGGCCGAGCCCAAAGCGGAGCCAGCCAACCCGCCGCCCGCCGCCGGCACCGGTGGGAAGGTCACGGAGAATCCGCCCGCCTCCCAGCCGCCCGATGTCGGCAGGGTCAGCACTGCCGAGGTGGTGGCCGGCAGCGTCAAGGTGCCCGAATTGCCCGACGCGAAAGCGGCGCAGCCCAAGGGAGCATGCGCTGCGGCCGTGCAGGGCAGGTGGAAGTCGCCGGGCCCGTGGGCCGCGCGCCTGTGCCAAGGCGCAGAGACTTCGCAGGAGCCGGTCAGGTGCTACGAGGAGCTGATGCGCGGCAAGGTGAGCTGGGGCGGCGGCAAGGGGTGGACCGCGCCGCATGCCCTGAACCTGTGCTCGGGCAGCCGCAACGCCCGCCAAACCATCGATTGCTTCACGGGGAAGGTTGCGGCCGAGGAGCCCTGGCAGACGGCGATCCAGGACTGCAGGCGAAACTAGGGTCTGCAGTTGGGGTCTCGAACGCCTGCGCTCGTCAAGAGCAGCGCTTCAGGTCGCTACCGCGCAGGCGGGTTGCGCAACACCATGCAGGCGCCGCCGGCCGCTCGCAGCCTCGCACACAACAAGTCGGCACCCACCCGCGTCTTTTCCGAGATGCGGACGATATACTTGCTGGCCCCATGTCCGCCGCGGCGGGGGGCGCGCAGGATCAGCGGCAAGCGATCGCGCAGGACGGTGTCAAACGCGCGCCGCTGCCGCTCGTAGGTGGCAAGTACTTGCCCCTCGGACCAGTTGGCGGTGAGCTGTACGCCCCAGGGCCCCCAGGCCGGGCTGGACACCAACGCGGGACGGGCGCGCAGATTGGCCGAGAAGAGCTTGGCCAACTCCACACAGCCGATCCCCTTCGGGATGTCGGACGTCTGCCATTCCGGTGGTTGCGGCGACGCCCAGGCGTCGGCGCTGTGGCCGGTGAGGAGGCGCACGTAGACGCGCGTCTCGTCGGGCAGAGTGCGGCGGCCGGCGAGCCAGCCTTCGACGCGACCGGGGCCGGCGTTGTAGGCCGCGCTGGCAAGACCGAGATTGCCGCCGAACGTGATGCGCAGCTCGCGCAAGTAGCTGGCCGACTCGCGCAAAGCGCCCAGCGGCTCGAAGGGGTCGATCAGCCCTCGCTCGGACGCGGTGCGCGGCATGAACTGGGCGATGCCCTGCGCTCCCTTCGGGCTGACCGCGTCAGGGTTGAAGCGACTTTCCAGCCAAATGAGACGCGAGAAGAATTCGACGGGCAGCTGATTGTCGGCCGCGGCCTTGGTCAGGGTGCCGCAGATGCGGTCGGCGGAGAGACGCGGCTCGACCTTCGCGGCCTGACCGGTCGTATCGGCACTAGTGCCACCTGCCGGCTCGGCGCGCGCCGGCAGCTCTTGCAGCTGATTGGCAACCGCCGCCGCACCGACGGCCACGAGGCGCAGCAGATCGCGCATCGTCATGCAAGCCCACCCATGCGAAGCGAGGCGCCCCGCTGCCAGGCCGGCAAGTGTGATGGCAACTGGAAGGAGCCGGTGCTACCAGTCCACCGCCGCGAGCGCTTTGCGAGAGCGCAGCGTCGGTTGCCGAGTAGCAGCGGCCGTCCGAAGGACTAGCTGCAAACCCTGAACGTCAAGGCGCCTGCACCTTGACGACGCCAGCTGATCACCTGATGCAGCGGCCACCGACCAGACGCAATCCAGCCGCGCAGCGCCGAAAAGTACGGACTGCGGTGTTGCGCACGCAAACTCCGCGAACGCGCCGCATGCCCGCGCCGCAGCCTTGGCGCACGGTCACGACCATGTCGTCCGACTGCTGCGGGGACGGGGCGGCCGGCATGGCGTACGCCGATGCACCGAGCGACAGGGCGAATGCAAGAACGATTGGTCTGACCATCGTTCGTCTCCATTTCTCACGATAAGGACTACTTTGCTCCGCCACTCTGAACGACGGAAACTTTGTGGCTATCCGGCTGTTGCCCTAGATCACACCGGCAAAAACACTGAGTGGGGTCGCGCACTGTCCGCAGACGTTGCAAATGCCAGCCGGGCCGACGGCAGTAAGACCTGCGGTGGCATGCGTCCGCCTGCGGGCGCGACGGCCGAGGCGTTTGGGCTCGAGGTGGAGCGGCCGGGGCGACGCGGGCTGGCAACCAAGCGCGCGACGGATCGTCGGCGGGTTAGCGTCCCGACCGCGGGCAATGGTCCCATGGGCCGGAGGCAATTGGCAGGTTGGCGGCGTCCGCGTGGTACCGTGGCAAGCGTGGCAAGCCCCAAGGGTGTCGGGGGGGGGTGAACTATGCCAGGGCGATGACGCTTGAGCAGCCGGCCCGGGCATGCAGAACTAAGAGCCTTGGCGAATCCGGTGCGGCGATAGCTCGCCCGTGCTTATTGCACGGCGCGTCAGTCTGATGCGAGAACGACACCGATAAATGGGCCAGGAAGAGCTGTTTCGCCGTCTCGCGGTCGCGCTTGCCATTGGCTTGCTCGTTGGCCTCGAGCGCGGCTGGCAGACGCGGGAGGAGAGCGACCGTCAGCGGACCGCAGGGTTGCGCACGTTCGCGCTTGCCGGCCTGCTCGGCGGCATATGCGGGCTGATATCCATCGTCAGCGCTCCCATCGTGCTCGCCGCAGGCCTGATCGCCTTCACCGGTGCCCTCACCGCTTTCAGCTACCTGGAGGCCAAGGCCGAGAACAACTTGAGCGTGACCGGCGTGGTCGCGGGCATCCTCACCTTCGTGCTCGGCGCCTACGCCACGCTCGGCAACGAGATCGTCGCGGTGGCGGCGGCCGTGGCCATGGCGATCCTGCTGGCCCTGCGCGAGCGACTACACAGCTGGGTGCGCGAGCTCACCTGGCCCGAGCTGCGCAGCGCGCTGGTGCTGCTGGCCATGTCGTTCCTGCTGCTGCCGATCCTGCCGAACCGCACCGTCGATCCCTGGAACGTGCTCAACCCCGCCGAGATCTGGCTGCTCGCGATCCTGATCGCGGGAGTATCCTTCGCCGGATATGTCGCCGTGCGCGTGCTCGGCGATCGCAAGGGAATTGCGGCCGCGGCCGTCACCGGCGGACTGGCCTCCTCGACCGCAACGACCCTCTCGTTTGCCCGCCTCGCCGGCGAGCACCCTGGCAGCACCGGTCTGTTGGCCGGCGGCATCCTGCTGGCCGGGGTGACCATGCTTGCGCGCATCGTCGTCTTGGCCGGCACGCTCAAGCCCGATCTGATCGCCAGCGTGTTGGGGCCGGCTGCTGCAGGTGCAGCGGTGCTGTTGCTCGGGGCCGCGGTCCTGCTGAGGAAGAGCAGGCGCCCCGACACTCCCGAGCCGAGGCTCGATCTCAAGAGCCCGTTCGATCTGGGCACGGTGCTGCAGCTCGCCGCCCTCATCGCCGTCATCATGCTGGTCGCCAAGACTGTCGCCGGCTACGCCGGCCCAGCAGGCGTGTTCCTGCTCGCAGCCGTTTCCGGCATCGCCGATGTCGATGCCCTCACGCTCTCGATGGCGCGTCTTGCCGGCGACGAGGTCGAACTGAGAGATGCCGGCACCGCGATCCTGATCGCCGCCGGCGTCAATACTGTCGCGAAAGCGGCGATGACGGCCTTCGTCGGCGGTTCCCGGCTCGGGAGCTTTGTCGGTGCCGTGAGCTTGCTGGCAGTTGCCGCGCTCGCCATCGTATGGAAACTGCAGTGATCGTCACGATAGTGGCAGGCTGCGCGGCCCGAGCGACAGGCTCGCATGGCGCCAATTCGGAAACCATGAACGCAACATTGGGCCAGGGCGATTGGCAAGGGGGCGGCATCCGCGCTATGCCATGGCGAGCGTGAAAAACCCAGGTACGGCGGGAGAATCAACCATGACAGGAGCTATGACGCTGGAGCAGGTGGCCGAGGCAATGGTGGCCCGCGGCAAGGGCATTCTGGCCGCAGATGAAAGCACGGGAACCATCAAGAAGCGGTTCGACTCGATCAAGACAGAGAACACGGAATCCAACCGCCGCGACTATCGCGAGATGCTGTTTCGCTCGACCGAGGCGATGAAGAACCACATCTCCGGCGTGATCCTATACGACGAGACCATCCGCCAGAAGGCCAAGGACGGCACGCCGCTGGCCAAGGTGATCGAGCAGACCGGCGCGCTGCCCGGCATCAAGGTGGACAAGGGCACCAAGCCGCTCCCCTTCAATCCCGGCGAGGTGATCACGGAAGGGCTCGACGGGCTGGCAGACCGCATCAAGGAATATGTGTCGCTGGGCGCCAAGTTCGCCAAGTGGCGGGGCGTGTACGATATCGGCCCGAGGATGCCGAGCTACACCTCGATCAACGCCAACGCGCAGGCCTTAGCGCGCTACGCCGCCCTGTGCGTGGAGGGCGGGCTGGTGCCGATCGTGGAGCCCGAGCTGCTGATGGACGGCGACCACGACATCGCCGCCTGCGAGATGGTGACGGAGTTCATCCTGAAAGAAGTCTACCAGCAGCTCTATTACGCCAAGGTTCCGCTGGAGAAGACCATCCTCAAGCCGAACATGGTGATCGCCGGCAAGAAGTGCCCCAAGCAGGCCAGCCGCCAGGAGGTGGCCGAGCGCACCGTGGCCGTGCTGAAGCGCTGCGTGCCGCCGGCGGTGCCGGGCATCGCCTTTCTGTCGGGCGGGCAGTCGGACGAGGATGCCACCGCGCATCTCTCCTACATGAACCAGCTGGGCCCGCTGCCGTGGAAGCTGTCGTTCTCCTACGGCCGCGCGCTGCAGGCGGCTGCGCTGAAAGCGTGGGGCGGAAAGGCGGAGAACGTCGCCGCCGGCCAGCGCGCGTTCGCGCATCGCGCCAAGATGAACGGCGCGGCGGCGCTCGGCAAGTGGGATGAGAAGCTGGAGAAGGCGGCTTAGGTGTCATCCCGGTGCTTGTCACCGGGATCCATCTATCAGCTTGCTCGGGCGATCGTGGATGGCTGGATCCTGGCAACAAGTGCCGGGATGACACGGCCGTTGTCGCGGTTTCGCCCAAATGCGAACCGATAGGCTTGGACCCAGGACGCAGCGGATCGCAGCGAGGAGATGAGCGTGGCCGACCCTGAAGGGGGCTGTCAGCTGTACGCCGTGGTGGAGGCCGGGGAGGCCGCGCCGGAGCGGCTGGCGGCGGCTTTGAGTGCCGCCGACATCGCCTCGGTGCTGATAGTGGCGGCGGCCGGGCGTGCGCTCGATGCGGCGGCCGGCAAGGCGCTGGTCGAGCTGGCCAGGCGCCACGGCGCTGCCGCGCTGGTCGCGGGCGACGCCAGGCTCGCGCGCTCGCTCGGCGCCGACGGCGTGCACCTCGCCGGGGCGGCGGACCTGGCGGAGGCCTACAGGGAAGCGCGCGGCATCCTTGGGCCCGACGGCGTCATCGGCGTCGATCCCGGCATCTCGCGCCACGACGCCATGACCTTGGCCGAGGCCGGCGCCGACTACGTGGCGTTCGGCGCGCCGGCGCACCTCAAGGACCGCGACAAGGCGAAGGCCCGGCGCGACGAGCTTGTTGCCTGGTGGGCGGACATCTTCCAGGTGCCGTGCGTCGCCTTCGACGCGAGAGTCCGTGGAAGAAGCGCAACGGCTGGCGGCGGCCGGCGCCGACTTCGTGGCGGTGACCTTGGGGCCGGCGCTGTCGCCGGCGGCGGCGCGCGATTCTGCGGCGGCGTTCGCAGCGGCCGTGCGCGAGCCTGCGACGGCGGGCTGAGGGGCGGTCATGGCAAGCAGCAAGCGACCCGGTCTGTCACCTGCGCTGGCGCTTGCAACGCTGCTCGTGGGAGCGGCATTGGCCGTGGCCGAGACCAGCTCGTGGACGAGCAGCGTCGATGGACCGGCGGCCCCCATCGAGCGCAAGCCGGGGACGTCCAAACCGGGGGCCGTCAAGATCATCAAGACCGTGCCGCAGGCCGACGGCCCGGCGCAGACGGCGCCGCCGGAGAAGGCGAGCGCGCACGCCAAGCAGCCGCCGCCCGGCGACGATGCCGCCTACGAGGCCTTCGACCAGGGGCGCTACGTCACCGCGCTGCAGCTCGCCGTGAAGGCGGCCGAGCGCGGCGAGCCGACCGCGCACACCCTCGTCGGCCGCATCTATGCCGACGGGCTCGGCACCGCCAAGAACGCGCCGCTCGCCGCGCAGTGGTACGCGCGCGGCGCCGAGCTGGGCGACCCCGAGGCCATGTTCGCCTACGGGCTGATGCTGGCCGAGGGCAAGGGCGTGGATAAGGATCGCGCGGCGGCGGCGCGCTATCTCGAGGCGGCAGCGGCGAGGAAGCACGCGCTCGCCAACTACAACCTGGCGCTGATGTTCCTGTCGGGCGACGGCAAGCCCGAGAACCCGTACCGGGCGCTGGCGCACATGCGCTACGCGGCCGAGCAGGGCGTGGTGACGGCGCAGTACGACCTCGGCACCATGTACGCCACCGGCCAGGGCACTGACGCCAACGCCTTCGAGGCCGCGCGCTGGATCGGCAAGGCGGCAGCCGCGGGGCACGTGGAGGCCGAGATCGACTACGCGGTGATCCTGTTCCGCGGGCACGGGGTGGAGCCGGACCCCGGCAAGGGCGCGGAGTTCTTCCGCAAGGCGGCGGACAAGGGCGCGGCCACGGCGCAGAACCGGCTGGCGCGCTGCTATGCGCACGGCGCCGGCGTGGCCAAGGACCTGGTGGAGGCGGCGAAGTGGAACTTCATCGCCAAGGCCGGCGGCATCGACGACCCCGCGCTGGAGAAGCTGGTGGGCCGGCTCTCGCGCAACGACAAGGCCAAGGCGCAGGCGGCGGCCGAGCAGTGGCGGGATAGGGTGATGGTGGGGCTGGAGTAGGGGGGTGGGGCGGCGTATACGCAACTGCTGATTGTGCTACCGCGCGCTAAGTTTGCTAAGGTCTGATTCGCACTGGAGGGGCGATCTTGGCCGGCAAACTTATCAAGATTGTCGAAGACTATTTTGCTGCCTTGCGCGATGTGCGTCGGCTGGGCGCGGGCACTGACGAGCGCTCATACTATCCCGCTGTCGAGCGTTTGCTGAACGCCGTCGGGGCCGACTTAAAAGGGCGAGTACTCTGCCTTTCAGACCTCGGGGACACCGGCGCCGGGCATCCGGACTTCGGGCTGTTTGCCGCCAGCCAGCTCCAGAAAGGCAAACCCCGGAAGGGCCAGCCGCCCGAGCGCGGCGTCATCGAGATGAAGCGGGTTGCCGACGACGCCTGGCTGAAGGCGAGGTCGGATCAGGTCACCAAATATTTCGCAGCCTACCGGCTGGTGATTGTCACCAACCTGCGCGATTTCCTGATTATCGGCGAAGAGGCCAACGGCCGGCCAGGCAAGCGCGAGCATTTCCAGCTTGCGAAAGACACGAAATCGTTCTGGGAATTGGTCTCCACGCCGCGCAAATCGGCGGAGCGCATGGGCCGCGCGTTCGGAGAGTACCTTATGCGCGCGCTCACACAATCCGTGGCGCTGCGCGAGCCAAAGGACCTCGCCTGGTTTCTGGCCTCCTATGCCCGCGACGCCCTGCAGCGGGTCGAGGCTGCAGGCGACCTGCCCGCGCTCGCCACTGTACGGTCGGCGCTGGAAGAAGCCCTCGGCATGAAGTTCGAGGGCGACAAGGGCGAGCACTTCTTCCGCTCCACGCTGGTACAGACGCTGTTCTACGGTGTGTTCTCGTCCTGGGTGCTGTGGGCCCGGCAGAAGCCACCGCCGACAGGCCGCTTCGAGTGGCGGGAGGCGATCTGGCACCTCAACGTGCCGTTCGTAAGCGCCCTCTACCAGCAGCTCGCCTCGCCCCAGCACTTGAAGCCGCTCGGCCTCGTCGAGCTGCTCGACTGGACGGAAGCCACGCTCAACCGCGTCGTCAAAGAGGAGTTCCTGCAGAAGTTCAACGACGCCGACGCGGTGCAGTTCTTCTACGAGCCGTTCCTGGAAGCGTTCGATCCCGTGCTGCGCAAGGAGCTGGGCGTCTGGTATACGCCGAGCGAAGTCGTCACCTACATGGTGGCGCGCGTGGACAAGGCCTTGAGGGACGACCTGGGTGTCGCCGACGGCCTGGCCGCGGACAACGTCTACGTGCTCGATCCGTGTTGCGGCACCGGCGCCTACGTGGCGGCAGTGCTGCGGCGCATCGACAAGACGCTCACCGACAAAGGGCTCGGCGACCTCAAGGGTCAAATGGTCAAGAAGGCTGCGCTGCAGCGTGTGCTCGGCTTCGAGATCATGCCGGCGCCGTTCATCGTCGCGCACCTCCAGGTCGGAAGCGTGCTGCAGCGGCTCGGCGCCAGCCTCGAAGACCACGAGCGCGCCAGCGTCTATCTCACCAACGCGCTGACGGGATGGGATCCGATATCCAGCAAGCCGCTGCCGTTCCCCGGCCTTGAGGAGGAGCGCAAGAAAGCCGAGCAGCTCAAGCAGGAGGCGCCGATCCTCGTGATCCTCGGCAATCCTCCCTACAACGGCTTTGCCGGTGTGGCCATCAAGGAAGAGCGCGACCTGTCAGTCGCCTATCGCAATGTCCAGCGTGTGCGCAAGCCGGAGGGCCAGGGGCTCAACGATCTCTACGTTCGCTTCTTCCGCATGGCCGAGCGGCGCATCGTCGACAAAGAGGGGCGCGGCATCGTGTGCCTCATCTCCAACTACTCCTGGCTCGACGGTCTGTCGTTCACCGGCATGCGCGAGCGCTACCTCGACGCCTTCGACGCCATCCGCGTCGACAGTCTCAATGGCGACAAGTACAAGACCGGCAAGACCACGCCCGACGGCAAGCCCGATCCCTCGATTTTCTCGACCGAACACAACCGCGAGGGCATTCAGGTCGGCACGGCGATTGCGACCCTGGTTCGTGAAGCCGATCACAAACCCGCAAGTGCTACTTTCGACAGTTGTGGGGAACGAGCAAGTGGCAGGATTTGCTTGCGTCAGCGGAAGCCGATCCGGCTGCGCTCTATGAAGCTTTGCAGCCTCCTCTTGAATTGGGTCTTCCGTTTGTGGCTGCCGCCGTTGGCAGCGATTACTTCGGCTGGCCCAAACTGCCAGAGCTTTTGCCCGTTTCATTCCCAGGCGTGCAGAGTAAGCGTGATAGCCTCGTCGTAGACATAGACATCGACCGACTTAAAAATCGCATGCATCGCTATTTCAATTCATCAATTTCCGACGAGCACCTACGAACTTCAACGCCCGAAGCATTCGTTAGCACAGCACAGTACGACCCGCACAAAGTCCGTGCCGCTTTGATACGGCGCGGACTGCGCGACAATTACTTCGTCCGCTATGTGTATAAGCCATTCGATCTGCGGTGGATTTACTGGGAGGATGAACACGGACTGCTAAGTCGACGAAGCCCGCAGTTATTTCGCTCAGCATGGCCGGGGAATATGTTTATCGAAGGTCGCGAAAAGCAGCCTGAGGAAGAGTTTTCGCGCGGCACATACGTCTCCGCTTTGCCCGACAATTTCGGCAATGGGTTCTCAAGTTTCTTCCCGTTGTTGTTGGCCGACGCGCGAGGTGTGAAGGAACCGCGCCCCAACCTCTCTGCATCGGTCGGGGCTTTCCTGGCCTCTCGCAATTTGGCGCTGACGACCGCATTCTTCCACACTCTCTCGACGCTCCACGCGCCGACTTACCGCCGTGAGAACGCCGGAGCGCTGCGCATGGATTGGCCTCGCGTACCGCTCCCTCGCGACGCCAGTATCTTGCGTGCGTCTGCGGCGCTCGGTTCCACGCTGGCCACGCTGCTCGACCCGGAGACGCCGGCACCGGGCATCTCCGCGGGGACGCTCCGAACCGGCCTCAAGACCCTGGGACTCCCGACCAAACGCGGCAGCAAGAGCCTCGATGCCGACGATCTGAAGCTCGCGGCAGGCTGGGGCTCCGTCCAGAGCGCCGGCGGCGGGCGGATCGTGATGCCTGGTCGCGGGCTCGCAACCGAGCGCGCCTACACGGATGCCGAGCGCGCGGCGCTCGCTGCCGAAGGCAAGGTGCTCGGGCTCTCGCTCGACCAGATGCTGGCCCTCTTGGGCGACAAGACCTTCGACATCCACATCAACGGCGACGCCTGGTGGTCGAATGTGCCTGCGCACGTTTGGGACTACACACTGGGCGGCTACCAGGTGATCAAGAAGTGGCTCTCCTATCGCGAGCACGATGTGCTGGGCCGCGCGCTGAAACCCGACGAGGCAGCCTACGTCTCCGAGATGGTACGCCGCATCGCCGCCATCCTGCTGATGGGGCCGACGCTCGGCGCCAGCTACGCGGCATCGAAGGCCGCCGCCGTGGAATGGAAGGACGGCGTGCCAGTGGGCTCAGACCCTGCGGGTCCGCCCCCATGACGTGACCCTGCGTTTCATTTCAGCGGCGCCGGGCTTTATCCACTGCAGGCGAGCTGGGGCGGCTATCCAGCAGACCGGCCGATCGGCCATGCTTCCAGCGATTCGCGTTTTGTCGCACGGGGAGCCCATGGCGCACGACAACCCGCCGGAAGCATTGAGGGGCAGCCAGCTTGAGCTGTTTGGTGGGGAGCCGGGCTCCAACACCGGGCCAAATCCGGACCAGATGCGCGAGTTCCTACATAGCCTTCTCGCCGAGGCGCGCACCGCTAAGGTCATGCCCTGGCCACCGGTGAACGCCAGGCTCTATCGCACGCTCTTCCCGCAGATGACATTCTGGCTCCCCGAAGACGAGGGTGCGCAATTGCGCTTCGAATTCGAGACCGAACTGGCGCGGCTAGAGGCGGCGTGAGCATCTACGGTTGGCCGGCGGACCTCAGCGACGAGCAGATCCTGGAGCGGCTGTTTGCCCTGAACCAACAACGCGCCGCGGCGCAGTGAGCAGCGCTACAAATTTCCGCACCCTCGTGGCCCGGTGACCTGGGTCCCGGCCGATACCCGCTCGCGCGCCGCGCGAGCGGCGCCGGGATGACGCCAGTGTGCGGGGATAGCGGGGTGCGTTAACCATGGTGGGCGGGTGCCCACATTTGCCTATCCCCTAGGCAGGACTTGGGAATTTCGGTCTGGCTATCCCCGTGGGATTAATCCCGTCGCCGGCTCGATCAATCCCCGTCGCCGCCAATCCTCCGGTTGTAAAGATGCAAGGTCTCGTGCGCGGCAAGACGGTCGTCGCATGCGCCTTCGCGCGATGTCCCGTGCGCTATAGCGACAGCGCCCTTGTTTTCTCCGCGCATGCTCCCGCACGCTTGCCCTGCCCATCGCGCTCGCAACCTCGTGCGCGGTGCTGTGCAATCCCGCGCGAGGCGTGCTGCAGGGCTCGCGCGCTTGCCTGTTGCAGGGGTCCGGTTGCGATCCTGGACCCACGCGCGAAGCACCGCTATCGCTCGCGTGCTCTGCGTGCGAGGCCGCCGGTTGCGTCGCGCGCAGCGATCGCGGTTCGCCCCGTGCGCTGCGCGAGCGAGGCCGTCACCCCTGCCGCGCGGTGATGCGCTCGTTCATCCAACGGGCCGTGCGCGCGACGCCGCCGAAGCTGTAGAGGTGCACGCCCACCACGTTGCTGGCGGACCCCGAGCGGAGGTGCTGCGCCAGCGCCATCAGTTGATCGGAAGGATCCACGTGGGTGAAAAGCTTGACCGCGCGCATGCCCTCCGCTTGCAGTGCCCGGAGCGATGCCGACACGCCGCAGCGCTGGGCGAACTTCAACAGCGACATGGGACTGGTGGGGCCGGCGAGGCCGACGTAGATCGGCACGCCCGGCGCCCGGCGGGCGACATCGGCGCAGTACTCGACGATGCGGTTGGGCGCAAACGAGAACTGGGTGACGATCAGCGGCTCCAGGCCGTGGCCGCGGGCAAGCTTCAGCTTCTCGGCGAGCGCGGCGTTGAGCGTTTCCGTGGGGATGCGCGGGTGGCCCTCGGGATAGCCCGCGAGCGCCACCTGCTTCAGCCCGCTGTCGGCGAAGAAGTCCTCGCGCAGCAGGGCGGCCGCATCGGCGTAGGGGCCCACCGCCTCGGGCACGTCGCCGCCGAGCATCAGCACCTTGGTGATGCCCGCAAGCCGGCGCGCCTTGGCGAGGAAGGTCTCCGCTTCCGCCCGCGAGCCGACGCGGCGGGCGGCGATGTGGGGCACGGGATCGAGGTTGGCCTCGCGCAGAGCGATGAGGGCCTTCAGGGTGTGCTCCAGCTGCCGGTGCGGCAGATGATTGACGTAGACGGGCGTGCCGGCGGGCAACAGCTCGGCGATGCGGCGGGCATCCTCGGGCGTATCGGCGCCCATCTCCAGCGAGCCGCAGGCCACCATCTCGGCGGCGATGCCGGCGACATCGGCAGGGGCGGCGGAGGCGTGCGGCGCGGCGCTGCCGGCGGGAACGGCGGACATGTTGGTTCAGCCTCGCTTTCTGGAGATGACGTAGGATTCGTCGAGGAACCACAATTGCCCGTGCGCCTGCAGCACCTCGCGGGTGGCGTCGAGATATCGGCGCGTGCCCACCACCTCGGCCAGGCGCTCATCGTCGATCTGGGCGACGTAGACGGCGGCATTCCAGGCCGCAAACAGCGTGGAAGTGCCGATGGAGGCGGCGATTTCCGTGGGCAAGGTATGCATGTCGTAGCGGAACACGGCGCGGCTGTCGGCGTAGGCGTTGAAGTTGTAGTGGCGGGCGTTGCGGCCGAGCTCCACGCGGGTGGCGCGCAGGATGTCGTGGCGCGTGGTCTTGAAGGGATCCTCCTCGGGCCACAGCTTGCGCACGATCTCCAGGCCCGGATCGCGGCCGCAGGAGTGGATGCCGAGCAGCCGCCCGCCGGGCCTGAGCGCGCGCGTCAGCGGCGCCACCACCTTGGCGGCCTTGAACTCCACCGGCACGCGGGCGCGGTAGGGCTGGGAGGCGATGACGAGGTCGTAGTCGGCGCGCGCCTGGCCCTGCTTGGGGATCACGTCGTCGAGCAGGAAGCGGAAATCGTCGCGGTAGATCACCAGCGCCACCGGGCGCTCGTAGACGGGATTGCCGGTCTTGGGCGAATGCCTGGCCTGCCAGTTCTTGGCGAGGAACGGCTCGAGCGCGGCGATCTGGTCGGAGAACTCGGCCGCCGTGGTGCCGGTCAGCCCCACCTCGTGCCACACCAGCGAAGTGGCGGCCGAGAGCGCCTTCGGCGTGAGCCAGGGGGCCTCGGTGTAGTACATGTTGGTGACGACCAGCACGGTCGCCGGGTGCTCGTGGAAACGGTCGGCCATCTTGTCCAGTGAGAGGCGCACGTCCTCGAGGCTGATCTCCTTGCCGACGGCGTAGAACGGCAGCGTTGGATGGCGGCGGTGCATCTCGCGCAGCACGCGGGTCAAGACGGTGCCGTCGCCCATGCCGGCGTCGAACACGCGCACCGCCGGCGGGGCGGGGTGCAGATGGCCGAGCTCCATGCCGACGCGGCGGGCGATCGTCTCCTTCTCCGAGCAGGTGTTGACGAACAGCAGATATTTCTGGCGGTTGTCGAAGAAGCGGAAATTGCGCGAGGGCGCATCCTCGCCGGCGGGGCGGCGGAGGGGTGCGGCGGGCGCCGGCGCCACCCGCATCAGCGGCATCAGCTCGCGCGGGGCGATCGGGGCCTCCACCCCGCGGGTGGTCAGGAATTCGCTCACCCGCACCAGGGTCTCGGGCGTGATGCGGGCCCCGTCTCTGAGGCGGGCCACGAATTTGCCGTCGTTGACGGCGCGCCGGCCAAAGGTCGATTCGGCCATGTTGGCACGGCGGCAAAATTCCGAAATGCTGTCCAGCAGCCCTACCGCTTCCTGCACGTGAACGTCTCCCTAGAAGCGAGTTGGCCCCGCGTTTGCAAAAAACTAGCGATCGCCACGGTGGGACGGCAACCACAAACACCATGTGGTGATATATGGGACGAATCCCATATCTGACCTGACCGTCTCCAAGGATCACCCTGTTGGCCTCTCGGGAAACGCCCTCTCAGGCGCATCAAGGATCACCCTGTGGGCAGGGCGGGTCCGGCCGGGCGCTCCAACCGATCAGGCCTGAACGAGACCCCAGATCGGTCTCATCGCGCGCCCTCGCACATCAGCACGAACGGCGCCCAATGCCCCGGGTGCGCCTCCTCCGTCCAGCCTTGGTGACGAGCGTGACAATCGAGCGCCGCAGCGCCTCGGCGCGGCCCAGCGCCGGGTCGGCCCGCAGCTCGGCGAAGGCGCCGGTGGTGAGCTTCACCGCCGCATCCAAGCTCACATACCAGTGCGAGACGAGCAGCGCGCGGGCCTTGGCATAAAAGAAGGGGCGCGCTAGCCCGACAGCGCCTCGGCATCGCCTTTTTCACCGGCCGCGTATTGCAGGCGGAAAGCACCATCCAGTCGGCATCCAGTTCCAGCTGCGCCACCTTCGAGGTCGTGAGCAACCCGTCGTCCTGCTCAGCTCGGCGGGGCTTGCGCCGTCCCTCGGCGGGTTGAGCACCAGGGCCGGCTCGGCCTTGGCCTTGAGGCTCGTCTTGGTCTCGCCCGCCAGCAGCACATGCACCCGCTCACCCCCGGGCCCAAGCAATTCAATTGACAACCCATCCGCGCCGCTTGGATAAGCGCGCGTGGGCTGTTGGGCTGCGCGGGTTCAGCGCTGTTGCACGAGACGCCGGCGGTGCGGAATTTCGAGACGCCGCCATCTCCCCAACACGTTGTGCGGGTTCGCTGCAGCCCCGACCGACGTTACTGAACAGATGGATTGAGACACATCAGAGCGGCCGGCCTCGCCATTTCGATCGGCCGGCACAAGGGGGAATACGCATGACGAGGATTTCCAAACTCGCAACGCTTGCGCTTGCTTGCGCCATCGGCTTGTGGTCCAGCCAGGCGCTGGCGCAGTCGGAATTCTACGACCAGTACGGCATTTATCCTTTGACGCCCAAGGGCCCCGCTTATGGTCTGGGCGCGGTGATGATCGGCTTCTTCGATGCCAGCGGCAAGCAATTGCGCGTGCGCACAGAGGGCGGCGAGGGGCTGATCTGCAACGCCAGGATCGAGATCAAGCCGGACGAGATCAAGAACTGCGCGGCCGAGCAAAGCTCCATCACCAACACCCAGCAGCGTGACGCCACGCTCGACCTCACGCTCGGCATCAAGAAGCTGCTCGATGTCACCGGCAACGCCAAGTACATCCGCAAGGTGTCCTTGAAAGTGTCGGGTGGCTGTCTGTTCCAGCTCTCCACGGTGCAGGCGCAGAAGCTGCTCGACTCCGATTCCGATTGCCTGCGCGCGGCCAGGACCGAGCGTGCGCGCCTGTCCAGTGTGCCGCTGAAGCAGAAGCTGGCCGAGCCCGGTGCGTACCTGCTGATGTGGCAGACCACGCGGGTGTTCCACGCCAACGTGAACTACGTGGTGGATTTCACGGCGGGCGCCGGCGTCGGGGTGAAAACCGCGGCGGAGAAGGCCATCAAGGATGTCGCCGGCTCCATTAAGGCCAGCGTCTCGACCGCCGACAAGCTAGAGCTGACAGGCACGGGGCTCTGGATCGGCCTGGCGCCGCGCTACTACGAGCAGTGGTATCAGACGCCGGATGTGGAAAAGATCGTCGCTGCCAACGTGGAAAAGATCGCCAGGACCAGGGGCGTGGTGCTGAGATCGTCGGCACCCAAGGCTCCCCAGAAGGAGGTTGATGCCGTCGAGAAGGCAGGCATCGAGGTTGATAAGAAGCTCGACGCCGCGCTCGCAAAGGCGCCGTCGAAGTAGCCACCCGTCATCCCGGAAGCCGAGGCTCTTGCCGAGGCTGTCCGGGACCTGCCGCAAACCAAGCGCGCAGATGCCGGCAGGTCGCGGTCAGCTCAAGCGGTTGGCTGGCTCCTCCAGTCCGAACTCGCGCATCTTGCGATAGAGCGTGGATCGGCCGATGCCGAGCCGCTTGGCAACCTCGGTCATGTGCCCGCGATAGCGCCCTAGCGCCAGGCGGATCATGTCGGCTTCCATCGACTCCAGCGAGCGAATTTCGCCCTGGTCCGTCACGGCCGGAATGCCGAGCTCGCCTTTGCCGGTCTCCACCGTCTGCGGCACCGTGTGCTCCGCCCCCAGCATGACCGGACCCGTGATCACGGGCCGCTTCTGCAACGCGGGCGCTTCCGGAACTGAGGCGGTGAAGCCCTCGACGTGGGCCGCGATCTGCGGGAACTCGGTGACGGTCAGCTCGTTGCCGTCGCACAGCACGACGGCGCGGAACATGGCGTTCTCGAGCTGGCGCACGTTGCCTGGCCACTCGTAGCTCGTCAGCAGCTCCAGCGCCTCGGCGCTGATGGAGTTGACCCGGCGTCCCTCCTCGGCCGCAAAGCGGGCCAGGAAGTGCAGGGCGAGCTCGGGCACATCCTCGAGGCGCTGGCGCAGCGGCGGCACCCAGACGGGGAACACGTTGAGGCGGTAATAGAGGTCCTCGCGGAACTTGCCGTCCTTGACCAGCTGGATCATGTCGCGGTTGGTGGCCGATACTAGGCGGAAATCGACTTGGACCGGCTTCTTGGCGCCGACCGGATCGATCTCGCCCTCCTGCAGCGCCCGCAGCAGTTTGACCTGGGCGTGCAGCGGCAGCTCGCCGATCTCGTCGAGGAACAGCGTGCCGCCGTCGGCCTCCTGGAACTTGCCGGTGCGCTTCTCGACCGCGCCGGTGAACGAGCCCCTCTCGTGGCCGAACAGAATGCTCTCGACCAGGTTCTCGGGGATGGCGCCGCAGTTGACGACGATGAACGGCATCGCCTTGCGATCGCTCTCGCCGTGAATGGCCCGCGCAATCAGTTCCTTGCCGACGCCGCTCTCACCCTCGATGAGTACCGGTATGTTGGAAGCCGCTGCGCGCCGGCCGAGCGAGATGACCCGCCGCATGGCATCGCCGCGCAACACCAGATCGCCGAAGGTGAGAGTGCCGTCGGCCGTCTTCTTGATGCGCGAGATCTCTTCTTGCAGGGCTTCGATCTTGAGCGCGCTTTTGATGGAAACCTCGAGCCGCTCCGGCGAGGTGGGCTTCACCACGAAATCGACCGCGCCGGTGCGCATGGCGCCGATCGCAGCATCGATCGAGCCGTTGGCGGTCTGCACGATCACCGGTGGACTGGTGGGCAGCGCGGCAATGCGGCGCAGCACCTCCATGCCGTCCATGCCGGGCATCATGAGGTCGAGCAGCACCAGCGCGATTGCGCCCTTGTCGCACCCTTCGAGGATCTGCAGCGCCTGCTCGCCGCCCTGGGCGGTCTTGGTGTCGTAGCCCAGGCGCCGGATGGTCTCTTCCAGGATGCGTCGCTGGGTGGGATCGTCGTCGACGATCAGCACAAGTCTGGCCATGGGGACGGATACTCGACTCAACAGAAACTGCACTCGGCCGCGCTGGCGCCATCGATCCAGGATCGAACAAGCGGCCACACACGGGTTACCGACACGGAGAGACCTTGCCGCAATTGGGTAAACGCATCGTTTCTCTCCGGCTTGAGTTGATGCTTTTTTGCGCCGAGAGTGGGATGGCGGCCACGGGCCTCATTCCCGCCGCAGACGACGCCGCCTAAGGAGTGGCCGGACTCACAAGTAAGGGGCTAGGTTCGCAGTCGGCCATTGGGAGGAGTGCGGGTGACAATGAATACTCAGAGCGGCAAGTTGCAAAGGCCGGAGATATCGAAGCGGTCGTCCGCTGGCACGACTGATCTCGGCGCCATGCCGGTGTGGAACCTCGCCGACCTATACCCGGGGCCGAAGTCGCCCGCGGTCGCCGCCGATCTCGAGAAGGCGGCTGCCGAGGCCAAGCGCATCGAGGAGCGCTATCAGGGCAAGCTGGCGGCGCTGGCCTCCGACGGCAAAGCGCTGGCGGAAGCCATAGCGGCCTACGAAGCTCTGAGCGACACGCTGGGCAAGCTCGGCTCCTACGCTGGCCTCCTCTACGCCGCCGATACGGCCAATCCCGAATACGCCAAGTTCTACGGCGACATCCAGGAAAAGATCACCGCCATCACCACCGGGCTCATCTTCTTCGAGCTCGAGCTCAACCAGATCGACGATGCGGTTCTGGCGAGCGCGCTGAAAGTGCCGGCGCTCGCCCGCTACAAGCCCTGGCTCGACGATCTGCGCAAGGAGAAGCCCTACCAGCTCGAGGAGAAGCTCGAGCGGCTGTTCCACGAGAAGTCGATCACCTCGCGTGGGTCGTGGAACCGCCTCTTCAACGAGACCATGACGGCGCTCAAGTTCGACGTGCAGGGCGAGCCGGAGCCGCTCGCGCTCGAGCCGACGCTCAATCTTCTCATGCATCCCGACGGCAAGAGGCGGCAGGCGGCCGCCGAGGCGCTGGCCAAGGTTTTCAAGGGCAACGTCCGCCTCTTCACGCTCATCACCAACACGCTGGCAAAGGACAAAGAGATTTCCGACCGCTGGCGCGGCTTCAAGGACGTGGCCGACAGCCGCCATCTCGCCAACCGCGTGGAGCGCGAGGTGGTGGAAGCGCTGGTGGCGGCCGTGCGCGCCGCCTATCCCGCTACCTCGCACCGCTACTACGCCATGAAGGCCAAGTGGCTCGGCAAGGAGAAGCTCGCCTACTGGGACCGCAACGCCCCTCTACCCGACAGGCCGGAGCGGGTCGTGCCCTGGGCAGAGGCGGAGGCCATGGTGCTCAGGGCCTACGGCGCCTTCGCGCCGCGCATGGCTCACGTCGCCAAGCGTTTCTTCGACGGCGCCTGGATCGACGCGCCGGTGCGCGAGGGCAAGTCGCCGGGTGCCTTCTCGCATCCCACGGTGCCGTCCGTGCACCCCTACATTCTCCTCAACTACCAGGGCAAATCGCGCGACGTGATGACGCTCGCGCACGAGCTGGGCCACGGCGTGCACCAGGTGCTGGCGGCCCCGCTGGGGCCTCTGCTGGCGCCCACGCCGCTGACCCTGGCTGAGACCGCGTCCGTGTTCGGCGAGATGCTGACCTTCAAGGCGCTGCTCGCCTCAACTGGCGATGCCAAGGAGCGCAAGGCCCTGCTTGCCCAGAAGGTGGAGGACATGATCAACACGGTCGTGCGCCAGATCGCCTTCTACACCTTCGAGCGGCGCGTGCACGAGGAGCGCAAGGGAGGCGAGCTCACCTCGGAGCGGCTCGGCGAAATCTGGCTCGAGGTACAAAGCGAGAGCCTGGGGCCGGCCATCGAGCTCAGCGAGGGCTACGAGGTCTACTGGTCCTACGTGCCGCACTTCATACATTCGCCCTTCTACGTCTACGCCTACGCCTTCGGCGACTGCCTGGTGAACTCGCTCTACGGGCTTTATCAAGATGCCCACCCGGGCTTCGTCGAGAAGTATCTCGCCATGCTGGAGGCCGGTGGCTCCAAGCACCACTCCGAGCTGTTGGCCCCCTTCGGGCTCGACGCCTCCCAGCGCGCGTTCTGGGACAAGGGTCTCGAGGTGATCGAGGGCATGATCGACGAGCTCGCCCGCATGTAGCTGAAGCGCGGGCTTGCCGGCCCGGCGCACCCTCCTAAGGTCGCATGGTAAACGTCGTTCAGTACGATTCGCCTCTGTTCTGAGGCCCTGAGCGCAACATGCGCGGTATCATGGCGCACAGGTGGACAGCTATCCATTTTGACTGGCGCGGACGGAAGTGTATAAGCCGCGCCCACTGGGCCTCCTGGAAACGGCGCGGCGCACCTCCGAGATACTGCCGACATGGCACAATCGACTGTTGCGGCCCACAGCGCCGAGAACGGTGACACCCAGAAGCATTTCTGGGCGCTGGCGCTAGGCTCGATCGGCGTCGTCTACGGCGACATCGGCACGTCGCCCCTGTATGCGCTCAGAGAGGCCGTGAAAGCCTCAACGGAGCATGGTGCGGCGGGTCCCGATGCCGTGCTCGGCATCCTGTCGCTTATGACCTGGACGCTCGTCCTCATCGTCACACTTAAGTACGTGCTCGTGCTCCTCAACGCCGACAACAAAGGCGAGGGTGGTACGTTTGCCCTGATGGCGCTCGGCCAATCCGTGGCGACGCGCAGCGCACCCCTGCTTCTGGTGCTGGGCGTGGCGGGGGCCGCCTTCTTCTATGGCGACGCCCTGATCACGCCAGCCATCTCCGTGCTGTCCGCCGTAGAGGGCCTCAAGCTTGCCGCGCCTCAGATCAAGATGTTCGCGACAGATTTCGATCTGGCCCCGCTGCTGGAGCGCGCCGTGCTGCCGATCACCGTTGCCATCCTGGTGGGGCTGTTCGCGGTGCAGTCGCGCGGCACCGCCAAGGTCGCGCAATACTTCGGCCCCGTCATGCTGCTTTGGTTCGGCGTGCTCGCTGTCGGCGGGTTGGTGCATCTCATCGATGACCCCCGCGTGTTCCTGGCGCTGAACCCCACACTCGGCGTGCAGTTCATCCTCGATCACGGCATGGTCGGCCTCGTGGTCATGGGCCTCGTGTTCCTGGTCGCCACGGGAGCCGAGGCGCTCTACGCCGATCTTGGCCATTTCGGCCGCAAGCCCATCCAGATGGCGTGGCTGTGCATCGTGCTGCCGGCGCTTGTGCTCAACTATTTCGGGCAGGGCGCCCTGCTGCTGGCGCACCCCGAGGCCATCGAGCACCCGTTCTACCGCCTCTATCCAAGCTGGGCCCTGCTCCCCATGATCGTGCTGGCGACGGTGGCGACCGTGATCGCCAGCCAGGCGGTGATCACCGGCGCTTTTTCCTTCACGCGCCAGGCCATCCAGTTGGGGCTGCTGCCGCGCCTGGAGATCCGCCACACGTCCGAGAGCGTCGCCGGGCAAATCTTCCTGCCGCGCGTCAATCAGGTTCTGTTCGTGGGTGTGCTGGTGGTGACCATCAGTTTCCGCAACTCGAGCAGCCTTGCCGCCGCTTACGGTTTGTCGGTAACCGCGACCATGGTGATCGATAGCCTCATGGCATTCTTCGTGGTGTGGCGGTTCTGGAAATGGGAAGTCTGGAAAGCCGCGGCGCTGATGGTGCCACTCCTTTTGATCGAGCAAGCCTTCCTGGCTGCCAATCTGCTCAAGATCCCCGAGGGCGGCTGGCTGCCGCTCACCATCGGCGGCACGGTTGCATTGATGGTCCTGACTTGGGTGCGCGGCTCCAAGAGCTTGATGCGCGCCACGCGCAAGAGCGAGGCCGAGCTCGAATGGCTGGTGCGCAAGCTCGACGCCAAGCCGCCGCACCGCGTGCCCGGCACAGCCGTATTCCTGACCGGCGATCCCAACTCCGCACCCACATCGTTGATGCACAACCTGAAGCACAATCGGGTGCTGCACGAGCGCAACATCATCCTGACAATCAAGACCGAGGACACGCCGCGCGTGCAGCGCCACGAGCGCATCGAGATCGAGCGCGTGGCCGACACCTTCATCCGCGTCATCGCCCACTACGGTTTCATGGAGACGCCGAGCGTGCCCAAGATCATCGAGCATTGCCGGCGCAAGGACCTCAACATCGATATTGCTGCCACGTCTTTCTTCCTGTCGCGGCGCTCGCTCAAGATTTCCATGAAGTCGGAGATGCCGCGCTGGCAGGAGCGGCTGTTCATCTGGCTGGCCGGCCGCGCCGAGGATGCGACCGAGTATTTCCGCATCCCGAGCGACCGGGTGGTGGAGGTCGGCACCCAGGTCATGGTGTAGGGCGCGCTTATTCCATCACGCGGCCGTTACATTCGTACGCCCAAATCTTCCTGTAGGCTTGCCTGGTAGGGGTTCCGACGGGGGAACTGTTTGGTAGCGATGTCACACGGAGACACTGCATGCTGAATACAGGAATTTCCAAGTGGTTGGTGGCGGCAGGCGCCGGGCTGGCGCTGTTCGCGTTCACGCCCGACTCGAGCCTCGCCGTGCCGGACCAGCCGCCCTCAAACAAGCCTGAGCCCAAACCCAAACCCAAAGGCAAATCGAAGGCCAAGGGCAAGACCAAGGACAAGAAGGACACCAGGCTCGATCAGGACCAGGTTTACAGCGTTGCCTACTGGCAGGCGAAGGGCGGTCAGTATACCGCCGCGCTGGCGACTCTGCGCACCGCCGAGAACCAGAACGACCCGCGCATCCAGACCATGATCGGCTTCACCTTGCGCAAGCTCGGCCAGGTCGACGAGGCCATGGGCTATTACCAGCGCGTTCTCGCCTCCTATCCCGACCGCACCACCACGCGGCAGTATCTGGGCGAGGCCTTCCTGCAGATCGGTGACGTAGGCCGCGCCCGCGAACAGCTTGCAGAGATCGGCAAGCGCTGCGGCGTTGCCTGCGAGGACTACCAGCTGCTGGCCGACGAGATCGCCAGGTTCGAGCGCGCGGCCGGCTGAGATTTCCCTCTCCCCATTCTTCTTCAGAATGGGGAGAGGGTTAGGGGCAGTCACACGTTGCGAGCGCAGTAGGGCGCAATCAGGCGATAGCCGCATTGCGCCGCTGTTGTCGGTCGGGTGCATCGGCGCAATGCGCTGGCGCTTATTGCGCCCTACGCAACCCATCGCTCGACAGCGTGCGCAGGAACGCCACCAGGTCCGCCTTCTCCTGAGCCGTCAGTCGCAGCTGCCGGTTCATGTTCGGAGCAAGGGTGGCGCGGCGGACAAATCCACCTGAATAGTGCGCAACAACGGCGAGCAAGGTCGGCAGCGAGCCGTCGTGCATGTAGGGCGCTGTATAGGCGAGCTCGCGCAGGCTCGGCGTCTTGAAGGCCTTGCGGCCGGGTGTGCCGTCGGGCACCGCGCTGCGGCCTGGATCTCGGCTGCGCAGGCCGATGTCGTGAAAGCGGTCGTCGGTGAAGCGCCAGCCGACGTGGCAAAGCATGCAGCCGGCCTTGCCGGTGAAGAGGCGAAATCCTCTCTGCTCCGCCTCATTCAAGGCGCGCGCATCGCCGGCGATCCAGGCGTCGAACCTTGTCGGCGGCGAGACGAGCGAGCGAACGTAGCTCGCCAG
Source organism: uncultured Alphaproteobacteria bacterium (assembly GCA_963724565.1). Classification (GTDB taxonomy): domain Bacteria; phylum Pseudomonadota; class Alphaproteobacteria; order Rhizobiales; family Hyphomicrobiaceae; genus AWTP1-13. The sequence continues at coordinate 148,341 of CAVRVK010000025.1, forward strand.
CGCCTTGATGATCGCATCTTCCGTCACACCCTGCCCATCGGGGAAGGCGGCGCGAAACTTGGCCACGAGTCCGGCGTCACCCTCGAGGCGCTGCAGGATGTCGGGCCAGCGGCCACCCATCTCGTCGGCGGCCTCGATCGGCCCCCGCACCTGTACCTCGAGCGATGGCGCGCGGCCGTCCCAGAAGAACTGCTTGGCCCATGCCAGATTCCACAGGGCAGGTGTATTGCGCCGCAATGGCTCGCCAGTGAGCGCGCGCGCTTGCCGGCGCCCGTCGGTGAAGGAGCGCTCTGGGCGATGGCAGCTGGCGCACGAGTGCTTTCCGGTGCCTGACAGGCGCGGATCGGCGAACAGGGCCGCGCCGAGTGCGATCTTCTCGGACGTCAGGGGATTGTCCGGCGGGGCTGGCGTCGCATCGGGCCGCTGGAACAGCTGGCGCCACGGCGCATCAGTACCGGGCGCCTGAGCGCGCACCGGCTGCGCTGGTAGCGTCAGAACTGCTGCAACACCAATGCGAAGGAATCTGGCGAACCAGGCAGGCATGCGTTGCGACCTGAGGCTTCGACCGGGCTCTGCCTACCACGCGCCCGTGCCTTCGGTCACCTGCGCGGCTCAGGCTTTGGCGGCTTGCACCGTGAGGCGCGTCACGGGCTGCTCCTTGATTGGCCAGTTGAGCAGGGCCGCCACCACGCCGAGCGCGATCGATAGCCACCACATCGCATCGTAGGAGCGCGTCATGTCGAACAGCCGCCCGGCCAGCCAGACGCCGAGGAACGAGCCGATCTGGTGCGAGAGGAACACGAAGCCGAACAGCATAGACATCCACGTCGTGCCGAAGAAGGTGGCGACCAGGCCGCTCGTCAAAGGAATGGTCGCGAGCCACAGCAACCCGAGCAGGCCGCACAGGACGATCACCGTCACCGGCGTCATCGGCAGGAACAGGAAGCCCAGGAAAATCACGGCGCGGCCGAAGTAGACGAGGCTCAGCGCGCGGCGCTTCTCCAGGTAGCGGCCCGATTGGCCGGCGATGAATGTGCCGATGATGTTGGCGATGCCGATCACGGCGAGCGCAAACGGCCCGACCCATGACGGCAACCCCTGGTCTACGGTGAATGCCGGCAGATGCACCACGATGAACGCCACGTGGAAGCCGCACACGAAGAAGCCTGCCGTCAGCAGCCAGAAGCTAGGATGGCTGAAGGCTTCCGCCAGCGCCTCCTTCAAGGTCTGGCTGCGCACCAGGCCGGACTGGGTTTCCGGCTTGCCGCCGAGCGGCCAGGCGAGCGGGATCAGCAGCGCGGTGATCGCCATCAGCCACACCAGGCTCGCCTGCCAACCGACCAGCTCGATCAGGAAATGCATCACGGGCAGCGCTACGAAGCCGCCGATGCCGGCCGCCATGCCGATCGAGGCAATCGCGCTCAACCGCTTCTCCGGCGGCGCCAGACGCCCGATCGTGCCCACCAGCGAGGTGACGCCGGTGCCGCTGACGCCGATGCCCATCAGCACGCCGCTGATCAGCAGGTCCGTGGCGGTGGTCGCGGCATACATGAAGTAGAGCCCGGCGATGGTCGCCAGCACGCAGATCATGATCACCCGGCCAGCGCCGAACTTGTCGATCAGCCCTCCTGAAAGGGGCGCCCCGATGCCCATCAGCAGCTGCGCCAGCGCCATGGCGAGACCGAACGGCTCGCGGCCGATGTCCAGCGCCCTCGTCACCGGCGGCAGATAGAGCCCCATGGACTGGGCGCGCCCCATCGACACGCCGACGATGGTGCCGACGATCACGATGAGTAGCCAGAGCGGCAATGCAGCCTTCGCAGTGGACGAGCTCATGCGCCGTATCTCCTATTTGGCCAGGTCCTAGTTGGCGAGCCGCTCGAGAACCCGGTCGAGAACCTTGTTCAAGGTTGGAGCGCCCGCATCCTCCAGCGCCTTGTCGATCTCACGTTGCGCCCGGGCCCAGGCCGGCTTGGCCTGCTGATAGGCTTTGCGGCCGGCGGCGGTGAGGTGCAGGCAGCGCGAGCGCTGATCGTCAGGATCGGCAACGAGCTCGACCAGTCCTTGACGCACCAGCGGGCGTACATTTCGCGTGAGAGTGGTGGGGTCCATCACCAGCTTGGCGGCGAGCGCGCCGATACCGATTCCGTCGAACCCTGCGACATAGCCGAGCAGGCTGAACTGCGTCACGGTGAGCCCCAGCGGCTCCAGGCTGCGGTCGTAGATCTGCGACACCCGCCGCGACGCCTTCCTGAGGCGCAGGCAGGTGCATCCGCTCGAGCCCGCTTTTTCCGTCCCGTCCTTCATCGCAGGCGATATACCTGCATATGCAGATAAATGCAACAGCATGGCTTGCTTGCTGAAATGGCGCAACTAGAGACGACGATCCGCTAAGCAACCCGGGGGAGCACTTTGGTCTTGAACAGCTCGATGGAGCGCATCAGCTTGGCGTGCGGCACCAGCGTGTTGTGGGTCCAGGCGAACAGCCAGTTCACAGGCAGCTTCTTTCTCAGCGCCTCCAGGCTGCGCGTCACCGAGTCGACGGTGCCAACCAGCGCGTAGCCGTTGGCGATGGCCTCCTCTGTCGTTGGCGCCTCGCCCGTCTTGGGGTCCAGCATGCCGCGGCGGAAGCCGAACGGCACGAACCAGGCCTCGCCGGCGAACGTCGATGAGTTGACCCACAACTCGCGTGCCTCCTCGTCGCTGTCGGCGATGATAATGTCGCGCAGCATCCCCATGCCGTCGCCCAGCGCCCGGCCCGACACCGAGGCATAGACCTCGAACAGGTTCTTCTCGATGGTTTCGTGCATGGGCGGCAGGATTGCGGTGACGCCGTTCTTCGCGCACCAGCGGATCGAATTCTCCGACGATGCGAACGGCTGGAAGATCGGCGGGTGCGGCTTCTGCAGCGGCTTCGGCACAACCCCCACCGCCTTAAGGATGCCGTTCTCCACGCCCTTGCCCCACTTTGCCGTCGTCTCGAGCGGCCAGGGCGTCTCGCCTGGCGGAATCCTCCAGAACTTGCCCTGGAAGGAAAGCATCTCCTCGGTCCAGCACTTCTTGATGATCTGGAAGCACTCCTCGAACGCCGCGCGATTGGCGGCATCGATCTCGTCGTGCTGATGCGGCAGCGCGCCGTGTATGCCGTGCATCTGCTGCGCCATGATGTCGACCCAACGGCGCTGGTAGCCGCGCGCGAAGCCCGCACACGCCCGCCCGCCCGTCATGTGGTCGAGCATGGCGATGTCCTCGGCGACCCGGATCGGATTGGAGGCCGGCAGCACGATGCCGAGCTGGCCCACGCGGATGCGTTTGGTCTGCATGGCGATATAAAGGTCGAGCAGAACCGGATTGTTGGAGACCTCGAAGCCTTCGATGTGGAAATGGTGCTCGGTGAACGAGACCGAGTCGTAGCCGATGTCATCGGCCAACCGGCACTGCTCCGACACCTCGTGCAGCATCTGCTGGTAGAGGTCGGCGCGTGTGCCCGCCATGCCCGCCTCGATGTCGGCCTTGGTGCCGAGCGAGGGCAGATAGAACAGAGAGACCTTCATCGCGCTTCCCCCGGGGGCTTTTCACTTGCCGTTGTATGCGACAGTGGCGCGTTGCCGGTTCGCCCGCAAGCTCGTTGGGTCATCGCTCCGCCCAACGCGCCGCACTACGCACCCTCGAACAGGTCGCTGATGTCGTCCATGGCTGATGCGGAGATCACGACGTTGCGGGGGTCCATGATCACGGCCTGCCCCAGATAGGCCCAATACATGAACGCGGCCCGCGACGAGGCGCGCCGGCTCTCCACGCCGGCGGCTGCCAACATCTTGGCGATGTAGGCGATCCGCCTGGCGTCGACGGCCGCGACGACCCTGGCAACGCCGGCATCCTCGGCGGCCCAGGCGCGTATGGCCCGGTCCAGTCGGCGCTTGCCGACAAAGGCCCGCCGCATGAGATGCTTCAGGCGGTCCGGCTCTCCTTGGGCGGCCTCCAGCTCCTCGATCACCTGCTCGGTCGCGCGCTCCTGCCAGCCGCGCAGAACCTGGGCGCGGAAATCGGCAATGTCGCGGAAATGCCAGTAGAAGCTGCCGCGCGATACGTCGAGCTTCGCGGCCATCGGGCCGACCTTCAACGCGTTGGCGCCCTCGGCGGCCAGAGTGCGCAGGCCCTGCTCGATCCAGTCGGACTTGGTGAGGCGGTCGTCCATGGCTCACACCATACACAAGTGTATTGACTCGGGCCAGCTTCTCCACTAGCTTCCATACAGAGGTGTACGGTCATGAACTGGCAGAACGCGGCGCTGGCGACGGCGGGGCTGATTGGCAGCACGGTCGCCGTGGTGCACGGCATCCTGACGCAGCGGTTGATGGTGCGGCCGTTCGAGGAGCTGGCGCTGGCCGACGGGCGGATCTCCGCGCCGATCCGGCGGCTGGTGCCGCTGCTCCTGCATATGAGCACTGTGGCGTGGTTCCTCGGCGGGCTGGCCCTGATCGTCGCCGCCAACTGGTTCGCGCGGGACCTGAGGCTTGCCACCGGCCTGTTCGTCGGCAGCCTCTACCTCTACGGCGCGGCGGGGAACCTGTGGGGCACGTGCGGCCGCCATCCCGGGTGGATGCTCATGGCCGCTGCGTTGGTGCTGATTGCTTACGGGCTCACTGGGCAGGGCGCCTAGTCTGGTTCGCGAGGCTCTGCTTGACGCAACCTACGTCCCGCGGCGGCGATACCAGTGGGCCATCACCTCCATACCGAGGAATGATAAGAGCCCTGCAACAAAAAGTATGGCTTCGCCCGTGCCGTAGCCGTAGCGCTCGACCACGACTGCGAAAGCCGCAGGCGCGATGGCGGCGAGGAGCAGGTAGGGTGTCGCCAGGATGCCCAGCACCTCGCCGTAGCCCTTGGGGCCGAACAGCGCGAGCGGCACCGCGCCGCGCATGATGGTGACGAGCCCGTTGGACACCCCGAACAGCAGCGTGAAGGCGAGGGCGGCGGAAAAGTTTGCGCCGCCCAGCATGAGCACCGCGAAGGAAAGCGGGATGAACGCCACCGACACGCGGCCGACGTCGATCGGGTGCCACCGGCGCGCCAGCGTGAGATCCCAGATGCGGCCGGCAACCTGGGCTGCGCCCTTGAGCGAGGCAATGAACACCGCCGTTGCCCCCGCCAGGCCGGTGGCTTCCAGGATCGGCACGAGGTGCACCGCCAGGGCGCCGAACACGACCGCGCTGGCAGCGACGATCAGGCTGAACAGCACCATGGCCACCCTGCGGGCAGACCCTTCTAGAGGCGGCGTCGCGGCAGTCGGCGCTGGATCGGCGGCACGCGTCTGCTCGGCCTGCTCGGCGGTTTCCCGGCGCGCCAGTCCCAGCCAATGCAGCGGCAGACAGACGATCAGATTGACCGCAGCGAAGATGACGAGCGTGGTGCGCCAGCCGTAGGCGCCGTTCAGCGCGTGGCCAATGGGCCAGAACACGCTGGAGGCAAAGCCGCCGAACAATGTGAGGTAGGAGATGGCGCGCCGTCCGCGTGATGGGGTCACCTGCACCAGGGCGGCGAACGCCGCATCGTAGAGCGACATGCGCATGGCGAGCCCCAGGAAGGCCCAGGCGGCCAGGTAGGCATAAGGATCGGCCACGGCCGACAGCGCGACCAGCCCGATCGCGGTCAGGATCGAGCCGATCGACATGACGAAGCGACCGCCGCGTCGGTCGACCAGGCGGCCGATGAAGGCGGAGATCGCACTGGACACGAGCAGGCCCACGGTCAGCCCGCCGAACACCAGGCTCTGGCCCCAGCCGGTGTCCGCGGCGATCGGCTTGCCGAGCACCCCCAGCGCATAGAGCGTAGTGCCCCAGGCGATGATCTGGGTGATGCCGAGTGCCAGTATCGCAACGGTGGCGGGACGGCGCGCAGCCTCACCAATCCGCATCGGCGCCCGCCGTGCGTGCCTCTCTTGCATTGCCTGCCGGTGCCCTTGCGATCCTTGTTGGACCTTTCGCCCACACTAGCGTGTGTTTTCCCCCGCCGCATCTTGTCCCCTGGACGCGGACCTCCCGCGCGCCGATATAGGGTGCAGGAGGGCTCCCCCTTGAGCGATCGCAGGGACGAGGAAGAGAACCGGTTCTCAGCCAGGGCTGCGCGCTACGTCAAGGTTGGCACCAACGTCGGTGCCGTGGCTGCCCGGGTCGCCGGACAGCGGCTGCTGGGCTTCGGCGCCGACGATTCCGCCAATGCGGCAGCGCTGGCTGCAGCGCTCGGTGGCCTCAAGGGCCCCATCATGAAGGTGGCGCAGCTGCTCGCCACCATCCCCGAAGCCTTGCCGGCAGAGTATGCGGCCGAGCTGTCGCAGCTGCAGTCGCAGGCCCCGCCCATGGGACCGGCCTTCGTGCGCCGGCGCATGGCCGCCGAGCTGGGGCCCGACTGGGCCCAGCGCTTCGCAGCCTTCGACATGCAACCCGCTGCCTCTGCGTCGCTCGGGCAGGTGCACCGGGCCCAGGCGCATGACGGCCGGGCGTTGGCAGCCAAGCTGCAATACCCCGACATGCAGTCGGCGGTGGAAGCCGACCTCAACCAGCTCAGGATCGTGTTCGCGCTGCACTCGCGCATGAACCCGGCGATCGACACCGGCGAGATCATCCATGAAGTGTCGGCGCGGCTGCGCGAAGAGCTCGACTACGAGCTGGAAGCCCGGCACACGAAGCTTTACGCCCTGATCTTCGAGCACGAGCCCAGGATCCGCGTGCCAGAGGTGCTGCCGCCGCTATCCACCAAACGGCTCCTCACCATGACCTGGCTCGAAGGTCGCCGGCTGCTCAACTACAAGGCCGCGCCGCTCGAGCACCGCAACGCCATCGCCCAGGCCATGTTCAAGGCCTGGTGGTATCCCTTCTCGCACTACGGTGTGATCCACGGCGACCCGCATCTTGGCAACTACACCATCTTCGAGCACGCTGCGCCGAACGGCGCAGGAAGCAGCGGCGCGGCGGGGCTGGGTCAGCCGGCCGGCATCAACCTGCTCGACTACGGCTGCATCCGCACGTTTCCAACCCCCTTCGTGCAGGGCGTGATCGACCTCTACACCGGGCTCCTGCGCGACCAGCGCGAGCTGATGGTGCACGCCTACGAGACATGGGGGTTCAAGGGCCTCTCCAACGACCTGATCGACACGCTCAACATCTGGGCGCGCTTCATCTACGGGCCGCTGCTCGACGACCGCGAGCGCGAGATCGCCGACGGCACCACGCCCGGCCAGTACGGCCGTCGCGAGGCCTTCACCGTGCACAAGCAGTTGAAGGAGAAGGGCCCGGTCAAGGTGCCGCGCGAGTTCGTGTTCATGGACCGCGCCGCCATCGGGCTCGGCGGCGTGTTCCTGCACCTGGGCGCCAGGCTCAACTGGCACAACATGTTCAACGAAACCATCGAGGGCTTCGTTCTGGACGAGGTGGCCGAGCGGCAGAGGACCATGTTCGCCGCGGCCGGCGTGCCGCTGCCGATAGCCTGACCGGTCACGGCTTCATTTGTTGTCGCCGGCCCCAGGTGGCGCGCTCTTCAGTGCAACCAGCATCGGATCGATGGGCTTGCCGTCGCGCCGCACCCCGTAGTGCAGGTGGGGCCCCGAGCTGAGGCCGGTCGTGCCGACCTTGCCGATTGGCGCCCCGAATGGCACGCAGTCGCCCTGTTTGATGTCGAAGCTCGAGAGCTGGGAGTAGAATGTCTGCCAGCCGGCGCCATGGTCGATCACAATGGCGTTGCCGTACTCGCCCCTGGGCCCCGCCTCCACGACCCGCCCTGGCCCGGCGGCAACCACCTCCGTGCCGGTAGGCGCGGCCCAGTCTACTCCGGTGTGCAAGCGCGGCATCTGCAAGATCGGGTGCAGCTGCATGCCGAAGCCGGCGGTGAGGCGCACTTCCTCGCCGATCATGGGCTTGCGCGTCTGCAAGGGCGATTTGCCGTCGTCGCCGGCGGCCATGTCGCATGCCGCGGCCGGCCCAACAAGCAGTGCCAGCGCCAACGCCGCCAGCCGAACGCTGGTGAGCCGCATGGGGATCCCTCCCTCTGCCGGCCCTGCGGCAGGGTTCAGCCCGACACTGCAACCGTCACGCTCTGCGGTGCGCCCGAGGTGGCGCCGGTATGGTCGGCCACGACGATATCGAAACCGGCAACCTTCGTATTTGAGCCGTCGTGCGTGAAGGCGATGCGTCCAGCCTCTAGGTCCGCCTGAGTGAACGTGTTGACCGCGCGTGTGGGCGCGCTCGCCAGCGCCACGAACCCGCTCCTCGCCTTGGTCACCGTGAATTTCAGGTTCTGGGCAGTATCGTCGGGATCGAGCGCTGTCAGGTCGCGCAACGTGATGGGCACCGAGCGGCCCTTGGCCACCTGCAGGTCGAGGTCGCCGCCGAGCGAGGGCGGCACGTTGCGCATTTCGGCCGTCAGGTTGCCGCCAATCTCCAAGGCGAGCTTGCCGTACTTGACGTTGCCGCTGACGTTGCCGGAGCTGCGGATGTCGATCAGGTTCTTGACGACGACATCGCCCTGCAGCGTGCCGTGAATCTCGGCGCTGTCGGTGCGCAGCGTCCCGAACAGGCGTCCGGTCTTGTGCACAAGAACTGTGCGGGCCGAGACGTCTCCCTCAACGTAGCCGTGCACCTCGAGCTGGCGGCAATTGCGCATTTCTCGCACGCCGCGAATAACAGTGTCTTCGGTGACGATAAGTACACCCTGATTACCAGCCACTGAACTCCCCCCCGTTACGCGCTACGTGCCCTGGGATCGGCCTCACGTTGCGGGCGAATTGAGCCTAAATCGGGGCTTGTTGACAAGCTCAGGGGCAGGATCCGCGGCCAAGCAGCGCAACTTCCGGTTCGCTCCCCCGCGCGCGCACGCCAAAAAGGTATCCCGCCGTTAACTGGATCTTGAGCGGCTTTGTCCAACATGACGGGCGCGTTCGTTGGGGGGCTTGGCGCAATGCGGTTGCTGGTTCTGGCATTCGGACTTTGGTCCGCTGAAGGCTCGTTGGCCGATCCGAGCGGGGACACCCTCACCGCCATCTTCGCGACCGCCCTCACCGTCGGGCTGGTTGGATTGGGCGTTGCCGGCATCGCCGCCCTGCTCAATTGGCGGAAAGACGTGCAACCCGCCGCCGCAAAAGTCGGATCCGCAGGCCGCCAAGCTGCGCAACATGGAGGTTCAGCTCGACCAGGAGCTCGCCGTCATCCTGCGCTTCATGCGCACCTACGTCGACGCCAACGACAACTACTCCAAGTCGCTGGCGCAAGCGCACAAGCACCTGCCCTCGCTGACCAAGCCCGAGCAGGTGCGCACGATGGTCAAGTTCCTGATCGCCGAGAACGAGAAGATACAGCGCGACGCCGCTGATCTTAGGAACAACCTCGATCATTCGCGGTCGCAGATCGAGAAGCTGCGCTGGAATCTGGCCGAGGCGCAGGAGCTCGGCATGCGCGATCCGCTGACTGCGCTCAACAACCGCCGCTGCTTCGATATCAATCTCGCCAAGGAGATCGCCGACGCGCACACGCAGAAGTCGGAGATGTGCCTGGTGATGGGCGACATCGACCACTTCAAGGCCATCAACGATACGTTCGGGCACCAGATCGGCGACGAGATCCTCAAGATGTTCGCCAAGCTGCTGACCAACAACGTCAAGGGCCGCGATACCGTGGCGCGGTTCGGCGGCGAGGAGTTCGCCATCATCCTGCCCGAGACGGGTCTGGAGGACGCGACGCAACCTGACGGAAAACATCAGCAGCCAGCTAGAGGCGAAGGAGCTGGCCCTCAACAGCGGCGAGCCGATCGGCAAGATCACGGCTTCGTTCGGCGTGGCACAGCTGGCCGAGGGCGACAACGCCGAGGCGCTGGTGCAGCGCGCGGATGCCCGCCTCTACGAGGCCAAGTGCGCAGGCCGCAACCGCGTCGCCGTCGACCGCCCCTTGGCCGCCTAGACTTGAGGCAGGGCTGACGCCGGCCACCTTTCGTGCGAGGTTGGGCGCTTCACAAGCAAAGGGAGTGAAGCCCCATGCGCGCCATCGTTGCCTACCTCACCGCCAAGCCCGGAATGGAAGCCGAGTTCCAGAAACAGATGACGGCGCAGGCCCAGCGCTGCCTCGCCAACGAGCCGGGCTGCCTGCAGTTCGACGTGGCGCAGGACCCCAAGAACCCGACGCGCTTCGTGATGCTCGAGGTCTACAAGGACGACGCGGCCATCAAGGCGCACCAGGAGAGCCAGCACTTCAAGGACTTCCGCCCGGTGGTCAGCGAGCTGGTGGCCGAGCGCAAGGTGGAGGTGCACCACATGGTGTCGGACGGCAAGACGAAGCGCTAGGGGAGGTGTCAGACCCAGAGGGCCTGACACCGGCCCACTACTCCACGTAATCCGGCTCCTTGCGGTCGAGGATGCGCTTGAGGGCCTCGAAGTGGCGCTCGGCGGGGTTGAGGCCCTCGTAGTAGCTGGGCGCCGCCGATGTTGGCTCTTGGTCTTCTCCACCACGGGCTCGGGCAGCTGCTTCAGGCGCTGGCCGGTCCACATGGCGTAGATCTGCACCTGCGCCGCGCGCTCGATGTAGTAGAGCCGGTCGTAGGCGTCGGCCACGGTCTCGCCGACCGTCGAGATGCCGTGGTTGGCCATGAACAGCACGGTCTTGTCGCCGATGATCTTGGCGAGGCGTTCGCCTTCCTCGGGCTCGAAGGCGGGCCCGGTGTAGGTGTCGTCGTAGGCGATCTTGCCCATCATGCCGACCTCGGTCTGGCCGATCTCCTTGATGCGCGGATCCTCCAGGCGCGTGAGCGCGCTGGCGAACGGCATGTGCGTGTGAAACACGGCCTTGGCCTGCGGCAGCGCCTTGTGGATCGGCGCATGGATGCAGTAGCAGGAGCGCTCGACGTCGCCGGCGCCGCGCTTCACCTTGCCGTCGTCGATGCCGACCTCCATGAAGGAGCTGGCCTTCACCTCGGACCAGTGCATGCCGAAGGGGATCTGGTAGTAGCGGTCGCTGCGGCCGGGCACGACCAGGGTCAGGTGGTTGAAGATGCCCTCGTTGAAGCCGTGCATCACGGCGACGCGGTGGGCGGCGGCGAGATCGACGCGGGCCTGCCATTCGGCGGGGCTGCACTCCTCGCGTGTGACAGGCGAAACTTTGAGCTGCATGGCGTTCTCCTCAAGGGCCCAGGAAACGGGGTAGCAAGCGAGGCAATGTTTTCGTTGGCCGATAATCTAGAGGGGGCCGGGGCGCGGCGGAAGTGCAATGCCGGCCCGCTGCTATGCGAGAGTGTGTTGGCCGATGCGGCCGCACGACCGGGTGGTCGCCCCCTATGCGCACATCCAACGTCACTTGGCCTTGGCGTAGGATTCGAGGTAGCCGCAGGACGGGCAGCGATAGGTTGTGATCGGCAATTGCGTCTTCGCCCACCGGACCAAGGGCATGCCGAGCCAACGTTTGGGCGGCCCTCCATACCAGCGGGCGACGCTCGCCTCATCGGCGAGGTAGCCCTCCTGCATCTGTTGCTTGCATTTGGGACAGGCGATCGCGCTTTGGGTCATGCTCGCTCCATGACGCCCCGCGGCATCCTCACCCCTTCTTCTCCGGCAGCGCCAGCCGGATGTGCAACTCACGCAGCTGCTTTTGCGTCACCTCGCTCGGCGCGCCCATCAGCAGGTCCTGCGCCTGCTGGTTCATGGGGAACATGATGACGTCGCGCAGGTTGGTGGCGCCGGCCAGCAGCATGACGATGCGGTCGATGCCGGGCGCGATGCCGCCGTGCGGGGGCGCGCCGTACTGCAGCGCCTTCAGCATGCCGCCGAACTTGGCCTCCAGCACCGCCTTGTCGTAGCCGGCGATGGCGAACGCCTTCTCCATCACCTCGGGCAGGTGGTTGCGGATGGCACCGGATGACAGCTCCACGCCGTTGCAGACGATGTCGTACTGGTAGGCCTTGATCTTGAGCAGGTCCTCGTTGCTCCTGGCTGCTTCCAGCGCGGCGAGCCCGCCCTGCGGCATGGAGAACGGGTTGTGGGAGAAGTCGATCTTCTTCTCCTCCTCGTTCCACTCGTACATGGGGAAGTCGACGATCCAGCAGAACTCGAAGCGGTTCTCGTCGATCAGCTTCAGCTCGCGGCCGACCATGGCACGCGCCTCGCCGGCGAACTTGTAGAACTTGTCCGGGTTGCCGGCGGCGAAGAAAACGGCGTCACCGCTGTCGAGACCAAGCTGTTTCCGAATTTGTTCGGATCGCTTGGAACCGATATTCTTGGCAACGGGCCCCGCCCCAAAAAGAATCTCGTCGCCGGAATCATCTACGTACTTAAGCTTCACCTGCTTTGGGCGTTCCGACATAGGATACTCTTTGCCGGACGCAACATCGAAGACCCTCCCACTGAAGTCACTGTCGGGCTCGTTGCGCCAGAAGATGTAGCCGAGGCCCGGCTGGCCTTCGGAGATCGCCCAGGCATTCATGCGGTCGCAGAACGCGCGGCTGCCCCCGCCCGGCGCCGGGATCGCCCACACGCGCGCCTTGGGGTCTTTCTCGATCATGCCTGCAAAGACTTTGAACCCGGACCCGCGGAAAATATCGGTCACGTCGGCCATCACGATGGGGTTGCGCAGGTCCGGCTTGTCGGAGCCGTATTTGGCGATCGCCTCGTCGTAGGCGATGCGCGGAAACTTCGCCGTCACCGGCCTGCCGTTGGCGAACTCCTCGAAAACGCCGCGCATCACCGGCTCGACGGCGGCGAACACGTCCTCCTGCTCGACGAAGCTCATCTCCAGGTCGAGCTGGTAGAATTCGCCGGGCGAGCGGTCGGCGCGCGCGTCTTCGTCGCGGAAGCAGGGCGCGATCTGGAAGTAGCGGTCGAAGCCCGCGATCATGATCAGTTGCTTGAACTGCTGCGGCGCCTGCGGCAGGGCGTAGAACTTGCCCGGATGCACGCGTGAGGGCACCAGGTAGTCGCGCGCGCCCTCGGGGCTGGAAGCCGTCAGGATCGGCGTCTGGAACTCGAAGAAGCCAGCCTCCCGCATGCGCCGGCGGATCGAGCCGATGATCTCGTTCCTCAGCATGATGTTCCGGTGCAGCGCGTCCCGCCTCAGGTCCAGGAAACGATACTTGAGCCGCAGGTCCTCCGGGTATTCGGCGTCGCCGAACACCGGCACTGGCAGCTCCTTGGCCGCCGACAGCACCTCGATGCCCGTGGCCACGACCTCGATGTCGCCGGTGGCGAGATCCGGGTTCACGGTCGGCTTGCCGTCGATGACCGGCCGGTCGCGCACCCGGCCGTCGACGCGGATCACCCATTCGGAGCGCACGGTCTCGGCGGTCTTGAAGGCGGGGCTGTCAGGATCGGCAACGACCTGGGTCAGCCCATAGTGGTCGCGCAGGTCGATGAACAGCAGCCCGCCGTGGTCGCGCACGCGGTGCACCCACCCCGACAAGCGTACCGTCTTGCCAACGTCGGCCTTGCGCAGCGCCCCGCAGGTGTGGCTGCGATAGCGGTGCGCGACTGCGCCTGTCCGCGGCTCAACCATGGCGACCCCGCCTCATGTCGCAGATGTTTCGCATAGCGCGCGGAAAGACACACGCGCACGCCGCGTTGTCAAGAATTGCGGCTACCGAGCGGGCTCAAGTGCCCTGAAACACCAGGCGGATGAAATCGCGGTAGAGCAGCACCTGGCGCGGTAGAGCGTGGGGATCGCTGGTGGCCTTGGAAAGGATGATCCCCCCGTCGACGACGCCTGAGAGCATGTCGGCGAGATCGTCGAGGTCGACACGGATGCGTGGGGGATAGCGTGCGGCAATGAGGTCGAGGCGTTCGCGGAAGCGCTTGCGCCAGCCGAGCACGGCCGAGGCGTTGAGCGCGCGCACCTGTTGGTCGAACAGCCGGTCCTGGTAGCAGTAGGAGGCGATGAGGCAGCCCGGATGCCCGGTGGGCAGATCGCCCAGCATCTCGGCCAGCATCCTCAGGCCCACCAGGAAGCCGTGCAGCGGGTCCTCGTTGAGCTCGTCGGCGCGGCGGAAGAGATCGTCGAACAGCGCGTTCTCGCGCTCGATGTAGCGCGCGAGCAGGACGCGCGCGAGCTCGGTCTTGTCCTTGAAGTGGTAGAAGAAGCCGCTCTTGGTGATGCCGGCCGCCGCGATCAGCTCCTCGATGGAGGTGGCGGCGAAGCCCTTTTCCAGCACGGCGGCCTCGGTCAGCGCGAGGAGCCTCTCGCGCGCGTCGCCTCGCTTCTTTGGGGCCTCAATCGTCATAACCAACTGTACCGGGAGTAAAGTTGCGCGCCAAATCGGCCGCTTCCCTATTGGTTGAGCGATCCTGCGCTGGATGTAAGTGATTGGAATTCATAGGGCAATTATTTTGTCGGCAACTGCACCACGCGACCTCTAGTTCCTCCAGCTTCAGCTCACTAAATCCGCCCGGTCAACAAGTTCGGAAAAAATGAGCTGGAGATGATCATGAGCAAGTACAGAAGTTGGCTACCGCAGCTGGACGGCCGGCTGTTCCTCACCGACGGCGGGCTGGAGACGACGCTGATCTTTCTCGATGGCGTCGAGCTGCCGCTGTTCGCGGCGTTCGACCTGCTGCGCGACAAGGCGGGCCGCGAGAGGCTCAAGCAGTACTACGTACCCTACATTGCCATCGCCAAAGAGCAGGGCGCGGGCTTCGTGCTGGAGAGCCCGACCTGGCGCGCAAGCCCTGACTGGGGCGCCAAACTCGGCTACTCGGCCGAGGCGCTGGCCGCGGTCAATCGCGATGCCATCGAGCTGATGCGCGAGCTGCGCGCCGAGCATGAGGTGTCCCGCACGCCCATGGTAGTGAGCGGATGCGTCGGCCCGCGCGGTGACGGCTACGATCCTGGCTTGGTGATGAGCGTGGACGAAGCACAGGCCTACCACGCCCCGCAAATCGGCATCTACGAGGATGCAGGCGCCGACATGGTCGCGGCCATCACCATGACCAACGCCAACGAGGCGATCGGTGTTGTGCGTGCCGCCCGCGAAGCCGCCATGCCGGTGGCGATCTCATTCACGGTGGAGACCGATGGCCGCCTGCCCACCGGGCAGCCGTTGCGCGAGGCGATCGCCGAGGTCGATGCCGCGACCGGCAACTGGCCCGCCTACTACATGCTCAACTGCGCGCACCCCACGCACTTCGAGAGCACTCTCTCCGAGGGCGGCGCATGGCTCAAGCGCCTGCGCGGCATCCGCGCCAATGCGTCCAAGCGCAGCCATGCGGAGCTCAACGAGGCGCCGGACCTCGACGCAGGCGATCCCCAGGAGCTCGGCGGCCAGCATGGCGACCTGGTGCGCCGTTTCCCGCACTTCAACGTGCTGGGCGGCTGCTGTGGCACCGACCACCGCCATGTGGCAGCCATCGGCGCGGCCTGCATGGCGCACTGATGTGACAGCTCGCGGTCGAGGCCATGTTAAGGTCTCCGTCGCGAGTCGATCACCCATTGACCTATGGGGAATTACCCACTATTCTGTGGGGATGTCGGCCACAAACAAAGCCCTGCTGGGCGAGATCGAGGCCTTTCTGGCCGAGACGGGCCTGACGCCCACCAAGTTCGGCGTCGCCGCCGTCAACGACGGCCACCTGGTGGCCAACCTGCGCAGGGGCAACAGCGTCACACTCAAGACCGCCGACAGGGTGCGCACCCACATCGCCCAGGAGCGCGTGCGGCGGCAGGCGCTGCCCCTGACCCTCGTATCCAGCGAGGCGGCAGCAAGCCGGCGCATCGTGCTCATCATCGGTGGCGGCATCGCCGCCTACAAGTGCCTCGAGCTGATCCGACGCCTGCGCGAGCGCGGCATCGCCGTGCGTCCGGTCATGACCAGGGCGGCGCTGGAGTTCATCACGCCTCTTTCCGTCGGCGCGCTCAGCAACGATCGCGTCTTCACCGAGTTGTTCGACCTCGACGACGAGCGCGAGATCGGCCACATCCGCCTCTCACGCGAGGCCGACCTGATCGTGGTGGCGCCCGCCACCGCCGACCTGATCGCCAAGATGGCCGGCGGCCACGCCGACGATCTCGCCTCCTGCGTGCTGATGGCCACCGACAAGCCGGTGCTGATCGCGCCCGCCATGAACCCGCGCATGTGGCTCAACCCGGCCACCCGCCGCAACGCGGCGCTGCTGGAGGCCGACGGCATCCATTTCGTCGGGCCCGAGGTTGGCGAGATGGCCGAGCGCGGCGAGGCGGGGCTGGGCCGCATGTCCGAGGTGCCGGAACTGCTAGAAGCCATCCAACGGCTGCTGGCCATGCCCCACGGCGGTCTGCGCGCCAGGGAAGAAACGGGCCGCAAGCAAGGTCCGCTCGCTGGGCGGCACGTGCTGGTGACCAGCGGCCCCACGCACGAGCCCATCGACCCCGTGCGCTACATCGCCAACCGTTCCTCCGGCAAGCAAGGCGCGGCAATAGCCGCCGAGGCTGCGTCGCTCGGTGCGCGCGTCACCCTCGTATCGGGGCCGACACACCTCGCGCCGCCGCCAGGCGCCGACGTGATCAATGTGGAGACCGCGCTCGAGATGCTGGAGGCCGTGCGCGCGGCGCTTCCAGCCGACATCGCCCTCTTCGCCGCCGCCGTGGCCGACTGGCGCGTCGCCTCACGCGCCACCGAGAAGATCAAAAAGGGCGGCAAGGGCGCGCCCGGCCTGGAGTTGATCGAGAACCCCGACATCTTGAAGACCATCGCACACTACGATCGATCCAGGCGCCCGCCGCTCGTCATCGGCTTTGCCGCCGAGACGGAGAATGTCATCGAGTTCGCCAAGGCCAAGCGCAAGTCGAAGGGCGCCGACTGGATCGTCGCCAACGACGTCTCGCCCGAGACCGGCATCATGGGCGGCGATCGCAACACCGTGCATCTGATCACCGCGCAGGGCGTTGAGAGCTGGCCCGAGCTCGACAAGACGCAGGTCGCCTGCCGGCTCGTCCAGCGTGCCGCGAAGTGGCTCGCCGAAAACACCGCGGTGGTATGAAGCGCAAACCGCAAAGCCGCGCGCTCCGCGCCACGGTTGTCCGGCTGCCGCACGGCGAAGGCCTGCCGCTGCCGGCCTATCAGTCGGACGGCGCGGCCGGCATGGATTTGCTGGCTGCGGTCGACAAGGCTTTGTCGCTGAAGCCGGGCGCCCGCGCGCTCGTTCCCACCGGCCTCATCCTCGAGCTGCCACCAGGCTACGAGGCGCAGGTGCGCCCGCGCTCGGGCCTCGCGCTGCGCCACGGCGTCACCGTGTTGAACACTCCGGGCACCATCGACAGCGACTATCGCGGCGAGGTGCAGGTGCTGCTGGTCAATCACGGCGACAAGACTTTTGCCATCGCCCGCGGTGAGCGCATCGCCCAACTCGTGATGGCGCGGGTCGAGCGCGTGAATCTCGTCGAAGCGGCCAAAGCATCGGCAACCCGGCGCGGGTCCGGCGGCTTCGGCTCGACCGGCACGGCCACCAGCGCGCAGTCGCGCACGCGCGCCACGCCAACTAAGCGCCGCCGTTAGGCCGACGTTACATCTTCTTAATCGTCACGCTGATTATAACGCCAGTCTCGGCGTCACCACCCTGCCGCATCGCGAACGCGCTTTCGCCGCCACTTCACCGAAGGGCGGTCAAGAAAGTTTCTTAGCGTGAGGATGTTGTCTGAGAAATATTCAGGAAAGGGACGATCATGCGAATTTGGTCCATTGCGCCTTTGACGGCAGTTGCGTGCGCGGCCTTCGGTGCTGCAGGCTCCGCGTTAGCCGACACCGCAGAGCGAGTCTCCGGCCCGCACGTCCACGAGAACCTCGCGATCTATTTCGTGCATGGGCCGAGCGCGGCGAGTCCCGTACCGCTCACCTTGACGGAGGCAGTGGCGAAGGGCCGCGTCCAGGTGCTCGAGACGGGTCAAGTCAACGAGCTGAAGATCGAAAACACCGGCGATGAAGAGGTCTTCATCCAGGCCGGCGACATGGTGAAAGGCGGCAGGCAGGACCGCGTGCTGATGGTGAGCCTCGTGCTACCGCCACGCTCGGGCATGGTGCCGATCTCCTCGTTCTGCGTCGAGCCGGGCCGCTGGTCGGGGCGCGGTGCCGAAGATGCCACCAAGTTCTCCAGCGCGCGGGACGCGATGCCGTCGCGCAAGACGCTGGCCATCATGGCGGCGCCGTTCGTCAGCGGCCCCGGGGTCGCAAGACCGGCAGGCGAGCAGATGGTGCAAGGCGGCAGCGACACGTCAAACCGACAGCGGCGCGTGTGGGACGAGGTCGCCAAGATGCAGGCAGACCTCTCATCCGGCATCAACGCGAGCGTGGCCGCGCCGCAATCGGCCTCGAGTCTGCAGCTCGCGCTCGAGCACGAGAAGCTGAACGAGGCCCGGCAGGCGTATGTCGCAGGCCTGGAGCCGTTTGGACTGAAGGACAGCGATATCATCGGCTATGTTGCCGCCATCAACGGGCGCCCCGTGAGCGCCAATATCTATCCATCCAACGGGCTGTTTCAAAAGATGTGGAAAAAGCAGCTCACTGCCGCTGTAACGGAGGCCATCGGCGAACGTTTCCCCTCCGTGGCAGCAGCGCCTCCACCGGCCAGCGCCGCGCTCGAATTCCTGAACACGGCGGAGAAAGGTGCGGCTCAGGAGCGGGAAACGATCCTGCACTTACGGCAGGAGACGCGCGACGGTGATTCCACGCTCTATAGCGAGACGCGCCGCGCCTCCGGCGGATGGTTGCACAAGAATTACCTGGCCAAGTAGCATCCTGCCGGACCGCCTGGGTCCCGGATTCCGGGCCCGGGCCGCTTGTATTGCCCGCGACGACAAGAACCGCGACTGTGGACTGGCGGTCGTCGCGAAGGCGACGAAAGTGTGGCATATTGAGCCGAGCCGTCGGGGGATGGCGGTGTCCATACTGGCATCTCCAGGGCGGTCCGGCGACATTGTCTCGTGTGGAGGACGGCATGCGACGCACTGTTGTAGGCATTTTGGGGGTTGGCGCATTAGTTATGGGGCTTCCGGGCGCGTTCGCGCAGAGCGGTGTCGTCAGCGGCCCGCCGCAGATAATCAAGGGCCCCAACATGGGCCCGAACGCAGGTCCGAATGCGGGGCCCAACTACCCTGGTTCTCCGCCGGTAGAGCCGGAGATGCGCGGCGGGGGCGGCGGCGCGTGGGTCGCCGTTGCCGGCGGCTTCGACGGAAAGGGCAAGCACGTAGGTGTTGGCTTCTCCGGCCAGCGCTATTCGCGCATGGATGCCGAAAGCGCGGCGATCAGTGCGTGCAACGGGCGCGGACGCGGCATTCAGTGCCGCCAGGCCTTCGCCGTCCCGAACGGGTGCATCTATATCGTTCCGGGCAGCGGAGGTCGCGGTGTCACCTGGGGAAGGGGAGCAACGCCGGAAGTGGCGCTGCAAGAGTGCCGGCGCGACGGCTACACCTGCGACGCCCGCAAGGTGATCGGCGGTTGCGTGTACAGGATATTCCAATTGACGAGCCGCCTCGGTAGAGGGGCTAGGGAGGCGTGATCTGCGCCAGCAGCAAAGCCAATGAGGAACAACCGTGCTTAAACGCCTTGCAGCATCGTGTGCTCTTGCCGTGGTCATTGGCTCAGGCGTGTACGCCCAGGATGGGTTGCCGCGGCAGGACAGGCCCTCGCCGGGCCAAGACGGGACGCAGTCGCGCCCCGAGGGCACGCCGCCGCCTCCCATGGAAGGTCCGCCGCCGCCGCCCGTCCAAATGTCGCCGCCTCCGCCCTCGTACCCGCCACCTCAGGCATCGGCTCCGCCTCCAAATGTCCCGATGGCGACCGCCAACCGATGTGGCGCCGTGGCCTACACCGCCGATGGCGCCTTTGGTGCCGCCTACGGGATCGAGAACTGCACCGACGCCGAGCGTCTGGCCGTCGACGAGTGCAGACGGGAATCGACCGACAAGGCCGATTGCTCCCGCGGCGTGGTGATCAGACGGGACTCTTGGTTCCACGTTCAGTTCTGCAGGCTTGGCAACGATTGGACGACCCACATCACCACCAAGCAGACGATGGCCGAGACGACGCGGGACGCGGCCGAGTGGGCGCGTACCTCCAAGTACGGCGCCGCGAACTGCCGCATGGTCCCCAACGGTCTCTTGCACTCGGGGGGGCTGCACACCAAGATGTAGCTGACGCTCGACGGTGCGGAGCGAACGCTGCATGCCCCTGACGGCTGAAGAGATCGAGCGCTACAAGCGACACCTGGTGCTGCGCGAGGTGGGCGGCCAGGGGCAGCAGAAGATCAAGGCTGCCAGCGTGCTGGTCGTCGGCGCGGGCGGGCTCGGATCGCCGGTGCTCGTGTATTTGGCTGCTGCAGGCGTCGGTCGCATTGGCA
Source organism: uncultured Alphaproteobacteria bacterium (assembly GCA_963724565.1). Taxonomy (GTDB): domain Bacteria; phylum Pseudomonadota; class Alphaproteobacteria; order Rhizobiales; family Hyphomicrobiaceae; genus AWTP1-13. The sequence continues at coordinate 168,664 of CAVRVK010000025.1, forward strand.
TCATCGACGACGATCGCGTATCGCTCGACAACCTGCAGCGCCAGATCGTGCACGACACCTCGCGCGTCGGCCTCTCCAAGGTCGAGAGCGCGAAGGAGGCGTTGGCCCGGCTCAATCCGCATGTGCGGGTGGAAACCTTCGACAAGCGCATCGACGCCGGCAATGCCCTGGACATCATCGCCCGTTACGACATCGTGGCCGACGGGTCCGACAACTTCGCTACGCGCTATCTCGTCAGCGATGCCTGCTACCTGGCAAGGAAGCCCCTGGTGTTTGCGGCCGTTGGCCCGTTCGATGGCTACCTCACTACGCTCAAGCCGCACGAGCGCGGCCCTGACGGTAAGCCGTACCCGAGCTACCGCTGCATCTTCCCTGAAGCGCCGCCGCCGGGCACCGTTGCCAATTGCGCCGAGGTTGGGGTGCTGGGCGCCGCCGTCGGCGTCATCGGCACCCTGCAGGCCACCGAGGTGCTGAAGGAGATCGTGGGCATCGGCGACAGCCTGGCAGGACGCCTGCTCCTCTACGACGCGCTGGCCGCCCGCTTCACCGAGATCAAGGTGGCCTGGGACCCGGCCAATCCGCTTTCCGGTACGTCGCCGACCATCGGCGACCTTTCTATCCATGCAAGAGCCGGGAGTGGCGCGGTGTGCACCGCCTGACCGGCCCACCTGATCGACCATGGCGAGACCGATCCGCGGCATCCTGTTCGACAAGGACGGCACCATCATCGACTATTGGCGCACCTGGGTGCCGATCAACCGGCAGGTTGCGCTCTATGTCGCGCGCGGCGATCAAGGGCTAGCGGACAGCCTCCTGCGCCTCGGCGGTCACGACCCTGAGACGGATCGCGTCGTTCCGGGGACGCCGCTGGCGGCGGGCGACTATCACGACATCGCCGCTGCCTTCGCCACCCATCCCGGCATCGAGGCAACGCCCGAACTCACCGCCGGCATCGAGCGCATCTTTCGCAGCGGTGGTGCCCTGCATTCCGCGCTGCTCGCCGGCGCGCGGGAGACGATCATCGAGCTCAAGGCGCGCGGCTTTCGCGTCGGTCTTGCGACCAACGATTCGGTAGGCGGCCTCGCGGCGTCGCTGACACGACACGGCATCCTGGAGCTGTGCGACTTCGCGGCCGGGTGCGACTCGGGCTTCGGCACCAAGCCCGGGCCCGGCATGGTGCTCGCCTTTTGCGAGGTTGCGGGGCTCGTACCCGCCGAGGCTGCCGTAGTGGGCGACGCCGTGCACGATCTCGCAATGGGGCGCGCGGCGGGGGCGGCGCTCAATGTCGGTGTGTTGTCGGGCACCAGCGGCCGCGCCGACCTAGAGGGCTACGCCGACCTGATCCTCGACAGTATCAACGACATGCCGGCGCTGCCGCAGTTCGCCGGGCCGGCTTGAGCGGGCTCGCCTCCAGCCATCGGTAGCGCATACAGGCCGCGAGCCCGCTGCACGCAACCGCCAGTATTCGCAACCAGAAAAGTGCACTGAAGGGGCAGCCTCGCTGGACTGCGCACACGCTTGCGTCTAACGAGGTTCCGCAACTGCACCGAAATCGGTCGCCTTCCGATGCAGCGCCAACTTTCAGCGCCCCGACCTGAGGATCAGGTGGCCGGCGCGTGCGCCCGCCCGCACTTTACGATCGATGCGGCCCAGGGGTTGATCGTCGAAGCCAACGCGCAAGCCTGGGAGGCCTGGGGGGTCGATGCAAGAACCACATCGCTGCCCTTGGCCGTCGACCGCGCCATGCCGGCCTTGCAGACGCTGGCCGGCTTGGCCACCAGCTACCCGGCTCGACGGAAAGTCAGCGAGGAGCTGGCGTTCTGGACTGCGCGCGGGCTGCAACGATGGCGCTGCCGCATCCGCCAGGCCGTTGCGAAGCGTAAATGCTTTGCGATCGAGGTGATCGGTGCAGCGGCCGATGGCGACGGCGCAAGACTCGCCGCACACAGCGTCGGGCAATGAGCGGCTGGCGCACGAGCTGCGCACGCCCTTGAGCGCGGTGATCTCCTACGCGGAGATCCTAAAGGACGAGCACTTCGGCCCCATGGCCAACGACCGCTATCGCGACTACGCGCGCAACATCTACGACAGTGCCCGCCATGCGCTGGGCGTGGTGGACGGCATGATGGGCAGCGGTGCGGGGCGCTGCGACACCTCCCAATTCGCGTTTCGCGATCTGGACCCCTGCATGATCGTGGACGACTGCCTGGCGGTGGCGCGGCCCTTGGCGGCGGAGGCCGGGCTTGCGCTCGGCTCAGAGGTGGCGGCGCAGGTTCCCCGCATCGTGGCCGATGAAGTGAGCCTCAAGCAGATGCTCCTCAATCTGCTGACCAACGCCATCAAGTTTACGCGAGCCGGCGACACGGTGACGGTAGGGGTCAGCTATGAGCCGGGTGGACCCCTTTGCATCACCGTTTCCGATACGGGCCCCGGCATGAGCCAGCTGCCGCTGGCACTGCAGGGGGGCAAGGGCGGGCGGCGCGTTCGCGGTCTGCGCGACGCTGGCCGGGGTATCGGCCTGCCTCTGACGCGGGCGCTGGCGGAGGCAAACGGGGCCTCGCTCGTGATCGACAGCGCGCCTGGCCGCGGCACACGCGTCACCATCGCTTTCGGCCGCGACCGGGTGGTGCCGGTCTGACGGCAGCGGCGAGCAGCGTCACCCACGATTTGGGACCCGGATTCTATACGACTTCCTGATAGAATGCCGGCCGATGTCCCCAGTCGCCCCCAACCGCAATCGGGAGTACGCCGCGCCGTCATCGCCGACGCAATGGCTCTTGTCGCCCGGCGCTTGGCTGGCATGGGCGCGGACGTCCGGCAGCACGCCCGCCTGGACGCTGGGCGTCGGCTTAGTGGCCGCGGTGATGGCCCTGCCGCTGGCCACCATCGTCTATTTGGCGCTCAGTCCGGCCGCGGGGGTGTGGCCGCACCTGATGCGCACCGTGCTGCCCGGCGCGCTGGCCGATACCCTGCTGGTGCTCGCCGGTGTCAGCGGGCTCACCTTGGTCTTCGGCACGGGGACCGCTTGGCTCGTCACCATGTACCGTTTTCCTGGACGGGCGCTGATCGACCGCCTGCTGGTGCTGCCGCTGGCGATACCGACCTACATAGCCGCCTACTGCTACGTCGAGCTGCTTGATTTTTCGGGGCCCCTGCAGAGCGCATTGCGGGCGGTATTCGGGTGGCACACGGTGAAAGACTACTGGTTTCCCGACGTGCGCAGCCTGAGCGGTGCGATCATCGTGCTCTCGGCCGTGCTCTACCCCTACGTCTACCTATCCGCGCGCGCCAGCTTCGTGCAGCAATCCATTTGCGTTCTGGAGGTTGCCCGCACCCTCGGCCAGACCCCAGCGGGGGCCTTCTGGCGCGTGGCCCTGCCTCTGGCGCGGCCGGCGCTGGCGGCTGGGCTAGCTCTGGCGCTGATGGAATGCATGAACGATCTGGGCGCCGTACAGTATCTGGGTGTCCAGACCCTCACGGTCAGCATCTATGCAACCTGGCTGCAGCGCTCGAGCCTCGGCGGCGCGGCGCAGATCGCCCTGGTGGCGCTGCTGTTCGTGCTGGCGCTCATGCTGGCGGAGCGATGGGGGCGCGGTCGCGGGCAGTATCACCACACCACCGGACGCTACCGCTCCATTCCATTCTCCGACCTGGAAGGCTGGCGTGCATTTGCTGCGACGGGGTTCTGCGCGCTTCCGTTTGCGGCCGGGTTCGTGCTTCCGCTCAGCATGCTTCTGCTGCAGGCCGCCGCTCATGTCTCCGATGCCCTGGCCGCAGGCTTCTGGCGGGCGGTTGCGAACAGCATCGGCGTTGCCGTCGCGGCCGCGGTCGTCACCGTGGCGCTCGGCCTGATGCTCGCCTACGCCCGCCGCGTCGCGCCAAACCTGTTCGTGCGCGGTGCGGTGCGGGCCGCTGGCCTCGGCTACGCGCTGCCTGGCACGGTCCTGGCGCTCGGCCTGCTCATTCCGCTCGCCGCGTTCGACAACGGCCTCGACGCGCTGCTGCGGCGCTGGCTCGGGGTCTCCACTGGCCTGCTGCTTTCGGGCAGCCTGTTCGTGGTGATCCTGGCTTATGTGATCCGCTTCCTTGCCGTATCGCTATCGGCTCTCGAAGCTGGCTTTGCGCGGGTTTCGCCCAATCTCGATGCCGCGGCCCGCGCGCTGGGAGAGACGGCGTTTACCGCTTTGTGGCGGGTGCACATGCCGCTGCTGGTGCCGGTGCTCGGTGCCGCGGCCCTGCTGGTGTTCGTGGACGCGATGAAGGAGCTGCCCGCCACCTTGCTATTGCGGCCCTTCAATTTCGAGACGCTTGCCACCCACGTCTATGCCTACGCGGCGCTGGAGCAATTCGAGAACGCGACGTTGGGCGCCCTCACCATCGTGCTCATCGGCCTGCTGCCGGTGCTGTTGCTGCACCAGGCAGTGGCGGCGGGCAGGGCGGGCGAAGGCTTGGGTGCGCGGGTGCGCCTGCTGACCCGGCGTGTGCGTCAATTCTGCGCCGGGTTTTCTGCTTTCACACCGAGGTGAACTTGAACCCCTCGCCCCAGCGCGCCAAACCGCCCCATGGACGGCGAGGCGAAGTGTGCCATGCACATCAGGGTCGAGCTGTCGCAAAACCGCTCCAGCATCCGACGCCGCGACACACTCGCCCTGCTTGGAATCGTAGTCGGCGCGCATGCCGAGCTCGGGATAGCGTGCCTGCAAGCGGCGAGTGGATCATGTCGCCGGTGATGAACGCGTCCTGCGCCCGGCTTGCCGACGTGCACCGAGAAATGATCGATGGTGTGGCCCGGCGTGGGGATCAGCTCCACCAGCTCGTTGAGCCTGTGATTGCTCTTCACCACCTCGGCGCGGTTGGCGGCCACGATCGGCAGCACGGAGTCGGTGATCCAGGGATGGTTGGCCGGGTCCTTCTTCTCCTGGTCGGTCCAGTGCGCCAGCTCGCGCTCGGCGAACAGGTACTTGGCCTTCGGGAAGGTCGGCACCCAGCGCCCATTCTCCAGCCGCGTGTTCCAGCCGACGTGGTCGGTGTGCAGGTGCGTGCACATGACGTAGTCGATGTCACCGACACCGATGCCGGCCGCTGCCAGGTTCTTCTCGTAGCGGTCGCTTGTCATCATGTTCCACATGGGCCGTGCCGGCCGCGGCTTGTGATTGCCGACGCAGGAATCGATCAGGATGGTGTGGTGCGGTGTGCGCACGATGTAGCTCTGGATGCACAGCACCAGCTTGCCCGAGGCGGGATCGAGGTACTTGGGCTCGAGCCACGGTCGGTTCTCCTCCAGGAGCGCCGGCGTCAGGGTGGGAAAGAACTCCAGCGGCGCGAAGACCGGCGCGTCCTGCTCGACCACCCGATGGATGGTGATGTCGCCGATGTTGATTTGCGTGGTCATGACGTCTCCCCCAGGGTTGCTTATCAGGCAGGCGATGTTAGTCCGTGCCGTGGCGCCTCGCAAAGAACCGACCTCAGCCGCCCAGCGCGCCCTGCGTGTTGACGTAGAGCGCATAGACCGACTGGCTCGCCGCCATGAACAGGCGGTTGCGCTTGAGGCCGCCGAAGCAGACGTTGGCGCAGCGCTCGGGCAGCGCGATGCGGCCGATCGGCTTGCCGTCGGGCGCGAACACCATCACGCCGTCGAGGTCGGGCGAGCCCATGCCCCAGCCGCACCACAGGTTGCCGTCGATGTCGCAGCGCATGCCGTCGGGCGTGCCCGGGGCCGGCATCGATCAGCACGCGCTTGTTGGCGATCTTGCGCCCGCCGTCCGTCACGTCGTAGGCGAGGATCTTGCGGTTGGGCACGCCGCGGCTCTCGACGACGTAGAGGATCTTTTCGTCCGGCGAGAAGCACAGGCCGTTCGGGCCCAGCACGCCTTCGGCCACGACGGTTACCTTCTTGGTGTCGGGATCGATGCGGTAGACGTTGGTGTCGATCTCCGGCTCCGCCTTGTAGCCCTCGTAGTCGGCCGAGGATGCCGAACACGGGATCGGTGAACCAGATCGAGCCGTCGGACTTCACCACCACGTCGTTGGGCGAGTTGAGCGCGCTTGCCGTCGAAGCGGTCGATCAGCGTCGTGATGGAGCCGTCGTACTCGGCGCGATAGATGCGCCGGCCGCCGTGCTCGCAGCCGACGAGCCGGCCCTGGCGGTCGCGGGTGTGGCCGTTGGCGAAGTTCGACGGCTTGCGATAGACGCTGACCGCGCCCGTCTCCTCCTCCCACTTGAGGATGCGGTTGTTGGGGATGTCGCTCCACAGCAGGTAGCGCCCGTCGCCGAAATACACCGGCCCCTCCGCCCAGCGGCAGCCGGTGGCGAGCCGCTCCACGCAGGAGAGCTTCAGCCAGTACTTCTCGAAGCGCGGATCGAGCGCGACGATGGCGGGGTCGGGATAGCGCGTGGCCTGCTGCCAGCCGTTGGCGAAGGTGGGCACAGGGGGTGTGGCCTGGGACATGGGAATGCTCCTGCAGCAAACCCGCATGTCATACCGGGGCTCGTCCCCGGTATCCAGCCTTCCGGACGGTCACACTAGAGATGCCGTTCGAAATCCATACGACCGTGCAAGATGCGCACGATATCGATGCCGGCCTTGATGCTCCGGTAGAAGACTACATGCGAGCCGGCGCTGTACTTGCGGTAACCCACTCGGACCTCATCGCAGGGACGTCCTTTGCGTGGGTCTGAGGCAACCGTCTCGATGGCGCCTTGCAATAGGCGAATGTACGCTTCCGCCTGATCAATGCCCCAGTGCTCGGCTGTGTAATCCCAGATTTCGTCTAGGTCTTCCTGCGCGCGCGGCGAGACAACGTAGCGACTCATGTCGCTGCCTTTTCACCTCGTTTGGTCTTCTGTCGCTTCCGGGCGATGAACGCGTCGAAGTCGAAGGGCGTGGAGGCGCCGCTCTGCTCTCCTTCCGCGAGCGCTGCACGCAACGCCTCAACGCTTCATCTCCCTCTCTTCCAGCAGCCGCAACCCGGCACGCACCACGTCACTGGCTGAGCTGTAGCGGCCTTCGCTCACCTGGCGCTCGATGAATTCAGCAAAATGGTCGCCGATGATGACCGACGTGTTCTTTGGCATGTTCACTTCCCGACGCTTGCTGCTACAATCATACCAGATTCTGGTACTAACCACAACGGTGGTGCTCCCAGCCATTCACTCCCGCCACACAATGTGATGGTGCCTTAATGCTCTTCGCCGCATATGAGGCAGCACTTGGTGCTGCGCTCCCGGGCAAGACATGGCCACCACCGTCGGCAACATCCTGCGCCTTTCGCGCGCCGGCATCGTGCTGGCGCAGCATGGCGTGCGCTTCGTGCCGGCCGGCACCAAGCCGCCGTTCGCGCTGCTATCTGGCGCGGGCCGCGACCTTGCCGATCCGCATCCTCACCTGGCCGTTCCGCGCCGGCCAGCCCAAGGCGCAGCCGCGTCGCCGGCTGCGCTCACCAGCCTCGGCCCCAGCTACATCAAGCTCGGCCAGTTCCTTGCCACCCGCGCCGACCTGATCGGGCCGGAGCTGGCGCAGCGACCTGCGCCACCTGCAGGACAGGCTGCCGCCCTTCTCCATGGCGAGGCGCGCCGCGCCATCGAGGAGGCAGCTGGGCGGCAAGCTCGAGGATCACTTCGCCGAGTTCGGCCCGCCGGTGGCCGCCGCCTCCATCGCCCAGGTGCACAAGGCGGTGGTGATCGACAACGGCGTGCGCCGCGAGGTGGCGGTGAAGATGCTGCGCCCCGGCATCGAGAAGCAGTTCAAGCGCGACCTCGACAGCTATTTCTTCGCCGCGCGCCAGATCGAGCGCTTCCATGCCGCCGACGCGGCGGCTGCGCCCCGTCGCCGTGGTCGAGACCCTGGCGCACTCGGTCCAGATCGAGATGGACATGCGGCTCGAGGCCGCCGCCATCTCCGAGATGGCCGACAACATCGCCAAGGATCACGACGCCCGAGCTCGGCGGCTTCCGCGTGCCGACGGTCGACTGGCGCCGCACGGCGCGTCGCGTGCTGACGCTGGAATGGATCGACGGCATCCCGATCGGCGATCACGCATGCGCTCGAGGCCGCGGGCCACGACCTCAAGGCAGCTCGGCCTCACCGCACTGCGCTCCTTCCTGCGCCACGCCATGCGCGACGGCTTCTTCCACGCCGACATGCACCAGGGCAACCTGCTGGTCGACAAGCAGGGACGCGTCGTCGCCGTCGACTTCGGCATCATGGGGCGGCTCGGCCCCAAGGAGCGCCGCTTCCTGGCCGAGATCCTGCACGGCCTCATCACCCGCGACTACCATCGCACCGCCGCCATCCACTTCGAGGCCGGCTACGTGCCGCCGCACCAGTCGGTCGAGCTGTTCGCCCAGGCCATGCGCGCCATCGGCGAGCCGATCCATGGCCGCACGGCGAGCGAGATCTCCATGGCCGACCTGCTGGGCCAGCTGTTCGCCTACACCGAAGTGTTCGACATGGAGACGCGGCCCGAGCTGCTGCTGCTGCAGAAGACCATGGTGGTGGTGGAGGGCGTGGCGCGCTCGCTCGATCCCGAGCTCAACATCTGGACCGCGGCCGAGCCGATCGCCAGGGAGTGGGTGGAGGCCAACCTCGGCGTCGCGGGCCGCCTGCGCGAGGCCGGCGAGGGCGCGGAGCTGTTCGGCAAGGTGGCGGCGCAGGTGCCGCGCCTGCTGGAGCGCGCCGAGAGCACCGCGCTGGCGCTGGCCGACATGGCCCGCGGCGGCTTTCGCCTCGACGATGAGACGGTGGAGCGCCTCGCCGCCGCGCAGTCCCGCCAGAACCGCTGGACCCGCTGGGCGCTGTGGGTCGGTGCGCTGGCGCTGGCGGCGTTGGCGCTCGTGCAGATCGCCCAATGGGGCTAGGCCGAGAAATCACAAGTCGCAGCTCTCTTCGGAGTTGCAATCTCCGATGAACAGACGTTCACGGTGCCGCCCACTTTCGGCGCAGCAGAGTGGATACAATTGGCAAGTCTTCAACCATCTGGGAAACGCCATGAACAACGTAGCTCTCAAGACTTTGGGCATAGCTGCTGCGGCGGCAGTGCTTGCAGCATTCGCCTTCGGGGCGTCCGCGCAAGAGAAGAAGGCTGCGCCAGCCAAACGTCCACCTGCGTGCAATGCGTTGAAGGTAGAGGCCGACTGCACCGCGCGGTCGGAGTGCAATTGGGTCGCCGAGAGCAAGGACGCCAAGGGTAAGGTGATGCGCAGAGCGTATTGCCGAGCCAACCCCACCAAGACGAAGTGAGCGCCTACACGTGGCGGCTGCGATCACCGCGGCCGTCGCGCTTGGCTGGGCCCTTCCCTCGTCCACCCAATCGACCTGTCGACGCGACGCCTAGCTGAGTCTCGGCCATGGCCTCAGAGCCATGGCCGCATGGTAAGTCACGGCGCGGACCCACCGCGTTTGGGATGGCGCCAGGGCCTCTGCTGCATTGAGTTGGGGGTGTGTCGGCCAACAATTGCAGCGCTGAAGTGGAAGATTTGTTCTCAGCTTCCGAGACATCGCTTCGGTCGGTTGTGCTGGCTTATCGGAGACCGGTTTCGATACTGTGGTAGCATTCAGAGCAGGCACAGCAGACGATCCCGATGAGTTTCTCGTGACCATCCAAGTTTTCCCACCCGGAGGCTACCGCTTCATCCCGGCGGTGTTCCAGTACTCGGGCGGTGTGGCGGCGGAGTCCGGCTTCCATATCGAGCGCGTGGTCTTCAGCAATCCCGTGCCGTTGGCCATGGGGTTCCAGCGTGTCGAAGCGATCATCAAGCGGCGTGGCCGGCCGCTTACGGCCTTTTGCGCGTGCGAGCTGCGCTCACCCCTGCCTTTCTCCGACGAGGGCTTCCGCGAATTCAATGAGCATTACGTACGCACGTTGGCGCTGTGGGGTATCTATGACGGCAACACCAACCCTGTCGCGCGCAGCAATGTGTGCCCGGAATTGGCGCCGCCGGTGGAGCCGTGCTTCCATGCCTTCTCGTTCACCATGCCTTCGGGGGAAAGTACCCCCACGTTCGTCGTTGCCGGCAGCGGCGAGGCGAGGGAGGGCGGCGCTACCTATCGCGAGCGCACGGTCCGCTACGGCGAGACTGGCCCAGATGCGCTGAGGGAAAAGGCCTTGTTCGTCCTGGGCGAGATGGAGCGGCGGCTCGGATTGCTAGGCCAACCCTGGAGCAGCACAACGGCCACCCAGGTCTACACCGTGCACGATCTTTACCCCTTCTTTGCCGAAGAAATCGTCCGCCGTGGCGCCGCGCGTGCAGGGCTGACCTGGCATCTGTGCCGGCCGCCGGTGCGCGGGCTCGAGTATGAGATGGACTGCCGGGGGGTGTCGGTTGAGCATTTCGTCGAATAGTCCGGGTTCTGGTTGACAGAACGCCCCACCCATTCCCACACTCCGGCGCAGAAAAGCACGCCAACGACGATTTTCAGCTCCAGGGAGGAGACACATGAAGCGCCTCATACCGGCCGGCGCGGCCGGGCTTATTGCGGCCCTGCTCTGCGCGGCGCCCGCCACCGCCGACATCAAGATCGGGGTGATCTACGACCACACCGGCGCCTTCGCGGCCGGCGGCTCCAAGGCGGCCGCCATCGGCAACAAGATCGCCATCGACATCATCAACGAGAAGGGCGGCGTCGGGGGTCACAAGATCATCGCTATCGAGGCCGATGCGCAGTCCAAGACCGATGTTGCCATCAACGAGGCCGAGCGGCTGTTGAACGACGCCAAGGTCGACCTGTTGATGGGCGTCTACTCCAGCGCGCATTGCGTGCCGATGGCGGCCCGGGTGGACGCGGCCAAGAAGTTCATGTGGGCCAACGTGTGCGTGGCTTCGGCGGTCTTCAAGGACAAGAACCTGCAGTACGTCTTCCGTCCGCAAGTGCATTCCGATCAGTTCGGCGAGGCATCCTGCTCGTTCATTGCCGAGAACGCCAAGACCAAGCTGAAGAAAGAGATCAAGGACATCAAGGTCGCCATCATCCATGAGGACGGGCCGTATGGCGTCGGCGTCGCCATGGGGAATGAGGCCAAGTGCAAAGAGCTCGGCATGCAGATCGTGCACAAGGAGGGCTATGCCGCCACCTCGCCCGACCTCTCCGCGCTCGTCACCAAGCTGCGGCGTGCCCAAGCCGATGTCATCCTGCACACGGGCTACAACCCGGACATCACGCTGTTCCTGCGCCAGTCGAAGGAAGCCGGCCTCAAATGGGCAGCACTGATCGGCCACGGCGCCGGCTACGGCCAGATCGACAAGCTGATCGACACCTTCAAGGACGACGTCAACTACGTCTACAACGTCGATCCCGTCGCGGCACAGCTCCTGGACCCCAAGACGCTCAAAGCCGGGTCTGGGCGATCTCACGGCAGAGATGGTGAAGCGCTACAAGGCGGAGACCAAGGCCAACGAGGTGCCGCCGCACGTGTCGATGGGCTTCAACCAGGCCTGGATCTTCCTCACCGACGTACTGCCGCGCGCCATCAAGAAGCACGGCGGCTTCGATCCGGAGGCCTTGCGCAAGGCGGCGCTGGAGACGGATATCCCCGAGGGCGGCACGGTGCAGGGTTACGGTGTGAAGTTCAACCCTCCGGGTCACAAGATGGCGGGCCAGAACGAGCGCTCCTCGCCGGTGGTGATGCAGTACATCAAAGGCGAGACCAAGATCGTGTGGCCCGCCGCGATCAAGACCGTCGATCCGGTTCTGCCGCTGCCAGCCGGCCACGCCTACGCGCGCTGATGTATGAATGCGATCGGGAGCGCCTGCTCCCGATCGCTCCCGCCGATGCGCGCAGGTTTTCGTGCCCCTTCTCACCGTCTCCGGCCTGACCAAGACGTTCGACGGCTTCACGGCCGTGTCGAAGGTGTCGTTCGACGTGGAGGAGGGCGAGATCCTGGGGCTGATCGGCCCCAACGGCTCGGGCAAGAGCACCACCTTCAACTGCATCGCCGGTATGTACGCGCCGACCGCCGGCTCCATCAGGCTCGAAGGGGGAAGAGCTTGCCGGGCTTACGGCCAACAAGGTCTGCCACAAGGGCATCGGCCGCACCTATCAGATCCCGCGCCCCTTTCGCAATCTCACGCTGCTGGAGAATGTCGCGCTGTCGGCCTGGTTCGGCCAACACGGCAAGACCGATCGCGCAGCCTGCTGGCGCCAGGCCGAGGAGGCGCTGGCCCTCGTCGGCTTGCCGGTGGACTCCGCCGCCACCACCGACGGGCTCGGCGCCGCTGCCTTGAAGAAGCTCGAGCTTGCCCGCGCGCTTGCCACTCAGCCGGTCCTCCTCCTCGCAGACGAGAGCCTCAACGGCCTCGACCATTCCGAGATGGAGCAGGCCGCCGACATGCTGGAGCGTATCCGTAAGGAGAAGGGCATCACCATCGTCTGGGTCGAGCACATCATGGGTGTGCTGATGCGGGTGGTGGACCGCGTGGTGGTGCTCGACCACGGCGAGAAGATCTTCGACGGCGCGCCCAAGGGTGCACAGTCGGACCGCCGGGTGGTGGAGGTCTACCTCGGCGCGGACGCGGGGGGCTGATGCTGCGAGCTCAAGGCCATCGATGCGGGCTACGGTGGCTTCCAGGCGCTGTTCGGCGTGTCCATGCACGTTAACGCCGGCGAGGCCGTTGCCGTCATTGGCGCTAACGGCGCCGGCAAGACCACCCTGCTGCGGGTGATCTCAGGCCTGCTGCCGCCCGACCTCGGGCACGATGGTGATGGAGGGACATGACCTCGTGCGGATGCCGGCGCACAAGATCGTCGAGACCGGCATTGCGCATGTGCCGGAGAGCCGGCGGCTGTTTCCGCGCTTGACCGTGCGCGACAACCTGCGCATGGGCGCCTTCATCCCGGGCGCGCGCGCGAGGTTCGCCGAACGGCTCGACTACGTCTACACGCTGTTCCCGCGCCTCAAGGAGCGCGAGAGCCAGCTCGCGGGCACGCTCTCGGGCGGCGAGCAGCAGATGTGCGCCATCGCCCGCGCGCTGATGAGCGGGCCGAAGCTGGTGCTGCTCGACGAGCCGTCGATGGGGCTCGCGCCCGTAATCGTGGCGCAGGTGTTCGACCTGGTGCGCCGCATCCGCAGCGAGGGCTACACCGTGCTGATCGTGGAGCAGAACGTGCGCCAGGTGCTCAAGGTCGCCGACCGTGCCTATCTGCTCGAGGTCGGCCGCATCAAGACCGCTGGCACGGCGGCTGAGCTCGCCGCCAGCGACGACATCCGCAATGCGTACATGGGGCTTTGATGATGCGGTCGATGGCTAACGTCCCCTCCCCCCTCGTGGGGGAGGGACAGGGAGGGGGGGATCCCAGAACGGTCGACCGTGGGGCTTCCCCCCACCCCTAACCCCTCCCCACCAGGGGGAGGGGAATCTGGTCGGCGCTCGGGGGCAAACTGATGGATTGCCAGCTCGACATCTTCTTCCTGGAGGCCCTGATCAACGGCCTGCTGCTCGCAGGCCTGCTGGCGCTCCTGGCGCTGGGCCTCAATCTGATCTTCGGCGTCATCGACGTGGTTTGGATCTGCTACGCCGAGCTGGTGATGGTCGGCATGTACGGCATCAACTACGCCTACAAGGGCGGCTTGCCGTTCCTGCTCGCCGCACTGTTCGGCATCATCATTGTCGCCATTGCCGGTGCGGTGCTGCACTTCCTCGTCATCAGGCCCGTGCTCGACACGCCGCCGATCAATCAGCTCCTCGTTACGGGCGGCGTGCTGTTCTTCCTGCAGGCCGCCGCGACGATGGCGTTCGGCATCGACTTCAAGAACCTCGGCATCCGGCTCGGCTCCGTCAGCGTCGCCGACATGAGCTTCGCCTGGTCCCGCATCTTGGCCTTCCTGGTGGCGCTCGGCGGCGCGCTGGCGCTGTGGCTGTTCCTCAAGCGCACCTATCTCGGCACCGCCATCCGGGCCATCTCCCAGGATCGCCAGATCATGCCGCTGATGGGCGTCGACAGCCGCAAGCTCTATCTCGTCACGTCGGCCATCGGCGGCGGGCTCGCCGGTCTCGCCGCCGCGCTGATGGTGCTGCAGTACGACATCTATCCCCAGATCGGCCTGCAGTTCGGGCCGCTGATCTTCATGATCTGCGTGCTGGGCGGCCTGGGCAACATGATCGGCGGCTTCGTCGCCGCCTTCATCATCAGCCAGTTCATCGCCGTGGGCTCCAGCTGCTTCCACACCGAGTGGGGCTACGCGGTCGCGTTCCTGTTCTTCATGGTGGCGATCTTCATCCGGCCGCAGGGCCTGTTCGGGGGCAAGACATGACGATCCCCGCGTCTGAAGCCGGCCGCCATCATCGGCCTGCTCGCGGTCGCCGCGCTGCCGTTGGTCGTGCGCGTGTTCTTTCCCAACTCCGAGAAGTACTACCTGCATCTGCTGATCCAGATCCTGCTGTGGTCGTTCATCTACACGGGCTGGTCGCTGATGGGCCGCTTCGGCCTCACCTCGCTCGGACACGGCGCCTTCACCGGCATCGGCGCCTACGTCACCGTGCTGTTGTGGAACTTCGCCGGCCTCACGCCGTGGATCGGCATTCCCGTCGGCGTGCTGCTCGCAACCGTGGTCGGCGTGCTGGTCGGCTACCCCTGCTTCCGCTTCCGCATCACCGGCCACTACTTCGCCCTGCTGACCTTGGCGCTCACCGAGTTCGTGCGCCTGTGCATCGTCGGCTTGCGCGACTTCACCGGCGGCTCGCTCGGCACCCAGCCCACGCGCTATGCCGACGGCGTTTCGCTCTTTGCCTTCCAGTTCGAGCCCGACCGCGTGCTCGCCTACTACATCGCCTTCGCGCTTCTGGCTGCTCGGGCTTGTACGTATGGCTGCGCGTCGATCGCAGCATGGACCGCTATGCGCTGGACGCCGCGAGCCAGGACGAGGATGCCGCGGCCTCCGTCGGCATCGACGTGACGCGCGAGAAGCTCAAGATCACGGCGCTGTCGGCGGCCATGTGCGCGCTCGGCGGCGCCATCTTCGCGCAGTACCAGATGTACATCGGCCCGGACACCATCGCCGGCCTCGGGCTGTCGCTCAACATGGTGTTTGCGGTCATCGCCGGCGGCATGTGGGTGCTGCTCGGCCCGACCGTCGGGGCGGTCTTCACGCAGGTGCTGGCCGAGGGCCTGCGCGTCGTCATCCAGGGCTCGACCACGATGAAGAGCCTGTTCGGCAACTCGGCGCTGTCGCTCGATCAGCTGATCTACGGCCTGCTGCTGATCCTGTTCATCATCTACATGCCGAGCGGCATTCTGGGCAGCCTCACCAATTGGTGGCGGGGCCGGGCCAAATAGCAGGTAACTCGCCGACTTCGTCCGGAAGAAAATAGCGGACCCGAGCGTCTCGCCACTTTGTTCGATGGGCTGCTCAGGTTCGGCCCGACTGCGGCCTTAGTTGGCGCACAGCATCGCAAAAGCCAAGTTGCTCTCGGGCAGCGATCCGGCGCGATCATCGGCTCTGCGGTCTTCTTTGTGCTGGTGCCTTGCGTGTTTGCAGGCGCGGTTCCTTGGTGGATAAGCCGGTGGCGCGTTCAACCTGCATTTCTGGGTGGGGAGTGGTTGCGGCTCGTCGGCGCATTGCTGATCGTCGCCGGCATCCCCGGGCTGGTGGACTTCGTCGTGCGCTTCGCCGTCCAGGGGGGCTCGGCACGCCGGCACCGATTGCGCCACCGCAGCATCTGGTGATCACGGGGCTCTACCGGCGCGTGCGCAATCCAATGTACGTGTCGGCGATATCGGTCGTTCTGGGACAAGCCACATTGCTCGGCGATTGGCGGCTTCTCGTCTACGGCGCGGCCTTCTGGCTCGCCACCCATCTGTTCGTCCTCTTCTACGAGGAGCCGACGCTGACGCGAACTTTCGGCGAGCAGTACAGGCGCTATCTGGCCAACGTGCCGCGCTGGCTGCCGCGGCTTACGCCATGGCCGGGGTCACCCGGCAGCTTGGGGGATTAGCCGCGCAACTTCGCCGTTCGCATCGGCCGTCGACTGGTAGTCTCGTTATTCTCTTGCAAGCGCGTAGGCGGCAAGCGCTCAGTCGACGACGGATATGCGAGCAGAACCGCGCTGGGCATGTCCGACGACGCGGGCGGCGGGATAACCGGCGCTCCTGATGGTGTGGGCTATCGCGTCGGCGCGCTCGGCGCGCAGGCGACCAGCAGGCCGCCCGAGGTCTGCGGATCGGTCAGAAGGTGCCGCCTCCACTCCGGCGTGTCCGCTGGCAGAGCGACGTCCCTGCCGTAGCTCGCCCAGTTGCGGTGCGAGGCGCCGGTGACGAAGCCCTCCTGCGCCAGCGTCGCCGCCTGCGTCAGCAGCGGCACGTCGCCGGCGCGGATGGTGAGGGTCAGCTTCGAGCCGCGCGCCATCTCCAGCGCGTGGCCGAGCAGGCCGAAGCCCGTGACGTCGGTGATGGCGTGCACGTCCGTGTCCTGCGCGAGCTCGGCGCCGATCCGGTTGAGCAGCGTCGTGGTGGCGATCATCTCGGTGTAGCCGGCGGGCGGCAGCGCGCCCTTCTTGATGGCAGCCGAGTAGATGCCGACGCCGATCGGCTTGGTCAGGATCAGCGCGTCGCCGGCGCTTGCGCATCGGAATTGCGGCGCACGTGCTCGGGCCGGCAGGTGCCGATCACGGCCAGCCCGTACACCGGCTCGGGGCAATCGATCGAATGGCCGCCGGCGACCGGAATGCCGGCCGAGCGCGCACACCGCCGCGCCGCCCTTCAGGATCTCGCGCACCATCTCGGTCGGGATCTTGTCGACCGGCATGCCGAGGATCGCCAGCGCCATGATCGGCTTGCCGCCCATGGCATAGACGTCGGAGATGGCGTTGGTGGCGGCGATGCGGCCGAAGTCGAAGGGGTCGTCGACCATCGGCATGAAGAAGTCGGTGGTGGCGATGACGCAGGTGTTGTCGTCGAGCTGCCACACGGCGGCGTCGTCGGCCGTCTCGGTGCCGACCAGCAGCTGCTTGAACGGCGCCGCCGCCGGCTGGTCGGCGAGCAGCTGCTGCAGCACCGAGGGGGCGAGCTTGCAGCCGCAGCCGCCGCCATGCGCCAGGCTGGTGAGGCGGACCATCGGTAGCGTTCATGGCGTCTCCTGAAAAGATGCCAGTGCAGTTTCGCGCGTCGTGTGTGCGCCGCCGCATCAGGAATGCGCGGATGCGAGCGCCCGCGCCGATTGCCGGCTCGAGCTATCAGGAGGTCAGCTCCTTCGAAGTGATCTTGTACGTGAAGGTATCGGGGTCGAGGCAGTCGAGCCGGCCGGCGGCCGTCTCGGCCTGCGGATACATCAGGAACTCGAGCTTCGGCCCCTTGGCGCCCGGCAGGTCGATGTCGTGCGCGACGTTGTAGGCGAGCCAGTTCATCTCCCACGACGCCGAACAGGGCCTTGCGCGCGTCCACCACCTTGGCGTCGGCCAGCGCCAGATTGCCGGGCGGCTCCTCGAGCACGACCTTGCGCACGTCGGCCGGATCGACGGGCACCCAGCCGAAGCCCGAGAGATAGACCTCGGCGCGGCAGTGCTGGGCCTTGGTGACGATCTCGGTGCCGGCGCCGAGGCTCTTGTAGCCGAACTTGGACGGGCGCCACGCGCAGCCCGTAGACGTCGCGGGCGGGCAGGCCGGCGGCGCGCGCCAGCCCGACGTAGAGCGCGTTGAGGTCGGCGCACTTGCCGCCGAGGTTGCCGCTCTTCAGCATCGACGGCGATGTCGCCGACGCCGCAGCCGCGCGTCTTGGGATCGCGGAAGGTGTTCTCGACCACCCACTCGTAGATGCGCCGCGCCTTGTCGAGGTCGCTGGTTGCGCCGGCGGTGATCTTGTCGGAGGTCTCCTTGACGATGCCGTCGGTGGGGATGAGGTCGGTCGCCGACGTGTAGAGCGCTTGCGCTCGTCGGCGCGAGAGAGTCGGCACGCTGCCGGGCTTGGAAAGGTCGACGACGCGGTCGCGGGTGGCGAACTTGCTCGTCACCTCCACGACCGGCGCCTTCTCGTCGTCGGCCCATACGACGTGCAGGAACTCGGCGCCGTACTTCGCGTCGCGCTTGATCTCGGCGACCTTGGCGTTGGTGGTCCAGGTGCTGCCCGCCGGGCGGAACCAGTCCGGCGCGCTGAAGGCCGGCAGCGGCACCCACGCCTGCACTGGCCGCCGGCGGCTTGGCGATCTCCAGCCGCGTCACGGTCTGGAAATTGCGCCACGCGCCGGGCGTGGGAGCGAAGGTGCCCTGCGCGCAACGCCGCGCCCGGCAGCGCCGTCGCCGCAGCGACCAGTGCGCCACCCGCCTTCAAGACCTCGCGTCTGTTCATGCGTCATTGCGCTTCCTCCCTGTTCGCTGTGCTTCTGGTTTCACTTGGGATGCTGCCGCGCCGATCGCTTTCGAGCGCGGCCAGGACGTCGGCGCGCGACCAGTCGACGTCGCCCTCGACGAAGAGGCGGGCGTGCAGAGCTCGCGGTCGAGCACGAAGGTGGTCGGCAGGATGCCGACGCCCCACGCCTTGGTCACGGCGCGGTCGGCGTCGAGCACGACGGGAAAGCTGACGGGCGCCGTGTCGAGGAAACGGCGCACGCGCGCCGGCACCTCGGCCACGTTGACGGCCAGCGACGGACGACGCGCTCGCCCTGCGGCCCCTCGACGAGGCGCGAGAGGGACGACAGCTCCTCGCGGCACGGCTCGCACCAGGTGGCGAAGAAATGGACCAGCACGACCCGGCCGGCCTGCTGCTGCAGGTTCGTGCGGGCCTCCGAGAGTCGGGGAGCGCGAAGTGCGGCCTGGTGTCGCTCGGCGCGGCCAGCAGCTGACGCGTGCGCAGGAATTCTCGGCAGGCGAAGGCTCGCCGGCGCGCTACGCGCCGAGCCATGACGCCATGCCAACAGCAAAAGGACCGGCAGGCCAATCCAGCCAGCCAGCCTTGCACGTCCCGAACGTCTTGAGCCCCGAGCCTCGGGAGCAGCGCAACTCGCGCATTGAGGCTGCAAGACGTACCAGATATTTGCGAGGCGTCAATCGACGCGCGCAAACGTTGCTGCAGCACAGGGACTCTAGCATGCGCGCGTTGGGCCGCGTCTGGCTTGGTCGGGTCGAGGCCCTGGGCGGTTGCGGGCTGTTCGCTCTCGGAGCCAGGCGTGGGACCGGACGGGGAGGTGCCGATGTGCGACCCGCCGGTGCGGGCTCCCGACCATCCCGTCGAGCCCATGTTCTTCGTACCCGAAGCCGGGCCCTTTGCGGTCTGCAGTCGGCGGCTGTGCAGACTGTGCGGTGTTGCAGTCGACCGGCTTTGGCCCATTGGATTGGGCGCCGACTGCGGCCGGCAACAGTGCCCATGCGAAGGCAACAAGCAGTGCCGCGGCACAGCCTGGCAGGTGTGATCGTCTGGGTTCTGCACATATACTGGCAGCTCCTCCGGTTCGCTCAGAGAACGTCAGCCGCTGGCCGCCAGGTTCCACGAGGAGGCCGGGTCGACACGGAAAACGATTGCCTATTTTTGCAGCGCAAAATTGACCTGGTATGCCAGTTGTACTAGCGTTCACACTGCTCTCCTGGGATTGGACTAAGTCAAAGGAGAGCACCTGAGGAGGAACCCATCCCATGAACATCGAAGTCTCTCGCCGGCACTTTATGAAGCTGGCTGGGGCCGGTGTGGCGGGGTCGGCCATTGCGGCGCTCGGCTTTGGCGAGGCGGAAGCATAGGTTGCCGCGCACGTCAGGCCGTTCAAGCTCGCGCAGGCCACCGAGACCCGGAACACCTGCCCCTATTGCTCCGTCTCCTGCGGCATCATCATGTACAGCCGCGGCGATCTGAAGAAGGGCGAGAAGGCGGAGATCTTCCACATCGAGGGCGACTCGGATCATCCCGACCAACCGCGGCACGCTGTGCCCGAAGGGCGCCGCGCTCCTCGACTTCGTCAAGTCGGAGACGCGCACCAAGTATCCGCAGGTTCGCGAGGCCGGGCTCCAAGGAGTGGAAGCGATCTCCTGGGATGACGCGCTCGACCGCATCGTCCGCCAGATGAAGGACCGACCGCGACGCCAACTTCGTGGCGACCAACAAGGACGGCGTCACGGTCAACCGCTGGACGACCACCGGCTTCCTCGCCGCGTCCGCCACCACCAACGAGACGGCGTTCGTGACCTACAAGGCGGTCCGCAGCGCCGGCATGCTGGTGTTCGACAACCAGGCGCGTGTCTGACACGGCCCGACGGTGTCCAGTTTGGGCCCGACGTTTGGCCGTGGTGCGATGACGAATTCCTGGACCGATATCAAGAACACGGATCTCGTCGTCATCATGGGCGGCAACGCCGCCGAGGCGCATCCTTGCGGCTTCAAGGGGGTGACCGAGGCCAAGGCGAACCGCGGTGCAAAGCTGATCGTCGTCGATCCGCGCTTCACGCGCTCCGCCGTCGGTTGCGGACGTCTATGCGCCGATCCGCCAGGGCACGGACATCGCCTTCCTGCTCGGCGTGATCAACTACTGCATCCAGAACGACAAGGTGCAGTGGGAGTACACGAAGGCCTTCACCAACGCGCCCTACATCGTGAAGGAGGGCTACGGCTATCAGGACGGCCTGTTCACCGGCTACGACGAGTCCAAGCGCGACTACGACCGCGTCGAGCTGGGAGTACGAGATCGGCCAGGACGGCTTCGTCGTCGTCGACGACACGCTGCAGAATCCGCGCTGCGTCTGGAACCTGCTGAAGGAGCACGTCAAGATCTACACGCCGGAGATGGTCGCGCGCATCTGCGGCACGCCCAAGGACAAGTTCCTGAAGGTTGCGCAGATGATCGCCGAGACGTCGGCGCGCGACAAGTTCATGACGTCGATGTACGCGCTCGGCTGGACCCAGCACTCGAAGGGCTCGCAGAACATCCGCTGCATGGCGATGCTGCAGCTCATCCTGGGCAACATCGGCGTGCGCGGCGGCGGCATGAACGCGCTTGCGCGGTCACTCCAACATCCAGGGGCTGACCGACCTCGGGCTCATGTCGAACCTGATCCCGGGCTATCTCACGCTGCCGACGGAGCAGGAGGCCGGACCTCGCCGCGTACATGTCGACGCGCGGCTTCAAGCCGATGCGGCCCGGCCAGATGAGCTACTGGCAGAACTACAAGAAGTTCTTCGTCAGCTTCCAGAAGTCGATGTGGGGCGACGGCGGCGACGGCCGAGAACGACTTCGCCTACAACTACCTGCCGAAGCTCGACGTGCCGGCCTACGACGTCCTGCGGGCCTTCGAGCTGATGCACCAGGGCAAGATGAACGGCTACTTCTGCCAGGGCTTCAACCCGCTGCTGTCCTTCCCCAACCGGGCGAAGCTGCAGGCGGCGTTGGCCAAGCTGAAGTTCCTGGTCGTCATGGACCCGCTGCGAGACCGAGACGGCGCGGTTCTGGGAGGACCACGGCGAGTACAATCCGGCCAAGCCCGAGGAGATCAAGACCGAGGTCTTCGAGCTGCCGACCACCTGCTTTGCCGAGGACGAGGGCTCGCTCACCAACTCCTCGCGCTGGCTGCAGTGGCATTGGCCGGGCGGCACGCCTCCGGGCGAGGCCAAGACCGACATCTGGATCATGGCCCAGCTCCATCTGCGGCTGAAGGAGCTCTACAAGAAGGAAGGCGGCGCGTTCGCCGACCCGATCCTCAACCTGCACTGGCCCTACAAGGACGCCGGACGATCCGCCGCCGGCCGAGATCGCCAAGGAGGTCAACGGCTACGTCGTGGCGGACGTGCCCGATCCGGCCGATCCCGACCAAGCTGGTGCTGCAGAAGGGCAAGCAGGTGCCGATCTTCGCGGCCCTGCGCGACGACGGCTCGACGGCGTGCGGCTGCTGGATCTACTCCGGCTGCTACAACGAGGCCGGCAACAACATGGCCCGCCGCGACACGACCGATCCGGACAACACCGGGCGCGTACCTGAAGTGGGCGTTCTCGTGGCCGGCCAATCGCCGCATCCTCTACAATCGCGCCTCCGCGGACCTCCAGGGCAAGCCCTGGGATCCCAACGCGCAAGCTGATCGAGTGGGACGGCGCGCAAGTGGGCCGGGTACGACGTGCCCGACATCGCGCCGACGGCCAAGCCGGACGTGGTGCAGCCCTTCATCATGAACCCGGAGGGCACGGCACGCCTGTGGGTTCGCCGGCATGATGAAGGACGGTCCGTTCCCGGTGCACTACGAGCCGTTCGAGAGCCCGGTCGCCAACGTCGATCGCGCCGAAGATCCGGGGCAACCCGGCGGCGCGCGTGTTCAAGGGCGACATGGAGGTGTTCGGCGACGCGAAGGAGTTCCCCTACGCGGCGGTGACCTACCGGCTGACCGAGCACTTCCACTTCTGGTCGAAGCACGTGCAGGTCAACGCGATGCTGCAGCCGGAGTTCTTCGTCGAGATCTCGGAGCAGCTCGCGAAGGAGAAGGGCATCCAGAAGGGCGGCTGGGTGCGCGTGTGGTCGAAGCGCGGGTCGGTCAAGGCCAAGGCGGTCGTCACCAAGCGCATCAAGCCGATGCAGGTGCGACGGCAAGACGGTGCACATCGTCGGCATCCCGCTGCACTGGGGCTTCACCGGCGCGGCCAAGAAGGGCTTCGGCGCCAACATCGCTGACGCCCTACGTCGGCGACGCCAACATCGAGACGCCGGAATACAAGGCGTTCCTGGTGGACATCGAGCCCATCACCGGACCGGTGGCATAGGGAGGACGCAACCATGGCAACGTTTCAGCCGTTCGACGTCATCCGCCGCTCGGCCACGGTGACGGCCACGCCCCAGCCCAACCGGGGCGTGGAGGTGGTGAAGCTGATCGACACGTCGAAGTGCATCGGCTGCAAGGCCTGCCAGTCGGCGTGTCTGGAATGGAACGACATGCGCGAGCCGGTCGGGGTCAACGTGGGGGTCTACGACAACCCCCACGACCTGACGCCCAACATGTTCACGCTGATGCGCTTCACGGAGTGGGACAACCCCAAGACCGGCAATCTCGAGTGGCTGATCCGCAAGGATGGCTGCATGCACTGCGAGGATCCGGGCTGCCTCAAGGCCTGCCCGGCGCCCGGCGCC
This sequence comes from uncultured Alphaproteobacteria bacterium, assembly GCA_963724565.1. Taxonomy (GTDB): domain Bacteria; phylum Pseudomonadota; class Alphaproteobacteria; order Rhizobiales; family Hyphomicrobiaceae; genus AWTP1-13. Next base: position 191,680 of record CAVRVK010000025.1, read on the forward strand.
ATCGTGCAGTACGCCAACGGCATCGTCGATTTCGTCCACGAGAACTGCATCGGCTGCGGCTACTGCGTGAAGGGATGCCCGTTCAACATCCCGCGCATCTCCCAGGTCGACCACAAGGCCTACAAGTGCACGCTGTGCTCCGACCGGGTGGCCGTCGGCCAGCAGCCGGCCTGCGCCAAGGCGTGCCCGACGCACTGCATCACGTTCGGCACCAAGGAGGAGATGGTGACGCTCTGGCCGAAGCGCGCATCAAGGACCTCAAGTCGCGCGGCTTCGACAAGGCGGGGCTCTACAATCCGCCGGGCGTGAGCGGCACGCACGTGATGTACGTGCTGCATCACGCCGACCAGCCGCAGCATCTATGCCGGCCTTCCCGACAACCCGAGGATCAGCCCGATCGTCGAGCTGTGGAAGGGCGTCAGCAAGTACGCCGGCCTGGCCGTGATCGGCCTGACCGCCGCGGCGGGCTTCATCCACCACATCCTGCAAGGGCCCAACCGCGTCTCCGAGGAGGACGAGGAGAAGGCGGACGAGCTCGCGGGAGGCAAGACGTGAGCGACCAAGGCAAGGGCGGCGAGCACATTCGTGTGCGCCGCTATTCGGGCAGCGCCCGCATCAACCACTGGATCGTGGCAATCAGCTTCGTGCTGCTGCTGCTGAGCGGGCTGTCGCTGTTCCACCCGAGCCTCTATCCGCTGACGCGCGCTGTTCGGCGGCGGGGAGACCGTGCGCTGGCTGCATCCCTGGATCGGGGTTGTGCTGGTGGTCGGCGTTCCTCGGCCTGTTCCTGCGCTTCTTCTGGCAGAACCTGCCGGAGTTCACCGACTTCGTCTGGCTGGCCCGCATCCGGCACGTGCTGACGGCGAACGACGAGGACTACCTGCCCGAGATCGGCAAGTACAACGCCGGCCAGAAGTTCGTGTTCTGGTCGCAGTTCGTGCTGGTGGGCGTCCTGTTCGTCACCGGCGTCGGGCTGTGGGAAGTCGGGCCTCGGCTACTTCGAGAACCTGCTCGGCTTCAAGGCGACCATCGAGCAGAAGCGCTGGGCGGCGCTGATCCATGCCACGGCGGCCGTGCTGGCGATCATCATCTGGATCATCCACGTCTACGCGGCGATCTGGGTGCGTGGCACGATCAGCGCCATGACGCGCGGCACGGTGACCGGCGGCTGGGGCTGGCGGCACCACCGCAAGTGGCTGCGCAAGGAAGTGGACAAAGGCGAGATCGAGCGGCCGCAGATGACGGCCGCGGAGTAGTCGGTCGGCAGTAGCGAGCCTGATCCTCGGTTCGAGGTGCTCATGTCTGAAGTCGGCGCGCCCAAGCAGGGCCTGATGAATATCGGGGAGGAGGCGAAGCCGCCTTTCGCCGTCCTCCCCGATCCGTCCTCGCTGTTCCTCAACCGCTCGAAGCGGCTGGCGGCGCTGGCGCCCAGGCACGAGCTGGAGCCCTATCTGACGTTCCTGGCCGCGCTGACGCGCGCCCAGCACGAGATCGTGCCGGACCTGCCGCCCGCCGCCCTGCCGCCGTTCGAGCGCATCGGCCAGGCGCTGGAGCACGGCATGCCGCCGATCTCGCGCGCGCTGTTCGAGCCGGACGACGTGGCCATGGCTGACCATCGACCGGCTGCTGGCCCGGCTGGCCGACGCGCGACGTGCCGGCGCAGACGGCGGCGGCCATCGCAGGCCGTGCGCGCGGCTTCGCCCGACGAGCGGCGCAGGATGGCTCGCGGCGCCCTCAAGGACACCGAGCCGGCGGACGACCTCGCCCAGCGCGTGCTCGTCGCGGCCGGCCTGCAGGTGCACTTCGCGCGGCTGGCGGCGATGCTGGCCGCCGACGACCTGAAGCCCGTCGCCGACGGCGCCTGCCCGGTGTGCGGCAGCGCGCCGATGACGAGCTCCGTCGTCGGCTGGCCGAAGGCGCACAACACGCGCTTCTGCACCTGCTCGCTGTGCGCCACCATGTGGAACGTGGTGCGCGTCAAGTGCGTGCTGTGCAGCTCGACCGAGCGGCATCAGCTACCGCATCATCGAGGGCAAGCCCGACACGGTGAAGGCCGAGACCTGCGACAAGTGCCGCAGCTACGTGAAGATCCTCTACCAGGTCAACGACCACCTGCTGGAGCCGCTGGCCGACGACGTCGCCACGCTCGGCCTCGACATGCTGATGGCCGAGGAGGGCTGGAAGCGCGGCGGCCACAACCCGTTCCTGCTGGGCTACTGATCGATGGCCGCCCCGCATGAACGAGACGCGTCCCATCGCCCAGCCCAGGCTCCCCTCCGTCGACCAGGTGCTGCGCACGCGACGTCGGCGCCGCTGGCCGCAGCCCGCTTCGGCCACGAGGCGACCGTCGGCGCCGATCCGCGCGCACGCTGGCCGCGCTGCGCGAGGCTCGCGCGCGGCGGCGCGGCACGCCGCCGCCGGATGCGGCGGCGATCGCCGCCGAGCGCTCTGCAGCTGCTGGAGCGCGAGGACGCGCCGAGCCTGCGCCGCGTGTTCAACCTGACCGGCACGGTGCTGCACACCAACCTCGGCCGCGCCGTGCTGCCCGAGAGCGCGATCGCCGCCGCGGCCGACGCCATGCGCTCGGCCGTGGCGCTGGAGTTCGACATCGGCGGCGCGGCGCGCGGCGAGCGCGACGACCACGTGCGCGGCCTGATCCGCGAGCTGACCGGCGCCGAGGATGCCTGCGTCGTCAACAACAACGCCGCCGCGGTGCTGCTGGTGCTCAACACCTTCGGCGCCGGCAAGGACGCGATCGTCTCGCGCGGCGAGCTGATCGAGATCGGCGGCTCGTTCCGCCTGCCCGACATCATGGCGCGCGCCGGCGCGCGCCTGGTCGAGGTCGGCACCACCAACCGCACGCATCTGAAGGACTACGAGCAGGCGCTCGGCGACGGCACCGGCCTCATCCTCAAGGCGCACACCTCCAACTATCTGATCCAGGGCTTCACCAAAGTCGGTGTCGGCGCCGGAGCTGTCGCGCTGGCGCGCGCGCAAGGGTGCCGTTCGTCCACGATCTGGGCTCCGGCGCGCTGGTCGATCTCGCGCGCTACGGCCTGCGCGCCCGAGCCGACGGTGCGGGAGTCGCTGGCCGAAGGCGCCGACCTCGTCACCTTCTCCGGCGACAAGCTGCTGGGCGGGCCGCAGGCCGGCATCGTCGCCGGCGCGCAAGGACCTCGTGGCGCGCGTCGCCAAGAACCCCATGAAGCGCGCGCTGCGCCTCGACAAGATCCGGCTGGCGGCGCTGGAAGCCATCCTCAAGCTCTACCGCGATCCCGACCGGCTGGCCGAGACGCTGCCGACGTTGCGCTATTTCGCGCGCCCGCAGGCCGAGATGGCCGCGGCGGCGTCGCGGCTGCGCCAGCCGATCGCGACCGCGGTCGGCGAGGGCTATACCGGGTGCGAGTCGCCGACTGCACCAGCCAGATCGGCTCCGGCGCGCTGCCGCTGGAGACGCTGCCGAGCGCCGGCATCGCCATCGCGCCCGTCGGCCGCAAGGGCGCCGGCACCCGGCTCGAGGCGCTGGCCGCCGCTTCCGCAGCCTGCCGATCCCGGTCATCGGCCACATCAAGGACGGCGCGCTGATCTTCGATCTGCGCTGCCTCGACGACGAGGCCGGCTTCCTGGCCCAGCTCGGGCAGCTGCCGGCGCGATCTCGCCAGCTCGGAGGCGCGCGGATGCTTCGGCGTAGCTCCTCGGCCGGCGCCGCCGCCGAATCGGACCAGGACCGCCGAGCGCATGGCCGAGGCCGCCGGCCGCGGCGGCGCGCGGCGACTACGACGCCGCGCTCGGCATCTGGGTGGAGTTCGCCCACGCCGGCGTGGCGCGCGCCCAGGCCGAGATCGGCCGCTGCTTCGTCAATGCCTGGGGCGTGGAGCGCGACACCGATCTCGCGCTCGAAGTGGCTGACGCTCGCCGCCAAGGCCGGCGATCCGCTCGGGCCAGCGCCTGCTCGGCGACTTCTATTTCAACGGCGAGGACGGCACGCCCGACCGCGCCATCGCCGAGGAGTGGTACGCGCGCGCCGCCAAGCAGGGCGAGCCCACGCGCAGGACATGCTGTCCTGGATCCTGACCGACGGCGACCATCGCAAGCCCGACTACAAGCAGGCCATGCGACTGGGCGCTGAAGGCCGCCGCGCAGGGCATGGCCGCCTCCATGACCCGCCTCGGCCTGCTCTACAACAACGCGCTGGGCGTCGAGCGCGACGTCGGCTGCCGCCGCGCAGTGGTGGCGCAAGGCCGCCGCCCTCGACGATGCCGACGGCCAGGCCATGCTGGGCGCCGCGCACCACCTCGGCGCCGGCGTGCCGCGCGATCCGGTCGCCGCGCTCGCCTGGCTGACGCGCGCCCGCGCGGCGCGCAGCAAGTTCGCCGACCGCTTCTACACCGGCGTGCGCGACGGCTGCACGCCGCGAGCAGCGCCGCGAGGCCGAGCGCCGCGCCGGCCTGCCCCTCGGCGTCGAGGAGGCGGCGCCATGATCGTCGGCACCGCCGGCCACATCGATCACGGCAAGACCTCGCTGGTGCGGCAAGCTGACCGGCGTCGATACCGACCGGCTCAAGGAGGAGAAGGCGCGCGGCATCTCGATCGATCTGGGCTTCGCCTATTGGCCGCGGCCCGAGCGGCGAGATCATCGGCTTCGTCGACGTGCCGGGCCACGAGGGCCTGGTGCACAACATGCTGGCCGGCGCCACGGGCATCGATTTCGTGATGCTGGTGATCGCCGCCGACGACGGCGTCATGCCGCAGACGCGCGAGCATCTGGCCATCATGGACCTGCTGGGGCTGCGAGCAGGGCGTCGTCGCGCTCAACAAGTGCGATCTGGTCGGACGAGGACCGGCTGCGCCGCCGTGACGCGCGAGATCGAGGCCGTCCTGGCCGGCACCGGCCTGGAGGGCGCCGACGATCGTTCCGGTCTCGGCCGTGACCGGCGAGGGCCTGGCCGCGCTGACCGCCCGCCTCGACGCGGCGCTGGCGCGAGACGACGCGCGCGCCCCAGGGCCGGGCTGTTCCGCCTGGCCGTCGACCGCTCGTTCACGCTTGCCGGGCCTCGGCACGGCCGTCACCGGCACGGTGCTGTCGGGCATCGGTGCGCGTCGAGGACCGCGTCATGGTCAGCCCGTCGGGCCTGGAAGCGCGCGTGCGCTCGATCAACGCCCAGAACAGCCCCGTCGAGCAGGGCGAGGCCGGACAGCGATGCGCGCTCGTGCTGAGCGGACCGCAGATCAGCAAGGAGGCGGTGCGCCGCGGCGATGTCGTGCTCGATCCGGCGCTGCATGCGCCGACCGCGCGCATCGACGCCAGCCTGCGCGTGCTGGCCTCGGAGCCCAAGCCGATCGGCCAGTGGTTCCCGGTCAAGGTGCACCATGCCGCCGCCGAGGTGCCGGGCCGCATCGTCGTGCTGCGCGATGAGGCGATCAGCCCGGGCGAGACGGAGTACGTGCAGCTGGTGCTGGAGCGGCCGCTCGCGGCGGCGGCCGGCGACCGCTTCGTCGTGCGCGATACCTCCTCCAGCCGCACCGTCGGCGGCGGCGTCCTGATCGACCTGCGCGCGCCGGAGCGTCGGCGGCGCACGCCGGAGCGGCGCGCCGAGATCGAGGCGCTGGCGCGAGCAGCGATCCCGCCGACGCGCTGGCGAGCGCTGCTTGCCGGGCCGAGCGCGGTGGATCGACTTCGACGCCTTCTGCCGCGACCGGGCGCTCGGGCCGGCGGCCGTCGACGGACCTGAAGTCCGATCTGTCGCTCGTCATCGTTCTGCGCGTCGGGGCAGGCTCGCGCGGCCATGCTGCCCGCCACCTGGGAGCGCCTGCGCGACGCGCATCGGCCGGCACGCTCGATGCCTTCCATGCCGAGCGGCCGGACCTGCCGGGCATCGGCCTCGAGCAGCTGCGCAAGGGCGAGAAGCCCGCCCTGCCGGCGCCGCTCTTCCTGGCGGCGCTGCGCAAGCTTGCCGAGGCGGGCGAGGTGGCGCTCGACCGCACGTGGGTGCGCCGCCCCGGCCACGAGGTGAAGTTCTCCGCCGAGGAGGAGCGGATCTGGGCGCTGATCCTGCCGCGCCTCGCCGGCGAGCCCTATCGGCCGCCGCGGGTGCGCGACATCGCCAAGGCCATGGGCATCGACGAGGCCTTCGTGCGCCGGCTGATGCGCATGGCGGCGCGGCGCGGCGACGTCGAGGAGATCGCGCACGATCACTTCTTCCTGCGCCCGGTCGTGGAGAAGATGGCGCGAGATCGCCATCGACGTCGCGGCCGCGTCGCCGGACAGGCAAGTTCACGGCCGCCGACTTCCGCGACCGGCTCGACAACGGCCGCAAGGTGGCGATCCAGATTCTGGAGTTTTTCGACCGGCACGGGTTTACGATCCGCCGCCAGGATCTGCGCCGCATCAATCCGGCGCGCATCGAGTTCTTCGCGCCCAAGGCGGCGCAAACAGACAAACGGAGGAGTCCCGCTCCCGGTGGGGCGACCGGACTTCAAATCCGGGTGGGGCCGTCAGACGGTCTCAGGTGGGTTCGACTCCCATCCTCCTCCGCCACCCCCTCGCGAGGTATCCGCGATGACGCCAGCGGCAATGGCCCTGGTGGCGGAGTTCGAGGCCGCCGCCAAGACCGCGCAGGCCGCCGAGGACGGAGCTGCGCAAGGCGATGGCCGAGCAGATCGCGCGCCTCGAGCGGCAGCGCGCGTTCGCCTTCCGCCGCACGCGCCTCATCCGCACTCCTGGCGGATCAGCGCCGGCACGCCCGAGGCGTCGGAGCCAGAGGAGGTCTGGCAGGCGCAGCGGCAGGCCGTGCGCGACGAGCTGGGCTGGACCGAGCGACAGCGAGGCGCTACGAGGCGATCCTGGCGCGGCTGCAGCCGGTTGGCGCGGCCGTGCGCAAGTGCATCTGTGCTGGCGAGGAAGACAGCGCGCCGGCCGAGGTGATGGCCGGAGCTGGAGGCGTTCGAGGCCTGGTTCGAGGGCGCGCACGGCAAGTCGTTCTATGCGCTGTTCGACCAGTATGTCCCCGAGGTGCCCGTTGTCGACTTCTGAGCGCACCGAGTTCGACGAGTGGCTGGCCGCCATGGTGCGCCAGCACGGCGAGTTCACCGTGCTCGTCATCCTGACGGAGATCGGCGAGCGCAGCGTCGCGCCGCTGTGCTCGACCTACCTGCACGTGATCGGCGACGAGGTGGACTGGGAGGAGATCACGATCATGTTCGCCGGCTCGGGCCGAGACTGGGACGGCGCCGCGTTCTTCCCGACCAAGGCGCGCAACGGCGGCCCGATCGACAACCCGACGGCGCGCCTGCGCCTCGCCGAGCTGGAAGCCAAGGTCACCGAGGATCGCATGATCCTCAACGACGGCCACTTCTTCGACACGCTGGGCCGCCGCATCAAGATCGAGCCGATGGCCGACGCATGAGATCATGAAGCCGGGAGCAAGCCGCCGCTCCGCATCCTCGATACCGGGCTGCGGCCGGCGCGCTGGAACGTCGCGATGACGGCGGCGCTGGCGGAGCATGCAGGTGCAGGGCGACGGCTGCCGATACCGTGCGCTTCCATCGCTATCCCGCCTGCGTGCTGCTCGGGCGCAGCCAGGACGTGGAGAGCGCGGCCGATGAGGGGTACTGCCGGCACGCCGGCATCGAGATCGTGCACCGCGTGACCGGCGGCGGCGCGGTCTACATGAGCCCCCGCATGCTGGCCTGGGACGTGGTGGTCGATCGCGGTGCCGGCGCGGGCGACCTCGGCACGGTGACACGCGCAACGTCTGCGAGGGCGTCGCCGCGGGGCTGTCGCGGCTCGGCTGGAGGCCCGCTTCCGCGCCGCCCAACGACATCGAGATCGGCGGCCGCAAGGTGTCAGGCTCCAGCGGCTACGCCGAGGGCCGCAGCGTCGCGCTGCAGGGCACGGTCCTGGTCGAGGACGACGTGCCGGCGATGGCGCGCGCGCTGCGCCTGCGCGAGACTGCGTTGCGCGAGCGCGTCACATGTCTCGCAAGCCGAGATCGGCACGGCGCCTTCCCTGCCGGCGATCATGGAGAGCATCGCCATCGGCCTCGCGGAGGTGCTGAAGCGTGAGCCGGTGCCTGCGCAGGCTCACGAGCGACGAACTCACCCTGTGCGAGGCCCTGCTGCGCGACGAGATCGGCACGGACGCGCTATGTGGCCGGCCGCAACGCCGTTCCAGCCTGAGGGGCGGACATGACACGCAAGCTGTTGATCGTGCTCGTCAATACCGACCCACGCAACCCCGAGGAGCTGGGCGCGCCGTTCTATCACGCGGCCGTCGCGGCGGCGATGGACTACGAGGTCGACGTGATCTGCGCGGCGACGGCCGGCAAGCTGATGCGCAAGGGCGTGGCCGAGGCGATCCGCATCAAGCCGGGCCACGCCAAGACCGTCTACGACTGGATCCGCGACGCGCACAGCAACGGCGCGCGCTTCTGGGCCTGCCCCGCCAATCTCGATCTGTTCGACATGACGGAGGCCGACCTGATCCCCGAGTGCAAGGGACTGATGGGCGCCGCCGCCATGCTGCAGAACATCATGTCGGACGACTATCGCGTGCTGACCTACTGAGGCCGCCGATGGCGCTGGTCGAGGGCAAGGACTATCCCGAGCATCTCTACTACGATCTCGACAACCAGATCTGGTACGAGCCGCTCGACGACGGCACGATCCGCGCCGGCTTCACGCCGCTCGCCATCGCGCTCGCCGGCGACGTGCTGGTGTTCACGCCCAAGCGCGTCGGCAGGGACTTCGAGGCGCAGCGCTCGTTCGCAACCATCGAGTGCGGCAAGTGGGTCGGCGCGGCGCGGGCGGCGTTCGACGGCGTGGTCGTGGCCGCCAACGACGAGCTGGAGCGCCGGCCCAAGCTCCTCAACGAGGACGCCTTCGGTGCGGGCTGGATGCTGATCGTGCGCGCCGCCGATGCCGGCTGGCGCGACCGGCTGGCAACCGGCGCGGCCGTGGCTCCGGCGTTCGCCGCATGGATCGCCGCCGAGGCCTACAAGGATCGCACCGAGTAGCGGCAGTTGCTTCGGCGAGCACGCCGTGCACAAGTTGGCGCGACCATGTCCAAGCAGATCCTCATCACCGGCGCCACCAACGGCATCGGCCTCGCCGCGGCCGAGGTGCTAACCGCGCGCGGCTGGAAAGTCGGCATCGTCGGCCGCGACGAGGCCCGCACACGGGCGGTGGCCGCGCGTCTGAAAACATCCGGCAAGGGCGGCGCGGTGGAGACTTTCATCGCCGACCTCTCCTCGCAGGCGGCCGTGCGCAAGCTGACGGCGGAAGTCCTGGACCGCTTCCCGAAGCTCGATGTGCTGGCGAACAACGCGGGGGCCATGTTCTCGCGTCTGCAACTGAGCGTGGACGGCATCGAGTTGACCTGGGCGCTCAACCACCTCGCGCCGTTTCTCCTCACCTCCTTGCTGTTGGAAAGGCTCAAGAACAGCGCTCCGGCGCGCGTCATCACCACCGCCTCCGGCGCCCATAGTGGAGCTCGCATTCCATTCGACGACCTCGATGCCGAGCACAGCTATCGCGCCTTCGGCCGCTACGGCGAGACGAAGCTCGCCAACATCCTGTTTACGTCGGAGCTGGCGCGGCGGCTGGAGGGCAGCGGCGTCACGGCCGTGAGCTTTCATCCGGGCCTGGTGGCGAGCAACTTCAACCGCAACAACGGGTTGCTCGGTCAGCTCGCCATGATGGCGGTGCGGCCGGTTTCCCGCAGCGTCGAGGCTGGAGCGGAGACGCTGGTGTGGCTCGCTACCGCGCAGAGCGTCGTCAGTGGCGGCTACTACCACGACATGCAGTTGCGGCAGCCGAGCGCGGAGGCGCAAGATGCCGCGGCTGCACGGCGACTGTGGGAAGTGAGCGAGGCCCAGTGCGGCAATCTTGCGGTGAGATGAGTTTGGTGACACGCTTGGTGGGGTAGGGCGACATAGAGGCGGCATGGCAATCGAGATCGAGCGCAAGTTCCTCGTCACGAGCGAGGACTGGAAGCCGCTCGTCGTAGCGCGCAAGCGCCTGCGCCAGGCCTATCTCGCGTGTCCGGGCAAAACCTCGATACGCGTGCGCATCGTTGACGACACGTCGGCGTCGCTGACGATCAAGAGCCAGAGCGCCCGTACGAGCCGTCTGGAGTTCGAGTATCCGATTCCGGTGAACGACGGGCTGTTCCTGCTCGACATGCGCGAGGGCCACCTGCTGAGCAAGGTTCGGCATATGGTGCGGTATGATGGCTCGACGTGGGAGGTCGATGTCTTCGAGGGCGAGAACGCAGGGCTCGTCATCGCCGAGATCGAGTTGGATCACGAGCAGCAGAATTTCGCGCTGCCGCCTTGGGTCGGCCGGGAGGTCACGCACGAGCCGCGCTATTCCAACTCCCGCCTGGCGCAGCGATCCTTTCAGAGCTTTGCTGCCGAGGACATGCACGACGGCGCGCATTGATCCGTCGCCGGTACGCTCATCGGAGCGGCCAGTCTCCAAACAGCACATCGCCCGATAGCGTCTCCAGGAACGCCACCAGGTCGGCCTGTTCCTCGGGCGTTAGCCGCAGCGGTCGCACCAGGCGCTGGCCGGGCATACCGTGCAGGCGCTCCTCGCTCACCTCGGAGTAGTGCCGCACCACATCGGCGAGCGTGGCTAGGCTGCCGTTGTGCATGTAGGGCGCGGTGCGGGCGACGTTGCGCAGCGATGGCACGCGGAACTCGCCCCAGTTGCGGTGCAGCTGCTCGACGTGGCGGGTGGCGAGGCCAGTGGCGCGTTGCCGGGATCGTCGTTGAAGGCGCCGAGCAGGGTGAACGGGCTCGCCTGCAGCGCCGCGATGCCGCCGTAGCGGCCCTGGTCGACGCGGCCCTTCTCGGCGAAGAACGGCACGCCGACGTCCTCGAACTCGCCGCTGGTGAAGTTGGGGCCGAGGTGGCAGGCGCTGCAGTCGCCCTTGCCGACGAAGAGCTTCAAGCCGCGCTGGGCGGCAGCGGGATAGCGGGCGATCGCGGCCGTGTCGCCGCGCTCCAGCGCATCGCGGAAGTCGTCGAAGGGCGTGCGGCCGGTGACGATCGTCTCCTGGAAGGCGGCGAGCGCCTTGGCGACGTTGACCAGCACCCGCTCCGGCGCATCGCGTCGACGGCGCGGAGGCGAATACACCGGCGTAGGCGCGAGCCAGCGCCGGATCGCCGGCGATGCGGGCGCGCAGCTCTCCGGCGTCAGCCCCAGCTCCTTCTCGTCCAGGATCGGGCGGATGCTTTGCGCCCACAGGCTGTCGGCGGCGCCGGCCCAGCCGAACCAGCGGTTGAGGCGCAGGTTGGCAAGCGCGATGGCGTTGCGGTCCAGCAGCTGCGCGGCCGATGCTGCGCGGGCGGCCGTCGGCGAAGGCCTTGGCGGGGTCGTGGCAGGTGGCGCATGAGCGCTCGCCGTCGACCGAGAGCCGCTTGTCGAAGAACAGCTGTCTGCCCGAGCGCGATGGCCTCAGGCTTGCCCGAGACGCGGTTGCTGGGATCGGGCGGCGTGGGCTGCGGCCAGGGCCCATGCGCCAGGATCGCGGCGCGCTCGGTGTCGGTGAAGGTCACCTGCTCGGCAGGTGCTGGAGGGCAGATGCCGCCAGCGCCAGCTGCAAGCAATCGACAGCGCGCCGCGCGTCTCCCTCTCCGCGCCTGTGGGGAGCGGGGATGAGGTGTCGCCAGCCCGATCACGGCGCGAGCTTGACCTCGTGCGTCAGGCGGGTGCGCTTGCTGCCCTGCACGAGGTCGATGGTGACGCGCCAGGTGCCGGCCATGTGCAGCATCAGGCCGGTGAACCTGTAGTGGCCCGGTGCCGTTTGCGCCGCGGCCGGCCGGTAGTTCATGCCGTGGCTGTGCGCGGGCATGGTGGCGTCGATGCGGATCTCGCGCACCGGCTCGGCGTGCGGCGCGCGGCAGGCGACCACCTCGGCGGCGAAGAACCGACCGACCTTCAGCTCGGCCGGGTCCCAGCGATAGGCGACCTCGGCGTCCGCCGACGGCGAGCCGGCTGGAAGCCCTGCTCGGGCGTCGGGCAGGCGAGCGCCGGCGAGACGAGCGCGAGCGTGGCCAGAACGGCCGCAAACAGAGCGGGCAGGCGCCTCGCTCATTGCCCGACTGCCCCAGCGCCCACGCGGTGAGGCGCTCGGCGTTGCGGAAGGCGACGTTGTCGGCGACGTCGGCGGGCAGGCTCGGCGATCCACTTGCGCGAGAAGTTCGCGTGCTCGACCACGTAGTACCAGCGCTCGGGCGAGGGCGTGTCGGTGCCGACCATGAAGCGGTCGGGGAAGTCGATGATCAGCTGCCGCCAGGCGTCGTCGAGCCGGCCGCCCGGCGCGTAGTCGTTGCGGAAGGCGAGGTCGGCCCACAGCATCTTGTGCTTGGCGAGCATGGCGCGCACGTTGTCGGGCTGGTCGAAGCCCGAGTGCGCCCACAGCACGCGCGCTTGCGGGGTCCTGCTTGAAGATGCGCTCCACCGCGTCGGCGTCGGAATGCGCGTGCAGGAAGATCTTGCGCTCCTTGGCCAGCTCCACCAGCCGGCGCATCACGGGCAGGTCGGCGTCGGCGCCGAACACGTGGAACTCGCCGATGCCGGCGTAGGTGTTGGCCTTGAGCCGGGCTTCCACGTGCGGAATGATCGAGGGGTCGCGCACCCAGGAGCCGATCTCGCCGCGGCGGCGATAGGGGCGCAGCACCGGCACGATCAGGTCGGGGGCGGCCTTGTAGAGCATCTGCGTGCCGTCGTCGCTGGAGCTCGAGACCATGGCCTTCTTGACGCCGGCCTGCCGCAGCACCTTGATCGCCTCCGGCGGCGGCAGCACGTCCCAGGTGTCGTGGCTGTAGTGGATGTGGGCGTCGACGATGGGGCGGTTCGGATCGGCGGTGGCCACGCCGGAGCCGAGCCAGCACAGCAGAGCTGCCAATAGAAGTTTGCGCATGTCACCACCCCTGGACGAACGAGCCGCATGCTACGGCATGAGCCAGCCTGCGGCAAAGCGCGGCCAGCCCTTGGTATGCGGGCCGGATTTGCTCCCAGCCGACCCACCGAGATTGCCCGGCAGAATCAATGCCGCGCGCTAACCAGCGCTTATGATCCTGGTTGATAATTCTCCTGTGACGCCCCGCCATGGCATGCAACTGTTGGCAGCTGCGCCGGTCGGAACTAAACATTCCGGCGCATGCTCGGGTCGATGCCGCTGGCCCAAGAACGCGAAAGGCCCGTGCCGACCTTGTCGACTGAGCCAGAGATCGCCCTGTCGGTGCCCTCCGCCGACGAGATCAAGACCACGACCTGCTACATGTGCGCGTGCCGCTGCGGCATCCGCGTGCACCTGAAGGATGGGCGGGTCCGCTACATCGACGGCAACCGCGACCACCCCGTCAACAAGGGCGTGCTGTGCGGCAAGGGCTCGGCCGGCATCATGCAGCACTATTCCCCGGCCAGGCTGCGGGCGCCGCTGCTGCGCGTCGGCCCGCGCGGCTCCGGCGAGTTCAAGGAGATCAGCTGGGACGAGGCGCTGGGCCTGGCCACGCAGTGGCTCTCCGAGGTGCGCCAGCGCGATCCCAGGAAGCTCGCGTTCTTCACCGGTCGCGACCAGAGCCAGGCGCTGACCGGCTGGTGGGCGATGCAGTTCGGCACGCCCAACTACGCCGCGCACGGCGGCTTCTGCTCGGTCAACATGGCGGCCGCCGGGCTCTACACCTTCGGCGGCTCGTTCTGGGAGTTCGGCGAGACCGACTGGGACCACACCCGCTATTTCATGCTGTTCGGCGTGGCCGAGGACCACGCCTCCAACCCGATCAAGATCGCGCTCGGCAAGCTCAAGAAGCGCGGCGTGAAGGTGGTGTCGGTCAACCCGGTGCGCACCGGCTACAACGCGATTGCCGACGAGTGGATCGGCATCAGGCCCGGCACCGACGGGCTGTTCGCCGGCGCGCTGGTGCACGAGCTGCTGGCGACCGAGCAGATCGATGTCGACTACCTGGTGCGCTACACCAACGCGCCCTGGCTGGTGATCCGCGATCCCGGCAAGGAGGATGACGGGCTGTTCGCGCGCGATGCCGCCGGCAATCCGCTGGTGCACGACAAGGCTACGGGCACGCTCAAGAGCGGGCTCGAGGCAGGGCCTGAAGCCGGCGCTGTCGGGCACGTTCAGGCTTGCCGACGGGCGCGAGGCGGTGCCGGTGTTCCAGCTGCTGGCGGAGCGCTTCCTGTCGCAGGAGTATTCGCCCGAGCGCGCCGAGAAGGAGACGGGCGTGCCGGCCGCCACCATCCGGCGCATCGCCGCCGAGCTGGCGCATGCGGCGTTCAAGGAGGAAGTGGTCCTCGACATCCCGTGGACCGATTGGAAGGGCCAGCGGCACGAGAAGATGATCGGCCGGCCGGTCGGCATGCACGCCATGCGCGGCATCTCGGCCCACAGCAACGGCTTCCACTCCTGCCGCATCCTGCACGTGCTGCAGATCCTGCTGGGCTCGATCGATTGCCCGGGCGGCTTCCGCTACAAGACGCCGTATCCCAAGCAGGCGCCGCCGTTCCTGAAGCCGCGCGGCAAGCCGGGCGACGTGCGGCCGATGCAGCCGCTGCCCGGCCCGCACTCTGGGCTTCCCCACCGGGCCGGACGATCTGCTGGTCGATGCCGCCGGCACGCCGCAGCGCATCGACAAGGCCTTCAGCTGGGATGCGCCGTTCTCGGCACACGGCCTGATGCACATGGTGATCGCCAACGCCGCCAGGGGCGATCCCTACCCCATCGACGTGCTGTTCATGTACATGGCCAACATGGGCTGGAACTCGGCCATGAACCTGCCGGCGACGTTGGCGCACCTGACCGAGAAGGACCCGGCGACCGGCGAATACAAGAATCGGGAAGGTGATCTACTCGGACGCTTACGCCTCCGAGACGGTGGCCTACGCCGACCTCGTGCTGCCGGACACGACGTACCTCGAGCGGTGGGACTGCATCTCGCTGCTCGACCGACCGATCTCCGAGCCCGACGGGCCGGGCGATGCCATCCGCCATCCGGTCGTGAAGCCGGACCGCGACGTGCGGCCGTTCCAGGACGTGCTGCTCGATCTCGGTGCGCGACTCGGGCTGCCCGGCATGGTGACGAGCGAGGGCGCGCCGAAGTTTCCCGGCGGCTATCCCGACTACATCGTCAACCACGAGCGGCGGCCGGGCATCGGCTCGCTGGCGGGATATCGTGGCGCCGAACGGCGACGAGTACGCGCGCGGCGCGCCCAACCCGCGGCAGCTCGAGCACTACATCGCCAGGGGTAGCTTCCATGTGCACCACCTGCCGCCGCACATGCGCTACTTCAGGCACGCCAACCGCGACTACATCGCCTGGGCGGTCGACAAGGGCTTCCGCCTCACGACCACGCCGGTGATCTTCCAGCTCTACAGCGAGCCGATGCAGAAGATGCGGCTCGCGGCGCAGGGGCATGGGGCGGTGCAGCCGCCGGAGCAGCATCGCCAGCGCATCGAGACCTATTTCGATCCGCTGCCGTTCTGGTATCCGCCGTTCGAGGGCGCGCCGACGGACGCGCAACTTCCCGCTGCACGCCATTACGCAGCGGCCGATGGCGATGTACCACCGCTGGGGCTCGCAGAATGCGTGGCTGCGGCAGATCCACGGCGCCAACCGGCTGTACATGAACCGCGCGCGCGCGGCCGAGCTCGGCATCGCCGACGACGACTGGGTGTGGATCACCTCGGCGCGTCGGGCGGGTGAAGGCGCAGGTGAAGCTGATGGAAGGCGTCAACGCCGACACGGTGTGGACCTGGAACGCCATCGGCAAGCGCGCGGGCGCCTGGGGCCTGGCGCCGGATGCGCCGGAGGCGACGCGCGGGTTCCTGCTGAACCATCTGATCGCCGAGCTGCTGCCGGAGCAGCCGGGCGGCTATCGCTTCTCCAACTCCGATCCCGTCACGGGGCAGGCGGCCTGGTACGACCTGAAGGTGCGGGTCGAGAAGGCGGCGCCGTACGAGAAGCAGGAGACCTGGCCGCGGTTCGAGCCGATCGCCGTGCCAGTAGCGGGGGTTTCGCCATGACCGCGCTGCCGCGCGACGACCGCCAAGAAGCTCGGGCTGGTGATCGATCTCGACACCTGCGTCGGCTGCCAGGCGTGCGCGACGAGCTGCAAGGAATGGAACACCGGCGGCTATTCGGCGCCGCTGACCGACCAGGAGCCCTATGGCGCCGATCCGCACGGCGCGTGGCTCAATCGCGTGCACGGCTACGAGGTGGGCGAAGGCGAGGCGGGCCGCACCGTGCATTTCCCGCGCTCGTGCCTGCACTGCGAGACGCCGGCCTGCGTGACGGTGTGCCCGACGGGTGCCTCCTACAAGCGCGCCGAGGACGGCATCGTGCTGGTGAACCCCGACACCTGCATCGGCTGCAAGCTGTGCTCGTGGGCCTGTCCCTACGGCGCGCGCGAGTACGACTACAGCGACGGCGTGATGAAGAAGTGCACGCTGTGCGTCGACCGCATCTACAACGAGACGTTCGCGCCGGAGGATCGGGTGCCGGCGTGCGTGCGCGCCTGTCCGACGGGGGCGCGGCACTTCGGCGACCTCGGCGATCCCGACAGCGCCGTGTCGCAGGCTGGTGGCGGAGCGCGGCGGCTTCGATCTGCTGCCGGAGTTCGGCTACAAGCCGGTCAACAAGTACCTGCCGCCGCGGCAGCGCGCGAGCGCGAGGCGGAGGCGGCGGTGGAGCCTGTGCCGCCGCGCCGCGACGGCGCGCGGACGGCGCGCCGGTGGCCCGGCCGAGCGGCTGTTCGCCTGGGTCGACCGCGTGCTGTCGCGCTGATCACGCCCCATGCATCCCGCCTATTCGGTGATCCTGTTCACGACGGCGTCCGGCGCGGGCTACGGGCTGCTCGCGTGGCTGGCGCTCGCCGGCGTCCTGGGTGTGGTGCCGATGCCGACCGCTGGCTGGGCCTCGCGGGCTTCGGGCTGGCGCTGGCGCTGATCACGGCGGGGCTGCTGTCATCGACTGCGCATCTGGGCCGGCCGGAGCGGGCCTGGCGCGCGTTCTCGCAGTGGCGCACGTCGTGGCTGTCGCGCGAGGGCGTGATGGCGGTGGTGACCTACGTGCCGGCGGTGTTCTGGCCCTCGGCTGGGTGTGGTTGGAGCGAGGCGCTGCGTGCTGACAGGGCTTGCTGACGGCGCTGTGCGCGGTCGCGCACGCTCTTCACCACGGGCATGATCTACGCGTCGCTGCGCACGATCCGGCATTGGTACCAGCCGCTGACGGCGCCGATCTACGTTGTGCTGGGCCTGGCGAGCGGCGCGGTGCTGTTCAACCTGCTGCTGCGCATGTTCGAGGAGTACGACCCGTGGCCGGCGCTGCTGGCGCTTGTCGTGCCTCGCTGGTCGGCGGCGGCGATGAAGTGAGCCTACTGGCAGCGCATCGACGGCGAGACGCGGACTACACGGTGGAGATGGCGACGGGGCTCGGGCACCTCGGCAAGGTGCGCCCGCTGGAGCCGCCGCACACGCAGCCCAACTTCGTCATGCGCGAGATGGGCTACACGATCGCGCGCAAGCATGCCGAGAAGCTGCGCCCGCTGGTGCTGCTGCTGGCGTTCGCTGTGCCCATCGCGGCACGCTGCTGACGCTGATACCGACGCGGCTGGCGGAGATCGGCGGGGCGCTGCTGGCGGCGGTGTCGATGGCGGTCGGCCTGGTCGTCGAGCGCTGGCTGTTCTTCGCCGAGGCCGAGCACGTGTCGATGCTGTACTACGGGCGTGGATGCGGCTGAGCGGCCTCTCGCCGCATGCCCCTGGGAGAGCGCCGGGTGAGGTGCGGCCGCTCGCGCGACGATTCTCCGGGATGACATCGACCCTCTCCACACGAAGTGTGAGGAGACGGCGATTCGCACCCATGCCGTTCCCTGTGCTGGCGTGCCGGCGATCTCCGGGTGCAGCATCTCGGCGAGCATCTCGGCGCTGTCGGCGAGGCGGGGGCCGGGGCGGTTGAAGTAGGCGTTGCCGTCGGCGAAGTAGACGCGGCCCTCGCGGACGGCGGTCGATGCTGGCCCAGCCGGGCTTGGCTTCGCAGCAGCGGCAGCTCCTCGAGGCAGCGGTCGAGGCCGTAGCCGCAGGGGGCGACGACGATGACGTCGGGGTCGGCGGCGACGAGCTCCTCCCACTGCATCCAGTCGGAGTGCTTGCCGGCCGCGCCGAACAGGTTGTGGCCGCCGGCGGCTTCGATCAGCTCCGGCATCCAGTTGCCGCCGGCCATCAGCGGCTCGACCCATTCGATGAAGGCGACGCGGGGCCGTGCGCCGGCCGGCGACGCGGCGCGGCGACGGCGGCGATGCGGCGCTGCATATCGCGCGACGAGCGCCTCGCCCGCCTCGGCTGCGCTCGAGCGCGCGCGGCGACGCGGCGGATGTCGGCGTAGGTGTCGGCCATGGAGTCGGGCTTGAGCGAGACGATCGTCGACCGGCCGGCCGGTCCAGGTGCAGGTGGCGGCCTCCACGTCGGTGAGGCTGACCGCGCACACCTCGCAGTGGTCCTGGGTGACGATGACGTCGGGCTCGAGCGCTTTCAGCGCGTCGCCGTCGACGCGATAGACGGAGAGGCCGTCGCGCACGATCTGCGTGCACGCGGGCGTCGATCTCGGCGCTGGTGCCCTCGACCTTGAACTTCGGCGCCGTGAGCTGCGGCAGGGCGGCGACGTCGGCGGGGAAGTCGCACTCGTGGCTGCGGCCGACCAGCCGATCGCGGCGCCCCAGCGCGCACACGATCTCGGTGGCGCTGGCGATCAGGCTGACGATGCGCAGCGGCACCTCACGCGGCATGGCTTGCCTCGCTAACGCCGGCCGCGGGAGTAAGGTCGCAGAAGACGAAGCCGTCGCGGGTGACGATCTCGCCGGCCTCCACCGGGATGGAGCGGGAGAACATCGGGCCGCCGCACGCGAAGGAGTGAAACTCGCCGTTCTCGCCGCAGGGATCGACGCCTGGCGGCAGCTCGGCGAGCAAGGCCGCATCGAAGGCGCGGCCGGCGAAACGCTCGGGGAGCTTGGCTGGGTCGACGCAGGTGATGCGGGCTTCGAGCCCGCCGGCGATCATGTCGCGCGCGAGGCGGGCAGTGGGGATGCCCCATACCGGGAACAACGGCGCGATGCCGGAGCCGGCGAGCTTGGCCTCGCGATAGCGGCGAATGTCCTCCAGGAACAGGTCGCCGAAGGCCATGGCCTCGACGCCCTGCTGCGCCTGCCCGGCGATGAATTCGCCCATGATGGCCTCATAGGCCTCGTTGGGGCAGGGGTGGGGAATCGGCAGAACGTGCAGCGGCAGGCCGGCGGCGTCCGCTTGGGCCTCGAGCAGCGTGCGGCGCACGCCGTGCATCGCCACCCGGTCGAACGCGGCGTTCATGGTGGTGACGAGCCCCGCCAGCTCCACGCCGGGCTGCCGGCGCAGGACATGCAGCATCCACGCCGAGTCTTTGCCGGTGCTCCAGCTCACGAGCGTTTTCATGGGGCCGCACGGGCTCCTTTTGTCTGCCAGAGCGGTTAGAGAGCACACCACGGCATGCAGGTGCAAGGGAAGCGCGATCGTCAGCCGATGATCGCTGCCTGCGAGCGCGGCGCTCCAGCCGAATAGGCAGCCGACGGAGGCGTGAACCCGTCGAACCAGCCCCCGTCAGTGCCGATGCGCACGCGATACTCGTCAATCCAACCAACAACGCCATGCGTGTCGTCGCCGTATCTGGCGCCGATGCGCCAACCAATCCCATTGAACCTGTCGCGAATGGCGGTCGCGTCGATGTCGCCGTCCGTATAGAAACCATCCCCGCTCGCCTGCTGCACGCCATCGAGGAAGATGCGGATCACGTCCGAGGAGCACACGATGGCTATGTGGTACCACACACCCGTGGTCATCGCCGTCGCGCCCTTGACGAAATGCTGGGAGCTGGGTCGGTCGAAAAAGTACAGCTTCCCATCCGACCAGATGCCGACGTCTTGGCTGCGGCTGCCGTTCGGATAGCCGCCGCCGATCTCCCCGGCGTTGCCGAAATTCCAACACGACCCAGCCACGGACGGGAGCGAAGACAGCCTCACCCACCAGTCGAAGACGAAATCATCAGGCAGCTTCCACAGATGCGAGTTGGGCATCTCGACTGCGTCGTTGCCGTCGAGGAGAAGCGCCGCGCCGCCGAACTTGAATTGCGCCGTGTCGATCTGCGCATCGCCCACTGCCGCGCAGGCATGAACGTAGCTCGAGGAGTCGACGATGGAGGTTGAGCCATCCGTGCCGTCCAGGTTCAGCAGCAGCCGCTGCTCCACCAACGAGACGCCGGTGTCCACATCGAAGATCGAGTCGACCCAGAAGTTGCGCCCGCTCTCGCCGGTACGCGGCACCACGGTGGCCGCCTGGTTGAACTCCCAAACGCCATTGCCGCCAAAGCCGGTGAGCGCATCGCCTTCCGTATGGCTGTAGGCGTACAGGTTGCCGGTGGTCACGCCGGCCGAGAAATAGGAATCCGTGTACCCATAGGAATTGTCGCCCGGCGCCTGGTGCCAATAGATGCACAGAACGGTGTTGGCCTGCACCCACACCGGAGCGTCGAAATCGAAGCGCTGCCAATTCGGCGTGCCACCCCCGAGCGTCATCACCTTGCTGGCGATGAGGGTGTCGTTAGCCCCGCTGAACAGCGGAGCAGTGGACTGGTACAGCTTCAACGTGCACGTGGTTCCTGGATTGCGCGGTATCCAGACATAGGCGCCTTTGATGTAGCCGCTCACGAGCGGCTTGAAGAGAAGCCCGTTGCTCCAGTTGAGACCATTGATCTCGGTATTGTCTTAAGTCGCCGGCGTGGGATTGGTGGGCCATAGCCGTTCTTCTGCCATCAATCGGCTCCGTCAAACGGCAGTAGAGGAGTTGATGAAGGCGTCGATGCCGGGCATAGGTCAGCTCTTCGTCACCTTGAGCGCCACCGTGCAGCGCTGGATCGCGGTGGCGCTGTCGACGTTGAAGCGCAGGATGTCGCCGGCCGCGATCGACGGTGGTCCAGCCGGTCAGGGTGGCGTCCTGCGACTTGGCGGCCGCTGAGATGGTGGGCTTGGCCGAGGCCGTGATGCTGTCGGCACCGGTCGGCGGGTAGTTGGCGTAGGTGTCCTTCCAGATGTCGACGACGATGGAGCCCGACTGGTCGGCCAGCAGCGTGACCTGGTTGATGGTGCAGGCGAAGGGAATTTCCAGGTCGCCCTTGATGCCGGTGGCGATGGCGGCGCCGCCGCCGTCGATGACGAAGGTGAGCGTGGCGAGCTCGGGCGTGGCCGGCAGCGACACGCGGCCGGTGCTGCGGTCGACGACGATGGCCTCGTTCCAGGCCGAGCCGTCGGCGCTGACCTTGAAGTGGAAGTCGTCGTCGCCGGTGGTGCCCATCTCGGCGCGGCCGGAGAAGCCGGTCTGGAACAGGAGGCTGGCGGTGTCGCCGGCGGCGTTCTTGTTGATCTTGTGCTGGTGGCCGGCGCCGGCGTGGTTGAAGAGCGAGGCGGCCGCTGCCACGGCGAACCGGGTGGTGGTGTCGGCGCCGGCGTTGACGCCGAACAGGGCGGCCTTGGGGTGGCCGGTGCCCTTGCCGGCGAGCGTGAGGTCGATGTTGGTGTCGCCGCCCTCGGCGGCGATCTGCGGCGCGTTGCCGGTGGCGGCATTGGTGACGCCGACCTGGTTCACGGCGCTCGCCGTCTTGTGGAAGACGATCTGCTCGTTGCCGGCGTCGTCGGTGATGCCGGTGCCGTTGTCGAAGCCGATGTTGTGGCCGTTGGCGTCGAGGTCGCCGCCGAGCTGCGGGCGTCGTGTCGTCCACGACGTTGGCGAGGCCGCCACCGCCGCCGGCGAACTCGGCCCAGGCGCTGCCGCTCCAGACGTAGAGCGTGTCCTCGTCGGCGACCCAGGCGAGCCAGCCCTCGCGCGGCGCGTAGAAGGCCCAGGCGCCGTCCTGGTAGGCGGCGATCTTGCCGGCCTGGCCGGCCCACGCGCCCGTGGGGCTCGCGGCCACGATGTAGCGCGCGCCTTCGGCGGGCGAGCCCGGCGGGGCGGCCAGGTCCTTGTCGAGCACGGTGAGCTGCACGATGGCGTCGAGCGCGCGCAGCGCCTCGTTGTGGGTGACGTGCTTCTGCGCCTGGGCGGCCATCATGAAGGGGAGATTGAGATTGCTGGTGGCGTCCATGTTGCGTGCTCTCGCGGGCTGTCGATTCGGTCTGCCAGCGCGATTTGAACACGGCCCGGAGGGGCGGGGATAAGCGGCGCGAACGCGAGCTGGGCCTGCGCGCAGTTAAGCGGCGGGCAGGGGATGCACGGCTGAGCCGGCCAGGCGCGGCGACAAAAAAAGAGCCGCCTGGAAGGCGGCTCAAAAGTTAACAGGGAGGCGTCAAACAGAGTGGACAGGGCCACTCGGATCCAGATGACTGGATAGCGTCCGATTGTGCCGCGGAATGGATAACGAAGCGGTAAACGGCTGCCCCAAAATGCGGCGGTGCCGACGGCAGCGCCGCTAGTTGCGCTTGCACAGGCTCGCCGCCCGGCTGACGGCTGCCGTCGACGGTCGGGAACTCTCCGACCACGAGCCGGCTGCGGCGCTGCCGTAGTTCGCGTCGAGCCAGGCGCGCTGGTAGACTGGCGCCATCGGGTTGTCGGCCGGCAGATCGAGCACGACGTAGTGCGTGACCTTGCCCTTCATGCACCCTGAGCAGCGCGGTCTTGCGTGCCGCCGAAGGTCGCGCGCTTGATGGTGCAGGAGGGTCCTTCTGCTTGGACCGGCTGCTTGGAGGCTACGCGACTTCTTCTTCGCTGGGCCGGTCCTGCTCGCCTGGGCGGCGGCCGCAGCAACCTGGAATTGACGCCGGTGACGACGACCAAGCCGGTGGCAACAATCGCCAGAAGCGTCGATGATTTGGGGTTCATGGGCGCGCGACCTGTAGCGTTGTCGATCAGCGTTTGAAGACGGCGGCGGCCGCGGCCTCGTGCGCCTTCTTGGCCTGCATCTCCTCGCGCACGCGCTCGATCTCGGCGGTGAGGGCGAGCGATGCGCTGCTCGAGCTCGGCGATCGAGAGGCGTTTGCAGGCTTTCGCCCACCGTCATCGGCTTTGGCCGGCTTCGGCTTCGGCTCGTCCCAGTCCATGGCGCGCTCACGCTCCCGCACGGCTGCTGCCAGCGCGCAGACGTTGGCACGTCTTTCCCCTTGTCTCAACCTGCCGCCCTCGGGCATGTGAGGCAAGCCCAGCAGCCGCCGTCCAGGAGCGAGCCATGTCGAGCGTACGCCGCAGACGATGACCGCCGTTGCCATCACCACCCCGGGCGGGCCGGAGGTGCTGAAGGCCGACGAGCATGCCGACGCCCAAGCCGGGCGCCGGGCCAGGTCCTGGTCAAGGTGGCGGCAGCGGGCGTCAACCGGCCCGACGTGGCGCAGCGCATGGGCGCCTATCCGCCGCCGCCCGGACATTCGCCGCTGCCGGGGCTCGAGATCGCCGGCGAGGTGGCGGAGGTCGGCGCCGGCGTGACGCGCTGGAAGGTGGGCGACAAGGTGTGCGCGCTGGTCAACGGCGGCGGCTATGCCCAGTACTGCATCGCCGAGGAGACCGCGGCGCTGCCGATTCCCGGCGGGCTCGACATGGTCAAGGCGGCGCGCCGTGCCGGAGACGTTCTTCACGGTGTGGAACAACGTGTTCGAGCGCGGCGGCCTGAAGGCCGGCGAGTGGTTCCTGGTGCACGGCGGCACGCAGCGGCATCGGCACGACGGCGATCCAGCTCGCCAAGGCGTTCGGCGCGCGCGTGCTGGCGACGGCGGGCTCGGCCGACAAGTGCAAGGCCTGCCTCGATCTCGGCGCCGACCGGGCGATCAACTACAAGACGGAAGACTTCGTGGCGGCGTGCAAGGAGGCGACCGGCGGCAAGGGCGTCGACGTGATCCTCGACATGGTCGGCGGCGACTACACCGACAAGAACATCATTGCCGCGGCCGATGACGGCCGCATCGTGCAGATCGCCACGCTCGGCGGCGCCGACGTGAAGATCAACATCGCGCGGCTGATGATGAAGCGCGTCACGCTGACCGGCTCGACGCTGCGGCCGCGCACGCGCGAGGTGAAGGCGGGCTTCGCCCGCGCGCTGGAGAGCAAGGTGTGGCCGCTGTTCGCTGCGGGCAAGGTGAAGGTGGTGATGGATTCCACCTTCCCGCTCGCCCAGGCGGCCGATGCGCATCGCCGGCTGGAGACGAGCCAGCACGTCGGCAAGATCGTGCTGACGGTGTAGGTGCGCATGCAGGCTGCCGCCGATCGATCCCGTAGAGTCCAAGCTTCGGCCGATGCGACGAGGCGCAGCATCGGCGTGAAGGTCGGCTACCGATGGAGAGATCGGCCATGCCGACGGGCGGCACCGTCGTTCCCAGCGTTCGACGACATGACAGAGGATGAGCGATGCCGCAGCAGCGATGCGACATGTTCCACGCGTTCGATCGAATGGCAGCATCTGAGCGAAGGCTGAGCAGGATGCGCCTGCTCGACGGCTTGGCGAAGCCGCGACAGCGGCGACGGCGGGGCGCTGCTCGCGCGCTGGTGAGTTCTGCGATGTCGGGTTACGCGCGGTGATCGTCTGCGGCGCATCTCGGCGGCGGTGGTCGCGCTGACCCGACCGGCCTACGCGGCTGGCGCCTACCAGACCAGCGCCGGCAGCGCCGCGACCGGCGCGAAGGGGCTGTCGGCGAACAGCTTCGTCCAGCACGGCCGGCGTCGAGGCCGTCGGGCACGAAGATCGGGCTGGCGATGAAGACCGAGCGCAGGCCGGCGCCGTGCGCGCCCTTGCAGGTCGGTCTCGACGCCGTCGCCGATGCAGAGGATCTTCTCCTTGGCGACCGGGCGGCCCCTTGAGGCGGGCGATCTCGCGCAGGGTGCGCTCGTAGATGGGGGCGTGCGGCTTGCCGGCGTAGGTCACCTTGCCGCCCTTGGCCTCGTAGTCGGCGGCGAGCGCGCCGGCGCAGTAGATGAGCTCGTCGCCGCGCTCCACCACGATGTCGGGATTGGCGCAGATCATCGGGCACGCCGCGCGCCAGCAGTCCGGCGAACAGGTCGGCGTAGTCGGCGGGCGTTTCCTGGTGTCGTCGTAGAGGCCCGAGCAGATGACGACGTCCGCTTCCTCGGGGCGGAGAGACGGACGTCGAAGCCCTCAAACAGGCCGCTTGTCGCGCTCGGGCCCGATGTGCAGAAGGCGCCGGCCCTGCCAGCCGGCGATCATGTCGCGGGTGGCGTCGCCCGAGGTGACGCCGCCGTCGTAGGCGTGCGGGTCGACGCCGAGCGAGGTCATGTGCGGCATGACGGCGGCGAACGGCCGCGGCGCGTTGGACAGCAGCACGACGATGCCGCCGCGCGGCGCGAAACGCTGCGGCAGGCGTCGCCGGCGGCAGGATGGGCGCGCGCACCGTTGTGCATCACGCCCCAGATGTCGACGATCCAGGCCTCGCTGGTGGCGGCGAGCGCGGCAATGGAGGACAGGATGGGGATGGCGCGGCCGGCATCGGCCTCACCTAGCGGGCCCCGGCGCTGGCGATCAAGCGGCGGCTGATGCCCGGCTCGGCGACCACCTCGGCCTTCACCAGCTTCGGGCCGCCGAACAGGGTGCCCTTGCCCGAGCAGCACGCCGAAGCCCAGGATGCGGGCGAGCAGCCAGTCGTCCTCGATGCGGCCGACGATGAGGGTGAGGCCGAACTCCGACAGGTAGCGGCAGATGTCGGCGGCCGGCACACGCCCGGTCGGCGCCCGCAGCCCCTCCAGGAACACCTCCGCGTCGAGCTTGACGAACTCGAAGCCCATGGCCTTCAGCGCCGCCGAAGTCCATGTCGAGGTCGGTGACGTCCTCCAGCGCGAAGCCGAAGCCGCTGGCGGCCATGCTGCCGAGCGCCTCGGCATGCACGGGCGTGAAGGTGCGCACGTCGCTCTGCGCGAACGACAGCACCAGGCCGATGCGGCCGTCGGTGCCGGGCTGCAGCGCGGCGGCGTCGAGGAATTCGTCGTCGGTGAGCGATTCGCCGGCCAGCGCCGTCAGCACCGATCCCTGCCGGCCGCGCTCGCTGAGGCGCCGCGCGACGCGGGCTGCGCGCAGCATGCGGGCGGCATCGATGCGTGGCATCAGGCCGGAGCCCATGCGCAGCGCGCGAGAAGTCGCTCTGCTCGAGCGCGGCGCCGTCGGCCGTCCGCAGGCGCATGCTGACCTCGTAGTGGCGCGGCCGGCCTTCGGAGAGAGCGTGGATCGGCTCCAGCAGCACCTCGATGCGCTCCGCCGCGATCGCCTCGGCGATGCGCGCGAGCTTGGGATCGAGCAGCGGCGGCGGGCGGTCCTGGCCGGCGCGCGCGCGTCGGCCCTCGGACCGCGGGAGCGCCGAGCCCGCCGGCCAGTCTCGCGCCCGCGCTCTGGGGCGCGTCGGCGGTAGCGCTGCGCATGCTGCGCGCGGTCGTTTCCAGCGCCGCGACCGAGCGCCCGACCATGGCCTCCGCTGCGCTCGTCGACGCCGGCGCCGCCTCCGGCTGCGCCTCGCCGTCGCGGGCGGGTGGGCCGCCGTTGAGCTCGTCGGCCAGCTTCTTGATGAGGTCCTGGATGAGCTCGACGTTCACCTCCGGCTGAGCGCCGGGCGCGGCCTCGGGCGGCGGCGCCGCGGGTGGATCGCCCAGCAGGCGCCGCCTCCGAGGCCGGCTCGTCCTCGAAGTAGGGCCACCGCGACGGCCGGAAGGTGAA
The DNA here is from genome assembly GCA_963724565.1 of uncultured Alphaproteobacteria bacterium. GTDB lineage: Bacteria > Pseudomonadota > Alphaproteobacteria > Rhizobiales > Hyphomicrobiaceae > AWTP1-13. The sequence goes on from CAVRVK010000025.1 coordinate 218,414, forward strand.
GGGATCGTGCGCGGCGGGGCCCTGGCCCGGCTCGGAGCCCGCGCCCGGCGGTAACGCAGGCATCGGCAGCGGCTCGGGCCAGGTCCCGGGCTGCGAGCGGTGCAGGTCCTCGGCGGCTCGGCAGCCCGGGGTCCGCGTCGGCGGACGGCATCCGCCAGCATGGCCTCGAACTGGTCGCCCGCGGCTTCGCTGTGCCAGTGCTCGCCGCCGTCGTCGTGGTGCCCCGTCGTCCGCGGCGCCCGGTGAACGACCGGCGCATGAGCAGGTGCAGCAGCAGGAGGCTGCAGTAGATGCCCAGCGCGGCCAGCATGGCCGAGGACAGCTCCAGCCCCAGCTGCGCGATCAGCCAGGCGCCGGAGGCAAGCGACAGCAGCGTCACGGACAGGATGACGAACGCGTCGCCGAAGCGCGCGTGCAGGGGTTGGGACTTGGCCAACTGTCGTGTCATTGGGGACCCACTGGTGCTTCGTTACGAATCATGGCTCAAGCTTTTCCGCCGGGGCGCTGCACAGGCAACCGGCGGTGCGGCTATCACCAGTTTTCACCCCCCGCTACACGTCGATTGCGACGCCACGTCAATCTTCTGCGGGGTGGTCGCGTTGCGAGTTTGGAGTCCGGCGGTGCTCTATGGCCACCGTCCCTGACGGCGCCGCGAATCATCTCGACCGTAACCGTCTTCGGTCTCACGGCCGGATCAGCGATGAGGACATCAACGAAGCGGCCTGTGTCGCTATCGCGCCAAGCGTAGCCTGGCCTCCCCACACGCATTCCGCGAGTGGCAACCTCGTAGGGCGCAATAGGCATTAGCCGTATTGCGCCGATTTGAGGGTAGAACGGTGCAATGCGCTGCCGCTTATTGCACCCTACGCTTCAAGCCACCGCCTTCAGCACCTTGGCGAGGCGGTCGCGGATCTCGCCGATGTCGGCCTCGGTGGAGATCAGCGGCGGCGCCACCACCAGGGTGTCCATGGCCACGCGCACGTAGATGTCGAGGTCGTGGTACATGCGCTCGGTGGCCTCGTAGCCGCGCAGGCCCGGCTTGCCCGGGATGGGGGCGAGGTCGATGCCGCAGAGCAGGCCCACCGTGCGGATGTCCTCCACGTTGGGCTCGCCCTTGAGGCTCATCATGGCGTCGGCGAAGACGGGCTCCAGCTTCTTGGCGCGCTCGAACAGGCCCTCGTCCTTGTAGATGTCGAGGGTGGCGAGGCCCGCGGCGGCGGCCAGCGGATGGCCCGAGTAGGTGTAGCCGTGGAACAGCTCCACCATGTGCTCGGGACCGGTCATGAAGGCGTCGTAGATTTTCTTGGACGCCATCACGCCGGCCATCGGCACGGCGGCGTTGGTGATGCCCTTGGCGAAGGTGATCATGTCGGGCGTCACGTCGTAGCGCTCCGAGGCGAAGCAGTGGCCGAGGCGGCCGAAGCCGGTGATCACCTCGTCGAAGATCAGCAGGATGCCGTGCTGGGCCGTGATCTGGCGCAGCTTCTCGAGGTAGCCCTTGGGCGGCGGCAGGATGCCGGTCGAGCCCGCCACCGGCTCGACGATGACGGCGGCTATGGTCGAGGCATCGTGCAGGTTGACGAGCCGGGTCAGCTCGTCGGCCAGGTGCGCGCCCCACTCGGGCTCGCCCTTGGTGAAGGCCTGCTTGGAGCGGTCGTAGGTGCCTGGAGGTGGTCGACGCCCGTCAGCATGTTGCCGAACTGTTTGCGGTTGGCGACCATGCCGCCCACCGAGATGCCGCCGAAGCCGATGCCGTGATAGCCGCGCTCGCGGCCGATGAAGCGCGTGCGCGCGCCCTCGCCGCGGGCCTTGTGGTAGCCGAGCGCGATCTTCAGCGCCGTGTCGACCGCCTCGCGACCCCGAGTTGGAGAAGAAGGCGTAGTCGAGATCGCCCGGTGCCAGCAGCGCGAGCCGCGAGGCCAGCTCGAACACCTTGGGGTGGCCGTACTGGAAGGCCGGCGCGTAGTCGAGCTTGGCCGCCATCTCCTGGATCGCCTTGACGATCGGCTCGCGGCAGTGGCCGGCGTTGACGCAGAACAGGCCCGAGGTGGCGTCGATCACCTTGGTGCCGTCGGGCTTGAAATAGTGCAGGCCCTTGGCGCCGGCGAACAGGCGCGGGCGCTTCTTGAAGGCGCGGTTGGCGGTGAAGGGCACCCAGTAGGGCTCGAGCTCATTGGGCTTCACGTCGAGCGGCGCCATGGCGGTCTCCGGGGCGAGTTGCGTGCTTTTGAGGGCGCTTCTAGCAGGGCGGGCCGCGGCCTCCAAGCGTAACGCGCGTATGACAGCTCCCCGCCATGAAGCGGCCATGAGCAGC
>CAVRVK010000026.1:0-167764 GCA_963724565.1 uncultured Alphaproteobacteria bacterium
CTTTTCCGTTGCGGCGCCAGAGGCTATGACTGGTCTGTTTTCCGAACGGCAAGCGAGTTGGGGCATGTCCGATATTTTCTTGAGCTACAAGCGCGAAGACCGTGAGAAGGTGCGCCCGATCGTCGAGGCCCTGCAGGCCAAGGGCTGGACGATTTGGTGGGACACCCGCATCGGCGCCGGCAAATCCTGGGACCAGGTGATCGAGGCCCAGCTCAAGGCCGCCAAATGCGTGGTGGTGGTGTGGACCAAGCGCTCGGTCGAGTCCGACTGGGTGAGGGCCGAGGCCCACGACGCCCGCGAGCGCAAGTGCCTGATCCCGATCACCATCGAAGGGGTCGTCCCGCCCTCGATCTTCAAAATGATGCAGGCGACGGACCTGACGCACTGGACGGGCGACCTCAACGACCCGAACTTCGCCCATGTCTGCGAAGGCATTGCGCGGGTGGCCGGCGCGGAACGGCCGGCCGGGCCCGCTCCCGAACACCAACCGCCGCCGAAAACGACCGTTCCACCCTCGAGCTTCCCGACCCAGCCGGTTGCACAGCCGGGCGGTGGGCCCGGCCGTGTAGGCCTCTGGGTGGGCATTGGCATCGGTGCCTGCATCGTGGCCGTAGCCGTTGCAGCTGGATATTTCATGCTGGGACGCGACCGGGCCGCAACTGTGGTGGCGGGGCCGCCTGCCACGGCCTCGCCTACGGTCGTGGCGCCCTACGCACCTCCGGCACAGCCTGCGCCGGAGGGGTCGCCGCAGAAGTCGCCGACGCCTGCCGCTCTCAGTGCGCCTGACCTCGCCAAGACGGATTGCCACGCCACACGCGCGGCTCGGGCGGCCATCGCCGCTTGCAGCGACATCATTGCCAAGCATCCAAAGCTGGCCCCCGCATACGTCGTGCGCGGCAATGCCTACGTGGAAACCAAGGAGTTCGATCGCGCGCTGCTCGACTACACCAAGGCCATCGAGAACGAACCGAGGTTCGCGGAGGCGTTCTTGGGTCGCGGCAATGCCTACTACGATCAGCTGAGCTTCGATCGCGCGGTTGACGACTACTCTCGCGCCATCGACATCAATCCGAGGTTGGCGCTCGCCTACAATGGCCGCGGCAACGCATACGTGGACCTCAAGGATTTCGGCCGCGCCATTGCCGACTACAACCGCGCGCTGGAGCTCGATCCGCGCAACGCATTCTTCTACAACGGCCGCGGCAACGCCTACAGCGACACCAAGGATTACGATCGGGCAATCATCGACTACACCCAGGCCATACAGCTCAGGCCCAACTTCGCCTGGGCCTATGCCAATCGCGGTTTCTGCCACTTGCGCCGCAAGGAGCACGACCGGGCGCTCGGCGACTACAACCGGGCGATAGAGTTGGAGCCGCGCTTCTCGGTCGCCTACAACGGCCGCGCCAACGTCTACTCCGATCGCAAGGAGTACGAGCGGGCCATCCCGGACTATACGCGGGCAATCGAGATCAGCCCGCGCTACGCCTGGGCCCATGTCGGCCGCGGCAACGCCTACCTCGAGACCAAGGACCCGGACCGGGCCCTGGCCGACTACAACAAGGCGCTCGAGGTCGATTCCCGCTTTGCCGCCGCATACTACGGCCGCGGCAACGCCTACTTCGACAGGATGACCTATGACATGGCCATTTCGGAGTACAGCAGGGCCATCGAGATCGATCCCAGGTTGATCGATGCCTATCACAACCGCGGCGTGTCGTATGAGCGACGCGGCGACCGGGACCGGGCCGTTTCCGACTATCGCATGGCGCTGCAGATCGATCCGATGTTCGAGCCTTCGCGCAAGGCTTTGAGAAATCTGGGCATGATGCCCTGATGGCCGGCGTGCGCTTTCGAGGGTGCCTTGGTACTGCCACAGCAATGCCGGGTTGAGGTGCGGATTCAGGCACAACGCTACCCGAATCGGCCTTGCATTTAGGGCTTGTTAGCCGAATCGGCGCGAGAAGCGGTGGAGCGAGCCGCACCCGAGCCGAAGTGGCTGCGTCCAGGAGGAAGCCCCATGTTGATGAGCGTTATCGAGGGAACCCCGACGGTCCCCGCCTACCCCGAGCTTGCCGGAAAGCGCGTACTGGTCACCGGGCTCACGAGCACCTGCGGCGTCGATATCGTGCGTGCCTTCGCCGAGCACAAGGCCCGGCTGGTGCTGCAGTCTGCCGAGGACAGCGCGGCCATGCAGACGGTGGCCGAGATTGCCGCCCCGGAGGCCCTCGAAGTTATGGCCTACGGAGCCGTCGCCAGCGAGACGGACGACATCGTGCGGTTCGCCAAGACTGCCATGCAGGCCTACGGCGGGCTCGACGTGGTGGTCAACCTGGTGGCGTTGGACATGCAAGGTCTCGACCCTGGGGAGGGTGTGGCGGGCGTGGAGCGCCAGGTCGCCAGGCAGCTTGCGCTGCCGTTCCTCATCTCGCAGATCGCAGCCAACCGCATGTGCCTGACGCTGACCGACGGGCTCATCCTCAATGTCGCCGTCTTGGGCGAGGGGAGACGCGCACGGGGGGCTTTCGCGGCCGTGGCCAAAGCCGCACTGACCGCCATGACCCGTACGCAGGCCGAGGAATGGGCGGGGCGTGCGATCCGCTTCAACGCCATCGCCCCGGCGGCGCTCGACCATGGCGAGCAGGGCCTCTCAGGCGAGCCCGACATCGCCGTCATGGCGCTGCATCTGGCTTCCTCGCGCAGCAAGAACCTGTCGGGATGCGTGTTCGAGGCGGAGATGCGCTGACGCCGGCTTGGCACGGCCCCAGCTCAGGCGCCAAGCCACAAGCCGTTGAGCATTCGGCGTACCCTGCTACGGCGTTTCTACGATTTCGACCCAGTTGGCACCGTTGCCGACCGGATAGCGGTTGATCTCAGTGAGCCGGCCGTTGCTCGGGTTGATCTTGTAAACCGCCAGGCGATCGGACTTCTCGCCGGACGCGACAAGATAGGTCCCGCTCGGATCGATCTTGATGCCGCGCGGCTGCTTCTCGGTAGAGAAATTGGTCACATACTTCAGCTTTCCCGTCCCCGGCGCGACGGAGAACAGCGCAATCTTGCTCAACGTGCGCTCCGTGGAATAGAGGAACTTGCCGTTGGGGGTGAGCTGAATATCGGCGGCCCAGATCTTCGGTTTGTCGTCGGCCTTGGGCGCGCCGGGTGGAGGAGTTGTGCCTGTCGGCACCTGCGCGACACCAGGTACAAGACCGGCCTCCGGCGGCACTGAGCCCACGCTGGCCACCTCCCTCAAGGTTCCCTTCTTCTGATCGATGGCGAACTGCGCAATATTCCCTGTCAGCTCATTGAGAACATAGAGGTGCCTGTTGTCGCGCGAGAACACGAGGTGCCGCGGACCGTCGCCGGGTCGTGCCATCACCGCCGCGCGGCTCGTTGGCCGTCAGCTTGCCGGTCTTGGCATCGAACCGGAACTGCAGGACTTGGTTGGCACCGAGAGTGGGCACGTAGACGAACTTGTTCGTGCGGTCTGCCAAGATGGCATGCGCATTCCTGCCGGTAGCAATGACCTGGATCGCCGGCGCTTCCACCAACCCGCTCTCGCTGATGGGGCTTACCGCAATCTTGTCGCCACCGTAAGAGGCGGTGAACAGGAAACGCCCAGTGCGATCCACCGAGACGTAGGGCATGCTGTCGGGAATAGGCGCCGTGGCCTTCTGCGTCAGGGCGCCCGTCTCAGGATTGATCGCGTACGTTATGACCTGGAAGGGGGCCGACCGTATGGCGGCATACAGAAGCTTCTTGTTCGGGCTCACCGCCATCGGCATCACCAGCTTGCCGGCTTCGGCCTTGCCGATCGGCGTCAAGGCGCCGCTACGCTTGTCCATCGTGTAGGCGTCGATGTTGCCGTCCTGGGCATTCGAGACATAGACGAAGGTCTTGGCGAGAGCCGGCACCGCGCCGGCCGCGCACAGGACCAAGGCCGCCAGGCTCAAGTCCCTCAGCGCATTCAATGACAGCTGCATGGGCATTCCTCCTGTGTGGCCGTTGGATATTCTTGTGTTGGTTGCGCTTGCCGCGTCGGCCGTCCGCATGCTGCACCATGATGGCTCTGCACGCAAAGAATGTTCAGGCGAGCCCGACATCGCCGTCATGGCGCTGCAAGTGGCGTCCTCGCGCGGCAAGAACCTGTCAGGCTAGGTGTTCGAGGCGGAGATGCGGTGAAGCAGGGCGCCGGCAAATGCTGCCGCGTCCTCACCGGGCTACAGCGTCTCGGACGTTCAGGCTGAACGCAGAGGCTACCAGTTATAGCGGAGCCCGGCGTTGAAGCTGTAGCCCTCGACGTTCTCGCCGGTCTTGTAGTCGGCGCGGCCATAGGCGAGCCAGCCCGAATTGCCGAACACCGTTGCAGTGCCGATGCCCACTTGGGTGAACGTGCCTATGCGCGAGGTCGACGTGCTCAAGGCCTGATCTTTTTTGTCGTTGATGAAGAAGCCGCTGGCGGGGCATACGGACGGCAACAAGACGCATGAAAAAGTCCCGTCCACCGGGCCCCCGATAGAGGACGTGGCAGTCGCATTGCTGGCAAATTCGTGAAAAACGGTCCCCGTCACGAACGGCTGCCAAACGGTGTTGCCGCTGGTCACAGTCGTTCCGATGCGAAGACTGAAGCGGCCAAGGATGCTTTCGATGTCGTCGATCTTGACCGATCCGACGTTCAGATATTGAAGAGCGGCCGAACCCGGAACGGGGACCGAGTCGACGTGCACGCGTGACCACATCGCGCCGGCCGAGGGCTCGATGAACCAGTTCGACGGCAGGGGAACCCTGTATCCCAAGCTGCCGCCCGCCGATATGCCGGTAGCGTTCTGTGCCTGGCTGGACAAGCCATTCAAGGGATCGGACAGGCTCATCAGGTAGAAATCCTGCCGGACCTGGGCGTCGGCAAAGAAGTTGCCCTGGGTGAACGCGGCGTAGAGGCCAATGAACGGCACCTGGATGCCAGCGCTAAAGCTTCCCGGCGGGGATTCGAAATCGAAGGTGGAGCCGGAGAGCGTTTTAGAGATGTGGGCACCGGCCGTCGTGTCCTTGGAGCTGGAGCTTATGAAGCCCGCCGTCAGCCCGAAATGGAAATTGCCGCCGTTGCCGCCGATGTTAAGGTTGGCCAGATCGAATCCAAACTGGTAGCCGAAGTAATCTTCATGGACGGTGCCCTTGCACGTGCCGGTGCCCGTAATGGGAGCGTGGGGAACGACATTTTTGCTGAAATCGTTCACCTTGGCCTTGGAGGCGTCGATGGTGCTGGTTGTCGTGGAATTGGTCTCTACGGTGCCGATCACGCCACGTCCCCAAACGCCGCCGCCCAGCTGACCGGCCTGCGGGTCACCCTTCGCACTGACGAACGAGGAGGAAGGGGAAAGGAATGCCGTGTTGACGATGTTCATCGTCGACACCAAAGCGTTCATCGAGGCGCCAACACCGAGCGGGAAGAGAATTCTGAGCGGAAAATGCGGGTCGCCCGCCAGGCGGGGAGCCCGCGGTCACGTAAAAAGCGTCGAATGTTATCCGTTGCACGCCGCATTGGCCGCGCTGGGCGTCAGCAGGCTGGTCGCTGCGGCGGCAGCAAGGAGCGTCGCTCTGAGCCGCCTCTTAGAGGTGGGAAAAGCCCCGACTCGGGGAACTCAGTGCACGCTTGAACATACGCACACACCCCTACGCACGAGCCGTACTACTGAGCAACTCGTAGCCGATGGCGCAGGTGTTGGATATCCGACCGGGGAACGTGATGTTCCGTTCGCGGCCGAGGTGTAGCAATTCCGCCACCGCAAGGCTGGCCGAGCGACCCCACGAGCCACCTAAACCATTGGTCCCAATGACTGACCAGCCATTGCAAGCGACCACAATCTCGCTGTGCTCGGTCGGCGCGTTTCACAACCTTTGCTTGCGCCACGGCGGCGCCCTCTCGCCTTTGGGCGTCCACAAATGGCGTATGCTGGTCTTCTTGGCCAAGAGCAACAGACCAGGAGGTGCGCGGCAGGCCCTCAGGCTGCGGAACTGATCGCTTCTCCCACGTATGATTGGAGCCCCGCGCCGCGCGCGCATTGAGCGCGCAGCGCAGGCTCTACGGCGCAGACGGTGCTGCCGTCAGGCCGGAAACTGCGCGCTCGGAGTGGAGCGCGAGATCTCCACCTCCTCGGGCGTCATGTCGGCCGGCACGTTGGCGAACAGCGGCGTGGAGAGATAGCGCTCGCCGGTGTCGGGCAGCATGGCCAGGATGGTGGAGCCCTTGGGCGCCTCCTTGGCGATGCGCAACGCACCGGCAAACGTCGCGCCCGAGGTGATGCCGACGAAGATGCCTTCCTTGGTGGCGAGCTCGTTGCTCATCTTGATCGCCTCGGGCCCCGGAATCGGGATCAGCTTGTGGATCACCTTCATGGCCACGGCGTCTTCGGTGATCTTGGGGATGAAGTCCGGTGTCCAGCCCTGCATGGGATGCGGCTTGAAGGCCGGGTGCCCCGCGGCCGGCGAGCCGTCGGGGTTGCGCGCCTGGGCGGTGCCGCTGGCGATCAGCTGCGCGTCCTCGGGCTCGCAGACGATGATCTTGGTGGCCGGCATTTCCTTGGCGAGCACGCGGGCCACGCCCTTGAGCGTGCCGCCGGTGCCGTAGCCCGTCACCCAGTAGTCGAGCTTCTCGCCCTTGAAGTCGTCGACGATCTCGCGCGCGGTGGTCTTCGAGTGATAGTCGGGGTTGGCCTCGTTCTCGAACTGGCGGGTGAGGAACCAGCCGTGCGTGCGGGCGAGCTCGATGGCTTTCGTCACCATGCCCATGCCGCGCTGCGCCTGCGGGGTCAGCACCACCTTGGCGCCGAGGAAGCGCATCAGCCGCCGGCGCTCGACGCTGAACTGCTCGGCCATCGTCACGACCAGCGGGTAGCCTTTGGCGGCGCACACCATGGCGAGGCCGATGCCGGTGTTGCCGCTGGTGGCCTCGATCACGGTCTGGCCGGGTTTCAATTCGCCGGATTTCTCCGCGGCCTCGATGACGCCGAGCGCGAGACGGTCCTTCACCGAGCCCAGCGGGTTGAAGGCCTCGATCTTGACGTAGAGGTTGATGCCCGGGGGCGCGAGGCGATTGATCTTCACGACCGGCGTGTTGCCGACCGTCTCGAGGATGCTCTGATATTTGGTCATGGGGTTCTCCTATCGGCGCGGGAGTGCCGCCGGGTCGCTCCAGCAGAGGTGATAGCACATCTGCGCACGCGTCACTCATGTGGTGCTGCACCTGGTTGACCGGCGCGATCCACCTCTTGTCCCCCGGCACAGTGACGTCGCGAAATGGCTATGACCACATGTCCGACCCCGTCCCCCGGATCGTTGTGGACCTCGGTCCAAGCCACGACTCGTGGTAGCGGCGATGCCATGGCAGATGCCTTCGCAAAGGCACGTCCAAGTGGAAGGAGATCCCGGGTGCGCAGCTCCATTGGTACACCGCGCTTTCCTGATGCCGGATGGCTTGGCGCGAAGCTGATGTCTTGGCGCAGCAAGAAGGCCAAGAAGGCCATTGTACCGCGCAAGCCGCGGGCATCGCCCGAGGACCTTGAAAGGTTGCGCCAGAAGTTTGCCAAGTCGGGCGGGAACTGACGGATCAGGCGCGCAGCCTTACCTAGGCGGAGGCTTTGGCGGTGGGTGCCGGAGCCATGCGGTCGTCGGCATGCGCGGGCGCCCCTGCATCGTTGAGCACCATCAGCAGCGGGGTGAGGCCCTCGGTGTCCTCGAGCGGAAACACCTCGACGTCGCGGCGGGCCTTCTCGCTCCAGCCGGCGATCTCCAGCGCGCGCTCGGCCTTGGAGAACAGGCCGTGGTTGCGCAGGGGCGCTCTGGGTCGCCCTGGCGCGGCTGCTCGTTGGCCCAGTGCCGCTTGGCCCATCCTTGCGCACGTCGGTCAGGTCGGTGATGCTGCCTCGCCCTCCTCTTTCTTGAGGCGCTCGAGCTCGCTCTTCTTCAGCGGGGCCAGCTTCTCTGCGGCCAGCGCACCAGCCCCAGGTCGCTGAGTACGCCGGCGAGCTGGTTCATCGCCAGGGCCCGCGCAGACTCCTCCTTGTTGAACGGGTCGGCGGCATAGAGGTTCGGGATGACGAGGTAGGACGCATCGCGATGATGGATGAAATGTCCGTGCACCCAGTGGCGCGTGACGCCGGCACGGGCGATCGCCGTGTTGATCGCGTCGTTGATCTGCCGGGAAAGAGCGCCGGATGGCCTGATCGATGGCGGCTCGCGCGGCGGATTGACGATGGCGAGCGCCAGGAGCCCCAGGTCGATGCCGATGGTGGCCAGCAGCGCGATCAGGTCGCGGCCCGTGATCGGCTCGCCGGTGTCGGTGCGCCCTACCGCGACGTTGCCGCCGGAGAACACGTAGCGCGCCAGGCTTGCGCCGTAGGCGCCCATGTTGCGACCAGAGGTTCTTCACCGCGTTGGCGACGCCGGCGGGGCCCTCGTTGAACACGGCCTCGCGCAGTTTCAGCTCGGCCGGCTGCTCGGACTGCGCGGCCGCCAGCGGCAGGCGTTCGGCCGAGCGTCGGGTCGTAGCAGGAGAAGCCCGGCCTTGCCCGGCGGCACGTTCACCGCGCTGGCGAGCGCACGCATCTCGGCGCCGGTCGACTTGCCGAGCTGGTTGCTGCGCGCGGCGATGTTGCGGGCGCGGCCGCGGATGTCGGAGGCCCTCGCCTCGAAGTTGCGCTGGCGTTCCTCGACCGTGGCGCCGCCGAGACCCTCGGCCGCCTTCTTGAGCTGCTCCACGTCGGCCTGCACCGGTTCGAGCCAGGACCGGGTCATGCCGTCGCGCAGCGTGGTGATGGAGTCGCGCACGCCGCGGCGCGCATTGTAGAGCGGGCCGCGCCCGGCGCCCGAAGGCTGGCCGCAGCTGCCGCCGCTCGTCTCCTCGCGCGACATCTGGCCTTCCGACCAGGTCACGACGCTGTCGAGCTGGCCTTTGACCGCGTCGAGCCGCGCGGCGATCACGGCGCTGGCGTCGCGCGCGTCCTCCTGCAGGCCGGCGAGGCCGCGTGCGCGTCGCCTCCTCGCCCGCGATCAGGCTCCACCAGAAGCCGTAGCCGAAGCCGATCGACCAGATGGCCAGGAAGACATAGAGCGGGAAGGTGATCAGCCGCTCGCGCAGGTGCCGCCCCGCGCCGAACGTCTCGCGCAGCATCAGCCACATCAGGAAGGTGAGGGCCACCACCACCGCGATGACGAGCAGGTCGGTCGAGAACGACATGCCGCCCGGCAGCATCTGACCCTGGCTGGTCGGCGTCGACGACACGCCGATGATGAAGTCGCGCATGCCATGCCAGGTGGCGTAGCCGGCGATGATCAGCAGCATGAACGAGGCGATGCCGATCAGCGTGTTGCGCCCCAGGATGTAGTCGACGACCCTGCCCACAAGCGAAGGCGCGCGCGTCTCGGCCATGCCCAACTCCCCAACCGTGGCTCGCTTGTCAGGGGGATAGCCGATATTGGCGGCGGTGTCGCGATAGTGGGCGCCCACTGGCGATGGCTGGGCACGCAGTGTTGCCCAGGTGCGCCGGTATTTGTGCAGTTGCGGGAGAGGCGAGCCGGTCCCCTCCATCAGCGTGGCGAGAGCTACTCCCGCACGTCGGTGCGGTAGGTCTTCGATACCACCTTCCAGCCGTCGTTCAGCTTGAGGAGCGTCAGATAGTCGGTGAAGTAGCGCGGGTGGATCGAGCACTCCACCTTCACGAACGCGGTCTCCGGCCCGGAGAAGTCGATCGAGACGATGCGGTCGGTGCGTTTGAGGCCCTTGGCCTTGGGCGAGGCGCGGCCCTTGACGAACTCGAACCACTTCTCGCGCGGCAGGTCCGCCACGCCGCCGTCGCTCACGCGAGTAGAGGTGGCTCACCTCGTGGAAGGCCAGGGCCAGCTTGCCCGTGTCGCCCTCGTAGAGCCCGTCGAGGTAGGTCCACACCACCTTCTCCACCGCTTCGATCTCGCCAGCCATGCCGCTTTCCTCCACGTTTTGTTTCCCGCGCTAGTATAACACTCGTACTTGCTTCGTCTCAGTCATTCCCTCTATTTGCCGCGCTTGCGAACCTGAACTTTATAATGTACATGTACCGCGCGTGATACATTGCTAGGGCCGCTCGCATTGCTCTTGTCTTCTTTCGTACGAGCACCGGTAACGAGCCTGTTCGCGACTGGTTGAGGCAGTTGCCGCAGGACGATCGTCGCGCCATTGGTCAGGACATGGAGCGCGTGCAGCACCGCTGGCCCGTTGGAATGCCGCTCGCGCGCTCGCTCGGCAAGGGCTTGTGGGAGGTTCGCACGCAGCTGGGCAGCCGTCGCATCGCGCGAGTGATCTTCTGCTTTCACGAGCAGGAACTGGTTGCCCTTCACGGGTTCATCAAGAAGAGCCAGAAGACGCCACAGGGCGAACTCGAACTCGCTCTCAGCCGTAAGCAGGAAATGGAACGATGACCAAGAAAAGGAAAAACCCGCACCACGGCTCGACCCTCGACGACTTCCTGACGGGAGAAGGTGTTTTGGAAGAGTTCCGCGCCGTTGCTGTCAAGGAAGTTATAGCCTGGCAAATCGAGAAGGCGATGAAGGACAGGAAGCTCTCCAAGAGCAGAATGGCGGCCCTCATGCAGACGAGCCGCGCCCAGCTGGACCGGCTGCTCGACCCAGAGCAGGGAAATGTCACGCTCGAAACCCTGTATCGTGCCGCCCGCGTGCTCGGACGCGAACTCAGGGTTGAGCTGATGAAGGGCTGAGCCGACGCACGCCAAGCTGATCGCATCACCGCGGACGTTGCGCCGGGGACAGCGCGCCGAGCACGATGCCGGCGATCACCAGCGCCGCGCCGGCGAGCTTCCAGCCGCCGATCGACTTCGCCCAGGTACAGCGCCGACATGGCGAGCGCGGCGAGCGGGATGGCCGCCGTCGCCAGCCCCGCGAGCCAGGTCTCGACGTAGGGCAGGCCGCGATACCACAGCCACAGGCAGATCACGCTGGCGGCGAGCGAGTACCAAATCCCGAGCACCCACATGCTGGATCCGACCGAGCGCGGATCGAATGCCGGCAGCTCGGCGAGCGCCAGCGGGATCGACAGCACGAGCCCGACGAGGTTGGCGCCGAGCGCCAGCCGCAGCGGCCGGTAGGGCGGCGCCAGCCGCTTGCCGAGCAGCACGAAGCTCGCCTCGCACAGCACCGCGCCGCCGACCAGCAGGTTGCCGACGAGGGTCGAGGCGCCGGGCGCGGCGCCCGTCGCCTGCACCAGCACGAGCCCGGCGACCGCCAGCGCCGACGGCCAGCGTCTGCGCGCGCGACAGCCGGTCGCCCACCAGCGCCACGCCCAGCAGGGCCACCACGGCGGGCAGCGTCGCCGTGATGATGCCGGCATCGGCGGCGCTGGTGCGCTTCAGGCCTTCGAACATCAGCACCGTGAAGCCGACCATGCCCGAGCAGCGACATGAGGACGAGATCGCGCCACTGGCCGGGCGCTCATGTCGACGAGCTTGGGCCCGGGCTCGCCGCGCACCAGCAGGCCAGCAGCGCGCGCACGCGACGACGAAGCGGAACAGCACGAACACGTAGATCGGCACCGCCGCCACGATCGGCCTTGCCGAACGCCACGTTGGCGCCGGTCAGCGTCATGGCGGCGAGCAGCGACAGGGCGGCGGCGAGGCGGGAGATCGGTGACATGCCGCTGTCATGCCTTTGCCCCAACTGGCTGGCAAGGACGCGCTGCGCCGAGGCAGGCCGAGCAAAAGGGGGCGTGCACATGCCCGATGTTCCGACGCGCGAGTTCTGCAGTTCGGCGTTCCCGCTGCCGCGGCAGTCCGTCATCTACGCCATCATGTGGTATGCGACCCGCGGCCTGTCGCGCGGGGCCCGGATTCGCCGGTGCGGCTGCGCGGCATCTGCTGATCCTCGTGCCCGCGGCGCTCTACGTCTCGCTTGGCGGCATGCCGCTGCAGCGCGAGATGGCGGGCGCGCCAAAGCCGCCGCCGGCCCAGGAGCGAGAGCGGCGAGAAGGCCGCGCCCGAGGCCACCGAGGACCGCGCGCAGCCGCAGCCGGCGCCGAAGACAGCCGAGGCGCCGCCCCCGGTCACTGCGGCGCCTCCACCACCGCCAGCGCAGCCCGGCCCCGTGGCCCCGCGCGGTCCGGCGCGCGCACCCAAGGCCGAGAAACCGGCGGATGAGGAGAATGCCAGGCGTGGCGGCCCGCCGCCGGCGCTCCCGCCGCGCCCGAGGGCGAATGGGACGTCGTGCCGGTGTTCTACGGCACCGACCGCGTGCGCAAGGACGAGCCCAAGCGCATCGTCTACGGCTCGGACCGCGCGCGCCGGCTGGAGCTCGGCCGCGCGCTGGTGACGGTGCCCAAGGCGCACCAGGTGCCCAAGATCGAGCGCCCGTTCGCGATCCGGGTGCCCTACTTCCAGATCACCATCTACGAGCAGGCGGAGGACCCCAAGCAGCACTTCACCATCCGGGAGCTGAAGTCGCTGTCGCGCGGACGAGTTCCTGGCGCTGGTGCGCGAGCGGGTGGGCGGCAGCCGCACGTTCAAGGATCAGGCCGTGGTGTTCGTGCACGGCTACAACACGGGCTTCGACTACGCGCTCTATCGCACCGCGCAGATGGCCTACGACCTGAAGTTCGACGGTGCGGCTTTCCTCTACAGCTGGCCGTCGGGCGGCGACTTCGCGGGCTACGGCTACGACCGCGAGAGCGCCACGCAGGCCGAGCCGTACCTGAAGAAATTTCTCGAGCTGGTGCTGAGGGAGACGGGCGCCAAGAGCGTCAGCGTCATCGCCCACAGCATGGGCAACCTGCCGCTGCTCAGCCGTCCTGCGCGAGCTTGGCCCCACCCTGCCGCCCGACGTGCGCCTCAACGAGATCATCATGGCGGCGCCCGACGTCGATCGCGACGTGTTCGCCAGTATCTCGCCGCCAACATCCGCCAGTACGGGCGCGGGGTGACGCTCTACTGCTCGGCCAACGATCGGGCGATGGCGGCCTCGCGCCGGGTGGCGGGCGGGGTGCCGCGCGCCGGCGACGTGCCGGCCGAGGGCCCAATCGTGATTGCCGGCATCGACACCATCGACGTGACGCAGACGAGCACCGACATGCTGGCGCTCAACCATTCCTCCTACGCGGAAAAGGGTGCGTTGCTCAACGACATCGGCCTGCTTGCTGCGGACCGGCGAGCGGCCGCCCGAGCTGCGCATCCCGATCCTGCAGAAGGTGGCGACGCCGGCGGGCCCCTTCTGGCGCTATCCGCTGCCCTAGCGCAGGCGTGACCGCATTGCGACGCCGCGCTTGAAGTGAGTTCGCAAGAAAGCCACACGCACGGGCTATCGGACGGCGCGTTTGCGGCAGGCAGTGTTTCGTTTGAGAGGATTGATCCCGTGCTGACACCCGAGCTTATCAAGCAGATTGCTCCCCGCGCCCGCGACGACTACGTCAAGAGCCTCACCAGCGACGCGGGGTGGCTGACGCTCGCGCGCTACGACGTCACCGACAAGCTCGAGCGGCTCGCGGGGTTTCTCGCCAACTGTATGCACGAGACCGGCGGCCTCGCTCACCTGCGCGAGTCGCTCTACTACCCGACCCCGCAGCGGCTGCGCCAGGTGTGGCCGAGCCGCTTCGGCAACAAGAGCGACCAGGAGCTTCTCGGCCTGTGCCGCAACGAGAAGGCGCTTGCCGCTGCCGTCTATAACGGTCGCATGAGCAACCGACCCGGCACCGACGACGGCTACAACTTCCGCGGCGCCGGCTATCTGCAGACCACGGGGCGCGACAACTTCACCAGGTACGGCAAGCTCGTCGGCATCGACTTTTCCACCGACCCGCCGCCCAGCACCGACGATACGGACGCGCTTCTGGTGATGGCGGCAGCCCAGTGGGCGGCCGGACGCTGCAACGAGATGTGCGAAGGCGGAAATTTCTCCGGCGCCTGCGCCATGATCAACGTGGGCAATGCGTCGCTCATCTCAAAGGTCGTAGGCATGGACGATCGCGAGAAGTGGTTCCGGCGCATCATGAATACGTTTGCCAAGTACGAGAACGTCTTGGAGTCGCCGGTGCCGCAGGCGCCGCCGGCCGACGTGGGCGCCGCGCCGATGGGAGGCGCAGGCGCCACGCCCCCGGGAGGCGTGGGCGCCACGCGCAGCTTCGGCACGCGCCCGCAGCTGCGCCCCAGGGCCATCCAGCCGCAGGAGGACGGCCACTGGTACGATGGGCTCACGCGCTGGTTCAGGGGCTCAAGCGACGACACGCCTGAGGCGATCCTGCACCCCGACCGCTTCGGGCAGGGTGATGCCAACTTCCGCCATTTCGCAGATGGCGACTGATCGCACGCAGGGTTCGGCACTTGGTGGCCGCATCGCCTTGTCGGGATCGCGGGGAATGATGGACTTGGGTCGGCGCCCGTAGTCCTCACCCGCCGAACGAGTTCTACCGCGCTGTCAGCGGCAGTCCGAGCAGTGCCCAGTAGGGCATGACGAGCATCACCACCACCAGGGTCAGCACGAGCATACCAAGGCCCAGCTTCACCACATCCGCGCGACTGAAGTATCCCGCTTCGTAGGCCATGAGGTTGGCGGCGGTCTGGACCGGATACAGGATGACCGCGTCCACCACGATCGTCAGCGCCAGGCCGGTCACGATCGGGTTGAGGCCGGCGCATCGGCCATCGTCGCGTTGATCGGCAGCAGCAGCGCGATGCAGGCGGCGAGATTCGTGATCGCCAGATGTACCAGCACGGCCGCGAGGATCAGGGTGGCGACCAGCAGGAGCGGAGCGGCCGCCAATCCGGACAAGCCGCCGAGCAGGAGCTGGCCGAGCCATGTCGCCGCGCCCGACGAGGTCATCAGCTTGGCCAGGGACAGCGACGCGCCGACGGTGAGGATGAGTCCCCACGACAGGCGCGTCTCGAACGTCTTCCACGAGATTACACCGATACCCGGCAGCAGCAGGGCGGCGGCGCCGAGCAGGGCGGGGATCGCCGGCGACAGATGGTGGATGGAATCCGTGAGCCACAGGCCGGCGGTGAACGCCAGGACGGCGAGCGTTCGCTTTTCGGCTGGCGAGAAGG
The DNA here is from genome assembly GCA_963724565.1 of uncultured Alphaproteobacteria bacterium. Taxonomy (GTDB): domain Bacteria; phylum Pseudomonadota; class Alphaproteobacteria; order Rhizobiales; family Hyphomicrobiaceae; genus AWTP1-13. Next base: position 15,069 of record CAVRVK010000026.1, read on the forward strand.
GATGCGGCGCTGCCTGCGGCTCGACGTCGCGATTGGCGCTCTCGAACCTCCCAACCAGCAGCCAGCAGCAGGAGGGCGCCACCCGACAGCAATGCGTAGTAGGGCACAGCCATGAGCGAGAACCAGCCGAGCCACGAGAAGCCGCCGATGAGGGTGGCTGCGGTGATCGAGGTGATGCCACCTGTCAGGAACGCCGAGGAAGCGAGCGGATTGAGGACCCCGAGCGCCAGCATGGTGGCCCGGCCGGCCCGGCTCGATTGATCGAGGCCCATGACGCCGAGCGCATCGCGATAGGCGGGTATGAGGACGGCATTGCGCGTGATGGCCGAAGGGATCAGCAGCGCCAGGACCGGAAAGCCGGCGATCATCTGAACGTAGAGGCGCGCGGGACTGCCCCGTGCGCTGCGCGGAGAGCAAGCGCGCAGCGCGCACGGCAAGCCCGCTCGATTCGACGGCGGCGCCGATGGCGACGGCACCGATGAGGAAGAAGACGACCTCGCCGGCAAAGCCGCTTGCCGCGTCTGCAAATCCCAGGCCCGGGGCACAGCGCGAGCAAGGCAGCAACCAGCAGGGCGGTGAGGCCCAGAGGTATCGCCTCGGAAACCCACAGGATGGTGCCGGCGCACGCCGCACCCAGCACCGACTGGCCGAGCGGCGACAATCCGGCGAAGCGGCGGCGCGAGCCGGGCCAGGGCGAAAACGCGCGAGGGCCGCGGCCACCCACAGCAGCCCAGCATCGGCATTTTTTGCACCTGACATGAATGCCCCTCACATATGATTTGCCAGCAAAGGGGCACGAACTGCGACATTGACAAGCGATGCTTCGTGCTGGTCATGTGAGGAAATATCACATGAGATCGACTCAGAATGCGCCGGCTTCCGCCCCTCAAGACCCTTCCCGCGTTCGAGCTCTCGGCCGCACGCGGAAGCATCACTGCGCGCGGCGGAGGAGCTCTGCGTCACCCACGGTGCAGTCAGCCGTCAGCTCCAAGCGCTCGAGCACTTTCTGGGCGTTCCCCTGTTCCGGCGCCTCAACCGCCGCATCGAGCTCACGGCGGCCGGTGCCGAGTTCCTGCCATCGGTGCGCCAGGCACTGCAGTTGCTGGAGACGTCGGCGGCGCGGGTGGCAGCACGGACGAGACAAGGGCCGCTCACGGTGTCGTGCCTCGCGACGTTCATGATGCGCTGGCTGATCCCGAGGCTCTATGCGTTCAACGCCGCGCATCCCGGCATCGAGGTGCGTTTGACGGCATCGCACGCGCCGGTCTCCTTCGCAGCCGATGGCATCGACGTGGCGATCCGCCTCGGCAGAGCCGCCTTGGCCGCGCGGTGTCACCGCACACCCGTTTCTCCCGGACCGCATGGGCCCCGTTCTTTCTCCCGCATTGCTCGCCAGCCACCGCATCAAGCGGCCGGCCGATCTGAAACGCGTGGCGCTGCTGCACGCCGAGACGCGGCCGCGCGCGTGGGCCGACTGGATGCGCCTCACCGGCACGCAAGGCCTCGATCCCGCAAAGGGCCCGCGCTTCGAGCACACCTACTTCCTGCTGGAGGCAGCGGGGAGCGGCCTAGGCGCCGCCATCGGCTCCTATCCGCTCGTGCAGCAGGACCTCGACAAGGGCCGGCTGGTGGCGCCGTTCGGCTTTGTGGAGAGCGAGAATTCCTATTGCGTATTGCACGCCAAGAACGCGCCGAGCCTGACCAAAGCCACGGTCTTCGCAGCCTGGATCATGGCCCAAGCGCGCTCCCGCAAGCAGTAGGTGCCCGATACAGTCAGGTGCGATTGCTGCAGGGCCGCTACGCGCGACGCGGTCTTGTTGGGCGGCCGGGACGCGGGTAGGGCTTGTGCCCGCATGCAACAGCTCGCCCTCCTGATTCTCGCCAATCCGCTGTCCGACTGGTACCGGCGGCTGTCGCCGGTGGCAAAGGGTTGCCTGCTGATGGTGCTCGGCACGCTGCTGTTCGCCGCCATGCACACCGCCATCCGCTACGCCACCCAGCACTTGTCTGGCTTCGAGGTCGCGTTCTTTCGCAATCTGTTCGGTCTGATGGTGATCGCTCCGCTGCTCATGCGCTACGGGCCGGCGCTGTTTCATACCCAGAAGCTCGGCCTGCACCTGCTGCGCGCCGTCATCAATGCCGTGTCGATGGTATGCTTCTTCATCGGCCTGTCGATGACCCCGATCGCGCGGGCGACCGCGCTCGCCTTCACCGCACCGCTGTTCACGGCGCTGTTCAGCGCGCTGTTCCTGGGCGAGGTGTTCCGCTGGCGGCGCTGGACGGCGATTTTCGTCGGCTTTGTTGGCGCGCTCGTCATCCTGCGGCCCGGCCTGCAGGCGTCGACACCGGCGCGCTGCTGGTGCTGTTCTCGTCGCTGCTGTGGAGCGTCGCCATGATCGACATCAAGGTGCTGGGCCGCACCGAGTTCGAGCCGCACGATCGCCGCCTACGTCACCGTTCTGCTGACGCCGCTCACCCTGGTGCCGGCGCTGTTCGTGTGGGAGACGCCCTCGCCCGGCCTGTGGGGCTGGCTGATCTTCATCGGCGTGATCGGCACCATCGGCCAGTTCGTCATCACCGAGGCCATCAAGCTCGCCGATATGACGGTGCTGATGCCGTTCGATTTCCTGAAGCTCGTGTGGGCGGCGTTCCTCGGCATGATCTTCTTCGCCGAGGTGCCCGATGCGCTGACTTGGATCGGCGCGGCCATCGTGTTCGCCAGCTCGTTCTATATCGTCTGGCGCGAGGCCAAGCTGAGGCGGGGCAAGGCGGGTTAGGCGCTATTCGTCGCGAGGAAGCTTGGTCAGCACTTTGACCCTAGCGCCGTGGATAACGCGCCCTACCTCGATGCCGTCGGCAAGCATGCGATAGAACACAGTGTAGCGGTACTTGCCCAAAGGCCGCCGATAGACGTCCGGCTCATCGGTTTTGGCACCGGTTCGCGGGTGCAATGCGCACATGTGGATTGTGTACTCGATCGCCAGCGACACGTTCCTCGCGCCGCTCGGGCTCCGCTTGTGGATGTAGGCTAGGATCTCGTCGATGTCGCGCAACGCCCGCGGCGCATAGATGATCCTCATGCCCGATATTTGTCGAACACGGCGCGGACCTCGGCCTCGGACGCCGCCTCGCCGCGATCGAGCTCGGCTAAGCCCTCGCGTACGAGACGGCGTTCCTCGTCGCCCAAGCGATACACTGCATCGTCGCCCTGGGCGATCTGCTCGAGCAGCTCCGCAGCGTATTCCTGACGCTCCTTGGAGAGCGCTTTCACCTTCTCGATTGCCTGTTCCAATGCCTTGATCATGCGTCAGTCTACCATGGGCGGATGGCCGACAAAACCCGTGCAAGGACATGCAACTTCATAGCGGCGGGCATTTGATTCCGTCATTCACCGTCGTCTGCAGGCGGGAGAATATGCCGGCCCGCGCTGTCGAGCGGCAGCGGCTTGACCCACAGGGCGCGCGCTGACGGGCAGCGCCGCATAAAGTGCGGGAACAGCGCGCCGCCGCGCGAGGGTTCCCATTTCAGGTCGGCTCCCAGCGCATCGGCATCGACGGCCACCAGCACCAGATCGCTCTGCCCTGCGAAATGCTTGGCCGCCGTCTCGGCGACCTGCTCGGCGGTCGAGAAATGGATGTAGCCGTCGGTGAGGTCGACCGGCGAGCCGCGAAAAGCCCCCGCGTGCGTGGCGTCTTCCCATTCCGCCGCCGTGCAGATCTTGTAGATCGTTGTCATCTGCTGGCCCTCGGCTGTGGCACGCGCAGCCCGTAGCATTGGCCCGCGCATGTTGCTAGGCTGCCGCAGGCAAAGAGCGCGACCAGATCGAGCGAGGAGGAGGTTGATCGATGCCCTATGCTTTGACGCAGCTCGCCGCGGACATCCGCGAGACCCTCAAGTCGTCGCCCGGCCGGGCCGGCAAAGAGGCCATCCGGGCCTTCGTGTCGAAGGCGCTGAACGATCCCGCCTTCGTCGCCACCCATCTGAAGGAGCGCGCAGCCGGGCGCCAATCCGCGCGAGGTGCTCTACGAGGACCCCGAACTCGGCTTCTGCATCTGCGGCCATGTGTACGGCGGCCAGGCCAACGGCGCGCCCGCACGACCACGGGCCGAGCTGGGCCATCTACGGCCAGGCGACGGGCGTGACCGAGATGACGGATTGGAAGATCGTGCGCAAGGGCGCAGGGCAGCGAGCCGACGCTGGTCGAGCCGACGAAGACCTACGCGATGCAGCCCGGCGACGCGCACCTCTACGATGTCGGCGACGTGCATTCCCCCAAGCGCGAAGCGCCGGTGAAGCTCATCCGCATCGAGGGGCAAGAATCTCGATCGGGTGCAGCGCTCCAACATCAAGGCGGCGTAGCGCGCCGTAGCCAGTGCTCGTCATGGTCGGGCTTGTCCCGACCATCCAGTCTATCAACTCGCTCCGGCGCGTGCCGAGAGATGGATCCTCGGGACAAGCCCGAGGATGACCGTTTGGTGCTTGCTGAGCGCTCTCTGCCCAGCACGCGAAGGATCGCCTGCACGGCGCTCCGGCGATCCTGAACGATTCGCGCTCCGCCTCGTCGAGCTGATCGACGAGGCCGATCTCCCAGGTGAGGTACTGGCGCGCGGCGGCGTCGTCGCCCTCGTGGCGCCTGGCCGTGAAGAACAGGAAGTCGATGCAGTCCGCGTCCGCCGGGGTGTCGGGCGAGGAGGCCATCTGGCAACCCGTGCGCGCGCGCCGCCTCATGGCCGCCGGACAGCACGCGAACGTCGCGCAGCCCGCTTCCGCCAGGTCGAGCGCCGCAAGCGCGGCGATCTCGGGCTCGTCAGCAACCAGCACCACCGTCTTGGAGCGTCCGCGATCGCCGCCACGATCCGCGGCCGGATCGACCACACCGCCCCGTCAATGTGCTCCTTGCGGTAGCTCATGCTCGGCGCGCAGGTCGATGACTTGCAGCAGCTGCCGTCGCGCAGCCTTCCGCCAAGCTCCGCGGCAGTCGATCGGTGCCGGCTGCGGCCACGCGCGAGGCCTCGCAGCCGGCGCGGCGCAGATCCGCTGCCGCCGCGACCCCGCCCTCGAGCACGTACGCCTCGTGTCCCAGCTGCCGCAGCCATTGCGCCGTCATCGGCGCGCGCACGCCGTCATCGTCGAGGAGCACGATGCGGGCGCCGCGCGTGCCGATCCACTGATCGGTCGTCTGCACGAGCTGGCCGCCCGGCGCATGCACTGCAGCCGGCGCCGACCCTTCGCGGCGAATTCCTCCGGCGTACTGACATCGAGCAGGTAGCGTCGTGCGCTCCGGGTCCGCGAGCCAGCGTTTCGACTTGCGCGGCATCGACGAAGCCGACGCCCCGCGCCTCCGCGAGCGCGCGTGCGCGCTGCTGCAGCGCGCCCAGATCGCGTGCGTGCCTTCGCCGCGAATTGCCGCTGGCGCCGTTCTCCAGCTTCAGTCCCGCCAGGAACCAGCCCTGCGTCCCGTTCTCCAGCGCCACGACCGGTTGGGCACGCCGAAGTCGATCAGCGTCTGCGCGCCGATGATCGAGCGCGTGCGTCCGGCGCAGTTGACGACGATCTTGGTGCTTGCGGACTGGGCACCAGCTCGCCGATGCGCAGCGCCAGCTCGCCGTTGGGGCAGCAGATGCCGCCCGGAATGTTCATCTTCTGGAATTCGGCGACCGTGCGGCCGTCGACGATCACCATGTCCTCGCCCGCTCGCGCATGCGCCTGCAACTCCTGCGCGGTGACGCGCGGCGTGTGCCGCTCGAGCTCCACCAGCTCGCCGAACGCCTTGCTCGGCACGTTGACGCCGGCATAGATCGTGTAGCCCGCGGCCTTGCCACGCCCCGTGCCGCCCGCCAGCACATGCACGTTGCCGTAGCCGAGCGCCGCCGCCCGTTCGGCGGCACGCTCGGCGACGCCCTCGCCGTCGTCGCACAGCACCAGTCGCGCGCGCGGGTTGGGCACCAGCGCCGGCAGCCCAAGCTCGAAGCGGCTGTAGGGCAGCGACACCGCGAAGAACAGGTGCGCCTCGCCGTAGCGGCCGTGCTCGCGCACGTCGAGCAGCGCGATCTCGCCCCCGTCCGAGAGCCAGCTCTTCAGCGTCTTCGCATCGATGCGGGTTGGCATGGTTTGCACCTCAGCTCCTTCGCTTCTTGTCGCGCAGATCGACCGGCGAGTCGCGATAGATGCCGGCACGCACCGCCGCATCCCATTCAGCTCCGGCAGTTCCTGTACACAATCGTGATCACTCGCTCGGCCGTTGGGCTGAACTTGCATCGCATGCGCCCGTTGCCGAAGTTATAGCGGAAATGTTGTGATCGGTCGGAGTCTTGCTGAATCGGACCCACTGGGTGAGTAGCAGACGCGTCCAGGCGAAACCAATTGCGTGGTGTCACTGCCTGGCCTCAGAACGCAGCCATCTGATGAAGGCATCGACCTCGGGCTTGGGCGAAGAAGCCGGCGAGCGCACTAGGTAGCAACTGCGCGACTCGGCCACCGAGCTGGAAAACGGTGCTACGAGCAGCTTGTCCCGCATCGGATCCGCCACCAGGGTGTCGATTCCGAGAGCTACTCCTTGCCCTTGAAGAGCGGCTTGGATCGTCTGCTCGTACTGATTGAAATGCAGCGAGCCCTTCGGGCGAAGGTTCGAGACATTGGCGGCCGCGAGCCAGGCGTCCCAGTCCACGTATGCGCGGCGCTCAGCCGATATGCTGGCGTGAAGGAGGATGTGGTTCTCCAGGTCCCTCGGTGTCCGCAGGGGCGCACGCGCGTCTTGCGGGAGCGTCGGCGCACAGACAGGCAGTGTCGTGTGCGTGAACAGCCTGATGGCGCCCGTCGGCGCGACCGAAGGCGCGCAGAACCTGACGGCTAGATCCAGACGGCATTGCTCGAGGTTGACGACCTCCGCCGATGCCGAGATGCGCACGTCGATGCCGGGGTGCAGGATCGCGAAGCGCTTGAGGCGGGGAATGAGCCATAGCGAGGCAAAGCCTGAACTCGTGGCAACCGAGACCTGTGCTGGGGCGGCGCGGACATGCAAGCGGTGGGCGGCGCGATCAAGTTGGCCGACCAGCTCATGCACGGTCTGATAGAGCCGGCGGCCTTCCGCAGTGAGCACAAGACATCGTGAGCGACGCTCGAACAGGACGTGGCCCAGGTGGGCCTCGAGCGCTTTGACCTGCTTGCTGACTGCCGATTGGGACAGCGCCAACTCCTCCGCCGCTCGCGTGAAGCTGAGATGGCGAGCGGCGGCCTCGAAACCGGTCGGCAGGCGCAGTGGTGGCGTCTGCTCTTTCGAACGGGCATTCCAGTTTCTCGTGCGTCGCCTGAACAGGATTCCTTTGTGCAAGGCGCAGGAGCACCGTAGGTCTTCGGCGGACTGTCTTTGAAAGACCCGTCGCCAACGCCGCCAATGGACCCATCCTACGCCATACTCGCACCGGTCGCGCTTGCGGCGGGGTTCATCCGCGGCTTTGCAGGTTTTGGCGGGCCGCTGGTGATGCTGCCGATCCTCAATCAGATTCTTGTGCCGGCCGCTTCCATGTGGGTCATGATGTGGGTCGACCTTCTGGTAAATGTGCGCCTGCTCCCCGAAGCGCGAGAGCATGCATCCCGGTCCGTGCTGGTACCCCTCACGCTCGGCACCTTAGCGACGATGCCGATCGGCGTGAAGCTCATGGCTGACAGCGATCCTGCAATCATGAAGCGCGTGATCGGCGCGGCGATCTTGGTGGCGGCACTTCTACTGCTCTTGGGCTGGCGATACCCCGGGAGACCGCGAGGCGCTATGTGGATCACAGCGGGAATGCTGTCAGGTCTCGTTATGGGGGCGACATCGCTTGCGGTCACGGTTGCCTTGTTCCTGTCGGCCGACCGGCAAAGTGCGGCTCAAGCCCGCGCCAACTTCATTGTTTGGGTGTTTGTTGCCACCATCGCGCTTCTCGTCTTGCTCGTGGCCCAGGGCGCCCTGCGCCCGGGCTATGTGCGAACGATCGGCGTTCTCGCACCACTCTATCTGCTAGGTACGATCGCCGGGGCGCAATTGCAGGGCCGGGCGCCGGAGCCCTTGGTCCGGCGCCTTGTCCTGCTCTTGGCCGCAGTCATTGGAGGCGCAGGAGCTGTCCTTTGAGAGGTGACGCTTCCGATTTTCCGCTGTCCTTTGTCGAAGGCGGACACGCTGAGAAGTGCGGCACGGAAGGCGGAGCTCGGCACGCTCGCCTAGCCCCGCCGCTTCTGCGCGCGCAGGTCGATGATGCCGGGGCGCTTGCGCGGGTCCTCGCCGGGCGCGAAGATCTGGGTCTTCTGCACCTTCTGCGTGCCCGTGGTGGGCAGCTTGTCGAGGAACAGCACCCAGCCCGGCGCCTTGAAGTAGGCGAGCCGCGCGTTGCACTGCTCGAACAGCGCCTCCGCCAGCGCCGGCGTCCGGCCTGGATGCCCGGCATCGGCACGATGCAGGCCAGCACCTCCTCCTCGCGCAGCTCGTCGGGCGCCGCCACCACGGCCACCTGCGCGACGGCATCGTGCGCCTGCAGCACCGCCTCGATCTCGGCGGCGGCGATGTTCTCGCCGGCGCGGCGGATGATGTGCTTCTTGCGGTCGACGAAGAACAGCATGCCCGAGGCGTCCTGGCGCACCACGTCGCCGGTGTGGAACCAGCCGCCGCGCCAGGCCTCCTCGGTCGCCTTCTCGTTCTTGAGGTAGCCCGAGAAGAAGCCGTGCCGCGGCTGTCTCGGCCGAGTGGCGCACGACGAGCTCGCCTGGCGTGCCCACCGGCACGTCGCTTGTCCTGGTCGTCCACCACGCGCGCCTCCAGCCCCGGGAACGGCCGGCCGAACGCGCGCGTGCCGATCATGCGCGGCTCGTGGCAGTCGCCCGTGATGCGGCCCGTCTCGGTCATGCCCCACACCTCGATCATGGGGAAGCCGAAGCGCTCCTCGAACACGCTGTGCAGCTGCGGCTCGATGCCGGCGCCGATGCCGAAGCGCACCTTGTGGTTGCGGTCGGCCGGGCCCGGCGGCTGGTTCAGCAGCATCGGCGCGACGATGCCGAGGTAGTGGATGATGGTGGCGCCGTGTGTCGACACCTCGTGCCACCAGCGCGTCGGCGAGAAGCGCTCGGGCAGGATCAGCGTGTTGGCGGTCTGCATGGCCGCCGTCGACATGATGTTGAGGTGGTTGATGTGGAACAGCGGCAGCGGATTGTAGAACCGCTCCTGGCCGCGGCGGATATCGATCAGCCCGCCGCGGCTGCGATAGGTTGCGCCGGCGTTGAGCGTGTAGAAGTTCGACAGCAGGCAGCCCTTGGGCCGCCCGGTGGTGCCCGAGGTGTAGAGCAGCGAGCACTCGCGTCTCGAGGCCCGGCGCGCCCGGGCGCGGCGCGCGGCGCCGGACGGCGGCGGCAGCTCGGCCGGCATGGCGTGCGCGTCGACGACGGGCAGCGGCTTGGCGCGCTCCGCCGCGGCGCTGCGCGACGTCGTCCACGCGATGCGGCAGCACCACGGCCAGCTCCACCTCGCTGTGGTCGAGCAGGTAGGCGATCTCGTCGTGCCGGTAGTCCGGGTTGATCGGCACGATGCACGACAGCCGAGCGCGTTGAGCGCCAGGTAGTGGAAGAAGAACTCCGGCCGGTTCTCGAGCAGGATCGAGACGCGATGGCCGTGGCCGTAGCCTGCGCGCCGCGTAGAGGTCGCGCAGCCGCTCCACCTCCGCCAGCGCGGCGCCGTAGCTTACCTCGACGCCGCCGGGCGACCAGTCGCGGTCGGCGCGCGCCGGCACGATCAGGAACGGGTGGGCGGCGTGCGCGCGGGCGGTGTCGGCGAAGACCCCCGCGACGGTGCTCGGCATGGGCGCAATCTCCTCCTCCGGCAGGGCGCTTGAAAGGCCCCTTGCGCCCGACGCTAGCGCATGCCGGGGCGCGGCGCGAGCGGCCAACATTTATGCGCCGCTTATGCCCTTTATGCGCCGCTTATGAACTAGCCGCGCGGCCCGTCTCGAATCTTTATGCGTTCTTGGGCATCTCAATGACATCGGTCTCACAAGGAGGATCGTGTCATGTCGTCCCTGAGCTTACGCGCCGGCCTCGACTTCCCAAGTCAGCTGCCGACGGCCACCGCGCCCTACTTCCTGCTCGGCCTCAACGCGGCCGGCCTGTGGGTCATTCGCGAAACCAGCGGCCGGGTGGCCGGCCTGTTCGCAACGCGCAAGGCCGCCATCAAGTATGCGCGCCAAGAGAGCCCGGGCGGCAACTTCACCATCCTGCATCAACCCCAGGGGCTGGAGCTGGGCGACAGCAGCACCAGTCAGGCGGCCTAGCCATGCGCCTCGACATCTACGGTGAATTCGTGGTGGGCGTCGTGCGGCCCAACGGCGGCCTCTCCAAGGGCCGACCGATCGCCTACATCGAGGAGCGGGACCGCTGCTGCCCCGCCGACCTCCTCATCCCCGACGAGCTCGATGGACACGCGCTCGAAGAGTTCGTCGCCAGCCGGTTCTCGGCCTTTGCGAGACCGGGACGCGAGATACGCCGGCTCGACGCGGAAGGCACTTCCGCCGGCGGGCGCCAAAGGTAACCGTCATGCCTGACCGCGAAGATATCGACAGAGCCTATCACTATCCCATCCCATTCCCGGTCGGCAGCTGGCTGGTGCCGGGGTTCTGGCTGGTGGTGCTGATCGCCGTCTTGCTGCTCATGCTGGCGGGCTGACCCGGGGGGGCCCGCCCCTCCCTCCCCCGCGCTGCGCCGACTTCGCGACGCATTCGGTCAGCGCGGGGAGAGGGCCAGGGTTGGGGGCGGATGCCAGCCTCAGTTGTCGCGCCGGAAATGCGCGGCGCCGGCGTTGATGATGGGGCGCGTGACGGTCTCGGGCAGCAGCTTGAGGAACAGCCGCCGCACCTTGTTGCGCAGGCCCGTGACCAGGATCACCTGGCCCCGCTCATTGGCGGCGAGCGCTTGGGCGACCACCTCGGGCGGGTGGGCGCCGAAGCGGCGCGGGGACTTGGCGAGCAGGTCCGTCATGCCGCTCGCGGCGTGGAATTCGGTGTGGGTGAAGCCGGGGCAGAAGGCCGTCACCTTGATGCCGCGGGCGCGAACCTCGCAGTCGAGCGACTGCGAGAACTTGAGGACGAAGCTCTTGGACGCCGGATAGAGCGTGTGGCCAGCGATGCCCGGCGCGAAGCCCGCCACCGACCCCACGTTGATGATGCGGCCCCAGCCTTGCGCCAGCATGTGCGGCAGCGCCGCGCGCGTGAAGCTGCACACGGCATAGACGAGCGTCATGATCATGTCGCTCTCGCGCTGCCAACTGGCCTTGGCAAAGGTGTCGGGAATGGTGAAGCCGGCGTTGTTGACGAGGATGTCGACGCCGCGGCCGTGCGCGGCGAGCGCGTCCCAGACTTGGGCGTGGGCGTCGGGCTGCGCCAGGTCGGCGCGGATGGGATAGGCCGCGATGCCGTGCAGGGCGGTCAGCTCGCGTGCCAGCGCCTCGAGCCGATCCAGCCGGCGGGCCACCAGCACCACGTCGTTGCCGGCGGCGGCGAGCTGGCGCGCGAACTCGGCGCCGATCCCGGCCGAGGCGCCCGTTACGAGGGCGAGCTTGCGTCGTGTGCTGTGCATGGTCGCTGATCTCTCGCTCGACTTCTTGGCCCGGATGGGCCGATGCGGATCGCCTTGCGCTTTGTTACGTTCCCCGCGGACCTGGCAAACTCATGCCATGGCCGTGGACCGTCGTTATAGCGGCGACTGCGCCGGGGCGAACTGGCACAGAAGTTGCGCACGTGTGTGATGAGCCAGGGGGCTTCTTGAAAACGTCAATCAGCGTTGAGGCTTGGGGACGCTTGAGAAACCCGGCAGCGTAGCCTGCTCACAGAATTTGAGCAGAGTGTGAGCAAGATCTAGGCGCTCGGGTCTCCACGTGAGGATGGCATTTTGGAAGAAGAGATCGGTTGTGGCGCAGCCTGAGCAAATGCAAGACCTCCATGTGCCGAAGTCCCCGTTGCCGGTAGCAACTCGCCAGGCGAGCCTTCAGGGTTCATGTGATACGCAGGTCGACCAGATGCTGCTCGACATCTACGAGCGCGCCCGGCCGCTGCAAGAGGGTGGGCTGGCGGACTACATTCCAGAACTCGCCAATGTCCCACCCAACTCGTTTGGCATAGCCATCGCCACTACCAAGGGCAAGGTGCACAAGATCGGAGACGCCGACTTGGAGTTCACAATTCAGTCGACCTCCAAAGCCTTGACCTACTGCATGGCGCTCGAGCTCCACGGCCGCAATGATGTCCTTGGCTGCGTCGGCGTCGAACCGAGCGGCGATCCGTTCAATGCGATCGAGTTCAGTCCGGTCACACGGCGACCCTACAACCCGATGGTGAATGCCGGGGCCATAGCGGTTACGGGGATGCTGCGCGACGCGCTTGGAGCGGAGGCCGCATTCGATGTCATCCTCGAAAGATTTTCGCAGGCCGCGGGCCGCCAGCTCGAACTGAACCAGGACGTGTACCGCTCGGAAGTGGCGACCGGTCACAGAAACCGAGCCATTGCGCACCTGCTCTTGAGTGCGGGTGCATTGAAAGAGCCGGTTGAACCGGCCCTCGACCTCTACTTCAGGCAATGCTCGATCAAGGTGACCGCGACCGATCTCGCCGTTATCGGCGCGACCATCGCAAACCTCGGTGTGCATCCAATTTCGGCGCGGCATGTTTTCGAGATCGATGCCGTGCGCGACGTACAGTCCGTGATGTTCTCTTGCGGCATGTACGATTATTCGGGCGGCTGGGGCTATGAAGTCGGCATCCCTGCCAAGAGTGGCGTCGGCGGCGGAATTCTCGGTGTCGTGAACCGCCAGCTCGGCATCGGCACGTATTCGCCGCGCCTGGATCGCACCGGCAACTCGGCTCGCGGCATCGCAACGTTCAAGCTGATGTCCAGCGTCCTTGGCCTGCACGCGTTCGACCTGACCAATACGGGCTCCGCCTTTGTCAGCTCCTTCTTCGAGCGGGGCGCGGCGTAGCCTAGATGCGCGCTGCGCCATTCTTTCGGCTGCCGTTTAGATGCGCAGCAGGCGCTTGGCGTTGCCCGAGAGCAGCTTGACCTTGTCCTCGTCGCTGAGCGGCACCGTGTCGATCCATTTCACTGCCGGCGTGTTGGCGACGAACGGCCAGTCGACCGAGAACAGGATGCGGTCGATGCCCAACTCCATGACCGAGCACAGCAGCGCGGGATTGGAGAAGAAGCCGCTCGTGGTGATGTAGAAGTGGCTGCAGAAGACGTCGCGGAAGCTGAGCGACTTCTGCCCGGGCCGCGCCAGCGCGCTGTCGATGCGCCACACCATGAAGGGCAGCCCTTCGCCGAGATGCCCGAGGATGATCTTGAGATTGGGATAGCGATCGAAGATGCCGCTCAGCACCAGCCGGACGGCTTGAGTGGCGGTTTCCACCGTGAAGCCCCAAGCGGCGCGCAGGATCATCGGGTAGTCCTGCACGTAATCCTTGTAGTAGGCGTCCACAACGCTCGCGTGCGGCACCGAGGGGTGCAGATAGATCGGCACGTCGAGGCGCGCCGCGCGCTCGAAGATCGGCCAGAAGCGCTTGTCGTCCAGGAACAGGCCGTTGGCCAGGCCGTGGATCATGCCGCCCTTGAAGCCGAGCTTGGCGACGGTGCGTTCCAGCTCGTCGGCGGCTGCGGCCGGGTCCGAGGTCGGCAGCGCCGCAAAGGCGGCAAGGCGCTTGGGGTGGACGCTGCACGCGGCGGCGAGGCGGTCGTTGACCTGGCGCGTCAGCGACACGGCGCCGTCGCCAGTGAGTTTCTGGGTGGCGGGCGCGCCGTGTGAGATCACCTGCACGTCGATGCCGGCCTCGTCCATCTCCTTGAGGCGCAATTCGCCCATGTCGTAGAGGCGCCGGGCTAGCTCGGGGTCTTTGGTCGAGTCGGGCCCCGCGTAGTTCTCAGCCAGCGCCTTGTCCCAGTAGTGCTCCTCGAGCGCGATGATCGGACATTTCGGCTTTTGCAGCATGTGGCGCCTCCTCCCGAACTAGCGCGCTGTTCTAGCAGGCCGCGGGCGGCCTGCACACGGGCCGCGCGGGTCGTGATTGCTCGCAAGCGCGCTCTGCTGCAGTATGCGACAGAGATTGCCTCATCGCGAGCTCGGGAGGAAACAATGAAAGCACCGCGCCTCAGCTACGTGGACCCCTCCAGCATTGCCGATGCCGCCATGCTGGCCGAGCTCGACCGCTGCCGCCGCGAGGGCACCCCGCGGCCCGAGAGCCAGGCGGTGCGCGCGCACGTGCCGGCGGTGTTCTGGTCGTTCGCCAACGCCTGGCGCGACACCTTCAAGAACGGCGTCGCCGACCATGCGATCAAGGAGCTGTGCCGGATCTACGTGTCTCGTTCCGTCAAGTGCGAGTACTGCGGCAATCAGCGGTCGATGAAGGCGGCCAAGCAGGGGGTCGTCGAGGACGACTACCTGGACCTCCTCAACTTCGAGAAATCGACCCGCTACAGCGACAAGCAGAAGGCGGCGCTCGCTTGGGCCGAGGCGATCACCTGGGACCTCCCCACCGATGACGCGCTGTGGAGCCGGCTCCGCGCCCATTTCAGCGAGCCGGAGCTGGTGGAGATCGGCTTCTTCATCGCGCTGACTATGGGCCAGCAGCGGTGGCTCAGGACGCTCGACATCGAGCATCACCAGGTGCTGGCCGGAACCGACGCATCGATGGCGCCGGGCTTCGAGACTGCCGAGGCTCTGCAGCGCTCCAAGCAGGATGCGGCCTACTGGGCGGGGCAAGACGCCAAGCCGGCAAGAGACGCCGCGGAGTGATCGGGGCGGTAACCCAGCGTTCTTCTTGGCCCTGACACGGCGCTCGCCTCCCCGCTATCGCGGTCATCATCGGTGGCGCAAGCCGCAGGTGCTGGGTGACCCTCCCCCAGATTGGGGATGCGCCAGCTCAATTCCGGCACCCATCGCGGCCCGTTGAGGACGGCTCAGCCTAAGCTGCCGCAATTGAACCAATCTGTGCTGGCTTGTGATCCCCGGGCACTGAAAATTCGAGGGAAGATCACATGCGCTTGGTTTGGAGCGGCGGGCTCGCCGTACTATGCCTATTCTTGGGCCTGTTCGGGGGCCTGCTCTTGGGGATCGACAACCATACCGTACACGCATCGCCGTTGGTGGACCTCCAGCGGGACGGAAAGCTGATGATCGCCGGCCGCGCACTTCGCTGCGGTGCTGCGCGCAACGTGCTCGACCCGGCCCTGCCTAATCTTGGTTTGGCCGCCCCTGGTGTCGTCGTGTTCAACCCGCGCCTGCTCAATCGTCAGTCGAACACGGTGCGGCTCTTCGTCTTCCACCACGAGTGCGGGCATCACCATGTCGGCGGCAACGAGATCGCCGCCGATTGCTGGGCGGTGAAGCAAGGTGTACGGCAAGGGTGGCTCGGCCAGGAGGGCCTCGGGCAAATTTGCCGCTCCTTTGGCAATCTTCCCGCTACACCGACGCATCCAGCCAGCGCCGCGCGCTGTGCCAGCCTGCAACAGTGCTTCGCAGGCGCCACGGCATCGGCCAAGCGTCCAAACTCGGCGCTGCCGGGGCAGACGTCTGCGCCAAAGCAGATGCTGTTCCGACAATAGGACGCTAGTCGCCCTACCGGCGCCTTCAATACCGCGCTGTCGGCCGGTTCGGCTCGGCCACGACACTACGGCCACGCCTTGGCGCTATGGCGGACAGGAGTTCTGGCCGCGTCAGTTTATGCCGTCGCGCGTCCGCTTATTCCACCAAGCCTCCGTCCCGAAGAGGTAGGGATTGCTTGGGGGCGTCGCGACAAATCCGTAGCCCTGATATCCATAGACGGCCGCAGGTGGCGCGAAACCGTAGGCCGCAGGTGGCGCGTAGCCGTAGGCCGCAGGTGGCGCGTAGCCGTAGGCCGCAGGTGGTGCGTAGCCGTAGGCACCCCGGGGTGCGTAGCCGTAGGCTCGGCGGGGTGCATAAGCTCGGCGGGGTGCGTAGCCGTAGGCCGCAGGCGGTGCGTAGCCGTAGGCCGCAGGTGGCGCGTAGCCGTAGGCCGCAGGTGGCGCGTAGCCGTAGGCCGCAGGCGGTGCGTAGCCATAGGCCGCAGGAGGTACGTAGCCGTAGCCGGACGGGGGCGCGTAGTTCAAGTCGCCTGGCGGCCCAAAGCCGGAGGAGGGGGGCGGCTCATAGCCATAGGCAGGGGGCGGCGGAGCATAGTATCCCCCGTCCATATAGCCTTGAGCAGCTGCGGGCGCAGCGGCAAGTGGGGCCACTGCCAGGACAAGAGCGAGTTTGGATCCAATCGACTTCAGCATCTGGCTGCTCCTCTCGTTCTTCGAGACGAGCCCTACCAGCGGCCTGCACAGGCTTTTGCGATATCAGGTCTTTTGTCGATTGTTTGGGCGGCCAAACCCTAAAGCTCAGGATCTTCCTGCCGGAGCTTAGCGCCCGTGCACTGAATTAACGAAATATGCAACTGGCGGAGCCTATGGCGCCAGCCGCTTCAGCGTATCCTGCAGGGTGAGATTCAACCCTGGCTTGCGCTCGCGGGCCTTGGCGAAGGCGGCATTGGCCTCATCGGTCTTGCCGAGCGCAAGCAGGATCTGGGTGCGGCCGAGCCCGCGGGGAGATTCCTCTTGAACCTCGCCCGGCCAGCGTGACAATTGTTCGATTTCGCATCGAGCCACCTCGCCTCGAGGTTGTGGGCTCGAGCTGGACCTGTCCTCGCCCGATGGCCTGTGCCGCTCTCTGCCTGATCCTTTGCCGCGCCATGCAAGGGCCCGGCCGATGAAGCCCGTCGCCTTCGACTATGTGCGCCCGGCAAGCGTCGAGGAGGCCTGCGCGGTTCTTGCTGCCGACGAGGATGCCCGTGTGCTCGCAGGGGGCCAGTCGCTGATCCCGATGCTGGCGATGCGGCTCGCCAGGCCGAGCCGGCTCGTCGATATCGGCCGCATCCAGCAGCTGTCGGGCATCCGCGAGAGGGACGGCGTCGTGGCCATCGGCGCCGCCACGCGCCAGATCGTGGCCGAGCGTGATCCTCTGGTTGCGCGCAGGCTGCCTTTGCTGGCCAAGGCTCTGCCGTGGGTGGGCCATCCGCCGACGCGGCGGCGTGGGACGGTTGGCGGCTCGATCGTGCACGGCGACCCGGCTGCGGAAATCGCGCTGGTGGCGGTGACCTTGGAGGCGAGCCTCGCCTTCCAATCGGCGGAGGAGGCGGGCGACATGGCGGCGGTGGACTTCTACCTCGGTCCCATGATTACGGCGCTGCCGCAGGGCGCAATCCTCACCGAGTTATGCTTCCCGGTCTGGAGCGACGGGCGAATTGGCACCGGCTTTCACGAGGTGTCGGCGCGCAGGAGCGACTTCGCCCTGGTGGCGGCGGCGGCGCAGGTGGCGCTCGATGGCGAGGGCCGCTGCACTAGACTCGCGCTTGGCATCGGCGGGGCCGGCGACGCGCCGGTGCGCCTGGACGCAGTCGCGGAGGCGCTGGTGGGATCGCGCCTGGAAGACGGGCCGGTGCGCGAGGCAGTGCAAGCGGCGACGGCCGATCTGGAGACGGTTGGCGACCTGCATGCGTCGGCCGCCTACCGGCGGCGGGTGGCGGCGGCGCTCGCCCGACGCGCGATTGCCGACGCCCGCGACGAAGCAGCGGGAGGGCTGAATGCTGGTTGAGCTCCAGGTCAACGGCGCCACCGTGACGGTGGACGTGGAGCCGCGGCGCACCTTGCTCGACTGCCTGCGCGAGGATCTGGGGCTCAAGGGCACCAACGCCGGCTGCGAGCACGGGGTTTGCGGCGCCTGCACCGTGCTCCTCGACGGCGAGCCCGTGCGCTCCTGCCTGATGCTGGCGGTGCAGGGTGACGGGCACCGCATCACCACCATCGAGAGACTGTCCCCGGGTCCCGGCGAGTTGAGCGTACTCCAGGATGCCTTCTGCGAGACGCATGGGCTGCAGTGCGGCTACTGCACGCCGGGCATGATCCTGGCGGGCCACGCGCTGCTGGCCCGGACCTTGTCGCCGACGCGGTCCGAGATCGTCGAGGCCATCTCGGGCAACATCTGCCGCTGCACCGGCTACGGCCAGATCGTGGAGGCGATCCAACTTGCCGCCGACCGCCTGCGCGCGGCCAACGTCGAGCCGGGGGAGGGGTAGCGTTCCCATGGCCGCCGCCTCCCAAACTTTCCGCTACGTCTCCAAGAAGCGCCGGGTGCGCGAGGACCGCCGCTTCGTCGCCGGCCGCGCCAACTTCGTCGCCGGCGTGACCCCGCCCGGCACGCTACACGCCGCGGTGCTCACCTCGCCCTATGCCTGTGCCCGCATCGCCGCCATCGACGCTGGCGAAGCGCTGGCCATGCCGGGGGTGCACCTGGTGGTTGGCGGCGAGGAGTTCAGCGCCGCCACAGATCCGCTGCTGATCGGCGTCGATGCGCCGCTGGTGAAGCGCTATCCCCTGGCCGTCGGCCGCGCGCGTTACGCAGGCGAATGGGTGGCGGTAGTGGTGGCGGAAAGCCGGGCGCTGGCCGAGGACGCACGCGAGAAAATCCGCATCGACTACGAGCCGCTGCCCTTTGTGCTCGACGGGGAGGCCGCTTACGATCCCGCGAGCACCCCCGTGCATCCCGATCATGGTTCCAACGTGCTCCTCGATCGACGCTTCGTGTGGGGCGACGTGGACGGCGCCTTTGCCGCCGCTGAGCACAAGCTTGGCTATCGCGTGCGATGGGGCCGCAGCGCCACCGTGCCGATCGAGACCTTCGGCGTTGTCGCCAGCTTCGACCCCTGGCGGGGCATGCTCGACGTCTGGGCCTCGATTCAAATGCCCAAGTTCGCCGACCAGATCGCGCGTGCCCTGCGCATGCCGCTGAACGCCGTGTGCGTGCACCAGGACGTCGATGTCGGCGGCAGCTACGGCGTCAAGCGCGGCATCAAGCACGCGGTGCTGGCGAGCTACCTGTCGCGGCGCCTGTCGCGTCCCGTGAAGCTGATCGAGGACAGGCTCGAGAACATGCGCGGCGGCGACATGCACGGGCCCGAGCGCACGTTCGACGTGGAGCTGGCCTTCGACAACGGCGGCACTATCCACGCCATGCGCATGCGCGCGCTCGACAACGTGGGCGCCTACGCGGGCCGCTCGCCCTTGCAACTGGGCAAGCCCGTTGGCGCCATCGTCGGCCCCTACCGGATCGGCGCGGTCGCCTATCACGCGATAGCGGTGACGACCAACAAGACGCCGCAGGAGGCCGTGCGCGGGTTCGGCCAGTCGCCAACGAACTACGCCATCGAGACCGGCATCGACCGCGTCGCGGAAACACTGGGGCTCGACCGCTTGGAACTGCGGCGCCGCAACTTCATCTCGCACGAGGAATTCCCCTATCTGATCCCGAGCGGCACCAGCTACGACAGCGGGGATTACCACGCGGTTGTCGCTAAAACGCTCGACCACCTCGATTGGGATAAGCTCACCAACGAGCGGGATCGCCTGCGCGCAAACGGGCTGCTTGCCGGCATCGGCATCGCCGCCTGCCTGGAGCCCTCCGGCGGCAACTCCTCCTTCGAGCCGCTGCTCAACGCCAAGAACACCACCACCACCTGGATGGAATCCTGCCGCATCATGGTGGACGCGCTGGGCAGCATCACGCTGACCATCCACACCACGTCGGCGGGCCAGGGGCACGAGACCTTGGCCGCCACGGTGGCCGGCGAGGTGCTGCAGATCGACCCGGACAGGATCCGCATCGTGCGCGCCACCTCGCTGGAAAGCCTGCCAAGCAACAGCCCCGTCGGCAGCAGGATGGCGATCATGCTGGGGGGCGCCGTGCACGCCGCTGCGGGCAAGCTGCGCGATAAGCTGCTCGCCATCGCCGCGCACCGGCTCGGCGTGCCTGCTGCCGCCCTCACCTACCGTGACGGCGGCGTCGAGCACGCCCCCTCGGGCCGCGCCATCGAATGGCTCGAGCTTGCAACAATAGCCCACCGCCACTTCCACCTGCTGCCCCCCGGCATGGCGCCGGGCCTTGCCGTGGAGCACATCCTGCAGGTGCCGACGGGGGGCGAGCTGCCCACCCCCGACGGCCGCGTGCAGATGTACCCCTGCTTCTCCTTCGAGTTCCACGTGGTGCTGGTGGCGATCGACCCTGAGACGGCCAAGCCCGAGATCCGCCGCTATTGCA
This sequence comes from uncultured Alphaproteobacteria bacterium, assembly GCA_963724565.1. Classification (GTDB taxonomy): domain Bacteria; phylum Pseudomonadota; class Alphaproteobacteria; order Rhizobiales; family Hyphomicrobiaceae; genus AWTP1-13. The sequence continues at coordinate 35,221 of CAVRVK010000026.1, forward strand.
TCGGCCACGATTGCGGCACCGTCATCAATCCGGACATCGTGCGCGGCATGACGCTCGGCGGCATCGCCCATGGCATCGGCGCCGCCTTCATGGAGGAGTTCGCCTTCGACGGCGAGGGCCAGCTCGTCACCCAGAGCTTCATGGATTATCTGCTGCCCTCCGCCCACGAGGTGCCGCAGGTCGAGATCGTGCACCACGTCACGCCCTCGCCCAACACCGCGCTCGGCCAGAAGGGCTCGGGCGAGTCGGGCTATCTGGGCGCGCCCGCCGCGCTTTCCGGCGCCGTCAACGACGCCGTGCGCCACCTCGGCATCCGCTTCGAGGCGCTGCCCATGCGCATCTCGGCGATCGGCGACGCCATCGCCGAGGCGCTCGCCCGCCAGGGGAAGTCCAAAGGAAGCTAGCTGGTCGTGTACTCGGCGATGGCCCGGAAGACCACGCTTCTCCCTGCCTTCCCGGAAGCCGAGCCCGGCTCTCGAGCCGAGGCGAGGCTATCCGGGATCCTTATCCCTCCAAATCGGGAGCGCCGCTCGCGTGCAAAAGCAGACATTCCTTGCCCCGGCGTGCGCGACCACTGATGCTTGGACGAGCACGTTTGCTTCTGGTCGACCTCCAGTCATTCTTGCCGCGCCGCGATCGGCTGAGTTTGACCCCTTGCGGAACTAACGGAACACACCCGTCGAGCGGGCGAGGTATTACGATTTAGTTCCACCGACATCTTCGTGGAGTTCCATGTCGATCGCCTCCGATGCACGTCAGTTTCCTACCGTCGACAGTGGTGGTGGTGACAGATTGGCCTGTTGGTACGGTATAGTTTGGCCAATACTTAAGCGACTCTCCGCCAACGCCATCGTGGCCGCCCAGCGGCCCGGATTTGGTGGTCAGCTTGGGTACACGCGGTTCAGAGCTCGTTTTTTGGGTAGCATCCCTTGTGAGTTCCCTTCTTGCTTTCTCCGAGGCTTTGACCGCCTCCTCCGCTGCTTTGACCGCGGCTAACCTTTGCTGGTCAGCTGCTTTGGCCGCTTCGCGTGCGAGCCGCGCGTCCTCCTGCGCTTTGCGCAGCTGCTGTTGCGCTTCGCGCAGCTCTTCCGCCTGTTTGGCCGCATTCGCTTTGCGCGCGGCCTCCGCCTGCCTCGCTTCCGCAGCCCGCTCCGTTGCCTGAGCAGCCCCGAACTCAGCCTCACGCACTGCCAGCGCGGCTTTGTGTTCGGCCTCCCGCTGGAGGTTGTCGATCAGCACGCGCGCAAGTGCGGCGAACATCCCATGCGGAAAGCGATCGAGATAGATGGTAATGACCGCCGGATCGCGGCTGTCCTTGACAGAATTCCAGAACGCGATCTCCGCCGATTGCTGAGGCGAGGGTCCCGCCTGTTGGGGTGGTGTGAAGTAAAACCGGGCCGTCAGCGCAGAGTGCTCCCACGGCACTTGACGCCCCTGGGTCTCCCTCATCACGTCGTTCCTAACCTTGATGAGAATTGTCGAGAGATCGTCGCCGAGACCGGGGATATGTTTGACCAATGATCCGGCAAACGGGGAATTCCGGGACTGACCATCAAGCGCCACATTCCCGGGCTGCGTTGAGAAGCTTATCAGTGTGCCTTCTCCGGATTCGACCGAAGCGAGGCCAAGTCCAATGGCTGAGGATCTCGTACCGAGCGCGCGGGCCAAATTGCGTGCCAGCGGGTTGTCGCGGCAGGCATCAAGAAAGATGATGTTGGTTTTGGTTTCGAGCTCCGATTGTCCTTTGGATGAGGTCGAGACGGACAAGCTCGAAATTCATGCCGCTCCTCGTGGACAGCTTAGCATCCACAGGAACGAGGTAGTTCTGGCCGTCCGCACGCGGCGGGTGGCCCATGGCACAAAGTCTGGCACCACGGCGGCAAGATCAATCCGGCATGCGCATCGACGACCGTGACATCGAGGGCTTCTACTCCCGCATTCCCCATGCCGTTCGCGCTGCAGTAGCCGGAACCCAAGAAAACGCGGGCACGAATCGTGCCACACTGTACGGCTGCCGGGCTGGACTCCGTCCTGATCTTCTCGATCAACGCTCCCAATTATGGGAGCTATTGACAAACTCCCACATATGGGACTACATCCATGGCGGTCGGGGGCCGGGCATGCACATCCTGTCGACGAAGGCGCTCAGAGACTACTGGGAAGCCTATCAAAGGAGCAGATCAACCGGCCTCGAGCAGGCGCTCAAGGCCTGGTACCGCGAGGTGAAGCAGGCGCAATGGAGCAACGCGAATGAGCTGAAGCAGAAGTACCGCAGCGCGAGCATCCTGAAGAATGGACCGTGTGTTCAACATCTGCGGCAACAAGTTCAGGCTGATCGTCGGAGTGAATTACTCCGTGAAGGTCGTGTACATCAAGTGGGTGGGAACGCACGCCGAGTACGACGACATCGACGCGGAGGAGGTGTGACATGGTGGACGTGCATCTGATCACGTAGCGAGACGATTACGAGGCGGCGCTGGCGCGCGCCGAGCGGCTCATGGCTGCGCGAGGCCGGAACGCCAGAGGCGAGGAGCTCGAGCATCTCGCGATGGTGATCGAGGCGTACGAGGAAAGCATCACCGATCGAGCTTCCCGACCCCATCGTCGCGATTCAGTTCCGCATGGAGCAGGAAGGCCTCTCGAACAAAGATCTCATGCCGTACATCGGCAGCTCGGCCAAGGTGTCTGAGGTCCTGTCCGGCAAGCGCGATCTGACGCTGTCGATGATCCGCGCCCTCAACAAGCACTTGGGAATTCCGGCCGAAGTGCTGATCCAGGAGCCGGCGGGACCATTCCGGACGATGTCGAAGGGCTGGACTGGAGCCGATTTCCGGTCTCGAGATGGCGAAGCGCGGCTTCATCAAGGCGAAGACAACGTCAAGGATCAGGCCGAGCGTATCATGCGCGATCTCATGACTCGTGCGGGCGGGTTTGCCGTTGCGGCTCCGCTCTTCCGCAAGAGCGATGGCTGCGGCGCAACGCCAAGATGGACAGCTACGCACTCGCCGCATGGTGCATGCACGTGCTCGGCGAAGCCGAGCGATCGAAGCCGAAGGCCAAGTATAGAAGGGCGTCATTACGCGCGTTTCTCCGTGAGGTCGCCAAGCTCAGCGCCTTCGACGACGGCCCGAAACGGGCGCAGCGTTTACTGGCCGAGCACGGGATCGCACTGATCGTCGCGCCGCATCTAACCGAACACATACCTCGATGGTGCGGCGATGCTGCTCGCGGACGGCACGCCAGTCATTGGCATGACGCTCCGGTATGACCGGCTCGACAATTTCTGGTTCTGCCTGCTGCACGAGCTCACGCATGTCGCGCGTCATCTGGGCAATGACGGTGAGCGGCTGTTCGTAGACGATCTCGACCTCAGAGCGAAGGACGATGACGACCGAGAACGGGAAGCCGACGAATGGGCTGAGGAAGCGCTGATCCCCAAGGAATGGGATGAGCATCCAGCCCAGGATGCGCCTTATCCGTCGAACGTCATGTCGCTGGCGCAGCGCGTCGGCGTGCATCCCGCAATTGTCGCCGGTCGTATCCGCTGGCGGGATCGCAACTATCGCGTCCTGTCGCAATTCGTCGGCAACGGCGAAGTGCGCAAGCACTTCGAGGGCCAGTGGAACTGAAGCTGGTAAGCAGCGGGGGCTTGTTGTCTGGTTCGCCTCGCACTTGATGGTTCTCGGAGGCGGAATATGGCCAAGACAGTGAAGGTCCCGTCATTGCAGCATATGGCCCGCAACGGCGCGATACGCCCGATGGCGTTCGGCGCAAGCTGGTCGCGCTGGCCAGGAACGACCAGTTCAGCTACGATCCGCTGTTCGCCGCCGTCGTGACATGCTGGTCTTCGGCGTTCCCTACGCGCAGGTCGTGGAGGGCATACGGCGAGCAGAAAGCACCAGTGGGTGCGTGCTGCTGATCGAAGGTTGCCGCTCATGGCAACCACTTCGCCGGGATCGAGCCTGACGGCCCGCCTCGGCGAGTGGCACGGCGCAAACATCCTCTCGCCGGATCAACCGATCCCTTCGAGGCACCCCTCGAACACAGCGTCGGCGGACAGCCAAGTTCGGCTGTTGGCTTTTGGCGGACGACTCCGATCATCTACTCGGCGGCTCTCCTGTTGTGCCATCGTCGATGAGGGCTGGTGTAGGACCCCGACCTCGACCGGGCGCTCTTTCAGATACTGGACTTCAGCATCCCAGAGGGCAAGCGCGAACGCCGGCTTCACATCATCGACGCCAAGAACATTCCGCGGCTCGATGACGGGAAGCGCGCGATGCTGAGGTCTTCGCGGATGGCTATCGCCTTGCGCGAACCAAGTTGCGGCGAGCCAAGCCGGCAAGGATACTCGGGACCACTCGCTAGCCCCGATCCTGGCCAGAAGGATTTGTGCAGGCCAGAGCCTGATCATTGCGGGGCAGGCGGTCTCAATCGGTGTCTGCAGGGTGCTGAGTAGCCCCATGACGCGCCCGCCCACCACCCCCCTCCCCCGCCGCCAGGCGCTCATCCGCATTCTGGCCGCCTCGTGCGCCGCCGGCCTGGCTACGGCCATGCGCGCGCTGGCGCAGGAGGCGCACGCGCCCGCCCTGGGCGCGGCCAAGCCCGGCGCCAAGAGCGCCGGCACGAAGCCCTGGGAGACGTTGCCGCCGACGCCGAAATGGCCGCAGCCCGACCGCAGCGGCCTCATACCAGCGAACGGCGCGAGGCTGTTCTACGCGCAGTTCGGTAAAGGCCCGAACGTGCTGCTGCTGCACGGCGGCATGAGCAGCTCCAACCACTGGGGGCATCTCATCGACGCGCTCTCGCCCCGCTACGCGGTGACCGCGCTCGACACGCGCGGGCACGGCCGCAGCCCGTTCGTCCCTGGCGCATTCAGCTACAAGGTTCTCGCCGACGACGCGGCGGCGGCGCTTGCCGCGCTCAATGTGCCGTCGGCGGCAGTCGTGGGCTGGAGCGACGGGGCGATCGCGGCGCTGCAGATGGCGTTGAGTCATCCGGCGCTAGTGACGCGCGCCTTCGTGTTCGGCGGCAACATCACGGTCGATGGCTACAAGCCGAACGGCAGCAGCTCGCCCGTGTTCGCCGCCTACAGCCGGCGTTGCCGCGCCGAGTACGAGCAACTGTCTCCCGATCCTAAGCAATGGCCGGCCCTGCTGCGCGCGCTCGGGCCCATGTGGCGCGCCGAGCCCGGCATCGGCAGGCCTCAGCTCGCGGCGCTGACGATCCCGGTGACGATCTCGGATGGGCAGTACGACGAGATCATCAAGCGCGAGCACACCGAGATGATGGCCAAGAGCATTCCGGGCGCGAAGCTCCAGATCCTGCCCGAGGTCAGCCACTTCGCCATGCTGCAGAAGCCGGACGCGTTCAACCGCGCGGTGATCGAGTTCCTCTCAGCCTGACCACCGCTGTGGCGGCATCACTGGGTCGGATTGATTCCGTCCTTGCTGACCTGCACGCGAACGGCAGTAAGGGCCCCGCCTTCGCCCTTGCGTGCGAGAACGTACACGGTCTCGCCTGGCTTCAGGTCGGCGCGTGATCCCGGCGCCGACTGCGACATTGTCGTGGCAGATGTCACCAGCGCTTTGACCGATCCAGTCTTGTAGTTGAGCGTCAGCTCCTGGCCGCCCGCGGCTGCGACCACTCCCTCGACACTGGCGTTGGTCATCGTCGAGTCCGGCGCAAGATCGTGCGGAGAGAGGCCCTGGGTTGCTGCGGGAGGGATCGGGCGGACATCGATGGCAACAACCGTCCCGTCGGCACGTTTTACCGTGGTGACGCCGAGCACCATGCCGTGCTTGATATCGTTCATGCCGAAGGCCTTGGTGGTCGCGACGTTGACCGCTTCTGGCAGTTCAACCGAAACATCGCTCCCGGCCTTCGTCTTGACCGATAGCATCTTGCCGTCGAACGCCGAGATGGTTCCACGGATGTTGACACTCTGTTGTTGTGCGAATGCCGCCGCGCTGCCGATCACGGCAACGCAAGCGGCGATCGCAGCCACGCGAACTGATCTCATGAACGACCACACTCCGCTTTACTTGACCAGCTGGCCGCGAATCTCGCCGGCCGGATTGGCAGCTGTATGAACATTGACGTACCAGCGGCCGGCCATCAGGTCGGCAGCCTGCGCGTCGGTTAGTGTGGCCTTGCCTTCGAAAGAAGCCGGGAAGGGCGAACCTTTTGTCGAGATCCAGACAGCTACGCCCACGTTCTGGCCGGGGTCGCCGGGGCCGTGAAAGTGGGCCATTGTGGCGTCGCCCGTCAGCCCAGAATAGGTGCCTTTCCACGCCAGGGTTTTGGTAGCGGTGTCGTAAGTCGCTGTAACCGAGCCCATTCCCTTGCTGTCGTTTGGCGGTACCTCATTCGACGCCTTCAGCTCGGCCTTGAGATTGACCGTGTCAGCGAGCGCCGGCGGACCACAGCTCGCCCATGCCATCACCAGCATCACCGCGATGCCGTAGCGGAGGAATGCACTCATGGATGCTCTCCCTTCTTGAGAAGCGTCGTCTCCCCAAATCGCGAACGATTGCGGCACAGAGTTTATTCCAGTCCGAGATCAATTCTCCCGCGAAGCAGCAAACCCAGGTCGGCAGAGGACCCGGCGCGCCCAGTGACGGCTGTAGCCGCATTTCATCGATCGAGCCGTCGGCAGCATACTTGGGAACCAGTACCGTCGCAGGTACCGGCCGATCCTAGGTGGCTGAATTCCTGCAATTTTCCGCGCGCACCGCATGCCGCTGGGCCTTGCGTACTGGTGCGCCTGACTAATTCACGGCGCTCACGCCGTTTGGCAAGGTCTCGCTGTAGTCCGCGCCCGAATTCATCTGGCCCGGCCCGCAGCCAGGCTGAACCGCAGCCGGGCTGAACCCAGGAGACAGCGACATGCAAAGGATTGCCACCAGCCTCGTGCTCCTCGTCATGATAGCGACCGGGGCGAAACTCGCGGCCGACCGCAATGCCATTCCCGCCGCGGCCAAGCAGCCGGGCGCACAATCCGAAGTCAGAACGGCCGAAGTCAGGACGGCCGAAGTCAGGACGGCCGAAATCAGGACGGCCCAGACCGCCGACACGTCGCCAGCGGCAGGCGCATCTCCCCGGTCGGAGAATGCTGCGCCCATGCCGGCGCAGCTCACCTGGCTCGAGGATCCCTCCGTCATGGATGGCTCCTGGCGGAAGTGGCCTTCGCTCACCGATTTCTGAGCGAGGCGGAATTGAAGCTGCGGATCGGCTGCAGGACGCCTTGCCGAAGCCGCGGGGGATTTGGCCTGCGTCACGTTGGAGCTGTTCGAGTGCTCGGGCTAGTGTGATGATCTAGGCAAACGCATCATCGCGGCCCGATCAGGACACTTCCCAGTGATCATCGACTCCCACGCGCACCTCGTCCCGGCCTCGCTGCTCGAGGCCATCCGCAGCGAGGCGGCGCGCTTTCCCTCGGTCAAGCCCATCGCGCAGGACGGCTCGCTCGCCTTCTCGTTCGCCGGCGCCAAGCCGACGCAGGCCCGTCTCCAAGCCGCTCTCCGACATCTCGGGCCGCGTCGCCTGGATGGTGAAGAACGGCATCGACGCGCAGGTGGTGGGCGGCTGGGTCGACATGTTCGGCTACGAGCTGCCCGCCGCCGAGGGCACGGCATGGGCCCAGCTCATCAATTCCCACCTCGCCGCCACCGCCAAGATCGAGCCGCGCTTCGTGCCGCTCGCCACCGTGCCGTTGCAGGACGGCGCCGCCGCTGCCGAGGTGCTGCGCGCCGCCGTCTCGGCGGGCTTCCCCGGCGTCATGATCGGCACGCTCCCCCGCGGGGTCGGCAGCGTGCTCGACGCCCCCGATCTCGCCCCGTTCTGGCAGGCGGCGCACGACACGGCCGCGGTGGTGCACATCCACCCCTCCTTCGACGCCGGCGATCCCCGCGTCAACGACTACGGGCTTGCCAACGCGGTCGGCCGCATCACCGACGCGCTGATCGCGGTGAGCCGCCTGATCGCCGCCGGCCATGTCGCCCGCTACGCCAACGCCAAGATCGTGGTGCCGATGGGCGCGGCCGGCCTGCCGTTCCTGTTGGGCCGGCTCGCCCGCAACCATGCCATCACGCCGGGCCTCGGCGATCCCACCGCGGCGCTCGCCCACATCTACACCGACACCATCCTGCACGACCCCCGCGTGTTGCACTTCGTCGTCGAGACCATGGGCGCCGACCGCATCATGCTGGGCTCCGACATGCCCTTCCCCATCGGCGACATGCAGCCCGCCAAGATCGTGCAGGCCGCCAACTTCTCGCCCAGCGAGGCGGCAAGCATCACCGGCGGCCTCGCGCGGACGCTGTTCCGGCTCTAAGCTGCCGCCCGGCAGGGCCGCAGCGGAAGGCAGGCAGCAGAATGAATGACCGCGCCGATCGTCCTGCGCCGATCCTTGCCGACAAGCTTTATGATGCGCCGTCGGCCTTCACGCCCGACAACCTGCTGCGTGAGGCGCGGCGGCAGAAGGGCATCGCTGCCGCACGCGTTCCGGCCGTCTGCGTACTCGACCCCGACGGCGACATGGTGCGCCGGCTCGAGCGCGAAGGCCGCGCCCATCTCGATGCTGGCTGGGCCTGCTATCACACCGAGCTCTACCGCACCCTCGATGGCGGCATCGAGCTGGGCCTCGTCGGCTGCGCCGTCGGTGCCCCGTTCGCGGTCCTGGTCGCGGAGGAGCTGTTCGCGTCCGGGTGCGAGCTGTTGATCAGCATGACGTCGGCCGGCCAGGTCGGCCGGGCTTCGGCCGCCGCCCTACTTCGTCCTGATCGACAGGGCTCTGCGCGACGAGGGCACGAGCTATCACTACATGCCGCCCGCCGAGTTCAGCCGTGCCGACGCGGCCCTGCTCGCGCTGCTCGAAGGCGCGTTCTTGGACTTGCAAGTGCCTGTCGAGCGGGGCGCAACCTGGACCACGGACGCGCCGTTCCGCGAGACGGCGGAAGCGATCGCTCACATGCAGGAGCGGGGCTTGCTGGCGGTCGAGATGGAGGCCGCGGCGCTCTACGCCTTTGCCGCCGCGCGCCGCAAACCGGTCGTCTGCTTCGCCCATGTGACCAACCAGATGGCGAGGGTGGAGCGCGACTTCGAGAAGGGCGACGCCGACGGCACTGTCGATGCTCTGGCCGTGATACGCGCTGCGGTGCGCGCCTGGAGTGGCCGGCGCACTGATTGAATAGCCTCGGCCTGCTGCACTGGTTGGCGCTGCCCCAGGGGGAACGCTTTGCTTGGGCAGCTGGCACTGCTAGTCTAATCGCACGGGGATATGGCAGGCTCCCCGGTGCCAAGACGCAAGGTGAGCGTCCAAGCTCTGCCCCAACCGGCGCTCGATTGCAGCGCCGCAGGGGTATGGCACAATGAAACATCCAACCCAGCAAAGCATCGCGCACGGGGCCACGCAGCCCGAGCGAACTACGCCGGCCAGTCCGACGGCCAAGGTCTACGCCGCTCGCGCGCTGCGCGACTTCGGCGATGGCTTCGTCGCCGTGCTGCTGCCCGTCTATCTGACCGCGATCGGGCTCGGCGCCTTCGACGTCGGCGTTGTCGCGACGCTGGCGCTGCTGGGTTCCGCGCTCATGACGCTCGGCATCGGTTTCCTCGGCGCCAAAGCGGACCAGCGCCGGCTGCTGCTGGGGGCCAGCATCTTGATGATCGCCACCGGCCTCGCCTTTGCCAGCGCCGAAACCTACGCAGTGCTGCTGCTGGTGGCGTTCGTCGGCACCATCAATCCATCCTCGGGCAGCGTCAGTATCTTCGTTCCCCTGGAGCACGCGCTGCTGTCGCGCTCGGTCCCCGACGCCGACCGCACCCGGATGTTCGCGCGCTACAGTCTGATCGGCTCGCTCGCTGCCGCTGCCGGCTCGCTTGCCTCGGCCAGTCCCGATCTTCTTGCCGGCCTCGGGCTATCGAGCATCGGCGCGCTCAAGGTCATGTTTGTCGTCTATGCCGTGCTCGGTGCAGCCGGCGGCCTCCTCTATGCGCGCATCGCACCCGATCACACACCGGTCGGCGAGCGGCCGTCGGTGGCGCTCGGGCCATCGCGTCGCATCGTCTACAAGATGGCTGCGCTATTCAGCATCGATGCCTTCGCCGGCGGTTTCGCGGTGCAGTCGCTGATTGCGCTGTGGCTGTTCAGCAAGTTCGACCTGTCGCTCGTGGCAGCCGGACTGTTCTTCTTCTGGTCGGGGGTGCTCGCGGCCTTCTCGTTTCCCGTCGCGGCCTGGCTGTCGCGCCGCATCGGCCTGGTGAACACCATGGTGTTCACGCACATCCCCTCCAGTCTCTGTCTGATCGTGGCGGCTGTCGCGCCGAGCCTGGAAATCGCCCTGGCCCTGCTGCTTGTGCGTGCCGCTCTCTCGCAAATGGATGTGCCGACCCGGTCGTCCTACGTGATGGCGGTGGTGACGCCGCCCGAGCGTCCGGCGGCGGCCAGCGTCACCTCGGTGCCGCGCAGCCTGGCGGCGGCGGCGAGCCCGGCACTGGCCGGCGCCCTGTTCGCCAGCGGTCTACAAGCCTGGCCGCTGGTGATCTGCGGTGTCCTGAAGATCCTCTACGACATCGCGCTGCTGTGGACCTTCCGCCACGTCAAGCCGCCGGAGGAGCGGTAGCAGGCACCACACCGCATCACGGCAGTGGATCGTTGCGTCCTTCCGCAAGAGCCTATAAGCGCAATGTGAGCGGTCTTGGCGGAAGCGTCGGCCGGCTCGGCAATTCCAGCTGAGGTTGGACCACACGTGAAGCTCGACATCGGCGGCAAGGAACAGATCGCGGCGCCGCTGGAGCGGGTGTGGGCGAGCCTCAACGACCCCGAGTTCCTCGCCCGCTGCATCCCCGGCTGCCGCGAGATGCGGGAGGAGGCGCCGGACAAATACGCCGTGCGGCTCGAGCTCAAGGTCGCCTCCGTCGGCGGCTCGTTCGGCGGCGCCATCGCCCTCTCCGACAAACTGCCACCCGAGCAGTGCCGCATCGCCATCTCGGGTAGCGGCACCTTGGGTCACGGCACGGGCGAGGCGCGCTTCACTCTGGCGCCGGCGGAAGGCGGCACCTCGCTCGCCTACGAGGGTGCCGGCGAGATCGGCGGCCTCGTCGCCGGCGTCGGCCAGCGGGTGCTGCGCGGGGTGTCCAAGCACCTGATCGGCCGCTTCTTCAAGTCCGTGCGCAGCGAGCTGGAAGGCAGCTCGGCCGCGACGTGAACGCCCTATCTCGTCATCCCGGCGCCGCTCGCATGCGAAGCTGCGAGCGGGACCAGGCCGGGACCCAGCCATCGCGCAACTTGTGGTTGGATGCGGTCGCTGTGCCAGGGTGCCGCCGCATCGCTGGCGAGTGGCGTAGACTGACCAAAAGAGCACGCTGCACCGCCGGCCCGGTCCCGCGAGCCCCCGTTCGGGCGCACGCGGCGCCGGGATGACGGGGGGCGCGCTGACACCTTCATATCCCGTCGAAATTGCGCTAAGGCAGAACCACGGCGTGCGTGAGACGCGCCGCCTCAGGGAGGAAAGCGCATGTCTCGGTTCAACTGCAGTCGCTGGTTCGTTGTGGGTTTGACGTGCGTGCTCGCCGCCGCGTTCGGCATTGCCCCCGCTGAGGCCCAGCAGCGCGACAAGGTCACCATCGTCATCTTTGGGCCGCCGTCGCTCGGTGCCTTCCTGCCGCCGCTGATCAAGGGGCGCAAGTTCGACGAGGCCAACAATCTCGACATCACCTTCGAGGAGCGCCCGCCCGACGCCTACGTCGCCCAGTTCAACTCCGGCGAGTTCAAGGTCGGCGGCAGCGCCTCGCTGATGACCATCGGCCTGGCCGACGTGCGCGGCGTCAAGGTCAGCTACCTCTTCAACCTGTTCGACTTCTGGGGCGCCGTCGTCACCAGCAAACCGGAGGTCAAGACGCTGAAGGACCTCGAAGGGCGCCAGCTCGCCGCCGCGCGCGCCACCACCAACTACATCATGTTCGAGTGGCTGGCGAAGCGGCAGGGCGTCGACACCTCCAAGATCCAGGTCGTCAACACCGCCACGCCCGGGCTCATCGGCTTTGCGTTGGCCGATCGCGCCGACGCCGTGCAGCTGTGGGAGCCGGCCTACACCATCCTGATCTCCAAGAAGCCCGAGATTCGCACGCTCGACGACGGCACGCAGAAGACCTGGAAGGCCTTCTCCGGCGGCGGCTCGCGCATCCCCTATCTCGGCGTCGCCGCGCATCAGGACTGGATCGCGCAGAACAAGGCGGTGATCCCGCGCCTCTACAAGGCCTACGCGCAGGCCGCCCAGTGGCTCACCGCCAACCCCGAGGAGGCGGCCAAGCTGATCACGCCGAAGTCGACCCCGGCCGATCAGGAGGCGCTCGCCAAGTCGATCCGCGCCAACGACCGGCTGGGCTTGAGCCTCGCCTCCGCCGCCGAGGTGCGCAAGGAGATCGAGGCCGTCTACCGCGCCGGGATCGACTCCGCCTTCCTGCCGCAGCTGCCCTCGGCCGCATCCATCTACGACGGGCCGGTGAAATGACGGATGCGCAGACGCACAAGCGCGTGCTGCAGTTCGTAGTCGGGACGGTAGGGCTGGCGATCATCTGGCAGATCGCCTCCCTGTTCTTCCCCGACTACCTGTTCCCTTCCATCCCGCAGATCGTTCGCCGCTTCGTCGACATCGCCACGACCTGGACCACGCAGGTCGACGTGTTGACGACGGCGGCCCGCATCCTTGCCGGGCTGGTGGGCGCCTTCATCTGCGGAGTGATCCTGGCGCTGATCCTCAACAAGTCGGGCAGCGCGGAAGCCTACCTGACGCCGGTGCTGACCCTGCTGCAGGGCATCCCGGCGCTGTCCTGGGTGGTGATCGCGGTGATCTGGTTTCACGGCACCGAGTTCCGCATCTTCTTCATCATGCTGGTGACGACCTTGCCGGCCTTCACCTTCCAGATCCTCGATGCCGTGCGCTCGATGTCGAAGGATCTGTTCGAGATGACGGTCGCCTTCCGGCCCACCCGCTGGACCATGTTCCGCGTGCTGGTGCTGCCGACCGTGGTGCCGGGCATCCTCACCGCCTGGAAGGTGAACCTCGGCAATGCCTCGCGCGTGGTGGTGGTGGCCGAACTCGTCGGCGCCACCGGCGGTGTCGGCTACGAGCTTCTGCGTCAGCAGCAGCTCTTCGACATGGCGGGCGCCATCGCCTGGACCTTGCAGCTCGTCGTATTCGTGCTGGTGTTCCAGGGCGTGATCACCGCTATCGAGGCCTGGGCCCTGCGCTGGCGGCCGCGGTCGGAGCGGGCGATCTGATGGCGGCGCCCGGCAGCATTGCCATCACTTTCGAGAACGTGACCAAGACGTTCGACCGCCCCGACGGCTCGGGCCGCTTCACCGCCGTCGACCGCATCTCGTTTGCCATCAATCGCGGCGAGATCGTCGCCGTGCTCGGCAAGACCGGCTGCGGCAAGTCCACCATCTTCAACCTGATCGCGGGCCTGGCCGAGCCGACCTCGGGCCGCATCACCGTGGAGGGTCTCGACCCGTTCGGCGAGTTCGCCGCGCTCCGCGGCAAGATCGGCATCGTCTTCCAGGGCGACCGGCTGATGCCCTGGCGCACGGCCATCGACAACGTGCTGCTCGGCCTCGACATCCTGGGCGCCGACCGCAAGCGCTCCGAGGCGATCGCACGCGAGTGGCTGGCCAAGCTCGGCCTCACGGGCCACGAGAACGACTACCCGCACGCGCTCTCCGGCGGCATGCGCCAGCGCGTGTCCATCGCCCGGGCCCTGGCAGTCGACCCCGTGCTGATCCTGTGCGACGAGCCCTTCTCCGCGCTCGACGAGATGACGGCGCAGCGCCTGCGCGCGGAGTTCCTGCGGCTGGTGCGCGAGAGCTCCAAGACGGCGCTGTTCATCACCCACTCCATCGACGAGGCACTCGAGGTCGGCGACCGCATCATGGTGCTGCACCGCCCCGCCCGCATTGCCTTCGAGGCGGACGTGGGCCATGTGACACCCGAGCGGCGCCAAGAGCTGCGCGGCCGCATCCTGGAGGTGCTGGCGAGCGAAGGCGAACCCAAGGACACCACCGCCTGAGGTTGTGTGCGGCAGGCGAATCGGTTGGCAAGCCGCGCCTAAGGCCCGCCCCAGCTTGTCTCGCCTTCCAGAATCAGGATTGCTGGCGCGCGGATTGGAGCGCGCGCGCCTGCGGTCACGTCAGCGCCCAGCGACAGGAGAGAATTTCCATGATCTTCAACAAGAAGCCGGAGGATGCCGGCAGCCAGCTGACGCCGGCGCGCGCCTTTGCCACCCCGCCGGCCGACCAGGGGCCGATGCTGCAGCGGAGGACGAGCGCGGCACCCTCGCGCGCCATCATCGATGCCTGCCTCAACATCGACGGCAACCTGACGACCGAGGGCGAGGTGCAGGTCGACGGCCGCATCAACGGCAACATCCGCTGCGCACATCTGACGGTGGGCCGGGAAGCGACCATCATCGGCGACATCGTCGCCGAGGAGGTGGTGGTGCGCGGCAGGGTCACCGGCATCATCCGCGGCAACCGCGTCATCCTGCAGGAGGGCGCGCAGGTGGAGAGCGAGATCTTCCAGAGCAAGCTCACCATCGAGGAAGGCGCCAACTTCAAGGGCATGATCCGCGATCAGACCGAGCCGCACGTCACAGCCCTGCAGGACATGGCGGCCGAGATGAAGGCCAAGGTGGCGGGCGCCCAGGACGAGGCCCCGGCGAAGAAGGCGCTGGCGGGCTAGTTTGTCATCCCGGGCCTAGCTGTGCCGAAGCGGGAGTCCGAGCCATCGAATTGGCGCCGGAGGAAGAGGGTGAGATGCGATCCCGGCAACAAGTGCCGGGATGACACTGTGCGGGCTGCTAGCGACTATAGCAACACGCTGCGGATCAGCAGCGCCACGGCGCCCACGGCCAGCACGCCCGCCAGCCACAGCGCGACGAACCACAGCAGGCGTTGCGCGAGCCCAGGTTGAGGCTCTGGGCGCGCAGTCATCAATGATAGCCCGCTTTGGGGTCGACCTTGCCGCGGAACACCCAGTAGGCAAGCGCCGTGTAGCCCAGGATCAGCGGGATCAGCACCACGGCGCCGACCAGCAGGAAGCGCAGGCTGTTGTCCGGCGCGGCAGCCTGCCAGATCGTAATCGAGGGCGGCACGATGTAAGGGTAGAAGCTGATGCCGAGCCCCACGTAGGAGAGCACGAACAGCGCAATCGAGGCGAAGAACGGCATCGCCTCGCGCTCCGTGTGCAGCCCCCAGAACAAGGCCAGCGCGGCCAGCCCCACGAAGATCGGCACCGGCGCCGAGTAGATGATGGCAGGCCAGGCGAACCAGCGCTGCATGAAGACGGGGTCGAGGAACGGCGTAATCGAGGCTGACAAGGCCGATCAGCGCCAGCGTCGCCAAGCCGGTCATCCAAGCAAAGCCGCGCGCGCGGTACTGAAGCTCTCCCGTCGTCTTCAGCACGAGCCAGGTCGAGCCCAGCAGCGCGTAGCCCACGGCAAGCGCGAGACCGGTGAGAATGCTGAACCAGGTGAGCCAGTCCCACCAGCCGCCGGCATAGGCGCGGTTGGCCACGGGAATGCCCTGCACGAGGGCGCCGAGCGCGATGCCTTGGGCCAGCGCGGCAACGGTGGAGCCGCCGGCGAACGCCCAGTCCCACGGGGCCTTGCCGCGCTCCGTGCGCCAGCGGAACTCGAAGGCGACACCGCGAAAGATGAGGCCGAGCAGCATCAGGATGATCGGCACGTAGAGCGCCGGCATCACCACTGCGTAGGCCAGCGGAAACGCCGCCATCAGCCCGCCGCCGCCGAGCACCAGCCAGGTCTCGTTGCCGTCCCAGACGGGGGCCACCGAGTTCATGGCGAGGTCGCGCTCGTCATCGTCGGCCAGGAACGGGAACAGGATGCCGATGCCGAGATCGAAGCCGTCGAACAGCACGTAGGCCAGCACCGCGAAGGCGATCAGCGCTGCCCAGATGAAGGCAAGGTCGATCATGGCCTATCGTATCACAGGCAATCGGTCGCAAGCGAACAGCAGGCCAGCGCCGCCGAGAATAGCCAGGCAGATCGCGTGTGCCGTGTCATGGCTCCCCGCTGCAGGAACGGCGATGATGCCCGCTCGGTTCCGAACGGGCGTCGATTGGCGAAGCGTTCGCGCCAGCGACGCAGCGCGCACGCACGTACAACTGACGCGTCTCGAGCAGCGGACGAAATCGACACACGGCCCGGCTTCGGTCTGGCGCCCACGTCGTGGGGCTGGGTCCGGGCTCTGTCCGCTAACCACTCATTTACCAAACGGCGTAAATTAAGTGCAAATTTGGCGCACATTAAGGGGCTGCCCGCCATCCTGCGCACACGGATTGGAGGGAACCAAAATGCACAGATATGCTGTGGCAATGGGGCTGGGCGCCTTCGCGCTGGGCTTCGTTGCAGGTTACGCGGTGGACACGCGCAAGTCGCAGGCCGCCGCCACCAAAGCGACCGTCGTTGCAGCCGTCGACCTGACGCGTGCAGCGAGGGTTTTGCGGATCGAGCCGGGCGACGCCAACGGTGCGCTTGCTGCCGACTACTCCTGGCAGCGCTGGCCGTCGGTCACGGACTTCTAGAGCTCGACTCTCCCGGCTTCTCTCTACGCGGCGCACCCGCGCCGTGAGGGCTTCTTTCATCCGCGCCACGGTCGACTGCATGGCGGTCGCTCGGCTGCGTCGAGCCGGTGCCGCTCGGCCCCGCGGCGGCTCAGCCTGCGCGGCGCCGCTCGGCGGCTTGCCGCGTCCACAGTTCCCACGGGCGATGCACCTGACCTTCGGTCGAGGCCGCGCAGGCGGCAGCCTCCTCGGCGGTGAGGGCCACGATCGGGCCATGCCGCATGGCCTCGGATTGATAGCGCGCGTTCAGCTCGGCATAGACGGCGCGATACACGACGAGCGGCAGCGACGGGGCCGTCACCGTCGAGCCGTGTCCGCGCATGACGACAATGTTGCTGTTGGCAAGCGACTTGGCCAGGGCGCGACCGAGCTCCGGCGAACGGATCAGCAGATCGGTGGCGGGGCCGCCGGCGTCGCGGATCTCGAACAGCGGCGCTTCCACACCGATGAAGCCCGCCATATGCGAGACCGCGCGCAGGCGATGCTGCGCGGAGATGGACAACGGCACGATCGAATGCGAATGGCTGTGCACGATGGCCATGACATCGGGACGCGCGGCGTAGATCTCGCTGTGAATGAACCGCTCGAGATAGGGTCGCGGGCCCTTCGCATCCACGGGCGAGCCATCGAGATGGAATTCGAGGATGTCGCCCGCCGTCACGCTGCCGGGCGCCATGTTGCGCGCCAGCAGAAAGCGGTCGGCGTGTTTGTCGTGCCGCACGCTGACATGGCCGAAGGCATCGACGACCCCGTGGTCGTAGAGGATGTGATTGGCCGCGACGAGATCGATAATCAGGGCGGGATCGGCGATCATAGAGCGCTCTCAATTCTCCGGCGGCGTGATGCCGGCGACTTTGGCGATCTCGGCGCTGCGCGTCGATTCGGCGGCGAGGAAGCTCGCGAAGGCCGCGGCTGTCTCGGTCACGGGCTCGGCGCCTAGCGCACTGAGCCTCTCGACCAGTTGGGGGTGCTTGGAGGCTGCCTGCACGGCGGCATTGAGCTGGGTCACGAGGTCGGGCGGCATGCCCTTGGGGCCCCACAGCGCGTACCAGAGCATGAAGTTGAGCCCCGGGAACCCTGCTTCGGCGGCCGTCGGCACGGACGGCAGTTGCGGGGCGCGCTGCTCGGACATCACCGCGAAGGCGCGCAAGGTCCCGGCCTGCACCTGCTGCAAGGCGCTGCCGAGCGGGGCGACCATCAGCGTGGTCTGGCCGCCGATGACGTCGGTGAGGGCGGGCGCCGTGCCGCGGTAGGTGACGATGACCGCCTTGACGCCGATGCGGTTGTTGAAACCCGCGCTGGCGAGGTGGCCCATCGCGCCGAGCCCGGAGTTCGAGTAGGTGTGCTTGTCGGGGGCAGCCTGCATGTCGGCGGCGAGGGCCTTGAGGTCGGCGGGGGTCTTGGCGGGGTGGCCGACGAACAGCATGGGCGAGGTGGCCAGCCGCGAAATGGGCGAGAAGTCCGCCACCGGGTCGTAGGGCACCTGGCGCATGACGTACCGTGCCATGAGATGGATGTCGGCATTGGTCAGCAGCGTCGTGCCGTCGGGCGCGGCACGCGCCACCTCGGCGGCGCCCAGCGTGTTGTTGGCGCCGGCGCGGTTTTCCACCACCCAGGTCTGGCCGAGCGTGTCCTTGAGGCGATCGGCGTAGAGCCGGCCGATGACATCGATGTTGCCGCCGGCCGCCGCCGGAACGACCAGGCGGACATTGCGGCCCTGCTGAGCGGTTGCCGCGTACGGCAGCGATGCCAATCCAAGTCCACCCAGTCCGAGCAGGGTCTTGCGGCGCGTGAGCATGGCGATCCCCCCAAGGTGTTCGGCTTCGAGCCGTTTCGCTCATAACGCTAAACGCCGGGGGCGTTGTCAATAACGGCGGCGGACGAGCAGTGCCGCTGCCCAGCTTTCAGTGGCGCATCGACTGGCCGGCGTGAACCCTCATCGCCCCAGCGCCGGCGCCGGCGTGATGCCGGCAGCGCGCGTCGGCACGCCTGTCTCGATGTCGGGCTCCGACAGGTCGGGCGGCCGGCGCATCAGGCGCAACAGGTAGTATGTGCCGGCACCGAATACCAGGAAGTAGACGATTATGAAGGCAACCAGCGACGAGGCGACCGCTGCCGCATCGATCGGGGAGGCGGAATCGGCGGTGCGCAGCAGCCCGTAGACCGTGTAGGGCTGGCGCCCGGACTCGGTGGTGATCCAGCCGGCCAGCACGGCGAGGAAGCCGGACGGCCCCATCCCCACCGCCAGCCGCAGCAGATACGTGCTCTCGTACAGGCGGCGCCGCCAGCGCAGCCACAGGCTCCAGAAGCCTGTCAACATCATCAGCGAGCCGATCCCGACCATGATGCGGAAGGTCCAGAAGATGAGGGGCGAGTTCGGCCGCTCGCTGGCCGGCCAAGCCTTCATGCCCTTCACTGTGCCATTCCAGTCATGGGTGAGGATGAAGCTGCCGAGCTTCGGTATCTCGATCTTGTAGCGCGTCGTCTCGGCGGCCATGTCGGGCCACCCGAACAGGATCAGCGCCTGGCCCGCGGCCGTTTCCCAGTGCCCCTCCATGGCGGCGATCTTGATCGGCTGGTACTTCAGCGTGTTGAGGCCGTGCTGGTCGCCGGCCACCGCCTGGATCGGCGCGACGATCGCGGCCATCCACATGGCCATGGAGAACATCACACGCGCGCCCTCGTTGGCGCGATCGGCGAGGAGATGGAAGGCGCCCACCGCGCCGACCACGAAGGCGGTCGTCAGGTAGGCGGCGAGCACCATGTGCACCAGCCGGTAGGGGAACGACGGGTTGAAGATCACGGCCCACCAGTCGGTCGCCACGAACTGGCCCGCCGCGTTGACGGCGTAACCCGCTGGCGTGTGCATCCAGCTGTTGGCGGCCAGGATCCAGAAGGCCGACATCAAGGTCCCGGCGGCGACCATCAGCGTGGCGAGGAAATGCAGACGCTTGCCGACCCGCTCCATGCCGAACAGCATGACGCCGAGAAAGCCGGCCTCCAGGAAGAAGGCGGTGAGCACCTCGTAGCCCATCAGCGGGCCGAGCACGGGGCCGGCCTTGTCGGAGAACACGCTCCAGTTGGTGCCGAACTGATAGCTCATGACGATGCCCGACACGACGCCCATGCCGAACGTCACGGCGAAGATCTTCTTCCAGTAGTTGAAGAGGGCGAGGAAGACGTTGCGGCCGGTGTAGAGCCATAGGCCTTCGAGCACGGCCAGATAGCTGGCAAGCCCGATGGTGAAGGCCGGGAAGAAGATGTGGAACGAGACGGTGAAGGCGAACTGCAGCCGGGCGAGGCTGAGGGCGTCGAGTTCCATCGCGTGCTCGGCTCCCGTGTTGGCCTGTGCGTCGGCCCATAGGGGTGCGTCGGCCCATGCGGGCCCTCGGCCGGTTGGCACGAAGACAGCGCAAACGGCCGGCCATCGATACCTATGTGGACCTATCAGAGGCGGCCTTCAAGGCGAGAGCGAAGCGGCCAAATTGCCTTGGTAGGACCGGCGGGCACTCTTCGCCGGCGGGAGATCAACTTCAGCCAAGGCGCCAAATGGAAGACGCTCATCAGCAGGTACATCGCGATCATTCCGCTCAGCGGCGACGCATCTTGCGCGGCCGAGCAGAGGATGTCCGCCGGGCCGCCGCCCATGAGCCACAGTCAGCAGCGCCATCATCGCGAAGGCGGGTGCGGCCGCGAGGCTCAGCCAGTCGGCGGCGCCGAGCGAGTCGGCGGTGCCGCCATAATGACGGTTCGCGTCGCAGGCGCGTCCGCCGATCCGACCATCGCTCATGCTTTCCCTCCTGCGACTACGCCTCGTCCCGTTTCCGGAAGGCGGCCTCTCCGGCGTCCGACACCTCGACCCACTTCGGGTCGGGCGCGGCGTCGGGGACGTAACTGTCGTGCCAGTTCCACCACTTGTACGGTCGGCTCTGGGGGTAGCCCTCCGGCGAGTCCTCCCACGCCTCCTGGCGCCCGAGCGCCGTCATGTCGAGGTAGCTCCAGGTGGTGCCCATCGCCTCGTCGCCGCGGCTGTTGATGAAGTAGGTGCGGAACACGCGCTCGCCGTCGCGGATGAACGCGTTGTGGCCGTGCCATTCATCCACGCCGAAGTCGGCGTCGAAGCTGTCGGTGATGGTGTACCAGGGGATTTCCCAGCCCATCCGCGCCTTCAGGCGCGCGATGTCGGCCTGCGGCGCGCGCGAGGCGAATACACGAGCGTGGTGTCGCGCGCGTTCAGATGGGCGAGGTGGGCGACCTGGTCGGCTACCAGGGAACAGCCGATGCAGGCATGCTCCGGCCAGCCGTGCACGCCGGGCTCGAAGAAGGCGCGGTAGACGATCAGCTGACGGCGGCCCTCGAACAGGTCGAGCAGGCTCGCTTTGCCCTCGGGCCCGTCGAACACGTATGCCTTCTCCACGGCCACCCACGGCATCCGCCGTCGCTCGGCGGCCAGCGCGTCACGGGCGCGGGTCAACTCCTTCTCCTTCACGAGCAGCTGCTCGCGCGCAGCTTCCCACTCCTGCGGCGACACGATCGGGGGTGTCTTCATTGCGATGTCCTCCTTCGGACCAGGTCCAAAGCTCATCCGCTAGCCCGAGTCTCCAGCCCTCTTGCTGCAGCGTCAGCGTGGGATCAGGGGCAACGAACGGGCCCGATGTCAGGCCGGCAGCCGCCGGTCGTATTCCTTCTGCAGGCGGCTCCAGCCGTCCCAGAACGGCTCCGGCTCCTTGCCCGTCGCGCGGGCGACCAGAACGTCGAGGTGCATGTGCCAGCCGGCGCCGACCTTCAGCAGGGTTGCGCGGTCGGGCAGGCGGCGATGGATGACGGTGAGCAGCACCTCGTTGCCCTTCGGCTCCAGCTCGAAGGAGACGTCGCCGCTGCCTCTGCCAGGTGAAGGCGAGCTTGCGGGGCGGATCGAGCTCGGTGATGCGGCTCTGCATCCGGTGCTCGTCGGCGAAGCCGGGCGGCCGCTGGCCGGGCGGGTTGGTCAGCTCGTCGTTGCGCCAGACGAGCTCGAAGGGCGCGCCGACCTTCATCTCCATCTGGCCCGCCGCCAGCCACTGGCGGCGCAGCTCGCTCTCGGTGAGATAGGCCCAGACGCGCTCGATCGGGCCGGGCAGAAGGCGCTGGATCTTCAACGTGGCAGGCTCGGTCAGCACGCCATAGGCGTCCAGGGTCGCGAGTTCGGTCATTGGTCGTCTCCTTTTTTCGGGGTGGGGGATTTGCGTGCGTCCTCCTCGCGGAGGAGCCGTTCGAGCACATCCAGACGGTCGGTCCAGAAGCGCTCGTAGAAGCTCAGCCACTGGTGGGCGCTGGCGAGCGGTCCGGGGTCGAGGCGGCACAGATGGGTGCGGCCGCGCACCTCGCGACGGATCAGCCCGGCGTTCTCCAGCGCCTTGATGTGCTTGGAGGCGGCCGCGAGCGAGATCGCGAAGGGTTCCGCGAGCTGGCCCACCGTTCGTTCGCCGCTCGGCGAGCTCGCGCAGCATCCGCCGGCGCGTGGCGTCGCCGAGGGCGTGAAAGACGGCATCCAGCTGAGGCGTCTCTAATTCAACCATGTGGTTGAATATAGGCGCGCGCTTTCAGATAGTCAACCACTTGGTTGAATGAGCGGCTGGCGGTCCTGCTGTTGTGACCGAGGTTTGGGCGCATCTTGCCCCGGTACGCCTCGGCACGGCGATACTGTCGAGGTGTGCCAGCTGCGGACGAGCAAAATGAAACCGCAACCTTGAGATAGTTTGGACATCCATCGATTTATGCCATGGTTTCGTGCATATCTGTCGCCGCAAGGAGCCGTTCGGCACCCGGTGCGGTCGTGAAATTTTGTGCAGGGCTGCCGCGGCTTCTGGTGCTGAGGAAGGCCGGCCATGACGGTCCGTTCGCCTGCAGACGCGTACGCCATCGATGGCTCGCGCAGATGGCAAAGGCGCCAGTGTCTGGCGGCAGCGGCCGGTCTGCTCGCCGCGTTCTTCCTGTGGCCTTTGCCGGCGCCGGTCGCGCAAGAGCGCTTGCTCCGGTTCCACCATTTCCTGCCCGAGAAATCGCCACAGCACCGAGACATCTTCCTGCCGTGGGCAAACAGGATCGCTCAGGCATCGAACGGCCAACTCCGCATCGCGGTCACCGGCGCCATGCAGCTCGGCGGCAAGCCGGCGGAGCTGATTGCGCAGGTCGAGCAGCATCGGGTCGACATCGTGTGGACCCTTCCCGGCTACACGCCGGGAAAGTTCCCCCGGCTCGAGGTGTTCGAGCTGCCATGGATCGCCTCGTCCCGGGCCAGCGCCACCAGCCAGGCGCTCTACGAGTTCTATGAGAGGTACGCGCGCGAGGACTTGGCGAACGTGCACGTGCTCGCCGTCTGGTGCCATCCCAGCGGCGTCATCCTGAGCCGGGACGAGTCGATGCTGAGACCCGCGGACGCGGCCGGCCGTGTCCTGCGCGTTCCCTCCGTGGTAATCGGGGAGGCGTTCCGCAGCGTGGGCGCCGAGCCGAGACTGATCCCGGCCCCGCAGGTCCTCGAGCAATTGCGCGGAGGCGCCATTGCCGGTGCGCTGTTCCCCTACGAGGTCATTCCGACATTGAAACTCACTGACGCGATCAGCCACGTTACCGAGTTTGCGGGCCATCGCGGTCTGTATACGGCGGTCTTCCTGTTGGCGATGAGCAAGCAGACGTACGCGAGCCTCGACGAGGAACTGCGCAAGGTGATCGACGCGCATTCCGGCGCCTCGCTCTCTGCTGAATTCGGACGGACATGGGACGATATCGAGCAGATCGGACGCGAGGACTTCGCTGCTGCGGGCGGCGTCGTCACCTTCGTCAAGAACGAAGACTACGATGCATGGGTCGAGGCGACCCAGTCGATCAACGAAGCCTGGACGACCAAGGTGGGTCGCGTCGGCATCGACGGCGCCAGGCTGATTGCTGCCGCCAAAGCGCTGGTAGCAAAGTATACCGAGCGTGGGCGTCACAACTAGCGGGGACCAGGGGGCCCACCGGACGTGCTTGGCGAGCCTGTAGCGCCACGGTTCATCGCGCAGCGCCGCGGTTCAATGATGGATTTGGAAGAACGGGATAATCGCAGCGATCCACCCTCCGTTTGACCCAGCCATGGCACAGGACTAGGTATTTCAGCACTGCAGCATCGGTCCGCCTTCGCACGGCGGGCACGACCTTTCCAAGTCGATCATCGCTCTTGCTGCACGCTTAAGGATTGATCGACAGCTCGGGTCATCTCGACCGGCATCAAATAGGTCGTCTGCCTCTGGCACTTTGGCGTGTTGCGCACGCCGAAAGATGCCATGCCGTCCAATCACCTTTTGTCGCGGCTTGCGCGCCCCGACTTGCGCCTGCTTGAGCCTCATCTGGTAGCGGTCGATCTGCCCGTCCGCAGGCAGCTTGAAGCGCGCAACAAGAAGGTTGCCCAGGTCTACTTCCTTGAGACAGGCATGGCTTCGGTGGTTGCCAACGGTCAGCATGCCATCGAGGTTGGCGTGATCGGCCGCGAAGGCATGACCGGCTTGTCGGTTGTGCTCAACGGCGATGGGCGTGCAGTGCACGAAACCTATATGCAAATTGCCGGCAGCGGCCTGCGCATGCCGGCCGGCAATCTACGCGAGGCGATCGGCGCGAGTGTTGCCCTGCACCAGGTCCTACTGCGTTACGCGCACGCATTCCTGATCCAGACCACGCAGACCGCCCTCGCCAATGGCCGCAGCAAGATCGAGGAGCGATTGGCGCGATGGCTGCTGATGGCGGCCGACCGCACTGATGACAGCGCGTTGTCTCTTACCCATGAGTTCCTTGCCATCATGCTTGGTGTGCGCCGATCCGGCGTGACGGTTGCACTCCAGGGGCTTGAGCGTACGGGGCTCATCTCTCACAAACGCGGCGTCATAACCATCGTGGACCGCGAAGCGTTGGAGAGTAGCTCCAACGGCGCCTACGTTCGGCCGAACGACGGCTAGCCGAGAACTGTCATTTTCTGACCAAGTCCAAGCGAGCAGTCTCGATTGCATCGGGGCGAGAGCAGCCTTGTGGAGCGACTTCTTCCTGAGCTTTGTCGTCGGAAGGCAAACAAGTGTCCGTGGAGTGGGACGTATCATCCCAGTTGTTGGGCTATGGACCGACTACATGAGCGCTCAGTGGTCGGCAGCGCCGTGCATCACAGAAACGTGGGTGCATGAGACGGCCATCAAACCCACATCATGTCTCGCCAGACATGGTACGGTACCGTACGCTCGCTGGTTATCGCTTCCAGATGACTACGTGAGGCTAGTGCCGGTGACCCTTTTCTCTCGCGACCTGACTAACAATCCGGCCGAATGGCGGAAGTGGGCTGCAGAAGTGAGAGCCATTGCGGCGACTTTCAAGGACGGGGAAGCAAAGCGCAGGATGGTTGCTGTCGCCGAGACCTATGAGCAACTCGCTGATCGCGCCGAGGCAAGACCCTGACGGAAGCGGCGTGACGCCAAAGAGTACCATCGCGGCCGCAGCCCGCCTCAGCTGCTGCAGCTCTCGCGCAGGGCGTTCAATATTCGGGGGCAAAAAACACCAAATCTCGGTCGCCTATCGAAGCATGATTTGCGTATTTCAAGGTGATGGAGAACGGCGGCCGTCCCGCACCGGGCCCAGCAGGCATCTAAGTCCTGCCGGCTTGCCGCCGCTCCGGCGCAACAGAGGCAGAAAAGTTGTCGGACAACCATGGCCGCAGAGACACATGTGTGCGCCAACAAAAAGGGGCACCTCACGAATGAGAAGCCCCACGACTGACCCGCCGGTGCGGGAGGCAGATCAACCGCCACGTACAACGCTACATGGTCTGTACTATTCCATCACCGGGTGAGTATGCATGGCTGAGTCCCAGTAATCACCGCTCTTTCAGGACATCAGGCGGATCATCGGCAGTCGAAACATCCCCATCTACGGGCGCCACCTCCTCCTTGCACACCGGCATGCGGCCAAGGCGTGGGCGCCCGAGGCAACCGAACAAGGGCTCTGGTTGATGGGAACCGCGTCGGTGCTGGGTATGCGGAAGGTCCGCCAGCGCTTCATCGGTTGGAAACCACACTGTGCTAAAGCTTTAAATTGTTGGTGAGGGGGAAATGGCACCCCGCACGTCCCGTTTCCCCAAGTATGGCACCCCCGAAAGTTGCGCGTTCGGGGGTGCTTCCTTTGTGGGTAGCCGCGAGCCGATGGTCAGAACCGGCAAGGCCCTGCCAGGGGAGTGCGCTCCTGCTCCTGCGCCAAGACCTGACGTCTTGCTGGCGCTCCAGGCCGCCATCGCTGTGCCCGGCCTTTTTTTTAGCGTGCGGCCTGATCTTTTCGGCCGCAATGCCGATCGGCTCACGCCTTGGCCCCGGAGGTCGGATAGACGGTGAGGCCGTCGCCCTCCAGCGGCTCGAGACCCGGATCGTCTGGGGCATGCGGGGGAACGAACACCTTGGCCTCCACCGGCTTGCGGGCGGCCGGCTGAGCAGGCGGCGCAGGCTTGGGCTTCGGCGCCGCACGCGGCTTGGCGGCCGCGGGAGGTGCCGGCTGGCGCTGCGGACGGGGGGCATCCGCGTCGGGCTCGGCAACGCTGATCGCAGTGAGCGGAATGACCTCGTCGGCGGCAGCAGCAGGCCTGGCCGGCAGCACCTTGGGCGGTGGCTGCGGGAGGGGCTCGTGCACCTCGATGGTGGTGGGCGTGGCTGTCTGAGCAGGCTGGCGGGGAGCAGCCGCCGTCACGCGTTGTTCGGTGCCGAGAGCGATCAGCGCTTCCACTTTCGCGGCAAGGGAAGCCGCCGCCGCGCTGCTCGCCTCCACGGGCTGTCGCCACTGGAACGCGTCGAGCGCGCCCGTGACCGGCGACACCGGCGCCCAGTGGTCGGAGACGACGCCGTCGGCGGTCCAGGCGGGATCGCGCGCTGCCGTTACCGCGCGCGCCAGCCACTCGCGCACGCGGCCGGCGTCGCTTCTCTCTTCGCCCTCGATGCGCGCCATCAGGGTGCACACGCGCGGCGTCAGGCGATCCTCGATCAGCGGCGCCAGCGCGGCGCGTGCCTCGTCCCACTCGCGCGCCTCGATGGCGCCGATGGCGAGCGCGATCTGCGCCTCGGGATGGTTGGGCGTCAGCCGCGCCAGGTGCCGCGCACGCGCCAGGCGGTCGCGCGGGCTGTCGCCGGGGCGGGCATAGGCATAAGCCGCGGCGAGGTCGGGGTGCGGGGCGATGCGCCAGGTCTTGAGCAGTACGCGCGCCGCCCGTGGCGTGTAACCGCGCGCAGCAAGGATGCGCCCGGCGACGGCGGCGGCGGGCACCAGGTCGGGCGCCAGCTTGTGCGCTTCCTGCGCCAGGGGCAGCGCCTTGTCGGCGGCGCCGTCCTCGGCCTGCTGGGCGAGCGCGGTGAGCAGCACGGCGCGGCGGCGATTGGCGGGCTGGGCCTCGATCAGCCGCTGGCGGCGCGCGACCTCGAGCGTATCCAGCGCCGCCTGCCAGTCCTGGGCACGGCAGTTGAGATCGAACAGGGCCTCCACCGCCCAGCCGAGCTTGGCGTTCTTCTGCAGCGCCCGCTCGGCGAACTGGCGGGCCGCCTCGTGCTCGCCTTCGCGCTCGGCCTCCAGGAACAGACCGCGCAGCCCCAGCTGCTCGGTGTCGGGGGAGGCCAGCATCGCCTCGAAGATGCGCCGTGCGGTGGCGCGGTCGCCGCCGATCTGGGCCGCCTGCGCCCGCAAGAGATGCGTCAGCGGCTCGTGCGGCAGCGCCTTGCGAGCCTGGGAGGCATAACGCATGGCAAGCGCGCGGTCGCCGGCGCCGACGGCGATGATGCCGCTGGTCAGCGCATCGAGCCCGCGCTGCTGCCGGCGGCGGTAGAAGTAGCGGCCCATGGCGGCTGGGCTGCGCCAGACCCGCCGCAGCAGCGACGAGACCGCCAGCGCCGCTGCCATCACGAAGGCCAGAATGATGAGCGCGCGGAAGACGCTGGTATCGGCCACATAGCCCTGCCACTCGACAGTGATGGAGCCCGGCCGGTCGGCGAGCCAGTGCAGGCCGACGACGACGGCCAGGATGACGAGAAGAAACAGGACGAGGCGGATCATCGCTTGAGCTCCGTCGCAGGCTCGGGCGCGCGGGCTGCGAGCGTGGCCTTCAGCGCCGTCTCGATTTCGGCCACCGCCTGGTCGACCGCATAGCGCGCCTGCACCTTGCGCAGCCAGTCTTCGGCTGCCAGCGCCGACTTCGGCGGCAGCTTGGCGCCTTGCGCCAGCACCTCGCCAAGCCGGCCTTCCTTGAGTGCGGCCTCCATGCGGCCGACCACGGCTTCCGCGCTCATGTCGTCGCTGGGTTGGCCCGTCTTGCGCACGCGCACGATCGACTTTGCGCCGGCGAGCAGCCGCTCCCACACGGAAGCGTCGGCGGGCTCGGCTTCCGCATCGATGGCGGCGTTGGCGACGCGGCGGAAGTCGCGTGTCAGCGCCGGCAGCGTCGGCACGCCTTCCAGGCTGTAGCGTTCGAGCGGCGCCAGATTGAGCGTATTGCCTGCAACCTTGCGCACGCTGTCGAGCTCCGGCGCGTAGCGATCGCCGCGATCCATGGCGCGCTTGAGGTTGGCGATCTCCAAGCGTCAGCAGCACGCGCTGCGCATTAGTGTTGCGTTCGCCCTCGCCCTTGAGAAACTGCTGCAGGTCCTGCTCGAAGGCAGCGAGCTTGGCGAGCACGGGGGTCAGCTCGGCGGACTTGGCGGCACCCTTCAGCCGCGTGTCGACATCGCTTTTCAGCGCGTCGAAGCGCTGCGCGAGCCTGACCGCTTCCGTCTTCACGACCGCCAGCTCCTGATCGGAGCGCGAGGAGGCCGACTTGGCCGCCTCCAGGGCTTCGCCGGCGAGTTTTTCGATATCGGTGAGCTTGGCGGTGACGGCCACGGCCGGCGCACCGCGCGCGGCGGGATCGCCGGTGGAAGCCTGCGCCAACGCCGCCTCCATCTTGCCCAGCCGCTCGACGAGCTCGGGAGAGCCGCCGCGGGCATCGAGCGCCTTGATCTCAGCTGCCAGCTTCGCTTGCGCGGCGCTGAGCGCAGAGATGGCGCGGGCCTGGTCTTCGAGGCTCTTGATCCGATTGTCGGTGGCAGCGAACTTTGCGACTACGTCACCCGCAGCAGGAGTGGGCCGCTGGCGCGCGGCCTGCTCCAATGCGGCGAGCCGCTTGGCGATGTCGCTCGAGCCCTGCGTGTCGCCGCCATCGCCCGGCGGGAACAGCCCGAACAAAGCGGCCGCGATCAGCGTCAGCACGGCGCCGGCCACGCCCGCTGCGATATGCGAGAGGAAGCTGTTGCTGCCCGCAGCCCGGCGCGAAAGCTCGCCCGCCGCGGCGAGGCGGCCCGCGAAAGTGGAACGCGCAGCGTCCGGCTTGGCGGCCTGCGGCGGCGGCAGCGCCGAGCCGGCGCCGGCCTTTGGGCTTGCCGCCGCCGATCTCGGTTGCCTGCGCATCGATGGTGGCGTGCGGACGCCGATCGCTGGGCCACACTGGGCCCTTGCCGGGGTCGTCCTTCTTGTTGTCGGTCATTGCTAGATCCCGAGCACAAGGTGGCGGCGCGCCTTGCAAGCTCGCTGCTTCGCCTTAACGAAATCCACCAATACCTTGGCCGATTTGGCCGCCCACCCCTCGCTAGCCCCCCGATTGTGCCGCGGCCTCCTCGATAAGGGCAAGCAATTCTTCCAGTCGCGGAGCCTCTGCAATCTCGGTACGGACGCTGCCCAGCGGCTCCAGACGCCGCGCTACCGCCTGCGACAGGCAGAAATGCGGCAGCGGGCGGATGGTCGCAACCAGACCGTGTTTGCGCACGAGGGTGGCGTACACGGCAGCCGTGCGCGGTGACATCAGGATGACACCCTCGATTTCGCCCGTGGCGAGCTGCTCGACGGCCTCTGCGGAAAACGCGCGCTCTGCCAGCATGCGATAGACAACCGGCTGCACCACGCGGAATCCGTGTGCCTCCAACTCGGTCTCGAGGTTCACCGCCAGCGTGTCGCCGGCAAGATGCACCACCAGGCCGTTCGCCGGATCGAGCGCCGAGACGATGTGCCCGACGAGCTCGGCGGCGGTACCGGCCCCCGTCACCACCGTCTCGAAGCCTAGCGCGCGGCCCTCGGCGGCGGTCGCCTTGCCGACGGCGAACAGCGGCATCGCCCGGGCCTCGGCGAGCGCCGGGCTCGCCTTCAAGGCACGCAGCGCGTTGCGGCTGGTGGCGATCAGCGCCTGGGCGCCGTCGAGTTCGATCGGGTCGGTGCCTTCGAACGAGACGCTGAGCAGCGGCTCCACCGTTGCCTCTAGGCCCAGCTCTTCCAGCACGCCGGCGAGCTTGAGGGCATCGGGCTCAGGCCTGGTGACGAGCAGGCGCATGAATTCGCACAGCTTTCGCTCGCACACGAGGCGCCGCCGTCAAAAGGGGCGCCTCGCCGCTCCTCGATCGAGCTAAGCAGGTTTCCCGGCGCCCGCCAACGCTTCGGTGTCGGATTTCCCGGATGCGGCGTGCGCCACAATGCTTGGGCGCTGGCCGTGCTAGGGTCCACTTCCATACTGCGAGGCCTAAGCCTCGCTTGCGTATTGCGTCAGTTGGGGGGATGCCGAATGAAACGCCTGGTCCTTTTGTTCGACGGTACCTGGAATACGCTCGCCAACCCCGATGAAGCCACCAACGTGGTGCGTGTGGGGCAGGCGGTAAAGGCCTTTGGCTCGGATGGCGTGCCGCAGATCGTCTACTACAACTCCGGGGTCGGCAGCGGCGGCAAGGTGGATCAAATCCTGGGCGGCGTGTTCGGCGCAGGCGTGAGGAGCAACGTCCAGCGCGGCCTTACGTTTCTCTCTTTCAACTATGACGACGGCACTCCGGACGTCGATGGCGCGCCAAGAGGCGAACCCGACGAGATCTACATTTTCGGCTTCTCGCGCGGCGCCTATACAGCGCGCGCGCTTGCCGGGGTCATTGGCGCGATCGGCGGAATTCCCAAGGTTTCGAATTTCGGTGAGGTCGAGAAGCTTTGGGCGCACTACAGGAAGAGCGAGAAGGGTCGCGAGAAGCACAAGCGAAAATTCAACGTCGACGATAAAGTCTACCCCCCGCCCCCGAGCGGAAAGCTCATCAAGTGCGTGGCGGTTTGGGACACGGTCGGCTCATACGGCATTCCCGGGGGCATCGGCTTCGGCGGCTTGGCGCGTTGGCTCACGTCGTGGACCCGCAACTTCAGCGACAATCATATCGGCCGCCGCATCGAGTACGGCTTCCACGCTATGGCCATTGACGAGCGCCGGCGGGCGTTCTCGGCCACGGCCTGGGTGCCGCGCATACGGCCACCGGATGCCCCGCCGCCCAAGATACCGGAGCCGGTGGTGGAGCAGGTCTGGTTTGCCGGCGCGCACGCCAACGTGGGCGGCGGCTACGCGCAGACCGGCCTTTCCGACCAAGCCTTGGTCTGGATGATGGCACGTGTGCAAGACAGCACGAGCTTGCAGTTCGACGAGGAGTACATCCAGAAGCATTTCTTTCCATGCGCAGCGTGCTCGGCCTTCCGCTCGTACAAGGGCTGGTGGTTCAGCACCCTGTGGCCGGCCATCCGCTCAATTCCGAAACATCTCCGCGAAGTCAGCAGTACCAGAAGTGTCCTCACCGCACCCGGGCAAGGGGAAATCATCGATGGCAGAGCCCACTGGAGCGTCAAGGAGCGGTTGGGCAGGCTCTGTCTGGTAGACGAAAGCAGGTATGACACTTATGCACCCAAGAACTTGGTTGATATGAAGGATTCTGATTACACCGTTCGCGCGGGAAGCGAAGACAGGATCGTTCGGCGCTGTCAGGTCAGCACGGGCAACGAGAAAAAGGAAAAGTGCGCGCTGCATTGCGACCTGACCAAGATGGAAAGCAGCTGGTTCAGCGGGCGCCGGCGCGCAAAGCGTATCGGCAAGCTTCGCGAGGCGTGGAGGGACGCTGTTGCCGCCGCCAAGGCGGAAGCACCATAGCCCGGCTCGCGGTTGTGACGGTAGGTCTCGGCTGGGGCGGTACTGATGAGTTCATCAGCTATCTGCCGTCGCCTTCACGCCCTCTTGCTGAGGCTTGCTCGGCGCCCGACTTGGGTTGCGCAGCGGAGGCAACTTCCGAGCTTTTTTGGCCGCTCACGGTTCTCGTGCAGAGATTTTCGACCTTCAGTGTGCGCGAGACTTAGTCTCCGGGATCGTGAACGTCACCGTCTGCTTGCACGTCGCGCATCCGGGGAAGACCTGATGGTCGGCGTTGACCAACTCGATCTTCACTTTGTGCTGGCCGGGCGGCAGCCCCGCTATGTCGACGGTGTTGTTGTCACTCGCGTCCGCCCACAACCAAGGCAGGTCATCGACGGCTATGTGCAGATGCCCAACCCGTGGAGATACCTTCAGGGCGCCCGGCCCGAACACGGGCGCGATGCGCACGTTCTCCACTCGGTACTGGGCCCAGAAGATGCCCTGGGCCAGCCCCTCGGGAAGTGGGGGGTCCACGATCAGTTTGGGTGCGGGCTCGTTCTCGATGGCGAGGTACGGTGTGGGGCCGCGGATCTCCCTCGCGCTCTGGGCGAAGGCGCTCGTGGCAAGCACGGTGCCAGCCGCCACTGCGGCAAGCGTCTTGATGAGCCTGGTCATTGCATTCTCTCCAGAAGATCTGATTTTCATCGGGTCTCCGCCTCTTGCCGTGGGCATCAGCCAAATCGGCTTGCCCGGCTAACAGAAAACTCGCTCCGAAGATGATCGGTGCGGTGCTTGACGCCAATGATGCGTGCGATTGCCAGGCTCACACGTTCGCATGAACGGGCGGCGCAGCGTTATCAGGTGGAACCCCGAAGCGCCCATGGTGCTTTTCGACGGCCGGTGCCCTTCACCTCCCGTCGAGCCAAGGAGGTGTGTCTGGGCAGGGTCAAAAGGTGAGATCCTCGGCCGAGCGTTACACGCCCTGCTTTGCTCCGGAAGCGGACATTCATGGCTGAATGAGTTTGCGTCTGCTCACGTCACGCAGGCGCCGCGCACCGGCCGCTCACATGCATTCGCCGGCGCACCCGGGTTTGCGGAAAGCGCGCGCCATCACGCCACGGTCCCCTTGAGTGCCCACGCCCTCGCACTGAAAGCGATCGAGCCGTCTGCGCCCCGCGGCAGACCCTGCCGCAGCTCTTCCTGCAGGCTCTGCCGGGCCTCAGGCTCGAGACTGACGCAATAACCTGGCGCCGGCCCGGCACCGAGTGTGAACGGGTGCCAGTAATCGTCGAAATCGCGGAATACAGTCGCCACCGAGATCGGCACGCATTCGACGCGCGTTAGGTCAGCGCTCTTGGCGATGTCCGTCAGTCCCTCCTTGGTGCAGAAGGGAAAGCGCTTGTCCTCTGTCAGGTCGCGGGCAGCAGGATCGAGCGCCGCTGCGGCCTTCCAGAATGCGTGCATGAACTCCACCCCGCCGCCGGCGTAGTCCCACACGCAGAATGCAACGGTGCCGCCGGGCCGGGTGACACGCTGCATTTCTGCCAGCGCCTTCGGCCGGTCCGGCACGAAGTTCAGCACCAGCGCCGACACCACGATGTCGCGGCTGTGGGAATCCAGCGCCAGCTGCTGCGCGTCTCCCGTGCGGAACTCGGCGCGCGGATCGGGCACGCTTGCCCGCGCCGCCTCGACGAAGCCCTGGGACGGGTCGATGGCAATCAAGCTTTGCGGATTGCAGCGCCCAACAATTGCGGCGGACAGCGCGCCCGTCCCGCAGCCGACCTCCAGCCAATCGAGCTTTTCAGCGGCACCGAGCCAGTCGAGAAACTGAGGCGCGAGCTTGCGGCTCCATCGCCCCATGTAGGCTTCATAGCGATCGCCCGCGTGCCAGGCATCATGTCGGGATGCGGTGTCTGTCATCGAACACCCTCAGAGGCATGTGTCCAAGTCTCAAAGCGTCAGCCGAAAATCGGGCCCCGCCTTGGCCAGCAGCTCATCTGCTGCATCCTCGGCGAGCTGCAAGGCCTGCGCGGGCTGACCCTCGCGGCGCGTGGCGTACGCCTCGCGCCCGTCGGGCGTCAGGATCATGCCGCGGAAGACGAAGCGCCCGCCTTCGAGCTCGCCGAGAGCCGCGATCGGCGTCCGGCAGGAGCCTTCGAGCCGCGCCAGGAATGCGCGCTCGGCAGTCACGGCAAGCGCGGTCGGCTCGTGATTGAGGGGAGCCAGCACCTCGGCCAGCTCCAAGTCGCCGGCGCGCGTCTCGATGCCGATGGCGCCTTGCGCCACCGCCGGCAGCATCTGCTCGACCGGAACCGGCGCCGTTGCGCGATCCGCGAGCCCCAGCCGCTTGAGGCCCGCCATCGCCAGCACGGTGGCGTCGGCGACGCCCTCGCCGAGCTTGCGCAGGCGCGTCTCGACGTTGCCGCGCATGGGAACGACGGCGAGATCCTGGCGCAGATGCTTGACCTGGGCCTGGCGTCGCAGCGAGGAGGTAGCTACCACCGCGCCCGGCGGCAGCTCAGCCAGCGATTTCGCCTTGGCGCTGATGAAAGCATCGCGCACGTCCTCGCGCTCTAGAAAGCAATTCACCGTCAGCCCCGCGGGCAGCTCGGTCGGCATGTCCTTCATCGAGTGCACGGCGATATCGACCGCGCCGGCGAGCAGCGCTTCCTCGATCTCCTTGGTGAAGAGCCCCTTGCCGCCGGCCTCCGATAGCGGCCGATCCTGGACGCGGTCGCCCGTGGTCTTGATGGGGTAAACCTGGCAGGCGAGCGCGCCTGACCCATGCGCCGCAACGAGCCGGCGCTCCACCTCACGCGCCTGCGCCAGCGCCAGCGGGGAGCCGCGCGTGCCGATGCGGATCGTGCGAGCTTGCAAGGGACGTTCTCCAGGTGCTAGGCGGACGTGCAGCGCAGCGCCGCCATAGGCCTCAAGTCGGCGTTCGCGACTAGTGTCCTGATCGCGAAATTCGTCGCCGGGTGCGGCAAAATTCTGAACGAATTTTGCGATCTGAAGGACACTAGCAGAATCATGATGCTAGTGTGATTCAGATCGAGAAATCCGTTCCCTCACCTGGACCAGCGCGATGATGTGGATTTCTCGATCATCACACTAGCCTTAGCATCCATGGCAACCTCAACCAACACCGGCGCCGAGGCGCGCTCCACCCTCGTGCTGGGCATCGAGACGAGCTGCGACGAGACCGCGGCTGCGGTCGTGCGACGCCATGGCGAGGCCCGCGGCCAGGTGCTGTCCAATGTCGTGCGCGCGCAGTGGGAGCAGCACCGCCAGTACGGCGGCGTGGTGCCGGAGATCGCCGCCCGCGCCCATGTCGAGTGCCTCGACGGCATCATCGCGCAGGCCATGCGCGAGGCGGGCGCGCAATGGTCCGATCTCGACGCCATTGCCGTCACGGCGGGTCCCGGACTGATCGGCGGACTGCTGGTCGGCGTCACCACGGCCAAGGCCCTGGCCCTGGTGCATGGGCTCGACCTGGTCGCGGTCAATCACCTGGAGGCGCACGCCCTGACCGTGGGCCTGACCGAAGGCCTCCGCCCGCCCTACCTGCTGCTGCTGGTGTCCGGCGGGCATACCCAGCTCGTGGTCGTGCACGACGTCGGCCGCTACACCCGCCTCGGCACCACCATCGACGACGCCCTGGGCGAGGCCTTCGACAAGACCGCCAAGCTGCTCGGGCTCGGCTTTCCCGGCGGCCCCGCGGTGGAGCAGGCGGCGCGCACCGGCCGCCCGGGCCGGTTCCCTCTGCCACGGCCGATGCTCGGGCGCAGCGAGCCGCATTTCTCCTTCGCCGGCTTGAAGACCGCCGTGCGCCACCACGTGCAGGCGCTGGCACCGCTCTCGGCTGGCGACGTCGCCGACCTGTGCGCCGAGTTCGAGCTGGCGGTGGCCGACAGCGTCGCGAACCGCGTGGCGCGGGCCATTGAGATCGTAGCCGACGAGTATCCGGCCCTGCGCCTGCGGCATCTGGTGGTGGCGGGTGGCGTCGCGGCCAACGCCACCTTGCGCAGCGCGCTGGCGCGCACCGCGGCGAAGGCCGGCTATGCCCTGAGCGTTCCTCCACCTGCGCTCTGCACCGACAACGCGGCGATGGTCGCCTGGGCGGGTGCGGAGCGCCTGGCGCGCGGCCTGACCGACGGCCTCGACTTTACGGCACGCGCACGCTGGCCGCTCGACCCCGATGCCACCCCTGCGCTGGGCTCTGGCAAGCAGGGCGCCAAGGCATGAGCCGCGCGCCAGGTTGCGGCGCTCAGCCCCCGTGGTAGAGAACAGACACCCAACACCCCGGGGGCGATCCTCGTGAGTTTCAACAGCGTCGGCATCATTGGCGGAGGCGCGTGGGGCACGGCGCTCGCCCAGACCATGCGCATGGCCGGCCGCGACGCGCTCCTTTGGGCGCGCGAGCCCGAGGTTGTGGACGGCATCAATGCCGGCCACGCCAACGCCCTATTCCTACCGGGCGTCTCGCTCGATCCCGGCCTGAAGGCCACCGCCGACTTAACCGCACTCGCCGCCCTCGACGTGTTGCTGATGGTGGCTCCGGCCCAGCACGTGCGCGCCGTCTCCGCGCTGCTAGCGCCGCACGTCGCGCCGGCCAAGCCGCTCGTCCTGTGCGCCAAGGGCCTCGAGCAGGCCTCGGGCAAGCTACTGGGCGAGGTCGTCGCCGAGGCGCTGCCGCAGGCCACGCTGGCGGTGCTGTCGGGGCCGAGCTTCGCCGCCGACGTCGTGCGCGGTCTCCCCGCCGCGCTGACCTTGGCGTGCGCCGACGACAACCTCGCTGCTCGTCTGGTCGACACGCTGGCCTACCGGCAATTCCGTCTCTACCGCTCGAGCGACGTCATCGGCGTGCAGTTGGGCGGCGCGGTGAAGAACGTGCTGGCGATCGCCGCCGGCATCGTCGAGGGCAAGGGACTCGGCGCCAGCGCGCACGCGGCCCTCGTCACCCGCGGCTTTGCCGAGCTGCGACGCTTCGGCGAGGCGCTCGGCGCCAAGGCGGAGACGCTGACGGGCCTCTCCGGCCTCGGCGATCTGCTGCTCACCTGCGGCAGCCCGCAGTCGCGCAACATGTCGCTCGGGCGCGCGCTGGGCCAGGGGCAGGCCCTGCAATCCATTCTCGGCGCCCGGCGCTCGGTGGCGGAGGGCGTGTACACGGCCGCCGCCGTTGCCAAGGTCGCCGCCGAGCGCGGCATCGACATGCCGATCTCTCTTGCAGTGCACGCCATCGTCAGCGGCAAGGCGACGGTCGATGCAGGCGATCGAGGCGCTGCTGTCGCGCCCGCTGCGCGCCGAGGCGTGAAGCGCGCTCTCGTTCCGCAGCACTGCGTGACAGAAATTCGGGACGGACGTGACGCCCGCAAATATTGTCCCGTCGGCTGACGGATTCTGCCGACATTCTCGCGGCGACCGGCTGTCGCCTGCAGCATCACCAATGCCACATTGCCAAGCTACTACGGGCGCGATCGCACGGGCCGCCCTTGCTTGCTCCGCCTGATCTCGGCGACTAGGGTGGCCCCAGTGGGTGAAAGAATTTGATGGGGGATCATATGGCTAGCGGTTCTGCTGCTGAAGTTGACCCGACGATCGCCGCGCTTGCGGTCGACCGCTCTCCCGGCACCATCACCGAATTCCCCCTGTCGCGCGGCTTGGCGACACAGCCCCACGAGGAGGAGAACGACTACCACGCCGAGATCTTCGAGGCCCCACCAGCTGCTACGCGAGCGATCGGCGGCGGCGTGGCCTGGGCTGCCAGCGACCGCGCGAGCGCCTGCTACAGCCATCTCCTCGTCGATGGCGGCGACAATCTTTCAGTCGACAAGACCTTCGACGTCGCCAAGGCGGAATTCGAGCTGCTGATCGCCGCCAACCGCTATTGCCCGCAGGGCAAGAACGACGTCATCGCCTTCGGTTTGCGCGGCTGCAAGCTGCATGGCGCGGAGAGCATCGAGGACACCGATCGCATCCCGCTCGAGGATGCGCGCCCCGACCACAAGACCTTCCGCTGCGTGATCGGCTTCTATTTCCGCGCCACCGGCCGGTTCTCGGCGTTCACCGGCTCGACCGTGCCCTGGCACGCCTACATGGCATCCGGCGTCAGGAACAACATGCTGCCGACCGGCTGCTACATCTACAAGAAGGGCACGCACGCCCCGCAGAACCAGTCGCATTGGGTCACGCCCGCCCTGCGCCTGAGCGACGCCGACGGAGCCCACAGCGGACCTGCCACCGTCCTGCGCACCACGCGAGATCAGGTGTTCGATCTCACGGATTCTTGGGACCATTGCGCGCCGAGCGACAACATCCACTGCGCCTACTCCGACAACGCCTTCTCCTCGCTCGGATGCCAGACCGTCAAGGGCGGCATGTCCGAGGGCTTGTGGGTTCTGTTCCAGGCGACGCTCAAGTCGCTGCCCGAGAACGCGCGGGTCGACTATCTGCTTTTTACCGGCGCCGAATGCGCGATCGCCGCCGCTGCCGTGCGGTCGGGCGTGTCCACGCACGACCAGGAAGTGCAGATGCGGCTCGGCCGGTTGCGCGTCGGCTCCGAAGGCGAGGAGGTCAAGCGCCTGCAGGCCAAGCTCGGGGTGACCGATACCGGCTATTTCGGCTCGGGCACCAAGAAGAAGCTCACCGAGTATCAGGCCGCCCACGGCATCCCCGCCGACGGCATCTTCTCACCCGCCATCGACGCAGCCCAGGGCTTCGGCGTATTCGCCACCGCAGCGCCCGCCGATCCCCCGCGGTCGCCAGCAACCAGTGAGGCGCCTGTGACCCCACCGAATGAAGGTTCTGCACCTGAGTTCGCCCCCGCTGGAGCTTGCGCCTGAGCCGCAACCTGCGCCGGCACCCGAGGCGACAGCAGCGCCTGCCCCCGCGCCGCAGCCCGAGCCAGCCCCCGCTCCGGCAGCCGAGCCTGCGCCTGAACCACGGCCGGCCCCAGCGCCGGAACCGCAGCCAGCGCCTGTTGCGCAGCCAGCGCCAGCTCCACAGCCTGCGCCCGCACCGGCTCAGCCGTCGGGCCCAGCGCCGGCGGTCCTTCTCACCGTCGAGACGTTCAAGCAGTTCGCGCCCAACGCCAAGCCCGAGTTCGTGCAAGCGCTCTGCGACAGGGGCAACGAGGTGCTTACGCGCTTCGGCATCAACGCCAACAAGCTGCGCTTCTGCCACTTCATGGCGCAGCTCGCCCACGAGTTCGGGGGGCTTCCGGAGCACGGTGGAAAACCTCAACTACCGGGCCGAGCAGATGACCAAGGTGTTCGGCATTCCCGCCAGCGAGGCCCAGCGACTGGTGGGGCATCCAGAAACCTTCGCCGAGCGCATCTATGGTCTCGGCAGCCCGCGCAAGGCGCAAATGCTGGGCAACACCCAGCCGGGCGACGGCTATCGCTATCGCGGCCGCGGCTTCATTCAGCTCACCGGGCGCTACAACTACACCGACATCGGCAAGCGGGTCGGGCTGGACCTGGAAGGCAACCCCGATCTGGCTGCCGACCCGGTCAATGCGCTCATCAGCGCTGCAGGATATTGGGACCGCGGCAAGCTCAATGAGTTCGCCGACCAGAACAATATCTCGGCCGTCACCAAGCGCATCAACACCGCGCTGCTGGGGCTGGACGATCGCACCAACAATTTTGCCAAGGCCCAGCGCATCTGGGGCAAGGACCCGGTGACACGCGGCATCGGCGGGTCGCTCGGGCCAACGATGATGGGCGGCAGGCCGAAGCTGCAGTACGGCGACCTCGGCCCCGACGTTCTGGAGGCGAAGCGGCTGCTGGCCGACGCCGGCTACAGCGACTTCGTCATGGACGAGGACTTCAGCCGGGCGATGCACATGGCCGTGGTGAACTTCAAGATGGATCACGGCCTGTCCGGCGACGGCATCGTCGATGCGGAAACCTGGGATGCGTTGGAGCAGCAGAAGTCGTCTTCCAGCCGCGGGGTCAAACCCGGCGAGGTCTTGCGGGACGAGGAGGAGCGATCGCGCCGGCGCGGCCACACGATCGAGGGATTGGGCCGCTTTCTGTTCGCCGCGGCGGCCGTGGTCGTTGCTGCTCGGATTGTGTGGGATCGGGGCGTTGCAGTGCCGGTGTCACGCTGGGAGTGGGCGGTGCTCGGCCTCGTGGCTGCGGTCGCCATCATCTCGATCGCGTTGATGATGATCGGAAGCGCGATGGTGCGCGAGGGCAGGACCAGGCCGGTGGCCCCTGGCCCGCAGGATGACGCCGTGCTGCGTCCCTCGTCGGAGGACGCGCAGATCGGCCTGTCGTGGAACAGCAGGAGCATCGCACCTATGGAGTTCAATCTGGTGAAAGGCAAGCGCTACAAGGGCAAGATCACCCTGACGGGCTTCGAGACGTGGGCCAGCAATTCCATGGTGGCAGACAAGTTCAGCGAGCTTGGCTTCACCGACGTCGACATCAGCGGCAGCGGCAGCACACGCTTTGGACTGGGCACATGGGACAAGCCCGATCAGACCGTGTCGATGCCCTCGCAGGTCTCAGACGTCGTCGAGGTGGCTTGAGCCGGCCACCAGTCGAGGGTGTCATCTGGGCTTCGGTTGAAGCCCTCAGCTCACAATTGGAGGAACCCCCATGGCAAAGTCCGGTGTCACCTATCTCAACCCGCCAAGCTCACCGCCGCCGGCCGGCATGTACAGCCACGTGGCGCGCATGGCGCCGGGCGAGCTCGCGTTCGTCGCCGGCCAGGTGGCGGTCGATGCCAAGGGGAATATCGTCGGCGCCGGCGACCTCGCCGCCCAGGTCGAGCAGGTGTTCGCCAACCTCGGCGGCATCCTGAAGGACCTCGGCGCCGACTTCGAATGTGTGGTGCAGTTCACCACCTATCTCACCAGCGCGGACAGCATCCCGACCTGGATGTCGGCCCGCTCGGCCCTGTTCCCGAAGCTGTTCCCCGGCGGCAAATACCCGCCCAATACGCTCCTCGTCATCGACCGCCTGGTGCGGCCGGAGTTCCTGCTCGAGGTGGAGGCCATCGCTCGGGTGCCGGGTTGATTTGGCGTAGGTCGGGTTAGGGCGATAGCCCGTAACCCGACAGGCCCTCTGCCAAACGCGGACGGCGGCGCTGCCATATCAAGGAATGTTAGGCGAGTTTAGCAATGTATGGTGGCATCGGAAAAACTCGGCTAACTCACTAGAGAAGCAAACAACCCGCTGCTTGGATCTCGCCGAATGAACGTCAGGTTGAAGCCCGAGACCGAGGCTTGGCTCAAGGCAGAAGTTGCCAAAGGACACTTCGGGTCCATCGAGGAAGCGGTTGAGACGCTTGTGCTGGCGCACCACGCGGCAATCGATGTGGCAGCCGACGATCATGCTTGGGCCAAGCCCCTTTTCGACGAGGCGCTGGCCACACTGGATCGCGGAGAGGGGAGTCCCCTCGATGAGGTCGTTGGCCGTTTGAAGGACCGCATCGCGGCGCGCCGGTGATATGGCGCGGCAGACACTCTGCTTGTGGTGCGTGTCCTCCACGCGCGGGGCAACATTACCGCTGCACTGTTCGAGAAATGAAACTCGGCACCACTAAGGAGCTGAACGGCGGTCGTGCATAGCTCACACGACTGCCGAACTTTCCACTTTAGCTCAGTTCCCGAATGCGGAACGGCAGCCCGCCCTTCGGCGTCAGCGTCACGGTGGCGTTGATGCCGGGCGGCTCGGTGCCGACGTACTCGGGCCGGAAGCGCCTGAGCAGGATCGACAGCGCCAGCGTGTTCTCCACCTGGCTCATGGCGCCGCCGATGCACGAGCGCTTGCCCCCGCCGAACGGCAGGTAGGTGTAGGGGATGCGCTTCTTGGCGGCATCGCCGAGCCAGCGCTCTGGCACAAACGCCTCCGGGTCCTCCCAGAACTTCGGGCTGTGATGGGCGCCGTAGGCAAACAGCGCCACCTTGTCGCCGGGGCGGATCTCCTTGCCGTCGATCACGTCGGGCTTGGCCGCCTGGCGCAGCAGCATCCAGATCGGCGGATAGAGCCGCATGGTCTCCTGGATCACGGCGCGGGTATAAGCGAGCGCCGAGTAGTCTGCCGCCGTCGGCTCGCGGTCGCCGTAGGTGGCCTCGCCTTCGCGGCGGATGCGCTCGGCCGCCTCGGGGTGTTTGGCCGTCTCGTAGAGGGCCCAGGCGAGCGTCAGCGCGGTAGTCTCGGTGCCGGCCCACAGGTACTGCTTGAGCTCGTCGACGGCCTGCTGCTGGTCGAACTCGGGGATGCTAGGGTCGGCCACCGCCGCCTCGATCATCCTCAAGAGCGTGCGCTCACGCTGCTCGCGCGGGTCGGCGGCGAACACCTCGGGCGGCACGCCGGCCCACACGTCCATGGCCTTGGCGGCGTCCTCCTCCGTGATCTCGAACTCTTCGCCGGCCACCTTCTTGAGCCGGATCGACTTGTGGTTCATCACGTCGGTGTAGGTCTTCACGCACTTGAACACGAAGTGCGGGTTGAAGGGCATCTCCCGGTCGAACAGCGCCTTGCAGATCATGTCGGCGGCGAGCGTCCAGGTCTGCTCCACCATCTCCACGGTATCGCCGCTCTTGGCGAGCTTGGCCCAGTTGTCCATCTTGGCGCGGATGGCGGCCAGGAAATATGGGATGTACTCGGCGAAAATGTCCGGGTGGAACGCCGGCTGCTGCGGCATGCGAATCTTCTGCCACAGCGCCCCGTCATGGGTGATCATCGACTTGCCGAAGATCGGCTTCAGGCCGTCGAAATACTTGATGTAGTCGTCGGCCTTGGTGACCAGCACGCGTTTGAAGTGCTCCGGCGCGGTGAGCAGCACGATGCGCTGGGTCCCCATGTTGACGGGGATGACGCCGCCGTAGCGGTCCGCCATTAGCATCAGGATCGTCAGCGGATTGCTGGGCCCCTTGAGCAGGGGCGTCAGCGTGAACCAGACCGAGGATTCCTCGCCGAGCTGATGGATATGGGATTGAGCGGCATTCATCTCGTCGCGCTCCGGAGGCGATGTGCCCGCGCCAGAATTGCCAACGGCTCCCCGCGCCGCAGGCGCCGCCCGCACGCGCGCTCCTCCTCCCATGGTCCCTCTATTTTTCAAGGGTTATGTGGGGTCGTAGCACCGGCCCGGAAAGGCTGTCCAGCTGTGAGCCTGCGGCGAAAGTGCTTTTCGGGGCACGGTGTGGCCGCCGTTAACCAAACGCTACGGTTGCGGGGAAAACAGCGCAGATTCTGGGCTGTTGGCACCTTCCACCCGCACCCGGCCGCCCTCAATTCTGGCCCGCCCGGCAGCGACCAACGCTAGTGCCTGTGGATAGAGCTTGTGCTCTACGCGAAGAATCCGGCCCGCGAGCGACTCTGGGCTGTCGCCATCGATAACCGGTACCGCCGCCTGGGCCACGATCGGCCCGCTGTCCATCTCCTCCGTCACGAAGTGCACCGTGCAGCCGGAGACCTTCACGCCTGCATCCAGCGCCTGCTTGTGCGGGTCGAGGCCCTTGAACAGGGGCAGCAGCGAGGGGTGGATGTTGAGCTGGCGTCCCTGCCATCGCTGCACGAACCCCGCCGACTGGATGCGCATGAAGCCGGCGAGCGCCACCAGCTCAATGCCCGCCTCGGTCAGCGCCTGGTGCACGGCCTCGTCGAACGCCTCGCGCGACGCAAAAGCCTTGTGGTCGATGGCTTGGGCGGGGAGGCCCTGCGCCTTGGCCCACGCCAGACCCGGCGCATCGGGCCTGCTGGAGATGACGGCGGCAATCTCGGCCGGATAGTCCGCCGCACGCGCCGCCTCGACCAGCGCCATCATGTTGGAGCCGCGCCCCGAGATCAGAATGCCGACGCGCCTTTTCATTTCTTTGCAGCCGACCGGTTCTGCGCTGTGTGCCACACCGTCACGATCTCGATGTGCTCCCTCTCGATTCGGTACCAAAGCACGATGCGAGTTCTCGGTATCCACATCTCCCAGAGATTGCGGTCATCCGGCCAACGCCCGGTGCGGGGAAAAGGAGCGATGTGATTGGAGAGGAAAGTCATGACGCGCACCCGTAGCCGTTCTGCGGCAACTTCGGCCCCGACGTCCCTAAGGTAGGCGATCTGGAACTCGAGCCGTTTGCCAGCTTCGGGCGAGAGAACAACCTTCATGCATTCTTGGGTTCAGCGGCTGCCTTCAGTCGGACAGCAAGCTCATCGCGCGAGACTGTCTCGCCGCGGGCGAGTTGCTCGAGGCCAAGCTCGAGCGACGCCAGAGCCTCCGGTGGAGCCTTCGTGTAAACCGGCTCCGCGGCCATGGACTGCGCAAAGGAGAGGAGAGCGTCGACCTGCTCCTCGGAGAGCCGCTCGACGACCGCCGTTAGCTGTTCGGTCTTAGTCATACTGAAACCCTACCACAACAAAGGGAAGATGGCAGGCCTCGGCCGCCTTGTCTCACATTACTGCGGGAACGTCAGG
The DNA here is from genome assembly GCA_963724565.1 of uncultured Alphaproteobacteria bacterium. Taxonomy (GTDB): domain Bacteria; phylum Pseudomonadota; class Alphaproteobacteria; order Rhizobiales; family Hyphomicrobiaceae; genus AWTP1-13. Next base: position 79,251 of record CAVRVK010000026.1, read on the forward strand.
CTTGCGGAATAGCGCACGGCCTCGGCTTCGCCCTTGCCCTTGGCTTGCGATTTGACACCCCGGCCCTGCTCGGTCTCGCCGATGCGGACCGGCGCCTCCCCCGCCGCTGCGAGCGCGCGCATCGCCGCTTCCGCGCCATCGCGCGCCACCACCAGCACCAGCCCCACGCCGCAGTTGAAGGTGCGCAGCATCTCGGCTGCATCGAGCTTGCTCGCCGCCTTGAGCCAGCCGAACACCGCCGGCGCCTGCCAACTGCCGAGATCGATGTGCGCGGCGATGCCGTCGGGCAGCACGCGCGGCACGTTTTCGGAAAGGCCGCCCCCCGTGATGTGCGCCAGCGCCTTCACGGCGCCCGTCTCGCGAACGGCCTTGAGCACGGGCTTCACATAGATGCGCGTCGGCTCCAGCAGGGCCTCGGCCAGCGTGCGCGCGCTGTCGAACGGCGCCGACGCATCCCACGCCAATCTCTCCTCGGCGACCAGGCGCCGCACCAGCGAATAACCGTTGGAATGCACGCCCGACGACGGCAGCCCGATCAGCACGTCGCCCGCGGCAATGTCGCTGCGCGGCAGCACCTCGCCGCGCTCCACCGCGCCCACGGCAAATCCGGCGAGATCGTAGTCGTGGCCCGCGTACATGCCAGGCATCTCGGCGGTCTCCCCGCCGATCAGCGCGCAGCCCGCCTGGCGGCAGCCCTCCGCGATTCCCGCCACCACCGAGCGGGCCACCTCCACGTCGAGCTTTCCGGTGGCGAAATAATCGAGGAAGAACAGCGGCTCGGCCCCCTGCGCCAGCAGGTCGTTGACGCACATGGCGACGAGGTCGATGCCGATCGTGCCGTGCCTCCCCGTCTCGATGGCGATCTTGAGCTTGGTGCCCACGCCATCGTTGGCCGCGACCAGGATCGGGTCCTTGAACCCCGCGCGTTTCAGGTCGAACAGCGCACCGAAGCCACCGAGATCGGCATCGGCGCCGGGCCGCCGCGTTGCCTTGGCGAGCGGCTTGATGGCCTCCACCAGCGCATTGCCGGCATCGATATCGACACCGCTCTGGCGGTAGGAGATGGGCCCCCGGTGCTCCGATTTGCTCTCTGGCATGGGTTCTCTTAAGAGGTCGCGTCCAGCGGCGGGTCTACCCCATTTTGGCCGCATTGCGCTCCAGGAGTGTCGGGGCATAGCAGACCGTAGCGCGAATCGGTAGGGCTCGGCGGCTCGATGGCTGCCGATTGTGGGAAACGAAGCGGGCATGCAGCTGCGGCCAAGATTTTGGGGTTTTGTGCAGCTGTGCCGGCTATCGCCGCCGAGGTTGGCCCTTGCGCTGGCGGGCCTGGTCGTTTCGCTCCCCGCGCTGGCGGCCGAGAAGGTGTATACGATTGCCAACTATCCCATCGAGGCCACCGCCGAGAATGCCGTCAAGGCCAAGGAGAAGGCGCTGGCCGATGGCCAGCAGGCAGCCTTCCGCTCGCTGCTCAAGCGCCTGATCCCCGTGACCCTCTATCCCCGCGCCAAGAACCTGGGCTCCGTCAGGGGCGCGGATCTGATCGAGGGCGTCAGGGTGCGCAACGAGCGCAACTCCGCGACCGAATACATTGCTAGCTTCGACTTCTCCTTCCAGTCCAAGGGCGTGCGCGACCTGCTGCGGCGCGAAGGCATCCCATTCGTCGACGATCAGGCGCCCCTCCTCACCGTCATACCGCTCTGGCGCTCCGCACCGACGCAGCCGCCGCGCGAGGAAGCCGCCTGGACCAGGGTCTGGAAAGGGCTCGATCTCGACAACGCGCTCACCCCGGTCAAGCTGCAACAGCTGCGCAATCAGGTCCGTCCCGAGACGATCAACGCGCTGGCCAACGGTGATGGCAGCGCCCTGCGTGCGCTGGCTGCGGAATACAACACCGAGTTCGTGCTGGTGGCGCTTGCCGAGCCCGATCAGACGGCAGGTCGCCTTGCCGTGACCTTGGCCGGCCGCGACGCTGTCGGCGGCATCACCTTGAAGCGGCCTTATCGCATCGATCCCCGCGACCCGGGCTACGCCACGGAGCTGGCGGCCGTGGTGGCGCTGCGCACGCTGGAGGGCCGCTGGAAAGCCATCAAGGCGCGCGGCAGTGTCATGTCCTCGACGACCACGGCGACACCGGGGGACACGGACCTGCTGATCTCGGTCGAGTTTCGCGGTATGAGCGAATGGCAGGAGATCAGCCGCAAGCTCTCCGCCATCCCGGGTGTGGAAGAGCTGGAGGTGGCGGGGCTTTCGGCGCGGGGGGCGCGGGTGACGCTGCGCTTCCTCGAAGGCGGTGAGCGGCTCGCCGATGAGCTGGCCGGCCAGGGCCTCTTCTTGCGCAACTCGGGCGGGAACTGGGTTTTGTCGGTGCGTTAAGGTCTCGACTGCGGTCTCCGGCACCGGCTAGACTTGCCGATCACGTCGCGCTTCAACCGGCTCCCCCGAAGCCGCAGCCGCGCGAACAACCTTCCATCCATCAGCCCGATCGATGTTGTACGCGAACATACCGAATTTCATCACGCTCGCGCGCGTGCTTTCCGTGCCCGTGATCTTCTGGCTTCTGATCAACGACCACAGCCGGATCGCGTTCTTCGTCTTCGCCTGCGCCGGCATCAGCGACGCGATCGACGGCTATCTCGCCAAGCGCTTCAAGTGGACCACGGAGCTTGGCGCCTATCTCGACCCGCTGGCCGACAAGCTGCTGATCGTCAGCATCTACATTGCCCTCGCCGTGAGCCGGGAGATCCCGATGTGGCTGGTGATCGCGGTCGTGAGCCGCGACATCCTGATCCTGCTCGCGGTGCTCTTGTCTTGGCTGCTCGATCACCCGGTCCGCATCAAGCCGCTCGCCGTCAGCAAGCTCAACACCGTGGCTCAGATCGTGCTTGCCGCCACCGTGCTCGGCCGATGAGGGTTTCGACCTCGGCCTCGACACGACGCGCCTGGTTCTCGTATGGATTGCGGGGTGCCTCACCATCCTTTCGCTCGTCGCCTACCTCAAGGCTTGGCTTCTGCACATGACGGGCTATAAATCGCCCGACCAGCCAGCTTGAATGTGCGCGGCGTAAGCGAGGGACCTGATGTTCATGCGCATCGAAATGCTGTCCTGGTTCCGCCTGAGGGCTCGCGCGGTCCTCGCAAGGACTGCGGGCTGTATTGGCAAGGAGGCGCTGTGAGCGGGGAGCACGAGCAGCTCATTCTCGATCTGCCGCATCGCCCGGCGCTGGGCGCTGAGGATTTCTTCATCAGCCAATCCAATCGCGCCGCGGCCGACGTCATCGATCGATGGCCCGATTGGCCGCAAGCCTCGATCTTGGTTGTGGGACCTCCGAGGTCCGGCAAGACGCATCTTGCCAACGTCTGGCGGCTGAAGTCGGGAGCCGCGCGGCTAGAGGCTTCCGCCGTTTGCGAGGCCGACATGGCGCGGGCAGCATCCGCCAACGCTCTGCTGGTGGAGGACCTGCATGCCGGCGTCGGGGACGAGCGCGTGCTGTTTCACCTTCTCAACCTGGTTCGCGAGCACAAGCTGGCGATGCTCATCACCTCGCGGGTGCCGGCCGGCGAGCTGGAGGTACAACTCCCCGATCTGCGATCGCGGCTCCGCGCGCTGCCGTTCGTGATGATCGCGTCGCCCGACCAGGCGCTGCTGAGGGCGGTCCTGGTCAAGCATTTCATCGACCGCCAACTGGCCGTGGAACCCCACACCATCGAATACATTGCATTACGGATGGAACAATCCATGCAGGCTGCTGCAACCATTGTCGCCGAAATCGACAAGGCGGCCATGGCCTTGCACCGCAAGGTGACGCGTGCCCTTGCCGCCGAAATACTGGCTCGGCACAATGCAGCTAGCTCCTGACCTGCGCGGCTACGCAGCCTTCATGTTAATGTTGCACACTTGTGCCCTCGTTCGGCTGGTTGTCAGCATGTGGCACAATTGCCACTTAAGCTGCGACCGGCAATCGGTAGGTCGTCCATGAGTCGCGCCAAGTCAAAAGTTAAGGAACGGCAGCGAGCGGTCCAGCTCGCGCCCCAATCTGCGCCCGTGCCGGCGGCCCCTTCCGTCTCCGCGCCGGCGCCGATGGCTCCTCCCGCCGGCCCTGCGCGCTATTTCAACCGCGAGCTTTCCTGGCTGCAGTTCAATCGCCGCGTGCTGGGTGAGGCGCACAATCTGCGCCACCCGCTGCTGGAGCGGCTGCGCTTCCTGTCGATCTCCGCCTCCAACCTCGACGAGTTCTACATGGTCCGCGTGGCGGGCCTGCACGGCCAGGTGGTTGCCGGCGTCGTGCAGACGAGCCAGGACGGGCTTACGCCAGCGCAGCAGCTCGCAGAGATCAACCGCTTCGTTGCGAGCCTCGTTACCGAGCAACAGGCCTGCTGGCAGGGGCTTGCGCGGGAGCTGGCGGCGGCCGGCATCGTCATCGCCGAGCCGGGCGACCTCGCACCTTTCGAGCGCCAATGGCTCGAGCAGCACTTCCTGCGCCAGCATCTGCCGATCCTGACGCCGATCGCGGTCGATCCCGCCCATCCCTTCCCCTTCATCCAGAACGGTTCCCTCACGCTCGGCGTCGAGCTGCGGCGCGAGCGCGACGGCGCCACCATGCACGCCCTGCTGCCGATCCCCAATCAGCTCGCCCGCTTCATCCGGCTGCCCACCGACGAGGCGCTGAAAGAGGCTGCGCCGATCCGCTTCATTCGCATCGAATTCGTCATCGGCATGTTCATCAAGCGCCTGTTTCCCGGATACCTCGCCAGGAGCCAGGGCGCGTTCCGAGTGCTGCGAGACAGCGACATCGAGGTGCAGGAGGAGGCCGAGGACCTCGTCTCGTTCTACGAGACGGCCCTGCGCCGCCGCCGCCGCGGCGACGTCATCAGGCTCGAAGTCGATGCGCAGATGCCCGCCCGGCTGCAGCGCTTCGTGGTGCAGGAGCTCGACGTTCGCGACGAGGACGTGTTCATGCGCGAGGGCATGCTGGGGCTTGCCGCCACCTCCCAGCTCATCGTTCCCGAGCGTCCCGACCTCGTCTTCAAGCCGCTCAACATCCGCTTTCCCGAGCGCATCCGCGAGTTCAACGGCGACTGCTTCGCCGCCATCCGCAAGAAGGACATCGTCGTTCATCACCCCTACGAGTCCTTCGACGTGGTGGTGCAGCTGCTGCGCCAGGCGATGGCCGATCCCAACGTCTTGGCGATCAAGTGGACGCTCTACCGCACGTCCAAGGACAGCCCGATCGTCGCCCTGCTCAAGGAGGCGGCCGACCTCGGCAAGACGGTAACAGCGGTCGTCGAGCTGAAGGCCCGGTTCGACGAGGAGGCCAACATCCGCTGGGCGCGCGACTTGGAAAGCGTGGGCGTGCACGTGGTGTACGGCTTCATCGAGCTCAAGACGCATGCCAAGCTCGGGCTGATCGTGCGCCGGGAGGGTGCGGACCTTGCCACCTACTGCCACGTCGGCACCGGCAACTATCATCCGGTGACGGCCAAGATCTACAGCGACCTCTCCTTCTTCACGGCCGATCCGGTCATCGGCCGCGACGTTACGCGCATCTTCAACTTCGTCACCGGCTATGCCGAGCCGGCCGAGATCGAGGTCATGGCGGCGAGCCCGAACGGCATCCGCGCGCGCATGCTTTCCCACATCGCCGAGGAGATCAAGCACGCCCAGGCGGGTCGCCCCGCCGCCATCTGGTTGAAGCTCAACTCGCTCGTCGACAAGCAGATCATCGATGCGCTGTATGAGGCGAGCCAGGCCGGTGTGGAGATCGACATCGTGGCGCGCGGCGTGTGCTGCCTGCGACCCGGCATACCGGGGCTTTCCGAGCGCATCCGCGTCAAGAGCGTGATCGGCCGCTTCCTGGAGCATTCGCGCATTTATTGCTTCGGCGCAGGGCACGGTCTTCCGGCCAGCAAGGCATTGGTATACATCAGCTCCGCTGACATGATGCCGCGCAACCTCGACCGCCGCGTCGAGGTCATGGTGCCGATCACCAACCCGACCGTGCACGAGCAAATCCTGGGCCAGATCATGGTGGCCAACATCAAGGACAACCAGCAAAGCTGGCGGGTGCTGGCCGACGGCTCTTCCGAGCGCATCTCGCCGGCCGAGGGCGAGGAGCCGTTCAATGCGCACGAGTATTTCATGACCAACCCGAGCTTGTCCGGGCGCGGGCAATCGCTGAAGGAGAACTTCCCGCGCCGGTTCGGCCTCGCCGAGGGAGCGTCTGCGGAGACATCGAGCTCGTGATGCGAGATTACGTACTGCTCGAGGTCAAGCGCGACCTTGAGCCGGTGGGGGTCATCGATATCGGCTCCAACTCGGTCCGCCTCGTGGTCTACGAAGGCGCAGTGCGGAGCCTCACCCCCATCTTCAACGAGAAGGTGCTGTGCGGCCTGGGGCGCGAGATCGCCTCGCGCGGCCGCATGGACGAGGTGAGCGTCAAGCGCGCACTCGAAGCGCTCGACCCGCTTCCGCACGATCCTCACGATCCTCAACGTCAAGATACGTGCGCGCCATCGCCACCGCCGCGTGCCGTGAGGCCGCCAACGGGCCGGAGTTCGTCGTGCAGGCCGAGCGGGCGCTCGGCACCAAGATCCAGCTGCTGTCGGGTCAGCAGGAGGCGCAGCTTGCCGCCAGCGGCATCCTGATGGGCTTCCGCTCGCCCGACGGCTTTGCCGCCGACCTAGGCGGCGGCAGCCTCGAGATCATCGACGTCGCCGGCGAGGTCCTGCGCCAGGCCGCCACCCTTCCGCTCGGCGGGTTGCGGCTGCTGGACGCCTCCGGCGGCCGCATCGACAACGCCATCGACATCGTCGACGAGCACATCGCCGGCGTTCCCTGGCGCGGCAAGGGCCGCGGCCGCCCGTTCTACGCGGTGGGCGGCACTTGGCGTGCGATCGCCAGGCTGCACATGACCGAGAACGCCTATCCGCTGCACGTCATGCACGGCTATGCCATGTCCACGAAGGAGGCGATCGACTTCTGCGAGGACATTCGCAAGGCCAAGAAGCTCTCGGTCATGCGAGGCGCCTCCGACATCCCCCGCCCGCGGCGCGAGGTGCTGCCGTTCGGCGCGCTGGTGCTCGAGCGGCTGCTGCAAGGAGCTGCAGCCGAGCGAGGTGCTGTTCTCGGTGTTCGGCATCCGCGAAGGCCTGGTCTACGGCCTGCTGTCGGAGACCGAGCGCCGCAAGGACCCGCTGCTTTCGTTCTGCGCCGACTATGCGCGCATGCGCTCGCGCTCGCCGGAGCACGCAGCCGAGCTTTGCACCTGGACGGACGCGCTGTTCGAGCCGCCGGGTCCGACCGAGACGGAAGAGGAGAGGCGCTTGCGCTACGCGGCCTGCCTTCTTTCGGACATCAGCTGGCGCGCGCATCCCGACTATCGCGGCGAGCAGAGCCTCATCCTGATCGCGCAGTCGGCGCTCGGCGGCATCGACCATGCTGGGCGCGGGTTCCTGGCGCTTGCCATCTACTTCCGCCATGTCGGTGCAGGCCGGGAGATCGACGATGAGCAGGCCGAAATGCCGTCGGGTCGCCTCAAGGAGATCGTGCCCAAGAAGCTCTATCGACGGGCCCGCATCATCGGCGCGGCGATCCGGGCCGCGCACATGCTGTCGATCGGCCGGCCTGGCATCATCGACGAGACCCCGGTCGCCTACGACAAGGGCAAGCTGGTCCTGACGCTGCCCAAGGCGCATGCGGCGCTCGACGGGGAGCGGGTGCGCCGCCGGTTCGGCGTCCTGGCGCAGCTCCTCGACAAGGAGCTGGAGATGCGCATCGGCTGATGCTGCCGTTGGCGCAGGAGCGCCACGATCTTACGTTTACCTGTATAGTGTAATCCTGTGCTGGGCTGGGATGGGCGCTGACGAATGGCCGATGATCCCTATGTGGTTCTGGGCGTGCCGCGCAACGCGAGCGAAGACGACATTCGCCGCGCCTACCGCAAGCTGGCCAAGGAGCTGCATCCCGACCTGAACCCCAGCGACCCCAAGTCGGCGGAGGAGCGCTTCAAGAAGGTATCGGGCGCCTACGAGATCATCGGCGATGCGGAGAAGCGCAAGCAGTACGACCGTGGCGAGATCGACGCCTCGGGCGAAGCCCGGCGCGGCTTCCATCGCACCTACGCCGGGGGCGGGCCGTTCGCGGGCCGGCCCGGCGGCGCGCGCCCGGGGGAGGACTTCAGCTTCGGCGACATCTTTTCCGATCTCTTCGGCTCGATGCGCGGCCGCGGCGAGGCCGGTAGTCCTTTCGGGGTGCGCGGCCGGGACGTGCGCTACAGCCTCGATGTCGATTTCCTCGAGGCGGCCGCGGGCGCCAAGAAGCGGGTGACGCTGCCCGATGGCGGCGTTCTCGACATTTCCGTTCCCGAGGGCGTATCGGACGGACAGGTGCTGCGGCTCAAAGGCAAGGGCTCGCCGGGGTTGCGCGGGGCGGAGCCCGGCGATGCGCTGATCGAGATCAGGGTGAAGCCGCACCCGCACTTCCGGCGGGTCGACGACGACATCGTTCTCGATGTGCCGATCACCATCGACGAGGCTGCGCTCGGCGCCAAGATCGAGGTGCCGACCATCACGGGCCGCGTACAGCTCACGCTGCCGAAGGCCACCAGCTCGGGCCGCATCTTCCGCCTCAAGGGCAAGGGTGTGCGCAACAGCACCACGGGGCACACAGGCGATCAGCTGGTCAGCGTCCGCATCGTCTTGCCTGAGACGATCGACGACAAGCTTGCCTACTTCCTGTCGGAGTGGCGGCAGACCCACCCCTACAACCCGGGCCGCCCCTGAGCGTTCATCCGATCACGCGGGCTTGAACTCGGGTGCTTCAATCCTGGTCACGCCAGTGTGACGGCATCTTCCGCCGCGCATTCTCTGCACCCAGATTCAGTTCGTAAGCGGCTGAGCACAACGCTCGGTGTTGCGCGAGCAGCACAAGCGTTGTCCCAAGCTAGCGGGATTACCTGCGCTTAACGGGCGCCGGGTTACATCCCAGTCAACCCTTAGGCGCGAACTCGGGCGACAGCTATGCGCATGATTATTGTAGCGGGTTTGCTGATGATCGCGCTGCTCGGCGCGGTGCTGAGCTCTGTCGGCGGCAACCCTCCGCTTTCGGTGCACGTGACCAACCCGGACAACGACGACGGCAAACCGCCCAGCGAGATATCGAGGCAAGCGCTGCCCGGCTCCTTTGGACGCAGCTAGAGCGGGATCGCTTCGGATCGAAGCGCGTCGGTCCAATGGCGACATGACCGTTGTGGTCGCCAGCGCCGGCGTTGTGGCCTACGGTTGGCTTTCTGGCGGAAGCGTCGCGACGATGGCGTCGATGGCCTGCTGAAGCGCTGTCAGCCGTGCCGGCTCGATGGGGGCGGCAAGCCACTCGTCGAATACCTCGCGGGCGCAGGCAGGGTTACTTCGTCACGGGGCAATCACCGCCGCTCCGCCACCAAGAATCTTGGCTCCATTGATAATATCACGGGTAGTCGCCCCATCCACGGCCACACCGGAGACTGTTGACGTAATGGCGCGCAGATAGGTCAGGAATTTGATCACCTCGATAGAGTTGGCGTTGGCGACGTAGATGATGTCCTTGTGCCGGACCGGGAAGCGTTGAGTTACGAAGAAGCTCGACGGATCCCTGTAGTTGGTCCGGTAGACCGTCGGAATGAGCTTTTGCCCCGGCGGGAACCGCTCGAGGTTAACCTTCATGGCGGTCAGGATCTCGCGATCCTCCAAACGATAGAGGAACACCTGGCGTGCGTCGGCCCGAAGGTCCAGGAGACCGCCAGCCTTGGCGATCGCCTCGTTGAGCGACAGTTTCTCCTGCTCGAATGGAAATTGTTGCGTAGTGCCGCTACCCGACAATCCCGCCACTCCCAGCGCGCCCACCGCAACGAACTTCTGCTGTTCGCGGTAGACGTAGAGCGTGTCGCCTGGACTGGTGAAGATGTTCTCCGCCGGATTGTTCACCAGGTTCGGGAAGTAGACCGTTGCGCGCTTGCCGTCGCGCTGGAGCGTGACGAACAGTTCGTATCCGGGAAATCTCAGGCCGCCGGCCTTGGATATCATGTCCAGGACGCGGTCGCCGTTGAACCTGACCTTGAATTTGTTCGCCCCGTTGAGGACGTCACCGACGACGGCCACTTCGGTAGCATTCTGCTCGACGAGGCTGACGATCACCTGCGGCTCGATAGCGCGGTTCTGCAGCCTAGCCTCGATGTCCTTCTGGATGGCCGTGAGAGACCGCCCAGCTGCCTGCACGTCGCCAGCAAACGGGACGGTGATCAGGCCCGAGCGATCCACGAGCTGGGTCGGAAACGTGACGAAATTGCCGGGGCGCACGCCGGCTTCCGCCGGGATGAACAGTCCGCCCGCAGACGATTCGAAAACGGTGACCTGGACGACGTCACCCACACCGACGCGAATTACCGGCGGGGGACCCGGCCGGGTGCCGAACGTCTTGAAGAACGAGTTGGGTCCGATGTTGACCGCGTGCTCGAGGACGTTCGCGTTGATGTCGACCAGCGCATAGTCGAGCACGACCGAATGCCTGTCGGCCGGAAGCGAGGCCAAGGCGCCAGTCTCGATAGCGCGCTGGTTGGGGCCGTCTACAGGCAGCTGGGTACACCCTGCCGCTGCAGCACTCACCAAGAGCGCCAGTATTCTACACCCAAGCCTCATGAAGTTCTCACCCGCGTCCCTCAGGGCGACGTCGCGCCAGCACCCCCAAGCGCCAGGACTGAAAAACGAGAGCCCGTGCTCTCTAACCTTTCCACAGGCTTTCCAGAGCTTATCGACTCGCCACAGCATTGCAGTTTGACGAGTCCCACTGCCAGCCTAATCCACCGCCGAAGTATGGTTAGGGGAGCGGTGTAGCGGCCATGCAACATCTTGAAGTTGTGATAGTGGCGTTCTCGCGCCGCCTGACGCTAGCTCTATGGGTTTTGCCGCTAAAGGAGGAGGGCTGATTTCCCCTTTTAGGAGGCCCTGACCACTGCTATCGCCAGAGCGGCACCACAGAGCCGACGGCCTCGTGGATTGGGCTGTGGCACCACCAGCGTGCCGAGCAACGCTGCAGTGAGCATCACGCCGAGCAGGCCGGCGAAGCCATCGCTGTTGGACCCGAATGGAACGGGCGCGAACGCTACGCAGCAGGTCAGCAGATCGGGGGGTTCACCGGGTTGAGCACGGTGGGGCCGTCTTCGCCGATTCTGAGACAGGTCAGCCGGTTGGTAGCAAAAGCACCGGTATCGATGTTGATGCGGTTGGGCCGGAAATCCGGTTCCATGACCGGCGTATGGCCGTGCACAACGACGGACCCGAGGTCGCCGCCATAGTCCAGGAAGTCGTTGCGGATGCCGAACAGGTCCGTTGCCTGTTGGTCTTCGAGCCTGACGCCAGGCCTGATGCCCGCGTGGACCATTAGATAGGATTCCACCACGCAGTACGACCCGGTGTCGGCAAGGAAGTCGAAATGCTCCCGCGGAAATCGCTGCGCCAAGGCCCCTCGCACACGTTCCTCTGGGGTGTCGCTGGAAAGGAGCTTGGCCGGAAGGCCATACGAAAGGAGGGTCGGCACGCCGCCTACCACCTTCCACTGATTGAGCAGGTCCTCCCCTTCCAGGAAGTCCAACATCAGTTGCTCATGGTTTCCCCGAAGAAAAACGGCGTATGTGCTCTTGGCCCTGCTAACTAGAGCGGACAACACTTCCGCCGATTGCGGTCCGCGATCTACGTAGTCGCCGAGATATATTTCCACCGTTTGAGTAGTGCCCGCCGCATTGCGCTTGTCGGCATCGATGCTGAGGTGGACGTTCTTCAGCAGGTCGAGGCGGCCGTGAATGTCGCCAATGACGTAGATCGTCCGTCCATGGGGTGCCGGCGGGTAGACTCCGGTGCTGCGTGATCTTGCATGTGGTTGATGCCGATTGATCATAGATCGCCGCTGGTCTCGGTCTTGGCCCCTTGCGTACGTTGTAAACGATGTTGCCTGGCTGGTCAGTCCACCAATGCCCCTCTCACCGGCCACCAAAGCCAGACGCCATTCGCCGCCCAGCGGCGCCGCCGCCTGCCCGCTGACAACTTGACACCGAAGCGCCGGTAGCGGTCTCTAGCTGATCACTGCCGTATGGTGCCTTGTTCGGACCCAGCGGCGGAAGTAGCGCATATGCAGCGGCTGGGGAGCGCGCACATTTGCCAAAGGTAAAATACCGTCGGCAGTGCCATCCGAGGAGGCGTCGTCGACGACGATCAACCTCGACCTCGGTGTCCGTCTGCTGCAAGGCGGAGCCTATTGCAGCGGCCACGTAGGGAGCTACGTTGAAGGCGGCGACGATAAACGACACTTGCGGCATATGTTCCGGCTGGGCTTGCGTGCAATGGGCGCGGCAATTGCTAGTGGTGGATGCGTCTTTAGAGCATGACACCTGCCCTGTATTCGTTGCTGTGAGGTTGCTCCCCAGCATGGAACTTTACAGTCGTGCTGGTCGTGCTCTCGGACGCCCGCGACCGGCAGGACAGATAGCGGAGCGTTGCCATTTGGGCACAGTCCCCCAGTCGACGAACCAATCGCCCCTCGAAGCGTTTGCAGCCTGCGGAAACTAGGGTCAACACTGATATCGGAACGTTGCAACTGGTGCTACGGCGATGCAGATGGTTCGCGCGTGGATATTTGGGCTGCTTGCCATTGGCCTCTACGGCCTATGGGCGCAGGAGGCTGCTGCCCAGCCATTCGGCCTCAACCCCGGCAGGGACTGCCAGACCATTCGCACGTGCAACTATGCCCGCGGGGGCATCTATCGCGGCTGCCTGTCGTCCTACAGCTGCCGCGTATGCCGCTTCATGGCCTCGCCGTGCCGTCTGGATGCCGGCCGCCGGGTCTGCCAGGAGCTGCGCTGCACCTGGGGTTGAGCAAGCCTGACACGTGCGCCCATGATCGCCGTCCCGCGACGCCCAAGGTAGTCTGCCCTACACCACAAACTTCTGCCGTGAGGGTTTTCGCGCCCGCAAGTCGTGACTCGATACTTTCGTGCGAGGCCCGCAAGTGGTGAGAAGGAGGGGCGCATGCGGTTTGGCTATACCATCACCTACGTTCCCGACGTCGAGGCGACGATCGCCTTCTGGGAGCAGGCCTTCGGCCTCAAGCGCCGGATGGTGGTCGAAGGCGGCGAGTACGGCGAGTTGGAAACGGGGGCTACTCGCCTGGCCTTCGCCGCGGAGTCCATGGCAGCCCGCCACGGCTTTACGATCCGGCCCAATCGGCCGAACGATGCGCCGGCCGGGTTCGAGGTGGCCCTGGTGACCGAGGACGTGCAGGCGGCCTTCGACAGAGCTGTTGCCGCGGGTGCAGTGCCGACGAGTAAGCCTGCTCAAAAGCCTTGGGGCCAAACCGTGGCCTATGTGCGCGATCCCAATGGCGTGCTCGTCGAGCTCTGCTCGCCGCTCCCTGACTAGGAGCACTTGGCGACGGGAGGGAACCGAGCTCCTGGCGCAAAGCTGGTTCAGCCGCGTGCCATTCCCATCGCCTCTGCGATGCAGCCGATAGCTGTTGCGCCGCACCGCCTCGTCGTAGGCCCAGGTCACGACCGCCATCTCCTGCACGTCGAGCCGCTTGGCCAGGTCGGCGATGCGCTCGGCGACCTGCACGCCGGTGCCGACGAACGTGATCTTGCGCATCTCGGCGATGCGCGCCGCCTCGGCCTCGCTGTAGGGCATGCGCGGCTGCCACCGCCGGCGGCTCCAGCGGCGCGAAGATGCCCCGGTCGCGCAGCAGGCGCACCTGCGCGCGCGAGGAGAAATGAAACTGCGCCTCCTCCTCGGTCTCGGCCGCCAGCGCCCATACGCAGAGCGCGGTGTGCGGCTCGGGGTGACGCGGGCTCGGCTTGTAGAGTTCGCGGTAGAGGCGCAGCGCCTCGGGTCCGCCCTTGCCGTCGGTGAAGAACCAGGCGAACGCGTAGGGCAGCCCGAAATGCGCAGCCACCTGCGCGCCGTAGTCGGAGCTGCCGAGCATCCACACCTCGGGCGAGGTCTCGCGACAGGGGATAGGCCTTCACGGACCTGAATGGATGGCCCTCCGGCAGCGGCGAGCCCGACACCCAGGCCATCAGGTCGCGCACGTCATTGGGAAACACGGCGGGGCGCTCGTTGGCCAGCGGGTTCAGCGCGAACGCGGTGCGCCCGTCCGAGCCCGGCGCGCGCCCGAGCCCCAAGTCGATGCGCCCCGGCGCGATGGCTTCCAGCACGCAGGAACTGCTCGGCCACCTTGAGCGGCGAATAGTGCGGCAGCATCACGCCGGCGCTGCCGACGCGGATACGCTTCGTGACGCTGACTATGGCCGCGATCAGGATCTCCGGCGCCGTGCCGGCGATGGTGCCGTGGTTGTGGTGCTCCGACACCCAGAAGCGGTGGTAGCCCAGCGTCCTCGCAATACTGCGCAAGCGCGATGGTGTCGCGGATCGACTGCCCGTGCGGGCGGTCCACCACGGCCACCGACTGATCGAGAACGGAAAGGCGCAGCGTCTCTTCTCCTCTGCACGGAAGTCTTGCGGCCAAAGCATAGCAGCACACGCGCCACTGCCCGGCGCGGCATGACGACAATGTGGTGTTTGGCGGGGCCGCTCGACTATGGTCAGCCGCGCCACGGTCAACGCAAACAGAGGCGTATCATGCTCAAGTTCTATTTCAACGGCTCGCCCAATCCCACCAAGGTCGCCCTGTTCCTGGAGGAGGCGGGCCTCCCCTACGAGGCCATTCCGGTCGACACCCGCAAGGGCCAGCAGTTCTCGCCCGCCTACCTCGCCATCAATCCCAACGGCAAGGTGCCGGCCATCGTCGACGGCGATATCACCGTGTTCGACAGCAACGCCATCCTGCTCTATCTCGCCGAGAAGACCGGCAAGTTCCTGCCCGCCAACACGCCGGCCAACCGCGCCGAGCTGCTGTCCTGGCTGATGTTCGTCGCCACCGGCGTCGGGCCGTTCTCCGGGCAGGCGGTGCACTTCAAGGCACTACGCGCCGGAGAAGGTGCCCTACGCCAACAACCGCTACCAGTTCGAGGCCGAGCGCCACTACGGCATCCTCGAAGCCCGCCTCGCCAAGCGCCGCTACATGGTCGGCGACACCTACTCCATCGTCGACATGGACGTGTGGGGCTGGGCGCGCCTGGTGCCCATGCATCATGGGCGAAGCCGCCTGGGCCAAGTTCCCCAACGTCAAGCGCCTGGTGGACGAGATCAGCGCGAGGCCCGCGGCGGCCCGCGCCGTCGCCCTGAAGGACAAGCACACCTTCAAGGCCGAGATGGACGACGAGGCCCGCGGCCACATGTTCAAGCACCTCGGGCGCAAGGTGGCGTGACCGCTATTGTCGTGCGCCTGCGCGATGCAGGCGCAAGCCGCAAGTAGGTTGCTGCAATTGCCCGCAGGTCACGGCACAGGCGTGACCGAGCAGAATGGAAATTCATTTGTCACTAACCATTCCCGTCAGCCTTATCGAAACGTCTAGCTGCGATCCTGGCCACTGGCCTTTCGGGTTGCCGCGCCAATGTTCAAGGAAGTCCACGTCGACGACATCGACAGACGTGCTGGCGCACCGCAAATCGCCGCGCTGTTGGCACACTATCGATCGCTCTGCAGGGGCGGTGAACTGCCATCATACGCCGACTTCAATCCAGAACGCCTTGCAGAGCACGCTTCCAACCTTGCCGTCGTCGAGCCAATCGGCAGCGACGACTATCTCTACATCTACTATGGGCGGACAATCTTTGAGACGTCCGGCGTCGAGATGCTGGGCTCGAAGGTGAGTCAGTGGAAGAGCGAGGTCGGCACCTTTTTCTGCCACGCCTACGATCGAGCGATCGCCGAGCTGCGCCCGATCTACACAGTTCATCGAGCCCACCATGCGATCCGTGTGCACTTGTGGGAGCGCCTGGTGCTCCCAGTCCGAGCTGAGAGTGGTTCTCTGCGTCTCGTCGTCTTCAACAAGCCGCGCGAATATCTGGATGACCTCTTGCGGGCAGTACTCGATGCATCGCCCGACGGCGTCCTGGGCCTGCGATGCGTCCGAAACGCCGACGGTCGCATTGAGGACGCCATCGTCGTCACCGCCAATCAACGCGCTGCCGACATCATCGGCTGCACGGTAGAGAGCCTGTTGGACCACCCTATTCTGGAAGTCGCTCCCAAGCTCAGAGGGACCAAGACTTGGGCTCGTTACCTTGAGGTGGTCGAAACGCGCCAGTCGCAAAGGTTCGAGATTTCGCTCGGCCACGGCGGCGACGGCATGTGGTTTGACGTCAAGGCGGTACCGCTGGGCGACGGCTTCATGTTGTCCTTCGCCGACATAACAAGCCTGAAGAGCGCCTATCGCGAACTCGAGGCCAAGAACCTCGATCTCGCCAAAGCCAATGCGATGCTCGGTGAGGAAGTCAGTCGTCGCCAGGCGCTCGAGGGCGAGTTGCGCCGCCTCGCCGACGTCGATGTTCTGACGGGAGTTGCCACGCGAAGAGCCTTTGTGGAGGGCGCACAGCGCGCGATCGCTCTCGCGTCGGGATGCGGTCCATTGGGAATCATCGCCGTCGATATTGATCATTTCAAGATAATCAATGATCGCTACGGCCACTTGGCCGGCGACAAGATCCTGACGGTGCTGGGCGAGGAGCTCAGGCGTGAATGCCGGACGCCCGACATTGTTGGCCGTCTTGGCGGCGAGGAGTTCGCCATTCTGCTCCCGCATACATCGCTCGATGCCGCTGTTACGGTAGCCGAACGCATCCGCCAACGCCTGCATACCACGGTGGTGTCGGTCAGCGAAGCCACCCGCATCTCGGTGACCGCGAGCTTCGGTGTTGCGGCGCTAGCGCCCGGTGAAACCTACGAGGAATTTCTGAGCCGCGCCGACGCCGGGCTTTACCGCGCCAAAAGGGCGGGGCGCGACCGCGTGGTCGTGGTTCAGGAGGGCGACCTGAAAACTAGCGACGATGTCGAGCGTGTTTGCGCAGCCTGAACAAAGCAAGGCGTCTGTCCTCGGGTCGGCCTGTTGCTGGTCAAGCGCCTGTTCAGGGTGGCGCCGTCCCGCAGTGCGGCGAGGCTGAGACGGCCTCAGCCCGGTTGAACGCCATGCGCGACGGCAGAAAGTGGCTCGGTTGATCGCCTCTGAGCCCGCGCTTGGGTGGCGCGCGGGTGTCACCACCCCTTGAACGGCGTCTCGGGCACGGGCGTCTTCGGCGGCTTGCCCTCGGCGAAGGCCACCAGGTTGTCCACCACCAGCTGGCCCATGGCGTTGCGCGTGTGCATGGAGGCCGAGCCCACATGCGGGAATAGGGTGAGGTTGTCGAGTTCGAGCAGCGCCGGATTGACGTCGGGCTCGCCCACGAACACGTCGAGGCCGGCTGCCAGGATGGTGCCCTTCTTCAGGGCGTCGATCAGCGCCGCCTCGTCCACCACCGAGCCGCGCGCCATGTTGATGAGGATGCCGCGCGTGCCGAGCGCACCCAGCACGGTGGCGTTGATCATGTTCTGCGTGCCCGCCCCGCCCGGCGTCACCACGATCAGCGTGTCGACGTCGCGCGCCATCGCCACCAGGTCCGGGTAGTGGCGATAAGGCACGCCCGACTGCGGCTTGCGGCCGTAGTAGCTGACCGGGACGCCGAAGGCCTCCAGCCGCCGCGCGATCGCCTTGCCGATGCGGCCGAGCCCGGCGATGCCGACCGAGCGGTCGCGCAGCGAGGCCGGGGTGAGGCGGTAGTCGCCCTCCTTGGGCCAGCGGCCGTCGCGCAGCCATTTCTCCGCCCTGTAGAACTCGCGCACCGTGTTGAGCAGCAGGCCGATGGCGGTATCGGCCACCTCCTCGGTCAGCACGTCCGGCGTGTTGGTGACGATCACGCCGCGCTTGGCCGCTGCAGCCACGTCCACCGTGTCGTAGCCGACGCCGAAGTTGCCCACGATCTTGAGGTTGGGGAAATGCCCCATCAGCGCCGCGTCGGTCTTCACGCCGGTGTGGCTGCCGGTGCAGATGGCGCGGATATCGGGCGCGATCCGTTTCAGCAGGGCCTCGCGATCGGCAGCCTGCTGCAGCCGGTGCACCGTGAAGGCCGCATCGCAGCCGTTCTCGATGAGCGGCATCATCGGTCCGGTCATCAGCAGGGCAGGCTTGGACATCGCTGGCTCCGCCTTTCGGTTCGCGCGCAAATGCTCGCAGCATGCTGGCATACCACCGGCAGGATTGCCCTGCGGCGTGTTTTCGTTCAACCACCTCGTTCATGCGTGCGGAACAATTCGACGTCGCTCTCGTCGGCGGCGGCCACAACGGCCTCACCTGCGCTGCCTATCTCGCGGGCGCCGGGTTGCGAGTGGTTGTCCTCGAGAAGAATGCGATCGTCGGCGGCGCGGCGGTAACGGAGGAGTTCCACCCGGGCTTTCGCAACTCGGTCGCCTCCTACACCGTCAGCCTGCTCAACCCTACGGTCATCCGCGATCTCGACCTGAAGGCGCATGGGTTCACCATCGTCGAGCGCACGGCTGCCAACTTCTGGCCTGTGGACGAGCGCCGCTATCTGCTCATGCCTTACGGCACGGCCAATCGTCAGCGCGCGGTGGCGCAGTTCTCAAAAACGGACGCTGAGCGCCTTCCAGCCTACGACGCGGCGCTGGAGCGTGCGGCCTCGTTCCTGCGCGACCTGGCACTGCGGGCGCCGCCGAACGCCGGCGGCGGCATTCTCGAGCTGATCAAAGGCGCAGGCCTCGGCCGCCGCCTTGCCGGCCTCTCGCTCGAGGACAAGCGCCTGCTGCTCGACCTCTTCACCAAGAGCGCGGCGGATTTCCTGGCCCAATGGTTCGAGAGCGAGGTGGTCAAGGGCGCGCTCGCTTTCGACGGCATCGTCGGCGCCTACGCCAGCCCGTTCACGCCAGGCACAGCCTACCTGCTTCTGCACTACGCTTTCGGCGAGGTGAACGGCAAGCCGGGCGTGTGGGGCCACGCCATCGGCGGCATGGGCGCCATCACTCAGGCCATGGCGCGCGCGGCCGAGGCCCGTGGCGCCGTCATCCGCACGAACGCACCGGTCGCATCGCTGGTCGTCGAGGACAGCAAGGTCGCGGGCGTCGTGTTGCAGTCTGGCGAGCGCGTATCGGCGCGGGCCGTTGCCGCCAACGTTGCGCCCAAGCTGTTGTTTCGCGATCTGGTGCCGGACGGCAGCGTCGATCCCGAACTGCAAACGCCGTTTCGTCGGGCTCAAGTCCGGCTCCGGCGTGTTCCGCATGAATGTGGCGCTCTCCGAGCTGCCCGACTTCACCTGCCGCCCCGGCAAGACCGGGCAGGACCACCACGGCTCCGGCATCATCATCGGCCCGACCATCGACTATCTGGAGCGCGCCTATCTCGACGCCCGCGCGCACGGCTGGTCGAAGCAGCCTGTCGTCGAGATGCTGATCCCCTCCACGCTCGATCCAACGCTGGCGCCTGCGGGCAGAGCACGTCGCCAGCCTGTTCGTGCAGTACGTCGCCCCGCAGCTACCCGGCGGGCGCAGCTGGGACGATGCCAAGAGCGAGTTCGCCGATCTCGTCATCGACACCGTCACCGCGCATGCTCCCAACTTCAAGGCCAGCGTGATCGCCCGCCAGGCCCTCTCGCCGCTGGACCTGGAGCGCCGCTTCGGGCTCGTGGACGGCGACATCTTCCATGGGCAACTCACCCTCGATCAGCTGTTCAGCGCCCGGCCAGTGCTGGGATACGCCGCCTATCGCATGCCCGTCCCGGGCCTCTATCTGTGCGGTTCCGGCGCCCATCCCGGCGGCGGCGTGACGGGCCTGCCCGGTCGCAATGCGGCGCTTGGAATCATTCGAGATTTCAGGACACATAGCATGGCTCGGAATGCGCTGATCCCTCGATTTCGGCGCGCGAACACCTTATATTGATTTGGCCCGCCATGGCGTGGGCCTACAACTCGAGACAGCTGGCATGAGCACTCCCAAGACCGCAGCAAGGCCCAAGCCGCAGGTGATGAAGCTCACCGAGCGCGCGGCCGAGCGCATCAAGGCCATCCTGGCCGACAAGGGCGCCGGCGCGCGCGGGGCTGCGCATCGGCATCAAGAAGGGCGGCTGCGCCGGCATGGAGTACACCATGGAGTGGGCGGCCGAGCAGAAGCCGTTCGACGAGGTGGTGGAGCAGCACGGCGCCAAGGTGCTGATCGACCCCAAGGCGGTGATGTACCTGCTCGGCACCGAGATGGACTACAAGACCGAGAAGCTGTCGTCGCAGTTCGTGTTCACCAACCCGAACCAGACGGGCGCCTGCGGTTGCGGCGAGTCCGTCAACCTGGCGCCGGCCGCGTCCGAGAAGCTCGAGAATCTGCGGACGTAGGTATTTCTCCGGGGCGGATAGGCTCCCATATGGACCGTGCTGCCGTCATCGAAGCCCTGAAGAGCCACGAGGTCGAGCTTAGGAAGCTCGGTATCGTTCGGATTTCGTTATTCGGGTCGACCGCGCGGGGCGAGGCTTCGAAGCGCTCGGATGTCGACATTGCGGTCGAGATGACGCCGGGACCGCGGGGATTTGCGCGCCTCGAGCGCTTGGATGCCGTCAAAGACAGGCTCGCCGAGATTCTGGGTGCGCCTGTGGATGTCATTGAAGAGCCATCCAACCGGCCGAGGATACAGCAAGAGATCGATAGGGACCGGGTGCTTGCCTTCTAAGCGGGCGGGACGGCGTTTCCAGGACATTCTGGACAACATCGAGTCCATTGGGCGTTACACGCGCGGCATGAGCGAGAGGAAGTTCGTGGCGAACGACCTTGTTGCAGACGCCGTGGAGCGCTGCCTCAGCCGCATCAGCGAGGCCGCGAGGAAACTCGGCAAGACTGCAGAGACGCTCGTGCCCGACGAGCCGTGGCCGAAGATTCGCGGCCTCGGCAAACTGCTGCGCCACGACTACGACATCGTGCTCCGGTCGATCATCTGGGAGATTGTCAGAGACAATCTTCCGTCACTGCGACGGGCTTGTCGCAAGGCACTCTCGGGTCTCGACAAGAGGTAGAGTGCGGCCTGCTCACCACCGCTTGGCGGCGGTCTCGTCGCTGTCGCGTGCGTCGACCCAGCGCTCCTCGCCCTCGCGCGTCAGCTCCTTCTTCCAGAACGGTGCGCGGGTCTTGAGGTAGTCCATCAGGAACGCCGCGGCGTCGAAGGCGGCCTGCCGGTGCGCCGACGCCGTCACCACCAGCACGATGTTGTCGCCGGGCTTCAAGCTGCCGACGCGGTGCACGATCAGGCTCGCCTGCAGCGGCCAGCGCTGCGCCGCCTCGGCCTCGACGCGCGCCAGCTCCTGCTCGGTCATGCCGGGATAGTGCTCCAAGCGTCATGCCGGCGACGCCCGCGCCGTCGTTGTCGGCGCGCACCACGCCGGTGAACGTGACGACGGCGCCGATGTCGGTGCGGCCGGCGGTGAGGCGCGCCACCTCGGCGCCGATTTCGAAGTCCTCACGCTGCACGCGCACGCTCACCGTTCAGCCTCCGGTCACCGGCGGGAAGAACGCGATCTCGCGCGCGCCGGCGATGCTGGCGGTCGCGCTGCACGTGCGCTCTTGTCCACGGCAGCACGCACCACGCCCGGCCGCGCGAACGCCTCCGCGTATTCCGGACCGCGCGCCGTCAGCCAGGCCACGAGGTCGGCAACCGTCTGCACGCCGGCGGGCAGATCGACGATCTCCTCGGCCTTGCCGGTCTTCTCGCGCACCCAGGCGAAATAGAGGATCTTCACCGACATGGCGTTCTGCGCCGTTCACGCTTCTAGCGCTCGATCGCCGTGCGCACGGCGGCCTTGAGATAGTCGTAGCCGGTCCACAGCGTCAGCAGCGCGGCCATCCACAGCATGACCAGGCCGGTCCAGGTGACGCCCGGCACGAGCTTGTCGCCGGCGGGCCCGGCCAGCAGCACGCCGAGCGCGATCATCTGCATCGTCGTCTTCCACTTGGCGAGCTGGGTGACGTGCACCCGCACGTTGAGCTCGGCCAGGAACTCGCGCAGGCCCGAGACGAGGATTTCGCGGCACAGGATGATGACCGCCGCCGCCACGTGGATGCGGTCGATGGTGTTGTCGTGCGTCAGCATCAGCAGGGTCGCGCCGACCAGCAGCTTGTCGGCGATCGGGTCCAGCACCCGCCCCAGCAGCGACTGCTGCCGCCAGACGCGCGCCAGGAAGCCGTCCAGCCAGTCGGTGATGCAGGCGCGCGACGTAGACCGCCAGCGCCCACCAGCGGCCCGCGTCGCCGGGGATCAGGAACAGGCACAGGACCACCGCCGGAACCGCCAGAATGCGCAGATACGTCAGTATGTTGGGTAGGCTTGCAGCACTCACGGCGCCTGGCGAGGTGGCGGCGGTTTCCATGGACCGGACATGAGCATTTGGGGCTTCGAGCGTCAATGGCCGCAGGCCAGCCATGGGTGATCACGAATGTGGGCACGCGCCCATCAGCCCGACCGCTCATGGAAGAAATCGTAGATGGTCTGCGCCATGTGCGCGCTGATGCCGTCCACGGCCTTGAGATCGTCCACGCCTGCCCGCGAAACGGCCTTGGCCGAGCCGAAATGCTTGAGCAGCGCGCGCTTGCGTCCGGGCCCGATGCCGGGAATTTCGTCGAGCGGGTTGGCGCCGATGGCCTTGCTGCGCTTGGCGCGGTGCGTGCCGATGGCGAAGCGGTGCGCCTCGTCGCGCAGCCGCTGCACGAAATAGAGCACCGGGTCGCGCGGCTCCAGCATCATCGGCCGGTCGCGGCCGGGCATGTGGAAATGCTCGCGGCCGGCGTCGCGGTCCGGTCCCTTGGCGACGCCGATCAGCGCCACGTCGCGAATGCCGAGCTCCTCCAGCACCTGCCGCGCGACGCCGAGCTGGCCGAGGCCGCCGTCGATCAGCACGAGGTCGGCCGGATTGGGAAACTCCTCGTCGGCGAGCTCGGGCTCCTGTGCATTGGCCTCCAGCGTCTCCTGCTCTGTCTCTGCGACCAGGTGTCAGACCCGGAGGGTCCGACACCTGCATCCGCGCGCAGCACGCCGAAGGCGAGCGCGCTGCCGCCGCGGCGGTCGATCGGCGGCGGCTGCGGCGGCTCGATGCGCGAGCTGGTGTCAGGCCCTGCGGGTCTGACACCGTCGCTCGACGGATCTGTAGTGGCTGCGCTGTCGGCGTCCGGTGCATCCGCCATCGACGTTGGCGCCATGGTGTCAGACCCGCAGGGTCTGACACCAGCCGGCGCCTCCGCCTCGTCCAGCACCAGCCGCTTGAAGCGGCGGCGTCAGCACCTCGCGCATCATGGCGTAGTCGTCGCCCGGGCGCGAAGATCGGCCGCCTTGATGTTGAACTTGCGGTACTGGTTCTTCACGAGCCCTTCGGCGCCGGCGACGATCATGGCGCCGACCGCGTTGGTGCCCTGGATGTGGCTGTTGTCGAACACCTCGACGCGGCGCGGCATCCGCGGCAAGCCGAAGCGCTCCTGCAGCCCCTTCGAGCAGGGTCAGCTGCGACGAGCTCTCGGCCAGCTTGCGCCCCAGCGCCTCGCGCGCGTTCTGCAGCGCGTGCTCGACCACGCCGGTCTTGGCGCCGCGCTGCGGCACGCGCATCTCGACCCGCCGCTCGGCCTTGGTGGACAGCGCATCGGCCAGCAGCTCCCGGCTCGGCATCTCGTGCGACAGCAGGATCAGGCGCGGCACCGGCTTGTCGTCGTAGAACTGGGCGATGAAGCTCTCCAGCACCTCCTCGACGGCGAAGCTGCGATCGGCGCGCGGGAAAGTAGGCGCGGTTGCCCCAGTTCTGGCCGGAGCGGAAGAAGAACACCTGGACGCAGGTCTGCCCGCCGTCCTGGTAGGCGGCGAACACGTCGGCCTCTTCGATGCCCTCCGGGTTGATGGCCTGGTCGGCGGTGACGTGCGCCAGCGCCCACAGGCGGTTGCGGTACTTGGCCGCCTGCTCGTAGTCGAGCCGCTCGGCCGCTTCCTGCATCAGGCGCTGATACATCTCGCGCACGTTCTGGCTCTCGCCGCGCAGGAAGCGCACGGCCTCCTCCGACCAGCGCGCCGTAGTCGTCCAGGCCGATCTCGCCGGTGCAGGGCGCCGAGCAGCGCTTGATCTGGAAGCAGCAGGCAGGGCCGCGTGCGGCTCTCGAACACGGCGTCCGAGCACGACCGCAGCAGGAACGCGCGCTCCAGCATGTTGATGGTGCGGTTGACCGCGCCGGCGGAGGCGAACGGCCCGAAGTACTCGCCCTTGCGGTTGCGCGCGCCGCGATGCTTGAGGATCTGCGGCGCCCGGTGATCGCTCGCCAGCAGGATGAAGGGGAACGACTTGTCGTCCCGCAGCAGCACGTTGTAGCGCGGGCGGAAGCGCTTGATCAGGTTGGCTTCCAGCAGCAGCGCCTCGGCTTCCGTGCGCACGCTCACGAACTCCATGGCCGCGGTGTTCGCGATCATGCGCGTGATGCGGTTGGAGTGGTTGCCGGCGCGCGCGTAGTTGGTGACGCGCGCCTTCAGGTTGCGCGCCTTGCCCACGTAGATGACGTCGCCGGCGGCATCGATCATGCGGTAGACGCCCGGCGAGCTCGGCAGTGTCTTCAGGTAGCGCGCGATGACGGCCGGGTCCGGTTCGGGCCGCTATCCGCCGCGCGCTGGCGCGCGCCCGGCAGGCACCTCGCGCGTGTTTTTCAGGGGCATGGCACTCACTTAAGTCTGCGGTCGTGTGCCGGTCCAGAGGGCAGGCCGATGGCCGGTGTGAGTAAACAATCTGCTGCAATGTCCGGCCCTGCGTTATGTCTTTGGCAATAAGAGTTACGTGGTTGTTCCAAGTAGTCCGCACGTTTTGGTGCACTTCAATGTAGCAGATACATTGATGAACAAATGCAAATCTTGCTTTGCATTTATTCTGTTAACTCTGCCTTGAGCATCTATTGTTACTGATTTCGGGTGTAGATGCCGGGGGTTCGCGTGTCCCGAGTACCAGCCTTAGCACTTGCCGCAGCTCGACTGGCGGGTGGCGCTGTTTGCCGCCCTGATCGCTGCTGCCGCGGCGTTCACGGCGCTGCAGACCCTGGCCTACGCGCGCGATTGCAGCGGCAACAAGCGCCTGGGCTGGCTGCTGCTGGCTGGCGCGAGCGCGGCGGCAGGCATCTGGGCCACGCACTTCCTGACCATCCGCGCCTATCAGTGGGGCGTGCCAGTCGCCTACGACCCGCAGTTGGTTGGCGCTGCATTTCTCGTCGCGATCACGGCCGCCACCTGCGGCTTCGCCATCGCGCTGACCGGCGATCGCATGCACGCCGTCGCCGGCGGCGCGGTCATCGGCATGGGGCTGGTGCTGACCCACGTCGCCGGCATGAAGGCGCTTGATCTGCCGGCCGCGCTGCATCGCAACGCCGCTGCTGGCGGTGCCCGTCGCATGTTCTGGCGGTCGCGCTGTGCTGCCGCTGCCATGCTGTCCACCGCGAGCTGAGCGGCCGCCGCGCGCTCTGGGCTGCCACCGGCCTGCTCACCTTCGCCATCTGCGGTCTGCATTTCTTTGCGGCCTTGGCGGCCATCGCCGTCACGCCCGATCCCGCCATGCGCCGTCTTCGGCCTCCAGCATCGAGCGGCTCCACGCTCAGCATTGTGGTCGCCTGCGTCACGGCCCTGATCATGCTGGCCGCGCCGTACGGCGACCCTGATGGCAGCCCAGTCGTCGCGCGACGCGGAGGTCGACCTGCGCCGGCGGCATCGAGGCGCTGCAGCAGCGCGAGGAAGAGCTGAGCCGGCAGAACGTGCTGTTCGACATGGCGCTGTCGAGCTTGCCGCACGGGCTGTGCATGGTGGACGCCGACCGGCGTCTGGTGGTGTGCAACAAGCGCTACGCCGACATGTACGGCATGCCGGCCGAGCTGACGAAGCCCGGCACGCCTATCAGCGCCATCGTCGACCACCGGATCGCCAACGACATCTACGCCGGCCCCGACGCCCAAGCCTATCGCGACGAGCTGTTGGGACCGGTAACGCAAGGCCACGGTCAAGACACACCATCTGAGCGGCGGCCGCTACGTGCTGGTGTCGCGGCGGCCGACGCCCGACGGCGGCTGGATCGCCGTCCATGAGGACATCACCGAGCGCAGGCGCCTGCAGGAGACCGAGCGCGAGGCCAAGGAGACGCTGGCGGCCATCTTCGACGCGGTGCCTGCGGCCATCGTCTGCGTCGCCGCGGACCGGCGCGTGATGCTGTGGAGCCGCGGGCGCCGAGCTGATCTTCGGCTACACCGCCGAAGAGACCGTCGGCCAGCCCTTCAAGCTGGTGCCGCCCGACGGCAAGGCGGAGTTCGACGAGGTGTTCGAGCGCGCGCTGGCGGGCGAGACGCTGCGCGACGTGCGCGTCGTGCGCCGGCGCAAGGACGGATCGCTGGTGGACATCAGCTTCTCCTCCGCTGCCATGCGCGATCGGGACGGAACGGTGCGCGGCATCGTCTACGCCCTCGACGACCTCACCGAGTGGGAGCAGCTGGCGGCCCGTCTCGAGGCGCAGAACGAGCTTCTCAAGCAGCGCGAGGAGAAGCTCAAGACGCAGAACGAGCAGCTCGACACGGCATTGGCCAGCATGGTGCAGGGCCTCGCCGTGTTCGACGCCGAGGAGCGTCTCATTCTGGCCAATGCCCGCTATGCCGAGCTGTTCGGGCTGTCGCCGGAGCAGGTGAAGCCCGGCACCACGCTCGGCGAGATCGTCGCGCTGCGCTGCGCCAAGGGCTTCTACCCCGGTATGACCGTCGGACGAGGTGCTGCGCGGGAATGCGGGAGCGCAATGGCAGGCAAGGCGCCGAGCACATCTGGTTCGCAAGCCAGGCAATGGCCGCGTGCTTTCCGTCTCGGTGCAGCCCAGAGCCGACGGGGGCTGGGTGGTGACGCTGCACGACATCTCCGAGCAGGAGCAGCCTGAAGGAGCGGCTGCAGGAGCAGAACGAGCAGCTGGACGCGGCCCTGAACAACATGTCGCAAGGCCTCGCCATGTTCGACGCCGAGCAGCGCCTCGTCGTGAGCAATCGGCGCTTTGCCGAGATGTACGGCCTCGCCCCCGTCCAGACAGTCCCCGGCATTACCGTACGGCAGATCATCGAGGCCCAGTTCGCAAGTGGTCTGTACGAGGCGACCGACGACGTCGATCAGATGGTCGCCCAGTTCGGCCGCCAGCCCGCGGAGACGCACAGACTGGCCGACGGGCGGGTGATCAACGTCACCTACCGGCGCACGGCGAACGGCGGATACGTCGTCACGCACAAGGAGGCCGGTGCGCGAGAAAAGCTCAATGCCCAGCTCGAGCAACAGCATCGGCTGCTGAAGGAGCACGAGAAGACGCTGCAAGCCCGGAACAGCCAGCTCGACGCGGCCATCAACAACATGCCGCAAGGGCTCGCCATGTTCGACGCCGAGCAGCGGCTGATCGTGTGCAACAAGCTCTACGCCGAGATGTACGGCCTCACCCCGGAGCAGGTGAAGCCCGGCACCACGGTGCGCGAGATTTTCGACTACCGCATGGCCAACGGCTTTTACCACGTCAAGGACACCGAACAGTTCGTCGACAGCTGGGCCAGCAGCTTCGGCAAGCGCTCATCGCGCATTCAGGAGCTGGCGGACGGCCGCATCATCAGCGTCTCGCGCTCGCAGACCGCGGATGGCGGCCGCGTCGTCACGCACGAGGACATCACCGAGCGGCAGAAGCTGAACGCGCAGCTCGAGCAGCAGCATCGGCTTCTCAAGGCGCACGAGGAAAAGTTGCAGCGCGCAGAACGTGCAGCTCGATGCCGCTCTCAACAACATGGTGCAGGGCCTCGCCATGTTCGACGCCGAGCACCGCGTCGTCGTCGCCAACAATCGCTACGCCGAGCTCTACGGCCTGACGCCGGAGCAGGTGAAGCCCGGCACGCACTTGCGCGCAGATCATCGAGCAGCGCATCGCCAAGGGCGAGCTGCTGCGGCAAGAGCGTCGACGAAGTCTTGCAGTCGATGCTCAGCCGCTCGAGCGGCAACGCGCGACTGCCAGTACACGACGCGCCTCGACCGACGGCCGCTACATCGTGATGTCGAGCCAAGCCGATGGCGGACGGCTACATCGTCACGACCCATCAGGACATCACCGAGCAGCGCCGCTCGGAGGCCAAGATCGTGCACATGGCGCTGCACGACGCGCTGACCGGGTTGCCCAATCGCGTGCTGTTCAACGAGCGGCTCGAGCATGCCCTGGCGCGCGCCAAGCGCGGCGAGATCGTGGCCGTCCATCTGCTCGACCTCGACCACTTCAAGAACGTCAACGACACGCTCGGCCATCCGGCCGGCGACAAGCTGCTCAAGGCCGTCACGGAGCGTCTGCGCACGCTGGTGCGCGAGACGGACATCGTCGCCCGCATGGGCGGCGACGAGTTCGCCATCGTGCAGGCGAGCGATCGCGCAGCCCGGCAGACGCCGGCGTGCTGGCGCGCCGCGTCATCGACGTCGTGAGCCAGCCCTACGAGATCGACGGCCATCAGGTGATCATCGGCACGAGCGTCGGCATCGCCGTGGGGCCGACGGACGGAGACGTCGCACCGACCAGCTGATGCGCAACGCCGATCTGGCGCTCTACCGCGCCAAGGGCGACGGCCGCGGCGCATTCTGCTTCTTCGAGCCCGAGCATGGACGCGCAGATCCAGGAGCGGCGCGCCATGGAGTACGACCTGCGCAAGGCGCTGGTGGCCGGCGAGTTCGAGCTCCACTACCAGCCGGTGGTCAATCTGCGAGCCAACAAGATCAGCGGCTTCGAGGCGCTGATCCGCTGGCGCCATCCCGAGCGCGGGCCTCATCTCGCCCGGCGCCGTTCATCCCGCTGGCGGAGGAGATCGGCTTCATCATGCCGCTCGGCGACTGGGTCATCCGGCAGGCCTGCGCCACCGCGGCGCGATGGCCGGACGACGTCAAGATCGCCGTCAACCTGTCGCCCGTGCAGTTCCGCAGCGCCGGCCTGGTGCAGACGGTCGTCAATGCGCTGGCCGCCTCCGGCCTGCCGCCCGGCCGGCTGGAGCTGGAGATCACCGAGACCACCCTGCTGCAGGACAGCGAGGCCACGCTCGCCATGCTCTATCAGCTGCGCGAGCTCGGCGTGCGGCATCGCCATGGACGACTTCGGCACCGGCTATTCGAGCTTGAGCTACCTGCAGAGCTTCCCCTTCGACCGCATCAAGATCGACCGCTCCTTCGTCAAGGACATCGCGCGACGGTGTCGGCTCGCTCAATATCGTGCGGGCGGTGGCGGCGCTGGCCAAAGGCCTCGGCATGGAGACGACCGCGGAGGGCGTCGAGACCCAGCTGCAGCGCGACAAGGTGACTTCGGAAGGCTGCACCGAGATGCAGGGCTTCCTCTTCAGCAAGCCGCTGCCGGCCCACGAGATCGAGCGGCAGTTCTTCCCGCACCTGCTGGGCAAGCCGAGCGAGCCGGATACACCCGATGCGCCAAAGGCTGAGCCCGGCGCGGCGGAGGAGCCTAGCGCTGCCCGCGCAGGCGCTCGATAAGCTCGGGGGTGGGATAGGAGTCGGCCGGCAAGCCCGAACTTCATCTGCGCCGCCTTGACGCTGCCGCGCGTCGCCGCACCGATCTTGCCGTCGATCTCGCCCACCTCCCAGCCGCGCCGCGCGAGCAGCTGCTGCAGCTCCTTGACCTGCTCCATGCTGAGCTCGGGCATCGTCGGCTGCCCGGCTCATGGGCGGCGCGCCCGGCCAGCCGCGTCGCCAGATAGGCGGCCGTCACGCAGTAGTTCAGCGACTGGTTCCACTTCAGGTAGACCTGAAAATTCTCGTAGGCGAGGAACGCCGGGCCGTGGCGCCCCATGGGCAGCAGCAGCGACGCCGGCGTGGCGTCGGCCGGCGAGCGGCCTGCCGTCGGCCTGCTTCACGCCCCAGCCCGCCCATTTCGAGCGCGGGTGCTGAATGGCAAGATCGGCTTGCTCCCAGGCCAGGTTGGCCGGGCACCCGCACCTCCTGCAGCCACGGCTGGTCGCGCTGCCAGCCGAGGCGCACGAGGAAATTGGCCGAGGAGGCGATCGACGTCGGGCACGCTGGTCATGCAGGTTGCGCCGGCCGTCGCCGTCGATAGTCCACCGCGTGCTTGAAGTAGTGCGAGGGCAGGAACTGCGTTTGGCCGAGCTCGCCGGCCCACGAGCCGATCATCTCCTCGGGCGTCAGGTCGCCACGGTCGATGATGCGCAGCGCCTCCATCAGCTCGGTCGCGAAACATGACCGGGCGGCGGCAGTCGTAGGCCAGCGTGGCGAGCGCCCGCAGCACCGGACAGCTTGCCGATGCACGGCGCCGTAGTCGCTCTCGAGCGCCCAGAACGCCGCGATCACGGGGCCGGGCACGCCGTACTGCTTCTCGACCTGGCGAACAGGTCGCGGTGCTGCTTCAGCCGGGCGATGCCGGTTCTGGATGCGGTTCTGCGAGATCAGCTTGTCGGAGAAGGCCAGAAAGCTTTGCGCGAAGAAGCCTTGCTTGCGGTCGCGCGCGATCACGCTCGGGATCGAGCGTCACGCCGTCGAGCGCGCTGGCGATACCGTGCCGCGCGAGATGCCACTGGCGATCGCCTCCTTGCGAAAGCCCTCGAGCCAGGCCTCGAAGTTGCCCGTGTTGCGGCAGTTGGG
Organism: uncultured Alphaproteobacteria bacterium; assembly: GCA_963724565.1. Lineage (GTDB taxonomy): Bacteria > Pseudomonadota > Alphaproteobacteria > Rhizobiales > Hyphomicrobiaceae > AWTP1-13. Next base: position 109,887 of record CAVRVK010000026.1, read on the forward strand.
CGGATTGGGGGGCGGGTAGGGCGAATGTGCGGGGGCTTGCGCGACGGCGCCATTGGTCGCGGCGACCAAGGCAGCGATGGCGCCAGTCCAAAATGCTTTGCGAAGCCGCATGCGAGCTGTCCGGGTCAGTGTGGGGGCGCCCAGTCTGCGCGACTGGCGCAGCCGGTCAAGCCAGGCAGCGGCAGCCCGGCCTGCGGCGATGGCGTATCGAAGGCCGGCTGTCAACAGACCTGTGCCGAGCAGGTTCGCTCAGCCTTCCGGGCAAAGCTCGAAAGCCTTGTCGAGGGCCAGGGCCTGATTGGTGTATACTCGCCGGCGATCTTGCCGTTCTTGGCGTAGGCGGAGATGAACGCCTCGGCTTCGCGTGTCTCCGACCCCTCGTTCACATCCAGCACCGTGAAATTGACGACCTGGTCGATAACGGAGCGGATGATCATGGCCTTCTGCCCGCCATAGCTGGCCGTCCACACGCGGCAGCGCTGGTTGGCAGCGGGCGGCGTGGCCGTTTCGGGGATGATCTTGGCCTTGGCGGCAGGCGCAGCGAGCGCAGTGCCGGTCGCGTCTGCCGGCGGGCGCTTTGGCCGTCGCGGCGGCGGCAGGCCTTGGCGGTCGTGGCTGGCGGCGCCTTGGCCGTCATGGCTGGCGGCGGCGTAGCGGCGGGCGGGGCAGCGGTCTTGGTTACGTCAGGCGTCGGCGCTGAAAGGCTGCCGGTCGAGACCTTGGCGGCCGGTGGTTGTTCACGGGCGGTGCCGGCGGCTCCGGCGCAGGCGGGTTCAGCACCTTGAAGGGGGCGATCGGCGGAGCGGCTGCCGGCGGGGCGCGGGCGCCAAGGGCGAAGCGCTTGGCGTTGCCTTCGTCCTTGGCCTGCTCGATGGCGCGCTGGGCCAGCTCCTGCACCGGAGGGGCGCTTCTGCTCGACGTCGGCGACCTTGGGCGTTGCGGGCGGGGCGGCGACAGCGGCCTGCCGGGAAGCGCCTTGCCCGACGCTGGCGCGCCTCCTGCACCAGGCCGGGCCGCGGGTCGGGCCGATTGCAGATCTCGGCTTGGAAGCGGTCGGCAACCAGCCTGCAGCATGGTGCGTACGTCTTGGTTGGCGCCCAACGGGTCGACATGTCGGCGTAGTGTGATCGGCCGCGTGAACGTCTGCTGCCAGGCGGTGAGCACACCCCAGTCGCTGCACGTTGCGCGTGCGCTGCGCGACCGGGTTGTCGACCGGCCGGCCGGCATAGAGCAGCAGATGCTCCAGATGGGCGCGCACGCCCGATTGCGATGTCCGTGAAGCTCTCGCCCCGCTCGCCGTTGCCGGTGGCGCCGAGACCGGCGAAATTGTTCTGCGCACGGCTTGACGTCGCCGGCGCGGTTGTCCGCGCCAGTAGCTGAGAGGCGCCGGTCTCGACGATCATCTGGTAGAAGGCATAGTCCCAGCGCAGCCCAAGCATCTCCCCGTGGCGCATGTACTCGGTGGCGATGGCGTCGTAGCGCGGGTCGAGCTGCGGATTGCGCGGCTTGAGATAGGCCATCAGGCGGCCGGGCGTGACGCATTCGGGCACGCAGTTCTCGGGCCCGGCCAGGATGTCGGGAAGATCTGCCGCGGCAGAGGCTGGCGGTGATGCATCGCGAGCGAACAGCGAAGGCGAAAAGATACAACGCCCCTACTTTGCGAAGCATGGAGTACCCACCCGATTTTCGCGTGCTCAGTGCACGTGCGCCCGAGCACATTCGTTCATAAGCCCTTCATCATTAAAGGGCCGTTAGCGTCCCGCCGCTGCCGGTGTGCGCGTTGCCAATCGAAGTCCCCCTGCCCGCCGTCCCATTCGGCGGACAGTCCCCTGCTGGCGGCCCCCGCGATGCCGATCCAGTGAGCAGTATCGAACGGATCGCAAATCACCAGATTACAGGATGTTCACTATGCTTTGCGGCACCAGTTGGGGCGATCCGTGGCGCCCGTGTGGCAAAGCACAAGGTTGGGGGTGCAACGCCACTACGGCAGCGGCTGCCGGTGCCGCTCGATCTCGATGCCGACCGAGCGGCAGGACTGCATGACGTCCGGCTTCTCGATGCGCACGCGCACGCGACTCGACGCGGCTGTCGCCAGGCACTGGTCGGCGATGCGCTCCGCCAGCGTCTCGATCAGGTTGACGTGCTCGCTCTGCACCAGCCGGGCGATGCCATCTACAACCTTGCCGTAGTCGAGCACGTCGGCCAGCCGATCCGAGACGCCGTCGTAGTTGTCGTGCACGAACAGGTCCGCCGAGACGATGATGCGCTGCTCGTAGCGCTTCTCGTGCTCGAGCACGCCGACACTGGCAACGATCTCGAGATCGCGCACGAACACACGCCGGTGCCCGCGCCTGCGTTCGGCGGCGGCTCGCTTGTGGCTGGATATTCTCGTTCTTGCTCATGCGATTGTGCTCGAGCGGGCTTCAGCCGCGCGGTGCGCGCCTCACGTCGGGGGTTTCCCAGGCCAGGTGCTGGCCGCCGTCGAGGGCGATCATCTGTCCGGTCATCGCCGGAGCGTCAAGGATGAAGCGGACGGCGCTGGCGATCTCCTCCGGCGTCGTGCCGCGCCGCAGGATGGTGGCCTCGCACTGCCGGCGGAATTCCTCGTCCGTCTGGTGCGCGCTCTTCAGGACCGGGCCGGGGCCGATGGCGTTGACGCGAACGCGCGGCGCCAGCGCCTGCGCCAGCGTGCGGGTGGCGCTCCACAGGCCGGCCTTGGAGGCGGCGTAGGAGAAGAAATGCGGCGTCGGCTTCCACACGCGCTGGTCGATCATATTGATGACGTTGCCGTCGACGCCAGCGGGCAGCGAAGCTGCCGCGAACGCCTTGGCCAGGAATACCGGTGCCTTGAGATTCACCGCGAGCTGCGCATCCCAGACGCGCGGGTCGAGCGTCGCAAGATCGTCGTAGATGAACATCGAGGCGTTGTTGACGAGGCACGTCGGGGCGCCGAGCTGGGCTGCGCACTGGTCCACCAGCCGTTCCACGGCGGCGTTGTCGGTAAGGTCGGCCCTCAGGACGGCGGCGCTTCCGCCCTTCGCCTCTATCTCGCCAGCCAAGGCGCTCGGCCTCATCCACGGAATTGCGGCAGTGCAGGCCCACCCGCCAGCCGTGGCCGGCCAGATCGAGCGCCAGCACGCGCCCGATACGCTGCGCGGCACCGGTGATGAGGGCGGTTGGGGGACTGCCATGGCGTTTTCCTGATGGGGCGCAGGCGCGCGGAGTTCTAGCAGAAGGTGCGCTACTCATGCATAGCGGCATTCCCGCTGATAAGGGATCGTTGAGGTTTGCCCATATTCTCGGCAAGTGCAGCCAAAGAGGTCGCTCGGGAAATGGGCAAATTCACCCAATAAGTTATCTCACAGGGGCACGGTGTTGCTTCGCTGGCACGCCCCTTTCTCTACAACTTACAACTCTTCGGATTCCAATTGCGACTCCTGACCGACATGCACAATAGGTATGACAGACGAATCAGTAGGGAAGCCACCATGAAACTGCGGATCGTACAGATTGCCGGCCTGACCGCTGCAGCGGTTCTGGGCGACGGCCTTGCTCGCCGCGCCGGCACTCGCGGATGGGATGAATAAGAAGCGCGCCCTGGCAGAGCCGCCTCCGGCTCCTCGCGCGTGCAGCCTTTCGGCCAATATCGGGCTCACCACCGAATACGTCTTCCGCGGCTATTCGCAGACTGCCGAGGGAGCGGCGGTGCAGGGTGGCTTCGATGCGACCTGCGGCCTGTTCTACGCGGGCGTGTGGGCCTCGAACCTCGATTGGGGCAATAACGGCGGGGGCACCACCGCCAACAACGCCGAGTATCGAGATGGACTGGTACGCCGGCATCAAGCCGAAGACCGGCCGCGATCACCTGGGATCTCGGCGTGATCTACTACACCTATCCAAAGGATCGACGCCGGCTGTTTCAACGCTGCCGGCCAGCAACGACCCCAACTACATCGAAATCAAGGTTGGCGGCAGCGCCGAAGTCTGGAAAGACGGCACTTTCGGCGTGACCGTGTTCTACTCGCCAGAGTATCAATACGAGACGGGCGCGACTTGGACGGTCGAGGGCAGCTTCAGCCAAGGCCTTCCCAAGATGGGGATGTTCACACCGACCTTCAGCGCCCTGGTCGGCTACCAGTCTAACGAGGAAAACACTGCGCAATACCGTGCAGCATTCGGCAATGGCGATGACAACTACCTCTACTGGAACGCGGGCGTGACCTTCGCCTTCCTCGAGAAGTGGTCGATCGACGTGCGCTACTGGGATACGAACCTCAGGGACAACGCTGGCGGAAGCGCGTGCGTGCACCGGCACCCTTTTCCAGTGCGACTCGCGGTGTCGTAGGTACGCTCAAGTTTACCTTCTGATCTCGACCTACCTGTCGTCTGGCGATCGGGCCCCTTGCGGGGCCCGATTTGCTTTTGGGCGCGCGCTTGTTCGGCGGTGGGCAGGCGAATGGCCTAGGCCGCGCGGTGTAGTCTGGGTCGGCGCCATGGTGTGGCAGTCGACGGGCGTGGTCTTGTCCGCTGGCACGATCGATCGGGGCCTGTGTGCAGCCGCTGCGTTCGCCAGCCGGGCGATAGATTGCGGGAGCGGTCGGTGTTTGGATTGGGGCGCGGGCGGCGTCATGGCCCAGCAACGCTTCGAAGTTGCCAAGCTGCCAGATGCCGAACAATGCCGCTCCGACCGCGAGCATTGAGCCGCAGACGCTGAGCGCGTTGCTTGTCTTCCGCGAGAAGGAGCGGCGACCGGCCACCCGGTGCATCGTCGCGCGGCCACCATGTCGCGTGACGTGTCCCGGAACGGCCGGTCGCCGGTTTCCGTGCAGCATCGATTGCCCCGCCACCGCTGCGGTTCGTTAGGTTGCGCGCGAGTTGTGAGGGTGGCTGGGAGCGGGCGGGCCGACAAGCGGGGCAGGCGCGTTCACACGTGGAAACGCGCCCGTTATGCACGTTATCCACAGGCAGCAGGACGCCTGAGGCCTACTTGGGAAGCGGAACGATCTCGCGTGGCGGGCCGGAGGGACCGTCCGCCTCTTTGCTGACGGCGCTGGCGCGGACCGGCGGCACGTACATGCGCTCGGCCGAGCACAGCCGGTGCTGGTTCTCGTTGTGCCCGCACGAACGGAAATTACCCTCCCGGCTGAAGCAGATGCGCACCTCCTTGAGGCGGTTGCCGGAGCCGCCGCACTGAACCACGATCATGTCGGGTCTGAGGTCAGGGTTGGCCTTGAGGAAGTCGGCGACAAGCTCTCCCGGCCCCACGAATCAGCCTGTCGTCGGTCAGGCGAACGAACCGCGGCGGGATCTGCACCTTCTCGTAGAGCTGGCGGGCGAGGCCGAAGTAGGCGTCGACGCCGAGCCCCGAGCAGGTGCCGTGCTTGCGGTACTCGTGGAAGATGAGCTTCTTGCTCGGCATGATGTCGAGCATGCGGTTGGCGACGGGGCCCGGCACCCATCCGTTGTCGGCGCTGCGGCAGTCCTGCGGCCAGCCGCGATTGTACTGCGGCCACAGCCCGTGCAGCACGAAAGCGTAGGGCCGGCCGCCGCCGGTGTCGCATTGCTGGTCGTAGCCGGCACTCTTGCGTTCGGAACAATAGGTCGGGCTCCAGGACAGCGCCAGCACGTAGTAGTCGAACGACCCCGCCCGGCCGCGGCTGTCGCGATTGTAGCCCCGGTCGTAGTCGTCGTCGTAGCGCTCCCGATAGGAGTTGCGCTGGGCCAGCACGGTGCTTCCGGCGATGGCCAGGGCAACAACTGCAGCTACGAGCCGTAGAATTCGTGCCTGCATCCTACTGAATTCCTTTGCCGCTTTGCCCGCTACTCGGACGGGTCAGCATATCGCCTTAGTCTGGCGCGGCAAACTTGGGTGAGGATGCTGTTCATTTAGCCGAGACAACGGCCAAGCTGGCAACACCGGTAAACCCATGCTCTTCGATGAGCTTCGCGATTTTGGCGGAGACGCGCCGAAGCTTACGGGCAGATTTCACCTTCACCTTCTGTCCGGTGATCTTGTCGATCTGATCCAAGCCGAAGGACATCGCCTCGTTCTCTCTCGCCATGGCATACAGAGCGTCATTGAAGTTCCTGACGCGATGGATGTCCGGCTTGTCTGAGCCGAAGTTGAATTCGATGAGGATCTGGCGCGTCATTGCGGCTCATGCTGCCAGCTTGTCCATGATCCTGGCCCAGCTGCGCGCGCCCTTGCGGAAGGACGAGAGGTTGTACTTCTCGTTGGGCGAGTGGATGCGGTCGTCGCTGAGCCCGAAGCCGACCAACAAGCTATCCATGCCGAGTGCGTCCTTGAAGGACGTGACGATGGGGATCGACCCGCCCACGCCGACCAGGGCTGCGCTGCGGCCCCATTCCTCCTCCAGGGCTTGGGCCGCGCGCACGATGAAAGGCGCCTTGGGGTCGAAGGCGATGGCCGCCGAGCCGCCGCGGCTCTTGAACTCCGCCCGGCAATCCTTGGGCAGCTTCTCCTTCACGAACTGCTCCACGGCCTTGAGGACCTTGGCGGGGTCCTGGCCTGGCACGAGCCGGCAGGTGATTTTCACGGAGGCCTGCGACGGGATGACGGTCTTGGTGCCGACCCCCTGGTAGCCGCCGGTGATGCCGTTGAACTCCAGGGTCGGGCGCGCCCACAGCTGCTCGAGCGCGCTGTAGGTCTTTTCGCCCGCGGCCCGGCTCAAGCCCACGCTGCCGAGATACTTCTCGCCGGAAAAGCCGAGGCCCGCCCACTGCTTGAGCTGCTTGGCCGACGGCTTCTTGATGCCGTCGTAGAAGCCCGGCACCCGCACGCGGCCGTTGGCGTCGTGCATCTGCGCCATGACGCCCGCGAGCGCCCGGATGGGGTTCATGGCCGGGCCGCCGAAGTTGCCCGAGTGCAGGTCGCGGTCGGGGCCGGTGACGTAGAGCTCGGTGGCGGCAAGCCCGCGCAGCTGCGTGGAGATGGCGGGTGTGTCCTTGTCCCACTGGCCGGTGTCGCAGACCAGCGCCAGGTCACGCGTCACCTCCTTGCCGTGCTTGGCGAGGAATCCGGGCAGCGACGGCGAGCCGCACTCCTCCTCGCCCTCGATGAGCACGCTGATGGCGATCGGGCATTGACCCGCGACTTTCTTCCAGGCCCTGACCGCCTCCAGGAAGGTCATGAGCTGGCCCTTGTTGTCCTCGGCCCCGCGCCCGACGATCACCTTGCCGTTGGCCTTCTCGGTGGCAATGCGCGGCTCGAACGGCGGCGTCTTCCACAGCTCCAGGGGGTCCGGCGGTTGCACGTCGTAGTGGCCGTAGAACAGCACGTGCGGGCCGCCGTTCAGAGGCTTTGCCCTGTCGTGCGCGACCACCATGGGATGGCCGGTCGTGGGCACCACCTTGGCGTCGAATTCCAGCCCTTCGAGCGTGCGGGCGCACCATTCGGCGGCTTTCAGGCACTGCGGCTTGAATTGCGGGTCGGTCGACACGCTGGGGATGCGGATCAGCTCGAACAGGCGCTCGAGGGCTTCATTGTGCGTCTCGTCCAGCGACCTCAAGACTTTCGGCAAATGCGCGCTCATCGGACACCTCTGGAGCCTGCACCGGGTTGCGCAGAGCGGGCAGGATAGCGGCGCTCCTCGCCCTTATGTCAATCGAACGCCCCCGCATGCGTCGTTTTCGCATCGCGTCGTGTGAGGGAATTCGGGAACTGCTAACGTCATGCAGGTTTTTCAGTAGCACCAGTCTTTTCCATGGCGCCCGCACCTGATAATGGGCGCTGTCCGCGCCAGGCGCCCAGGGCGACGCGATCGCGGTCACTGCCGGAGCCATTGATATGCACAACCTCAGCTATCGGCCGACGCAAGTCTCCAAGCAGCGCGTGTACATGTTCGGTGCCGGCAGAAGCGACGGCGCCGCCGACATGAAGGATCTGCTGGGGGGCAAGGGCGCCAATCTGGCGGAAATGGCGAGCCTGGGCCTGCCGGTGCCGCCGGGGTTCACCATCACCACCGAGGTGTGCACCGCCTTCTATGCCAACGGCCGCGCGCTGCCGGAGGGCCTCAAGGCGGAGGCGGAGGCTGCACTGGCCGAAATCGGAGAGGCGGTGGGTGCCAAGTTCGGCGATGTCGGTGCGCCGCTGCTCGTGTCGGTACGCTCGGGTGCGCGTGCATCCATGCCCGGCATGATGGACACCATTCTCAATCTGGGCCTCAACGACGCGACCGTGAAGGGGCTCGCGGCCAAGTCGGGCGATACGCGCTTCGCCTACGACAGCTATCGCCGCTTCATCCAAATGTATGCCGACGTGGTGCTGGGCGTCGACCATGGCGTGTTCGAGGACATCCTCGACAACCACAAGAACCTCAACGGCCACTCGCTCGATACCGATCTCAAGGCAGACGACTGGCAGGACGTGATCGGCGAATACCTGGAGGCCGTCGAGCGCGAGACCGGCAAGCCGTTCCCGCAGAATACGGCCGAGCAGCTGTGGGGGGCCATCAGCGCCGTGTTCGGCTCCTGGCACAACGATCGCGCCAAGACCTACCGCCGACTGCACGCCATCCCAGACTCCTGGGGAACGGCCGTCAACGTGCAGGCCATGGTGTTCGGCAATCTCGGGCAGAGCTCCGCCACCGGCGTCGCCTTCACGCGCAACCCCTCCACCGGCGCGCGCGAGATCTACGGCGAGTTCCTGGTCAACGCGCAGGGCGAGGACGTGGTCGCCGGCACGCGCACACCGCAACCGTTGACCGAGGCAGCCCGCAAGCAGGCAGGCGAGGCGCTGCCTTCGCTCGAGACGCTGATGCCGGAGACGTTTGCCGAGCTGAAGCAGGTCTTCGCCGATCTGGAGCGGCGCTACCGCGACATGCAGGACATCGAGTTCACCATCCAGGAAGGCAAGCTCTGGATGCTGCAGACGCGCTCGGGCAAGCGCACCACCAAGGCTGCGCTCAAGATCGCCGCCGACCTGGTGGCCGAAGGCCTGATCGGCGAGGAGGAAGCGGTGCTGCGCGTCGATGCGGCGGCACTCGATCAGCTCCTGCATCCCACGATCGCGCCCGATGCGGAAAAGCATGTGATCGCCATGGGACTGCCGGCATCGCCGGGGGCGGCATCGGGTGAGATCGTGTTCGATGCCGACGAGGCCGAGGCGCTCAAGGGCCAGGGCCGGGAGGTCATCCTGGTGCGCATGGAGACGAGCCCGGAGGACATCCACGGCATGCATGCAGCGGCCGGCATTCTCACCGCGCGCGGCGGCATGACGAGCCATGCCGCGGTCGTGGCGCGCGGCATGGGGCGGCCGTGCGTGTGCGGCGCCGGGACGCTGCGCATCGACTACAAGACCGGCACCGTGACAGCCGGCCGCGAGACCCTCAAGAAGGGCGATGTCATCACCATCGACGGCGGCAAGGGCGAGGTGCTCAAGGGTCGGGTGAAGATGCGCCAGCCGGAGCTGTCCGGCGACTTCGCCGTCATCATGGACTGGGCCGACAAGGTGCGGAGGCTGGGCGTGCGCGCCAACGCCGATACTCCGCGCGAGGCACGCCAAGCGCGCGAGTTCGGCGCCGAGGGCATCGGCTTGTGCCGCACCGAGCACATGTTCTTCGAGGCGAGCCGCATTCTCGCCATGCGCGAGATGATCTGCGCCGACGACGAGGCCGGCCGCCGCAATGCGCTCGCCAAAATGCTGCCGATGCAGCGGGCCGACTTCGAGGCGCTGTTCGAGATCATGGCTGGGCTGCCGGTGACCATCCGCCTGCTCGACCCGCCGCTGCACGAGTTCCTGCCGCACGAGGAGAAGGAGGCCACCGCCGTCGCCAGGGAGCTCGGCGTGCCGCTCGCCAAGCTGCAGGGGCGCGTCTCGGAGCTGCACGAGTTCAACCCGATGCTGGGCTTCCGCGGCTGCCGGCTCGCCATCCGTTATCCCGAGATCACCGAAATGCAGGCGCGCGCCATCTTCGAGGCCGCCGTCAACGCCGGACGCAAGACTGGCAAGCCCGTGATCCCCGAGGTGATGATCCCGCTTGTCGCCTACCGGGCCGAGTTCGATATCCTGCGCGAGGTGATCGTCAAGACGGCGGAGGCTGTCGAGAAGGAGACGGGAGCCAGGCTCGACTACCAGATCGGCACCATGATCGAGCTGCCGCGCGCAGCACTCAAGGCCGAGGAGATCGCGCAAGGCGAGGCGGGTGCGCAGTTCTTCTCGTTCGGAACCAATGATCTGACGCAGACGTGCCTAGGCCTGTCGCGCGACGATGCCGGGCCGATCCTTGCCAACTATGCCGAGCGGGCGATCTTCGAGACCGACCCGTTCGTGTCGATCGACCGCGATGGCGTGGGCGAACTGGTGCGCATCGGCACCGAGCGTGGGCGCAGGGCGCGGGGAGACCTCAAGGTGGGCATCTGCGGCGAGCACGGCGGCGACCCGGATTCGATCGCCTTCTGCCACGAGACCGGGCTCGACTACGTGTCCTGCTCGGCTTTCCGCGTGCCAGTGGCACGGCTTGCGGCGGCGCAGGCGGCAATTCGGGCGAAACGGGGCTCGGGGCGCGAGACGGCGCATACGGCGTGATGTTCACGGCCGGCGCGGTCCGAGAAGCGACCGGGCGTGGACCGACAACCATCGGTTGCAAAAGACACGAACGCTTTTTTTACGCCTCGTGCGCGCAGGTGCGCGCCCATGCAAAAAAGGCTTGTGTTTCAAGGCTCGCGTTCTTCGACCGCCCAACTGCCACAAGAATTTTGCGCATTAAGCAGTGTGCAACGTTTTTCGCTTAACGCTAGTTGCCATGGCAGGCTAGAGCGCGCGTAAACCGGCTCCAAGGGAGTCTAGGCCGCGTTGCCACACCGGTACGAGCGTCGTCGCTTACTCCTACCGACGATTCTGCCAATGACCAGCATCAACACTAACGTCGCAGCGATGACCGCGCTGCTGACGCTGACACGAACCAGCAAGGCCTTGATGGAGACGCAAAACAGCATCTCCACCGGCTACCGCGTTGCCGACGCCTCCGACAACGGAGCGTATTGGTCGATCGCCACTACCATGCGGTCGGACAACGCGGCGCTGTCCACCGTGCAGGACGCCCTCAGCCTCAGTGCCATCAACGATGTGGCCTACACCGGCACCAACTCCGCCATCAAGGTGGTGGATCAGATCAAGAGCAAGCTGGTGGCCGCCCGCCAGCCCGGCATCGACCGCAACAAGATCCAGAACGAAATCACGGAGCTGCAGTCGCAGCTGCGCGGTATCGCCGACTCTGCCTCGTTCTCGGGCGAGAACTGGCTGGCGGTGAACTCCGGTGCGGCCGCCTACAATTCAACCAAGACCATCGTGGCGTCGTTCTCCCGCATCGCAGGCGCCATCAGCATTGGCACCATCGCCATCAACATCGACGCCACCAAGCTGTTCGATGCCAACGACCAGTCGGGCATCCTGGACACGCAAAGCACGACCACCAACGGCGGTGTGACCTATTCGGTTGCAGGCTCGACCGACGCGCTCGACGTCTCGGCCCTGACCGACAGCGACAACGACCTGGCGGACCTGGAAGAGATCATCGGCGTCGTCGACAGCACCATCTCGTCCATGACGGATTCGGCGACCACGCTCGGCGCGGCCATCGCCCGCATCGGCATCCAGAAGGAGTTCATCCAGGGCCTGATGGACGCCATCAGCCGCGGCGTCGGCCAGCTGGTCGATGCCGACATGAACGAGAAGTCGACCCTGCTCCAGGCCTTGCAGGTGAAGGAGCAGCTCGGCGTCCAGGCGCTGAGCATCGCCAACTCCTCGAGCCAGAGCATCCTCGAGCTGTTCCGCTAAACGCCGGCGAACCTGGCACTGACTCTCTCGCCTTCGCTGACCGGCGGGGGAAGATCGGCCGCGGAGCGCCGCAGGAGCAGGGGCTGAGCGTCTGTGAGTGGGCGATCTAGACGCGGCCGGGCTTCAGCCGGACGCCCGGCGCCGCACGCTCGTAGATCACGTCGCGCCGGAAGCGGAAGAGCTGGGCCGGCCGGCCACCCGTGCGCAGGCGGAGTGCGCCGGTGGGCTCCACCAGGCCGCACCCCTCGATCAGCCGCCGGAAGTTCTGCTTGTGCAGGTGCGGGCCGAGGATGGCCTCCACCGTCTTCTGCAGCTCGAACAGCGTGAACTCCTCCGGCATCAGCTCGAACACGACCGGGCGGCATTTGATCGCACGCCTGAGCTCGCCGATGGCGCGTGCAAGCACGCGCGACTGATCTCCGAGCAATGGATGCACGAGCCTGGCGATGCGGTGGCTCGCGCCGATCCCTTCGTGCTGTCCGTAGCCGACGATGCCCGCCTCGCTGAGCAGCTCGTAGCGCTCGAGCACCTTCTCCTCGTCCCAGCCGGTCCCGGCATTGCCGAAGGCGATGCGCAGGCGCTGCCTGCGGTGTGGCATCCATGATACCCCATACGAGGGGTGGGATTCGGCCGCCCACGCCTCGAGGCGGGCCTCGATCTCGGCCAGGCACTCGGGCTTGCCGTGGCGCCAGTCCTCCCAGGGCAGCAGCGCGTACCAGCTGCGCCAGGTCGCGCGCGTGCGATCGCTGCACTGGCGCGGTCCGACCAGGGCGAGATAGCTGATGCTGACGATGTGGGCCGATCCGGGGGCAACATCCCCTGCCTGCGCGCCGGTCCGCCCGCCGAGCGCGCACAGCTGGTCCAGGAAGCCCACTTCGACGCCCGTCTGCGCATGCACGCACGAACGCACGCCGCTCTCGAGGGCCTCATGTCTGTTGGGCAGGAAAGGGCCGCACGGGAGGGCCTCGTCGCCGCCCCGCGCGGCCGGGACTACCGCCACAACCGGCTCGCCGGCGCGTACGGCTAGCACCGCGCAGTCGAGGGCGAGGGCAACAGGTGCCCCAGCCGCTATCGCCCACGGCCCTGCAGGCCGTGAGGTCTCCGTCTTCAGCGCGCCCCCCTTCTGACGCACCGGCGATGTCATGAGAGCCTCTGAAGCTCCTCGGAAATCAACACTTTAGGCGCTAACCCCGGATCATGGCATTTCTAGGCCACGCCGGCGGCGCGGGAAAATAGGCCGCGGCTGGATTGGCTAGCTGGGTCGTGCACTCACAGGCGGTCCGCCACGGAGGCCGACCTTCCCGGTCGATCTACCTCCACGAGGGCCGCGCGGAGCGCAGTTCGAGTCCACATGGCATATGACCTAGGCGTGGCGCAGGTGGGAAAGATCGGTCGGAAGCGAGAATGGCCGCGCCTTGCCGGCGATGACGCCGCGGCCGATCGAACTCCACGGCTTCGACCATGCGGCCCCTGCGATTGAAGCGGCGTTCCTCCTGCCAGAACGGCGTGGCAGACGCTATCGCGGTGCGCCCCAATGCGCGCTACCCTGCGGGCTAAAGGGTGGCTGGTTCATGTCATCCGCACGCCCGGGAGGAAACGATGAGACGTTCGCTGCTGGTCTGTGCTGCGGCCTTGCTGTGGCCGGCGCTCGCGGTTGCTGAAGCCGACACGATCAAGATCCCACGGGGCGCGGGCGGCGTCGGCTTCCTGCCCCTGCTGGTGATGGAGCAGAAAGGGCTGATCGAGCAAAAGGCGCGCGATGCCGGGCTCGCCAATGTGCGGGTCGAATGGCTCAAGCTGGGCGGCCCCGCCCTCGTCAACGATCTCCTGCTGTCGGGCGCCGCCGATATCGTCGTTGCCGGACCACCGGCCTTCCTCACCATTTGGGACCGCACCAGGGACAACCTGAAAGTGAAGGGCGTGGCGGCGATGACGTCTATCCCCATGTACCTCAACACGCGCTCGCCGCACCTGAAATCGATCCGCGACTTCGGCCCCACCGACAAGATCGCCGTCACCGCGGTCAAGGTGTCGATCCCGGCCATCATCCTGCAGATAGCGGCGATCAAAGAGTTCGGCCGCGCCGACTATGCCGCCTTCGACAAATACACGGTGTCGCTCACGCATCCCGATGCGTTGAGTGCGCTCATGTCGGGCGCCGGCGAGATCAACGCCCACTTCACCTCGCCGCCCTTCCATCAGCGCGAGCGCAAGTCGCCCAACATCCGCACCATCCTGACTTCCAACGATGTGATGGGCGGCCCGAGCACGTTCACCATGCTCTACACCACCAGCAAGTTCCACGATGCCAACCCGAAGCTGTATGCCGCCTTTCTGAAGGCGTTCGAAGAAGCCATCCGCCTCGTCAACACCGACAAGCGCGCCGCTGCCCAGACCTTCCTCGACATGGAGAAGCAAGGCATGAGCCTCGAGGAGGTTTTGGAAGTCCTCAACGATCCCGATATCCGCTACACGACATCGCCCGAGAACGTCATGAAGTACGCAGACTTCATGGCCGGCGTCGGCAGCATAAAGACCCGCCCCGCGACGTGGCAGGAGATGTTCTTCCCGGCCATCCACGGTGTGCCCGGCGGTTGAGGGCCGTACGGGCCGTGCTGCGGCTTACGTTTATGGGCACACGACCTAGGCGTGCCGCAGGTGGGAAAGATCGGCCGGAAGCGAGAACGGCCGCGCCTCGCCGGCGACGACGCCGCGGCCGATCGACTCCACGGCTTCGACCATGCGGCCCCTGCGGCCCAAGGCGGCGTCGGCGAGGCGGATCATGAGGCGGTTGGGATAGGCGGTAGGCGAGGCCTCGCGCAGGCGCTGCGCGATCAGCACCTCGGGGGCGTCCGGGTTCAGCGCGCGCGAGCGAGATCAGCGCGGCAGCGGTCGAGCGGCTGATGCCGGCCCAGCAGTGGATGACCATGGGTCCCTGTCCGCCCCAGGCCAGCGCGAATTCAAGGAGCCTGTCGATGTGCTCGGCATCGGGGGCGACATGGCCTGGTATGGGCTGGGCGATGTCGTCGACGTGCAGGCGCACGTGCAACTCGGGCTTGATCAGCGCGGGCGTCTCGACCACGATCTCGTCCTGCAGGCAGGTGACGAGGTGGGAGGCGTTGCAGCCCGCGACCACATCCGGCACTGCGCTCAGCGGGCAGACATGGATGCTGCCTGCCATGCGCGGCAGTGTTGTCCAAAGCGGCGTGTCTGCAGTGATCTTGGTCATAGTTCTCCAGCCGCGAATCTATTCCCCATGTAGGGCGCCCACGTGCCAGAAAGAAGACAACGCCCTACTTGCCCACAAGCGCGTTGAAACGCGCCAGGAATGCCGCCTGCGCACTGGCAGCGGATTGCGGGATAGCCCCTGCAACGTCTTCTCCAGGGTTGGCGGAAGGCCCGCGGGCTTGCCGAAGAAGCGGTCGGCCTCGTCCACGGCGAAGCCGGCGAGCACGGTGGCCTCGTAGTAGGCGGCGATGCGGTCGGCGTGCTTGATGCGCGGCCGTCACCGCGTCGGGCAGCGGCGGCGGCAGTCCGAAGCGGCGGTGGATGGCCTCGAGCAGCCTGCACCTCGAAGGCCTTGTAGTCGAGGCCGACGGCGGCCTTGAAGGGGCTGATGAGGTCGCCGATCACGTACTCGGGCGCATCGTGCAGCAGGGCGGCGAGCCGCCAGCGCGCTCCCAGGCCGGGCTCGAGCGCGGCGGCGATCTCCTCCACCACCAGCGCGTGCTGGGCGACCGAGAAGGCGTGGTCGCCGAGCGTCTGGCCGTTCCAGCGGGCGACGCGGGCGAGGCCGTGGGCGATGTCCTCGATCTCGATGTCGGCGGGCGAGGGGTCGAGCAGGTCGAGGCGCCGGCCCGACAGCATGCGCTGCCAGGCGCGTGGCGCCGGCATCGGCTTGGCTTCGTGTCGGACGGCTTCTCGGTCATGCGCGCTTCGGGAGCTTGAAGGCCCGCTGCAGCTTCGGCGCAGCGGCTCGTAGCGAAAGCAGCCGACGACGTGGTCGTTGACCATGCCGGTCGCCTGCATGAAGGCGTAGACGGTGGTGGGGCCGACGAAGCGGAAGCCCTCGGCCTTCAGCGCCTTGGAGATGGCCTTGGAGGTCGGCGTCTCGGCGGGACGGTCTTGAAGGAGCGGTGCTTGTTGATCTGCGGGCGGCCGTCGAGGAAGCCCCAGATGAAGGCGGCGAGGCTGGTGCGCTCCTGCAGCTTGAGGAGCGCGCGGGCGTTGTCGATGGTGGCCTCGATCTTGAGGCGGTTGCGCACGATGCCGGCGTCGGCCATCAGGCGAGCGATGTCCTTGGCGCCGTAGCGGGCGATGCGCGTGGCATCGAAGCCGTGGAAGGCCTTGCGGAAGTTCTCGCGCTTCCTGAGGATCGTGATCCACGACAGCCCGGACTGGAAGCCTTCGAGCACCAGCTTCTCGAACAGGGCGCGGTCGTCGGTCTTCGGCACGCCCCACTCCTCGTCGTGGTAGCGCACATAGAGCGGATCGGCTGCCGGCCCAGCGGCAGCGCGTGGCGTCGGTGGCGGTCATGTTGCGTCCGCGAGCGCGGCGGCCTTGAGGTAGTCGGGCAGGCGCAAGCTGAACGGCGACTGCCGCCGGCGGTGAGCGGCTTCGCCCTTGGCTGGCTGCTTCCTCCGCGCGGTCGAGGCGCACGAGGGCCAGCGCGCGGTTGCCCGCGACCGAGCCGATGGTGCCGATGGTCGACGCGCCGGCCGTGATTTCGCTGCCCGGCTGCGAGCGGTGCGTCGCCCTCGACGATGACGATGCGCTTGCGGCGCGGTGCCGCGATGCTGCATGCGGCTCACCACCTCCTGGCCGACGAAGCAGCCCTTGGTGAAGGAGACGCCGTTGAGCACATCGAGGTTGGCTTCGTGCGGGAAGGTGTCGCCGAGCGCGATAGTCCTTGCCGCCCTCGGGGACGCCGAGGGCGATGCGGTGGGCGTGGTAGTCGCGCGTCTGCGGCGTGCCTCGCGCGACCTGCAGCGGCGTTGCTCGGCCGCCGAGCCGCGCCCGCGAGGATGCGCGCGCGCCGAGCGCGGGAAGCCGGGGATCGTCGAAGGCGATGGCCTGCAGGTCCGCCGGCGCGGCCGCCCCATGCGGCGAGGACGCGATACTCGGCGCTGTCGTCGAGATGTCGACGCTGGCGCGCAGCTTGTACATCGTGAGCCGCTTGATGAGCTCGGCGCATCGGTGCGGCGCAGTGTCCAGCAGGTAGGCCGCCGCCCTGCGCGACGAGAGAACTCGAACAGGATCTTGCCCTGCGGCGTCAGCAGCGCCGCAGAACACGGCGCGCGCTGGGGGCGCAGCAGCGCAATGTCGTTGGTGACGAGGCCCTGCAGGAGCTTCTCGGCATCCTCGCCGGCGACGGAACGACGCCGCGGTCGGGGAGCAGGGCTATTTTGGCCAGGTCGTCATGGGCGCGATCGGGGCTGTAGCGAAGCGCTATTCTGCTATATCTCGCCGTCAACAGGTAAGGGCGCGAGCCGCGGCGAGGCAAGCGCAGGCGGACATGACGCTGACACCTTCGATCTGATCGTCAAGGGCGCAACGGTCGTCAATCACGACGGCCGGGCTGAGCGCGACATCGGCATCCGCGGCGGGCGCATCGCTGCGATCGGCAACCTGGCGCAGGCTGCGGCCGCCGAGGTGATCGACGCCAAGGGCCTGCACGTGCTGCCGGGCGTGATCGACACGCAGGTGCATTTCCGCGAGCCGGGCCTGGAGCACAAGGAGGACCTGGAGACCGGCAGCCGCGCCGCCGTGATGGGCGGCGTCACGGCCGTGTTCGAGATGCCCAACACCAAGCCGCTGACGACGAGCGCCGAGACGCTGGCCGACAAGGTGCGCCGCGCGCGCGACCGCATGTTCTGCGACTTCGCCTTCTATGTCGGCGGCACGCGCGAGAACATCGACGACATCCCGGCGCTGGAGCGGCTGGAGAGCGCGGCCGGCATCAAGGTGTTCATGGGCTCGTCCACCGGCGACCTGCTGGTCGACGACGAGCCGTCGCTCGATCGCGATCATTGCCAAGCATCTCGCGCCGCGCGGCGTTCCATGCCGAGGACGAGGCGCGGCTGAAGGCGCGCATGCGAGGCTGCGCAGGCGCGGCGATCCCACCTCCCATCCGGTGTGGCGCGACGAGCAGGCGGCGCTGATCGCCACGCAGCGGCTGGTGCGGCTCGCCGAGCAGCACGGCAAGCGCGTGCACGTGCTGCACGTGTCGACGGCGGAGGAGATGGCGTTCCTCGCCGAGCACAAGGACTGGGCGAGCGTGGAGGTGACGCCGCATCATCTCACCCTGGTGGCGCCCGAGTGCTACGAGCGGCTCGGCACCTACGCGCAGATGAACCCGCCGGTGCGCGACGAGCGGCATCGCCAGGCGATCTGGGCGGCGCTGGCGAGCGGCGTGGTGGACGTGCTGGGCTCCGACCACGCGCCGCACACGCGCGAGGAGAAGGACCACGCCTATCCCGACAGCCATTCGGGCATGACCGGCGTGCAGACGCTGGTGCCGATCATGCTCGACCACGTCAATGCCGGGCGGCTGACGCCTGGAGCGCTTCGTCGATCTGACGAGCCACGGCCCCAACCGGCTGTTCGGCATCCGCGGCAAGGGCCGCATTGCGGTCGGCTACGACGCGGACCTCACCATCGTCGACCTGAAGCGCCGCGAGACCATCACCAACGCCTGGATCCAGTCGCGCTGCGGCTGGACGCCCTACGACGGCGTCAGCGTGCAGGGCTGGCCGGTCGGCACGTTCGTGCGCGGCCGGCGCGTGATGTGGGACGGCGAGATCGCCGGGCCGGCCCAGGGCGAGCCGGTGCGCTTTCTCGTAGGCTGCGGCGCTTTCAGTAGACCCGTAGACGTCCAGGGCCTGCCGGTCTTGTCCCTGGCATCCACGCAATTGCCGGCGTGCCAGTACTTGTACTCGCCGCACTCTCCGGCGTGATGACGCGGTCACCGCGCGCGCCGTCCGGTCACCGCCATTCGCAACTGCCAGCACTGCCATCAACACGCCGATTGCTGCCGCTGCGAGCCGCCTCAATCCTTGCATGGGGTTATCCTCCATTCGACAGGAATGTGTCCCTGAACACGAAGCAGGCAGGCTCGGCCCGTCTATGAGAAACCGCGCAGGTCCCATGCAGAAAGAAGTGCGACCTCAGAGGAACGGTCTGTGCGGTCGGCGAACGTCCTGGCCGCGCGGAGTGCCGAGTTCGCAAGGGTGAAGATCCCGGACAGCCTCGCGCCGGCTCGAGAGCCGGGCTCGGCTTCCGGGAACGCAAGAGAGCAGGCGTGGCCTAGGAGCTCGGCCGTAGCGGTCGCGTTCGCAGCGGCGCGACCTGCTCGCCAACGATCCGTTCGAGCTCGGGCGGCAGGCTGTGCACGACCGTCACGACGGTGCCGACCTCGACGCGGCTGGCCAGATCGACGACGTGGCCGTTGAGCATGCGGAAGCATCCCGACGAAGCCGCCCGGCCGATCGACTTGGCATCGTTGGTGCCGTGGATGCGATAGAGCGAGTTGCCGAGATAGAGGGCCTTGGCGCCGAGCGGGTTGCGGATGCCGCCGCTCATCTTCTCGGGCAGGCTCGGGTCGCGGTCGCGCATTTCCTCGGGCGGGTGCCAGTCGGGCCAATCGGCGACGCGGCTGATCTTCTCGGTGCCGTTCCAGTTGAAGCCCTCGCGTCCGACCGAGATCGGGTAGCGCAGCGCCTCGGATGACGACTGGATGAAGAAGAGCTGCCGGCCCTTGTGGTCGATGACGATGCTACCGACGGGAAAGTCGCTGGGGAAGGCGATCTTCTGCGGCTGCGATGCGGGCGATCGAGGGGCGCTCGCCGCCGGACTGGAAGCGCGGGCCATGCGGCGCCGGGGCCAGTCGTCGTCATCGTCCCATCCACCGAACAGGGAGAAGAAGCTGTCCTGCGGCGGCGGCCTGGCGGTACGGCGAACGGCCGTAGTAGGGCGAGCCCCACTGCGCCAGCGCGGCGTCGGCCGAGAACACCAAGGCAAGCATCACCAGTCCCACACGCAACATCGCCTGTTCCTTTTTCATCTTCCCCGATCCAGTCCTTCGGCAGCGGCGCTGTCCCAGCTCTTCACATGCGGGCATAAGCTCATTATTTCAATATCTTGAACGTTGCAGTTGAGTTTTCGGTTCATGTCTTGTTGCACGAATTAGTCATCCTTGCGGAAGGAGTGCCAGGAGCCGTCGGCGCCGATCGCCACGCGCCAGTGCGTGTATTTGCGCTTTGTCCTTCATTCCTTGGCCACGGCCGGCGGCACCAGCCGCAGCAGTTCGACTTCCTGCGCGGGGGTGAGCTTGTCGAGCGGCACCTCGGCAAAGTAGGGCCAGATGTAGACGCGGTTGTTCTCCAGGTCGCGCCGAGCGGCAGGACGACGTAGCCGGCCTCCAGGATCAGGGAGAGCGCCGCGAGGACCTCCCGGCCCTTGCCGTCGCCCGAGACCCGTTTCCAGTGTGCGACAGGGTCGCTGCGGGAGAGGGCACCGAGGTCCGGCCTGCAGGTCGTTCGGCTCGTAGACCTGGCGCAGTTCCTCGATGTCGCCGGAATGCACGGCGGCAAGGATGGCCTCGCGCATTTCGCGCACCGGGTTCGGGCAGCTCGTCGGTGCCGTAGTGGATCTTGGGCGGCGGCGGGTGGCTGTTTCGTGGGTGCGCCGGCCTTGGGCGATGTTTGCGACAAGGCCGGAGCAAGCGGCCCGAAGCAATGGACAAGCAGCGGCAGCGCCAGTAGGAATGGCGCCACACGCAACGCTGTTCGTCCGTTTCGACGCATCAGGAGATTCATATTGCTGCCGAGCCGTTCGCCCGATGGCGGCGCGCCCGTGTGCGACAGCCCGCGCTCGCGACCATGCCCTGCCGTCACGGCGGCGGCCGACCGCCTGATGCGCAGGCCTGCCACGGTATAGCCCGGCCGTGCTCTACATCCGCAACCTCTTTCTGATCGTTCCCGTCGGCATGATCATGGGCATTGCTGCTGGCCCTGCCGCTGGGTCCCGTCAATCTGCTCGGATTGCAGCGCGCCGTCGAGCGCGGGTTTCTTCGGCGGCATGGCGGCAGGCCTCGGCATTATGCTGGGCGACGGGCTGATCGCGCTGGGCGCCGCGCTCGGCGTCAATGCGCATGACGGGTGCGATCCGGGAGTATCGCACGGCGATCCAGATCGTGGGCGGCGTGGCGCTGCTGGGCGCGGGCGTCAAGATGTACTTCACGCCGATCGTGCTCTCGGCGGACAGCCCAGCCGAGAAGGCGTCCCTGTGGGACTACGTGTGGGAGATCCCGCAGATGTTCTTTCTCACCATCACCAATCCCAGCGCGGTGCTGGGCCTGGTCGCGATCTTCGGCGGCGTCAGCTCGTTCGTGGAGATCGAGACCCACATCGACGCCCTCGTGATGGTGGCGTCGATCATGGGCGGAAGCTTCCTCTACTGGTTCTTCGTGTCCGAGCGCATCGGCCGCGTGCGCCACCGGCTGGACCAGGTGCGGCTCGGCACAGATCAACCGCATCGCCGGGCTGGTGCTGATGGTGTTCGGCGGCGTGCTGATCGGCGAGATCGTCGTCAAGCGCCTGCGCTTCTGGTGAGGCGTCGAGGCGTGCGCAGCCGGCGCTACTGGCGCGAGCGGTAGAGCGTGAACTCGCCCTTCTCGACGCGCGGCCCCAGTCCGTTCACCAGCGACATGACCGGCTCCTCGCCGAACGCGGCCACCAGGTCGGTGAGCGCGGTGTAGATGGCGGCGTAGGCCATGAGCTCGGGCGCGATGCCGCTGCCCGTGCCCTCCTCCCAGGCTTCGAGGATGAAATCGAGAGCCTTCAGGCTCTCGTCGTTGCTTTCCGCTCTGTCCGAACGCGAGCATGCCCCTGTCCCTTCCAGGCGCCGAGCCAGCCCCCCGGCCGGTTCCGGCGTCGATCCTCACCCGCATGGGAAGTGGCGTAGCACGCGCAAGCGGGACATGGTGTCCCCTACAACGGTTAACGATTAATTCCGCGGGGACGGACGCTCCGTCGGTGCGGCAGCCGTCAGGGGCCGTCTTGACCAGGTTGGCGGCGATCTCGGCGCCCTCGGCCAGGAAGCGGTTGATGGCGGTCTGCGCCGACGCCGAGCAGGTATTGTAGGTGCGGCTGTAGCTGCGATAGCCGTTGTTGAAGCTGCGGGTGAGCTTGGCGCGCCGCAGGGCGGAGGAGCCTTCCGTGTCCATCAGCTCCTTCATGCGGTCGCGCCAGAGTTGGCCCTCGTTGGCGCCGCACAGCTCGCGCAGGTAGTGAACGGCGCCCAGGATTTCGCACAGGCGCATCAGCTTGTCGTCGTAGGGCCGCGTCTCGGTTGCCGGTGCCTTGCTGGGCGGCCGCGCCCGAGGCCATGGCGGCTGCGATGAGCGCCAAGAGGCAGAGGCGGGCGCAATAGGGCGCGGCGATGGTCATGTCGTGGCACTCTCGCGCGGGGTGGCCGGCCCGAGCTACAGCCCTCGTTTAGAGCCGGGGCGCCAAGCGGGCAAGGGCTGCATTGCAAGGCTGCAACCGAGTGGACGAAGTTCAGGCCATGGCATTGAGGCGCTCCCAGGCGCGCCCAATGAGCTCGGCAGCCCGATCTGTCGTAGGCAGTTCGCCGACGGAGCGAAGCGGGACGAAGCGGGCCGCAGCCGCGTCGCCGCCGGCTTTGGGCTCGCCGCCGAGCCAGCGGCCGAAGAACACGACCAGCAGATAGTGCGCCTCGAGGCTCCCCTGCGGGTCGCGGCGCACCACCTCGTGGATGTCCAGGAGACCGGCCAGCTCCGCTTCCACCCCCGTCTCCTCGCGCACCTCCCTGAGCGCCGCCGCGCGCGCCATCTCGCCGGGCTCGATATGGCCGCCGGGCAGCGACCACAGCCCCTTGAGCGCGCCCTTGCCGCGCTCGACCATCAGCACCTGCTCCCCGCGGAAAATGGCGGCGCTGGCCCCGCAGCGCGGCCAGGGCGGGTCTAACGGCGGGTTGGATATGCAGAGATTTGTCATCAGGAGCGGGCTGGCCCCGGTTGGGGCAGGGGCGGAAGTTGGTTAAGATTGCCGACATCGATACCTCGCGCTTTGCAACATGGATGTCTATTGTTTATGCGAGAGAAACTTGCGTCCTTGGGGTTTTCGGGCGTGGGCGAGCCGTTGCGCCGGCGTGGTGCAACGCGGGAGTGGTATCGAGGGAGCAAGCCAATGTCCTACAAGGGCAACGACCTGGACCTCAGGGGCGCGTCCGTATCTTCCTTGCGCGACGGCGGCAGCAGTGAGGATACCGGCATGCTGGGCACCTGGCCGCCGCATCCGGACATGGTGCGCGACATGAGTGCCGACATGGGGCGCGATGGGCCGATTCCCGTCGATCAGATCGTCTGGCCGTCTGCAACGCGGCCTACGACGCAGCCGCCTTCCATGGCGCGCGCGATGTCGGTGCCGCAGCATCTGGTGTACGCGCTGACGCGTGTCGACGCCGCGCGCGAGGTGCTGGAGCATGCACGGCGTGCGCACCAGCGAGTTGCGGCGCGACACCGCTGCGGCCATTGCCGAGGCGGCGCCGGGTGCCGGGCCCGCAAGGGCGCCGCGCAGCTCCATGGAACTGGAGAGCATCCTCCGCCGCGCCGCAAGCCGCGCCGGCCAGGACAGCGTGCCGGCTTCCGTGCACGATGTGCTGCGCGTCTTGCTGACCAATGGCCGGGAGTCGCCTGCAACCGCGCTGCTGCTGCAGTCGGCCAACGATCCCCGAGCAGCTCGAGCGATGGGCCGCCGAGCCTGTCCCGGCAATGCTCGGCCTGCAGGCGGGCTACGCCGCCGCGCCTGCAGCCCGTGGCCATGCAGGAGCTGTTCGGCCGGCTCGACGCCATGGAGCAGAGGATGCGCGCACTGGTCGCCGAGGTGGCGGCCGATCGCAAGGCCCTGCTCGATCTCGTCGCCGAGATGCAGCAGGAGATGCGCGGCCGCGCGCGCCGAAGGCGAGGCCACGCCGGCCACCGCGATCACGGCGATGTCCGAGAAGCTCGAGGAGACCAATCGCGCGGTGGCGCGGCTCGCCGAGCGGTTCGAGGCTATCCGCGTGTTCTCCCCGGACGACAATGGCGACCTCGGCGGCCGCCTCGGCGCGCTCGAGGGCAAGCTCGCCGAGCAGCCCTCGGCCATCGCCAACGCGGTGGGCATCATGCTGGCGGAGCGGCAGCCCGGCGCCGACGCCGCCTCTCAGCCCGCTCCGGACACCGGCAACCCGCTGGCCGATCGGCTGGCGGCGGTCGAAGATCTGCTGCGCGGCCAGACCGAGCGCATGCACGAGGCGGCCAAGCTGCAGGAGCGCGATCTCGGCGAGATTTTCGAGGCGCTGGTCAAGCTCGGAACCAATCAGCAGACGCTCGCCAGCAACCTGGAGGCGTGGCGGCTCGACAGCAGCGGCGACATCTCCATCGTCAGCAACCGCCTGGAGAGGCTGGAGCGCGCCGTGGTGCCGCCGCCGGCACCGCCGCGACCGCAGCAGCAGCCCGCTCCGGAGCCAGGCGTCGCGGCGGAGAGCGGCAAGCGGTGGGGGCGCATGTTGCCGGCCACCTGGCGGGAGGATGCCGCCGCACTCAGGGATTCGCTCCGCCGCCCCGCCAAGAGCTAGGCATTGCGAAGCAGCCGCCGCGGCTTTCTTGCGTTGCCGAAAGCCGAGGCCCCAGTCCGCAAGCCAAGGCCGAGACTATCCGGGATCTTTCCCGCGCCGCGAGGGATCGATCCACTTCTCGATCTGCTGGGCTGATCCTGTCCACGTAGCCGAGGCCGTCGTAGAAGCCGAGCACGCTCTCGTTGCCCTTGCGCACCAGTAGGTTCGCCTTCCAAACGCCGCGATCGAGGAGCCAGGCCTCTGCCGCCGCCACCATCTGCCGGCCGTAGCCGCGGCCCTGTTCCGACGGCGCGACGCTGACGTAGTACATGGTGCCGCGATGGCCGTCGTGGCCGACCATGGCGCTGGCGACGATGCGGTTCTCTGCGAGGCCTACCAGCACGTCTGAGTTCGCCTTGCCGCGCGCGAAGGCGAGATCGCGCGCCGGATCGTTCCACGGCCGCGTCAGCCCGCAGGCCTGCCACAGCGCGATTGTCGCCTCCTCCTCGCCGTCGGCGATGGGGCGGATGGTGAGTTCGGTGTCGGACATTGACGGTGTCATACCGGGGCTTGTCCCCGGTATCCATCCATCAGCTTGCTCTGGCGCTCGTTGATGGCTGGATCCCGGCGACAAGCGCCGGGATGACACTCACAGCACCTTCCCCGGATTGAGGATGCCCTTGGGGTCGAAGCGCGGCCTTGATCCGGCGCATCAGGTCCAGCGCGACGGGGTCCTTGACGCGGGCGAGCTCGTCGCGCTTCATGACTGGCCGATGCCGTGCTCGGCCGAGATCGAGCCGCCGAGCTCCAGCACGATGGCGTGCACGGCGCCCGAGATCTCCTTCCACTGCTCCAGGAAGCGGCCCTTGGGCCATGCCGGCCGGCTGGCTGATGTTGTAGTGCACGTTGCCGTCGCCGAAGTGGCTCAGCGGCACGGGCCGCGCGTCCTTGTTGATGGCGGCCACGGCGGCGTCGGCGCGGGCGATGAACTCGGGGATCTTCTGCGTCGGCACGGAGACGTCGGTCTTGATGCTGTCGCCCTCGGGCCTCTGCGACTCCGAGTAGGACTTCGCGCAGGCGCCAGAAGTCCTTCTGCTGGCCGAGCGAGCTGGCGATGGTGGCGTCGATGATGAGCTCGCGCTCGGTGGCGGTCTCCAGCAGGCCCGTCAGCAGGCGCTCGGCCGTGCCGTCCGCCTTGAGGCCGGAGATCTCCAGCAGCGCGTACCAGGGGTGGCGCGCGGCAAAGGGGTCGCGCGTGTTGGCCGCGTGCTTCAGCACCATGTCGAGCGCGATGCCCGACATGACCTCGAAGGCGGTGAGGCTCGCGCCGGCAGTCTCCTGCGCCAGGCTGAACAGCGGCAGCGCGGCGTCGACTGAGTGGCAGCGCGACGAAGGCCGTGGCCGTCTCGACCGGCTTGGGGAACAGCTTCAGCACGGCGGCGGTGATGACGCCGAGCGTGCCTTCCGAGCCGATGAACAGGTCTTTCAGGTCGTAGCCGGTGTTGTCCTTCTTCAGCGCGCTCGAGGCCGTTCCAGATGCGGCCGTCGGCCAGCACCACCTCGAGCCCCAGCACCAGCTGGCGCGCGTTGCCGTAGGCCAGCACGCCGACGCCGCCGGCGTTGGTGCCGAGGTTGCCGCCGATGCGGCAGCTGCCCTCCGACGGCAGGCTGAGCGGGAACAGGCGGTTGACCTCGTCGGCGGCGGCGTGCACCTCGGCGAGCGTCAGGCCGGCTTCCACCGTCATGGTGAAGCCCGCCGCATCGACCGCGCGCACGCGCTTGAGGCGCGCCACGGAGAGCACGATCTCGCCGTGCATCGGCATCTGCCCGCCGACCAGGCCGGTGTTGCCGGCCTGCGGCACGACGGGGATGCCGTGCTCGGTGTGCCAGCGCCAGGATTTTGGAGACCTCCTCGCGTGGAGCCCGGCCGCAGCACCAGCGACGACGCGGCCGTCGTACAGGTCGCGCATCTCGCGCAGGTAGGGGAGCTGCTGGTCGGGATCGGTGAGCGCGTGCTGCGGGCCCGACGATGTCGGCGAAGCGGGCGACCAGGTCGGGGCTGAGGGTCGCTTGGCAGTTTCTGGCTCATTCGTGCTCTCGCTGCGCGACGCAGGCGGTCGTTGATGGCCTCGCCCAGGCCTTGCGTCCGGGATCGGCATCACGGCAATGGCCGCGGCGCCCGAGGCGTCGAGCGTGCGCAGGGCGGCGAACAGGTTGGCCGCCGCTTCGACGAGATCGCCGGACGGGCTGAGGTTGATCATTGGGCCGGCATGATCGGGCACATTGCGCCCGAACGCCAGCAGCGCCTCGCCGGGCGCACCTCGCGCGCGTCGAGGCGCAGCCGGGCGGCCGGCGCATAGTGGCGCGCCAGCATGCCGGGCGACGCCGGCTTGCTCTCCTCACCCGAGGCGACGGCCACCGGCCGGCCCAGCACGCGGGCGATGTCCTCGCGCGAAACTGCGCCCAGCCGCAGCACGACGGGCTCCGTCGCCGGTCGCATCGACCACCGTCGATTCCAGGCCGACGGGCGTCGCGCCCGCCGTCGAGGATCATCGCCACGCGGTCGCCGAGGTCGGCCTCGACATGCGCTGCCGTGGTCGGGCTGACATGCCCCGAGCGGTTGGCGCTCGGCGCCGCGATGGGCAGGTTCGCCGCCCGCAGCAGAGCCTGGGCCACCGGGTGCGCGGGCACGCGCACGGCGATGGTGTCGAGCCCCGCGGTGGCCAGCTCGGCGATGATGCGGGTGGGCCGCTTCGCCAGCACCAGGGTCAGCGGCCCCGGCCAGAACGCGGCCGCCAGCTGCTCCGCCGAGCGGCGTCAGCTGCGCGATCGCCCCGGCGGCCGCCGTTTCGGCCACGTGCACGATCAGCGGATTGAAGCTCGGACGCCCCTTGGCGGCATAGAGTGCGGCGACGGCGAGCCCGCTCGTCGCATCGGCACCCAGCCCGTACACCGTCTCCGTCGGAAACGCGACGAGCCCGCCGGCCTGCAGCACTGCTGCAGCCTCGGCGATCGCTTCAGGTGTCGCCCGGCGCGCGATCACGATTGCTTCGCCCGCTTCTTCTTCCGCCACGGCGCGTCGCGCTGCCAGTCGCCGGCCATGATGGAGCCCACGGGCTCGATGGTGTCCACCACCTCGGCCAGCCCGAACTCGGCGATCTGCTTCCTCACCACGGCCGCGCTCTTGTAGGCGCCGGGCAGCTCCGACACGTCGGGGTTGCCGCAGAAGAAGCGCGCGTCGATGCCCGGCGGTCTGCTCCGCCACCATCTGCGCTTCCGTCTTGCCGGCGTGCTGACGCATGTAGGCCGAGCGGGAAAAGTTGCGCCCCGCCCCATGCGGCGCGAAGCCCAGCCCGTGCTCAGCGTCGAGCCCGCGCGTGATCAGGATGGGTGCCGCCATGTTGAGCGGGATCAGGGTGAGCCCATTGCTGTCGTCGGCGAAGCCCGCCCACGCCGGAGTGGCGCCCTTGGCGTGGTAGAACAGCCCGTCGCTCTTGCGGAATACGAAGTTGTGCTCGTTCCAGAAGCGGTCCTCGGGCTTGAGCCCCAGCGCCTCCACGATCAGGTCGTGGATGGCGAAGTGGTTCGCCTTGGTCCAGGCGCGGATGGTCTGCAGCGCGTCCCAGTAGGCCCGGCCCTCGCTCGTCTCGGCGGGAATCCACGCGTTGTGCCTGGGCGTCTCGGGCGAGAGGAGGCGCGTCGACTTCTCCGCCGCCTCCATGCCGGCCTTGTAGAGCATGGCGCCCGGCTTGCGCGAGCCGTGGTGGGTCACCAGCGCGATGGCGCCGCTGGAGGCGACGCGCCCGACGTAGAAGAAGTGATTGCCGTCGCCCTGCGTGGCGAAATGCTCGATCGCCGCGCTCATGAGCGGCTTGAGAAAGCCGTTCGCCTCGAACGCCTCCATGATCTCCACTGGCGGACGCTGCTGTGCGCCGCGCGGCCGCCCGCCGCCGCCGAAATGCGACAGCTTCATGCCGGCATCGAGCACGGTGGCGGGATCGATGCCCTTGCCCAGCACGGTCACCGCCATCGAGCAGCAGATATCGGCCGAGTGCATGCCCGGGTGGATCGCATCCTTGGCCGCCACCACACCGCCGACGGGGATCGTGCCCGGTGCCGCGCCCGACGGACAGGCATCCGGCATCACGGCGCCCGCCACCAAGGTCGGCACGCGCATCAGGTCGCCCATGTGCTTCTCGACGCTGGCGATGTTCTCCGCGTCTCCCGCCGCCTCGGCGCGGATGTTGAGCTGGTAAGCCACGCCACCGCGGGCGCGCAGCGGCACGGCCGGCGGCAGAGGCGGCGGCGCAAATCCATCGACGATCGCGCGCACGGCCGCTTCGTCGGCGCCCGACGCGCGCGCTTTCTCCGCCGCGGCAATCGCGTCGGCGAACCACGGACCCGGTTGGTAGCCCCACGCGATCAGCGTCTTACCCGTAATCATTGCAATTTCCTCTGGCAGCCGGGCGCGTGCGCTATGCCAAACTCCCGCTTCCGAGCGCGCTGCTTTCGGCCTAAGCTGCCCTAAACGTCAAGGGCGGAACCCCACCAGGCAAAATGAGGGCTTCATGACCTACCAGGCTCCAGTAGACGACATCATGCATTCGCTCAAGACGGCGGCGGGTCTCGACGAGCTGATCAAGGGTGGCGTGCTGGAGGGTGTGGACGAAGACACCATCCGCGCCGTCATCGAGGAGGCCGGCAAGTTCGCCGCCGAGGTGCTGGAGCCCTTGAGCGCCGTCGGGCGACCGCACCGGCTCCAAGCTGGTCGACGGCAAGGTTGTCACCCCGCCCGGCTGGAAGGAGGCCTACCAGCAGTTCGCTGCAGGTGGCTGGGGCGCGCTGGCCGCGCCGGAGGAATGGGGCGGGCAGAACCTGCCGCAGGTCATCGCCACGGCTGCCGGCGAGATCTGGAATGCCGCCAACCTGGCCTTCGGCCTGTGCCCGCTGCTGACCTTCGGCGCCATCGACGCGATCGAGGCGCAGGGCAGCGAGGAGCTGAAACGCATCTACCTGCCAAAGATGGTGACCGGCGAGTGGACCGGCACCATGAACCTGACCGAGCCGCACGCCGGCTCCGACCTCGGCCACCTCAAGTCGCGCGCCGAGCCGCAGGGCGACGGCACCTACCGCATCTTCGGCACCAAGATCTTCATCACCTACGGCGACCACGAGATGACGGACAACATCATCCATCTCGTGCTCGCCCGCCTGCCCGATGCGCCGCCCGGCACGCGCGGCATCTCGCTGTTCCTGGTGCCCAAGTATCTCGTCAACAAGGACGGCTCGCATCGGCGCGCGCAACGACGTCATCTGCGCCGGCGTCGAGCACAAGCTCGGCATCCACGCGAGCCCCACCTGCGTGATGAAGTACGGCGAGAAGGACGGCGCCATCGGCTATCTGGTCGGCGAGGAGAACCGCGGCCTCAACGTCATGTTCATCATGATGAACGCGGCACGGCTCGCTGTCGGCACGCAGGGCGTCTCGGTGGCCGAGCGGGCCACGCAGCGCGCGCTCGCCTACGCCAAGGAGCGCAAGCAGGGCCGCTCGCTCTCATCGAAGGGCACCGACATGGCGCCCATCATCGAGCACGCCGACATCCGCCGCAGCCTGATGACCATGAAGGCGCTGACCGAGGCGGCGCGCGCCATCTGCCTCGTCACCGCCAAGGAAACCGACGTCGCGCGCCGCGCCAAGGACCCGGCCCAGCGTGCGGCCGCCAGCAATCGCGTTGCCCTGCTCACGCCAATCGCCAAGGCCTTCTCCACCGACATCGGCTGCGAGGTGGCCTCCATCGGCGTGCAGGTGCACGGCGGCATGGGCTTCATCGAGGAGACGGGCGCGGCGCAGATCTATCGCGATGCCCGCATCCTGCCGATCTACGAGGGCACCAACGGCATCCAGGCCCTCGACCTCGTCACGCGCAAGCTGCCGCTGGAAGGCGGCAAGGTGGTCGCGGCCTACATCGGCGAGCTGCAGAAGACGGTGGAGGAGGTGCGCGCCTCCAACCGGCCCGAGTTCGGCCGCATGGGCGAGCGGCTCGGCGAGACGGTGGCCGCGCTGGCCGAGGCCTCGCGCTGGATGGGCGCCAGCCTGGCACAGAACAAGCTCGAGGCCGCCATGGCCGGCGCCACGCCGTACCTGCGGCTGTTCGGCCTCGCCTCCGGCGGCATCTATCTGGCGCGCGGCGCGCTGGCTGCCGCCCGCGACGGCGGCGCCAACGGCCACGCGGAGCCGATCGCCGTCGCCCGTTTCTTCGCTGAGAACATCGCCACCGCTGCGACCGGCCTCAAGGACACCGTGATGAGCGGTGCAGACTCGGCGCTGGCCAAGGAAGCTTTGTCGGCGTGACAGGGCGGGCAACTCGATGACCACCAGCGTCACCAAGACCTTGCACAACGAAGACGCGGACCGCTGCGTCAAGATCATCAAGCGGTCCGACGGCACCTTCGGCTTCACCGAATTCCGCAGGGACCCGGAGGACGCCGGCCGCTGGACCCAGGTCGGCGATCATCCGCAGGCTATCCCGACCGAGGGAGAGGCGGTTGCCGCCGCCCGCGCGGGAGTGCGCTGGCTGCGCGATATGCCGTCGCCGGCAAAGGCCGTCGCGCCGAACCCCGTCGGGGGTACAGGTCAAGCGGTCACGTGCGGTCGTGAGCCTGCACAACGATGCCGTCGACCGCTGTGTCGACATCATTGCCAACGACGACGGCACCTTCGGCCTCAAGGAGTTTCGCCGCGACCCAGAGGATCGTGGCGGCTGGACCCTTGTCAGCTACAACCCACGTGCCGTCTTCGCCACCCAGCAGCAGGCCATCGCCGCGGCCAAGGCCAGCGTCGCCTGGCTGCGCGATCAGCCACCAGCGTCAGAGGAAACGCCATGACCCAGGAAATCCAGATCAAGGTCGAGGACGGCGTGCAGGTGATACGCTTCACCCGTGCCGACAAGAAGAACGCCTTCACCGGCCCCATGTATCAGGCCATGTCGGAAGCGCTCGACGCATCCGAGAAGAACGACGCCATCGCAGCCCACGTCTTCATCGGCTCGGGCGGCGTCTTCTCCGCCGGCAACGACATCAACGATTTCCTGCGCCGCGCCCAGGCCACCGCGTCGGGCGACGGCAAGGGCATCCCGGCGCCCTCGCTCGAGTTCATCAAGCGCCTGCCCAAGGTGACGAAGCCCATGATCGCCGCCGTCGATGGTCTCGCCATCGGCATCGGCACCACCATGCTGCTGCACTGCGACCTGGTCTACGCCACGCCGGCCGCCAGTCTGCGCACGCCGTTCCTCGACCTGGGCCTGATCCAGGAGGCTGGCTCCACCATCACCGCGCCGGCGCGCATGGGCTATCTGCGCGCCTTCGAGCTGATCTGCCTGGGCGAGCCGTTCTCGGCCGAGCGCGCGCTGCAGGCAGGCCTCATCAACGCCATCGTTCCGGCCGGAGAGCTCGAAGCCACCGCCATGAAGGCCGCCAAGCGCCTTGCTGCCAAGCCGCGCCAAGCTCTCATGACCTCGCGCCTGCTCCTGCGCAAAGGTCACGAGGCGATCAACACCATGATCGAGGAGGAGGCCAAGGCCTACCAGACCCTGATGAGCTCGCCCGAGGCGCGCGAGGCTTTCATGGCCTTCCTGGAGAAGCGCCCGCCCGACTTCGCCAAGGCCCGGCGCGGCGGCTAGGCCAAGCTACGCGATCTTTGCGAG
This sequence comes from uncultured Alphaproteobacteria bacterium, assembly GCA_963724565.1. GTDB lineage: Bacteria > Pseudomonadota > Alphaproteobacteria > Rhizobiales > Hyphomicrobiaceae > AWTP1-13. Next base: position 142,005 of record CAVRVK010000026.1, read on the forward strand.
CAGTGCTGGAGTAACGCCGATGCTGAGCGCCCAGGAGAACGATCTCATCACCCGCATCGGGCCTGGGACGCCCTGCGGCGCCCTCATGCGGCGCTACTGGCAGCCGGCCGCCCTGGTCGACGAGCTGGAAGGCCCGCGCCCGGTCAAGCCGGTGCGGCTGCTCGGCGAGAACTTCGTGCTGTTTCGCGACGACGACGGCCGCTACGGGCTGCTCGACCGCCATTGTCCGCACCGCGGCGCCGACCTTGCCTTCGGCCGGCGCGAGAACGGGGGCCTCGGTGCTCGTTCCACGGCTGGCTGTTCGATGTGACGGGCCAGTGCCTCGAAACGCCGGCCGAGCCGGTCAACAGCCCGCTCTGCCGCAACATCAAGCAGCCGGCCTATCCCGTCGTCGAGAAAAGCGGCGTGCTGTGGGCCTACATGGGCCCCGGCGAGGCGCCCGCGTTCCCCGCCTTCGACTGCTTCGTGGCGCCCGACGCCTACACCTTCGCCTTCAAGGGGCTGTGGGAGTGCAACTGGCTGCAGGCGATGGAGGTCGGCATCGACCCCGCGCACGCCTCCTACCTGCACCAGTTCTTCGAGGACGAGGACCGCTCCAAGTCCTACGGCAAGCAGTTCCGCGACGCGTCGATGGATTCCGACATCCCCATGACGCAGGTGATGCGCGAGCACGGCCGGCCCAGCATCGAGGTGGTTGAGACCGACTGGGGCCTAAAGATCCTCACCACGCGCGACCTCGGCAACGGCAAGACACACGTGCGCGTCACCAACCAGGTCTTCCCCCACGCCATCACCATTCCGCTCTCCCAGGAGATGATGCTCACGCAGTGGCACGTGCCGGTCGATGACGAGAACTGCTACTGGTACACGGTCTTCACCAGCTTCGGGCAGCCGGTCGACAAGGCGGCGATGCGCGCGCAGCGGCTGGAGGTCTACGAGCTGCCCGAGTACCGCTCCAAGAAGAACCGCAGCAACGACTACGGCTTCGACCCGCACGAGCAGGAGCACAAGACCTATACGGGCATGGGCGAGGACATCAACGTCCACGACCAGTGGGCTGTCGAGAGCCAAGGGCGCATCCAGGATCGCACCAAGGAGCACTTGGGCTCTTCCGACAAAGCGATCTCGGCCTATCGCCGCCTGCTCAAGAAATCCATCGACCAGGTGAAGAAGGGCGAGCGCCCGGTGCTGGCAGTCGGCAAGGACGAAGCCCGTCGCCTCACCGGCCCCCTCACCATCGATGGCATCAGCCCCACCGATCGCATGTCCACCTACGCCGCCGACACCGACCGCCGCCGCCGCCAAGGCGCGCCCTGGCCGGCGATGGCGGCGGAGTAGCTTTCCACCTGCGTTCCCGGAAGCTGAGGCCAAAGGCCGAAGCTATCCGGGATCCTTCCCGCATTCAGCTATGCATGGGGAAAGGTCCCGGATAGCCTCGTCCCGGCTCCTGGAGCCGGTCCTCGGCTTCCGGGAATGCAAGGTTGATGATTACATGACCTTCGTCGAGCGCTACGCACCTTGGTCTGACGAGCAGAAGGACGCTGCCGAGCGTGCGCTCCGGCTCATCGACGAGCAGGGCCTCGAGGTGGTGCGCATCTCGTTTCCCGACCAGCACGGGCTCCTGCGCGGGAAAACTTTGGTAGCCGCAGAAACGGCCAACGCGCTTCGCAACGGCTGCTCCATCACCAGCTCGCTGTTCGCCAAGGACACCGCCAACCGCACCGTGTTTCCCGTGTGGAGCCCCGGCGGCGGCTTCGGCCTGGACGCCTTCGAAGGCGCCGGCGACGTGATCATGGTGCCGGACCCCGAGACCTTCAGCGTGCTCCCCTGGGCGCGCAAGACCGGCTGGCTGCTGGCCGACGTCTTTCTTCCCGACGGCCGTCCCGTGCCGTTCGCCACCCGCCACATCTACCGCACGGCGCTGTCACGGCCTCGCCGCCGCTGGCTACGATTACGTCGCCGGCCTCGAAGTCGAGTTCCACGTCTTCAGGCTGGAAACCGACCGCATGGCGCCCGAGGAGTCCGGCCAGCCGGGCACCCCGCCGCAGGTGTCGATCCTGACGCAGGGCTACCAGTATCTCTCCGAGCTGCGCTTCGACCAGCTGGAGCCCGTAGTCGAGATCATCCGCCGCGACGTCGTCGCCCTCGGCCTGCCCCTGCGCTCGGTCGAGTGCGAGTTCGGCCCCAGCCAGTGCGAGTTCACCTTCCAGGCGCTGACCGGGCTGGAGCCCGCCGACACCATGGTGCTGTTCCGCAGCGCCGTGAAGCAGAATCTGCCGCCGCCACGGCCTGCACGCCACCTTCATGTGTCGGCCGAAGATTCCCAACGTCATGTCGTCGGGCTGGCACCTGCACCAGTCGCTCGTCGACACCAAGAGCGGCGCCAACGCCTTCATGCCGGCGCGCCAGGGTGAGCTGTTGTCCGATGCGGGCCGGACATTTCCTCGCCGGCCTGCTGGCGCACGCGCGTGCCAGTGCCGTGTTCACCACGCCGACGCTGAACGGCTACAAGCGCTTCCGCTCGCACTCGCTTGCCCCCGACCGCGCCGTCTGGGGCCACGACAACCGCGGCGTCATGGTGCGCGTGCTGGGCGGCGTCGGCGACACTGCCACGCGGCTCGAGAACCGCGTCGGCGAGCCCGCCGCCAACCCTTACCTCTACATGGCCTCGCAGGTGCTGGCCGGGCTCGATGGGCTGGAGCGCAAGCTCGATCCCGGCCCCTCCGCCGATGCCCCCTACGACACCAAGGCCGATTTCCTGCCCAAGAGCCTGGCCGAGGCGAGTGCCGCGCTGCGCAGCGATGCATTCTTCCGCGAGAAGCTCGGGTCCGCCTTCGTCGACTACCTTCTCACCATCAAGGATGCCGAAATCGCCCGCTTCCAGGCCGAGGTCACCGACTGGGAACAGCGCGAATATTTCGAGATGTTCTGAGCGATCTTTGGCACCCTTCCCCAGCCTCCCGCCTACCGTTCACCTCGCGATTTTCGGCTGACCACCGCCCGCCCGCCCGCTATGTTCCGTCCCATGCCGATGCCCGATCCGCCTCATCCGGATGCCGCGTCGCGCTCCGGCCTGGCCGCCCTCGTGCGGACGATGGTGCTTGCCCTGATCCTGCTGCTGCCGGTGGCGGTGATGATGGGCGCTTTCGACCGGCTTGGCGTGCCTGGCACCAAGACGGGCGGCGATCTGGCGCGGTCCATGTCGGGCTCCCTGGAAAATGCCGCTCGGCTCGTGCGGTCGCTGCCGCCCAGGGCAGATGCGCTGGCGATTGCTGCGGAGGCCACCCCGGAAGGCCATTGGCGGTTCGTCAGTAGGGCCGGGGAGGTGTTCACCGTCGGCACGGCGGAAGAGATGAAGCGCGCAATCCCGCTGCTGCACCCCGAGGCCAAGGCCGGAGTTCGCCTTGCGCTGCACGTGACCGAGGACACCGTCTTCCGTCAGGCCGCGGCGCTGAAAGCCCTGCCCGCCAACGCCGAGTTGTTCGTCGTCGTGGGGCCGGAGAGCTATCGCCTCGTGCGGCGCGCCGAGGATGCTCCTGATCGCTTCTTGGCCGAGGTGCGCCCGCATGTGGTGGTGGAGATGGCCGACCGGCGGCTCTTCGCTGAGGCCGTTTGGCAGCTCGAGCGTCCGTTGACCAAGGCCGGCGTGCGCGTGCTGGCGCTGGAGCCCGGCGGCCCCTCCTCCCTATCGGCGGGCCCGCGCATCGATCCAGCCAGCCGACGCCCGCTCATCGACGTGATCGACCCCGGCAGCCTGGCCGCCGCCATGGATTCCGTGCGCGGCCAGACCCTGCTCGTTGTAGGCCGCATCGACCGCGATCAGCTCTACGTCAGGCCGTCCGGCGGGGGCGAGCGCAGCCTGCTGCTCAAGGACCTGTTCCGCGCCGCGGAGGCCGCCGACGTCAGCCTGATCCTGCTGCATGCCGCGACAACCCCGCGCCAGCCTGGCGGGCGCAACTGGTTGTGGCAAAGGGTGGAGGTGGCGGGGCTGGAGGAGGCGCTGCAGCGCTCGCGGCTGGCGGATTTCCTCAATGGCCTCGGCGCCCCGAACCGGCGCATGGCGGCCATCGCCTTGCCGGTCGGCGGCCGCACGCTGCTCGACCTGATGCCGGTCGGCGATCTTGCCGCCGCGCCGCCCGCCCGCGGGGTCACCGACTTCTTCTCCGGCATCGTGGCCGACCTTACGGGCCGTGTGGTGGCCGCCGGCGTGAAGGCCAACCTGCGCAGCGCCGAGCGCCAGCAGGAGTTCGACCTGCGTCTGCTGCCTGGCGTACCTTCCGCCCTTCAGTTCGGCTATCTGGCGCTGATGTTCGTCGGCCTGTTCGGCGTGCCGCTGTCGCGCGGCTGGTGGTCTCGCATCTGGCCGCCGGAGGTCGCCACCGAGTATGCCGGCCGCACCGGCTATTGGGCGGCGCGGGCGGTACGCTCGCTCGCCTATGCGCTGATATTCCTCCCGCTGACGGCTCTGCTCGCCGCACCCTCCAATCTCGCCGCCCAGATTTGGGATGGCATCACCGCGCCGGCTCGCTGGTGGCGCCGGATGTTCGGCTCTCGCGCTGGCCGCGCGCCTGCAGCTGGCGGACCGAGGCAAACGCCGAGCGGCGATGCGCGGCTGCCGCCTACGCCGACCAGCAGCGACCGCGAGTGGCCGGTGCTGGAAGCTCCGCGCCTGGGCCGCCGCCTGCCCAACCGCTGACGTCCAAGGACCGGGACCTAGCCCGGCAGCCCCGCTTGGCGCATGCCGTCGAAGTACCTGGCTCTGGCCTCCTCGGTGTAGCCGAACCGGGCCGCCATGCTCTGCAGCGTGCAGGTGGGATCGATGGCCAGCATGCGCTGCATCGCGATGCGCGCCGCATCCTGTTGTCCCGCGAGCGCCAGTGCCGCGGCGAACGCGCGCCACGCCGAGGCCGAGTTCGGGTTGCCCTGCACCGCCTTGCGGCCGGTGGCGACGGCTTCCTCGTCGCGAGCGAGCTGCATGAGGGCAAGAGTTATCCCGGCCCAGCAGTCCTCCGCCCGTGGATCGCGCGGGCTCAGGCGCAGCGCGCGCTGCAGATACTGAAGCGCTGGTTCCGGCCGACCGCAATAGACCAGGGCGTAGCCGCCCTGCCGCCATGCAATGGCCGAGTTCGGGTTGAGTGACGCCGCCCGCTCGGCGAGCGATGTGGCCTCCTGGTAGTCGCGCTCGATGGCGGCGATACGCCTGGCCAGAGTGGCCACCGCCTCCGCGTCGTCCTTGTCGATCTGCACCGCGCGGCGCGCGTAGCGCATGGCCTCGGGGTGCGCCACCTCGGCCGGCAGCCACCCCTGGGCGGCATTGAGGCTCCAGCAGTTCTCGGCCAGCAGCACCGCGGCTAAGAGCTTGGGGTCGAGCGTCAGCGCCTGCTCCACCAATTGCAAAGCTTGGCGGTTGCTCTCTCGATCCTGGTCGTAGAACTTCGGCAGCGCCCGCAGCTGCAGGTCGTAGGCGTCCAAGCTGCCGGCCGGCTTGCGGCGTGCCCGCTCGATCTCGGCGTTCTGCAGGCTTGGCACCACTGCGCCGACCACGCTTGCCGTCATCTCGTCCTGCAGCGCGAAGATATCGCTCAGGTCGCCGTCGTAGCGCTCGGCCCACACATGCATGCCGTTGTCCGCCTGCACCAGCTGGCCGGTGATGCGCACGTGCTTGCCGGCCTTGCGCACGCTGCCCTCCAGCACATAGCGCACGCCGAGCTCGCGCCCGATCTGCTTCACGTCCAAGGTGCGCGCCTTGTAAGTGAAGGAGGAATTGCGCGCGATCACGAACAGGGAGGGAAACCGGGCAAGCGCCGTGATGATGTCTTCGGAGATGCCGTCGGCGAAATACTCCTGGTCCCGGTCGTCGCTCATGTTGGTGAAAGGCAGCACCGCGATTGAAGGCTTGTCGGGCAGCGCCGGCGGCTCCTCGCGGTCGTAGACCTCGGCTGCCGGGCTGTCGCCGCCTGCCGCCGTCGGCACGTCCGCCTGCACCGCGCCCACGAACCGGTAGCCGCGGCCAGGCACGGTCTGCAGGCAGCGCGAAGTGCTCGCTTCCCCGCCCAGCACCTTGCGCAGGGCGGACATCTGCACCTGGAGATTGTTCTCTTCCACGATCGTGCCGGGCCAGACCTCGGCCATCAGCTGGTCCTTGGTCGCCAGCTCGCCCTTGCGCTTCACCAGCGCCAGAAGCAGATCGAACGCGCGGGTGCCGACCTGAACAGGTGCGCCGTTGAGCAGCAGCTCACGCCGCCCAGGCACGAGGCGGAACGGACCAAAACGGAACCCTTCCGTGTCGCGCATCGGGATCGAGCTTCTTCAAAGCTTCGACGATCGGGCCGCCTCCATCTTGGCACGCAGGCCTCTCTTTCACAAAGTTTCAGCAGAATTAAGCTGCGGTTTAAAGACATTGGCTGCCCTTCAGCACGATCCTCTGTCGGCGATCGGTGCCAGCCGAAGAGGACAGCACCGCCTCCCTCTTGGTCTTTTGCCTCTCGGCTGCGCACCGGCTTTGGTGGTCGAGTACGACCACGCCGCAACAAGGTTGAACCAATTGGAGGGTTCCATGACCTTTCTCACACGGCGTTCTTTTCTTTCTGGAGTGGCAGTCGCTGCAGCCTGTCCCAACGTGAGCTTTGCGCAACCGGCATATCCGGCGGGGCTCACCGTCAGGTTCGTGGTCGGTTTTCCCGCTGGCGGCGGCCAGGACATTGTCGGCCGCATCGTTGCCGATCGCTTGAGCGCCCTGTGGGGGGTGCCGACGGTGGTGGAGAACGTTCAAGGCGCCGGTGGCAATCTCGCCATGGACCGGGTGGCAAAGGGGCCCGGTGACGGAACCCAGGTTTTGATCGTTCCGCCGGGCATCGCCACCAACCAATTCCTCTATCCGCACCTGCCTTTCGACCCGGGGAAAGACTTGGTTCCCCTGGCGCTGGTGGCGAGCGTGCCGAACCTCCTCTGCGTGCGTAAGGATCTGCCGGTCAACTCCGTGGCCGAGCTGATCGCCTATGCCAAGGCCAATCCTGGCAAGCTCACCTACGCCTCTTCCGGCGTGGGCACGACCCTGCACCTCTCGGCCGAGCTGTTCAAAAAGATGGCCGGTGTGGAGATGGTCCACGTCGCCTATCGCGGTGGCGCCCCGGCGCTCAACGACCTGGTCGGCCAGAACGTAGATTCTCATGTTCGACAACATCCCCGGCATCATCGGTCAGGCCCGTGCCGGGACGGTGAAGCCGCTCGCCATCACGCTGGGGCGGCGCTCCAGCTTGGCGCCCGAGTATCCGCCAATCGCCGACACCGTGCCCGGCTACGAGGCCATCTCGTGGGCCGGGGTTGGCGTGCGGGCCGGCACCCCGCAGCATATTCGCGACAGGATCGAGGCAGATACGCGCACCGTGTGCCAGGAGCCGGCGGTCAGGGAGCGGCTGGCCCAGTTGGTGACGGAGGTGGTCGGCTCGAGCGCGGGGGAATTCTCTGCCTTTATCGCTGCCGAGCGCAGCAAATGGGGAAGCCTGATCCCCGGGCTCAAGCTGCGGGTGGACTGAACTGGTGCAGAGGCGGTCGGGGCGTCTCGGCCGCCGCCTGCCGAACTGCTGAAGGTCGGTTAGGGCATTGCTCCTGAGGTTGAGCCGGCCCGCGGGGCTCTGTACTGTGGGCTCTTCGCGGCGCCATTGCTCACAGGGGGTCGACATGCCGACGCGCGCCAACGAGCGGGTCGCCTGGTTCAACGGAAAGTTCGTTCCCGAGAGCGAGGTGCGCATCCCGTTTCGCGATTCGAGCTGGGTCTACGGCGACGGCGGCTTCGACATGACGCGCAGCTTCGGCCATCGGCTGTTCAAGGTGAAGGAGCACGTCGACCGCCTCTACCGTTCGCTCAAGTATCTGCGCATCGATCCGGGCTTCGGGCCGGAACAAATGTGTGCGCTGACGGAGGAGCTGTTCGAGCGCAACCGCCATCTCCTGGGCCCCGACGACGACTATTGGGTCGGTCAACGCATCAGCCGCGGCGTCAAGAAGGCGCCGGGCGACAACCTCGACTATCACGGCCCCAACGTGGTGCTGGAATGCTCGCCCTTGCCGCTCAAGCAGCGCGCCAAGCTGTTCAAGGAGGGAATCCGCGTGGTGATTCCCTCGCACCGGCGCGTGCCGCCGGACTCGCTCACCCCGCGCGCCAAGACGCACAACTACCTGAACCTGATCGTCGCCAATCAGGAGGTGCAGAGCATCGACCCCGAGGCCTGGGCAGTGCTGCTCGACGTCAACGGCAACCTTTGCGAGGGCATGGGCTCCAACATCTTCACCGTGCGCGACGGCGAGATCCTCACCCCGCGCGAGAAGTACGTGCTGCCGGGCGTGAGTCGCCAGACCGTGATCGATCTCGCGCGCCAGGAGGGTTTGGCCGTCCGCGAGGCCGACATCGACCTCTACGACGCCTACAATGCCGAGGAGATCTTCCTGACCTCCACGTCGCTGTGCATCTGCCCGGTGACGAAGGTGAACGGGGTCGAGATCGGTCCCAAGGACCAAGTCTGGGGCCCGCTGACCACCCGGCTGACCAAGGCGTATCGGCGTTTCGTGGACCACGATTTCGTCGGCCAGTACCTCAAGCACTACGTCGCGGGCATGCAAGCCCGCGCATTCTGAAAGGGAGACGCATGGCAACGCTCAAGGGCAAGACACTCTTCATCAGCGGCGCCAGCCGCGGCATCGGCTTGGCGATCGCGCTCAGGGCCGCGCGCGACGGCGCCAACGTCGCCATCGCCGCCAAGACGGCCGAGCCGCATCCCAAGCTCGAGGGCACCATCTACTCCGCCGCCAAGGAGATCGAGGCGGCCAGCGGCAAGGCGCTGCCCCTCGTGTGCGACATCCGCATGGAGGAGCAGGTGGCCGCAGCGGTGGAGCAGACGGTCAAGCAGTTCGGCGGCATCGACATCTGCGTGAACAACGCTAGCGCCATCTCGCTCACGCCCAGCACGCAAACCGACATGAAGCGCTACGACTTGATGCACGGCATCAACGCGCGCGGCACGTTCCTGGTCTCCAAGACCTGCATCCCGCACCTCAAGAAGGCGTCGAACGCGCATATCCTGATGCTGTCGCCGCCCCTCGACATGGCGCCCAAGTGGTTCGCCCCGCACGTCGCCTACTCGATGGCCAAGTTCAACATGAGCATCATCGCGCTGGGGCTATCGGGCGAGCTGAAGGGCGATGGCATCGCCGCCAACACGCTGTGGCCGCGCACCACCATCGCCACGGCGGCGGTGAAGAACCTGCTCGGCGGCGACGAGCTGATGCGCCGCAGCCGCACGCCAGAGATCATGGGCGATGCCGCGCACCTGATCCTGACCCAAGACGCTCAGACCTTCACTGGGCGATTCTGCATCGACGACACCTTGCTCTACGAGCACGGGGTCAGGGACTTTGAGAAGTATCGCGTCGACAAGAGCGTCGAGCTGGCGCCCGATTTCTTCGTGCCGGACTCGTTTCCTCCGCCGCCCGGCGTCACCGTCGCCGGCCGCCTGCGCTGAGCTTCTCCTCTCCCCGCTCTTGCGGGGAGAGGGTTGGGGTGAGGGGCAAGCGTTACTACGCCCTTGCTACCGCCTGGAGCTTCAGTTCACACACAGGATCGAATGCCACCACAAGCTCATGACGTTCACCGGGGTTCCAACCCCGAACGGCGCTGGCGAGCACGTCGATGTAAATTTTCTGGTCTTGTGGGCTCGCCTCGAGTGGAACCGTTCGGTGATGCAATACGATCCTGCATTCGCCAATCCACGAAAGGTCAAGCAGGCACTCTTCCAAAGAGTCCCAATTGGCTCCGAAATACTCCGGCAGTCGAAGCGCTCCGGTGTACCAGGCCAGCAAGGCGTCCTTGTCAGCAAGCCCTGCCGGGACTTCCACAAGTCGTGTGTTGGCACCCTGTAGCAAGGTGACGTCGGAGGTTAGGACAAATGGCTCCATGATTTTTGCGCCCCACTTTGAGGGGATGAACGTTGGTAGCGATTGGTCAAATTACCATTGAGGCCCTTAATGAACCCCACCATCGAAATCGCCGGCATCCGCATCCGCCGCGCACTCGTACCCATCAGACGCGTGCTCAACACCCGCGTCGGCCGCTTCACCAAGGGGCCGTTCCTGCTCATCGACCTCGAGCTCAAAGGCGGCGGCTACGGCCGAGCCATGTGCTTCACGTTCTTGCCGATCGGCCTGGAGGTCGTGCCGATCCTGCTCGAGGACTTGGTCAGCTCGGTTAGGGGCCGCAAGATCACGTTCGCCGAAGCACCTGCCGTCCACGATGCTTGCCAGAAGCGCCTGACCCACATGGGCCACGAGGGCGTGGCGCAAATGGCGCTCTCCATGTTCGACATGGTGCTCTACGACGCGCTGGCGCGCGAGGCCGGCGTCCCGCTGTGGCGGCTGCTAGGCGGCAGCAACGCGCCGCTTCCCACCTATCACAGCTGCGGCCTCGGTATCGCCGAGCCTGCCGATGTTGCCCGCGAGGCCAAGGAGATGCTCGTCGAGCACGGCGGCTTCACGCACATGAAGCTGCGCATGGGCCGCGCCCACGCCGCCGAAGAGGTCGCCGCCTACAAGGCCGTGCGCAATGCCGTCGGCCCTGACATCGCCATCTCGTGCGATTTCAACCAGGGTCTGCCGTCGGCCACTGCGCTGGAGTCCTGCCGCACCATCGATGGCCTCGGCCTCGCCTGGATCGAGGAGCCGGTCGCCTACGACGACTACGACACCCAGGCCCGCCTCGCCACCAAGCTCGCCACCCCCATCCAGATCGGCGAGAACTGGTGGAGCTGGCGCGTCGGCAAGGCGGCGATCGAGATGGGCGCCTGCGACTACATCATGCCGGACCTCCTGCGCATCGGCGGCGTCACCGGCTGGATGCGGCTCGCCCGCGTGGCGGAGGCGCGCGCGGTTCCGTTCTCCTCCCACCTGTCGCCCGATTACTCCGCCCATGTGCTGGCCGCCACGCCGACCAAGCATTGGCTCGAATACATGGACTGGGGCCAGGATCTGATCCGCGACCCGCTGTTGCCCGTGAAAGGCTTTACCACCCCGCCCGACACTCGCGGCACCGGGCTCGAATGGAACGAGGCGGCCATCGCCCCGCACCTCGTCGGCGCCTGATCCTTATCCCCGCCTCTCCAGACCATGCGACAATGCCCCTTGCCGAATGCCGGCAATCGCCCGCGCAGCCAAATGCGAGCGCGAAAGCAGGCAGGCGGCCGGACACCCCGCAGGGGCGCCCGCGCTCTTTGACATCGTTGAAAAATCGGCGAGGGCCGGCAGCGCCGGCGACGCTATCGGCTTGCCTACTCCACCTCCACCGTCAGCCGCATGGAGGGGTGGATGCCGCAGAAGGCCTGGTAAGTGCCGGCCGCCGGAAAGCGGATCGTCACGCTTTCCTTGGGCTCCTGGGCCCCCGAATTGAAATCGAGCCGCGGATCGTAGATGCGCACGTTGTGGGTGCGGGTGTCGTCGTTGAGCACGGTCAGCGTCTGCCCAGCCTTGAGGCGCACGTGCGCCGGCCGGAATTGCTTGTCGGCCTGACTGATCACTGTGGTGTCCTTGGGCGGCGGAGGCGGCTCCGGCTGGCCCGATCCCACCCACGCTTCCGTCGACGGCTGGGGTGGGTTGTCGCTCGACAGCGACTGCAGGAAGGCGATGAGGTCGCGCCCGTTCCCTCTCGGTCAGCTTGAAGTTCTGCGGCAGGTCCTTGCTGCGGGTCGGACGTCGCACGCCGCCCCTCTCGTAGTGGCGCACGACGTCCTCCAAGGTGGCGAGCGAGCCGTCGTGCATGTAGGGCGCGGTCCAGGCCAACTCGCGCAAGCGTCGGCGTCTTGAAGGCATGATCCGCCGCGGCGAGGCCGATCTCCTTGCCGCGCCCCTTGTCCTCGCCCGGCAGGCCGATGTCGTAGAAGTTGTGATCGGTGAAGGCGAACCCGGTGTGGCAGCCGACGCAACGTCCCTTGCCGGCGAAGATGCGAAAGCCATCGAGCTCGGACGGCGTCAGAGCATCGGCCTTGCCGGCAACCCATAGATCGAAGCGTGTCGGCGGCGAGATCAGCGTGCGCTCATAGGCGGCGAGCGCCTTGGCGATGTTGGCAGCCGATACGGACGCATCGCCGGGAAAGGCCTCGCCGAACGCGCGCCGGTAGCCGTCATCCTTGGCCAGGCGCAGGGCCGCACTTTCCAGGCTGCTGCCCATCTCGTCGGGATGCACGACGGGAAAGCGCACCTGCGCTTCCAGACTCGCCGCGCGCCCGTCCCAGAACAGCAGCGGCGCGAACGCCACGTTCCACAGCGTCGGCGTGTGGCGCTCGAGCGGCTTGCCGGTGATGCCCTTGCCCTTGACCTCGCCGTCGGTGAACGAGAGCGTGGGATCGTGGCACGAGGCGCAGGCGATGGTGCCGGTCGCCGAGAGCTGCTTGTCCTCGAACAGGCGCTTGCCCAGCGCGATTCTTGCGGGCGTCGGCAGATTGTCGGCCGGCTGCGGCACGAACGTCGGCCGCGCGAACTTGGCCTTCAATGCCGCGAACGGGTCGGCGTCTGCGCGCGCGCCGTCTCTGCCGCAGGCCACAGCGCCACCGCCGCCAGCCCGCGAACCCAGAACGCACCGCGCAGCACGCGGCTGGGTCGACCGGCGAAAGCGAGACCGACCGCGGCGGCAGTGCGCGTGTGGGTCGAGCTATCGCTCGCCCAACCTGCCGGTCGCTGGGGTGGTCACGGCGCACCCCTCAAAGTCTCAGTACCTCGAAATGTGCAGCTCGATGTCCGAGATGATGGCCGAGATCTGCCCCACTTCGAGGATTGGCGCCGGCGGCGGCATGGGGGCCGGCCAGGCGGCTTTCAGCTTGGCAAGGTCTGCACGCACTTTGCCGAGCGACTCCGCATCGATCTTGGTAAGCTCTGCCCGCCGCACCTTCGATCATGCGCTCGGCTTGCCAGACGAAACCGCGGCTGTCCTGATATTCGACGGGCTTCACGAACTTGCCATCCTCGATGGAGGTCTCGTATTCCGACTGCGCCGCCCGCAGCACCTCCACGGCCGTACGCACCGTGAAATTGCGCACCGGCGTCATGTACTTCTTGCCCACGGCGAGGGCCGCATCGAGTCGCTGGTCGACCACCTTCAACGCGCCCTGATAGGCACCCTTGCGTTTGGCCTTCACAGTTTGGGCCAGCGCCTGCAGCTCGCGGCGGAAGGGCTGGATGTTGTGCAGCTTGATGTACTTCTCGATCAGCGCGTAGAGCTCCTCCGTGGGATGCAGGAAATGCGGTGTGGCCTCGTCCCACAGGTCGAGCTCGATCAGCTGGTGGCCGACCAGCAGGTGCCCGCGCATCAGCTCGATATCGCGGTAGAAGCGGATGCGCGTATCCTTGGGGCCGCCGTCGGTCAGATAGGCCTCGCCGCCTTCGCCCGAATTGGGGGTGGCATTCTGCACCGGCGCCGCGGGCCCATGACCCTTGTGGCCGCTATCCTGCGCGCTCGGGGTACCGGTCACGGAGACGCCGACGAGGCTCACCGCGCCGATGCCCACCCAGAGCTTGCGGGTCAGCTTGGCCATCGATGATACTCCTCCCGACTTGTGCCGCCGCTGAAGTATACTCCAGCTTTCAGGAATTGCCTCGGCCCTGGAGCCCCCTGTAGTGCCATGATCGTCGCCGTCGCCGATGTCCTGTCCACTGCCGACGTCGAGGCCGCTCGCGCGGGGTTGGCAAGCGCGACCTTCGTCGACGGCAAGACCACCGCAGGCTGGTCGGCGCAGCTCGTCAAGTCCAACCTACAGGCTCGTCCCGACGTCGGGATCGATCGCTTGCGCGAGCTGGTGGAAGCCCGTCTCCTCGAGCATTCCGTATTCGCGCTCGCCACCAGGCCCAAGGCCATTATCGGCCCGTTGTTCTCACGCTACCAGCCCGGCCACGCCTACGGCACCCACGTCGACGATGCCCTCATAGCCGGACAGCGCACCGACGTGTCGTTCACACTGTTCCTCTCCGACCCCGCGACCTATGAGGGCGGCGAGCTCATCATCGATACGCCGTCTGGCCAGGAGGCCTTCAGGCTGGCGGCCGGCAGCGCCGTCACCTATCCGGCCACCACGCTGCATCGCGTCGCGCCCGTCATCCGCGGCGAGCGTCTGGCTGCCGCCGGCTGGGTGCGCAGCTACCTGCGCGATCCCGCCCAGCGCGAGCTGCTGTTCGACCTCGAGACCGCCCGCCGGCGCCTGTTCGAGCGCGAGGGCAAGACCGAGGAGGCCGATCTCTTGGCCAAGTGCGCTGCCAACCTGATGCGCCTGTGGTGCGACGACTGAACCGCCAGGCGGGAACAGTTGGTCAGTCCGCGCCGGCTGCCGTACTCTCGATACCTCTGCAGCCAACCCGCAAGGACGTGCCATGAGCGAAGATGCCGTCACCTACCTGTCCCGGGAGCGCATTGCCACCATCACCATCAATCGAGCCGAGCGGATGAACCGGCTGGATGACGCCATCGTCGAGGGCTTGCATCGGGCCTGGCGACGCTTCATGGCTTCCGACGAGGATCGTGTGGCGGTCCTGACGGGTGCCGGTGACAAGGCATTCAGCGCGGGCGCCGATCTCAAGGCGGTGCCCACCACCCTCTATCGCGGCATCCCCGGCGTCGGCGTGCCGGTCGACAAGCCGGTCGTCGGCGCTGTGGCAGGCTGGGTAGTCGGCGGCGGCATGGTGCTCACCACCATGTGCGACATCCTGATTGCGGCAGACAACGCGCGCTTTTCCTATCCGGAGGTTAAGGTCGGTTTCACGGGCGGCATCATCAGCGCGCTGGCCACGCGCATCCCGCACAAGATCGCCATGGAGCTGCTGCTGGTCGGCGAGGCGATCGACGCGCAGCGCGCCTACGAGGTCGGATACGTCAACAAGGTGGTGCCGGTGGCGGACCTGATGCCCACGGCGCTGGACTACGCCCGCCGTATTGCCGCGACGGCGCCGCTGCCCTCGCGTGCGCTGAAGCGCTTCGTCGCCGAGACGCTGCCCAAGGGCCCCACCGAGCTTGCCGGCATGGCACGCGCCCAGATCGATACGATCTTCGACAGCGACGATTGGACCGAGGGGCGCGCAGCGTTCGCCGAGAAGCGGCCACCGTCTTACCGCGGACGCTGATGCCCTGCCGGCGAGCTCTGTGGCGGCGTCGCGCGTCAGTCCTCCTCGTCGGCCGGGTCGGACTGCAGCTGGCCGTAGTTCTGCACGCCGATCTTGTCGAGCAGGTCGAGCTGGGTCTCGAGGAAGTCGATGTGGCCTTCCTCGTCCTTCAGCAGCTCCTCGAACAGCTGCATGGACACGAGGTCCTCGTTCTTGCGGCAGATCTCGCGGGCGCGTGTGTAGGTGTCACGGGCGATGTACTCGCCCTTGAGATCGCACTCCAGCACCTCCTTGATGTTCTGGCCGATCATCAGCGGCGCCACCTGCTGCAGGTTGGGCAGGCCCTCCAGGAACAGGATGCGATCCACCAGCTTGTCCGCGTGGTGCATCTCCTCGATCGATTCCTTGCGCTCCTTCTTGCCGAGCCGCGTGTAGCCCCAGTTGTCGAGCATGCGGTAGTGCAGCCAGTACTGATTGATGGCGCCCAGCTCGAGCTTGAGGGCTTCGTTCAGGATGTCGATGACCTCTTTCTTGCCTTTCATGCCGCCTCTCCCGTGCCTGGCTCGGTTGACTGGGTCCGGTGCCGCTCCCGCGAGCGCCCGCCTGCAATTGCAAGCGCGCGCCCTGCGTCCTACGACACTTGCGCCCGGCGGGCCAGAGCGCTGGAGAAGGCCCTGTGCAATGGCCGCCGATCGGCTCGGTCGCGTGGAAGACAGCGACCTGCTAGGATTGCGCAAACGCATGCATGGAGAGGGCAATGTCCAAAGTCCTCGACCCGTTGATTCTCGATCTCTTGGAGTGGGTTGCGAAGGCGCCGCGGCCCTACGCCGACGTCATGGAAGCCTGGCGCACGTCCTGCCCCCGCCTCACGGTCTGGGAAGACGCGGTCGACAACGGCTTCCTTGTGCGCGAGCGGGTGGCTGGCCAGAACGTCCAGGTGGCCATCACGCCGCAAGGACTGCGCTTCCTTGCCGACAATGGGCGAATGCCGGCAGCGGCCCGCGAAGCGGTCCCCTAATCCGCAGGCGTGGAAGGCGAAACGCCTATTCGGCGGCCATCAGACCTGGTGCCACGGCAGAAGCCGGCTCGGTGCGCTGCGGACGGAGCGGCGCCCGTTGGATCAGCTGCATGGCGGGCGTTTCGCTGGCGCCCTTGAGCAGACGGCCTTGTGCGCACGCGCAGGCGTACGGGCACACGACGCCCTTCTCCGCCAGCTCGTCGATCTTCTGGTAGATGGTGCTCACCGCCAGCGGCGAGCATCCGCAACATACCATCCGCTTCTCGAGGTGGCGGTAGACGACGCCGGGCGTCGGCAGCGGCGCGCCGGGTTGGCTCATGATCTCGACCAGCGCTTTTTCGATGTCGGCGTCCGAGATGGCGGCGCAGGAGCAGACGATCATGGGACTACGTCCCGCCCTTCACTGCCGCATCGCCGTGGCCGCGGGCATGCTCGCCAGCAGCGGCAAGCTATAGGCGTGGCTGGCCGCCAGCACTTGATCGGCATCGCGCATGGTCTCGGCGAAGCTCTCCGCCCCGTTCACCACTTCGTCGATCAACGAGCAGCCGAGCAGTGCGAACGCGCAAGCCCGCATGGCAGGGCAGGCTTGATGCTGGCAGGCCGCAATCATGGCGATCGCCACGCACTCGTCGCGGCAGAAGCTGGCGCAGTCGCCGGCCGATGTCTCGAGCGGTCGGTGGGTATGGCTATGGATGGCGCGAACCCAGCAGGAGAGCTCAGTTACGGCGCTTTTGGCGGCGGTCGCACCCATGGCGCTCGAATAGGTGCACCAGACCTTCTCCCAGCTGGAGATGTCGCCGGTGCGATATCCGTCCAGCCAGTAGCGGAACCCCAATCCCACGAGCCGCTCCGGGCCCGCAAACCCAGGGGCTGCAGCATTATCGCGTCTTGTGCTGCTGCCAGGTAAGTGGCCGACCCGCTTCATGGGCGGCCTCCGGCTTCGGGTCTCGGGGTGAGGGCGGCGTTGTCTGCCGCACGCGCGCTCCCTGACAGGGCCGCTCGGATCATCGTGTACTCTCCAATTGATGGGGTTCAAGGCCCCACATCGGAATCCTGCGGGCGCTTTATTGAAGCGCCACGTCAACATTTCTGCGCGCCGCGCTGAACTGTCAAGTGCGCGGCCTCACATTAGAATTCGTCTTAGAATGTATCGAAACGACCGGTCGAGGGCAGGCAAGCTCGGGCATGTCTTGCGTCAGGTGTTACCTAACACCATGCGGCGCGCACGCGCGCCGGCAAACGATGCCTTGCGGGCTCCGCCGCTCTTGCCCTTGCGCTCGGATGCCGCCTGCAGGGGCGCTGGCTGGCTCTTGGCCATGTCGGCGATGGTGTGCTGGTCGAGCACCTCGATGAAGGCCTCGAGCGCATCGTCCAGGATGCGGTTGACGCCGTGACCGCGTCCGCGCTTCGCCGTAGGCGCGCCTTCCTCGATCTCCACGTGGGTGACCTCGGTGGCCCGCACCACGTCGCCGATGCGGATCGCCTCGGCCGGCCGCGCCAGCCGCACTCCGCCGTGGCGGCCGCGCACCGCCTCCGATCAAGCCCGGCCTTGGTGAGCAGGTTGACGATCTTGAACACGTTCTGCTGCGTGATGCCCAGGCGCTCCGACAGGGTCGCGACCTTGGTGAGATCGCCGCTCGCGCGCGCACAGTCGATCAGAATGCGGATGGCGTGGCTCGTCGACTTGGTCAGGCGCATCGGTCTGGTCACTCCCTTGTGTGGCGCCTAATTCAGCACAGCTCGATGTTTTCCTCAAATGCCAACGGGGTAGAGTAGCGCCGCAGGGCTCGGGATGCGCTCAACGGGCCGCCTCCGACAGCTGCGCGGGCGTGAAAGCTGCGGGCGGCAGGACGAACGAGCGGCCCGCGCCGGGGACGTCGATTGGTGAGCACCCTGCAGCCGTAGGCGCGCGACAGCAGGTCGTCCGTCATGACGGCGGCGGCATTGCCCGTAGCCATCACCCGTGCCCGCTCCAGCAGGACCAGGTCGTCCGCCAGCGTGGCGGCCAGATTGAGGTCGTGGAACACGGCCACGACCGCCACGCCAAGCCGCGCCTGCGCGCGAATGGCGGCCAGCACCAGCGACTGGTGCGCGAGGTCGAGGCTGGCGGTCGGCTCGTCCAGCAGGAAGCACCGGGTCTCGCCGGGTCGCGCGGCCGCGAGACGCGAGCTGGCTGAGGGCGCGGGCGATGTGCACGCGCTGGCGCTCTCCGCCCGAGAGGTGCACGTAGAGCCGGCCGGCAAGCGCGCGCAGGCCGACGGCATCGAGGGCTGCCAGCGCGGCCGCCCTGGCCTGCAGGGGCGCCGTGTCGAAGCCCGGCACGCTGACGCCCAGCATGGCGACCTCGAGCACCGTGAAAGGGAAGGCAAGCAGCGCTCGATTGCGGCACCACCGCGCGCCGCTGCGCCAGCTCGGCTGCGGAGAACGAGCCGAGCTCGCGTCGATCGAGCAGGACGCGTGCCGCGCGGTCGGCTTCAGCTCGCCGGCCAGCGATGCGCAGCAGGGTCGACTTGCCCGCGCCGTTCGGCCCGATCAGCACCGTCGACGCGGCCCGGCCGCACGTCCATGTCGACGCCGTCGACCAGCGTGTGCCCGTTGACGGTATAGGTGACGTCGCGCGCCTGCAGCATGGCATCAGGCCCGCCGCCACGCCGCGCTTGACCACCATGTGCAGGAAGATCGGGCGCGCCGATGATCGCCATCACGACGCCCAGCGGCAGCTCGGCGGGGCGCACCAGCATGCGCGCGAAGATGTCCGCCACCAGCACCAGCGTGGCGCCGATCAGCGCGCTCGCCGGCAGCACGATGCGATGGTCGGGGCCCGCCAGCAGCCGCACGACGTGGGGCACGACGATGCCGACGAAGCCGACGATGCCGGCGACCGCAACCGCAGCGCCGACCGCCGCCGAGGTGACGACCACGATCACCCGCTTGGTCCTCTCCACGTCGATGCCGAGATGAAAGGCCTCGGCCTCGCCGAGCAGCAGGCCGTTGAGGCCGCGGATCAGCCGCGGCAGCGACGGCGAACGAGCACGACCGCGAACGGCAGCACGGCGAACACCTTGGGCCAGCTCGCGCCGGACAGGCTGCCCAGCAGTCCACAGCGTGAGGTCGCGCAGCTCGCGGTCGTCGCTGGCGAAGGCGATGAGCCCCATCAGCGCGGTGTTGAGCGCGGCCAGCGCGATGCCGGCAAGCAGCAGCGTGCCGATCGCCAGCTGGCCCGGCGGCCGACGATGGCCGACCAGGAGCGCGGTGGTGGCGATGCCGCCGACGAAGGCCGCAACCGGCAGCGCGTAGGCGCCGAAGGCCTTGATCCAGGGCGCGGCCAGGCCGTTGCCGAGCGCGATGGTGGCGACCGCCGCGAGCGCCGCGCCCGAGGACACGCCGATCAGGCCCGGATCGGCCAGCGGGTTGCGGAACATGCCCTGCATCATGGCGCCCGCCACCGCCAGCGCCGCGCCGACGAACATGCCGAGCAGCAGCCGCGGCAGCCGGATGTCGAGGAGCACGAGCTGCTCGCGGGCCACCTCGCGCGTCGTCGCGGCCGGTCGATCATCGCCCACAGCGACGCGCGGCAGCGAGGTCGAGCGTGATGCCCGTGGCGCCGATCGACAGGGCCAGGAACGCCGCCACGACGAGACCCGCCGCCGCGAGTGCAATCAGCGCTTGCGAGCTGCGTCGCCCGGCCTTCGCTCGTCCTGTCCGGCACGTGCAGCGCGGCCGTCATCGCGCGGCGCTCCCGCCTTGCCGGCGAGCTCGGGATAGAACGCGGCCATCAGGTCGCGCGCGGCTGCCGGCGCCCGCGGTCCGAAGCCCAGCAGATAGCAGGCCGTCCATCATGACGATGCGCTTGGCGGCACCGGCAGGGGTCGACTGGATGCCCTTCAGGGCAAACAGCTGGGAGAGGTCATGGGCATCGTTGCCGCTGGAGCGCCGCATGGCGACGATCACCTCCGGCGCCAGCTCGACGATCGCCTCGTCGGGCAGCGGGCGGAAGCCGTTGACGGCCGTCGCCACGTTGGTCGCGCCGGCGAGCTTGAGGATCGCGTCGGCGCTCGTGTTCTGGCCGCCCGACCATCACGCGCCCGTTCTGCACGCCCAGCACGAACAGCGCGCGCAGCGGGCCGCTGGATCTTGGCCCTCGCCTCGTCCAGCGCCTTGAAGTCGGCCACCACCTTTGCGGCAAGCTTCTCGCCCTCGGCCTCGGCGCCGACCGCCTTGGCGATCAGCCGCATCTTGCCGACGATACCTTCCGCCGAGTCTCTGATCGGCCACCTCGACGTAGGGCACGCTGGTGGTCTTCAGCGTCTTGACGACTTCCGGCGGGCCGGCGCGCTCGGAGGCCAGCACCAGGGTGGCGCCGACCGAGATGACGCCCTCGCTCGACAGCGCCCGCATGTAGCCGACGCTCTTCTTCTCCTTCAGCGCCTCGGGCGGAAATTGGCTGGTGGTGTCGACGCCGACGACGCGGTCGCCGGCGCCGAGCGCGTAGACGATCTCCGTCACGTCGCCGCCGATCGACAGGATGCGCGAGGCGTCGCTCGACGCGCACGCTGCGCCCGCCGGCGTCGACGACGGTGACCTCGCGCTGCGGCCGGCACTGCGAGCAGAACGGCGGCGAGCGCGAGAGCGCGAGCCACGACCGCGCGTCCTCTCGAGTGCGTGCATGGGGCTGCCTTTCACTTGGTGAGGATCAGCTTGCCGTTGGCGGTGATGCGCAAGCGATAGTCCTGCCCGCCGTGCTCGAGGATCGCCTCGCGCTCGCCGGCGAGCAGCTCGCTCACCTTGAGGCGGCGCAGCTTGGTGGCCGCCTCGACAGGCGGCGTTCTCGGAGGCTCGAGTGGTTGGTCGCTTACCGCCATCGGGCACGGATCTTTCGCTCAGGTGTTGCTCAAAAGCTGCGTCGGGTTTGCCGGTTGCGACGGGCCTCCCGCACATTGTTGACTGAATAGGTCAACAAATACTACCTTTGCAAGCCCTCTTCGCAAGCGGGGGCCAGCTTCGAGCGCCTGTGGTGCGCGCGAGGCATAGCAAGCCCGCCAATGGGCGCCAGCAGCGCTCGTCAGCCAGCTAGCCGATTCAGCGAAGTCGCGGTTGGGGACGGGGGTTGCGTATGAGTAGGCGTTGGCTGCGTAGGTTTGCGTGGTGCGTATCGGTTCTGTTGTCTACCGGCGGAGTTGCGGCAGCTCAGGGAATTCCGCTCGAAGGCATCGTGGTGACATCCACCAAGACACCCGAGAGCGCGATCGATGCGCTGAGCGGCTCGAGCGTGATCACCAAGCAGCAGCTGGACGAGCAGTTCCAGGCGGACCGGCCCTCCCAGTTCCTGCGCACTATACCGGGCGTGACGACGGCAGAGTCGGCGCGCGATACAGCGCAGTCCGTCAACATCCGCGGCCTGCAGGATTTCGGCCGCGTCAACGTGCTGATCGACGGTGCGCGGCAGAATTTTCAGCGCAGCGGCCACATCGCCAATGGCGTGTTCTACATCGAGCCCGAGATGCTGAAGAGCGTCGACATCACGCGCGGGCCGACGTCGGTCATCTACGGCTCCGGCGCGATCGGCGGCGTCGCGGCCTTCAACCGTGCTCGATGCCGACGACATCCTGCGCGGCAACGAGAGGGCGGCCTTGCGCAGCCGCATGCGCTACGCCTCGAACGGCGACGGCACGCTCGTCAGCGAGACCGGCGCCATGAAGCTCGGCAACTTCGATATTCTGGGCCAGCTCAATTGGCGCTACATCGGCAACTACGAGGACGGCGCGGGCGTCAAGGTTCTGGATTCAGGGCGAGGACAACGAGTCGACGCCTGGTCAAGAGCCGCTGGCGCCCGGCCCCCGGCCACCAGATCACCGGCACCATCATCGACTTCAACTCCGAATTCGTCGACCGACCGACTGCCACCAGCTCGACCCGGCGCGACTCGGACGTGCACAACCAGCAGTACATCCTGGGCTACACGTTTGCCCGGCCCGACGTGCCGCTCGCTCGATTTCAGCGCCAAGATCTATCAGAACAACACGCACGCTGCATCAGAAGGTTCTGGCCTCCGGGCTGGAGCCCGTCGGTTCCAAGCGCGGCTTCGATGTCGAGACGCAAGGCTTCGACATCAGCAACACCTCGCGCTTCAAGTTCGGCAACATGAAGTTGGCGCTGACCTACGGCGGCGACGCCTTCCAGCGACACCGTCGTCACGTTCGACAATGCGCCGCTCGGCAACAGCGACGAGCTCACCCCAGGCGGACGAGCGCACCGTGGCCGGCGCGTTCGTGCAGAGCCAGCTGACTATCAGACACGCTCGATATCATCACTGCGTTGCGCTACGACACCTACGAGTTCGGAATCGGCGCGGCATTACCTCCGAGGGCAGCCGCGTGTCGCCGAAGGTCACGGTCGGCTACACGCTGTTCAAGGGCGTCACCGTCTTCGGCACCTACGCCGAAGGTTATCGCGCGCCGGCGATCACCGAGACGCTGATCCACGGCATGCATCCGCCACCGTCGCCGTTCGTGCTGCTGCCCAACCCTAACCTGCGCCCGGAGATCGCGCACAATCTGGGAAGGTGGCGTCAACCTCAAGTTCGACAACGTGCTGCAGAAGGGCGACGCGTTCCGCGGCAGGGTGGTCGTGTTCCACAACAAGGTGGACGACTACATCGACATCGTGCAGTTGCCGACGCCGGCCCCCTTCGGCTCGGCCCAGTACCAGAACATCGCCAATGCGACGATCGAGGGTCTCGAGGTCGAGGCCATGTACGACGCCCGGACCTGGTTCTTCGGCCTGGGCTATCACCAGCATCCGCGGCACCAACGAGGCTAGACGGGCAACGGCTTGCTCTCGATCCCAGCCGACCAGGTCACGCTGACGCTGGGTTGCGGGCGTTGGAGCAGCAGGCTGGTCGCTGGCAGCGCGCATGCGCTTCGTCGACGAGCAGAAGCGCTTGCCGCCGCCGCCGCCCGGTCCGCCGCCGGCGATCTTACCGACCGACGGCTACACGGTGGTCGACCTGTTCGCCCAGTATGACGTCAACGCCATGGACCACAGTGAACTTCAACATCGACAACCTGTTCGACAGGAACTATCGCCAGTTCCTCGATCAGTCGAACAGCCCGGGCTTCTCGGCCCGGCTTGGGCTCACCATGCGGTTCGGCGTTGGGCCAGGAACTGCGCCATAGGATCGAGTCGCGGCGTCGGCAGACGCACCGTTGGATCTGCTTGGACGCTGTGCAGCAGCGGGTGACCCAAAATCACCCGCTGCTAATACAGTTCTCGACGCCCAGGCGAAGCCTGGCGCGGGGCTTGGGCAACGACGAAGGAGATGCGAAATGTTCATCGCCATGAACCGGTTCAAGGTCCTGAAGGACTGCACGCAGGATTTCGAGAACGTGTGGTTCAGCCGCGAGAGCTACCTGCACGAGCTGCCGGGGTTCGTCGCCTTCCATCTGCTGAGGGGGCCTGAGCGGGAGGATCACATCCTCTATTCGTCGCACACGATGTGGCGCAGCCATGCCGATTTCGACAACTGGACCAAGTCGGAAGCCTTTCGCAAGGCACACGCGCGCGCCGGCAACCAGAAGCCGACCACGCTCGGTCATCCCGAGTTCGAGGGCTTCCACGTCCTCCAGGAAGTGACCGCCGACGGTGCCGTGCGGCGCGTCGCAGCGGAATGAGCGGGGGTCCCATGAGCGACACGGCGCAGCGGCGCGTCCGCCCTTGGCGGAGCGGTTGCGTGCGGAACGCCGACGGGGTTCTCGAGCAGATCGCCCGCGACTACTCCGTCAGCACGTTCGACGTGGTGCGGGCGCTGCCAGAGGAGCACAGGGCCATTCTGCCCGGCTCCAAGTTCGAGGACATCCTCAAGGCCGTCACCGAATGGGGCGAGGTTCTGTTCATCGTGCACACCGCCGACATCGTGCTGGAGTGCGCCGGCAAGATCCCGCCGGGCAGCATTCGGCCGCGGCTATTTCAATCTGCACGGCGACAGCCCCATCGGCGGGTCACATCAAGGCCGAGAACTGCAGCCACATCGCATTCGTCAGCCGGCCCTTCATGGGGCGCCCGTCGCGCTCGCTGCAGTTCTTCAACGCGGCAGGCGAGGCCATGTTCAAGATCTTCGTGCGGCGTGACAAGGAGCGCAATCTGCTCCCCGAGCAGGTCGAACGCTTCGATGCCTTGCGGGCAAGGATGCTCGCCGGCGGTTGAAGCGCGAGGCGTCGCAACAGTGCAGGGGCGGCCAGGCCAAGTGCAGCGGCTTGTCGAAGGCGCGAGCGAAAGCGAACCACGCGCACCGGATGGCACTGCCGCTTCCGAGGTGCTCGCCGCCTTGGGCGCGGTGAAGCCGGTCAAACCTGGCGCCGTGGTGCCCGCCAATCGACCGGAAGAACCGACGTCGACTGCCAACGCGCTAGTATTGCCGCCGATCACCCCGGCCCAGCGCCGTCGCCGTGTCGCCATCAAGGTGGCAGCGGCGTTGTCCATCGCGGTGCATGCGGGCTCGCTTTATGCCTTCCTTGCCTGGCACGGCAACACCGATACCGGAGCGCTCGACCGGCCCAGCGACGCCATCAGCGTGGAGATCGTCGCGAGCCGCACTCTCGAGGCGACGCAGCCTCAGCAGGCATCCGAGCCGGCAGCGTCTCCCGATGCGACCGCGCCCGTCGAAGGCAAGACCGAAGCCTCCAACGCTCAGCCCGTGCAGCCGGAACGCAAGGATGAGCCAAAGGCTGAGATTGTCGTGCCGCAACCGCCCGTCGTCATTCCAGACGCGACGGAGGAGGTGGCGCGGACGGTCAAGCAGGAGACGCCGGCCAAGTCCGAAGCGCCGCCGGTTCCGGAGCCGGGCCCGGCCGATATCATCCCGCCGCCACCCAAGGAGAAACTCGCGGAGGACAACGCGCCGGCAAAGCACAAGCAACCGCAAGCAAGAGGAAAAAAAGAAGGCGGCCAATCCCGCACCGCAGGGAGGCGTCACGTCGAAGTCGAGCGCCGGCAAGGGCAAGGGCGGCGAGCGCGTGTCGGCGAGCAGCGGGGCCATGTTGAGCTATGCAGCGGAAGTGCGTGCGCGTGTTGCCGGCAACAAGCCACCGGGCGGCGGGCTGCGGGGCACTGCCGTGGTGGCGTTCGCGCTCACCCCGACAGGGGGGCTGGCGTACGCCGGCCTCTCCCACTCTTCGGGCGATCCGCAACTCGATCAGCTGGCTGTCGCCGCAGTGCGCAGCTCCGCCCCATTTCCCACGCCTCCGTCGGGAGTCACGTCGGCGCAGCTGCGGTTCGCGATCCCGTTTCACTTCCAGTAGAGAAGCGGCGTTTGGCGACACCGCTGAGGATCCCGAGCCGCCGCATGGGGCTGTCCCTCAGCGGGTGCGCGCTAATCTCTAAAATTGGAGGGACCTGCTTAAAGGGATCGCAAGCCGGGGCGGCCATAGTAGAGGCAACAGGAGCAGTTGCATGCGCCCCAAACCTACCGTTCTGGACGACGCCCTCGTCGCGCTGTTCGTGAGCGCAGTAGTCGTCGGACACATGATGTATTTCATGGCCGAAGGCTTGCCCTCGTTCCTGTGGCGCATCTAAACGCCCGACGGCATCGAGGGCCGCAATTGATGCCGAGGCAACTGGT
>CAVRVK010000027.1:0-25191 GCA_963724565.1 uncultured Alphaproteobacteria bacterium
AGGTTGGGTCAAGCGGAGCGCAGACCCAACACAGCCGTGGTGCAGGACTGGCGCGGCAAGCTCGCCGAAGCGGAAGCCGGCGAGCAATAGGTCTGGCCGGGCCGCGCGCCGCCGCGCGCATGGCAAGGCGCCGTCATGCCGGCGGACATTCTTCGGCCTTTACCGAAGCACGGCCAAGACGAACCGGAGCAACGTCCCGCATCTGTCGCGCGCCCGGATGGCAGGGATCATGAGCAAGCAGCTATTCTACGGCTGGCGCGTCGTGGGCGCTGCGTTCGTCGTGGCGGTGTTCGGCTGGGGCATCGGCTTCTACGGCCCGCCCGTGTTCCTCAGCATCGTCCAAAGCTCGAGAGGATGGCCGCTGGCGCTGGTGTCGGCCGCGGTCACGATGCACTTCCTGGTCGGCGCCGTTGCCGGTGCCAACCTGCCGGCGATCCATCGGCGGTTTGGCCTTCCCGTGGTGACGAAGGCCGGCGCATTGGCGCTGGCGGTGGGTGTGGCGGGCTGGTCGCTCGCCGTTGCGCCGTGGCAGCTGTTCGCCGCAACCCTGCTCACCGGCCTTGGCTGGGGCACCATGAGCGCGGCCGCACTCAACGCCATCGTGTCGCCCTGGTTCATGCGCACGCGACCTGCCGCGCTGTCGATGGCCTACAACGGCGGCAGCGTCGGCGGCGTGATCTTCTCACCGCTGTGGGTAGCGGCCATTGGCATGTTGGGATTTCCGCTGGCGGCCACGGTCATCGGTTTTGTCATGGCTGTCACGATCTGGATTCTGGCCGACCGGTTGCTGTCGTGCACCCCGCAACAGCTGGGATTGACGCCGGACGGAGATGGGTCCGCCGCCCGCGCCGCCTCCGTCAAATCGCTGAACGCAAACGCACTTCCTGGATCGTTGCTCTGGCGCAGCCGAAAGTTTCGCACGTTGTCGGCGGGCATGGCGCTCGGCCTGTTCGCGCAGATCGGCCTGGTCGCCCACCTCTTCTCGCTGCTCGTTCCCGCGATGGGGGCGCAGCGTGCCGGGCTGGCCATGGGGTTGGTCACTGCCGTAGCGGTCGCCGGCCGGACCATCCTCGGCTGGGTGCTGCCTCCGGGGGCCGACCGGCGGCTGGTGGCATCTGCCAGCTACGCCCTGCAGCTTTGCGGCTCGCTCGCATTCGCTCTGGCCGCAGGCGACAACGTGCCGTTGCTGCTGCTCGGCATCGTGCTGTTCGGCGTGGGCTTCGGTAACGCCACGTCGCTGCCGCCGCTGATCGCTCAGGTCGAGTTCGTCGAGGAGGATGTGCCGCGCGCGGTGGCGCTGGTCGTCGGCATCGCCCAGGGAAGCTTCGCCTTTGCGCCGGTGCTTTTTGGCCTGATCCGGCAGTTTGCCTGGGGCGGAGGCGGACCGGAGTCAGGGGCGGCCCCCGGCGTTTTCCTTGCCGCCGCGCTGATCCAGGGGCTTGCAATCTGCGCACTTCTGGCCGGGCGCAGGTAGCGCTTACCGCCGCGCCTGCGTCATCTGGGATACGGCGGCGAGCGTCTCGTTCGACAGCGGCAGGTCGATCGGCTCGTTGCGTTCGGCCGAGAGGTCGGCGGCCGTGTACACCTCCATCACCGTGCGCGCGCTTTCCGGCGTCACCATCACCGGCCGGTTCAGGATGCACGACTCCAGGAAATGGATCGTCTCCGGTCCCATCTGCCCGGCGAACACGTGGTCCACCTGCTCGCCCGGCATGGTCGACATGGGAAACTGCGTGCCGCCCGCCACGGTGTTCAGCCAGTTGTCGCGCTGGGTGTCGTCGAGGAACAGCGAGCCTTCCGTGCCGGTGATCTCGATCCAGGTGGCGCAGTAGTTGGGATAGCTGGGCGGCAGGTTCCAGCCGCCGCCGATCGCCACCAGCACGCCGTTGTCCATGGTCACGGTCGACCACATGACGTCGTAGGAGCCGTTGACCGGCCGCATGTAGCCGTAGGCGCCCTGCGAGTAGACGCGCACCGGCTTGGCCGGCTCGAGCAGCCAGAACGCCAGGTCGAGGTCGTGGGTCGATTCCATCGCCGCCGGCGACAGCTTTACGCGCGAGGCGATCTTCTTGCCGAGGCTGCGGCTCAAGTGCCGGCTCACCATCACGCTCACCGGCTTGCCGAGCGTACCGTCGGTGATCTTCTTCTTGGCGTAGGCGAGCTTGGTGTTGAATCGCTGCGAGTAGCCGATGGTGAACTTGAGGTTGCCGCGCTTGGCGAGCGTGATCAGGGTGTCGGCCTCCCACAGCTCGAGTGCGATCGGCTTCTCCAGCAGCACGTGCTTGCCGGCCTGCAGGCAGTCGCGCGCGATCGGGAAATGCGTGTGCTCGGGCGTGGTGCAGATGTAGACCACGGAGATATTCGGGTTCTTGATGATGTCCTGGTAGTCGAGCGTGGCGGTAGCGGGGTTGGTGATGGCCTTCACCTCGGCCAGGCGATCGGGGCGGATCTCGCAGATGTGCAGCTTGCTCACCAGCGCCGTGCGCGACAGCGTCTCGGCGCGAATGCCGCCGCACCAGCCCGTGCCGATTACCGCTGCCTCTACCTGCATTTCCTATTCCTCCCAGCCACCGAGAGCGGCCAATGTCTCAGACTCTGCTCGCATTGCAAGAGCCGCTACGTCGCTGCGTCGGGCCGCTGGGAATGCGTCAGCGCCACACGCCGCTGTCGTCGCCGTCGAACTCATTGCTGCAGAAGCTGCCGCCCTGGAAGAAGTCGCCGACAGGGTCGGGTGCCAGCTTGGCCTGCGCGGCCAGCGCCTCGTCGCGGTGGTCTTCGGCCCGGCGCTTTGGGCGATAGCCGAAGGCATGTGCGCGGCTGTTGTCCCACCAGGCCCGCTCGTTGAATGATGCGCCGTAGAAGATTTCGTAATGCAGCTCGGGATGCTCCAGGCCGATGCGTACAAGCTGCACCAGGTCCTCGGGATGCAGCCAAATCGCCAGACGGCGCTGGTCCAGTGGCTTCTCGCCGACATTGCCGATGCGCAGGCACAACACGCGCAGCCCGTGCTTGTCGGCGTAGAGAGAGCCAAGTGCCTCGCCGAAGGCCTTGCTCACGCCGTAGCGGCTGTCGGGGCGCACTTTCGCCTCGACGCCGATGCGCTGGTAGCGAGGATAGAAGCCGACGGCGTGATTGGAGGAGGCGAATACGACCCGCTTCACGCCCTTGCGGCGCGCGGCCTCGAACAGGTTGCGGCAGCCGATGATGTTTGCCTGCAGGATCGTCTCCCAGGGCCCCTCCACGGAGAAGCCGCCGAGATGGATGATGCCCTCGACGCCGTCGACCGCCTTCTCCACCTGGTCCAGCTGGGCTAGATCGGCGGCAATGAACTTCTCATCGGGTCCGAGATTGGGCGGCGTCTTGACGTCGCTCAGCCGCAGTTCGGGATAGATGGATGGCAGCAGCTTGCGCAGCCGCCCGCCGACGTCGCCTGCTGCCCCCGTCATCAACACGCGCTTCATGGGCTCGCTCCTTTTCTTTGGCGTTTCCCTCGGGGGCGCACCCTAGCACCAGGCCATCGCTACGGGACAGCAGCCTACGCAGCCGTGGAACGCCGAGTGCAAGCGGGCCGGAGAATTGATCTACCGCAAAGTGCAGCTTCCCCGCGTCTGCTGTCAGTAGTGATATGGACCGAGCGGCAACGGCAAGCACCGATTCCTTCCAAAAGCTTTACGAGGCCAACTACCCGCGCGTGCGTCAGCTGCTGACGCGGATTGCGGGGCCGCAGGCGTCGGAAGACCTGGCCCAGACGGTATTTGCCAAAGCGGCGAAGGCGCTGCCCGGCTTCCGCGGCGATGCGCAGGCATCGACATGGCTTTACCGGATCGCAGCACATGTTGCCTCCGATTGGCTTCGCAGCCGCTCTGTGCAAGAGGCCAAGGTTACGGTCCAGCTCCCGGAATTCGACGAAGCAAGTGTGACGGGTGCCAACCCTCCCGTTGACGACCAGGCGTCGCCGGAACAGGAGCTTGCTCGCAAGCAAATCACCGAGTGCATCCGCCGTGAGATAGGGCAGCTCGCCGAAGGCTATCAGGCAGTCCTCATTCTCCGCGAGCTAGGCGGTCTTACCGATGAGGAAGTCGCCAAGACCCTGGGCATAAGCCCCGCCAACGTCAGGGTGAGGCTGCACCGCGCCCGGGCTCAACTGAGGAAGATCATCGAAGCGCGCTGCGACTTCTACCGCCAGGAGTTGGATTGTGAACCCTCATCGCCCAGCTGCTGCGCTTCCTCTGGCGGCTCACCCCGTTCCTGCGGCCCAAAACAGGGGCTGTAACATTCTCGGGGGCTCACCCGTCTAAGGGTTCGGATGAGGAGTCGTGCGCCCTGCTTCGGCGCGTGGCCCCTGATCGCATCATGCTCGCGCTCGCCTCTTATGGCGGTCAGACGCACGCGAGGTGATCTGCCGATGCCGATCTTGGAGCGCACCAATGATGCCCACTACTGCAAGACTTGATCACTGGCCAACCCCGCTATGCATCGCGCTGATGATCCTTGGATTCATCCTTTGGTGGCCGCTGGGCCTCGCGATGCTGGCGCTTATCTTATGGAGCGGAAGAATGGGATGCTGTGGAATTGGCTTCGGCCGTTGGCACGAGCGAACGGAGCCCGTGCGTCAATCACAAGACTGGTGGCGACAGCCGCCCGCAAGCGGCAACCGCGCCTTCGACGAGTATCGCGCCGATGCGCTCCGCCGTCTGGAAGAGGAGCAACGCCAGTTTCAGGAATTCCTCGGCCGCCTGCGTATGGCCAAGGACAAGGCCGAGTTCGATCAGTTCATGGCTGAACGCCGTACTGGGCCCGGGTCAGCTCCGCCGCAGCCGCAAGCGTGAGGTTCCAGCAACGTCCGCGACGTTCACAATGAAAGGAGATGCCGCCATGTCCCAGAGGCTCTCGAGATTCCTCACCTTGAGCTTCATCGTCCTGATGCAGCCGCTGCACGCGGTCGCTCAACAACAGTCGCAGGCGCCCGAATGGTTTTGGTTCGGTCCCTGGCAGTTCTGGTGGATCTGCCCGCTCATGATGCTGTTCATGCTGGCGGTTATCGCCACCATCTTCTTCGCGGCCAGGAGGTCGTCGGCCGATGGCCCACAGCATTGGGCGCCGCCGTGGCGCATGATGGGGAGCGATGCAAGCCACCCCGCCATCCAGATTCTGAACGAGCGCTTCGCAAGGGGTGAGATCCAGAGGGAGGAATACGAACAGCGGAAGGCCATCATACTGTCTGCTGGACAGCACTAGTTTTCCACGCGCCGACCTGCTCGCAAAGGATGGCGAGTACGACCATGATGAATTGAGCTCAGGTCGGAGGCTCTACCGCCTATCTGGCGGCTCGCCCGGGAGTGGTCGCATATGGATCAGAGAAAGACTGGCGCACAGGTCTACCTTTGCCCGATGCATCCAGACGTTCGCCAGCCGAATCCGGGAAGGTGCCCAAGGTGCGGCATGGACTTGCAGCCGGAGGGTACGCGGTTTGCCATGCTCCGGCACATGATCAGCAACCCTTTGCATCTCTTGATCATGGTGGTGGTCATGCTTGCGGTGATGGCGGCAGCGATGATGGTTATGCGCTGAGGTCCGGCCACCAAGACTGGAGCGTACCGGCCAACCTGGGGGCCCAGCGTTGGCCGCGCACGGCAAACCTGCTTAGATCGGGCCAAATGCAATCATGCATGGGAAGCTGCACATGGGCCCGCTCGCAGGAACGCGCATTGTCGATCTCACATCGATGTTGTCGGGGCCATGGGCCACCATGATCCTCGCCGACCAGGGCGCCGACGTCATCAAGGTGGAGCAACCGGGTCAGGGCGATCACACCCGCGCGCAGGGCAACCGGCGCAACGGCTTCTCTGCGGGATTCCTGAACCTCAACCGCAACAAGCGCTCGGCCACCATCGACCTCAAGCACCCGCAGGGTGTAGCACTGGTCAAGCGGCTCGCCGCCACCGCCGACGTGCTGGTGCAGAACTTCCGGCCCGGCGTGGTGGAGCGCCTCGGCATCGACGAGGCCGCCGTCAGGGCGGTGGCACCGGGCATCGTCTACGTGTCGATCAGCGGCTTCGGCGAGAAGGGACCCTATGCGCACAAGCCGGTGTACGATCCAATCGTGCAGGCATTCTCGGGACTGACGACCGTGCAGGCCGGAGCCGACGACCGGCGCCCGCGCCTCATCCGCACCGTGCTGCCCGACAAGCTGACCGCCGTGACGGCGGCGCAGGCGATCGCTGCCGCACTTGTCGGCAAGCTGCGGACCGGCAAGGGCCAGCACGTGCGCCTCTCCATGCTCGATGCCGTGCTGGCGTTCCTATGGGCCTCCGACATGGGCGCGCAGACCTACGTCGGCGGCGAGAAGGTCTCACCACGCAAGGCGGCGAGCTTCATCGATCTCATCTACGAGACGGCCAACGGCTTCATGACGGCCGCGGTCATGAGCAACAAGGAATGGACGGCGCTCGCCAAGGCGGTCGGCCACCCCGAGTGGCTGGAGGACGCGCGCTTCAAGACGCCGGAGCTGCGCGATCTCAACATCGATGCCCGGCTGGAGTTGATCCAGGACGTGCTCAAGACTCGCACCACCGAAGAATGGCTGGAGCGCCTCGAAGCGGCCGGCGTTCCCTGCGCGCCGGTACTGACCCGCGACCAAGTCATTGCTCATCCGCATGTGCTGGCGGGCGATATCCTGCTGGAAAGCGATCACCCCGCTGCCGGCCGCCTGCGCCAGACCCGCACCGCCGCCCGCTTCGAGACTCCCACTGTCATCCGTCGTGGTGCCCCGCGGCTCGGCGAGCACACCGGCGAAATTCTGCGCGAGCTGGGGCTGACGGAAGCTGAGATTGGCGAGCTGGGCCGCAACGGCGCTATCGGCCCGCCGGCAGCGGCATAGGGGCAGCCCGTCCGAGTTTGGCTGGCAGAAAAATGGCAACCGCGGCAGCGCTCCAGGCAAGCGCAATCCTGGTCCAGCGGTGGGGCTCGCAAGGGCGATGCGCGGGTCCCCCGATAGAGAGAAACATTCCCCGTCTCAGTCGTATATGGAATGAAATGCTATTCTTATTTGCTGTGCGGCCTTCATTGAGAATAGAATTGCTATAGATTGCCTCTGCGGCGGCCATGCGCAGAGGACGACCACGAGATGGCGATATCGCTGGAATATCAGCAAGATAGCGGAGCAGCCGCTGCCGCTGCGGCGCTGGCTCGGCGCCTGGCGGCCCTCGACAGCCTCCAAGCGCGGATCGCCGAAATTCGCGCCTCTGTCACCGGCAAAATCGCCTTCTCCACCAGCCTCGGCCTGGAAGACCAGGCGATCCTCGCGGCAATCGCCGGCTCGGGCGCCGACATCGACATCTTCACCTTGGATACGGGCCGCCATTTCCCGGAAACGCTCGACACCATCGATCGCAGCGAACAGCGCTTCGGCCTGCGCATCCGCGTCGTCGCCCCCGACGCCGCCGAGCTGGAAGCGCTAGTGGCTCGCGACGGTGTCTTCGGCTTCCGGCTGTCCGTCGACGCGCGAAAAGCTTGCTGCCACGTGCGCAAGGTGCTGCCCCTGCGCCGTGCGCTCGGCGGCGCACAGGGATGGATCACGGGCCTGCGCCGCAGCCAGTCGCAGGGCCGCAGCTCCGTGCCCTTCGCTGAATGGGATCGCGACCATGGCCTCACCAAGTTCAACCCGCTGGCCGACTGGTCGCTCGAACAGCTCAACGACTACATCACGGCCAACGACGTGCCCGTCAACGCGCTGCATGCGCGTGGCTTCCCCTCCATCGGCTGCCAGCCATGCACGCGGCCAGTCAAGCCTGGCGAGGAAGCGCGCTCTGGCCGCTGGTGGTGGGAGCAGGCGGACGGCAAGGAGTGCGGCCTGCACAACAATCCCAACCGTCCGCGCGCGGAGGCGGCGGCGTGACGGCGCACCTTTCCCATCTCGATCTGCTCGAAGCGGAGAGCATCCACATCTTCCGCGAGGCTGCCGCGCAGTTTCGCCGGCCGGTGCTGCTCTATTCGATCGGCAAGGACTTCGACCGTCCTGCTGCACTTGGCGCGCAAAGCGTTCTATCCGGCGCAGCTGCCGTTTCCCCTGCTGCACGTCGACACGACCTGGAAATTCCGCGACATGATCGCCTTTCGCGACGCGACCGTTCGCGAGCTGGGCCTCGATCTCATCGTCCATACCAACGCGGAAGGCCTCGCCGCCAACATCAACCCGATCGACTACCCGCCCTCCACCTACACCGACGTCATGAAGACCAAGGCCCTGCGCCAGGCGCTCGACAAGGGTGCCTTCGATGCCGCCTTCGGCGGCGCGCGCCGCGACGAGGAGGCTTCCCGCGCCAAGGAGCGCATCTTCTCCTTCCGCAGCGAGGGCCATCGCTGGGACCCGCGCCGCCAGCGTCCGGAGATGTGGCGCCTGCTCAACGGCCGCCTCGGCGCCGGCGAGACCGCGCGCGTCTTCCCGCTCTCCAACTGGACGGAAAAGGACGTGTGGCGCTACATCGCCCGCGAGCGCCTCGACGTGGTTCCGCTCTACTTCGCCGCCGAGCGGCCGACCATCGAGCGCAACGGCACGTTGCTTGTCCGCGACGACGACCGCATGCCCCTGCGCCCAGGTGAGAGCGTTCGCCAGCGCCTCGTGCGTTTCCGCACGCTCGGCTGCTGGCCGCTGACGGCGGCGATTGCATCTAAAGCCGCCGATCTGGAGAGCGTCATTGCCGAGACGCTTGCGGCCAGCGTGTCCGAGCGGCAGGGGCGGCTCATCGATCACGACGAGGCCGGCGCCATGGAGCGCAAGAAGCAGGAGGGCTACTTCTGATGTCGGCACTCGCCGAAGCCTACGCCGAGGCTCCCTCGCCTCGCCTGCCGCGCCGCGCACCGGCCGTTCCTGCCAGAGCCGCTTTGGCGCAGGCATCGCCGCTGCACTTGGCGGACAGCCTGCACGTCTTGACCTGCGGCTCGGTCGACGACGGCAAGTCGACGCTGATCGGCCGAATGCTGTGGGACGCCGGCGCCCTTCATTCCGACCAGCGCCAGACCCTGCAGCGCTCTCCCAAGACGGCTGCCGGCACGCCCGATTTCAGCCTGCTGGTCGACGGCCTCGTTGCCGAGCGCGAGCAGGGCATCACCATCGACGTGGCGTGGCGCTATTTCGACACGCCGGCCCGCCGCCTCGTCATCATCGACAGCCCGGGCCACGAGCAGTACACGCGCAACATGGCGACCGGGGCCTCGCACGCCGATCTCGCCATCCTGCTCGTCGATGCGCGCTCGGGCGTCAAGGCGCAGACGCGGCGCCATGCGGCGATCCTCAACCTCATGTGCGTCGAGCACGTCGTCCTCGCCGTCAACAAGATGGACATGGTCGGATGGTCGCAGGCGCGCTTCCGGGCCATCGAAGCGGACTTCCAGGCGATCGCCCGTCGGTTCGGCTTCCGCGATGCCATCGCTGTTCCGGTCTCCGCCGTGCTGGGCGACAACATCGCCCGCCCCTCCACTGCCATGCCCTGGTACGAGGGCCCGCTGCTGCTCGACCATTTGCAGCGGGTTCAAGTGCGCCGGGCGCGAGCGGACACCGAATTCCGTTTTCCCGTGCAGATGGTCGTTCGCGGACCCCAAGACTTCCGTGGCCTCGCCGGCACGGTAGCTTCGGGATCGATCGAAACCGGGGACGAGGTCGCCGATCCCGTCAGCGGCCGCCAGGCGCGGGTCAAGCGCATCGTCACCATGGGCCGGGATCTCGAGCAGGCGGAGACCGGCCAGGCCGTGGTTCTGCAACTCGACACCGACATCGACGTTTCGCGCGGCGCCGTGCTCGCTTCTCCCGAGCACGCTCCGCCCGCCATCCGCAGCTTCGATGCGCGCCTCGTGTGGCTCGCCGACGAGCCGTTCAGCGCCACCCGCGGCTATCTCCTCCGCACGGCGACCGATCTCATCCCCGTCGCCTCGATCGAAGTGGCGGCCCATCTCGACCTCGAGGACCTGACCGAACGCGCGGCCGAGACGCTCCAGGCCAATGACATCGCCGCCCTGCGCATCGACCTCGGCCGGGCAACCGTCGTCGAGCCGTTCGCCGAACAACGCGAAACCGGCCGCTTCCTCATCATCGATGCGGTGACCGGCGCAACCGTTGCCGGCGGCGTGGTGGCAGAGGTGGACCGAGGGCAGGGCGACGAGCTGGCGGGCGGGGGCTTCCGGCTAACCCGCGCGCTGCTGAGGCAGGGCGTGGCGGCGGATCTCGGGCACGATCCAGCTTCCGAGCAGGAGCTTCACCGTCGCGCCAACGAGGTGGCGATCCTGCTCAGGGGCGCGGGTGTTGCCGTTGAGCTGGAAGACCATTTTGGCTCCGCCCGCTTCGATGCCACGATGCTTTGGCCAAGCCTGCTCTTGACCCTGTCGTTCGGTCTCGTCTGGGCGGTTCTGTTCGGCATGCTGTGACAGGGCCGCGATTGCCCGCTGCAGCGGACGCTGCCAGGCAATCAACGCTGCGCGCCAGAAGTCGACAGGCAACACGGCAGGCGCGGCTCTGACGGCGCCGGCAAACAGCGCGACCGTCCACACAAACGGCACCAGTGCGATGGCGCTGATCTTGCCGTTGGAAGCAACCGTCAGGCACAGGATGCTCGCGGCCAGCGCGACAGAGGCCCCGGCGAGCCACAACAGCAACTCGAATATCTGATGTTTCCGGGTAGTCACAGGAGCATTCCTTCCGCACAAGTCAGCAGCGACGCCGTCGGTCTCTGAGCAGAAGATGGTGGCTGACCCGGCGCCGCGCTGTGCCGCGCAGCACAATTTCACGTGAGGCCCAGTTGAACTGGCAGCCGAACCGCCGCAATGCCGGCGAGCAAGGGTGCCACCGGCCGGCCTCCAAGAGTTCACCGCTGGCTGGACCAGCGATGGTCCAGCCGCTTTTTCGTTCACGCCCGAAGGAACGCAAGCTTGATCGCGCGCATTTCAATACCAATGCAATGTTCATGAATTCTTCTTCGTTCGGAGCGCCTTACGCGGCGCGTAAGGTCCGCCAGGTGTGTTCAACGAAGAAAGGCAGCAACGATGATCGGTCGATTCTCGCGTGCTCGTGCCCTGGCGCTCGGCGCGGCGCTCGTCCTCACCCCGCCCGCAGCGGCGGTGGCGCAAACGACGCTTCTCAACGTCTCCTACGACCCCACACGCGAGCTCTATCAGGAGTTCAACGCGGCATTCGCCAAGCATTGGAAAGCCAAGACCGGCGAGACCGTCACGATCAGACAGTCGCATGGCGGCTCAGGCAAGCAGGCGCGCAGCGTCATCGACGGGCTGGAGGCAGACGTCGTCACCCTAGCGCTCGCCTACGATGTGGATGCGCTGAACAAGAAGGGCGGCCTCATCCCCGCCGACTGGGAGAAGCGGTTGCCCAACAACTCGGCCCCCTACACGTCGACCATCGTGTTTCTCGTTCGCAAGGACAATCCCAAGCAGATCAAGGACTGGAGCGACCTCGCCAAGCCCGGCGTCGATGTGATCACGCCGAACCCGAAGACGTCGGGCGGGGCGCGCTGGAACTACCTGGCGGCTTGGGCCTACGCCCTGGAACAGCCGGGCGGCAGCGAGGTGACGGCCCGCGATTTCGTCACCAGGATCTACAAGAACGTGAAGGTGCTCGAACTCAGGTGCCCGCGGCTCGACGACGACGTTCGCGGAGCGCGGCATCGGCGACGTGTTCATCTCCTGGGAGAACGAGGCGTTCTTGGCAATCAAGGAGCTGGGACCGCAGAAGTTCGAGATCGTCGTGCCGAGCCTGTCCATCCTTGCCGAGCCGCCGGTTACGGTGGTCGACAAGGTCGTGGACAAGCGCGGCACCCGCAGAGTCGCAACCGAGTACCTGCAATACTGGT
The DNA here is from genome assembly GCA_963724565.1 of uncultured Alphaproteobacteria bacterium. Taxonomy (GTDB): domain Bacteria; phylum Pseudomonadota; class Alphaproteobacteria; order Rhizobiales; family Hyphomicrobiaceae; genus AWTP1-13. The sequence goes on from CAVRVK010000027.1 coordinate 11,856, forward strand.
ACACGCCCGAAGGCCAGGAGATCGCCGCCCGCAACTTCTACAGGCCGCGCAATCCGGAAGTTGCCGCCAAGTACGCCAATCAGTTCGTGAATGTGAAACTCATCACCATCAACGACGTTTTCGGTGGATGGGGCAAGGCGCAGAAGACGCATTTCGTCGACGGCGGCATTTTCGATCAGGTTTACGGGAAATGACGCTTCGGCGGGTGCGTGGTTCCAGCTCAGCTCGCGCTTAGCAGGCCCGGGAATATCTAATGCAGCTCTGATTGGTTAGGGCCGGCAAGGGCGCACCCTACATATGGCGGCAAGCAGCTTCGACGGAGCTTGGCAGCGCTGATGGCTCATGTGCGCGCCTCCAGGGTTTTGCCCGGGTTCGGGCTTTCGCTGGGCTTCACCCTGGCGTACCTCTCCCTGATCGTGCTCGTGCCTTTGGCCGCGGTGGTCCTGAAGACCACCACGCTCTCGTTGCATGAGTTCTGGCAGCAGGTGACGGCGCCGCGGGTGCTGGCGTCCTACCGTTTGAGCTTCGGCGCCTCGCTGCTTGCAGCCGCGATCAACACCGTGTTCGGCTTCCTGCTCGCTTGGGCGCTGGTGCGCTATCGCTTTCCGGGCAAGCGCCTCGTCGATGCGCTGGTCGACCTCCCCTTCGCCCTGCCGACCGCGGTCGCCGGCATTGCGCTGACCGCGCTCTACGCTCGCAACGGTTGGCTCGGGCAGTACCTGGAGGCGATCGGCATCAAGGTGGCGTTCACGCCGCTCGGCGTGCTGGTCGCCCTCGTCTTCATCGGCCTGCCGTTCGTGGTGCGTACCGTGCAGCCGGTGCTGGAGGACCTGGACACCGAGCTCGAGGAGGCGGCGGCGAGCCTCGGCGCCAGGCGCTGGCAGACGGTGCGCCGCGTCGTCATCCCGACGCTGCTGCCAGCGCTGCTGACCGGGTTCGCGCTGGCGTTCGCGCGGGCCGTCGGCGAGTACGGCTCGGTGATCTTCATCGCCGGCAACCTGCCGATGATCTCCGAGATCACTCCGCTCATCATCATCACCAAGCTCGAGCAATACGACTACGTTGGCGCCACGGCCGTCGCTTGCGTGATGCTGGCGGCCTCGTTCGTGCTGCTGCTGGTCATCAACGGTCTGCAGGGCTGGACCGATCGGCTGTCGGCGAAGGTGCGCTGATGGCCATAGCAACCGCATCCTCACGGGACATGCGCAGCGGCGCCGCGCGCTTCGAGTCGAACACCGCCACGCGCGATCCGGTATGGGTGAAGGCCGTCATTCTGACGGCCGCGCTCGGCTTCTTCGCCCTGTTCCTGCTGCTGCCGCTGATCGCCGTATTCGTGGAGGCGCTGCGCCGCGGCTGGAGCTTCTACGTCGCCGCACTCATCGAGCCTGACGCACAGGCAGCAATCCGGCTCACGCTGCTGATCGCGGCCATTGCCGTGCCGCTCAATCTGGTGTTCGGCGTTGTGGCGGCGTGGACCATCACCAAGTTCGATTTCCCCGGCAAGCAACTTCTCATCACCTTCATCGATCTGCCGTTCTCGGTCTCCCCGGTGATCGCCGGCTTGATCTTCGTGCTGGTGTTCGGCGCCCAGGGCTGGTTCGGCCCGTGGCTCGCCGCCCACGACATCAAGATCATCTTTGCCGTGCCGGGCATGGTGCTGGCCACCGTGTTCGTGACTTTTCCCTTCGTCGCCCGCGAGCTCATTCCCCTCATGCAGTCGCAAGGCCGCGAGGAGGAAGAAGCCGCCCTCGTGCTCGGTGCCTCGGGTTGGAAGATGTTCACCAAGGTGACGCTGCCGAACATCAAGTGGGCGTTGCTCTATGGCGTCATCCTGTGCAATGCGCGCGCCATGGGCGAGTTCGGCGCGGTGTCGGTCGTCTCCGGGCATATTCGCGGCCAGACCAACACGATGCCGCTGCACGTGGAGATCCTCTACAACGAGTATCAGTTTGCAGCCGCATTCGCGGTCGCCTCGCTGCTCGCCATGCTGGCCCTGGTAACGCTCCTGGTGAAAACCTATGTGGAGTGGAGGTCGGCCGATCCCGAGGCACAGGGCGACACCCCATGAGCATCGCCGTCCAGGGCATCCGCAAGACGTTCGGGCGCTTCGCCGCGCTCGACGGCGTGTCGCTCGATTTCCCGACCGGGCAGCTGATCGCCCTGCTGGGGCCTTCGGGTTGCGGCAAGACCACACTGCTTCGGATCATCGCCGGGCTGGAGCACGCCGACGCAGGCCGCGTGCTGTTCGACGGTGAGGACGCCGCCGAGCGGGACGCGCGCGAGCGCCGGGTCGGCTTCGTGTTCCAGCACTACGCGCTCTTCCGGCACATGACGGTCTACGAGAACGTCGCCTTCGGCATGCGCGTGAAGCCGCGCGCCCAGCGCCCGCCGGAGGCCGAGATCGACAGGCGCGTGAAGGAGCTGCTGGAGCTCGTTCAGCTCGGCTGGCTGGCCCACCGCTATCCCGCCCAGCTCTCGGGCGGCCAGCGCCAGCGCATCGCCTTGGCCCGTGCGTTGGCGGTCGAGCCGCGCGTGCTGCTGCTCGATGAGCCGTTCGGCGCGCTCGATGCCAAGGTGCGCAAGGAGCTGCGGCGCTGGCTGCGGCACCTGCACGAGGAGCTGCACATCACCTCGCTGTTCGTCACCCACGACCAGGACGAGGCGTTGGAGGTCGCCGATCGCATCGTGCTGATGAACAAGGGCAGGATCGAGCAGGTCGGCACCGCGCAGGAGGTATACGAGCGGCCGGCCACGGCATTCGCCTACAGCTTTCTCGGCGCCGTCAATCGGTTCCCCGGTCGCGTCGATAGGCCAGACTCTGCTCGTCGGCAAGGACACCGTACCGTTGACCAACTCTGACTATCCAAGCGGCGAGAGCGTGGTCGCTTTCGCGCGCCCGCACGAGATCGACATCGTGGCCGATCTCAATGCCAGCGAGGGTCTCGCCGCCAAGGTCAACCGCGTACTGGTGAGCGGCGCGGTCGCACGCGTGGAGTTGACGGGCACCGTCGGCGTCAACGGCCATGCCGAGCCGCAGCATTTCGAGGTGGAGCTGACGCGCGAGCAGCTGGCCGAGCTCGCCCTGCAGCCTGGTCAGCCGGTGCGCTTGACCTCCTCGCGGCTAAGAGCGTTCCCTTTGGAGCGCCAGGGCTGAACCGCGGCAGCGCGCCTCACCATTGCATCGACCGATTGGGCGTCCGCCATCACCGCTGCGCGCACGCCCGCCTCCGGCAGCGCCGGCGAGCACAGCTCGATGAAGCGATAGGCGTAGTTGCGCAGGTAGCTGCCCCGTCGCACTGCGATCAGCGACGGTGTTGGCCTCGAACAGATGCGCGGCATCGATCAGTCTCAGTGCGCTGTCCCGCTTCGGATCGAAGGCCATGGCGGCGATGATGCCGACGCCCAGGCCCAGCTCGACGTAGGCCTTGAGCACGTCGGTATCCATCGCCGACATGACGATGTCGGGCGCGAGGCCCGCTTCGGCAAAGGTGCGGTCGATGTTGCCTCGGCCGGTGAAGCCCTCGTGGTAGGTGATGATCGGCCATTCGGCGATCGCCTCCAGCGTCAGCTTGCCGGCTTTCTCCAGTGCGTGTCCCTTGGGGACGGCCACGCCGTGATGCCAGCTGTAGAACGGGAAGGTCGTCAGCGCAGGCGACCTCGCGCAGCGTCTCGGTGCAGATGCCGATGTCGGCGTCGCCGCCGCTCACCATTGCAGCGATCTCGCGTCGGGCTGCCCTGATGCAGCGTGAGATGGACCTTCGGGAACGCCGTCCGGAATGCCGCCACCACGTGCGGCAGCACGTAGCGGGCCTGGGTGTGGGTGGTGGCGATGACGAGCTGGCCCTGCTCGCGATTGGAGAATTGCTCGCCGAGCTTCTTGATGCTGGCGGTGTCGACCAGCACGCGCTCGACGATGCTCGATCATCTCCTTGCCGGGGTCGGTCAGTCCGAGCAGGCGCTTGCCGCGGCGCACGAACAGCTCGACGCCGAGTTCGTCTTCGAGATCCTTGATGTGCTTGCTGACCCCCGATTGCGAGGTGAAGAGCGAGTTCGCCACCTCGGTCAGGTTGAAGTTGCGGCGCACCGTCTCCCGCACGATGCGGAGCTGCTGGAAATTCATGAGGCGTGATCCAGATGTCGATCTCTGGTGCAAGATAGCGCATAGAATCATGAAAAAATTGAACCAATACAAAAAAGAAATCTAATTTCTCTGAAGTCACAGCCGATGTGGAGAATATTTTTCTGATCGAGACTTGCGGGCGCCTTTCGCCTGGGCGCGTTGACAGGTTGGAGAAAGCCGGTCGCTCTTTCCAACGGGCGCGCTGGGCAGGGGGTGCGGAGCCCCGGGGTGCCGCCCAGACCGGCGGCCAGCATCACAACACTAGGGCTTGGTGTGCCGTGTATCCCGTGCTTCGGTTCTGCTACAAGGGCGCCGCCGGTTTCGAAGCGAGGCCGACAGGCCAGTGGTTGCGGCCTTGGCCTCTAAGCGTTTGAAATTACTGCCAGGTCCCGTAGCTCAGCTGGATAGAGCACCTGCCTTCTAAGCAGGGGGTCGCAGGTTCGAGCCCTGCCGGGATCGCCACTTCGTGTGAAAGAACAGACGGCCGAACTCGGCTCGGCCCGCGCACGAACCGGCAAGCCATGTCGATGCCGGCAGGGCTCGTGCGGGGCTAGCGGGCGCGGCACAGCTGCCAGTGCACGCAGCGCCGGTAGCGCCAGGTGCCCCACCCCCAGCGCCGGGCACACTCACGCCGCCGGTAGTGGCAGCGGCTGTAGTAGCCCCCGAAGCGGCCGTACTGGTATTTCTCGTTGCGGTACCCTTCCTGCACCTGGTGCACGAGCCCGTCCTCGAATGCGCCCGTCCCCGGTAGCAAGCTCTGCGGCGCGCTTGTGGGCGAGGCCGCCATCGATGGGCTCAGCGCGATGGCCACCAATAGAGCCGCGGAAAAAGACAACTTTCGAAGCATGCAAGTCTCCCTCGCCCAAACTGAGCTTTTGACGATCGCATTCTGCAAGCAACCCGTACCGCCGCAAGCGGCGCGATATCCCGGGACGGCAGCCGCCACCGAGGCTCTCCTGCTCGTGCCCCAGGGCACGCGCGGGCGTCAAGGGACCCCGCCCGTTGGCAGTGTTCTGGGACACTGCCGCCTGCTCGCACGCTTGACACGAACGCGCTCGACCCGTATGCGCAGTTGCGAATCGTTCGCAAGTGAGCATGTGACACAGGGGCTCCGACGCCGATTTCGGCATGTTCCTCGGTCTATCGGGGAGCACGGCATCCTGAGATAACCGGGGCAATCGCACCCAATTCCCGCTTGCAAGTAGGGCGGCCGCGCAACAGCCGACCGGTGGCTGCAGTTGTCAGATGCAAATGCTTCCTACTATCCTGACAAGACAAGGAGACAACAATGCTTGGTGAAGGGAAGGCGACGGGGCTCGGAATTCTGAGCCTGACAGCTGCTGCGCTGATGGCGGTGATCGGCGGTCTGGCGTCGCTCTCGCCAGCCGGAGCACAGGGCACGCAGCCTCCCGCGGGCAAGTCCTTCCGTGTGGTCACCACGTTCACGGTCATCCAGGACATCGCGCAGAACGTGGCGGGGACAGCGGCGGTGGTGGAATCCATCACCAAGCCCGGCGCCGAGATCCACGACTACCAGCCGACCCCGCTCGACATCGTCAAAGCGCAGGCGGCTGACCTGGTGATCTGGAACGGCATGAACCTGGAGCGCTGGTTCGAGATGTTCTTCCAGAACGTCAAGGCCGTGCCGAGCATCGTCGCCAGCGACGGCGTCGAGCCGATCGGCATCGGCGAGGGGCCTTACCGCGGCAGGCCCAATCCGCACGCCTGGATGTCGCCGAGCAACGCCCTCATCTACGTCGAGAACATCCGCAAGGGCTTGGTCAAGTATGACCCGGCCAACGCCGAGGCCTACAACAAGAATGCCGCCGCCTATTCCGCTCGCATCAAGGCCGTGGACGAGCCCCTGCGCAAGCGCTTTGCCAGCATCCCTGAAGCGCAGCGCTGGCTGGTGTCGAGCGAGGGCGCGTTCAGCTATCTGGCGCGCGACTACGGCATGCGCGAGATGTACCTGTGGCCGATCAATGCCGACGAGGTCGGCACGCCGCAGCAGATCCGGCGTGTGATAGACCTCGTGCGCAAGAACAAGATTCCGGTCGTGTTCAGCGAGAGCACGGTGTCCGACAGGCCGGCCAAGCAGGTGGCCAAGGAGACGGGCGCCAGATACGGCGGCGTGCTCTACGTCAATTCCTTGAGCGACGCGAAGGGGCCAGTGCCATCTTATTTGAAGCTGCTGGAAGTTACCGTGGAGACGATCGTGAAAGGCTTCGGCGAGTGAACGAGCGGTTCCAGTTCCGCGGCGGGTGGGCTGGCGACACCGGCCGCGAGCTGGCTGCGTCGCTCTCCGTGCGTAATGTGACCGTCACCTATCCCAACGGCACCACCGCTCTGCACGATGCCTCCTTCGAGCTGGGCCCCGGCACCATCTGCGGCCTCGTTGGCATCAACGGCTCGGGCAAGTCCACCTTGTTCAAGGCCATCATGGGCTTCGTCGAGCCGCAGAAAGGCGAGATCCGCATCTGCGGCCTCGCCGCCGGGCAGGCGCTGAAGCGCAACGCCGTGGCCTACGTGCCCCAGAGCGAGGACGTCGACTGGAACTTCCCCGTCCTGGTCGAGGACGTGGTGATGATGGGTCGCTACGGCCGCATGGGCTTCCTGCGCATCCCTTCGCCGCAAGACAAGCGCAAGGTCGACGAGGCGCTGGAGCGGGTGGGTGTGGGCGCGCTGCGCAAGCGCCAGATCGGCGAGCTGTCCGGCGGCCAGAAGAAGCGGGTGTTTCTGGCCCGCGCGCTGGCCCAGGAAGGTCTCATCATCCTGCTCGATGAGCCGTTCACCGGCGTCGACGTGCAGACCGAGACGGCAATCGTCGCCCTGCTGGGCGAGCTGCGGGCCGCCGGGCACCTGATGCTGGTGTCCACCCACAATCTCGGCAGCGTGCCGGACTTCTGCGACCAGGTCGTGCTCGTGCGGCGCACGGTGCTGGCCGCGGGCCCGACGGCCACCACCTTCACGCAGGCCAACCTCGAGCGTGCCTTCGGCGGCGTGCTGAGGCACTTCCGGCTCGGTGGCTCAGCCCTGCACGACGACGACGACCGCCGCGGTGTGACGGTGCTGACCGACGACGAGCGCCCGGTCGTGTTCTACGGCGACGAGCGGCGGCCGACCGAGCCCCTCCCCAGCATCAAGCCGGAGGAGAAGTCGTGAGCGAGCTGTGGGTGCCGTTTGCCTACGACTACATGCTCAAGGCCATGTGGGTGAGCGCGCTGGTGGGCGCGGTGTGCGCCTTCCTGTCGGCCTATCTCATGCTGAAGGGCTGGTCGCTGATGGGCGATGCGCTCTCGCATTCGATCGTCCCGGGCGTGGCAGGGGCCTACATGCTCAAGCTGCCCTACGCCGCCGGCGCCTTCTTCGCGGGCCTGCTCGCCGCGCTCGGCATGGCGATCGTGAGGGGCCGCACGCGACTGCGCGAGGACGCCATCATCGGCTTGGTGTTCACCGCCTTCTTCGCCCTCGGCCTGCTGATGGTCTCGCTCAATCCCACCGCGGTCAACGTGCAGTCGATCGTGCTCGGCAACATCCTCGGCATCTCCGACGAGGACGTCGTGCAGGTGGTGATCATCTCGGTCGTGTCGTTCGCTGTGCTGCTGCTCAAGTGGAAGGACCTGATGGTGGTGTTCTTCGACGAGAACCACGCGCGCACCGTGGGCCTCAACCCGCGCGCCCTCAAGATCCTGTTCTTCACGCTGCTCAGTGCCTGCACGGTGGCGGCCCTGCAGACGGTCGGCGCCTGTCTCGTCATCGCCATGGTCGTCACTCCCGGCGCCACGGCGTATCTGCTGACGGACCGCTTCGAGCGGCTGCTGATGATCAGCGTGGCGATGGGCGCAACCACGAGCTTCGTCGGCGCCTACATCAGCTACTTCCTCGACGGCGCTACCGGCGGCGTGATCGTCGTGCTGCAGACGCTGCTGTTCCTCGCCGCTTTCTATCTGGCGCCCAAGCACGGCGTGCTGGCGGCGCGACGCCGGGTAGCCGGCGCGCAGGAGACGGCGCCGTGACGCAGCTGTGGAACTTCTTCGCCGTGCCCTTGAGCTACGGCTTCATGCAGCGGGCGCTCGTGGTGGCGGTGCTGGTGGGCGCCGTGTGCGCGGTGCTCTCCTGCTACCTGGTGCTCAAGGGCTGGTCGCTGATGGGGGATGCCGTCTCGCACGCGGTGCTGCCGGGCATCGTGCTGGCCTATGTGCTGGGCCTGCCGTTGGCGGTCGGGGCCTTCGTTGCGGGCCTCGCCTGCGCCGTCTTCACCGGCTACCTCAAGGAGAACAGCCGTGTGAAGGAGGACACGGTGATGGGCATCGTGTTCTCCGGCATGTTCGGGTTGGGCCTCGTTCTCTTCACCAAAATCGAGACCGACCAGCATTTGAACCACATCCTGTTCGGCAACATGCTGGGCGTCACGCCGCGCGACCTCGTGGAAGCGGCGATCGTGGCCGGTGGCACGCTGGCTGTGGTGCTCCTGAAGCGTCGCGACCTGCTGCTCTACTGCTTCGATCCGCAGCATGCGCGCGCCATCGGCCTGCCTGTGCGCGTTCTGCACTATGCCCTGCTCGTCCTGCTCTCCCTCACCATCGTCGCGTCGCTGAAAGCCGTCGGCATCATCCTGGTGGTGGCGATGCTGGTGGCGCCGGGTGCAATTGCCTACCTGCTGAGCGACAGCTTCGAGCGCATGCTCCTGATCGCGGTTGCCGTTGCCGTAAGCTCGAGCGTGGCCGGCACGCTGGTGAGCTTCCACATCGACGGGGCGACGGGCCCCTGCATCGTCCTCATTCAGACGGCCGCGTTTCTTGCAGCATTTCTGTTTGCACCCAAGCGAGGGCTGCTGGACACGCGCAGGCGCCGTGCCGCAGGCCAAGCGCCCGACGAGAGCCTCTGGAACTGAGCCGCCGGTTCGGTCGTTCTCGATCGGCTGTCGCGCGCCGCCCGGCGCGCGGCTGTCAAGCCTTGTTCACGCCCCTTTGCCGGCTATAGTCGGGCCCTCCGTTCATAAAGGAGCCGCAGTTGCCGCCCGTTTTTGCTGTCGTGGTTTTGTTGCTCGTCGTGCCGTCGCCCGCATTCGCCACACAGAAGCGCGCCGAAGGCGGCGATGCCGGCCGGGTGTTTCGCGATTGTCAGGCCTGCCCGGAAATGGTGGTGCTGCCTGCCGGCGCGTTCACCATGGGCTCCCCCGCCAGCGAGCGCGGCCGCAACAAGGACGAAGGCCCGCAGCGCAAGGTGACGATCTCCCGGCCCTTTGCCTTGGGCAAGTTCGAAGTGACCTTCGCGCAGTGGGACGCGTGCTCCGGCGAGGGTGCCTGTTCGCACAAGCCGGCTGACCAGGGCTGGGGACGCGGCCGCAAGCCGGTGATCAACGTGTCCTGGAACGACGCCAAGCAGTATGTGGCGTGGCTGACGAAAAAGACCGGACAGCCTTACCGCCTGCCGACCGAGGCGGAGTGGGAGTATGCCGCGCGCGGCACCGCCGAGGCCGCGGAACCCAGCGTGCCTTTCTACACCGGCGCCACCATCAACTACCGGCAGGCGAACTACGACGCCAACTTCACCTACAACGGCGGCAAGCAGGGCCTCTATCGCCAGAAGACGGTCGATGTCGGGTCCTTGCCCCGCAACGGCTTCGGCCTGCACGAGATGCACGGCAACGTCTGGGAGTGGGTGGAAGATTGCTACAAGGACAGCTACGCTGGCGCTCCCACTGACGGCTCTGCCGTTGCAGCCGGTGCGTGCAGTCTGCGCATCCTGCGGGGCGGCGCGTGGAATTATCAGCCGCAGCTGTTGCGGTCGGCCTACCGCTATGCGACAGCGCCTGCCGTTCGACTGGACAATGTGGGATTGCGTGTTGCGCGCGGGCTCTAGTTCCTGACTGTCGTCGATGAGGTTACGAACTTGAAGCCAAAACGTCTCGCTCGCTTCTTCGCCGCGTCGGTGCTCGCGGGTTTTGCCGTGGCAGTGACCGGCATCGTCAGTGTCGTGAACGCTCAGAGCTGGCGGGGGTCGCGCACCGAGCCCATGGCCCAGTCGCAACCGCACAACATGCCCCTTCTCGCCGTGGTGGCGCTCGGCGAGCAGCGCATCACCATCTACGACGCATCGGGCAAAATGCTGCAGGCGCCGATCTCCACCGGCTCGACCGGCTATGAGACGCCCGCCGGCGTGTTCAGCATCGTGCAGAAGAAGGAGATGCACGAATCCAATCTCTACGAGGACGGCAAGATGCCGTTCATGCAGCGCATCACCTGGACCGGCATCGCGCTGCACGCCGGGGTGTTGCCCGGCCATCCCGCCTCGCACGGCTGCGTGCGGATGCCGCTGCAGTTTGCCGAACGCCTGTTCCCCTTGACCGACCTCGGCCTGCGCGTGGTGATCGTTCCGGACGACATCGCTCCGGGCGAGATTTCCCACCCCGCGCTTCCCCGCTCCTCGAGCCCCTGGTCTCCGCAGCGTCTGAACGCCGACAGATCGATGGCGGCTGCGAAAGCCCAGGAAGTCGCAGCAGCGGCGAAGCGCGCAAGCGATGTCCAGAGGCTTGCAGCAAAGAGGACGGCGGAAGCCGGCTTCGCCGCCAAGGCCGTGCGGATCGCCGAGGCCGAGCTCACCAAGGCTCAGGAGCAGCACAAGGCCGCCCAGCGCGCGGTCGACGCGATCACCTCCCCGCCGCAGGGCGCCACCCCCGAAAGCCAGAAGAAGGCCACTTCAGCCCAGGAAAGGCTGGAAAAGGCGCGCGACAGGATCACCGAGATTGAGGCGCGGCTGGAGGCGGCGAGAGCCCAGGCGCAAGCCAAGGCCGAGGCAGCACAGCGCGCGCTCGAGGATGCGAAGGCGGCCGACGCTGCCAAGAATTCGGCGGCCGACGACGCCGAGAAGGCAAAGCGCAAAGGCGAGCCGGTGTCCCTGTTCATCAGCCGCAAGACCCAGCGCTACTACATCAGGCAGGGTTTCGAGCCCGTGCACGAAGGGCCTGTGACGATCCGCGACCCCGAGCGGCCCCTTGGGACCTACGTGTTCACCGCCCTCAACTATGCCGGCGCCGACCTGCGCTGGAATGTCGTATCGATGTACAAGGCCGGCGCCTCGGTGCAACCGGCTGCGGTCGGTGGCCGGCCTCGCAGCGGCTCCCAGCAGAGCGCGGCACCGGCCGACGTCGATGGCGCCAGGGCGGCTCTCGATCGCATCGCCATCCCGGCGGAGGCGTTCGAGCGCTTCCCCGAGATCCTGCTGCCCGGCTCCTCCCTCATCGTCTCGGATGAAGGCCCGAGCATCGAGACCGGCAAGGACACCGACTTCGTGGTGGTGATGAGCGGCGAGCCGCAGGGCGCGCTGAAAGTGCGCAAGCGCGAGCCGTTCGGCGGCGACGACGACTGGTTCGGCGGCCGCTCGCCCTTCGGCGCCCCGTATGGGTCGTCCAACAGGGGCGGCGGCTTTCGCGGTTTCTGGTCCAATCGCTAGGCGAACGGCGCGCCAGTCCGCTGCCGACGCGCGGCATGCGCGTCAGCTGTTTCAGTGCGGGAAGATCGTAATGAACAGCCCGACGAGGGCCGCGCCGACGATCAGCACGAATATGAGAAAGGGCCGGTCGATAGGATCCCGATCGCTCATTTTCTCCACCTGATGATAACGTGGCGTTCGTCCGCAGCGGCTTTCTGCAAAGCAGAGCCTAACCTAACAGCAACGTCACCGGAGCGCGAGCTGCCGTGTCGCCGCGGTGCAAAACGCTGCCCGCGGGCCCCCAAGTCACATCGCTCCAAATTTCGTGAATGCCGCGCCTCGCTGATGCCAATGTTGGGCGGTCTATGGCTCCCACACAAGGAGTGAGGCCACATCCTGGAGTTGCTTATGCGTTCAAGTCATCAGTCCAAGCTAGCGCAAGCCGACAGCCGCATCGCGGCGGCCGAACGCAACATCACCCACGTCAAAGCCCTGCTGCCGCGGCTCTCCGCTCAAGGCGTTTCGACCCGCGAGATCGAAGGCCATTTGGGCTTGATGACGGAAGCGCTGCATCATTTGAAGGAGCAGCGCCGTCTCATCGTGGGGGCATGGAACTAGGCGCTGTTCACGAAGTTGCACGGTTGGGCATCTGCGGGTGGACGCAATGGCCAACAAGACGTCCAAGAAGTCGGCGAAGGGCGCCAAGAGGGCCGGCGCCAAGCGGGCCGGCGCCAAGCCGGCCCTGCTCGCCGGCGGCAACCCGCAGATCGCCAAAGGCGACAGCGACGCCCCCGTGCAGGCCTACATCGCGGCCATGCCGGGCTGGAAGCGCGACGTCGGGCGCCGCCTCGACGCGCTCATCACGGCGAATGTCCCCGGTGTCGCCAAGGCGGTGAAATGGAACTCGCCCTTCTATGGCATCGTGGGCCCGGCGGAGAGCAACGGCTGGTTCCTCAGCTTTCACTGCTTCGCGAGGTACGTGAAGGTGGCGTTCTTCCGCGGCGCGTCGCTGCGTCCTCTTCCGCCCGGCTCGTCCAAGAGCAAGCACGTGCGCTACCTCGACATCCGCGAGGACGATGAGCTCGACGAAGCCCAGCTCGCCCGATGGGTGAAACAAGCGATCCTCTTGCCCGGCGAACGCATGTGAGCATCCTAGGTTGGGTTAGCGCGAAGCGCGTAACCCGACACGGTTGGCACTCGCGGGTGTTGGGTACGGCCTTCGGCCTAACCCAACCTTAGGCGGGCGCCTACGCTGCCCTGTCGCCCGAGCCGCGACTGTGCTTTATCCCACGCTTTTTCTTCTCAATGGCAATGTGTTCAGCGAACCGATCCTGCCACCCATCGGAGTGTATAAAGCGATCGAATGGGATGTCGCGCAACCGCAACAAATCGATGCGCGACCGCTTCGACGTTTCCGCCCAGCTCTCATACAGCACCCAAAGGGCGTTGCCGTAGTGTACGTTCTCGAAGACAACCAGGTCGTCAGCGAACAGCGCGCCAACGTAACGACTCAAGCCACCCGTGCCGCGGATGTATTTCTGAGGATTGAGCTTGCGAAACAGTTCCGCACGCTCCTTGATGAGCCCATCGATCTCAGGGGTCAGCTTTTTCATCCCGCCCCGAAAGAAGCGCTCGATCTCTGGCGCTCCCATCCCAGATCGAGTGTTGCCAGCAAGTCACCGGCGGAAGCGTCGGCAGGCAGCACGCCACAAGGATGCCTATCGGCTTAGTTCGGCGCATTCGTCGGTATCATGAGCTCGAACAAGGGATTGAGCGATCATC
>CAVRVK010000028.1:0-98144 GCA_963724565.1 uncultured Alphaproteobacteria bacterium
GCACCTTCGGCCATGGTGAGTTTCGCGGTCTGCAGGCGGGCGTGATCGGCGAGGTGCTGGCGGGACGCAGCGCGCTGGCGGTTCTTCCCACCGGTGGCGGCAAGAGCCTGTGCTATCAGATCCCGGCGCTCATCCGCCCCGGTCTGGGGCTCGTCATCTCGCCCCTGATTGCCCTGATGGCGGACCAGGTCGCCGCCTTGCAGCAGTCCGGTGTGGCTGCCGAGCGGCTGGATTTATCCACCGACTTCTGAAGCCCGCGGCAGCGTCTGGCGACGCATCGATGCCGGTGCGCTGAACCTGCTCTACCTCTCGCCCGAGGGCCTGATGCAGTCCTGGATGCTCGAGCGCCTGTCGCGACTGCCGCTGGCGCTTATCGCCATTGACGAGGCCCACTGTGTCAGCCAGTGGGGGCACGACTTCCGCCCCGAATACCGCATGCTGGGGCGGCTCGCGGAGGTCTTCCCCACCGTGCCGCGCCTCGCGGTAACCGCCACGGCCGACGCTCGTACGCGCGAGGACATCCGCGCCGAGCTGCATCTGAAAGACGCGCGCGAGTTCGTCGCCAGCTTCGCCCGGCCCGAGCTCGCTCTCTCCGCGGAGCGCAAGCGCGGGCAGGGTCACGCCCGGGTCCTGGAGCTGGTGGCGGAGCGGCCGAACCGCTCCGGCGTCATCTATGCGGGCTCGCGCGATGGCGTCGACCAGCTGGCGCAGAAGCTTGCCGCTGCGGGCGTGCCGGCGCTCGCCTACCATGCCGGTCTCGACAAGAGCCTGCGCGCCGCGCGGCTGGAGCAATTCCTCGAAGCGGACGCGGCCGTGATGGTGGCTACCATCGCCTTCGGCATGGGCGTGGACAAGCCCGACGTGCGCTATGTCATCCACGCCGACCCTCCGGCGGCTATCGAGTCCTACTGGCAGGAGGTCGGCCGCGCGGGTCGCGACGGCGAGCCGGCCGAGGGCATCACGCTCTACTCGGCCTCCGACCTCGCCTGGGCCATGCGCCGCATCGATAGCCGCGACGTCGACGACCAGGTCAAATCCGTGCAGATGCGCAAGCTGCGCCAGTTCTACGCCATGCTCGATGGCACCGGCTGCCGCCCGGCCGCGGTGCGGCGCTACTTCGGCGAGACCGCGGTCAGCTCATGCGGCGTGTGCGACCTCTGCCTCTCCCCGCCCGAGGCGACCGACGTCACAGAGGCCGCGCAGAAGGCGCTCTCGGCCGTGCACCGCCTGGGCGGCCGCTTCGGCCGCGGACGCATCGTCGACCACCTGCTCGGCAAGACCAAGGAGCCGTTCGCCTCTGAGACCGCGATGTCCACCTGGGGCATCGGCCGTGAGTTCAGCGCGGCGGGCTGGCGCGATCTGCTCGACCAGCTGCTGTTCGAGGGCCTGCTGCGCGAGGACCCCAACGATGGTCGCCCGCTGGTGGGCCTGGGCGAGGGCGACGACGTGCGCGCCGTCTACCGTGGCGAGCGTCGCGTCGCCATGCGCAAGATGCCCGCCGTCGCCGACAGCGACGCCGGCGGCCGCCGTGCCCGCAAGCGCCGCGGCGGAGATGGTTTGGCGGTCGACCCCGCCGACGCCCCCCTGTTCGAGGCGCTGCGCGCCTGGCGTCGCGAGCGAGCCGCCGAGCAGCATGTGCCGCCCTACGTCATCTTCCACGACGCCACGCTTGCCGATATCGCCCGCCGCCGCCCCGCCGACGCCGACGCGCTCAAGACTGTCAGCGGCGTCGGCCAGAGCAAGCTCACCCGCTACGGCGCCGACGTGCTCCGCCTGGTGCGCGCGCATTGACCTGCGCCGGGCAACCCCGCCGTTAGCGACCGCGGTACGGCAGCAACGCCCCCAAAGCGGACGTCCAGCCAACGGAGGCGATGTGCCAGATCCAGACATTGCTGCTCGGCGCGGGTTTCTCGGTGGTGGCTCATTCCTACTGGATTTGCGGGCGCGCTACTCCGGCAGCCCAGCGGCGCAGAGTGCTTCAGCCATTGAGGCTGCCAGAGCGGGCTCGCAGTTAACACCGGCGAATTGCCGGCCGTAGCGGAACGTGGGGTGGAGCTGCAGCACCCTGGCGGCAGCCGCCCTCGCCTCTGTCAGCCGCCCGAGCTTAGCGAGTGCTGCGGCTATCTGCACATAGGTGATGCTGTGGGCCGGGTTGGCTCGATTGGACTTGTAGGCTGCGCTGGCGGCGTCCGCGTAGCGGCCACGACGGAAATGACCGAGCGCCTGCGCGTCGTAGGCGGCGAACGCCCAAGGATCAAACGGGCTCAGGCGCATGCCCCGCTCACTCCACTCTATGGCACGCTCCGCTTCACCGCCCCAGCCGGCGACGACGCTGCCCAGAATATAGGTGAGAGCGCAGGAGGGGCTCAGCGCCAAGGCGGCCTCGAATGCAGTAAACGCGCCGGCGCGATCGTGTCCATCCATGCCGACGGAAAAGCCGGCCAGCGTCAGGGCGCGCGCATCGTCCTGACCAAAGGTCATGGCGGCCTCGGCGTGACGAAGGGAGGCCGTCCGGTTCTCTTCCTTCAAGCCGGCCCGCAGGAAAAGACAATGATGGCACATGGCCGCGTTGGCGTGCGCCAGAGCATACGTCGGCAGCACGGCAAGCGACTTTTCCAGAAGCACCAGCGCGCGCGCAACCCGCTCCGGCATACCTGAGTCAACATCGGGTTGTGCCTTGAGCAGAAGTTCGTACGCGTCGAGGCTGTCGGGGCGCTTGCGTTTGACGCGCTCGACCTCTGCGCGCTGCAGTCCGGGCTCCATCGCAGCGACAACCGCGCAGGCGATCTCATCTTGCAGCGCGAAAACGTCATCGAGTTTGCGGTCGTAGCGTTCCGCCCAGACGTGCGCGCCGTTCCTCGCGTCAACGAGCTGACAGTTGATGCGGACGCGATCGGCAACCTTGCGCACGCTTCCCTCAAGGAGGTAGCGCACGCTGAGTTCCCCGCCCACCTGCCGCGGGGCCACTGTCCGCCCCTTGTACGAAAATGTCGTGCCGCGCCCGATCACGAACAGCCATTTGATACGCGATAGGCCGGTGATGATGTCGTCGACCATGCCGTCGGTAAAATGTGCTTGCTCCGGGTCGTCGCCGACGTTGACGAACGGAAGCACCGCCACAGACGGCTTGGCAGGCAGCTCGAGAGCCGGCGCAGACTCCGGGCCGTCAGGTCCGCAGGTTACGACCGGCGGGCCGATGTACCGGTAGCCCCGCCGCGGGAGCGTCTCGATCCAGCCAGCGCCACCTGCTTCTTCCAAAGCTTTGCGGACCGCTGCAATTTGCACCGTCAGGTTGCTGTCTTCTACTGCCAGTCCGGCCCAGGCCGCCTCGAACAGAGCCTCCTTGGCAACCGGCCGCTTTGCCTGCTCAACGAGCAACTGAAGCAGAGCGACGGCGCGATGGCCAATTGCGACTGGCTCTGACCCTCGCATCAGCAGACCGAGCGTCGCATCGAGACGAAATGGGCCGAACTCGTAGATCATTGGCGTCGCTTCGAGAATTCCTATTCGGAAGCTTTTCGCAACAATTTCGCAGGCCTTTCAGGACTTGTCGAGCCGACGCGACGCAAGCTGACCACCGCTCCTCGATGACGGAGCTGCCAAGCAAGCTAAGGAGTTGCGCCATGTCGACCAGCGCAGTGATCCACAAGCCGAGCGACTTCACGGGTGTCAAGCTCGCCGGCCAGCCGATGGCCTTCCTGGTGACGGGAAAGCACACGAAGCACACCAGCATGTTCGACTGGACGATCCCGGCGCGGTTCTCCACCGGCCGCCATGTGCACCGTGTACAGGAGGAGACGTTTTACGTCATCGAAGGCGAATGCGAATGGCAGATCGGCGACGAAACCGTTCGCGCGTTGCCCGGTACATTCGTGTTCATCCCGCCCGGCGTGTCGCACAACATCGCCAATGCCACGGATAGGCCCGCGCGGGTAATCATGACTGTCTCGCCGCCGGGGCACGAGCACTATTTCGAGGAGCTTGCCGAATTGGTCTCGCGATCAGGACCGCCGAATGCCCAAGCAATCGGTGAGCTTCGCCGCCGCTACGATACTGAGCAACTCTCAGCGCTTGAGACCCGCAAGTAACGAATGAGTTTCCGGAGGTGGCGCGCTTCATGAGTCAGCGCAGCCGCGGAACTTGCTCGGCGAGCTGATCAGCAACGTCTCCTTGGGGTCAGATTTCTCCCTGACGCCACGCGCCACCGGCTGTAACGGTCCGAAAGCGGACGTTGGCGGAGCCAGCGGAAGCGGCCGCCGCCGAATGCCCCCGCCATCCCAACTCCATTCGTGCGCCTCACTGCCCCACCCGCGTCGACCCCAACAGCTCACCCGCTACGGCGCCGACGTGCTCCGCCTGGTGCGCGCGCATTGAGGTGCTAGTGTCCTGATCGCGAAATTCGTCTCCCTGTGCGGCAAACTCGGTACGAATTTCGCGATCTGAAGGACACCAGGAAAATCACGATGCTAGTGTGATTCAGATCGAGAAGTCCGCTCTCGACCCCAGCCCGGCGCGATGTGGGCGGACTTCTCGATCATCACACTAGCGGCGGTTTCCCCGCCTTGCCTGTTTGGCTGCCCCCGAGTCGAGCCGGAACCCGCGGTTCTCCTTGATCGTCTTCAGCACGATGTCGGAGCGCACTTGATGCACGTGCGGATGCGGCAGCAGGCGCTTGTGCACGAACTCGGCCAGCTCATCGAGCGAACGCACGCGCAGGTGCAGCAGATAGTCGGCGTCGCCCGCCACCGAGTGCGCCGCCAGCACCTCGCCCAGTCCCTCGAGGAAGTGCGCGAAGTCATCCGCCGTGGTGTCGGAGTGCTTGGACAGCGTCACGCGTGTGAAGGCGTCGATGCCGTAGCCGAGCTTGCGGGCGTCCAGATCGGCGCGATAGCCGCGGATGTAACCCGCCGCCTCCAGCGCCGCCCGGCGCCGCGAGCACTGCGAGGGCGAAAGCCGGATGCGCTCTGCGAGCTCCGCATTGGAAAGCGATGCGGTTTCCTGCAGCAGCGCCAGCAGCCTGAGATCGATGAGGTCGAGGCTCATTTTCGTGCGCCTATAGCCTTATCCATGCGCTAACCGTGCGCATTATCTCCCATATTGCGCTCGGATGCACATACTTTGCGCGAATCTCGCGCGAATATGCCCGATCGCAGCATTAGGAGCGCCTACCACATGGGTCCTTTCCCGCACGACGCCCCGCCTGCCACGATTTCCGCCGCAAATCCCGCCGGCACCGACGGCTTCGAGTTCGTCGAGTTCGCCCACCCCGATCCGAAGAAGCTGGCCGACCTGTTCACCCGCATGGGGTACACGGCGGTTGCCCGCCACAAGACCAAGAACATCACGGTCTATCGGCAGGGCGACATCAACTACGTGCTCAACGCCGAGCCTGGCTCGTTCGCCTCGCGCTTCGTCGCCGAGCACGGGCCCTGCGCGCCATCCATGGCTTGGCGCGTCGTGCATGCTCGCCACGCCTTCGACCGTGCGGTGAAGCTCGGCGCTGAGCCCTACACCGGCAACGACAAGACGCTCGAGGTCCCCGCCATCAAAGGCATTGGCGGCTCGCTCATCTACTTCGTCGACAAGTATGGCGCGATGGGCTCGCCCTACGATCGCGAGTTCGAGTGGCTCGGCGAGCGCGATCCGAGGCCCGAGGGCGTCGGCTTCTACTACCTCGACCACCTCACCCACAACGTCTACCGCGGCAATATGGACAAGTGGTTCGACTTCTACGCGCGGCTCTTCAACTTCCGCCAGATTCGCTTCTTCGACATCGAGGGCAAGCTGACGGGGCTCCACTCGCGGGCTCTCACTTCGCCCTGCGGCCGCATCCGCATTCCCATCAACGAGTCGGCCGACGATCACAGTCAGATCGAGGAGTATCTCAAGAGCTACAAGGGCGAGGGCATCCAGCACATCGCCGTCGCTACCGAGAACATCTATGGCGCCACCGATGCACTGGCTGAGAACGGCGTCGCCTTCATGCCCGGCCCGCCCGACACCTACTACGCGCAGAGTTTTTCGCGCGTGCCCGGCCACAGCGAGCCCATCCCCCGCATGAAGCGCCACGGCATCCTGATCGACGGCGAGGGCGTGGTCGACGGCCGCGAGACCAAGGTCCTGCTGCAGGTATTCTCCAAGACCGTGATCGGCCCGATCTTCTTCGAGTTCATCCAGAGGAAGGGCGACGACGGCTTCGGCGAGGGCAACTTCCGCGCGCTCTTTGAGTCGATCGAGCAGGACCAGATCCGCCGCGGCGTGCTGCAGCCCCAGGCGGCGGGGTAGCCCCGCCCGGCATTCCCTCAGGCTGCCGCCGCGCGCACAACGATTCGCGCGCCGGCCAGCAGCAGCAGATAGAGCGTGGCGAAGGGCAGGAACAGCAGCAGAAGAAGGGGCCATAGGTTGGCGCCGGCCGCGAACGCCGCTGCGGCATGCAGCACCAGCGGCACGGTGGCGATCAGCGGAACAAGGGCGGCCAGGCGCCAGCCCCTGTCGAACAGCCACACTGTCAGCGGCTGCAATACGAAGTATGCGAGCACGCCAAGCGCCAGCAGAGGGACCAGGATCGCACCGCTCCCGCTGGCGTCCCGGTTCGCCCGCTGATTTTCAACAGCCTGATTCACCATCGCCTGCTGCGCCTGGTGCAGTCGCGTCGCCCATTCCACGGGTTGCCGCCGGGCGATGCCCGGGCTCCAGCCGATCAGCGCGGCGACGCTGGCGGTGGCAATCGGCTTCCAATCGGCCCCCATTGCGGCAACCGTGATTTCGTCGATCGCCACGGGCTGGCGATAGGCGATCCAAACGATCGCCTCGCCTTCGCCGGCCGGATAGATCGGTGCCACATTGTACATGGCACCGGCAGTGACGTTCTTGCCCTGCGCGCGGCCCTTCATTTGGAACCGCAGCGGCCGGTCACTCTTGTAGCCGAGCCGTACATGCAAGCCATCGCCGATGGCGAGATCGGTCCCGGCCACCGGGTCCCTCTGCATGATCCAGAAATCCACCGCGGGCTGCTGCGCGTGGGCAGCCGCCGCACCGAGCATGCTCAGGGCCAGCAAGGCAATGCGAATGGCGGCGCCCATGCGGCTTCCTTCGGGGCTCCCTCCGATCAAGGCTCGCGCATGATGACCGAGCCCTGCGAACAAACTCTTGTCGCGCGGTCCTGAACGTTGCTGGCCGGGCGGCTCGACCGCCTTAACCTTGCCGTCTCGTAAAGGCCCGCCCTGGCCTGCTGAGGCCGCAAGCGGAGTGGAAATAGGGTCGGACCCTGCGGGTCCGCCCCGTGAAGCCTGCTTTGCCAGATGAGCTCAACGCTGCGCGGGCGTGGCCGCTGGCGCCAGCGCGCCTTTGCTGAACGCCTCGCCGAGGCCTCGCGCCATCGTCACGAACTCGCTCGGCATCATCACGATGGTGGTGGTGTTCTGCTCGGCGCCGACCTCGGTTATCATTTGCATGCGGCGCAGCTCCAGGCCGGCCGGGCACTCCATGATCAGCATGGCGGCGGCCTTGAGCTGCGCGGCGGCCTCGAGCTCGGCCTCGGCCTTGATGATGCGCGCCCGCTTCTCGCGTAGCGCCTCGGCTTCTTGCGCCATGGCGCGCTGCATCGACTGCGGGATCACCACGTCCTTCATCTCCACCATCTGCACCTGAATGCCCCAGGGTGCGGTGGCGCGGTCGATATTGACGCGCAGCTCCTCGCTGAGCTTGTCCTTCTCCTTCAGCAGGTCATCGAGTGAGTGCCGGCCGAGCAGGTTGCGCAGCAGCGTGAGCGCCACCTGCGTCACCGCCTCGTGCACGTTCTGCACCTCGACTACCGACTTGGCCGAATCCACCACGCGATACCAGACGACGGCGTCGACCCTCACCGGCACGTTGTCCTTGGTGATCGCCTCCTGCTCCTCCACGTCGGCCGTTACCACGCGCAGGTCGATGAGGATCTGACGCTCGATCAGCGGGATGAGAAAATACAAGCCCGGCCCACGAGACCGGCAAATACGGCCGAGCCGGAACACAACCGCGCGCTGATACTCGTTGGCGACGCGGACGCTTGCGAGAAGGAGAACGAAGGCTATGGCGATTGCCGCAACACCGGCGGCAGCAGTAAATGGATTGCCCATGGCGGGCCTCCTTTGGGAAGCAATACCCCAGCAACCAAGCAATTGGGTGGTCGCCGGTCCGCCAGCACTGCGCCTTGCGCATACGACGCATGTGGCCGTCCCGATTGACGGGTCAAACTCGGCAGACTTTGCCCGGCCCGCCCTGATCGGCTAGCCTGCATGAAACTGCCGGAGGAGGCGCGCCATGCAAGCCCTGCAGGTCAAGAAGCTCGACCACGTCAACATCCACACCGCCAACGTGGACCGCATGGTGGAATGGTACGACCGCGTGCTCGGCATGCGCGCCGGTGACCGCCCGCCCTTTCCGTTCCCGGGCGCCTGGCTCTACTGCGGTGGCGAGCCCACCGTTCACCTCGTAGGCGTCGACAAGCAGCCGCAAACCAGCGGCCTGCGGCTCGAGCATTTCGCCTTCTCCGCGACCGGGCTCAAGGATTTCCTGGAGCGCCTGCACACGCACAACGTGCGCTACGACGCGCGCAAAGTGCCGCGTTCCGATGGCGTGCAGATCAATGTCTGGGATCCGGACGGCAACCACATTCACATCGACTTCTCGGGCGCCGAGACGGCCGGCGTCGACTTCAAAGAGGTGGATGCCACCGCCATGGCCCGCTAGGCGGGGCCAACGGGCCGGCGCGCCGTCGACCGCGTCGCTGACACAACTGCCGGGGGGACGATGCTCACACCCGTGCGGAAGGCTGGCCTGGCAAGCACGAACGCTCAGCGTGTGCGCGCATGCTGACAGCGCTGCGCCGCGCGAGCGTTGTTCTGCGATCGAGCGCCAATCGCCTCGTGCTGGAGCGCGATCCGCTGCTGCTGCAGGGCCGCGAGCGGCGCTGGCAATGGTACTGGGCGATAGTTGGAATGCTGGTGGCCGTCCTTCTCTTCTTTGCGCTCACCATGGCGGTCGTAGCATTCGAGACGCTGGCCCAGCAACGCAGGTGGATAGTCGGCGGCTTCCCGCAAAGCGTATTCCCGATCGATCCCGCCCGGCCGATTACCTACGTCGATCTGGTGCTTGCCTCCCTGCCGTTTCTGCTCGTGCCGTTGATCGTTCTCCCGGTCGTGCACGGTGTGTCGTGGCGGCGGGCCTTCTCCTATCGCGTGGGCTTTCAGTGGCCACAGTTCTTCAATGCTGCGATCGCGCTCATGATCGTCGCCGTCCTGGGGGTGGCGCTGAGCTACCTCCTGGAGCCCAAGCAGTTCGAGTTTCCTGCGCTCAACCGCGCTGTTCCGTTCTGGGCCGCGCTCGCGATCGGCGTGATCCTCGTGCAATCTCTCGGCGAGGAGGTGTTGTTCCGCGGATATCTGCTGCGGGTATGGGGCGCAGTGCTGCCGTACCGGCTTCCGGTCATCGCCGCCGTGATCTCGCTTTTCGTGGCGGGGCATTTGGGAAACGAGGACATCAAGAGGGATTTGTTGGTCAACGTGATCTATTTCGTGGCCATTGAGGCGATCTCGTACGCGCTGCTCTTCCGGACGCAGAATTTGGCTGCCTCGGCTGGCTTGCACTGGATGAACAACGTGGCGGCCCTGCTTGCGCCGACGGTGCCGGGCCAGCCCACGGCGCTTGCGCTCGCGATCTACACCGACCCGGTCTATGTGGCGGGCGGTAGCCGTCTGTTCGACCCCGCCACCCATGCCGGAGGTCTTGCCGGGGTCGTCATCTTGCTGGTCCTGCTGCTCTCGCCGCGCTCGCCGTTCTATCTGCCGCGGCCGTCTGTTGGCGACCAGGCTTCGGCGCCGGCAGGAGCTTGATGCACCGAGGCATGGTCGCAGAACCAGCCTAGACCGACATGGGCCCGCGCCGGGCCATGTCGCTTGCAACCGTCGTCTCGGTAAGCTGCACCCCGATCTCGGCGAGCGCCGCGCGATGGCGTTCCGGCGCCGTCTGCATCAGCTTGTCGGCGAACCTTGTCGCCTTCGCAAGCGCGGGCGTGGCGAGCGTTCGGTCGACCCAGGCGCAGGCCTTCGGCCAGCGAGCCTTGTCGGGCTCGACTCGCGCCCAGCGCAAATTGCTGAACGGAATGGCCACGGCGATGTCGCCCATCGATACCTCGGCCGCGAGGAAGCCGCCGCTCGGCGCAATCGTTTCGAGATAGTCCATTACGCCCGGAAGTAGCTCAGTGACCGCTTTGGCGATCTTCTCCTTGTCACGCGGCTTCTGGAAGATGAACGGCAGGATGACCGCTTCGTAGAACACCCGCCAGATGAAGACATCGCCCATGCGCGTGTCGGCGAACTCTTCCAGCCAGCGCGCCTGGGCGCGCAGCGCGTAGTCGGCGGGCAGGATGCGCGGGGTGGGATAGCGATCTTCCAGGTATTCGCAGATCACCGTGCTGTCGCAGAGCGACACCTTGTCGTCGATGAACACCGGGATACGCCGAAGTGGCGAAAGCTCGCTGAACGAATCGTCGCCGAAAAACGGCACAATCGGATCCAGCCGATAGGGCACGCCCTTCATCTCGCACACGGCCAGCACCTTGCGCACGTAGGGCGAGACGGGTCCGCCGATAATGGTTGCTGTCTGTGCGCTCATGACACCACCTCCCCGCGCCGCGCTCGAGGGGGCACTATATACGCCGGTCATACGGAGCGCCCGCCCCCGTGTGCCGCAGCTTTCCGCCGGGCCGACCCTGCCGTCTTGTGGCGCATTGCGCTTGACTTGGGCGCCCCGCGGCGTAGGTTCCGCGCCGCTCGCAAATCCCTGCGGGCCCGAACCCGACAGAGGCTGCCATGGGAGCGCTCCCAGCCCGATTTTTTGCCGACAGCGTCAACCGCATCTCGCCATCCCAGACCATCGCGATGGCGACGAAAGCGCGTGAGCTGAAAGCACAGGGCCGGAACGTGATCTCGCTGTCGGCCGGCGAGCCCGATTTCGACACGCCCGACAACATCAAGGAAGCGGCGGTCAAGGCCTTGCACGAGGGCAAGACCAAGTACACCGACGTCGACGGCATCCCCGAGCTGAAGGCCGCCATCGCCGCCAAGTTCAAGCGCGAGAACGGCCTCGACTACAAGACTTCGCAGGTGTCGGTCGGCACCGGCGGCAAGCAGGTGCTCTACAACGCGCTGCTGTGCACGCTCAATCCCGGCGACGAGGTGGTGATCCCGGCGCCGTGCTGGGTGTCGTATGTCGACATCGTGCTGCTGGGCGGCGGCAAGCCCGTATTCGCCCCCTGCCGCATCGAGGACGGATACCGGCTGAAGCCCGAAGTGCTAGAGGCGGCGATCACGCCCAAGACCAAGTGGTTCCTGTTCAACGCGCCATGTAACCCGAGCGGGGCCGCATACTCCAAGGCCGAGCTGAAGGCGCTCACCGACGTGCTCATGCAGCCCAAGAACAGCCATGTCTGGGTGCTCACCGACGACATGTACGAGCACCTGCTCTATGACGACCACGTGTTCTACACGCCCGTACAGGTCGAGCCCGGCCTCTACGAGCGCACGCTCACCATGAACGGTCTCTCCAAGACCTACTGCATGACGGGCTGGCGGCTCGGCTACGGCGCCGGTCCCGAGCCGCTCATCAAGACCATGTGCAAGCTGCAGTCGCAGTCGACCTCCAACCCTTCCTCCATCACGCAGTGGGCGGCGGTGGAGGCGCTGAACGGCCCGCAGGACTTCATCGAGCGCAACAAGGCCGCGTTCAAGGAGCGGCGCGACCTCGTGGTGTCGATGCTGAACCAGGCCAAGGGCATCAAGTGCCCGAAGCCCGAGGGCGCATTCTACGTCTATCCCTCCTGCGAGGGCCTGATCGGCAAGACCAGCGCCGGCGGCAAGAAGATCGGCACGGACGAAGACTTCGTGCTGACGCTGCTGGAGGAGGAAGGCGTGGCCTGCGTACAGGGTGCGGCGTTCGCCATGAGCCCGTACTTCCGCATCTCCTATGCCACCTCAAACGCCGAGCTGGAGGACGCCTGCGGCCGCATCCAGCGCTTCTGCGGCAACATGCGCTAGT
This sequence comes from uncultured Alphaproteobacteria bacterium, assembly GCA_963724565.1. Taxonomy (GTDB): domain Bacteria; phylum Pseudomonadota; class Alphaproteobacteria; order Rhizobiales; family Hyphomicrobiaceae; genus AWTP1-13. The sequence goes on from CAVRVK010000028.1 coordinate 12,076, forward strand.
TCCCTCTCCCCGTAAGGGCGGGGAGAGGGAGCTCGGTTCCCATGCTCTTCCTCCTCAAGATCGCCGTCACGCCCCTGCTCGTGGCTGCCGTGTCGCTGGCGGCACGGTGGTGGGGCCCGACCATCGGCGGCATCCTGTTGGGCCTGCCGTGGTTCACGGGCCCCACACTGTTCGTCCTGGTCCAGGACAAGAGCATCGACTTCGCCGTCACCGCCTGCATCGGCATCGAGTTCGGGGTCGTGTGCGTGGCAGCGTTCATCCTGGCCTACGGCCTCGTCTCGCAATTCGCGCACTGGCCGCTGTGCCTGGCGATTGCCGTGGCCGCATTCGTCGGGAGTGCGTGGACGATACAACATATTGCCGTGCTGCCGGCGCTGACGCGAAGCCTTGCTGTTTCTCCGCTCTGGGCGGCAGCAGCCGTCGCTGCGCTGGCGCTCGCGATCAGTTACACGCTGCTGCCGCGCCCGCGCGAGCCGGCGCTGCTGCAAGCGCTGCCGTGGTGGGATATCCCGATGCGCATGGTCGCCACCGGTGCGTTGGTGACCGGCCTGTTGCTCACCGCCGACGCGCTGGGTCCCCAGCTCTCGGGTATCCTGGCGTCCTATCCCGTGATCCTCAGCGTGGTCGGCACCTTCACCCACTACCGGTGGGGCCGCGAGGCGGTTTGGCGCATGTTGCGGGCAGTGACCCTGTCGTTGTTCTCGTTCGCAATCTTCTTCCTCGTCGTGGGCCTCGCGCTGCCTGCCGCTGGCCTCGTCGCGTCGTACGTGCTCGCAGCACTCGCCGCGCTCGCAATCACGGCCGTGCTCATCGCCTTGAACCGGGTGCGCGGTTAGACATTCGCCACCAGCCAGATAAGCTCGGCGCACGCGCCGTCAATGGCCAAGTGGAGGTGCTGCCATGAATGCATCGGCGTCCGCGACCTACACGGTCGAGGCCTACAACCTCTCGCACGCCTCCGAGAACAAGATCCACGACGACACCGTGGCGCAGAAGCTGGGTTTCTCCGGTGGCCTCGTCCCGGGCGTGGAGGTCTACGCCTACGCCTGCCATCCTGCCGTGCGGCGCTGGGGCCGGGCCTGGCTCGAGAGCGGTCGGATCGAGTGCCGCTTCCTGAAGCCCGTCTATGACGGCCGCCTGGCGGTCGTGTCGGCGGCGGAAAGCGGACATGGCCTCGATCTGCGCGTGGAGAGCGAGGGCTCAGTCTGTGCCACTGGCCGTGCATCGCTGCCGCAAGCCGCAGGCCAGCCGCCGGCGACCGATGCCTACGAGGTCCGCACGCCGCCGGCCGAGCGACCGCCCGCTGACGAGACCAGCCTTGCCCCAGGCACGTCGCTCGGCATCACGCCGTTCGCCGTCACCGCCGACGCCGCTGCACAATATTTGCGCGATGTGCGCGAAGCCGATCCGATCTATGGCCGTGAGGGTTTGCTTCATCCCGGCCAGCTGCTGCGGCTCGCCAACCTGGTGCTGCGCGAGAATGTCGTGCTGCAGCCGTGGGTCCACACCGGCAGCAAGGTCACCAATTTTGCCACAGCTCGCATCGGTGACGAGCTCTCCGCCCGCGGCCGCGTTGCGGCCAACTACGAGCGCAAAGGGCACCGCCTGGTCGACCTCGACATGATCCTTATCGCCAATGGCGGCACGGTTCTGGCGCACGTGCTGCACACTGCGGTGTATCGCCTGCGTCAGCTCGCGGAACCTGCCTAAGCAGCGATCATTCTGCCTCGCAGGAGCCACCACAGCATTGTCCGTGCTCACGAAAAAGGGAACTGGGGGCGCATTTTCGTCATTGCCGCGTCCGCCCGGGCTAACCAAATGTAGGGTTGTGCGTCCGGCCTCGCGGCGGCCGATTGAGAGGAGCCAGGCAATGTCCCGAAACAAGGTCCAGCAGCGTTTCACCGACCTCAAGCCGATGAAGGTCGCTCTCTCCGAGAACGTCCGCACGGACAGCATCGTCGATCTCAACCGCGCGCTCGCCGACACGATCGTGCTGCGCGACCTCTACAAGAAGCACCACTGGCAGGTGGAGGGCATCCATTTCCGCGAGCTGCATCTGCTCTATGACGAGCACCAGGGCCAACAGGCCGAGCTGATCGACGACATTGCCGAGCGCATCATGCAGCTGGGCGGCGTCAGCATCGCCATGGGCGCCGACGCGGCGGAGGAAAGCGAGATTCCGCGTCCCCCACGCGACCGCGAGGCCCCATCGGCGCAGCTCGAGCGCCTGCAGGCCGCGCACGAGATCGTCCTGAGCTTCGCGCGTCAAGCCGCGCGCCGCGCCTCCGAGCGCGGGGACGATGGCACCAACGACCTGCTCGTCAGCGATCTCATTCGGCTGAACGAGAAGCAGGCCTGGTTCATCACCGAGCACCTCGCGGCCACCAAGGCCGATTAGGGCCGGGCGCCCCGGCGCTACCGCCCAACGAACCTCGGCACGCGGCGCTCGTTCACGGCCTCGACGCCTTCCTTGAAGTCGGCGGTCTGGCGCAGGCGCGTTTGCACCTGTAGCTCGTGGTCGGTCGCTGCGCGCACGCGGTCAGCGAGGCCGGCGCGCAGAGTAGCGCGGGTCTCCAGTACGCCGAGCGGCGAGCATTCGGCTATCTCGGCGGCGAGCTTCTGCGCGGCGGAACGCACCTCGGCCTGGGGCACCAGCACGTCGGCGAGGCCCATGCGGAAGGCCTCGTCTCCCGGAATGCGGCGGCTGGTGTAGAACATCATCGCCGCCTTCGACGGGCCGATCAGGGCTGGCAGCGTGTGGGTCAGCCCGAAGCCCGGGTGGAAGCCGAGCCTGGTGAAGTTGGCGCAGAAGCGGGCCTCCGGGCAGGTCACGCGCAGGTCCGGCACCAGGGCCAGCCCGAGGCCGCCGCCGACCGCCGCGCCATGAATGGCACCGACCATCGGTTTTGCCGTCCGGTAGAGCCGCACCGCTTCGACATAGAGGTGGCCCGCCTGGCCGGTCTCGGAGCGCTTCACCAGCACGTCCTGCACGTCGGCGCCGTCGCCGAGCTTGGCGCCCGCGCAGAACGCGGTGCCCTGCGCCGCCAGCACGATGGCGCGGCAGGCCGGGTCCTTGTCGAGGGCTTCGCAGGCGTCGGCGATTTGCCGGATCAGCTCGATGTCGAAGAAGTTGTGCGGCGGGCGGCGGATCTCGATCGTTGCCACCATGTTCGCGAGATCGACGCCGATATCCTTGAATGGGCCCATGTGCAGTTCCTCCAGGTCAGGCCCCATTCGTCACATTACGCTGCCACGTTGTGAAGCCGGAAATTGCCTCAGGCGCGGGTAGGCCCACTCAATGGTTCTTGCCGTCGAGCTCGCGCGCCCATTTGTTGGCCCAGGCATTGAGCGGCAGGAAGGTCTCGAGCAGTTCCCGGCCTTGCGGGGTCAGGGCATAGCCGTCCTCGCCATGCGTGACGAGCCGGGCCTCACGCAATTCCTTGAGCCGCACGTTGAGGAGACTCGGGTTGGTCTCGGCGGCCGCCTGCAACGCCCGGAACGTGAGGTGCTCCTCGCGCAGTTCCCACAGGATGCGCAGCGCCATGCGGCGGCCGAGCAGGTCGAGCAGGGCCATGATGGGTCGGCCGGTCGTCGAGCCGCGCACGCGCTTGTTGGGTCTGGGTGTGGGCACGCTATTATTTCCGTAGCGAAGGAGGAGGCCGTGTGCTAAGGAAAACATAGCATAGGAGATCGCCCATGTCCGCATCCGCCCGCATCGCCGCCGCCGACCCGCCCTACGCACCCGAGGTCCAGGCCCGTTTCGATGCGCTGATGCCACCGGGCGTCGCGCCGCTGGTGTTGTTTCGCACGCTGGCCCGCGACCTGCGCCTGTTCCAGCGCTTCATGGCCGGCGGGCTGCTCGACCGTGGCCATCTCACCCTGCGCCAGCGCGAGGTCGTCGTCCACCGGGTCACCGCGCGCTGCGGCTCGGAGTACGAATGGGGCGTGCATGCCGCGTTCTTCGCCAAGCGCGCCGCGCTCGACGCCGCACAGCTCCGCTCCATCGTGCACGGGGGCGCGGACGACGCCTGCTGGGGTGCCGAGGACCGCCTGCTGATCCGCTTCGCGGACGCACTACACGCGCGCTGCAATATCGATGATGCGCTGTGGGCCGAACTGCGCGCCATCTTCAGCGAGGAGGCGATGCTGGAGCTGCTGCTGCTCGCCGGCTTCTATCGCACGGTGTCGTATTTGACGAACGCGCTGCGCCTGCCGCTCGAGCCCTTTGCGCAGCGCTTTCCGGCGTGATTTCCCTCTCCCCGTTGGCGGGGAGAAGGAATAGTGCCTCAGCTGTTGGGCGGCGGGCCAGCCTTGCCCCACAGCTGCTCCAGCCGCTGCACCCGGCCGCAGCCGTACTTGTAGAACTGATAGCGGTTGGCGTTCTTCTTGTAGTAGTCCTGATGGTAGTCCTCGGCCGCGTAGAACGGGCCGGCGGCGGTGATCTCAGTAACAATCGGCTGCTTGAAGCGCCCCGAGGCCTGCAGCGCCGCCTTGGAGGTCTCGGCCGCCTTCTTCTGCGCCGCGTCGTGATAGAAGATGCCGCTGCGGTATTGGCTGCCCTTGTCGCAGAACTGCCCGCTCGCATCGAGCGGGTCCACGTTCTTCCAGAACCAGTCGACCAGCTGCTCGTAGGTCACCCTGCTCGGATCGTAGGTGACCTGCACGGCCTCGGTATGCCCAGTGTTGCCGGCCGACACTTGCTCGTAGGTCGGATTGGCGACCTTGCCGCCGATGTAGCCCGAGACCACGGTGCTCACGCCCGGCACCTTCTCGAATGCCTCCTCCACGCACCAGAAGCATCCCGCGGCGAAGGTGGCAATCGCGGTCTTGCCGTCGGCTTTGGGCGCCGGCGTCGATTGGGCGAACGCCGCCGAGATGCCGAGAAGTAGCGCCAGCGGAGCAAGCCACCGCAGATGGCGCGGGAGTTTGTGCATGGTCCAACCCTTCGCTATCCCACCCGGCCACAGCGTATAGGCGATTTCGCCCGGCCGGGCGACCCACATGAGCCTCGCGGACCTTCAACAGTGTGTCAGCCTGGAAGGGCCTAGGCCGTCGCTGCCAGCCGGCGGGGCCGGCGATCCTCGATGAGCGCAAAGACAGCTGTCACGGCCATGAACCCGACCGCGGCGCACGAAAATCCCGCGCGGGGCGCCGTTGTCCATCAGCCAGCCGAACAGCAGCGGGCCGAAGATGCCGCCGATGTTGAAGCCGGTCGAGACGATGCCGAACACGCGCCCCGCCGCGCCGGGCGGCGCGGCCTTGCGCACCAGCATGTCGCGCGAGGGCTGAATGATGCCGAACAGGAAGCCGGCAAGCCCCATGGCCGCGATCAGCACCGGCCGCCGGCAGGGTCAACGATGGCGATGGCAAGCGCGATGCACGGCGGACAGGGCGAAGCCGGCGGCCGCCACGTCGCCGTGCCGCCGGGTCTTGTCGGCGAGCACGCCGCCGACCAGCACGCCCACCGCGGAGGCTGCCAGGTAGGCGGTCAGCGCAGCGGTCGCGGCCGCCAGCGAGATGCCGTGGCTGGCGATCAGCGCGACGATCGAGAAGCTGTACATGGCGCTGTGCGACAGCGCGAGCAGGGTGAAGAAGCCGGTGAGGGCCAGCACGGTTGGCGTGAGGACGCTGGCCGAGTCGCTGGCCGCGCCGGCCGGCTCGCGTTGCGGCGTGCGCGCGCGTCCGCCTGCTGCAGGTCGGGGATGAGGAACACCACGGCAGCGATCGCCCAGGCGAACAGGCCGGCGCAGATGAGCGACGCAGCTGAGCCCGCCGATGGCCGCCAGGCCCAGCAGCAGCGGCGGCGCGATGGCGCCGCCGACGAAGCCCGCGAAGGTGTGGACGGAGAAGGCGCGGCCGATGCGGTTTTCCGCGATGCCGTCGGTGAGGATGGCGTAGTCGGCCGGGTGATAGACGCAGTTGGCAAGGCCGGCCAGCACCGCCGCCACGATCAGCCAGGCATAGGTGTTGACGAGCCCGATCGACAGGAACGCCAGGCCGCCGAGCAGGAGCCCGGCGACCAGCACCGCGCTTGGCGCCGACGCGGTCCACCAGGAATCCCATCGGCGCCTGGGTCAGGCCGCGTCACGATGTTGAAGGTGGTGAGCGCGAGGCCCAGCTCGAAGAAGCCGACGCCCATCTCCTCCTTGAGCAGCGGCAGCAGCACCGGCAGCGTCATGATGTGCAGGTGGCTGATGAGGTGCGCGCCGGACACGACCGACCAGCGTCTGAGCCTCGCTCGTCGCGGCAGGGGAGACGGTATCGGCACTGTTGGCGGCCATGCAGAGTCCGAAGCGCTGGGGGTTGGCTGGCATGCCTATCACAGCGAGCGATTGGCGCCATATGCGATTTCACGACAGCTGACACGCCGCTGTCAGGGATCCTTCGCCATGGCGAAAAGGTCGGGAAGGGCGGGTTCACCCCTCGATCGGCACCGGCCGGTCCACCACGATCTCGTCCGTGCCCATGCGGCAGCGCAGTGCGATCGCCTCGACACCGGCGGCCCGCGCCGCGTCGAAGGCGGCGCCATAGGTGGGATCGATGTCGCGGGCAAACGCCAGCCGTCGCGCCTCGCCGCGCTGGATCAGGAATACCATCACCGCGCGATGCCCCTCCCGCACCATGTCGCTCATCTCGGCCAGATGCTTGACGCCGCGCGCCGTCACCGAGTCGGGGAACTCGGCCAGGCCGTGCCGGCGCGACAGGTGCACGTTCTTGATCTCGACGTAGCACAGGCCCTTGTCGGCGCACTCGAGCAGCAGGTCGATGCGGCTGTTGCTTGCCGTACTTCACCTCGCGGCGCAGGCCCGGATATCCGGCCAGATGCTTGATGCGCTTGGCCTCCAGCGCCTCGGCGACCAGCTTGTTGGGGTGGCCCGTATTGATGCCGACCAGCAGCGGGCCCTTGCCGAGGTCGGCCTCCACCAGCTCCCAGGTGAAACGATACTTGCGGGTCTCACTGTCGCTCTCCGACAGCCAGACGATCGAGCCCGGCGCGGTCAGTCCGAGCATCGAGCCGGTGTTGGGGCAGGTCGCGGTGATCGAGCCGGCCGTCGTCGAGCCTGACGTCGGCCAGGAAGCGCTTGTAGCGCTGTATGAGCGCGCCGCGAACCAGAGGGGAGGGGAAGCGCATGGTGCGGCAAGGTATGCCGGCTGACGTTCGCGGGGCAAGGCGGTATGCTGGCGGGTCGCGAGGGTTTTGGCGTTTGCAGGCAGAGGAATGGGCGAGCGGCATAACTCTGTTCTGGTCTATCGCGACCGTATCGCGCCGCGGTCCGAGGCGCAGTTCCTGAGGCGGCAGTATGTCGGCTTTCGACGCCTTACGCCCGTTTGGATCGGATGCCGCACGGACGACGGCCTCGCTGAGCTCGGCGTGCAGCCGCTCATTCTCGGCCGGCCCGGCGTGCTCGGGGCCTGGGACCGGCTGCGCTTCAAGCAGCTGGGCATCCTGCCTCCGGAGCCCGATCTGAACGCCCTGCGTGCTTCGGTCGTCCACGCGCAATTCGGGCGCGGCGGCGCGCTGGCGCTGCCGATCGCTCGCGCCCTGGGCGTGCCGCTGGTCGTCACTTTCCACGGCGGCGACGCGACCAAGGCGAAGCACTATTCCAGGAGGATCGTGCCCACCATCTTCCAGCGCCGCCTGGCCGACCTGAAGCGGGAAGCGGCCCTGTTCCTGTGCGTGTCACAGTTCATAAAGGACCGTCTGGCGGCCCGCGGCTTTCCGGCCGACAAGCTGCGAGTCATGCGGCTCGGCGTGGAGATCGAGCCGCAGGCCTCCCCGCGTGTGCCGGCAAATCCTCCCGAGTTCTGTGCGTCGGCCGTTTTGTCGAGAAGAAGGGCATCGCCCATTTGGTCGAGGCAGCCCGCATGCTCGGGGGCCGGGGCAGCCGGGCGCGCATCGTCCTGATCGGCGACGGACCGCTCAGGGCCTCCCTCGAGGCCCAGGCGGCCGATCTGCCCAACGTCGTGTTCACCGGCTGGCAGGCCGCGCCCGAGGTGCGCCGCCGGCTCAGGGCTGCCACGGCGCTGTGCGCGCCGAGCGTGGTGTCGCAGGACGGCGATACCGACGGCTTGCCGAGCGTGATTTTGGAAGCTATGGCCGATGGCGTTCCGGTCATCGGTTCGCGCCAGGCCGGGATCGCCGAGGCCGTGGAGGATCGCACCACCGGCTTGCTCGTGCCACCGGGCTCGCCCGCGGCGCTGGCCGAAGCCATCGAGGCGATACTCTGCCGGCCGGACTGGTGCCTGGAGCTCGGCGCCGCTGCGCGGCGCGCCGTCGAGCAGCGGTTCAATGCCGCGACCCAGTCCCGCCTGCTCGAGGATAAGCTGGTCGAGGTGTCGCAAACGAGCGGAATGAGCGTGCACACATGAGCACTGACGGCCAGGCCGCCGGCGCCGACGCCGGTCTCGTCACCGCGGCGCTGTGCGTGATCGGCGACGAGATCCTGTCCGGGCGCACCAAGGACAAGAACATCGGCTACATCGCCGATCACCTCACCGCCATCGGCATCCAGCTGAAGGAGGTGCGCATCGTCCCCGACGAGGAGGCGGAGATCGTCGCCGCCGTCAACGCGCTGCGCACGCGCTACACCTATCGTCTTCACCACCGGCGGCATCGGCCCCACGCACGACGACATCACGGCCGACTCCGTCGCCAAGGCGTTCGGCGTCGGCATCGACGTCGACGAGCGCGCGCTGGCGCCGATGAAGGCCTACTTCGAGCGGCGCGGCGTTGAGCTGACGCCGGCGCGGCTGCGCATGGCGCGCATTCCGTTCGGTGCCGAACTGGTCGAGAACAGCGTGTCGATCGCGCCGGGGTTCATGCTGGGCAACGTCATCGTCATGGCCGGCATTCCCGGCGATCATGCAGGTGATGCTGGACGCCGCCACCAAGTATCTCAAGACCGGCAAGAAGATGCTGTCCGCCGCGCTCGACCTGCACCGCCCGGAGGGCGAGATCGCCGGCATGTTCGGCGACCTGCAGAAGCGCTATCCCGACGTGCCGATGGGCAGCTATCCCTTCATGCGCGACGGCAAGCCCGGCACTCAGCTGGTGCTGCGCTCCACCGATGCCGCGCGCCTGGCGGAGGCGGAGAACGAGCTCAAGACGCAGCTTGCTGCGCGAGGGTGGCTGTAAGTCCCGGGACTACAGTGCGCAACTAGGCGGGCTGCGGGGTCTCAGCGGGCGCATTGTCGCCAATGCCCGACGGCGTGCTGCCGGCTTCCAGGCCGTCTGCAGGCTCGGTGTAGAGGTCGAACAGCAGATCGAGCGTGTCGAGGAACGTGGCGACCAGGTCCAGCAATGTGCCGAGCCGGATGCGCGCTGGCGATCTGGTAGTCCTCGCTGACGGCGAGCCGCGTCAAGCCTTCGAGCCCGGCTGCGTCCGATGCCAGCAGTCCGCGCGTGCGCAGGAACGTCAGTGCCGCATCAGCCGAGTTGAAATCGCGCGCGTCGGTATCGCCCAGCTCGGCGGCGGCATCCACCAGCGGTGCGGTGCCGGCCACGAACAGCGCGATCGAGCGGCTTCAGGCGGCTCTCGCTGCGCTTCACCTCCTCGGCCCGCTTGCGCGCCTGCAGCAGGCGCGCGGTCATGGCGTATTCGAGCGTGCGCACGGTGGTCAGGAAGTCGTTGAGGTCGCGGTTCTGGCGCATCCAGGTGCGCAGCGCCGACCTGCCCGCAGGCGTATCGAGCGCCAGCGTCTCGGTCAGCAGGTCCTCGCCCATCGCCAGGGCGGCGTCGAGGTGGTCCCTCAGCAGATAAATGCTCGGGTTGCGCACTGTTTCGATCGCCGCCATGGCCGTGGTCCTTTTGTCTCGGGCGAACGACCCAACACTGATTCGTGCGGCGGAGGCATGGTGCGATCGCGACTTTTCAACCAGCAAGCTGCCGAACGCCGGCATCGCGCAGTCGCTCGCGGCGGCTTCCCACCCTGACAGAACGGCAGAAGAGGTCTCAGGCAGCCCGGCGCCCGCTCGTCAGACGGGCGAGCGCGCTCTGCGCCTCGGCCTCGCTGGTGTAGGAGCCGATCACGTCGCGCGGGCCGGAGGTCGGCGCGCCGTTGGCAGCCAGCGGCAGGCGGGTGATGACGAATTGCCCAGACGGGTAGCGCACCAGTTCGTAATTCGAAAGTTCCATGACCACCCCCTGCAAGAGATCCGAAACCGCGAATTCCTTGCACGCTGCCGGTGCCGCATCCGGACCAGGCTCGAGTCCGGCCCAGTTGGCGGCATCACATAATTGTCATGCGAACCCACGTCAATGACTCGTTGGGCGAAACTGAATTGGCTTTCACAAGTGTGTCGTTCCGCGCGAGAAAAGGGCGAGTCGGAGGGCTATGGCGCGCAAATCTGGGAAACGATGGCCATGCGCAAAGTTTGGATCGAGGCGGCCTTGAACGGGCCCTGGAGCCGCAAGCGCCAGCCAGGCATTCCCGACACCGTCGACGCCATAGTGGCCGAGGGAATCGCCTGCGCGGCTGCGGGGGCCAGCATCATTCATGTGCACGCTTATGACGGCGGCGGGCCGCAGACGTTCGACTGGCAGGTCTATGCGCGCATCATCTAGGGCATTCGCGCCAAGGTTGACGTGCCGGTGTATCCCTCGATTCCCTCCGCCGGCATCGGCGTGGGCCCGCTGCCGGACGGAGGCTGCGGAGCGATTCGCGCACGTGGAGGCGCTGGCGGAGCGCGGGTTGCTGGAGTTCGCCGTGATCGATCCGGGCAGCGTCAATTTCACCGAGCTGGCGAGCGGGCACGACACCCCGCCGGCGCCGACCTACCTCAATCCGGAAGCGCACGTGCGCCACGCCCTGGCGTTTGCCGCGCGCTACGGCTTCCACCCGGCCTACGCGATCTACGAGCCGGGCTTCACGCGCGCGGGCGCGGCGCTGGCGCGTGCAGCCAAGGCCAAGACGCCGATCTACCGCTTCATGTTCTCCGAGACGTTCGCCTACGGCTTCCCGCCCAAGCCCTACGCGCTTGCCGCGCATCTGGCCCTGCTGGACGAGGAAGCGCCTGGCGCCCCGTGGATGATCGCGGGACTCGGCGTCGACATCCGCCCGCTGATCCCGGAGGCGGTGCGGCGCGGCGGCCATGTCCGCGTGGGGCTGGAGGATGCGCCATTCGGCTCACCCATGACCAACCGGGCATGGGTGGAGGCAGCGGTCAACTTCGTCCGCGCCGCCGGCGCCGAGCCTGCCACGGTCGCCGAAATGCGCTCCGCGCTGGCAGCCGCCTGATCATTCCGCCGTGAGGCCGGCCGCCTTGATGATCGGCCACCATTTGTCGAGTTCGGCCTTGTGGAAGGCGGCCAGCCCCTCAGGCCGCTGCTGCTCGCGCGAGGCGACGTCGAGGCCGAGTTGCGCGAACCGCGCCTTGATGGCGGGGTCCGCCAGCGTGTCGACCATCGCGGCGTTCAACTTGCCGATCACGTCCGCAGGTGTGCCCTTGGGGGCGAAGAAGCCGAACCAGCCCGACATGTAGAGGCCGGGCACGCCGCTCTCGTCGGAGGTGGGGATGTCCGGGATTGCCGGTGAGCGCTTCGGCGACAGGTTGGCCAGCGCCTTGACGGTGCCGCCCTGGATCTGAGGCAGCGCCACGGCTGCCTGCACCACCAGCAGATCGACCTGGCCGGCAAGCAGGTCGGTCATGGCCGGCCCGGCGCCACGGTAGGGCACGTACTGGAACTCGGTCTTGGTTGCCTGCTGCAGCAGGATGCCGGTGACCTTGGCCGCGGCGTTCTGGTTGACGAACAGCCCCTTGCCTGGGTTCGCCTTCATCCAGGCGACGAGGCCCTTGAGGTCGCTCGCCTCCAGCGTCTTCTTGCCGATCATCAGCTGCGGGTTGACGGAGATCAGCCCGACCGGGGCGAAGTCTTTCTCCAGATCGTAGGTGAGCTTGTAGATGACGCTGCCGACATGGGTGTCCCACTGGCCGATGTCGATGGTGTAGCCATCGGGTGCGGCGCGTGCGACGCGGCCCACCGCCGTGCTGCCGCCGGCGCCGCCGACGTTCTCGATGATGACGGGCTGACCGAGGATCGGCTGCATCTTTTCCGCCATGATGCGTGCCACCGTATCGGTGGACCCGCCCGGCGGGAACGGCACGATCAGCGTGATGGTGCGCGAGGGGTAGGTCTGGGCCTGGGCGCCGGCGATGGCCAGCAATGTGAACGCAAACGCAATCAGCAGCCGTTTCATGGCGCGCAGTCCTCCCTGAGAAATTCTTATCGGTCTGTATTGGGAGCGATGATAGCCCGCCGCACGGAGGCTGGGAAAGGCGAGACGGGCAAAATGGGGCGGCAAAATAGGCTTTGGTAGGGCGACGCTAGCGACTTTGCAGTTCCATGAATGACCTGACTTCGCCGTTAACTATGGTCCAGCCGAGCTGCGAATCAGGAAGGCCGAAATGACCACGCTCCACCCGAAAGCCCCGAGCGGAACGAACTTCTGCAGGGTCTTCTCCGTGAATCTGAGCGGCTCGCGCCCACGCTTCACGCATCTCCAGATCGTGCAGAAGCTCGATCTTCTTGGCTTGTTGCGCCTCGCGGTCGCTGCGCTGTATTTCCTCGAAGTATCTCGCGACAGTCGGTGGGACCACCTTGGGTTGATCAGCGTTGATGTCGGCTTGTACTTCCTCACGACGCAAAGCCACGGCACCCTCCGGGATTCCTACCCGAAGGGCGACGTGCTCGTCGGATTCTCCCGTTCCTAGGTCCTGCCGTGTTACAAACAAAGCGCGCCCAAATTTCCACGCTTGCCGCTCCCCTGATTCTTCCTTTTCGATGTAGGCAAGGGTGCGGTTACCTTCCTGCTTGCGTGCTTTTGGGGCAGCGCCTCGGTGCAGGAACATATGCCCAAGTTCGTGCCCAATCACATAGCGCGAGTGGGGATCACCGAACCTAAGTCCGCGCGAAATTTCTCGAATGCAGAAAATCTGCTGCGCTTGGGCCAGTGAGTACGCTTCAGCGCCGCTCATCTTCGATTTTTTCTGGACTACAAGTTTGACGCCCCATGCAGCCATAAGCTGATCAAGGTTGAGGCGACCGTCCGCCGCTAAGACAGCAAGCGTGCGACATCGGTCAGCCTCAGCCTCTATCTCCTTCAGCGTCCTCCGCGGAACCCTGAAATCGTCATGGATCACGGTTTGGCTCTGGGACCATCGCTAGCTACACCCGCTCGTCCCGCCGCACGTGTCGCACTTGAGGCAGGTGCCGTTGCGCAGCAGCGTGAAGTTCCCGCACTCGCGGCAGCTCTCGCCCTCGTAGCCCTTCACCTTCGCCTCGGCCCGCCGATCGGCCTCCAGGTTCTCCTTGGCGATGCGCGACTTGGCGCGCGCATCGAGCTGGTCCTGCAGCTGGCGCGCCAGCTCGCTGACCGAGGCCTCCATCTTCGCCTTGGCCAGCTCGGTGGTCTGCTCCTCCTGCAGGGCCGTCAGCGCGCCGACCGCCGTCTCCATGCGCACCTTGGCTGGCTGGAACGCCGTCTCCACCTCCTGCTGCAGCGAGGCAACCGGGCCCGCGGGCTCGATCTCAGCCGCCACCGCCACGCTGCTGGTCGAGCGCATGGCGAACACCCGGCTCTCCTGGCCGCGCAGCAGGCCGCGCGAGAGGTAACGCGCCGCCGGCGGCGGTGCGGGTTGCTCCTCCAGCTCCTCGTCGGACGAGCCGAGCCCGGTGTTGGCGACCTCGCTCAGGTCCACGTGGGCCAGATCGTTGCGGCCGAGGTACGACACCGCCAGCTCGCGGAAGATGTAGTCGAGGATCGAGGTGGCGTTCTTGATGGTGTCGTTGCCCTGCACCAGCCCGGCCGGCTCGAAGCGCGTGAAGGTGAAGGCGTCCACGTACTCGTCCAGCGGCACGCCGTACTGCAGGCCGAGCGAGATGGCGATGGCGAAGTTGTTCATCAGGCTGCGGAAGGCGGCGCCTTCCTTGTGCATGTCGATGAAGATCTCGCCGAGCCGCCCGTCCTCGTACTCGCCGGTGTGGAGATACACCTTGTGGCCGCCGACGGTGGCCTTCTGCGTGTAGCTCTTGCGCCGGTTGGGCAGCTTCTCGCGCTCGCGCGCCCGCTCCACGCGCTCGACGATGCGCTCCACGATGCGCTCGGCCGCCACGGCCGCGCGCGCCGCCATCGGCTTGTCGGCCATCAGCTGCTCGGCCACTTCCTCCGCCTCCTCGGCGTCATCGGCCAGCAGCTGCGAATTGAGCGGCTGGGACAGCTTGGAGCCGTCGCGATAGAGCGCGTTGGCCTTCAGCGCGAGCCGCCAGGACAGCATGTAGGCCTCCTTGCAGTCCTCCACGGTCGCCTCGTTCGGCATGTTGATGGTCTTGGAGATGGCGCCCGAGATGAACGGCTGGCTCGCCGCCATCATGTGGATGTGGCTCTCCACCGACAGGTAGCGCTTGCCCTTGCGGCCGCAGGGGCTGGCGCAGTCGAACACGGGCAGGTGCTCCTCGTCCAGGTGCGGCGCGCCTTCCAGCGTCATGGCCCCGCACACGTGCTCGTTGGCCGCCTCGATGTCCTTCTTCGAGAAGCCGAGGTGGGCGAGCAGGTCGAAGCCCGGCTCGTTGCAGCTTCTCGGCCGGGATCTTCAGCGTCTGGGTCAGGAACTCCTCGCCGAGCGTCCACTTGTTGAACACGAACGAGATGTCGAACGCCGTCTTCAGCGCGCCGTCGACCTTGCGCAGGATCTCGTCGGTGAAGCCCTTGGCCTTCAGCGTGGTGTGGTTGATGGCCGGCGCCTGCGCCAGCGTGCCGTGGCCCACCGCATAGGCTTCGATCTCGGCGATCTCGGCCTCGCCGTAGCCCAGCGTGCGCAGCGCCTCCGGCACGGCCTGGTTGATGATCTTGAAGTAGCCGCCGCCGGCCAGCTTCTTGAACTTCACCAGCGCGAAGTCGGGCTCGATGCCGGTGGTGTCGCAGTCCATCACCAGGCCGATGGTGCCGGTCGGCGCGATCACGGTCGCCTGCGCGTTGCGGTAGCCGTGCTCCTGGCCGAGCGCGATGGCGTTGTCCCAGGCGCGCTTGGCCGCCACGATCAGCCGGTCGTCGGGGCACGAGGCGGCATCGAGCGGCACCGGCGCGGTGGCGAGCTTCTCGTAGCCGTCCTTGTGGCCGTAGGCGGCGCGGCGATGGTTGCGGATCACGCGCAGCATGTCGGCGGCGTTGGGCTCGTAGCCCGGGAAGGTCCCGAGCTCGCTCGGCCATCTCGGCCGACGTGGCATAGGCGACGCCGGTCATGATGGCCGAGAGCGCACCGCAGATGGCGCGGCCCTCGGGGCTGTCATAGGGAATGCCCGACGCCATCAGGCAGCCGCCGATGTTGGCAAAGCCCAGGCCCAGCGTGCGGTAGCGATAGGACGAGCTCGGCGATCTTCTTGGACGGGAACTGCGCCATCAGCACCGAGACTTCGAGCGCGATGGTCCACAGCCGGCAGGCGTGCTCGAAGGCGTCGACGTCGAAGCGCTTGTCGCCGTCGCGGAACATCATCAGGTTCAGCGAGGCGAGGTTGCACGCCGTGTCGTCGAGGAACATGTACTCCGAGCACGGGTTCGACGCGCGGATCGGCCCCGACTTGCGGGCAGGTGTGCCAGTCGTTGATGGTGGTGTGGAACTGGATGCCGGGATCGGCCGAGGCCCAGGCCGCATAGCCGATCCTTCTCCCACAGGTCGCGCGCCTTCAGCGTCTTGACCGTGCTTGCCGCCGAGGCGCGCGGTCAGGTTCCAGTCCTTGTCGTCGATCCACCGCGTTCAGGAACTCGTCCGTCACGCGCACCGAGTTGTTGGAGTTCTGGCCCGAGACGGTCAGATAGGCCTCGCTGTCCCAGTCGGTGTCGTAGATCGGAGAACTCGATGTCCTTGTAGCCCTGGCGCGCGAACTGGATGATGCGGCGGATGTAGTTGTCCGGCACCAGGTCGCGCCGCGCTTCCTTGATGGCGCGCTTGAGCGCCGGGTTCTTGGCCGGCTCGAAGCAGGCATCGCCCTCGGCCTCGCAGTTGACGCAGGCCTTCATGATGGCCTTCAGCCGCTTCTGGCAGATCTTGGAGCCGGTCACGAGCGCCGCGACCTTCTGCTCCTCCTTCACCTTCCAGTCGATGTAGGCCTCGATGTCGGGATGATCGATGTCGACCACCACCATCTTGGCGGCGCGGCGCGTGGTGCCGCCCGACTTGATGGCGCCGGCGGCGCGGTCGCCGATCCTCAGGAAGCTCATCAGGCCCGACGACTTGCCGCCGCCCGACAGCTTCTCGTTCTCCGAGCGCAGCTTGGAGAAGTTGGAGCCGGTGCCGGAGCCGTACTTGAACAGGCGCGCCTCGCGCACCCACAGGTCCATGATGCCGTTCTCGTTGACGAGATCGTCCTCGATCGACTGGATGAAGCAGGCGTGCGGCTGGGGATGCTCGTAGGCCGAGTGCGAGGCCGTCAGCTCGCCCGTCTCGTGGTCGACGTAGAAGTGGCCCTGGCCGGGACCGTCGATGCCGTAGGCCCAGTGCAGGCCGGTGTTGAACCATTGCGGGCTGTTCGGCGCGCCGATCTGCATCGCCAGCATGTAGCGGTGCTCGTCGAAGAAGGCGCGCGCATCGTCCTCGCTGGTGAAGTAGCCGCCCTTCCAGCCCCAGTAGGTCCAGGTGCCGGCCAGGCGGTCGAACACCTGGCGGGCGTCGGTCTCGCCGTCATGCGGTCGCTGCGCGGCAGCTCGGCGAGGCGGCGCTCGTCGGCGGTGGAGCGCCACAGCCAGGACGGAACCTGGGTCTCCTCGGTGCGCTTCAGGCGCGCCGGCACGCCGGCCTTGCGGAAGTACTTCTGGGCCAGGATGTCGGCGGCGACCTGGCTCCAGTGCTCGGGGACCGCGAAGTTCTCCAGCCGGAAGACGACCGAGCCGTCCGGGTTCTTGATTTCGGACGTCGCGCGGCGGAACGGGATCTTCTCGTAGGGTGATTTGCCCGCCGTCGTGAACCGCCGCTTGATCTGCATCGGAAGAACCCCCGCGTAAATTTCGCCGCGCCGCCCGATGGCGGCGCGCCTGTTTCTGCTCATGATCGATCTGACGCGGACGCAACGGACACAACGAAACGGGCTCGGCGAGACATCGCGGAGCCCGGGTCGCGCACCGACAAGGCGCGCGTACTGCATAAGCCACAGTTCAGCACGAACTCACGCTCAGAAGGCCCAGACACGCATTCGGCCTGTTCTTCCCGCCTGCGACTGCCGGGTTCCCTCAGTTCGATTTCCGCGGCGCTGCGGTTGTGTGAAGGGCGCTCCAGCCGGTCGGCCGGCGCCCGTGATGAAGGCACACTATGACGATTCGAAGGCATCGTCATCTTGTAGGTGCCAGCCTAGCGAACCACTAGATGTAGATGATTTGGGGGCAAGCTGGGCATAACGTGTGGGAGAATCGCCCGCCAAACCCGCGTGGTTTCGGCATCGGACGCGCTCGGAGCAATTCTGCGTGCGCCATCGAGCACTTGTGAGATGCGCCGCCGACCCTCAACAGGAGATACGCTAGCTCGATTCCGATCACCGCCCAGATGTGGCAGTTCTGCCGCGTCGGCAGGCGTCATGGACTGGGCGCTGGGCCGGTGCCATAAGCGCGGCAATCGTCGAGGCCCGGACACAGGCGGGAAAGCATGGGCATTTTCAGCGAGATCTTCAGCTGGTGGGGCGGCAACACCTGGTCCAACCGCCTCTACACGCGCGCTCAGGGGCAAGCTGGTCGGCACCGACGGCACAGGGCAACCGCTACTACGTCCAGAGCAAGGGCATCGGCCCGCTCGGCGTGCCGCGCCGCTGGGTGATCTACAAGGATCTGGCCGAGGCCTCGCAGATACCGCCGGAGTGGCACGGCTGGATGCACTACATGGTCGATACGCCACCGACCGAGGAAGACTACACGCCGCGGCCCTGGGAGAAGGAGCACCGCATGAACATGACGGGCACGCCGCAGGCCTACCGGCCGCCCGGCAGCATCCTGGCCAGCGGCAAGCGGCCCAAGGCGACCGGAGACTACAAGCCCTGGCGGCCGTCGGCGCGGGGCAGGCCAAGACTGGCCGGTGACGGCGCGGTCCGGCGTCACGCTGGCGCCACGTTTTTCGCGCCGTCGTGCTGCCAGCCGGGCGCATTTGCGGATTGGCGAAGACTGCGCAATGGCAATGCAACAGCGGACGCCGACCTTCCTGAGCAGAATGGGCAAGGCGCGCTTGCCGCTGCTGGCTGCGCTGGTCGGCCTGCTCGACGTGCCCGCGCACGCCCAGCGCGTCGACAACGCCATGGCGGTGTTTGCCGCCCTCGACAAGGTGACGGCCGCCGTCAAGCAGCTCACCGTCAGCTCAATCAGACCGGCGAGTTCCGCACGCTCAAGATCACGCCGCGCGCCTGCTACACGCGCGCGCCGACCGAGCCGCCGCGCACCTCCACGTTCGTGGAGATCGACGAGATCATGTTCGACGGCAAGGAGAAGCGTATCTTCACCGGCTGGATGTTCGCCGAGAGCCCCGGTCTCAACCCGCTGCTGCACCCGGTGTTCGACGTGTGGCTGACATCGTGCACGCAGCCGCAGCGCGCAGCGGCCCCCGCCGGTGGCGAAGGCCCCGCAACAGCAGCCTGGCAGCGGACCTGCGCCCGGCATCGCGCCGCCGCAGTTTCCGCCCGAGGACGATCAACCCCGCCGCCGGCGCGTTCCGCGCTGATCAGCGCTGCGCAGAAATGATATCGAGCATCTGCTCCGGCCTGGCATCGGCCGGCAACGCGGAGAAATTGGCCTCGTGCGCCAGCGCCTTCTCGAGCAGCACGTGGAATTCGGCACGATCGATCTCGACGGTGCCGAACTGCCGCAGATGGTCGGTGACGAACTGCGTGTCGAGCAGCGCGAAGCCGCCGTGGATCAGGCGCGCGCACAGATAGACCAGCGCACACCTTGCTGGCATCCCGCTCGAGCGAGAACATGCTCTCGCCGAAGAACGCGCCGTTGAGCGCCACGCCGTACAGGCCGCCGACCAGCCTGCCGTCGGACCATGCCTCGACCGTGTGGCAGTAGCCCGACATCGAACAGGTCCCGATAGAGCGCACGGATCTTCGGGTTGATCCACGTGGTGCGCCGGCCGGGCCGCGAGGCCGCGCAGCCCGAGATCACGCCCTCGAAATCCGTGTCGATCCTGATCTCGAAGGCTTACTGGCGGATGGTGCGCGCCAGCCGGCGCGGCACGTGCACGTTGTCGAGCTGGCAGGATGCCGCGCTGCTGCGGCTCGATCCAGTAGAGTGCCGGGTCGTCGGCGCTCTCCGCCATCGGAAAGATGCCGCACGCGTAGGCCTTGAGCAGCACCTGCGGCGTGATCTCGATGACGATGTCGTCGCGCGAGGTCATGTGTCGCTACTGCCGGCCTAAGGCCGATCTGTCGCTTCTTTCACCGAGCCATGATCGGGCTTGGGCGTCTGCAGGAAGCTCTCGAGCCAGTGGATGTCGTAGAGGCCGTTGGCAATGTCGGGCTCGTTGACGAGGTCGGCGAACAGCGGAATGGTGGTCTCGATGCCGTCGATGACGAACTCCGACAGGCAGCGCCGCAGCCGCATCAGTGCCTCGTTGCGGTTCTTGCCGTGCACGATCAGCTTGCCGATCAGGCTATCGTAGTAGGGCGGGATGCGGTAGCCCTGGTAGACGCCGCTGTCGACGCGCACGCCGAGCCCCCCTGGCGGGTGCCAGTAGGTGATGGTGCCGGGCGAGGGCCGAAAGTTCCTCGGGTTCTCCGCGTTGATGCGGCACTCGATGGCGTGGCCCGAGAAGACCACGTCGCTTTGCTGCAAGCGCCAGAGGTGCGCCCGAGGCGATCCGGATCTGCTCGATGACGAGGTCGAGCCCGGTGATCATCTCGGTCACCGGGTGCTCCACCTGCAGCCGGGTGTTCATCTCGATGAAGAAGAACTTGCCGTCCTCGTAGAGGAACTCGACGGTGCCGGCACCGCGGTACTTGAGCTTGCGCATGGCCGCCGCCACCGTGGCGCCGATCGGCCTGGCGTTCCTCGGCGTTGAGGGCGGGGGAGGGCGCCTCCTCGAGGATCTTCTGGTGGCGGCGCTGCAGCGAGCAGTCGCGTTCGCCCAGATGGATGGCGTTGCCCTTGCCGTCGCCGAACACCTGGATCTCGATGTGCCGAGGCTTGGAGAGGAACTTCTCGAGGTAGACGCTGTCGTCGCCGAAGGCAGCCTTGGCTTCAGCGCGCGCCGTCTTGAGGGCGGTGTCGAGATCCTCGGGCGTGCGGGCGACCTTCATGCCGCGACCGCCGCCGCCGGCCGCGGCCTTCACGAGAACGGGATAGCCCATGTCCTTGGCGATCTTCAGTGCTTCCGCCTCGTTGGCGATGGCTCCTTGCGAGCCTGGCACGGTCGGAATGCCGAGACGCTTGGCCGTCGCCTTGGCTTCGATCTTGTCGCCCATGATGCGGATGTGCTCGGAGGTTGGGCCGATGAAAGTTATGTCGTGACCTTCCAGGATCTCGGCAAAGCGGGCGTTCTCCGACAGAAATCCGTAGCCGGGGTGCACGGCATCGGCCCCGGTGATCTCGCAGGCGGCGACGATGCGCGGAATGTTGAGATAGCTTTCCGCGGCCGGCGGCGGGCCGATGCACACGCTCTCGTCGGCAAGCCGCACGTGCATCGCGTCCGCGTCGGCCGTGGAGTGCACCGCGACCGTGGCGATGCCCATCTCCCTGCAGGCGCGCAGCACTCTGAGCGCGATCTCGCCGCGATTGGCGATCAACACCTTTTCGAACATCGGTGCGAGAGGGCTCCGCAAGCGTTACTCGATGATCGCCAGCGGTTCCCCGAATTCAACGGGTTGGCGATTGCCGACGAGAATGCGGGTCACCGTCCCGGCCTTGGGCGCAGGGATGTGGTTCATGGTTTTCATCGCTTCGATGATGAGAATTGTCTGGCCTTGGGCGACGCGGGTGCCGACCTCGACGAAATTGGCGGTGCCGGGTTCCGGTGCGAGATAGGCGGTGCCGACCATGGGGGAGCGCACGCACCCTGGATGCGTCACCGGGTCGTCCGTGAGCGGCTTTGCAGCTGCGGCCGAAGCGACTGCGGCAGCAGCCTGGGCCGCCGGCGGAGCAACGGCCGCTGCGGTAGCGGCGTTGGGCCCGCCGCGGGCCACCCGCACACGCAGGCCGTCGCGGTCGATCTCGATCTCGCTCAACCCGGTCTCATCCAGCAGCTTGGCGAGCTCGCGGATCAGCTCATGATCGACGCTCGTCTTGCCTTTGTTGTTCGCCATCGATTGAGCCGGCTGTTTCTTGATCGGTTCCGCCCGCATGCTTCACTGGCTGCCTAGCGTTTGGCGGTTGTCGCGTTGCCTGTGGGCTTGGCCACCAGGTCCGCCATGGCCTCGATGGCAAGCTCGTAGCCTTTCGCGCCGAACCCGCAGATCAACCCTTGTGCGGCAGGTGTCACAAACGATGTGTGCCGAAAAGGCTCGCGCTTGAAGATGTTGGAGAGGTGCAGCTCGATTACCGGGCGGTCCGCAGCATTGAGCGCATCGAGAATGGCAACAGACGTGTGCGTATAGGCACCAGCGTTGATCACGATGCCGTCGGCCCCTTCGCGCGCTTCTTGGATCCAGTCGACGAGTTCACCCTCCGCGTTCGACTGGCGGAAGTCCACTGTGAGGCCGAGGGCCTCCGCGCGCACCTCGGTACGGCGGCGGATATCATCGAGCGTTTCGCTGCCGTAGATGGCCGGCTCGCGAACACCGATCAGGTTCAGATTCGCCCCGTTCAGCACGAATATCGGCTTGGGCATCTGCCGCTGCCTGGAGAGTTGGTGCCTAGTAGAGAAAGCCTTGCGCTTTCCGCCCGCTGGCCGGCCTTAGCAGGTTTCACCCGGCCGCGAAAGGCCCGCAGCCGCGGTTTTGCGTAGTTAACCAAATGGCGCGCGCTCGAGCCCATCCCGCTACTAGCAGACCTTGCAGCCTTCCTTGCGGACCTCTGCGACATTCTTCTTGATCTGCTCCAAAAGGTTCTCGGGTGCGCCTGGGATCACGCGGTCGCCGACCAGAAAGTGGGGCGTGCCCTGGATGCCTAGCTTCACCGCCAATGCGCGGGTCTCGTCGATTTCTTTTTTCACCTCGGGCGATGCCATGTCCTTCCTGAGGCGGGCCATGTCGAGGCCGAGCTTCTCGGCGATGCGCAGCGCGGAGGCCTCGTTCGACTGCCCCTGGGTTTCATTCAGGGCGCGGTGCATTTCCCAGTACTTGCCCTGCAGCTTGGCAGCGAGGGCAACCTTCGATGCCTCCTCGGAGCCTTTGCTCAGGATCGGGAACTCCTTGAGGATCAGTTTGACCTGCTTGTCCTTCTCGACGAGCTGCACGACTTCGGTGAATGCCTTTTTGCAGTAGGGGCAGTTGTAGTCGAAGAACTCGATCACCGTGACGTCGCCCTTGGCATTGCCGACCACGGGAGAAGCGGCCGGCCTGAAGATCTCGGTGGCGTTCTGCTTGATCGCGGCGGCGGTGCGCTCGGCCTGGAGCTTGTCCATCTTGGCCTCGAGCGCGTTCTGCGCCTCCATCATGACTTCCGGATTCTTGAGCAGATAGTCCTTGACGATGGCCTCGATCTCCTTGCGCTGACCCGGGCTGATACTGCCCTCGGCCACGGCCACCTTGGGCTGCACAGACGCGCTCGCCGCCGGAGCGGTCGCGTTCGCGGCGGGAGCCTGGTTCTGCTGCCCGATGGCAAGCGCGGTCCCGACCAGCAGGATGGCGGGAGCAAGCAGCATGGCCCCCTTTTTCGAGCGTGAGGGCATCGACAGTACTGCGGCGAGTGTCATTCACTACTCCTGTTGCATCGCGCCTTGGTTTGCCGCCGAACAAATTCTCAGGTCGGCGGCACCTTGTACTTGGTAATGTCTTCGGCGCGAATCCATTCCGGCGAGCCGCGCGGCAGCTTGACCATCGCACGCTTGGCGAAGTTCTGCGCCTGCTTGACATTGCCTTCCTGCGAAGTGGCCCTGCGCCGCGGCAAGGTCGGCCTGCGGATACTGTCCCTTACGATAGAAGGCCGTCGCCAGCTGATGATGCGAGCGCGGCGTGGGTGGGGTCGGTCAGGATCGCGCGGCGCAACAGTGTCATTGCCTCGTCGAGCAGTGAGGCATCCTCCGTGGCCAACATCGCCTGGGCCAGCTCGAACTGTATCAGCGATTCGTTGCCGCCGGAGAGTTGCAGGGCCTTGCGCAAGTGGCGTGATCGCCTCCCGATGCTTGCCGCTCCAATAGTAGAAACTGCCCTTGATCTCCCAGAAGAAGGGGTTGTCCGGTTGCTGCTTGATCAGCGCGTCGACCTCGCCCATGGCCTGGTCGCAGTGGCCCGAACAGTTGCGGGCGATGGCGCGCGCATAGCGCGCAGGCAAGCTGTTGTCGCTCGCCGGGTAGCGGTTGTAGACGGTCTGCGGCCTTTCGAGATAGCCGGAGATCTTGGCGCGCGCCATGTCGTGCCGCAGCTGCAGCGCGGGCGAATCCTTTCGGTCGACGTAGGGGCTGGCGGCCACCAGGTCGCGCAAGCGCGCGATGCGGTCGGCGGCCACCGGATGGCTGCGCACGAACGGGTCCTGGTTGGCGGCCGAAACGTACTCCTGCTGCGCGAAGTTCTCGAACGTCTCGAGCATCCCGCGCCCCGATTGCCGGGTGGCCTCCAGGAACTTGATGCCCGCCTGGTCGGCCGCGGACTCCTGCGAGCGCCGCTCGCTCAGCAGCGAGCGCATGATCACGTCCTTGCCGCCCATCATCACGCCGCCACCGAGCCCCGCGATCTCGCGCGCAGGTGTCGCCCCCGGCGGTCGGCGCCGCCGACCATCAGGCCGATGCCGAGCACCGTCAGCAGCAGCGCCTTGGTCTGGTCGCGTGCAATGCGGTTGCGCAGCGCGGCCATGTGCCCGCCGGTGATGTGGCCCGTCTCGTGCGCGATCACGCCGATGACCTCGTTGGGGGTCTTGGCCTGCAGGATGGTGCCGGTGTTCAGGAAGACGTTGAGGCCGTCGACGACGAACGCGTTGAAGCTCTCGTGCCGGACGATGCGCATCGTGATGTGCGAGCCGAGGCCGGCGACCTTGAAGATCGGCCGCGAGTAGTCCTTCAGCAGGTTCTCCACCTCGGTGTCGCGGATCAGCGGAATGCCCTGTGCGGCAGCCGGCGTTGTCGCAGCAGCTCGCGGCCAGCGCATAGGCGAGCGCCAAGGCGCCGCGCAGCCACCGCGCCAGTCGCCCGGCGCGCGCGAGCTCGCACTGGCGGGCAGCATGCGTGTGCGAACGACGCCCACCACGACCACCTTGATTGTGCTTCACGCTACGACCCTCGCGTCGGTAGCCTTCGAAAGCAATTGTCGTGACTTTACCAGCGACTAGGATGATGCTGGCTCTGCCTAGGCAACACGAGCCGGCCCCGACTATAAGCCCCCTGCTCCGCGGTGCGCCAATTCACATCGCCGCGCAGGCCGCTCGGACCGGCGCGCCGATGGCCGGCCGGTTGAGCGTGGCGACTAGGGCGCAACCATGGCGGTTTGAGGGCTCGCGGCGGGCGGAGAACGACCATGACTGCAACGACCACCGGACACCGGCTGCGGCTGCTCGCGTCTTGCAGGCCTCGCGGCGCAGCGCCGTGCCCTCGTTCATCGTCATGGACGTGATGCAGGCGGCGGCCGAGCGGGAAGCCGCTGGGCCACAAGGTCATCCACATGGAGGTTGGCCAGCCCGGCACACCTGCGCCCCGCGCCGCGCTTGCCGCCGCCGCCCGCGCACTCGAGACCCGAGACGCTGGGCTACACGCTCGCCCTGGGTCTGCCCGCGCTGCGCGAGCGCATCGCCCGCTACTATGCGGAACGGTACGGGGTCGCCGTCGAGCCCGAGCGTGTCGTGGTTACGACCGGCTCGTCGGCCGGCTTCGTGCTGGCCTTTCTGGCGCTTGTTCGATGCCGGCGCCAAGGTGGCCCTGCCGTCGCCGGGCTACCCCTGCTATCGCCACATCCTGACCGCGCTGGGCCAGATCGGCTGCCCTGCATCGAGACCGGTGCCCAATCGCGCTGGATGCCGACCGGCGCCGACATCGACGATGCGGTGCGCCGGCATGGCGTGCGCCGGCCTCGTCGTGGCAAGCCCTGCCAATCCCACCGGCACCATGCTCGAGCCCGCGCGCCTTGCCGAGATCGCCGCCGCCTGCGCGCGCAACCGCATCTGGCTGGTGTCCGACGAGATCTATCACGGGCTCGACCTACGGCATGCGCGAGGAGACGGCGCTTGCCCACATCCGACGAGGCCGTGGTCGTCAACAGCTTCTCGAAATACTTCTCGATGACCGGCTGGCGCATCGGCTGGCTGATCGTGCCGCCGCCACTGGTGCGGCCGATCGAGCGCCTGGCGCAGAACTTCTACATCTCGCCGCCTGCGGTGGCCCAGGTCGCGGCGCTCGGCGCATTCGACGGCCTCGAGGAGTTGGAGGCCAACAAGCGGGTCTATGCCGAGAACCGCGCGCTGTTGCTGGATGAGCTGCCCAAGGCCGGCTTGCAGCGCATCGTGCCGGCCGACGGCGCCTTCTACCTCTATGTCGACGTCGGCGACTTCACCGCCGACAGCCTCGCCTTCACCAGGGAGATGCTGGCCGATATCGGTGTCGCCGCCACGCCCGGCATCGACTTCGATGCCGGGCGAGGCAGCCGCTACGTGCGCTTCTGCTACGCCGGGACCACGGCTGACATGGCCGAGGCGGCGCGCCGCATCAGCGGCTGGAGCCGCCTTGCGCGCTCGCTCCTGAGATCGCGTCGCGACCGGCGCCTATTTGCAGGCGCGCGGCCGAGGCGTTGCACTCGTAGAGCAGGCCCTTCACCTCGCACTTCGTGCGCGACGGGGCCGATCTTGACGCGCATCGCCGAGCTTGGCCTTGGCCGAGTTCTTCATGGCGGCTTCGGCCATGAACGATGCAAAGCCCTCCAGGGCGCCCGTTCCCCAGCCGCCGGCCCTGATGCATTGGGCAGCACGTAGCGCTGCCAACAAGCGCAAAGGTCACAGCCGGCGATCGCGCCGCGCGGACGAATTATCTTCATGGCTCCCCTCCTGTTCGAACGGCGCCATAGTGGAGCCTGCACCCAGGCGGGCAAGGTCCGATGCGGCAGCCGTGCACATTGCAGACGGCGCTGGGCCCGACTGCAACGCGCACCCTGATGCGCGCGGATCACTATTCCCCGGTGAAGCGCCGCTGCCACCAGCCTTTGCGCGCGGGCCGCGAAGGCGTCCTCCTGCGCCGGGCTCGGCGTGCACGGGCTCCCGCGGGTGCGAGCGGGAGCAGGTGTCCCCTTGCAGCACGGGGGCAGCTGCGGCGCCTCCGGCTGCTGCGTGGCGGGCGGTTGATGTTCGCGACGGTCAGCTGGTGCCGACCACGCGCCGCTCGCCATTGTCTGCCGCTGCTCGGCAGCGCGCGCCGTGGCGCCGACTGGTGATCGCGGCCCGGCTCGCTCTCGGCGGGTTGCGAGTTCTTGGTCGCGCGGGCCTCGTCGCGCTGCATCGTCGCCCGCAGCGTCGTCGGCAGAACCCGACTGCGGCGGCGCGGCCTCGCCGCCGTCGTTGTCGCGGGCAGTGAGATCATCGCGATGCGCGGCCATCGCGGTCGCGTCCCCGTCTGCCGCCACGCCGGCCCCGCCGCCGGCGCCGTCCCCGCCGCTCGTCGCGCTCTTCCTCGCCGACGGCCTCCGAAGGCTGCTCGCCGGCGCCCGGTCTCGAGGTCGCTCCGCCTCAGCGATGTGCCTCGACAGGGCTGCTCGTCCGGCTGATCGTGCAGGTCGCTCGCTGGAGCTCTCCGGCGGCCTCGCCGTTGCCGTTGGACCGTGCCTGATCGGGGTCGGTCGCGCTGATCTCGCCCCGTCCTCGCCCGGCGCCCGCCGCGCCGGCGCCGGCGGCGCGGCCGCCGCCCGTCGCCTCGCTCTCGCCCTCGGCGCGCTCGGCAGTGCGGCTTCGCCTTCCTCGCCGGGCGCCTCCTCGCCTCCTGGCCTTCGAAGCCCCACTCCATGTTGACCGCAGCCGGCCGCTCGGCGGCCTCTGCGGCGCCACCGGCGCAGCACGACTTCTCGATGGCGAAGTTGGCGCCCTGCATGCGGGCGCTGGCCTCCACCGTGATGGACACACCGTGCCGGCGCTTCCATGTCGGTGACGAACGAGCGCTTGTTGTTGAGGATGTAGAGGGCCACCTCGGCGGTCGTGACCGCCGTCAGGGACGAGCGCGCAGTCGCGCATCAGCTGGTCCTCGATGGCGCGCAGCACGGCAAGCGCCACCGACTCGGTCGAGCGGACGATGCCGGTGCCCTGGCAGTGCGGACACTGCGACGTCGAGCCCTCGACCACGCCGGTTCTCAGCCGCTGCCGCGACATCTCCAGCAGGCCGAAGTGGCTGATGCGGCCGACCTGGATGCGCGCCCGGTCGTGCCGCAGCGCGTCCTTGAGGCGGCTCTCGACCTTGCGGTTGTTGCGCCGCTCCTCCATGTCGATGAAGTCGATGACGATCAGGCCGGCGAGGTCGCGCAGCTTGAGCTGCCGGGCGAGTTCCTCGGACGCTTCCAGGTTGGTCTGCAGCGCCGTCTCCTCGATCGAGAACTCGCGCGTGGACTTGCCCGAGTTGACGTCGATGGAGACCAGCGCCTCGGTCTGGTTGATGACGAGATATCCGCCCGAGCGCAGCGTCACGTAGGGGCTGAACATGGCGTTCAGCTGCCGCTCGATCTGGTAGCGCGCGAACAGCGGCTCGGAGGCGTCGAACTTGATGACGTTCTTGGCCTGGCTCGGCGAGAGCATGCGCATGAAGTCCTGCGCCTCCTTGTGCGCCGCCTCGCCGGCCACGAGGATCTCGTCGGTGTCCTTGGTGTAGAGGTCGCGGATCGACCGCTTGATGAGGTTGCCTTCCTCGTAGACCAGGCACGGCGCGGTCGACTGCAGGGTCATGTCGCGCACGTTCTCCCACAGCCGCAGCAGGTACTCGAAGTCGCGCTTGAGCTCCTGCTTGGTGCGCGCCGCACCCGCCGTGCGCACGATGAGCCCCATGCCGTCCGGCACCTCGAGCTCGTGGGCGATCGCCTTCAGGCGCTTGCGGTCCTGCGGGTTGGTGATCTTGCGCGAGATGCCGCCGCCGCGGCCGGTGTTGGGCATCAGCACGGTGTAGCGGCCGGCCAGCGAAAGGTAGGTGGTGAGCGCTGCGCCCTTGCTGCCGCGCTCCTCCTTGACGACCTGCACCAGGATGATCTGCCGGCGCTTGATGACTTCCTGGATCTTGTAGGAGCGCATGCGCCGGCGCGGGCGCTCGGGCACTTCCTCCAGCGCATCCTCGGAGCCGACCTGCTCGGGCGATGCGCCGACCATCTCGGGCGCCTCTGCGGGGTCGCCCGCAATTTCCTCGACATGGCCCTCGTCCGTTGGCACCGGGCGGCTGCTCGCCGTTGCCGGGCTCACGCTGGGCCTCGGGCGCCGGTTCGCCGGCAGTTGCCGGCTCCGCCTCGGTGCGCGGCATCGGCTCGCTGGCGCGCACGTCGTCGTCGGGATAGGCCGCGGCCGGCATCGCGGCCTGCTCGTCGCCGTTCGGGCTCAGTCGTGCAGGCTCGGGCTGATCGCTCCTCGGCCCGCCGGGCGCGCGCTTCGGCGCGTGCATCGGCCTCGGCTTCGGCCTCAGCCTCGGCTTCGGCCTCCTCCTGCAGCAGCGCCTGCCGGTCGGCGTACGGGATCTGATAGTAGTCGGGATGGATTTCGCTGAAGGCCAGGAAGCCGTGGCGGTTGCCGCCGTAGTCGACGAAGGCTGCCTGCAGCGACGGCTCGACGCGCGTCACCTTGGCGAGATAGATATTGCCTCGCAGCGGTTTGCGGGCGGCAAACTCGTAGTCGAACTCCTCTACCCGGCCGTTGCGCAGCACCACGACCCGAGTCTCCTCGGGGTGCGTGGCATCGATGAGCATCTTGTTCTTCTGTTCCATGTTCTGAAGTCCCTGGCGCCGAGGCGACGGGCGACGGCCGGCCAGCCCTTCCTGGGGCTGCCCGGCACGGCACCGCTCGTTGCTGCGCCAATTTCGGTTGCGATTTGGGGATCGCGACGGACCGGGCGACGCCTTCGCGTCGATAGAGCGCAAGGCATGGCTGGCGCAGCCGGCCAGGCAAAGCCGCAAGGCCCGGGCGCAGCTTGGGGCTGGCTGCCAATCTCCCTGCGAGTTGAAGTACAGTGCCGTCATGATCCACGTTGATGTTCGGAGCATGCAGGCGGTACAACGCCTCTGCCCCGAAAGTGATGCCCGGATAGCGGGCAAGCTCTAGCGGACTTGAGCGGTGGTCCGCACACCGACCCCAGCGCCGGTCCTCGGTCGGCGGAGGGCTCAGCCCTTGAGGGCAGGAAAGCGCGTTGCAATGCGCGAAGCCGATAACTAGCCGCCAGCCCCCCCGTTACAGATCAGCGGCAGGCAACCCGGCTTCGCTCATGGCATTTCTCCACGCCGTCGCAGCGCGCTTGGCGTGCCCAGATCCGCGGAATGCTGTCTTGGCGGCGAGCTGTCCGGCTCCGGGCCTGACTGCACACGTTGGACGGGCACCGCCGGCAAGCGTTCGCGGCGGTTTCGCGACTGTTGTATCTATGCCCTCGCTCCCTGCGAAGCAAGCAAGTTTTGGTGGAGTAAGGGCGAGGCCAGCTCGGCCTTGAACTCGATATAGCCTTTGATTCGGCAAACATCCGGTTAAGGTTCGCCGGGCGGCTGGGAAACGAGCGGAGATCGGCGGTCATGACCACGCCCGGCGCGCGATGGGTGGGCTGGTGCCGGACGATGGCCTGTGTGGCCGGCTTGCTCGCTCCGGTCGCGGCGCTCGGCCAGTCGACCGAGATCCGCAAGACTCCGGGTGCGCAGCGCCCGCCGGCGCAGACCGAGATCAAGAAGAGCTCGCCGCAACCGTCGGAACAGCCGCGTGCCAGCCATCTCCTCGAACGATTGGTCGGCGGAGGTCACCGACCGGGCTGTGGCTGCAACTCAGGTCGAGATCGCGGGAGACGAGCAACTCACCCGCTTCACGATCGCGTTCTCCGCGCCCGTTGCCTATCAGGTGTTCACGCTGCCGAAGCCCTATCGCGTGATCATCGACGCGCCCGACGTCGGCTTTCGCTTGCCGCCGGGAACCGGTCAGCAAGGCAAGGGGCTGATCAAAGCCTTTCCGGTACGGGCTGTTCGCTCCCGGCAAGTCGCGCATCGTCATCGACACGACGCGCCCCGTGCGCATCGACAAGCACGCCATGAGCGCCCGCCAGGGCAAAGGCGTGCGCCTCAGCATGGAGCTGGTGCCGACCGACGAGGCGAGCTTCCTGGCCAAAGCCGCAGCCCCGCCGCCGCGCGAGAAGCTGGCCCGGCCGGATCGACCTGCAGGCCAAGGCGCGCCCTGCGCCCAGCGCCAAGCCCATCATTGTCATCGATCCCGGCCACGGCGGGCTCGATCCAGGCGCGCATCAGTGGCGGAGTGCAGGAGAAGGATGTCGTGCTTGCGGTCGCCCACCACCTGCGGCAGCGCCTGGAGGCAACCGGCCGCTACGACTGTGCACATGACGCGCACCAACGGACGTGTTCGTCTCCCTCGACCGGCGGCTGGCGATCTCGCACCAGAAATCGGCAAGCCTGTTCATTTCGATCCACGCCGACAGCGTGGGCGAGTCGGACATCGCCGCTGCTGTGCGCGGTGCGGCCGTCTACATGCTGTCGGAGAAGGCCTCCAACCGGCAGGCCCAGCGCCTGGCCGACAAGGAGAACGCTGCCGATACGCTGGCCGGCGCCGAGACGGGCGATGAGGAGGAGACCGAGGTCAACTCCATTCTCAGGGACCTGCATGCGGCGGGAGACCACGAACTTCTCGGCCGATTTCCGCGGCCGGCTGCTCGGTCACCTGAAGCACACCATCGCCCTTTCGCGCGAGCCGGCGCGCGTCGGCAGGGTTCAAGGTGCTGCGGCAGCTGCAATGTCCCTCGGTGCTGATCGAACTCGGCTACATGAGCAACGCCCAGGACGCCAAGCTGCTCACATCGCCGGATTGGCAGAAGCAGGTGGCCGCCTCGATCGCCGGCGCCGTGAGCGACTACTTCGCCAAGCATCCGGCCCAGTCGCCTTAACCATACCGCGCGGGCTGCAACCGCGGCTTGGGATCGCGGCAGGTATTGCGACGATGAGGCGCAGGACTAGGGCCTCATGCCGCCACAATCCGTGCTAATGTGCGGAAGCTTCGCTGGCGCACTTGCTGCAGCAAGCTCAACGGACTAGACAGCACGAAATGTCGGGGATTTCGTTGCTATGAGACCTGTGCAGATCCTGCCGCCGCCGCCCGCCCGGCCCAAGCGGCGGCGCAAGCGGCGCAGCTGGCTGCTCGAGCTTCCTCACGTTCGTGTTCGCCTCGGGCGTGGTGCTGTTCCTGGCCGCGTCGGCGGTCGTCGGCTTCTACGTGTGGAGAGCCTCGCGCGACCTGCCCGACTACGAGCGGCTCGCCAAGTACGAGCCGCCGGTGATGACGCGCATCCACGCCAACGACGGCACCCTGATGGCCGAGTACGCGCGCGAGCGGCGCATCTTCGTGCCGATCAACGTCGTGCCGAAGATGGTCATCCAGGCCTTCCTGGCGGCCGAGGACAGGCGCTTCTACGAGCACGGCGGGATCGATTTCACGGGCATCGCGCGCGCGATCTACAAGAACTTCCAGAACTGGGGCAAGCGGCGGCCCGAAGGCGCGTCCACCATCACCCAGCAGGTGGCCAAGAACTTCCTGCTGTCCAACAAGCAGGACCTGGACCGCAAGTTCAAGGAGGCGATGCTGGCCATCCGCATCGAGCGGACCTTCCCGAAGGAGAAGATCCTCGAGCTCTATCTCAACGAGATCTACCTCGGCATCGGCTCGTACGGCATCGCCGCCGCCGCGCTCAACTACTTCGGCAAGGAGCTGGCGGAACTTGCGCTCGAGGAGGCGGCCTATCTCGCGGCCCTGCCCAAGGCGCCCAACAACTATCATCCCTTCCGCAAGACCAGGGAAGCCACGGAGCGGCGCAACTGGATCCTCGATCAGATGGCCGAGGCCGGCTACGTGCCGGCCGATCAGGCGCGGGCCGCCAAGGCCAAGCCGCTCAAGGTCAACATTCGCCCGTTCGGCACGCAGATCTACGCCGCCGACTATTTCGCCGAGGAGGTGCGGCGCCGGCTCATCGAGATGTACGGCGAGGACGGTCTCTACGGCCGCATCGAGCGCACCGGCGGTGGCGGCGACGGCGTCAACGGCGGCCTCTCGGTCAGGACCACGCTCGATCCCAACCTGCAGAAGATCGGCCGCCGGGTGCTGATCGACGGCCTGGTCGCCTTCGACCGCGAGCGCGGCTGGCGCGGCCCCGTGCAGCGATCGACATCGCCGGCGACTGGGGCGTGCCGCTGAGCGCCATCGAGATTCCGACCGACCTCGCGCCGTGGCGGCTCGGCGTGGTGCTGCAGGTCGACCGCAGCAAGGCCACGGTCGGCCTGCGCCCGCAGCGCGCGGCCGACGGCAGCCTCGCCGCCGAGCGCGAGGCGGTCGAGATCCCCTTCGACGAGGTCAAGTGGGCCAAGGTCGCCAGGCCGCGCCGCGCCCAAGGCGGTGACCGACGTGCTGAGCCCCGGCGACGTGGTCTGGGTGGCGCCGAAGAACCCCGCCCAGCCGACCGGGGTGTGGTCGCTGATGCAGATCCCCGAGATCGGCGGCGGCCTGATCGCCATGGACCCGCACACGGGCCGCGTGCATGCGGTGGTCGGCGGCTTCTCGTTCTCGCAAAGCCAGTTCGACCGCGCCTGCAGGCCAAGCGGCAGCCGGGCTCCTCCTACAAGCCGTTCGTGTACGCCACCGCGCTCGACAACGGCTACAAGCCGACGAGCATCGTGCTCGATGCGCCGATCGAGATCGAGCAGGGCGCCGGCAAGGAGGTCTGGACGCCCAAGAACTACGACGGCACCAAGTCCTACGGTCCCTCGACGCTGCGCGTCGGCATCGAGAAGTCGCGCAACCAGATGACGGTGCGGCTGGCCCAGGACATGGGCATGCCGATGATCGTCGAGTACTCCAAGCGCTTCGGCGTCTACGACGACCTGCTGCCGGTGCTCGCCATGTCGCTCGGCTCCGGCGAGACCACGCTGGTCAAGCTGGCGGCCGCCTATTCGACGTTCGCCAACGGCGGCAAGCAGGTGAGGCCGACGCTCATCGACCGCATCCAGGACCGCTGGGGCAAGACCATCTGGCGCTACGACGATCGCGAGTGCCCCGGCTGCAACGCGGAGAGCTGGAAGGGCCAGGCCGAGCCGACGCTGCCGCGAGGACGACCGCAAGCAGATCATCGACCCGCACACGGCCTACCAGATCACCTCGATGATGGAGGGCGTGATCCAGCGCGGCACGGGAACGATCATCAGGCAGATCCTTCCCAACGTGCCGATGGCCGGCAAGACCGGCACCACCAACGACGAGAAGGACGCCTGGTTCGTCGGCTACACGCCCGACCTCGTGGTCGGCGTGTTCATCGGCTACGACACGCCGCGGCCCGATGGGCAAGGGCCAGACCGGCGGCCATGTCGCCGCCCCCATCTTCGCGCACTTCATGAAGGCGGCGCTCGGCGACAAGCGGGCGGTGCCGTTCCGAATACCGCCCGGGGTCAAACTGGTGCGCGTGAGCCTGCGAACGGGGCTCAGGGCGCAAGGCGGGGAGCACGGATACGGTGATGGAGGCCTTCAAGCCGACCGAGGAGCCCGACGACGCCTATTCGATCATCGGCTTCACCAACGAGAGCGGCACCTTCATCAACCCCGACCGATGCCGGCCGAGCAGCCGCGCAGCCTGCAATCAGGGCCGCAGCGTCTACTGACGCCGCGAACCGTCGGCGCGTGGCGCGGCGTTTACAGCGCGTCCACGCGGCCCCTATATCAGCGTCGCCATTGTTCAGCCGTCCCAGCACAGATCTTGCAGGAGGCCGCCCATGCGCGCCGAAGCCGAGAAACTCGCCGATGCCGTCCGCCAGTCGCTGGCGCTGCTGCGGAGGCATCTTTGACTGGGATACCGCCGAGGAGCGCCTGGCCGA
This sequence comes from uncultured Alphaproteobacteria bacterium, assembly GCA_963724565.1. Classification (GTDB taxonomy): domain Bacteria; phylum Pseudomonadota; class Alphaproteobacteria; order Rhizobiales; family Hyphomicrobiaceae; genus AWTP1-13. The sequence continues at coordinate 46,182 of CAVRVK010000028.1, forward strand.
GCTGAACAAGCGCGCCGAGGATCCCAAGCTCTGGAACAACCCGCAGGCGCGCAGAAGGTGATGCGCCAGCGCCAGGCGCTGGAGCGGTCGATCAACGCCTTCCAGAAGCTCGAGCGCGACCTCGACGATGCCGTCACCCTGATCGAGCTCGGCGAAGCCGAGAAGGACGAGGCCACCGTGCGGAGGGCGAGGCCGCGCTGCAGCAAGCTCGCCGCCGACGCGCGCCGCCAGGAGGTGGAGGCGCTGCTCTCGGGCGAGGCCGACGGCAACGACACCTACGTCGAAGTGCACGCCGGCGCCGGCGGCACCGAGAGCCAGGACTGGGCGGAGATGCTCGCGCGCATGTACATGCGCTGGGCCGAGGAGCGCGGCTACAAGGTCTCGCTGGTCGAGGCAGAGCGCGGGCGAGGAGGCCGGCATCAAGTCGGCGACCCTGCCGATCAAGGGCGAGAACGCCTACGGCTGGCTCAAGACCGAATCGGGCGTGCACCGGCTGGTGCGCATCTCGCCCTACGACAGCAACGCGCGCCGCCACACCAGCTTTGCCAGCGTGTGGGTCTATCCGGTGGTCGACGACAACATCGAGATCGACATCAAGGAAAGCGAGTGCCGCATCGACACCTACCGCGCCTCGGGCGCCGGCGGCCAGCACGTCAACACCACCGACTCGGCGGTGCGCATCACCCACATCCCCACCAACATCGTGGTGGCGAGCCAGCAGGAGCGCTCGCAGATCAAGAACCGCTCCATCGCCTGGGCGATGCTGAAATCGCGCCTCTACGAGCTGGAGCTGAAGAAGCGCGAGGAGAAGGCCAACGCGGAGGCCGCCGCCAAGACCGACATCGGCTGGGGCCACCAGATCCGCTCCTACGTGCTGCAGCCCTACCAGCTGGTGAAGGACCTGCGCACCGGCACCCAGAGCACCGATCCGCAAGAAGGTGCTCGACGGCGACATCGACGACTTCATCGAGGCGTCGCTGGCGCACCGCGTCTCGGGCGGGAGCGACGCGCCGGTGGAGGATATCGATTAGTAGGCAGTTCGTCCGCGGTGGACTGGATCGGTGCGGGCAGCCGTGATCAAATGCCGGGACCATGCAAGGCAGGAACCGGTGATGATCGAAGTCCACCATCTCAACAATTCGCGTTCGCCGCGCATCTTGTGGTTGCTGGAAGAGCTGGGCCTCGAGTACGAAATCGTGCGCTACCAGCGCGATCCGGTGACGCGGCTGGCGCCGCCGGCTATCAAGGCGATCCATCCCCTCGGCAAGTCGCCCGTGATCCGCGATGCAGGACTGGTGGTGGCCGAGTCCGGTGCAATCGTGGAGTATCTCGTCGGTCGGTACGGCAATGGCCGCTTGGCGCCGAAGGTCGATTTCACCTCACCCGACTATGTCGCCTACGTGCATCGGCTGCATTTCGCGGAAGGCTCGGCGACGTTGCCGCTCCTGCTCAAACTTTATCTGGGGCGCCTGAAGGAAGCTGGAGCGCCGCTCGCGCCGCGCGTCGAGAGCGAGCTCAAGAACCATTTCGACTACATGAGCGGCGCGCTCGGGACCCAAGACTATTTTGTCGCCAACACCTTCTCGGCGGCCGACATCCAGCTGTCGTTCGTGCTTGACGCCGGTGGCTCGCGCGGACCTTTGAAGGACTATCCCAACCTCGTGCGCCTCCAAGAACGGCTGCGGGCGCGGCCGGCCTACCAGCGCGCGATTGAGCGTGGCGGCCCCTACGAGGTGGGGCGCTGACGGTGCTTAGGCTTGGAGGTCGGCGCGTGTGAGGCGGCTGGCGCGCGTTGCCATAAGACCTACCAGCCCGCCATCGCTCCCACCGCCGCCACCAGGCCCTGCCGGCAGACGGCCTCGGGCACCCAGGCGCACACCACCTCGTGAGAGCCGCGCCAGATCATGTCGACCGCCACGTACAGCACGATGGCGAGCCCGACCCAGGTGATCCAGGGATAGCGCGCCAGCAAGCCGGGCGATGTAGGTCGCGGCCACCGCCATCAGCACCACGGCGATCGCGAGGCCCACCACCAGCACCCAGGTGTGGCCCTTGGCGGCGCCGGCGACGGCCAGCACGTTGTCGAGCGACATGGAGACGTCGGCGACCACGATCTGGGTGATCGCGCTCCAGAAGCCGAGCGCGCCGACCGCCTGCGCGTCGTTGCCCGACACGGCCTGGGCGCCGACGCAGGCCGGCCTCGGGCACGTGCCGGATCTCGCGATACATCTTCCAGCACACCCACAGCAGCAGGATGCCGCCGGCGAGCGTCAGCCCGACGATGGCGAGCAGCTGCACGGTGACGCGCGGCGAAGGCGATGCGCAGCACCACCGCGCCGGCGATGCCCCAGAAGATGACCTTGGCGCGCAGCTCGGGCGCCACGCGCGATGCCGCCAGGCCCACGACGATGGCGTTGTCGCCGGCCAGCACGACGTCGATGACGATGACCTGGGCGAGGGCGATCAGCTCCGGGTAGAACGCGTCCATCGGGTCTCCGTGAAGATAACGGCTGTTGGGTCTGTCGGCCGCGGCGTCAGCTCGACGACGGCACGCTCATGCCGTCGCTGAGCTGCTCGAGCGCGGCCAGCGCCTCGCCGCGCGTCGGTCAGCAGGGCGGCGGCAAAGCCGCAGGAACACGAGCAGCGCCGGCAAGCTCCCATCCCGGATGGCGTCGCGCTCGAGGCGGTATCCGCTCAGGTAGAGGCCGCCGGCCACACCGAAGCCGACGGTGACGAAGAGGATGCTCAGCGCCGGCAGCACCAGCGGCGGGGCAGGAACAGCGGCCAGCAGGAGTGTCGCCGCGGCTAGCAGCGCGGCGATGACCGTCCAGCCGAGAAGGCTGGCCGACGGGGAGCGGCGTGCCGATCGAGGGTGACCTGTGTGGCGCGGTGCGGAGGCATGGGCGTATCCTCGGAGTCGGCTTTGCCTGCGTCCGGCCGGACGCAGGCAAGGCATCCCCTCAACACATAATGAGATGGGCCGCAGCGGGTTATTCGCAACGATCGGGGGGTATTTCTACGGAGCCAGACGGCCGAGGCGGATCGCCTGCCGCACGAGCATGGCGACGCTGGCGGCCTGCATCTTGTCCATGATCTGCATGCGGTAGCTTTCGACCGTGCGCACGCTGATGCCGAGCCGCTCGGCGATGGCCGCGCTGGTGAAGCCCTGCACGACGAGGTCCATGACCTCGACCTCGCGCGGCGTCAGGCGCTCCAGGTCGCCGCCGCAGATCCGCCAGCGACTGCTCCGTGGAGAGCGCGTCGAAGACACGCGCCAGGCACCGGTTGATGGCGGCCAGCAGCTGCGCGTCGTCGACCGGCTTCTCGATGAAGTCCTCCGCTCCCGCCTTGATGGCGGCCACCGCCATGGGCACGTCGGCATGGCCGGAGATCAGCACCACCGGCAGGGCAATGTCGCGGCGCGACAGCTCGCGCACCAGCTCGATGCCGTCCATGCCCGGCATGCGCACGTCGGCGACGATGCAGCCGGTCTTGGCGTTGCGCAGCGAGGCGAGGAAGTCGTCGGCCGACGCGTGCGTCTCCACCGCGTAGCCGAACACTCCGCAGCATCTCGCCCAGCGCGTGGCGCACGGCGTCCTGGTCGTCGATGACGAACACTGTGGGCGTGCTCATGCGTGGGGCCCTTGCCGTGCTTGCACGGGCAGCGAGAGGCGGAACTCGGTGTGGCCCGGGCCTGCTCGATGCCAGCCAGATGCGACCGCCGTGGGCCGCGACGATGTTGGCGCAGATGGAGAGGCCGAGGCCGAGGCCCTCCGGCTTCGACGACGACAGCGGCTCGAACAGCGTGCCGGTCGGTCGATACGCCGATGCCGTTGTCGATGACGGCGATCTCCAGCGCCGTGCCGTCGTCGCTCAGACTGGCACGCACCTCAATGCGCCCTTCGCCGGCTTTGCGTCGGCGATCGCGTCCATGGCGTTGCGCAAGAAGATTGAGCACGACCTGCTGCAGCTGGATGCGGTCGCCGAAGACCGGCGGCAGGGCTTCGGCAATGTCGAGATCGATGCGGGTTCGGCGTGCGGCGGCCTCCGGCCGCGCCAGCACCAGCGCATCGTCGAGCATCGCGCTCGACATCGAGCGTGCTGAAGCGCGGCTGTCCGCGGCGCAGGAACTCGCGCATGCGGCGCACGACGCCGCCGGCGTGGTCGATCTGGGCGACGACCAGGCTGTCAGGTTGGTCTCGGCGCGCGCCAGATCGGCGTTGGGCGAGCCGAGGATATGCTGGACCGAGCGGGCAAGCGCGCGCGCAGCCGTCATCGGCTGATTGATCTCGTGGGCCAGCGCCGATGCCATGCCGCCCACCAGCGTCATGCGTGCAGCGCGACTTGCCTGCGATCTGGCTCTCCTTCAGTCGCTCCTCAGCCTCGCGCGCCGCCAGGTCGGCGTGCTGGCGCTCGCTGACCACTGCGCCCACCAGCAATCCGGTCGTGGTCAGAACGAACATGACGACCTGGAACTCGGTGAATGTCGCCGCGTCATAGCCGTAGACGTTGAGCATTGCGATCAGCCCGAGCTGGGTGGCGGCGAGCGCGAGGCAGGCGCCGTCGATACCGTGGCGCATGCCTATGCCGACCACGGGCAGGAACAGCAACGAGAAGTACTTGTAGTCGTGGGGACGATCACTGCCCACGATCATCCACAGCGCGAGGCCGGTCGCCAGCGCGAAAACCAACACCTCCATCGCAAGCGCAGGGAGCGCGGCTCGCGACGGCCATTGCCAGCGCATGAAACGCAGCAGCAGCGGCGTGACCACGGCGATGCCTATGACGTCGCCCACGAACAGCGGTATCACGGATCTCGCAACAATGTCGGCGCCCAGCTCCTTGTCGGTGAGCAGCAGGGCGCCGAGCAGCATGGCAACCACGGCAGCGCCTGCCCCGCCCGCGCCGAGCAACACCAAGACGTCGCGCACGTGGTTGAGGCGGACGTCGAGGCGCAGGTACTTGCGTGCCAGCCGGCCCGCGGCCGCGTAGCCCGCCGCCACTACCGCCGCGATCGCCAGGATGACCGGCCAGGCCAGACCCGTTTGCAGCACCAGGATCTCGGCAATCACCACGCCTGCAAACAGCACCAGGCTGTAGGCTGCGCCCTTCAGCACGATCATGCCGAAGGCCACGCCGAGGCCCGGATTCCAGGGCGTCACCGGCAGGCCCCCGTATTCGTGGATGAAGCTCATCCATTCGAGGGCGACATAGGCGAGCAGGAGTGCGCCGGCGGCCAGGATGCTCGGGCTGCCCAGTGTGGGTTTGGACGTGATTGCGCCCACGCCACTGGCTAGCCGTCTGGAAAGGGCGCTAAGGGTCACCATCGCCAATCAAGTCGCATCTGGCGGCCGCAGTTTCAACAGCCAAGCCGCTGCTGCTGACAGGGCCATATCCTCTGGCCGGGCGTCCAGCCCCGTTTGCCATCCGCCCGGGCGGACCGTTGCGCGATAGCGGCAACGCTCGTAGGAACCAGGGGTCCGCGTACTGCTTCGGCGAGGGCATCTATTTCATGGCAATCGACCCGGCAGGAGCGGGAGATGGCAAGGGTGTGGCGCGCGCCATTCCCGAGCTGCGGGTGCTGGCCACCGCCGGGTTCGAGGACTACGCGCTGCTCGACAGCGGCGACGGCCGCAAGCTCGAGCGGTTCGGGCGCTTCACGGTCGAGCGGCCGGAGCCGCAAGCCCTGTGGCGGCCGAAGCTCGAGGCAGACGCGTGGTCGCGGGCAGACGCCGCTTTCAAGAGCACCGGCGCCGAGGACGACGCCGACAGCGGGCGCTGGCGGAAGAATAGCGCCGTGCCCGAGACATGGCCGGTGCGGGTGCTCGGCGCCACGGTGCTGTGCCGGCTCACCTCCTTCCGCCATGTGGGGGTGTTTCCCGAGCAGGTGCCGCATTGGCAATGGATGCTGGAGCGCCTCGCCGGCGTGCGCGACGGGCCGCCCCGGGTGCTCAACCTGTTCGCCTACACGGGGGCTGCCTCGCTGCTCGCGGCCAAGGCCGGGGCCGAGGTTACGCATGTCGACGCGTCCAAGAAGGCCATCGCTTGGGCCAAGCAGAACCAGGCCGCCTCGCAACTCGGCGACGCGCCGATCCGCTGGATCCTCGAAGATGCGCGCAAGTTCGTTGCCCGCGAGGTGCGGCGCGGCCGGAGCTATCATGTGATCCTGATCGACCCGCCCAAGTTCGGGCGCGGCCCTGAGGGCGAGGTGTGGGACGTGTTCACCCATCTGGCGCCGCTGCTGCGCGACTGCGCTCAGTTGCTGGCACATGAGCGCGCCGCGTTGGTGCTGACGACCTATGCCATCCGCGCCTCGGCCCTGGTGACGGACGCCTTGGTGCGCGAGTGCCTCGCCGGACGCAGCGGGCGGATGGAAAGCGGTGAGCTCGCCGTCATCGAGCAATCGGGCGGACGGCTGCTGCCGACGTCGCTCTACACGCGGTGGGCGAGCGATGACGCGAACCCCTGAGCCGCGGGGCGGCATGCGCGCCGTCACCAGTCTGCAGAACGATCGGGTGAAGCTCATTCGCTCGCTCGAAATGCGCAAGGCGCGGCGCGATACGGGCCTGTTCCTCGCCGAGGGCGCCTCTGTGCTGGTGGCGGCGCGGGACGCGGCCTGGAAGCCCACGATGTTCGTGTTCAAGGCGGGCAGCGCCTCCTCCGGTGTGCATTGCGAGCTGCTGGCGTGGGCGGAGGGCGCAGGCGCGGAGTGCCTGGAAGTTTCCGAGGCGGTGCTCGGCAAGATCGCCGCCAAGGACAATCCCCAGACCGTGCTCGGTGTGTTCGAGCAGCGCTGGGCCGCTGCGCCCGTGCCTGAGAAGATCCCGGCAGGGGCACTGTGGGTGGCACTGGAAGGCGTGCGCGACCCCGGCAACCTCGGTACCATCGTGCGCACCGCCGACGCCGTCGGCGCCAGTGGCGTCGCGCTGATCGGCAACAGCGTCGACCCCTATGGCCGCGAGGCCGTGCGTGCGACCATGGGCTCGATCTTCACCGTGCCGCTGGCGCGCATGACGGTGGCGGAGTGCCGGCCCTGGCTGGCGCGGTGGACCGGCGACATCGTCGGCACGCATCTGGGCGCGACCGAGGACTTCCGGGCGCAATCCTATCGCACGCCGACGTTGCTTCTGATGGGTAGCGAGGGGCCCGGGCTGTCGCAGGAACTTAGCGACGCCTGCACGCGCCTCGTCAAAATCCCGATGGCCGGCCGCCTGGATTCTCTCAACCTGGCAGTCGCAACGGCGCTCATGCTTTACGAGATCGCCAAGGATCGTCTGCGATTGTGAGGGGGCCGCGTCAGCTCGACTGCTGCGAGCCGTTGGCAGCAGGTTGCGCCGCCATCGGATTGTCGGACCGGCGCGATTTGCCTTCGAAGATAGGCCCCCTGCTCGATCGCCAGCGTCTTGTGGAACACGTCGCCTTCGACGCGGCTCGGCCGATTGGAACGTCACGCTGTTGCCGCGAATCGATCCGTTGCACATTGCCTCCGACCACTACCTCGTCGGCGACCAGATCGCCGGTCACGTTGGCCTGGGCGCGAATGACAATGCGCCCCGCATGCACGTCGCCCTGTACCTCGCCCTCGATCTGCACTTCGCCCGCCGACTCCAAATTGCCGGTGACCAACAGGTCGGGGCCGATCACGGAAGGGGTGCCGCTGCGCGGGCGGGCTGGCGCCGTCCTGACGGCATGCGTGGTCGCGCGGCCGCCGTTGGGAAGGGGCGGAGGGGCAGCGGTATCCTTGGTGGGCTTTCTGGTGAACATGGACACGCAACTCCAAACTGCGGGTTCTCAGCAGCGCGTGCGAGGCAGGCATCCGGCAGGCCCGGCTACGCTCCTTAGCGGCCGTGATGCGGCCCCGTTGGGGTCCTCTTAGCACACATGATTGTGCCCGCCATAAGGACTGTGGGCAAAGGGATTAGCGCCTTCCTTTGGTCGCTTTTTGTCCGCAATTCTGCTTGCCGAGTTGCGCGCGTCACCGAGACGCCGTGTTCTACCCCGGGGGAACAGGATGGGGCGAGCCAACGGCATTGCTCACGCGTGCGTGGCCGGACGGGGAAGGGCCCCCTTGGCAGGGTTGCGCGGATTCGCGCCGGGACATCGACCGATCGAGGGAGCGGTGTGACCAGGACCGGGGCGCCTAGCAGGACAGCTGGCAGGTCGGCCAATCGGGCGCCCACAACCGGAGTGCGCGCCAGACCTCGCGCGTCAGGGCGCTTTGCGCTGTTGTCCCTGTTGGCAAAGGCGACGGTCGCGACAATCTTTGCGATGGTAGTCGCAGCCGGCCTTCTCTACGTGCGGCTGATGCACGGGCCGATATCGCTCAATTTTCTCGTCGGCGCATTCGAGAGCGGCATCGCCCGAGAGTTGCCGGACGCAGGTGTACGCATCCAATCGGTCGCGCTCCGCCTCAGCGATGTCGGTCTCCTGCAGTTCGAGCTCGGCAACGTACGCGTAACCGATGCCAAGGGCGAACCGCTCATCATGGCGCCGTCGGCGCTCGTATCGCTCAGCCGCAGGGCCTTGCTGCTCGGCCGGATCGCGGTCGAGAGCCTCGATCTCGTGTCGGCGCGGCTAACCGTGTTCTATTCCGAGGACGGCAAGCTGTCGCTGACGTTCTCGCCGTCTTCGCATCCACCGCTGGTTGGCCAGCCGGCGCTGCGTGGCACGGTCGACGCCCCCCAACCCGCCGCAACCCCGCCGGCGGACAACGATTGGACGCTCGGCCGCATCGATCTTGATCAAGATGTTGTCGGATGCGTCCGCCAGCGCGCGCCGGCGCGAGAATGCCAGCGCCTACCTGCGCGAGGTTGGGCTCAGATCGGCGACGGTCGTGATCGACAACGGCGGCCGCAAGAGCATTTGGCACGTGCCGCAGTTCGATCTCGATCTCGATCACCGCCGCACGCGCAGCTCGATCGCCGGCCACGCCAAGATCGAGTCGCTCACCGGGCCGTGGGAGGTGAACTTCCGCACCTTCGAGCACGTGAACTTGAACGTTCTCAATTTCACCGTTTCGGTGCAGAACCTGGTGCCGCGTGGCCTGGCACGCAGCTTCCCGCATCTGGTCGGGCTCGACGGGTTGGACCTCCCGGTCTCGGCGGAAGCGAGAATGGAGCTCTCCAGGGCCGGCGAGATTGTCGGCGGCAAGATCGTGATCGACGCCGGCCCCGGCAATGTGGCGCTGCCCTGGTTCCCGGCCACGCCGATGCACCTCGACGCGATACGCGTGGAGCTGGCCTACAGCAGCGCCGCGCGACGCTTCGACATGGCTCCGTCCGTGCTCACGTGGGGCAGCAGCCGGCTGCAGCTCACCGGCTCTATTGTCCACGCATCGCAGGGCACCGACGGCCCGGGATGGTACTTCGATTTGAAGTCGACCGAAGGTTGGTTGGCTCCCGAGCCGCCGCAGGTGCAGCGGTTGCCGATCGATCAGTTGGCGCTGCGCGGCGTGCTGGCGCCGGAGCTTGGCAAGGTCGCGCTCAGCCAGTTCCTACTGCGCGCAGGCGGGGCAGAGGTCAGCGCACAGGGCGGCGTGTCGAACGCTGGCGGCAGCGCCAAGGGACAGCTCGACGCCAAGATCGGACCGATGACGGCCGCCGTCTTCAAGACGCTGTGGCCCAGGTGGGTGGCCCCCGCGACCCGAAATTGGGTGGTGCAGCGGTTCACTCGCGGGAACGTGCTCGGAGGCACGTTCAAGGTAGTGCACGGTGCCGGGCCTGGCGCAGCGGATTGGGCACCCCTGGGGACCGGGGATCGCATATCTCTTTCGATAGAGGGTGCCGACCTCGAGCTGCAGGTTGCCAAGGGATGGCCGGCGCTCGAGATGCCGCGAGGTTTGTTGCGGCTGGAGGGGCGCTCATTCGAATTCACGGCGCCGGAAGGAACCATGGCAGGCGCCGACGGCCGCAAGCTCGCCCTCAAAGGTAGCTTTTCGGTCAATCTCGACGAGCCGTTGCCGCACCACGGAAATCTTGCGCTCAGAGGACAGGGTCCGCTGACGTTGGCGCTCGAGTTGCTGGACCACGACGCGCAACGAGCCTTGCAGGAGAATGGGCTGACCCTGGCGGGCGTAGAGGGCAAGCTAGACGGCAACGTCAATGTCAAGTTTCCGCTGGGCCCGCAATTGGCGTTGCGCGATTGCGTGACCGAGGGCCGGCTGCGCATCAGCGATGGCAAGCTGCGCAACGTGCTGGGATCCTACGAGGCCCAGGGGGTCAACCTGACGATCGATCTCAGTGCCAATGCCGCCGACGCAAGGGCGGAGTTCCTGATCAAGGGGGTGCCCGCCAAGGCGACCTGGCAACGCGTGTTCGATGCTCCCGCCGACCGCCAGCCGCCGCTGCGGATCACTGCCACGCTCGATAACAGCGAGCGCACGCAGCTCGGCCTCGACATCAACGACATCGTGCAGGGGTCCGTTGGCGCCGATATCACGGTCGAGCAGGATGCCCGCGGCGAGCGGCACGTCCACTTCAGCGCCGATCTGACGAACGCCGAGCTGTTTCTGGAAAGCCTGGCCTGGTACAAGCCGAGAGGGCGCCCTGCGCTCTTCGAGTTCGACTTCGCCAAAGGTGGCGGCGCTCACCCAGTCGAGCTGCGCAACGTGAAGCTGCATGGCGAGAATGTGGCAGTTGCCGGCTGGATGGGTGCCGGCAGCGACTTTCGCGTGAAGGAGTTCCGTTTCCCGCAGTTTTCCCTCAACGTGGTCACCAATTTCGAGGCCCACGGCAAGCTGCGCGCCGACAACGTGTGGGAAGTGCACGCCAAGGGCCCTGTCTACGACGGCAAGGACCTGTTCCAGTCCTTCTTCGACGTCACCTTTGCTCCTGACAAGGGTGCCAAGCAGCGTCCAGGCGTGGACTTGCGCGCTGAGATCGACACGGTGGTCGGGTTCTACGAGTCGTCTCTGCGCGGCGTTCGGCTCTCCATGCAGAAGCGCGCCGGCAAAATGACCCAGCTCGACGTGCGCGGCGCCCTTTCGCCCAATAGGCAGTTCGAAGCCGTGTTGCGCCCTGACGGACGATCGCGGCTGCTGGTTGCCAAGTCGAACGACGCCGGCCAGACCTTCAAGCTGGTTGGGTTCTACCCGCACGCTGTCGGCGGAGATATGAACCTGGAGGTCAATCTCGACGGCCAAGGCGACGCCGAGCGCACGGGCATCCTGACCGCGCAGCGCTTTTATGTGCTCGGCGACGCCATCAGCGTTCAGAACCTGCCGGACGCGCCTTCGCGCCGCAACGTGGTGCGCGAGCGCTTCGAGTTCGACACTCTGCGCGCCCCGTTCTCGGTCGGTCACGGTCAGTTCGTTCTGCACAGTGCAGCCGTCGAGGGCCCGTTGGTAAGCGCGACCATGCAGGGCAGGCTCGACTTCCGCACGCGCAAGCTAGCGGTCGGCGGGACGTTCACGCCGCTTTCGACCCTCAACAAGATGTTCTCGGAAATTCCCCTGTTCGGCGATCTGTTGACCGGGCCGAAACGCGAAGGCGTGTTCGCCATTAGCTACGCCATGCAAGGGAACCTCGAAAATCCGCAGTTGATCGTCAATCCGCTATCCGCGGTGACGCCCGGCATCACGCGCGAGCTCATGCAGATCGCGCCGCAGGATCCCAAGATCGTGCCGCGCAAGCAGCAGCCGGGCAGCAAGACCGGAGGCGGCGTGCGCGCGTCGAGTTCGCCCGTGGCGGCACCAGGCAATGTGCAGGATGGCGGTACCGGCTGGTCATCCGAGACGGATCTGCCGGCTGCCAAGAAGCGCTGATCTGGGCGCAGTGAACATCGTTTGCACGATGACCGGCCCCCGATGACTGGCCCCCGATGACTGGCCCCCGATGACTGGCTTGTGATCGGCCTCGAGGGTCGGCCGCGATAGCATGGCTCCTGCCCGCAACCCGCAACGTCGAGCAGGAGAACGATCCCATGGCGTCCATCACCAGAACCGCCAGCGCGCAGTGGCAAGGCACCGGCAAGGAGGGCAAGGGCGCGCTGACGACGCACAGCGGCGTGCTCTCCACCACGCCCTACGGCTTCAACACGCGCTTCGGCGACACCAAGGGCACCAACCCGGAAGAGCTGTTGGCGGCATCGCACGCGGGCTGCTTCACCATGGCGCTGGCCTTTGCGCTGCAGCAGGCTGGGTATACCGCAACCAACATTGCCACCACCGCTGCGGTCACGATCGAATCCGACAACCCAGGCTTCAAGATCTCCAAGTCGGCGCTGAAGCTGGAGGCTGCCGTCCCCAACATCTCGCGGGAGGAGTTCCAGAAGATCGCCGAAGGCGCCAAGGCGGGTTGTCCCATCTCCAAGGTCCTGAAGGCCGATATCAGCCTCGATTGGAAGCTCGCCTGAGCCGGGACGGGCTGCTCGGCGCCCATGGTTTTGCGCGGCCCCGGCGCCCCCACGCCAGGGAGAAGCTGAGGCACAGCAATGGGATGGGGCGCCGGCCCGATTGATGAACCTTCGATGAATTCCGGCTTCAGAATGCGTTCACCATGCAACTCCTATGGTCGCATCACCCTGAAAACGTATCTTCCCCGGCGTGATCCAAGGGGGCTCGGCACTCAGGGTTGCCGGGCCCTTTTGCTTTTCATGTTAGGCGAGCCCTTCGCACGCGCGACCCCGTCAGCGTGGCCTGCTTGTCTTGCCCTGTCCGAGCCGATACGGTGCTCGGGATTTCATCCCCATCCTGGAAACGCAAGCGCAACGGAGTATTCCCGTGTCGTTCAAGCTTCCCCCGCTTTCCTATGCCTACGACGCCCTGGCACCGCACATGTCGAAGGAGACGCTGGAGTTCCACCACGACAAGCATCATCAGGCTTATGTCGACAACGGCAACAAGGCCATCGCCGGCACGCCCTACGAGAGCCTGAGCCTGGAAGACATCTGCAAGAAGGGCTTTGCCGACAAGAACGCGGCCGTAATCAACAACGCCGGCCAGCACTACAACCACATCCACTTCTGGCAGTGGATGAAGAAGGGTGGCGGCGGCAAGAAGCTCCCCGCCAAGCTGCAGGCGATGGTCGACAAGGATCTCGGCGGCTACGACAAGATGCGCACCGATTTCGTGCAGGCCGGTGTCACCCAGTTCGGCTCGGGCTGGGCCTGGCTCGCCGTCAAGGACGGCAAGCTGATGGTCACCAAGACGCCCAATGGCGAGAATCCGCTGATGCACGGCGCAACGCCCATTCTCGGCGTCGACGTGTGGGAGCACAGCTATTACATCGACTACCGCAATGCGCGTCCGAAGTACCTGGAGGCGTGGTTCGACAACCTGGTGAACTGGGAATACGTCGAGGCGATGCTGGGCAAGGTCTGAAGCCTGGCTTATGGCCCGCGGGCGGCTCCGCGCCTGCCGGCAGCGCCGCTTGCTTCCCTGTCGGGCGTGAGGGAGTTGCGCAGGCACGCGCGCCGGGAGAACCGGCTCTCGAGGCATTGCTGCAGGCGATCGAGTAAGCGCGCCTGTGCACGGTAGTGCGCGGTGATGCATGCGCGGTCGATGTCGCACAGATTGCGTTGCTGAGTGGCGGTCGCCTGCCAGTGCCGCAGGCCCAGATACTGGCCGTAATTCATGCGCCGGGCGAGGGCATCAGCTCGCCTGGCGATCAGCTTGTCGGTGCGTGATAGCTGCGGGTCGGTGCAGATCGCGACTTCGGCGCGGATAAGGCCGCGCGCATTGCAGTCGAAGCTCGCAGAATGAGCCGGGGGCGATGCCCACATCCCCGCGACCCCCAATGCTGCCAAAGCCGCCAGCGCTTTTCGCTTCATCAAAGCCGCACACCCAGTGCCCATCCCTCCGGCCACATTAGGCGCCGGAGGGCCCCGACTTCAACCTCGGCGCGGATTGTCATGGTAGTAATAGGCGGCATCGTGGCGCGCACTTGCGCAATACCAGAACACCGTATAGTTGGGCGCAGTTCACAACTTGCCTCTTTGGGGCGTAGCCAAGCGGTAAGGCAGCGGATTTTGATTCCGCCATGCGGAGGTTCGATCCCTCCCGCCCCAGCCAAGCATGGGACGGTTGCCGCAAGCTTACGCCACGCACAGGGGCGCAGGGTCGATTGGAGCGCGGCGTATGACTGTGTGGCAGCTGGTATTGCGTTCGTTGGCGATCTTCTCCCTGGCGCTCAATTTGGCCTGGGGCGGCGCGCAAGCCCAGGCTCCCGCGAAGGATTTCGAGCCGCAGGTCGGGCAGCGCGGCAAGGACGTCATTTGGGTGCCTACGCCGCAGGCACTTGTCGACCGCATGTTGGATATGGCCAAGGTCACGCCGCAGGACTATGTGGTGGATCTGGGCTCCGGCGACGGCCGCACCGTGATAACCGCCGCCAAGCGCGGCGCCAAGGCGATGGGCATCGAGTACCACCCGGACATGGCGGAGCTCTCCAAGCGCAACGCCGCCAAGGAGGGCGTTAGCGACAGGGCCACCTTCCTCAACGGCGATATCTTCCAAAGCGATTTTTCGAAGGCGACCGTGGTCACGATGTTCCTGCTGTCGAGCCTCAATCTCAAGCTCCGCCCGACGCTGCTCGACATGAAGCCCGGCACCCGCATCGTCTCCAATACGTTCGACATGGGTGACTGGAAGGCAGACCAGATCGAGCATGTCACCGACGGCTGCACCGGATACTGCCGCGCCTACCTGTGGATCGTGCCGGCCAAGGTCGAGGGCACCTGGACCATGGGGCAGGGCGAACTCGTTCTGGAGCAGAAGTACCAGATGATCACGGGGCTGCTGAAGACCGGCAACGTCGTGGCCCCGATCACCGACGGCCGGCTCGACGCCGACCAGATCACCTTCCGCGCCGGCGGCAACGAGTACACCGGCAGGGTCAAGGGCAACGCCATGGAAGGCACCGTCAAGGGCGGTGCCGATGCCAAGTGGCAGGCGACCAAGCGCTGAGCCATCGAAAGAAACAGCCGCACGGCGGCGCAACTTCCCCCAACGCCGACGATCGCGATTTTCTAGCCTTCGGCGCTCCCCTCGGCGAAGCCGAACAGGTCGGTGGGGTCGGCGGCCGCCGCCTCGCCTAGGTCGCTCACTCCTACCCCGATCAGGCGGAACGTGCGCCCGTCGGCTTCCTTGTCGATTAGTGCGCCGATGCTTTCGAATATGACCGGCGCGCGCTGGGTTGGGTGGGCGAGAGAGCGACTGCGGCTGAGGATGCGAAAGTCGGAGGTCTTGAGCTTCAAGACCACGCTGCGGCCCGCGAGGCCTTTTCGCGCAAGCTGAGCTGCGACGCGCTCGCTCAAGCCTGCTGCCACCTCGCGCAGCTTCTCGGCCGACCCAGTATCCTGGCGAAACGTAGTTTCCGCCGAGATGCTCTTGACGGGCCGCCAGGGCGTGACGCGGCGGTCGTCCTCGCCGTGGGCGTAAAGGGCGAGGCGTTGGCCGAACTTGCCGAACCGCGCCACCAGCTCAGGCTTCGGCAGCGCCTGCAGATCGGCGATGGTCTCCAGTCCGCCAGACTCCATGCGCTGGGCGGTGACGGCGCCGACGCCGTGGATCTTGCGTACCGAGAGCGGTGCGAGAAAGGTCTTCGCTTCGAGCCGCCCGATGACCGAGAACCCCCGCGGCTTCTGCAGCTCGGACGCGAGCTTGGCCAGGAATTTGTTGTAGGAGAGGCCAATTGAGACGCTGATGCCGACCTCGCGCTCGACGCGGGCGCCGATCAGCGCCAGCGCCTCGGCTGCAGGCGGCGCCTCGGTCCGGTAGTCGTCGGTCAGATCGAGATAGGCTTCGTCCAGCGAGACCGGCTCGATGACGGAGGTCGCTGCGCCGAAGATGGCTCGAATGTCGTCGCTCACCCGCTTGTACTTGGCCATATCGGGGGCGATGACGGTGGCCTGCGGGCAAAGCTCCAAGGCTTGGAACATCGGCATGGCCGAGCGTGCGCCGAACCTGCGGGCCACGTAGCAGGCCGTGACGACAACGCCGCGTCCGCCGGGATGGCCAACAATCACCGGCTCGGCGGCAAGCTCCGGCCGGTCTCGCTTCTCGACGGAGGCATAGAACGCGTCGCAGTCGACGTGCGCGATGCCCAGGCTTTCGATCTCCGCGTGCGCAACGAGCCGCTTGCCGCCACACCGGGGGCAGGCATCGTCCGCCGCAAGAACGATTTCGCAGCAGTCTCTGCAAAGGCTTGCAGACTCGGATCGCATGGCGGACGCAGCCTGCCACGGGGCGGCGAGTGAGGCCAGATCGGCTGGAGGCGGGAATGCGCTACCGGCGTCGGTAATGTCTCAGTTTGAGATTTGGCTGATCCTCAGGGCACCACGCCAGTGACGATCTGTGAGATGCCGAAGGCGGCCAACACAAGCACGAACATTGCGTAGCAGGATTGGCTGGTGTCGCCGCTCAGCCACCGTTGCACCTTGCCGTCGCTTCCCGGCAACGCCAGCCGCAAGGCAAGAAAAGACGCTACAAGTGAGCCCACGCCAATCAAGATTTCAGTCACGTTCATTGCCCAACCTCCTCACTTGCTCCCCCATTTGACCAGATCCACTGCAGCCAGAGCGCGCTTAGCGACACGATTCCGATGTTCAAGCAGAAGGTGCCGCCGATCAAGAGTAGTACTGGTCGGGGCCTACAAAGGATGCGAGCGCGGCCATTCACGCGAGCCACCCTAGCACCAGCGCGAGCCATACGGGGTCCTTCATCCGAGCACCCCTAGGCCCCGCAAGATCAACACGACTCCGCCAACGAGCCATAACAGGAGTAGGGATGGCAGGACGGCGAAGCGCATGTGGGTCAGTGGTTTGTCGCGGCCGCGCCGTTCCGCGACTTTCACCACAAGCCACCAAAGAACCAGCACAATCACACCCACCAGCAGCTCACCTCCGGCCCACAACCAGGACATGCGATACTCCCGTCCGAGTTCTTCTTTGCGCTAAGAATAGTACGTTCCCGCGACCCACTATACACTGGAACCACGCCCAAAGGGCCCAAAGGCCAGAAGCACCCCCAAGGTGACGCGCATCGCCACCGCGGTCGCACAAACTCCACAATCCGACCGTTATCTCACCCGTGTGGGGACAATTGTGCTGCTGCGCCCGGCTGTGCGCGTTTGACGGAGGGCGGCATGTCATTGGCAAGGCTATTTTTGTCCGGAGTTCTGATCGCTGGGGGGCTCATTCTCGGGGCCTTCACTCTGCATGGTTACCTCGACCCCGACTGGGCGCAGCGTCGAATGATCGCTGCCAGCGCCGGGGCGAAGCCCAGCGAGCCGCCTGCGGTGGACACAGTCACCGGCCGCAACCGGTTCGTGGCGCGGCAGGGCGAGCCGGCGAGCCCATCGGCCAATCCTGGTTCCAAGACGGCTGCCAAATCGCCCTCACCGTCGTCCCCGGTCCAGGCGGATGCCAAGACACCCGCCAAGCTCGCCGCCAAGAAGAAGGTCGCGGAGAAGACCGACAAGGCGGAGAAGTCGGACAAGGCCAAGCGCCCGCAGCAGGCGGCCTCCGTTGGATGGCCGTGGAACCTGTTCAGCAATTAGCTGCCGTAAACAGCACGCCTGTGCTCGTGCGATAGGGCCGCCCGCTCTCCGTCACGGCTTGCCGCCGTTTCTCCCGGCATCGAGCGGCGCGAAGTGTCCGCGCCGCTGCAGCCAAGCCATCAGGGCGAGGGCGGGCAGTGCGGCGAGCGCGGTCGAGGCGAAGAACAGTGGCCAGCCGATCGCACCCGCTACGAACCCGGTGCCCGAGGAGAGAAACGTCCGCCCCGTCGATGCCAGCGCCGTCAGCAGCGCATATTGCGTCGCCGTATGCAGGGGGTTGCCGCACAGCGCCGACAGGTAGGCGACGAAGATCACTGTGCCGATGGCGCCGGTGAAGTTCTCGAGCACGATGGCAACGGTCAAAGCGCCTGCGCCTACCGGCTGGAAGTAGAGCCACACGAAAGCCAGGTTGGAAATCATCTGCAGGATGGCGCCGAGCCACAGGGCGCTACCGAGCGGCATGGACCGCGCAACGGCGCCTCCGGCAAATCCGCCGATCAGCAGGGCTGCAAGCCCCACGCCTTTGACGATCGCCGCATACGTGCCCTTGTCGTAGCCGAGGGAGAGCACGAACGGCGCAGTCATGGCACCCGCCAGCGCATCGCACAGCTTGTAGAGCACCACGAAGATCAGCACGGCGATTGCCGCATCGCGCGACAGGAAATCGGCGAAGGCGTGCCAGGCCGTGCGAAAGACTCGCGTCAGCGCGTCGGCTTTTTCCTCGCGCGCAGACTGCTGGGGCGCGTCAGGCTCACGGCCGAGCAGCACCGCCAGAAGCCCCACCACAACCAGTGCCGCAGCCACTGCGTAGGCGATGGGCCACACCGTCTCCTTGCTCAGCCCCTGGGCTTCGAGCCAGGCCGTGAGCCCGATCACGCCGGCGCCGGACACCAGCATGCCGATACGGTAGGCGGCGACGTAGCCGGCCATGCCTGCCGCTTGCTCGTCGGTCGGCAGGCTCTCGACGCGGTAGGCGTCGATGACGATATCCTGGGTGGCGGAAGCGAAGGCGACCAGGAGGGCTCCCAGCCCTACAATCAGCGGAGCGGCGACGGGGTCGCGCGTGCCCAGGAACAGGATTGTCACCATCAGAAGTAGCTGCGAGGCCACCAGCCAGCCGCGCCGGCGACCTAGCCGCTCACTCAGCCACGGCACCTCCAGCGCATCGACCACCGGCGCCCAGATGAACTTCAGGGTATAGGGCAGGCCCGCGAGCGAGAGCAGCCCGATGGTGCCGAGGTCGACGCCGCGGTCTGCCATCCACACCCGCAAGGTCTCGCCCGAGAGCGCCAGC
Organism: uncultured Alphaproteobacteria bacterium; assembly: GCA_963724565.1. GTDB lineage: Bacteria > Pseudomonadota > Alphaproteobacteria > Rhizobiales > Hyphomicrobiaceae > AWTP1-13. The sequence continues at coordinate 64,971 of CAVRVK010000028.1, forward strand.
GGCAGCCCGGAGGAAAAGCCGAGCAACAGCACGATCAGGACGCGCGGGCGCAGGTAAACCGCGAGCGCATCCCAAAAGGCAGTGGTGCGGCCTATCGCGGTGTCCTTCATGCGCTGGCTCAATAGTTTCCCGTGGCTTGGTGAGGGCTCGAGGGGGCTCCTGTCAACCCGGCGGCCGCGCTATATGCTTTGAGGGTTTGCCGCTACTGGAGTGCTTCAATGCAGCGCAAGGGCTCACGGTCACAGTCGACGCGTCCGGCGTTTTGGCCGGCGGGATTGGCGGTCCTGTCCCTCTATCTTGGCGCCACCACGGTTGGGGCACAGGGCACCACCACTGATGACCTCATACGAGCCGCCTGCCCCTCCAATATGTCCAATGTCGAGCTGAAGGATTGCCTTGGGAAATTCGCGGAGAAGGCCGATCGCGACCTGAACACGGTCTGGCAACGTGTGCTGTCCTCGATCAACTCGAGCAAGCTGAAGCCCGCCCAGCGCCTCGACTGGAGACGGAAGCTGACCGCGGCTCAGCGCCATTGGGTTCAGTTCAGGCAGGCCGACTGCAGCGAGCCGGTGGGCTACGAGTGGTTCGGCGGCACGGGGATGGGGGGTGCGGTCTCGACCTGCATCGCCAAGCACACGTTGGATCGCATCCAGCATCTCAAGGCGCGCTACCTGGAGAAGAAGTAGTCGTTCACGGATCCGGCCTGGTCCGAGTTGCAGCAATGAACGTGGCGATCCCCGCCGTTTGCGTCCCCGGCCGAAGCGACGAGCTTGATCGCGGATCAAGCTCGGGGCGCGAAGAGCATAGGGGTCCTTGTCGGTTCGTCAGGATAAGGGTCCCGGATAGCCTCGCCTCGGCCAGCGAGGCCGGGCTCGGCTTGCGGGAACGCGGGTGGAAAGACCGCTCCGCAGGGGCGCTCGTGCAAGGCGTGGCTGCGCCGTTTCCACCCCGTGATCCCCAGGATGGCAACGCAACACACCGCGTTGCCGGCGAAGAAGGCTGCCAGACCCCAGTCGGAGCAATTGATGACGGCGTAGGCGACCGTCGACAGGTTGGCGATCAGAAACAGAAGCCAGGTCGTCAGCGAGATCGAGGTGGCGCCGTTCTTGTCACTTGCAGCCTTAAGAACCTGCGGCACATAGGCGATGATGCGAACGCCGTTGCAGGCGGCAAACAGGCTCAGTGTTATCTCTTCCAAGGTCATGGCAGCCTCTGCAGTCGCGAGACAAAACGAATTGGGTGCGTTGTTCCACGCGGCATGCCGGCTCAAAGCGCTGCTGGCATGGCTAGGCACCCTCATGGAGGTGCGTTGGGCGGGGCGTCAGTAGCCGAAGCGGCCCATAGCTGCTAATTCTATTGTTTGACCGTTCCATAGCCTTTTGGGCATAGCTGGTCATGCGCTGGTCGGACCGCGTCGGGCGGCGCCTCAAGCTGCGAGACCTCCACATCGTGCTCGCCGTCGCGGAGTCGGGCAGCATGGCGAGGGCGGCTGCCGATCTCGCCATCTCCCAGCCGTCGGTGTCGAAGGCGATCGCCGAGGTCGAGCACGTGCTCGGCTTGCGGCTGTTCGACCGCGGGCCGAAGGGAATTGAGCCCACCCCCTATGGTCGCGCCCTGGTGGAATGCGGCGTTGCCGTCTTCGACGAGCTTCGCCGCGGCGTGAAGAAGCTCGAGTTCCTGGTCGATCCCACGGCGGGAGAGCTGCGCATCGGCTGCAACGAGACGCTCGCCGCAGGTTTCGTGTCCGCGATCATCGAGCGTCTTTCGCGCCAGTATCCCAGGGTCGCGGTGCATGTCGTGCCCGCAAACCGCGACGCGCTGCTCGCCCGCGAGCTGCCTCAGCGCACCGTCGATCTCGTTGTCGCGCCCGTGTCGGGGCTAGCGCTGGGAGACGACCTGCAGGTGATACACCTGTTCGAGGACCGCTTTGTCGTGGTGGTGGGGGCTCAAAAGAAGATCAAGCGCCGGAAGCCGGCCTTGTCCGATCTCCTAGGCGAGCGATGGGTCCTGCCGCCGCTCGACAGCCTACCCGGATCGATGATCGCCGGTGCATTTCGCGCCAAGGGTCTTGAGCCGCGCAGGCCCACGTCGTCTCATTCTCCGTGCCGTTGCACCAGCATCTGCTGGCGAGAGGCTTCGTCACGATGCTGCCGCTGTCGATGCTGCACTTCGGCAAGCACTTGTCCATGAAGCTGCTGCCTGTTGCGACCACCGGTACGAACTATTCGATCGGCATCGTCGCATTGAAGAACCGAACCCTGGCCCCCTTCGCGCAGGTTTTCATCGACACCGCGCTCGAGATGGCGAAGCCGTTGAAGAAACCTGACTAGGGTCGGAAAGCGACGCAGGGGTTGGTCCGCTTCGGGCCAAACTAGCTGATCATTTTTCTCACTGATGCTGCGATCGTACACCAGAACCTTGGTAGTACGGCTATTCCGCAGCCACCACGATGGGCGCACTGCTCAGGCCGAGCTGGCGCTTGGCCAGCTCGCGCAGCGCGTCGATCGGCTGGCGTCGGCCCTCGACCTCGAAGTGCCAGAAGGTCCAGCCGTTGCAGGCGGTCTTGCCCTGCACTTGAGCGCCCAGCCGATGGATCGAGCCCTGGCGGCCCTGCACGGCTAGCGTGCCGTCGGCCTTCACCTCTGCACGAATGCGGCCGCGCTCATCGGTAAGCGCGGAGCCCGGCTCCAGGATGCCGAGCTCGATGATGGTGCCGAACGGCACCCGCGGCTCGCCGCGCTTGCCCTTGGCGACTTCGAGCGACGAGGGAGGCAGGGGCCGCACTTTGGCGATGCGCTCGCGCGCGGCTGCCGCATAGTCGGGGTCACGCTCGATGCCGAGCCAGCGCCGGCCGAGGCGTTTTGCCACCGCGCCCGTGGTGCCGGTGCCGAAGAAGGGATCGAGCACGACGTCGCCGGGGTTGGTGGTGGCGAGCAGCAGGCGATGCAGCAGCGCCTCGGGCTTCTGCGTGGGGTGAGCCTTGCGGCCCGCGCCGTCCTTGAGGCGCTCGGGCCCCGAGCAGATCGGGAACAGCCAGTCGGAGCGCATCTGCAAGTCGTCGTTGAGCGCCTTCATGGCCTCGTAGTTGAAGGTGACGCGCGATTTCTGCTCGCGGCCGGCCCAGATCAGCGTCTCGTGCGCGTTGGTGAAGCGCTTGCCCCGGAAGTTGGGCATGGGGTTGGTCTTGCGCCAGACGATGTCGTTCTGGATCCAGAAGCCCAAGTCCTGCAGCGCGGAGCCGAGGCGGAAGATGTTGTGGTAGGAGCCGATCACCCAGATGGCGCCGTTGGGCTTCAGGATGCGGCGGCACTCGCCGAGCCAGGCGCGCGAGAAGCGGTCGTAGTCGCCAAAGCTCGAGAACTTGTCCCAGTCGTCGTCGACGCCGTCGACGACCGTGTTGTTGGGCCGCAGCAGGTCGCGCTCCAGCTGCAGATTGTAGGGCGGGTCGGCGAAGACGAGATCGATGCTCTCGCTCGCGAGCTTGCGCAATTCCTCCAGGCAATCGCCAACAAGCACGCGATTGGTGGCAGCCGCCGCAGCGGCGGGGTGACGCAGAACCATGGGTACGCAACTTCCGCAACAAACAGGATATACGAGGCGAGGAGTGACGCCCTTGGGCAACACTAGCACGGCCAAATGCGCTCTGGTTGCGGGGCGAACTCAACGTGGGCTGGCCACACCAGTGGCGCTCTCGTGCGCGACACGCGGCCGCAACTTGCAGTCGCGATGTGGGCGCTTACGTTGACCATGATGCTGCCAAGGAACCGCAACTACTTGGAGTCGCGCGTACATTGGAGTGAGCGCGATGGCACTGTCGAAACCACGTCTCGTTGTGTCAGGCCTTGCGGTTGCCGGGGTCGCCGCCGCTGCGCTCGGCTACGCTGCTCCGCACCTGGGCAAGAGCCTGTTCGCGAACAGTGGCAGCCACAGCAGTGTGGTCGAGATGGCGCCGCCCGATGGCGTTCAACTGGTCGCCGACAAGCAGGATGGCAGGGCGCCGGCCACCGCTCCTGGCACCAAGGTTGATGCTGGCCGCAATGTGCATGTGCAAGCGCCGCACACCACCGTCAATGTCGGCAAGGACAGCGGCAAGGTGGCCGTCACTGCACCCCACACCGACGTCAAGGTCGACCCCGACAAGGGCCGGGTGCAGGTGCGTGCGCCCTACGTCAATCTCGACATCCGCTGGTAGTTTCCGGCGCAGCGGACCTGAACAGGTGCCGGTTGGCGAGATATACGCCGAACGTCACTATCTGTAGGCCGAGAAAGACTGCAAACGCTGCCTGATAGGAGCGCGGATCGAACGCGCCGGAAGCTTGCGGCGGGAACAGCGCGATGATGGCGCCGATCGCATATTGGATGATGAAGGCGGAAAGAAAAATCAGCAGGTTCATCGCCGTATTGGCGCGGCCCGAGAGTTCGGCGCCGAAGCGCGCGGAGAGCCACGGATAGGCGAGGATTGCCACCTGTCCGCTCATGCCGAACATCAGCCAGAAGAGCAGGCCGTAGGAGGTGACCTCCAGCACGATGCCGATCTGCGCAATCAGGAACAGGACCAGAAATCCCGCCATCACCGCCAGCTCGCTTGCGCCGCGCCGCACGAACCAGTCGGTGATTGCGCCGCTTCCCAGGATGCCGACCAGGAACGCCACGCCCATGGCGAACAGGTAGTTGGCAACGCCTGTGCGATCTAGGCCGGCGACATCGCGTAGCCATGGGCCCGCCCACAGGGTCTGGATGGCGATGTGCGTGCCGGCCGTGGTCGCGAGCAACGGCGCAATCGCCAGGAACGCCTTGTCCTTGTAGATGTGGATGAGCTGCAGCACTTGCACACCCGGAGAAACAACCGCTGGCGGCTCGCTGAGGTCGGGCACGAGAATGAGGATCAACAGGGCGATGCTGGCAGTCACAGCGGCGAGCGCGACGAAAACTATCCGCCAGCCTACGATTTGTGCCGCGAGCTCGGTGGGTGCCGTTGCCATCAAAAGCCCGAGCGCGCCAAACGACATGACGCAAGCGTTGGCCAGCGCCCGCCGGCGCCCCGGCACCCAGATGACTACCGCCTTGAACCCGCTCATCAGGCCGCCTGCGAAGCCGAGGCCGATGAGCGCCCGCGCCGTCGTCAGCGTCAGGGCGTCGCGGCCGGCCGCAAATAGGAGGCAGCCGAGCGTCGCCACGCCGAGCAACGCGGCCTGCACCCGGCGCGGGCCGTAGCGGTCGAGTAGGACGCCGAGCGGAAGCTGAACCAGCGCGAAAGCCCCCAAGTATGCCGCCGTCAGCAGGCCCAGCTCAGCAGCACCCAATCCCACCTCGGCGACCAGATCGGGCGCCACCACCGCATTTATGGCGCGCAGCAGATAGGTCAGGAAGTAGCCGAGCGCGAACGGAGTTAGCACCCGCAGCGCCATGAAGCCGGAGGTCGGCCCGGTTCTTGAACTCGATGGTCGTGGCAAGATGCGTGCCCTTTGTTCGGCTGCAACAGTGCGATCTCAAAACGAGCTGCCGGGCTCCTTGAGGAACGCGATTTCCGCCGGCGTCGACGTGCGCCCGAGCGCAAGATTGCGATGCGGGAAACGGCCAAAGCGGTCGATGATCGCCTTGTGCGCCTGCGCCCACTTGTTGAGCTCCGGATCGCCCAGCGTGGCCATCAGCGCCACGCAACGCTCCTGCGCCTTGCGATCCTCGGCATGCTCGAACGGCAGGTACAGGAAGACGCGCTCGTCCTTTGTCAAACCGGCATCATGGCCTTGGGCGATGGCGCCCTGAGCCACCCAGCGCGCCCGATCATCGGTGGCGAATGCGAGCGCCGTGTCGCGGAACATGTTGCGTGACATCTGATCGAGCACGATGACGGCGGCCAGCGCAGTGCGGGCATCGGCAAACATGGCCTCGCTGGTATTGGCCGCCAACACCTCATGCAGGGCAAGGAAGCGCCGCCGGATGCTCGCATCGAACGCCGGGTCCTTCTTGAACCATTGCTCCGGCTTGGCCTCCTCGAACCAGAATTTCAGCACATCGCCGACCCAATCACCCAAAATGATCATCGCCGCCCCACGTATCGCCGCACCTGCCTGGCCTACCCGCAAGCCACCACATTATGGCAGGCGGGGGCAGCAGTAAGGGGCCCGCACCTTGCATATGGAACCGCGGATTATCGCCAATGGTTGACATAATTCCACCACGGCGGGATGCTGCCATAACTGTCTCAACCACGGCCAATTCACACACCTCCGGGGGCCTACATGTTCACGCGTAACTCTTCGGCCGAGCCCAAGCCGCTCGAGCCTCTGAAGTCCAATGCAAGCACCGCTCTCAACATGCCGCAACAGCAGCGGCGGTCCGGACCGGCCGATTCCGGCAACAAATCGGTGATCAGCAACGACCTCAAGATCATCGGCCAGGGCCTCAAGATCATCAGTCAGGGTACCCTGCAGGTCGACGGTGAGGTGGAAGGCGACGTGGCCGGCAGCGAAGTCATCATCGGCGAGCAGGGCAAGGTCACCGGCACCGTCGCCGCCGAGCGGGTGATCGTGCGCGGCAAGATTTCCGGCGTCATTCGCGGCATGACTGTCGCGCTGCAGTCTTCGGCCCGAGTAGAGGGCGACATACATCACATCTCGCTCGCGATCGAGCAGGGTGCGGAGTTCGACGGCCGCTGCCGCCGTCCGACCGATGCCAACGAGCTCAAGCTCGACCTGGAAGGTGCCGCCAACGGTCAGGTCAGGAACTGACCGTCGGCGCATGCAACTCGGGCCGCGTCTGCGCGGGGCGGCAACTCGTCGCTTCCGGGCCTTGGTGTAGCCGTGATATATTGAGATTCGGAACGCAACAAACGGGAAGGAGGTGATCCAATGATCAGTGGGATCTCGAAGTTGGCGATGGCGCTGCTCGATCGTGCTGATGTTGGAGCAACCTCCAGCGATAGCTGAACGAGCCGGGGGTCGACTTAGGCCCATCTTGTTGGGCCGTCTCTCTGGCCAATCGTCACCGAGCTCACGGGGGGCCGCCTTAGGCGGCCCCTTAGCTTTTGGTGCGGCAGATCTGCAACGCATGTGGCACCGGCCAAGTGCTAACATTCTGCACAAGCGGGCAGCAGGTAATGGGAGCGAGGGAGCCATGGTCGGTGCTCGCATATTCGTTGCGCTTTCCTTTTTGCTGTTGGGCGTTTCGTTCGTCGCCTCGACCGCCTTGTTGATCTACGAGTTCCGCGACCTCGACTGGATCACCATGCTGGTCGCTCACAGCTACCTGTTCTTCTTCTTCCCCGTCCTCGGCGTTCTGGCGCTCTTCGCCTTCTACCTCCCTTCGGTCGTCTTCATGCACCTTTACTGGAACCATCTGAGTTTCGGGAAGCTGCGCATTCTGCTCGGCCTGGCCGTAGTCGTCGCGGCGTCGCTCTATTTCACCTGGTATCTGCAGAAGGATCCGCGCTCGATCTGGGAGGCTTCTCCGGAGGCGCTCATGGCCGACAAGCGCGAAGCGGGTGGGCGGGCCACGATCTTCGGCACACTCGGCGATCTGCGTGAGAAGGCGCAGACCCGTACCTGGCTCTCGAGCTTTGCGCGCAATTGTGCCGCCGATCCCTTGCTGGAAGAACCGGAGGAAATGACCAAGAAGCGCTATTGCTTCCCGGCCCAGACCCAGCTCACCGGCGCGGCGTGCTGCAAGGTGCAGGCGCAGTTCGCGCAGGCGGTCAAGCGATTGGAGCAGAACCCCGACACCCGCTCGCTTTCGGCGACACTCGACGCCCTTGTGTTCCTGCCTCTCAAGGTCTTCTTCGTGCTCATCATCGTTGCCATCGGCGCCTTGCTGGCCGTATGGCGCAGCCGCATCGACCAGCACTATGCTGACCTGGTGCCCCGGCTCGAGCGCGGCGTCATCATCGGCGCGTTTGCCATGCTGTTCTGGCCGGCCATGGACTACGGCTACCAGCAGACGGCCGACGTCTTGTTCGGGCGCATGGGCTCTGTGCCGATCCGCCTGAGCCTGGTGATCGCCCCCTGGGTGCTGCTGCTGCTGTTCTACTTCTTGCGCCGGCTCGGCGAGCGGGCCGAACTCGTCGGCCAGGTCTCGGGCGTGGTGGTGGCGGGCGTTGCGCTGCTGCGCCTGGAGCAGCTCAACGACTGGGTGGGCAAGCTGTTCGGCATCGGCGCCGATGTCTGGGTGCTGGTCGTGCAGGCGCTGCTTGCAGTGGCCGGGCTCATCGCCCTTATCGTATTCCGGCGAGCGGGCAAGTATCCGCAGTCGACCGTGCCTGCGGCCTAGCACCGGCACTGGTGTGCTGGGCGCGTCGGGGCGCGCACTGGACGCTTGCCAGCGTGCAAAAAAGATGGGCAATAGGGCCGCGGCGCAGGTCGGGGAATCCCCATGCTTACAATGTACGATGCTACCGACGGTGCGTTGATCAAGCGTGAGGGCTCGACCCAGATCAGCCCTGGCACGGTGTGGATCGATCTCCTCAATCCCAGCAAGGATGAGGACCTGTTGGTCGAGAAGGGCCTCGGCATCGCCGTGCCGACGCGCGAGGAGATGGCCGAGATCGAGGCGTCGAGCCGCCTTTATCAGGAGGGCGGCGCCCACTACATGACCGCGCTCGTGCTGCATCAGCCCGATGCGCCAAACGAGCCGGCCAAGGCTACGCCGGTCACGTTCGTTCTCTCCGGCCACCGGCTCGTCACCGTGCGCTACGCCGAGCCGCGCGCGCTCAAGATCTTCCTTACCCGCGTACAGAAAAAGGACGCGGCCTGCCCGAGCGGCGTGGCGGTGATGGTTGGCCTTCTCGAGGCGATCATCGACCGGGAGGCGGATCGCGTGGAGCGCATCCAGGGCGAAGTCGACAACCTGTCGCAGACCATCTTCGGGGTGAAGGGGGGCGAGCGCACACGGTCGCTGCGCTTCGACGTCAACATCCGCGCCATCGGCCGCGAGGGCGAGCTGACCTCGCGCTCGCGAGAGTCGCTGCTGACGTTGGACAGGCTGCTGACCTACCTGGGCCACACCATGACCGAGCGCGGCGACGACAAGGCGCTCAAGGCCCGCGTCAAGACTGCCAACCGCGACGTGCAATCGCTCGCCGACCACATCGGCTATCTGTCGACCAAGATCACGTTCCTGCTCGATGCAACGCTCGGCATGATCAACAACGAGCAGAACACCATCATCAAGATCTTCTCGGTGCTGGCAGTGGTTTTGCTGCCGCCGACGCTGGTCGGCACCATCTACGGCATGAACTTCAAGCACATGCCGGAGCTCGAGTGGACTTATGGCTATCCGTTGGCGCTCGGGCTGATGGCGCTGGCGGCCGTGCTGCCGTGGTTCTATTTTAGGCGGAAGGGCTGGCTCTAGAGTTTTCAGCGGCCGCCCCCAGGCTTTCGTCCGGCTTTGCGATGGGGCGCATTTCTGACGCGCCACTCCTTGGCAAAGCCTACGAATGCGCTCAGCGCCGGCGGCGCCTGCCGGCGAGGCGCCGGGCGCCCTCGACGAGAAACTCTCGCCCGCTGCACTAGCGTCGCTGGCAAACGTGGTGCCGATCGGAGCGGCAGCCGGCGCGCGCTATCCAGCCGCCCAGCTCGCGCGTATGGACAGCGAGAAGGGGCGGGCGCACCGCTGACGCGACGGCTACGCAGCGGCCACGTACCAGCCGAGCGCCAGGGCGCCGCAGACGGACAGCGTCGTCAGCACGCCCCGGTGCAGCACGAACAGCAGCAGCATCGCCAGCGCGGAGAGCAGCAGGGCTGGCACGGATATTGCGGCTAGTTCGGGCACGTGCAGCCGCAGGAGCCCAAGGTGCTGCTCGCTCACGCGCGCGAACAGCACATGCAGCGCAAACCACACGGTGAGGTTCAGGATGACGCCCACCACCGCGGCCGTCACCGCGGCGAGCGCCGACTTCAATCGCGGCTCGGCGTTGAGCCGCTCGATGTAGGGCGCGCCGGCAAAGATCCAAAGGAAGCACGGCGCGAAGGTCGCCCAAAGCGTGACCAGCGCGCCAAGCAGCCCCATTGCCCATGCATTGCCGCCGCCGTGCCGGTGGGCTGCCAAGAAGCCCACGAACTCGGTGACAAGGATGAGGGGCCCCGGGGTGGTCTCGGCGAGACCCAGGCCGTCGAGCATCTCGCCGGCGCTCAGCCAGCCGTAGGACTGCACCACGTCCTGCGCCATATAGGCCAGCACCGCATAGGCGCCGCCGAACGTGACCACTGCGAGTTTGGAGAAGAACCAGGCAATCTGCGAGAGCACGTGCGCGGGCCCAAATAGCGCGGCGGTCGCTGCAAGGGGAACGATCCAGATGGCGAGCCAGATGGCAATGGTCGCGAGCGTTGCCGAGGGCTTGACCCGGTGTTCCTTGGTCGATGCGGTTGGCGCACGTGCGCTGCCACCAGCACGCAGGAACCCCACCACAGCGGCCGCCAGCACGATCAGCGGAAAGGGCACCGCAAGGAAGAAGATCGCCACGAACGCGGCGCCGGCTATCAGCCATTCCACGTTGCCCTTGAGGGAGCGCCTGGCGATCCTGAGCAGCGCCTCAACGACGATGGCAAGCACCGCCGCCTTGATGCCGACGAACAGTGCCTCCGCGACGGGAAGCCTGCCGAACGCCGCGTACAGCATCGACAGTACGAGCACCACCATCGCGCCGGGCAGCACGAACAGCAGCCCGGCCGCCAGCCCGCCCTTCAGTCCATGCAGCCGCCAGCCGACGTAGGTGGCGAGCTGCATGGCCTCGGGGCCAGGCAGCAGCATGCAGAAGTTGAGCGCGTTGAGATAGCGCGGCTCGTCTATCCACTTGCGCTCGTCCACCAGCACGCGGTGCATGAGCGCGATCTGTCCGGCTGGGCCGCCGAACGAGATCACGCCGATCTTGGCCCAGACCTTCAGTGCTTCGCCGAAGGTCGGGGCTCCCACTCCGTCGATGGCGGCCGGCCCGGCTATCGAGGTGCCTGTCACGATCTTCCCCTCAGGCGGAAGGCTTGGCCGACGGCCAGTTGTGCGTCTCCTCGCTGGCGTCGCGGCACCAGCGGAAGAAGGCATCATAGAGAGGCATGGCCGCCTCGAGCTGCGCGAGGTCGTCGCGGTACATGCGCGAGAAGCCGAGCGATGCCGCGAGCAGGCCGTCCGCCTGCGGCGCCAGATCCGGCCGGGCAGTATCGGCACCGCGCACGATGGTTGCGAGACGCAGCAGCGGCTCGGTCTCCAGGCCGAACTCGGCGAGCATGGTGTCGAAGGTGCACCTTTCGCCGCGATGGCTCCAGAACACGCCATCGACATCGAACGGCGTGGCAGCGAACCGGTCGGCCACGGGAAGCACCTCCGACGGCGTCACGAACAGGAAGACGGCGCTAGGGTCGACGAAGCGCCGAATGAGCCACGGACAGGCGATGCGGTCGACCTTGGGCCGCGCACGGGTAACCCAGACGGTTCGACCCTTCTCGTCGTGGGCAGGAAGCTTTGCAGTGCGCACGAGCGGCTGGCTCGCCGCCTTCCAGGCCTCGAACCCGCCTTCCAGCGACTGTGCGTCTAGCCCATCGTGGCGGAGCCAGGCCGCGACGCCTTGGCTGAGCTTCAGGCCTTTCTGACACGTGACGATGACAGTCCGGCCCCGGTAGTCGCTGGCCCACGAGGCCGTAGTGCGATAGTCGCGGCGGCGCGAACCTGGGAGCAGTCGGGGATCGGCGGCGTAGTCCTCGTCGATGCGCAAATCGACGATGGCCGGCGCATTGGGCACGCCGATCAGGCGGGAAAGCTGCTGGGTGGTGATCTCGGTAATAGACGACATGGGCGTCCTCCTCTGGGTCAGAGGTTGCGGACGCGATATTTGGGCTGTCGCCTCACGGGGTAATCGCGAATGACCCCTTGGCCCTAGGGTTCAGCCAAATGGGGACGCATGTCAACCCTGATTGCGCTACGCGATCCAGAGCCCATGCTGCTTGTGCCACTGCTCGATCGACTGCTTCGGGTAGAGGTCGAAGGTCAGGTCGTTCTTGCCGATCCGGGGCTTCACCCAGCTTGGCTTGTAGCGCAGCATCAGATGCGTGCGGACGGGCGGCACCGGCAGCTCCGTGTCGATGATCGAGGCGAAAGGGTGCAAGAGGCCGGGCCAGGTGGGGTCGTACAGCCAAAGCGCGCTTGCGCACTTCTTGCAGAAATTGCGCTCGCCCGTGCTGATCTCGCAATTGCCACCATCCTCATCTGAGATGTTTGCCCGATAGACAGCGATGGCCTTGCGCCCCTTCACTTCTAGCGTGTCGGCGATGGCCGAGAGGTTGATGGCATAGCCGCCACCGCCGGCCGTCTTGCGGCAGATGCTGCAGTAGCAGAGCTGATAGGGACAGGGAGCGTGTGAGCTGACTGAGAAGTTGACGGCCCCGCATCGGCAGGAACCCTGGAGCGTGATCGGCATCGCGTTGTCCTCCGCAATGGCTCTCCGTGAGCGAACGATAGGCCTGGGCGCGTGCACCTGCAAATCGGGCTTCTCGCGCATGGTGATGGTGCTCGCCTGCCTGGCATGGGCGGTAGGACTTTGCCAGAGTGCTGCTGCGGACGACCTCTACTTCCAAACGAGGGACGGCCTGCGCAGGGCCGTCGTCATTCCCGCGCAGGCGCGGGCGGCGCCGACGGTCATTGTCCTGCATGGCGCCGTCACCACGGCCAATCTGACGGCGAGCTGGTCGGGCTTTGCCGAGGCTGCGGCGAGCCACGGCTTCGCCGCTGTCTTCCCGCAAGGCATGTTCACGTTGTGGAACGATGGCCGCAAGGACGGATTCGCCAAGGCCGATGACGTGGGCTTCCTGCGCCTCCTCGTGGGCCGGCTGATCGAGCGCGGCGTTGCCGATCCGCGGCGGATCTATCTGGCCGGCATCTCCAACGGCGGCATGATGACTTTGCGCATGCTGTGCGAGCATCCCGAGCTGTTCGCCGGCGCGGGCACGGTCGTTGCCAGCATGCCGGCTCTGGTCGGCGCCACCTGCCGGCTCGACAAGCCCATGCCGGTGGTGATGTTCAACGGCACCGCCGACCCGGTGGTGCCTTACCGCGGCGGCCAGGTGGGCCTCACGGGCAATTACGGCGAGGTGTGGCCAGCCGAGCGCACGGCGGCATTTCTGGCGTGGGCCAATGGCTGCGCGCGCCACGTCGAACGCGCGCTCGGCGGCAATGACGGCTCTGCGATCAGGGTGACGCGGCTCGACTGGTCGCCATGCCGCTCCGGCCAGCCGGTGGTCCTCTACCGGGTGGAGGGCGGTGGTCACCAGGTGTTCGGCAGCACCAACTTCTTCTCACTCGTTCTCGGCGTCGGCACGAACCAGGTCTCGGCGCCCGAGGCGATCATGGCCGTGTTCGCCAAGACGCGGCCGTGAGGGCGCTCACGTCTCGGGCAGGCCGGCCTTGCGCAAGCCTTCGAGGTAAAGGTCGTACATCCATTCGTGACGGAAGCTCGACAGCCGCGAGCGGGCGAGCGAGGAGTTCGGCTGGTGTTTCAGCACTAGGGCGATCTCCGCCTTCGCCTCCTTGATGCGGCCAAGATGGGCGAGCGCAGCCGCCACATGCCGGCGGGCGATGTTGGCGCCTGCGGCCTCCCCGACGGCCCGGCGTCCCCAGGCGATGCACTCCTCGAAGCGGCGCGCGAAGAAGTGCGCGGCGCACATGCCCGTGAAGGTCAGGGCCTTGGGGTCCTGCGGGTTCATGCGCCAGCCCGACTCGAAGTGCTCCAGCGCCTTCTCGCTCTCGCCGCAGTTGACGTAGGCGACGCCGGCGCGGATGCGCACGAACACCGAGTTGGGGTGCAGCGCGAGCGCGCGGTCGGCGAGCTGGAGGCCTTCCTCGAAGCGCCGCCCCACCAGGACATACGAGAACGCCGCGCAGGCAAGGCAGGTGCTGTTCTCCGGTCCCGCCGCCAGCGCGCGGCGCGCCATCTCCAGCGACTCCTGCAATCCCAGCATCAGGTTCTCGTGCCAGCCGTTGACCGTGCGCGTGGCAATGATGTCGGCGAGCATGCCCAGCGCATCGGGATAGGTGGGATCGGCCTCGACGGCCTTGCGCAGCAGCGCCTCGGCGCGCTTGGCGCTGTCCTCGGACTGCTCGTGAATCTCCGGCAGCGCGCGCAGGAAGAAGTCGTAGGCCTGCAGGCTCTCGGTGGGCTTGGCCAGCGCACGCCGGATCTCGAGCGCGCGCAAGCTGGGCGCGATGGCATGCACGACCTTCTGGGTGATCTCGTCCTGCAGGGCGAAGATGTCGCTCAAGTCTCGCTCGTAGCGGTCGGCCCAGATGTGGGAGCCGGTCTCGGCCTCGATCAGCTGAGCGGTGACGCGCACGCGGTTGGCGGCTTTGCGCACACTGCCCTCCACCACGTAGCGCACGCCGAGCTCGCGGCCGATCTGTTTCACGTCCACCGCGCGCCCCCGGTAGGCGAAGCTCGAGTTGCGGGCGATCACGAACAGCCAGGACTCGCGCGAGAGCAGCGTGAGGATGTCCTCGACGATGCCGTCGGCGAAGTAGTCCTGCTCGGGGTCGCTGCTCATGTTGGCGAATGCCAGCACGGCGATCGACGGCCGGTCGGGAAGCGGCAGGGCAGGTTGCGACACTGCCGGTTGCGCCGACGGTGGCGCGGCCGCGACGGTTGGGGAAGTTGCACCGGTTGGGGCGGCGCTGCTTTGGCGCTACGCAGCTCGGCAACGAGGGCCTTGGTTGCCGCGTCAGGCTCGGTGCTGAGCTCGCGCTTGAGAAGGACGGCCAGGTCCTCGTAGTGCTTGAGCGCTTCGGCCTTGCGACCCGTGGCTGCCAGCGCCTGCACGATCAGGCGATGCGCATCCTCGCGCATGTTGTTGAGCGCGACCGCGCGCTGGGCGGCCTTCAAGGCCGGCTCGGCGCCGGCCCGCTGCCAGCTCCTGTTGAGCCAGCTCGACCAGCGCGCCCAGCGCCAGGTCGTGCAGCCTCTCCCGCTCGGTCGTCAGCCAATCGTTCCACCCTTCCTCGCTGACGGCCACGTCGTCGATGAACCGGCCGCGGTAGAGGTCGGCTGCCTCGCTCAGGGCATCGCGACTGCCGTCGCGGATCAAGGCCTCGAATCTGCGTGACATCGCAATTGATCGCGTCGGCGCCGAGCGACACGACCTCGCCGTCGCTCTGCAGCGGCGTCCGGTACCGAGCACCTTGCGCAGCCGAAACAGAGCTTGGCGCAGGTTCTGCTTGGCCTGGGCGTCGAAATGCGAGCCCCACAGCAGGGCCGAAAGGCGCTCGCGCGACTGCGGCTCAGGTGCCGTGCAGGCGAGGTAAGCCAGCAGGCCGGCGAGCTTCTTGTTGGGAAGATCGACGGGACCGTCGGGCCCCTCGAGCTGGACCCGGCCAAGCAGCGAAAGGCTGAATTTGGCGCCTGGCAAGCGGTCGATCTTCCGTGGGTCGGTGGCGGTCGGGGCCCCAGTGGCATGCCATTCTGCATTTTTCACGGCAGATCCGACAAGAGTAACGCTGATGTAACGGGGATCTAACGTCTGCGCCCACGGGGGGCGGCTTCAATCCTGGTCGAGCGAGGACACAAGCCGGCTTCGGCTTTCAAAGGCCTCGCCAGCCCTGGATTGGAGATCCGTCATGCCCCGCAAGATCGTCCACGCAGCCCTCTTTCTCATCAATGTCGGCAGCCTGCTGGCAACACCCGCAGCAGCCCAGAATGCCGGCTGCACCGGCGATTTCAACTGCAGCGAGCCCCGCGTCGCCACTTGGCCCCTCGAGCCGTCGAAGGCCATCCGCAGGGTGACCGCCCTCGCGCAGTAAGTCTCGCGACGGGTCAATCGAATGAAGCTGGCAAGGACAGACGCCATGATGACCATGGATCAGCATCTCTCCACCACGCAAGTTTCGGGCGCCGACGAGCCCTTTGTCCTCGCATCTTTGTGGTCTGGCGTCGGTCAGTGGCTGAGAACGTGCGCTCACTACCACGAAGCTGCGGCGACCTATGAAGATCTGGCTCGGCTGTCCAATGCCGAGCTCTCGCGCCGAGGGCTCCGGCGCGACACGCTCGCTCGCGACGTTTGTTCGCTGTGCGACCGCCGCGAATGAGCGGGAAGTCGAGCCTCAAGTGCTGTACGGCACAGCGCACCGTCACTGCCGTCTCTATGATGAGGGATGCTCGCGCATTCAGTTCAGGCGGGTAACCGCCAGCTGACCGCCGCTGCGACCAACGCGCCGCAGCTCGAGCAGGGCTACACACCGTAAGCCCCTCAGAGAATTGAGATAAATCATGAGCAGGCGCGTCGCGGCAGCGACGCGCCTTTTCGCGTTCAGCGGAACAGCAGCAGCACCAGCGGCGGCGCTGCGAGGAAACTCCCGTACAGGCCGTAGACGTCGAGCGTGTAGCGCACGTGCGCCCACGCCTTCGCCTCCAGCGATCCCCTGTTCTCCGCAGCTGCCATCAGGTAGTCGACGCGCGTGTGGTTGATGGGGGCAGCCGCGCACGATCTCGTTGTAGCGCCGACGGAAGTCCTGCACGATGCCGGGATCGTTCGTCTGCAGCAGGCGCAATTCCTGCAGCAGATCGTTCACGGACAAGCGCGCAGGCGTGCATGTGGTGCGCCTTGATCTTGTAGTCGTTCATGGAGTCGATCAGCGCCAGCACCAAGGTGCAGATCGAGGACATGATCGATACCAGCGTGATGAGCTGGTTGGTGGGAGCTTCCAGGTTTGCCGCATAGACCGTCTGCCACACGGACAGGCCGACGAAATAGAGCGACACCGTCGAGAGCGCGAACACCGAGACCAGGTGCTTGCGCTCCAGGCGCTCGGCTGCATTGAAGCGCGCCGCTTTCACCGTCTGCATCGCCCCCATGAGCTGATCGGCCGGACCAGGCCCGATGCGGCTTGGCCCGTGCGGCATGCGGCGGCTGAGCGACCGCCTCTTCGATCGAGGAGACGAGGCGGGGTGATAGGCGGCGCTGGGGTTCGGGTTCGGACATTGATGCGCGGGGCTGCTGCTATCCGGCAGCTAGCCCGATTCGTCCGCCGATCGCAGGATTGGCGTGCAGCTCGGTCAGCAAGGCTGTGGAGCGGATTGTTGCGGCTGGGGCCCCGTCTCGCCTGCACTCCGCGTCGCGGCTCGGCTGGCTGCGCCTCAGTTCAGTGCATGCGATAGTCGCCCGCGATCAGCTTGACCTCGGCGGGGCGCAGCAGCTTCTTGTGCGCCACCGTCACCCGGTAGAGCTGGCCTTCGAGGTTGTGCGTCCAGAAGTCCAGGAAGTGCTTCAAGCGCGGGAAAGCGCGGGTGCACGTCGTATTCCTGCCAGATGAAGCTCTGCAGCAGCGAGGGGTGGTCCGGGAGGCGATAGAGGATCTCGGCCGTCGTCAGACTGTAGCCGGCCAGTTGGGCACGGAAGTCGCGATCGGTCATTGCAGTCTTCGATTTAGTCATCGTTGGTCACCTCGCCCCGATGACGCGAGGCACGTTGATGAAGGCTAGTTGAGATTCGCCCGACTGTGGTTGCATAGTTCCCACAACCTCTTCCTGCTCATGTGGCCCCTGCGGCCCGATGTGAAGACGCGGGGCCCGGATTGCCTGCGATCTACAACCAAGCAACTCGTGCGCCAGTTCCAGCGCCGCTGCAACACAGCGAGCAGACGAAAAGTGGTAGCTAGGTAAAGGGCCGAGATCGCATCGGACCGGGCGTCTGGCACTCTCGGCTTGACACTGCTAACAGCCCTTCCTAATACCTGGCTCGCACAGCGGCGGATCCGCGGAGCGATGGAGCCTGCCGGAACTGCTGCAAGGCGGTCGCGCTCCGATCTGCGCCGCCTGGGCAGTTGGCAAATTCGTTCAGTACAGTGAGGTAGAGGCCATGAAGTTTCGCCCTCTGCACGACCGCGTGGTCGTGCGACGCATCGAGGAGGACACCAAGACCGCCGGCGGGATCATCATCCCCGACACGGCCAAGGAAAAGCCGATGCAAGGCGAGATCATCGCCGTCGGGCCCGGCGCCCGCGACGAGAGCGGCAAGCTCGTTCCGCTCGACGTCAAGAAGGGTGATCGCGTGCTGTTCGGCAAGTGGTCCGGCACGGAAGTCAAGATCGATGGCCAGGAGCTGCTCATCATGAAGGAGAGCGACATCCTCGGCATCATCGAGGGAAAAGCATCGGTGCGCGCCGCGGCCTTAGTCGCGGCCCTCTCCGCCGCTATCCTCGGGCTCATTCCGAGGATCAGCTTCTCAACGCGCGCCGAGGCCCGCGGATGGGGAAACAGATACGCAGGCGGCCGAAGCGGCTAAGGCCCTTCGGCCATGCTCCGGATCGATCTGACGAAGCGATAACTGCAAGGGCCTCAGGCCCATACCTTGGAGTAGCCAGCTATGGCAGCCAAAGACGTCAAGTTCTCACAGGACGCCCGCGAGCGCATGCTGCGCGGCGTCGACATTCTCGCCAATGCCGTCAAGATCACGCTCGGCCCCAAGGGCCGCAACGTGGTGCTCGAGAAGTCGTTCGGCGCCCCCCGCGTCACCAAGGACGGTGTCACCGTCGCCAAGGAGATCGAGCTCGAGGACAAGTTCGAGAACATGGGCGCGCAGATGGTGCGCGAGGTCGCGTCCAAGACCTCCGACGTCGCCGGCGACGGCACCACCACGGCCACCGTGCTCGCCCAGGCCATCGTCAGGGAGGGCGCCAAGTCGGTGGCCGCCGGCTCCAATCCGATGGACCTGAAGCGCGGCGTCGACAAGGCCGTGGCCGCGGTGATCGACGAGCTCAAGAAGCAGTCCAAGAAGGTCACCTCCAACGACGAGATCGCCCAGGTCGGCACCATCTCGGCCAACGGCGACAGGGAGATCGGCAAGATCATCGCCGAGGCCATGAAGAAGGTCGGCAACGAGGGCGTGATCACGGTCGAGGAGGCCAAGAGCCTCGAGACCGAGCTCGACGTGGTCGAGGGCATGCAGTTCGACCGCGGCTACATCTCGCCCTACTTCATCACCAACGCCGACAAGATGCTGGTCGAGCTGGAGAGCCCCTACATCCTCATCAACGAGAAGAAGCTCTCCACCCTGCAGCCGCTGCTGCCGCTGCTGGAGGCGGTGGTGCAGGCGGGCAAGCCGCTGCTCATCATCGCCGAGGACGTCGAGGGCGAGGCGCTCGCCACCCTCGTCGTCAACAAGCTGCGCGGCGGCCTCAAGGTCGCGGCCGTCAAGGCGCCGGGCTTCGGCGACCGCCGCAAGGCCATGCTGGAGGACATCGCCATCCTCACCGGCGGCCAGCTGATCAGCGAGGACCTCGGCATCAAGCTCGAGAACGTGACGCTCAACATGCTCGGGCGCGCCAAGAAGGTGTCGATCGACAAGGACAACACGACCATCGTCGACGGCGCCGGCAAGAAGACCGACATCGAGGGCCGCGATCAAGCAGATCAAGGCGCAGATCGAGGAGACCACCTCCGACTACGACAAGGAGAAGCTGCAGGAGCGGCTGGCGAAGCTCGCCGGCGGCGTGGCGGTGATCAAGGTCGGCGGCGCCACCGAGATCGAGGTGAAGGAGCGCAAGGACCGCGTCGACGACGCGCTGCATGCCACCCGCGCGGCCGTCGAGGAAGGCATCGTGCCCGGCGGCGGCGTGGCGCTGCTGCGGGCGGCCACCGTGCTCGAAAGCCTGCGCGGCAGCAACGACGACCAGAAGATCGGCATCGGCATCGTGCGCAAGGCCCTGCAGGTGCCGGCCCGCCAGATCGTGCAGAACGCGGGCGAGGACGGCTCGATCGTCGTCGGCAAGATCCTCGATAACGCCAAGTACGCGTTCGGCTACAACGCCCAGACTGGCGAGTACGGCGATCTCGTCGCCGACGGCGTGATCGACCCCACCAAGGTGGTGCGCTGCGCCCTGCAGGACGCCTCCTCGATCGCCGGCCTGCTGATCACCACCGAGGCGATGGTGGCCGAGCGTCCCAAGGAGGCAGCGCCCGCCGATGCCGCGGCGGTGGCATGGGCGGGATGGGTGGCATGGGCGGCATGGACTTCTAGCGCCCAGCACCTGTAGCTCACGAAGCATCGACCAGGGGGCCGGAACCATTGTCCGGCCCTCTTTTCTTGCCGGGTCTTCATGCGGCCGAGGTGGGATGAGGGCCGCTCGCCGCTGCATGGCCAGCGGATAGCAGCTGCCCGTCTCCGTGCTATGGTGGTCCCTCCAGGCGGGATAGCGCAGGCAGCAGGAGCGTCGCGGGCATGCCCGGGAGTGCAGGTTCATCGCCGCCGGGCAGCCCCATCGAACGCGTCGCCCGCATTGCGGAGCTGATCGAGCGATCGGCCGCCGCCAACGAGGCGCTGGGGCAGCTCGTTCCCGAGCTGGTGGATGCGCTGCACGAGCAGCGCCTGTTTCGCCTGCTGCTGCCGCAGCGCCTACGACGGAGAGGAAGTCGATCCAGTCACTTGGTTTCGCGTCATGGAGGCGCTGGCCAAGCTCGACGCGAGCACGGCCTGGTGCGTGGGCCAGATCAACGGTTGCGCCTTGACCGCCACCGCGCTGGAGCCGGAAGTGGCTCAGCGGATCTGGGGCGGTCCTCGCGCCGCCTTGAGCTGGGGCCCGCCCATCAAATCGCGGGCCGACGAGGTCGAGGGTGGCCACAGGCTGAGCGGGGAATGGACGCTGTCGAGCGGCAGTCGGCATGCCACCTGGCTCGGCCTGATGGCGCAGGTCTTCGATCGCACCGGTGCGCCGGTGGCTGCGACCGCCGGTCTCAACACGCGCATCTTCCTGGTCCCGGCCGCAGATGCGCAATGGATCGACAACTGGAACTCCGTGGGCCTCAAGGCGACCAACAGCGGCGGCTTCAGGTTCAAGGACCAGTTCGTTCCCGACGGCTACTCCATCGGCCGGGACTACATCAGCGAGGTGCGGCTTGCAGGTCCGCTCTACAAGTTTCCGCTCAACAGCCTCTTCGCCTTCGGCTTCTCGGCCGTGGCGCTGGGCGTGGCGCGGGCCATGCTCGACGCCGTGATCGCGCTCGCCAAGGAGAAGCGGCCATGGCTCGCCCGGCAGTCGCTCCTGGAGAGCCACCTGGTGCACTTCCAGATCGGCGAGGCGGAGGCGCGGCTGCGATCGGCCCGCGGCTACGTCGAGGGGACGGCGGACCGCGTCTGGCAAGGCGTCGTGTCGGCGGGCGCGTTGACCGTGCCGCAGCGCATGGATATCCGCATGGCGGCGACCTTTGCCATTCACGAAGCTGCGGCGGTGGCCGATGTTGCCTGGCAGATCGCCGGCGCCAACGCCATTTTCGCCTCCGGTCCGTTCGAGCGGCGCCTGCGCGATCTGCGCACCGTGATGCAGCAGGCCCAGGGCCGCAAATCGCACCTGCAGGACACCGGCGCCTACCTGCTGGGCCTGGAGCCCAACTTCGCCTATGCGTGAGGACGAGGCGCTATTTTCCCGGCCCGGTCATTGCTTTGCCTTCGGTTGTCCCGATGGCCATGGATGTAGCCGTGTCATTGACGCCTCGTGCCGCTCGGTGCATACACCCCGCGCAGACGCCGCCATGTTTCGGCGCTGTAGCGCGCAGCGGACGTGTGTCGGCTGGCCAAGCGCCAAGGTGACGGGCCCGTAGCTCAGCGGTAGAGCATCTGACTTTTAATCAGGTGGTCGTTGGTTCGATCCCAACCGGGCTCACCAGTGTTTCCAATTGCTTAGGCAGAAGCGCGTCGAATTCTGAACCTTGCGTGGGTCATAGGTGGGCTATCCAGCGCGGGGGCAAGCAGGCGCATTCACGGGTGGCGCTACGTGCCCAGCTGTGATCCTCGAACTCAGCGGTGGACGGAGCGTCCGGCGGCCGTGCCGGCCCTCGTTAAGGTTGCAACAGCGAGCGTGCCCGACCTTCGTGCGACGCCGGCTGGAAGAGCGACTGGTAACCTGGCACGTGCCAACTCCTCCTCGCTCAGCTTCTCCTGCCCGGCGGCTGGTGGCATTGTCGGTAGTCTGCTGGCCGACCCGAGCAACGCATCATAGCGCTTGGAGAACGTCTCCAGCGCCGAAACCGCGCCTTCATCCAGATAGCGGGGTCGAACAACCGGCAACCCACAGATCAGCTGAAACCGCCCGCCCTCAACAAACACCCCCAACATCCCGCATCCCCAGCACCGCTTTGTCAGTGGCCGAAGCACCTCCGACCAAAAATATTGCACGTCACAAGCAATGGTTGTGAGTTAAGGAAAGCACGCGCGCGAATGGGAGGCAAGGACACGATCCGCGTTGTGATTTCGGTTTGCGAGCAAGAGGGCCACCGCAGGGGCAACGCGCGCTTCGTTAGAACGTCCCCCACAGCCTTCCCTCAAAGGATGTCCCGTCAGGTCTTTCTAGGTGTCCCAATAGAAATACCATTGCATTTTAGGACACGCTCCCTAGGATCTCTAAAATCCTATTGGGACACATGCTCATGCTCGTCGGCTACGCACGCACATCCACGGTTGAACAAGTGGCTGGGCTCGAAGCCCAGGAACGTGACCTTCGTGACGCGGGTGCAGAGGAACTCTTTGCGGAGCAAATCAGCTCGGTGGCTCAGAGGGCCAAGCTAGAGCAAGCGCTCCAGTTCATCCGTAAGGGGGACACGCTGCTTGTCACCAAGCTCGACCGCCTTGCCCGTAAAGCTGCCGGACACCTATGCGCGTATTGGCATCAGCAGAGGCACACCTCGCGGTCAGCGTGGCTATCGCATGTACCGTGCGTTGGCGCCCGGACCTTGGTTTGCGTCCGCAGATGAGGGGGAGTATCGCAGTCGGTACGACGCACTGCTTCGGTTGCTCGACCCAGCGAAGGTGGTTGCTGACCTCGAAGAACTAGCCGAGGCGCGCTCCATCGCGCTCTTATGTTTCGAGCGGCCACCCCCGGATCCCCATTGGTGTCATCGTGGCCTAGTCTCGGCTTGGTTTGCCGACAGACTTGACCTCGCCGTCCCTGAGTTTGGCTACGAGGATGGTGGAACGGGGTGGCTGCACCCGAAGTTGCCTTCAAATATGCAGTATGCGCACTAGCTTGGAACCCACGGAGGCCGTCGGTTGCCCATCGCTCGGCGATCGGCCCCCTGCCAGGCGGCATCGACCACCCAAATGCACCTTCAGTTACTTCAATTACTAACGCACGCTCCGCATCACCTCCAAGGAAGCTCTGCCGCCACTTCCGATATGCGGGTGAAAGCTGACGTCCCATGCATGCCGTCAAGAAGGCAAGTTGTGTGAAGGGTTTCGGATGCCGGCCCTTCACGGACGGCGCCACACGCGCTGGGGCCGGCGTTCGAAAGCCTCCAGGGAAGGAACCCGCGAGAGGTGGGCAGCGAGGGTGCCTCAGGCGCTATGGGGATTTGGCCGCGGCGGCCCGGGTGGCGGTGATGGGATCGGGGCCTGGCGCTGTCGATCACGGCTGTCGGTGAGCGCATTTGGACTGGTTGCGGCACCGATAGCGGTACGCGACAGCCATGATCGGGGCGGCGAATGTGGTGTTCGACGCTGCATTGCGCGAGCATCATCGCAGCCGGTCGCTGACCAGCTAGCAGGAAGCGCGACGGTGTAGGTCAGGTCGATGGTGCTCATGACGTGTCGATCCTGATGGCGCCACAGGCGCCGACGAGCCAATGGCTCGGGTGGGTGCCGGGCTCGAAGGTCTCGATGATGTGCATGCGACCGCCGCAGCAGGGGCACTGCTGGACGTGCTCCGTCGCAATGTCCTCGTCGGCCTCCGGCTCGGTTGCGGGCACCGCCAGCAAGTCGCGAGCCTTGGCGACCATCTCGGCTTTGGCAGTACCGGCGAGCAGCCCGTAGTGGCGGATGCGATGGAAGCCCTTCGGCAGCACGTGGAGCAGGAAGCGGCGGATGAACTCGCCCGGGCTGAGCGTCATCGTCGTGTAGCGGCCTGGCCCTTCGATGCGGTAGTCCTTGACCTTGAAGGTGACACTGCTCGGCGTCGGCTGCGATCAGCCGCCGGTTCGAGATGGCGACGCGGTGGGTGTAGCGCGACAGGTAGGCGAGCACAGCCTTCGGCCCGGCGAAGGGGCGCTTGGAGTAGACGAACCACCGCGTCCTCTTCAGCGGCGCCAGGAAGGCGGCGAAGGCCTTCGTCGTCGGCGAGATGCGCATGCTCGCCGAAGAACGTGAGCTTGCCGGCCTTGTGCGCGGCAACGAGCTTCTCCAGCATCAGCCGCCGGAACAGCTTGGAGAGCACCAGCACGGGCAGGAAGAAGTTGGGCCTGGCACGCGATCCAGCGCTCGCCGTCCGGGCGAGAGACCGCCGCCCGGCACGATCATGTGCACGTGCGGGTGATGCGTCATGGCCGAGCCCCAGGTGTGCAGCACCGACGTGATGGCGATCCTGGCGCCCAGGTGCTTCGGGTCGGCGGCGATTGTGAGCATGGTCTCGGCCGAGGCCTTGAACAGCAGATCGTAGATCACGCGCCTTGTTCTGGTAGGCGATGTCGCCGATCGCCGCCGGCAGCGTGAAGACGATGTGGAAGTAGGGCACGGGCAGCAGCTCGGCCTCCCGCTCTTCCATCCACGTGCGCGCCGCCGCGCCCTGGCACTTCGGGCAATGCCGGTTGCGGCAGCTGTTGTAGGCGATGGTCGTATGGGCAGCAGTCCTCGCAGCGCGCGACGTGCCCGCCGAGGGCCGCCGTGCGGCAGCTCTCGATGGCGCTCATCACCTTCATCTGGGCGAGGCTCACGTGGCCGCGGTTGGCTTCACGCCAAGCGGCGCCGTGGTCGCGGAAGATGTCCGCGACCTCCAGAGCAGGCCGAGCCACGACGTGCCGGCTATGCCGGCGGCTTCTCCGTCTCTGGCCTCGGCGGCACCAGCCGATCGAGCGGGCTGGTGACCGCGCGCAGCACGTTGGTGGCGACGTGCGTGTAGCGCGCCGTCGTCTCCAACTTGGCGTGCCCGAGCAGCACCTGGATCACGCGCACGTCGATGCTGTTCTCCAGCAGGTGCGTGGCAAAGCTGTGCCGCAGCGTGTGCGGCGACACCCAGGTGCCCAGGCCCGCTGCCTCCGCCGCCATGTGGCAGACGCGGTTGAGCTGCCGTGCCGTGATCGGCAGCAGCGGATCGCGGCTCGGGAACAGCCAGCCTTGCGAGCGGCACTGCAGCCACCACGCGCGCAGCAGCTCGAGCAGCTGCGGCGAGAGCATCGCATGCCGGTCCTTCTTGCCCTTGCCCTGCTCGACGCGGATCAGCATGCGCTTGGAGTCGATATCGCTGACACGCAGCATCATGACCTCGCCGGCCCTGAGACCTGCGCCATAGGCGATGCTCAAGGCCGCCTTGTACTTGAGGCCGGGGCCGGGTGCCGCTTCCAGAAGGCGGCCCACCTCCTCGGGCGAGAGCACGCGCGGCAGCTTCCGCGGGTAGTGCACGCGGGCCAGATGGCGGGCGAGCTCGGCGCGGTCCAGCGTGATGCCGAAGAAGAAACGCAGCGCCGAGGCCGAGCTGTTGAGCGTCGGCGGCTGCACGCCGCTCTCGGTCAGATGCACCTGGAAGCGGCGCACATCCTCTGCCGTTGCCGTGTCGGGCGAGCGGCCGAGGAACTTGGCGAAGCTCTCGACGTGGCGGATATAGTCGTGCTTGGTCTTCTCGCCGAACTTGCGGACCGCCATGTCTTCGAGCATGCGGCGGCGAAGATCACTGATGGGCTTCTCGCTCATCGGGGGCTCCTGTCTTGAGGTTGGAGGTTGCGAACCCCTCGATCCTCAAGACGGAGCGCCCGCCCCGTCATCCTCTCCCGATCAGCCAGTTACCGCGCCGGTCGCCACAGACTCCATCCTGCGCGCAGCGCTCTCCCGCGTGAGCGGGTTCGTTCATTGACCCTCAGCAGACATCTCCCGATCCCTCCGTTAGAATTCCTGGCCGCTCGGCACCCAGCGCAACGGACTTCCCCTCAGGACTTCATGCGTCTCAGGCACCAGCTATCCTCGGCGCTGCAGTTCCTCGCGCCGTTTGGCGTCCTGGTCGTGCTGTGGGCCGTGCTCGTCCCCTATTTCGACGTCAACCCGCGCCTGTTCCCGCACCTTGACCGCGTCGTCGCAGGCCGCCGTCGAGGGCATCCGCGACGGCTCGCTCGTCAGGCCACATCGGCGCCAGCCTGCTGCGCGTGCTCGTCGGCACCGCGCTGGCGCTGCTGGCCGCCATCCCGCTCGGCATCGCCATGGGCGTGAGCCCGGTCGTCTCCACCTTCCTCACGCCGCTGTTGCGCTTCTTCTCGGTGCTGGCCGGCATCGCCTGGATCCCCATCGCCACGCTGTGGTTCGGCTACGGCTTCGGCGCCATCACCTTCGTCATCTTCAACGCGGTATTCTTCATCGTCACCTACAACACGCTGCTCGGCGTCTCCACCATCCCGCTGGCCGGTGCGCAACGCGGCGGCCTCCCTCGGCGCCGGGCGCTGGACGATGCTGACCGAGGTGCTGCTGCCGGGCGCATTGCCCAACATCGTCACCGGCATCCGCACGGGCCTCGGCTTCGCCTGGCGCGGCCTGATCGCAGCCGAGATGATCGCCACCAACGCCGGCCTCGGCTACATGCTGTTCGTCGCCCGCGACTTCTACCGCACCGAGGTGATCGTGCTCGGCATGATCGTCATCGGCGTGCTGTGGCTGCTGATCGACCGCCTGGTGCTGGCCCCGCTGGAGCGCGCCACCATCGAGCGCTGGGGCATGGTGCAGCCCGCATGACCGCAGCCTTGCAGAAAGCCTGGGGCGCCTACGTGCGGCTCACCGCGCGCTGGCCGGCGATCGCCTCCATCGTGCCGTTCATTCCGCTGGTCGTGCTGTGGTGGGCGGTGGTGGAGCTCGGCGCTGTTCCCGCGCGTGTTCCTGCCCGGACCGGCCGACGTGGCGCGCTCGTTCGCCGACCTCGTCTACAAGGGCATCCTGCCCGAATACCTGCAGGACAGCGTGGTGCGCCTCGGCGTCGGCGCGTTCTGGGGCATCGCGCTCGGCATTCCGCTCGGCATCCTGATCGGCATCAGCCAGCGCGCGCACACGCGCGCTGTGGCCGCTGCTGCTGTTCTTCCAGGCCATCGGCGACATCGCCTGGCTGCCGATCCTGGTGATCTGGTTCGGCTACGGCCTCGTCACCATGACCTTCGTCATCGTCTACACGGTGATCTTCCCCGTCGTGCTCAACACCGTGCTCGGCGTGCGCTCGATCCCGATCGACATGCACCGCGCCGCGCTCAGCCTCGGCGCCTCGCGCCCGCGCATCCTGTGGGAGGTGGTGCTGCCGGGCGCGCTGCCCAACATCGTCACCGGCCTGCGCAACGGCCTCGGCTACGGCTGGCGCGCGCTGATCGCGGCCGAGATCATCGTCGGCACCAGCGGCATCGGCTTTCTCATGTTCGATGCGCGCCGCGCCGGCTCGGTCGTCGAGATCCTGCTCGGCATGATCATTCTCGGCATTCTCTGGTACATCGTCGACAGCTGGATCCTGGCGCCGATCGAGCGCGCCACGGGGCAGCGCTGGGGGCTGGTGACGCGGTGAAGAGCCTGACCATTCGCAACCTGTCGAAGACCTACTTCGACCCCTACGCCGGCAAGCACGTCACGGCCGTGCACGACGTGTCGCTCGAGGTGCCCGAAGGCGAGTTCGTCTCCATCGTCGGGCCCTCCGGCTGCGGCAAGACCACCATCCTCAACATGATCGCCGGCTTCATCCCGCTGACCGGCGGCGAGATCCTGGTCGGCGGCCGGCCGGTGAAGGGCCCCGGCCCCGACCGCGGCGTGGTGTTCCAGTCGTTCGCGCTGTTCCCCTGGCGCACCGTGCTCGACAACGTCGCCTTCGGCCCCAAGATGCGCGGCGTCGGCCGGGCCGAGCGCGAGAGAATCGCGCACGAGTACCTGGCGCTCGCCAAGCTCACCGAGGCGGCCGGGCGCTATCCCAACGAGCTGTCGGGCGGCATGCAGCAGCGCGTCGGCGTGGTGCGCGCGCTCGCCAACGAGCCCGACGTGCTGCTGATGGACGAGCCGTTCGCCAGCGTCGATGCCCAGACGCGCATGACCCTGCAGGAGGAGCTCACCCGCATCTGGCAGGAGAAGCGTCCCACCGTCATCTTCATTACCCACGACGTGGGAGAAGCAGTCTTTCTCGCCAACCGCGTAGTGGTGCTGTCCAAGGGCCGCAAGCTGGACGAGATCGGCGTCGACCTGCCCCGCCCCCGCTCCTGGGACGCCCTCAACGAGAACGACGCCTTCAAGGCGCTCACGGGCCGCGTGCTGCAACTCGTGCGCGCGGCCTGAGCCATGCTGCGCGAGGCCCTCAAGTCGCGAAAGACCCATGTGCTGCTGGCGGTGGCGGCACTCTACCTCGCGTGGCAGATTTGGCTGACGCTGGCGGTGCCGGGCAAGGTCGTGGACTTCCCGGCCGGCGGCGAGAAGGTGAATATCCTGGTCACGCTGCCGTTCCCCCCGGAGCGGTTTCATGTTCAGCTGCTGCAGACCTACGGCAGGGTCTCAGGCACGCAAGATAATGCCGTGGAAGTTCGGGGAGTGAAACGCGCGGATCTCGCCAGCATCGCCCGGCCCTATTGGGTGAGGCGCGTCGAGCCGCTGCCACCGGGAGGTTGAGACTCATGCAACGTCATCATCACTTTCGTGTGCGCCTGCTGCTGCTGCCGTCGCTGGCAATGGCGCAGGCGAAGGAGCCCGTGAAGCTCAAGGTCGGCATGGTCGCCGCCATCGACATGCTGGCGCTGCCGATCGCGTGGAGCGCGGCTTCTTCGAGAAGCAGGGTCTCGACGTGACGATCGCGCGACCCTACGCCACCGGCGTCGACGCGCTGAACGCGCTGCAGGCGGGTGAGACCGATATGGTGCAGGCCGGCGTGCCCTCGATCGGCGCGATCCTGCGCGGCATGGACCTCGTGTTCTTCGGCAATTTCAGCGGTAACGCCACCAAGCTCGGTTCGGATGCGACGCTCGCGCTGATTGCCGGCAAGGACTTCGGCATCGTCAAAGGCGACCTCAAGAGCGTCAAGGGCAAGAAGATCGCCACCTCGTTCGGCACGATCAATCACCTCTACATCCTGGGGCTTTTGGAGAAGGCCGGCCTTGCGGTGAGCGACGTGACGCTCGTCAACACACCACCGCCCGAAATGAATGTCGCGCTGCTCGCCAAAGGCGTCGACGCCTATGTCGTGTTGGGACCCGGTGCCGGTCATCGGCATGAAGGATGTGCCCGGCGGCGATCGAAGTGATCCGCGGCGGCGACGTCATCTCCTATCTCGGCTTCAACGTCACGCTGCGGCCGTGGGTGGAGAAGAACGGCGAGACCATCGAGAAATTCCTGGCGGGCGTTTCCGAGGCCGACCAATGGATGCGCCCAACCCGAAGCAGGCGGCCGCCATCGGCACGCGCTGGATTCCCGGGCTGAAGATCGACGTCGCCGAGACCGCGATGCAGTACAACATCCAGCAGGTGGACCGCCGCATCTCGGCTCACAACTACCGTGCGCTGTGGAAGGCGCAGGACACGCTGCACCGGCTCGGCGTGATCAAGGCGATCTTCGACGTCAACAAGCACGTCGAGCCCAAGCACATCCTCAACGTGATGGCCAAGCACCCGGAGCTGTTCTCCGACCTGCCCGGCGATTCCCGCCGACGTGGCCATCAAGCCGGGCTTCGTGTTCAAGCCGTAAGTTCGGCGCGCCGTGCCGGCTGGGTCCGGCACGGCTTTTCGCGTCAAGGTTCGTCACCCTCGTGATCTGTACTTGGCCTAACAACTTCCGGTTCCGGCACATGTGAGATCTTTCGAGCGGAGGTCGCACATGTCCGGAGTTGAGGGGAATGTGTTGCAAAACTGATTTGGAGCGTGCGTGCCCAAGCAAGCGCAGAATTCGATTCCTTCGCAGGCTCGCTCGTGAATGAAGATTCCCGCTCGCACCAGCGGCATAGGATGCGATTCTTTCTGTAGTGCCACCTATCAGACGGCAGATCGACTTCTGCAACACATTCGAGGGGTAAGCGAACTCGATCGCAGCCGCCGTCAGAGTTGCATTTTGACCCTCAGGAGACCAAGCCGCTTCCATTCGTCGTTGGTCTGACAGCCATACGTCGGAGCGTCGCCTTTTAGCTCAGGTTAATGCGTCCAGCTCGAAACCGGCACCCGATCGCGCGTGGGATGTGTATCTTGGATCATTCTTTCGGGGTTTTTACCTATTCCTTCAGTTGCCGGCCGTTCGCACAACCCTAGGTTCAACAATGCGCGTTGCGCACGCGTCCTCTTGAACCAAATTGGCCGTTTGGCTAGCGCGGTTGCCGTGTTGCCAGCTCTGATGTCGTGATAGTGCCGAGGGCACGCGGAGGTCTCCCCTGAAGTGGGCATACGGAAGATCGAAAGTCTTGGCCAATTGGTCAGGTATGGCATCTGTACCGTTCAGTCTGAAGTCGACTGCCGCAAACGAGTGGAGTTCAGCACTGAGAAGAGTCGGGGCACAGCCAATGAATACGACCGAAGTCAACGGCAAGACGCGACCCACCACCTTGGGCGCCTTCAATGCGTTGCCTCGGGAAGCAATCGAGGCACTTCCTGCCGCGATCTACATGACGGACGCTGAGGGGCGCCTCACCTTTTTCAACGAGGCTGCGGCCGCGCTTTGGGGCTGCCGCCCCGAGCTTGGCGAGACAAAGTTCTGCGGTTCCTGGAAGCTCTATTGGCCGGATGGCACGCGGCTGCCGCACGACCAGTGCCCAATGGCGATGGCGCTGCATCAGGGGCGACCGATCCGTGGCATGGAAGCAGTAGCCGAGCGCCCCGACGGCACGCGGATTTCTTTCATCCCCTATCCGACGCCACTGTTCGATGAATCCGGACGATTGACCGGTGCCGTCAACATGCTTGTCGATATCAGCGAACGCAAGCGGACCGAAGCGGACCTCGCAGAACGACAGGCGCAGCTGGCGGTGTTCGTCGAGCACGCGCCGGCAGCGATTGCCATGTTCGATCGCGAGATGCGCTACCTCGCCGTCTCGCGTCGGTTCGTCGTTGATTTCCGTCTTCCCCAAACCGCACAACTCATTGGCCGGTCGCATTACGAGACCTTTCCCGACATCCCGCAACGCTGGCGCGACGTTCATGCCCGCGTGCTGGCCGGTGAGGAGTTGTCGCAGGAAGAAGACCAATTCGCGCGTCAAGACGGCCGCATCGACTGGGTGCGCTGGTCCATGGCGCCCTGGCGCCGGGCCGATGGAAATATTGGCGGCGCGCTCTTATTCTCTGAGGTCAGGACGGAGCAGGTTGAGGCGCGGCGCGCGCTTATCGACAGCGAGGCACGCTTCCGGGCAACGTTTGAAAATGCGGCGGTGGGCGTTGTGCTGGTGGATCCCGACGGATCAATTCTGCGTGCCAACAACAGTTTCGCCCGGATGCTTGGTTATTCCGTCGAGGAACTCAAGGCGAGAACCTTCCAGGACCTCACACACCCAGACGATCTTGCAACCAATCTTTCGGTGCTCAACAAAGCACTCGTCGGCGAAGCCGACAGCTACAGCATGGAAAAGCGCTATGTCCACAAGGATGGCGACATCGTCTGGGCAAGTCTCAGCGTCGGCTGCGTGCGGAAGGCGAACGGCGGCGTGGACTATTTCGTCTCCGTAATTGAGGACATTACCGACCGCAGGCGTGCCGAGGCGCGCCTCGCGGAACGCAATGCACAACTCGATCTCGCTGGAAAGATCGCGCGCATTGGCAGCTTCATGTACGATGAAGGCACAAGAAAATTGCAGCTGTCACCAGGTTGTGCGGCCATTTATGGGCTGCCCGAGGGCACGCCCGAGATCTCACGCGAAGATTGGCGCGCGCTGGTGCATCCGGACGATCTGCCGCCGTTGGACGCCGTCGCTCGCCGCGCATTCACTAATGGCGAAAGAGAGTTCGTCCTGGAATTTCGGATATTCCGCCACGGTCAGGTGCGGTGGATCGAGTCGCGTGTGCTCATCTCATGCAACGAAGCTGGGAAGCCTGTGCGAAGGATGGGAGCCGAGATCGACGTTACAGAGCGCAAACACGCGGAACAGGCGCTGGCCGAGCGCAACATACAGCTTGCCCTGGCAGCAAAGGCTGGCCTCGTTGGTACGTTCGCGTATGACACCGACACGGAGATCATGCAGATTTCTGAGCGGCTATGCGGCCATCCACGGCTTTCCTGAGGGCACTACCGAGCTAGCACGCAGCGAATGCCTGGCCGGCGTGCATCCCGACGACATCGGAAAGGTAGAACAGGTCCGCAGCGAGGCGTTCCGTGAGCGCCGGCGCGAATATAAGGTAGAGTATCGCATCATTCGTCCTGGCGGCGAGCTGCGATGGGTCGAGACCCGCTGTTTCCTTTCCTTTACCGACAGAGGACACCCACACCGGGTCGTCGGCGTCAGCATAGACATCACCGAGCGCAAACGGGCGGAAGAACATCTGCAGGCGATGAATGCCGAGCTCGACCACCGCGTCAAGAACGTCCTCGCAACTGCCAGCGCCGTTGCCGCTCAGACATTGAACGCGAGCAGCTCGTTGGAACACTTCGTTGCCGCCTTTGATGGTCGCCTCAGATCGATGGCGCAAACACACGAGCTACTGAGCGAGCGACGGTGGCGGGGCATACCGCTGGCGGAGCTGCTGCGGCGGGAACTGGCGCCCTATGCCGGAGGCAACAATACCGAGATCGGCGGCCCCGAAGTGATCCTGACCGCGGAGGCTGGTCAAACCCTGGCAATGGTGCTCCACGAGCTGGCCACCAACGCCGCAAAACATGGCGCATTTTCCTCTCGGGAAGGCAAGGTATCGGTTGAGTGGCGCCGGCAATTGAACGGAAACGCACGTGCCGGGTTGGTCATTGAATGGCAAGAGACCGGCGGCCCCCCCGCCAAAGCTGAGAGCAAAGCCGGCTACGGGATCAGCGTCATCTGCGAGCTTATCCCCCATGAACTCGCAGGTAAGGTCAATCACGTGCTCACGCCCGAGGGAGCACGCTGTCAATTGGAACTTCCAGATCGTTGGATCGACGCAAGCAGTCCTAGTTGAACGCACTTTCAATTAGCGGCACGAGGCCCCACTTGGATCGGGGCCCATGGATTTGCTTGTTGCCCAACTCTGATCGGCGGAGGTTAAGGCCAGGCGGCATCTAGTCCACAACCCCTAGTCGGGTTGCTGCAGCGCATGAGTTGTCAGGTCCTTGGCACACCCTTGCCGTACCAGCTAGGAGCTTG
The DNA here is from genome assembly GCA_963724565.1 of uncultured Alphaproteobacteria bacterium. Lineage (GTDB taxonomy): Bacteria > Pseudomonadota > Alphaproteobacteria > Rhizobiales > Hyphomicrobiaceae > AWTP1-13. Next base: position 98,142 of record CAVRVK010000028.1, read on the forward strand.
ATG